>NZ_FQVO01000022.1 GCF_900129385.1 Chryseobacterium takakiae | reverse complement strand
TATATATGACTGATTACCAGATAAATATACAAAATACTCGCTAATATTACAACTTTTTTTAATAAAAAAAACCGCCTCAGTTGTGAGACGGCTTCATAATATAAGTAATTAAAAATACTATTTTTTAATCGCCTTAATTGTTTGTCTGGAACCATCTTTCATTTCCAGAGTCACTAAATACATCCCTTGTTTTAGTTCTCCCAAATGAAGTTCTTTACCAGGATTTGCAATTGTTTTTATTAACCTTCCGGCAATATCCGTTACCAAAACATTTTTCACATTTGAAGCATCAGAGATATTTAACACTTCGGTGAAAGGATTTGGATATAATTTAATACCCGTATTAGCATTAGCCTTAACTTCGTTTGCAGCAAGTACATTATTTACTTCTACTACAAAATTATCAATATAGAAATTATAATCTTCGGTATCATCTACTGTTCCATCATTTCCATAGAATGCGAATATTGTATTAGCACCTGTATAACCCGTTAAATCCAAGGAAAATGTGTTCGATGTATTAGAAGGAGCATTAGCTGCATTCCAGGTTTGAAGAACCGTCCAGGTATTTCCACCATCCTGCGATACCACAAACTGAACGACATCATCAGAACCCATTGCAGAAGCCGCAGTACCTGAATATGTTGTTACAGCATAATCAAATTTCACTCTGTATACTCCCGCTGATAAATTTAAAGGAGCCATTTTTAACCACCCTGCTCTATTCACAGAATACAAATTCATTCTCATTGATCCGGTACCTGAATTAGTAACAGGAGCATTTAACCAGTTATTCTGTACCCAATAAGCAGTAGTCCCTGTTGGCGCAGCTCCAGTAGGAGAACCGCCTGAAACGTTAGAAGTACAAGCTCCCGCTGTAGTAGCAAAATCATTTGTATACGTTGGCACTACTGAAGCACATGGTGTGCTAAAGGTCAGAACATTAGACCAGCTGCTCATATCTGCTGAAGAACATTTTGATCTTACCCAAACATAATAGGTTGTTGCAGATGAAAGAGTATTTAAAGCCTGAGAAGTTCCGGTAATTCCTGTAACAGTAGGAACTGTTGCAGAAACAGGAGCAGTATTTGTTGTGCTGTAATAGATTTCATAACCATTTGCAGGAGCAGTTGCAGGAGCAGTCCATGCAATATCTGCAGATGTAGCTGTGATATTAGAAGATACTAAAGCAGTAGGCTCAAAACAAGTAGGAGTAACATCAATATTGATATCATCTACATAAATTCTATTCATATTAGCTGCAGAATATGCATTGAAGCCAAAATAATAGGTACCTGTTGAAGCCGGAGTAAAATCAACAAAATCACTGGTAATTACACCTCCTGTAATAACCGGATAATCTTTTAAAAGATTTGTCATTCCTGCAACAGTAGCTGAAGTACCATAAGAAACTTTCATTTTTTCAGGATACTGCGTTGTTCCTGTTGCATTAGAATATTTATACTTAATTCTATAGCTTACGCCCGCTGTAAGATTAATTCCCTGAGTAAAGAACCAAGTATTTGCAGCATTAGAAGAGTTATAAGTATAATTCAAAACATTTCCGGTGAATCCTGTAGCCGTAGATGTATTCCACACATTTCCTGATCCTGAATTTACAGCTGATGTACAAACCGGTAAAGCAGGCGTGGTAACACTGTCAAAATTCAAAGTATAAGGTACACCAACAGCAGTACATGCAGTAGTAAACATAGCAGCAGTAGTCCATACACTCTTATCAGCAGTACTGCATACAGAACGAACCCAAACATAATAAGTTGTAGAACTTGTCAACCCTGATAAAGGTGCAGAAGTAGTACTGCTTGTTCCAGAGGCTGTGGTTGAAGCCGTTGGCGCTGTGTTTGTTGTGCTGTAGTAAAATTCATACCCATTGCCTGGAGCTGATAAAGGCGCCGTCCATGCAACAGTGGCATTATTTGCACCAATAGCTGAAACCGTAACCGCTGAAGGCTCTACACATGAAGGCATTAATTCATACACAACATCGTCAATCAGAATACTGTACCCTGATGGTCCGATATGCTTAAATGCCATAGTAGTAACACCCGCAGGAGCAGTAACATTATTGATGGTATAATTATCTACAACTGTTATACTGTTTGCAGTGTAAGTAGTACCGAAAGACACGAATGTAGAGGCATCAGAAGGATTGGTAAGATATCCTACATCTATTTTATCTCCGGCTGTAAAGTTTCCTCTCATTTTAAATTTCAGACGATAAGTCCCCAACTGAAGGGTACTTACCGGTGGCATTGAAACTACCGCAGGAGAAGAAACTACAGTTGTATAAATATACATATTGTTCGGAGCACTTATCGCGGTGCTTGCCTGAGTATAAGCACTACCGTTTGCGCCTACTTTAGCCCAGCAATTCGGCCATGAACCCGCTGTAACAGTGTCAAAGTTTTCAGAAAAAGCTGTTACCGGAGTACATACCGTTGTAAAGTTTCTTTCCGTACATCCGGATGAAGTGGCAAGCGGAGAATAAGCGTTTACGATATAATAATACTTCGTACCGTTCATTAATGCTGAAGCGAAAGTATATGATGTTACATTCCCCAGATCAACATTATTTAATACATCCGTTCCGCCGGCAGTTGTTCCTACAGATATTTTGTATCCTGTAGCTCCCGCTGAAGCTGTCCACGTAATGGTAGGCGTTACCGGAAGGCCTACTGCTGCAGCTGCCGGAGCTGTAACAGCCGGACATGAAATATTACCGGTTGTAAAAGTTCTTTCCGAACAGGCAGCGGAAGGAATTGCGCCATTGTAAGAACTCACCGTATAATAATATTGTGTGTTAAACTGCAAAGAAGATGCAAGGGTATATGTGGTAACATTCCCAAGATCAACATTGTTGATTACATCAGTTCCTCCTGAAGTAGTTCCTACGGAAAGGCGGTATCCCGTAGCACCACTCACTGCATTCCAGGTAATGGTAGGAAGCACTGAAACTCCTGTAGCCGCAGCTGTTGGAGCTGTAACCGAAGGACATGCAGGAACAGGGTTTGGAGCAAGACCTAACAAAGTAACCACAGACTGGGTTGCAGATCTTGTCCCGGTCTGCGTAATGGATGCAGGATTCGGGTTTGTACTATCACTTCTGTAATACAATGTTTTGTTTGTTCCGCTGGTATAGGTGTAGAAAAGCTCACCTCCGTTATCACCGGATTTATTTTCATCAACTGCAATCACAAGATTGTTTACATTGTCATAAGCAAAAGGCGATGAAAGTGTGATTTCTACGATGCCCGCATTATTGGTTACCGTACCGCTGTAAACCTGTGTCATTGCACTGGTAGGAATCCAGTCGGTAGTTGAAGAAAAAGAAGTTTTTGAAGTCTGCCCCAAATAAACAACTACATCATTTGAGTTGGTAAGACTGGCAGAAGCCCCTAAATAAAATCTTAATCCTGTAATATTTCCCGCTCCTGCAGCATTGATATCGCTTTTAAGCAAAATCTGCTGAGCATAGCTGTACCCGTAATAAGTACTCCATGGAACGGTGGCCACAGAGGTGGAGGCACCGCCGGATGTCGTTCCAGACCCTAAGGTAATCTGAGCCGACATTAATGTACCCAAAAATAAGAGGTACGTAAGTAAATGTTTTTTCATACTTAGTTAATTAAAATTAGGGGATAAAAATATTAATTTAATTATATATTATCAAATATTATGATTAAATTTTTAATATAATTTATATATAAGATTAAAAAATTCAATAAAACTAAACAAATATTTGATTTTTGATAATTTATCTCTATTTGTTGAAATATTTATGTAATTGATTATTAATAATATAAAACTCAAACAAATGTTGAATTAATCCCAACCTCTCCATTTTTGTACAAAAAAAAGCGGCCAAAAAAATGGCCGCTATTCAATGTATGGTGACAAATATTATTTCTTAATTGATTTTATTGTTTTTTGAGTACCATCTTTTAAATAGAGTGTAATCATATACATTCCTGATTTCAAATCTGCTAAATTAAGCTCAGATCCGGGCTTTTCAACCGTCTTGATCAATCTTCCGGAAAGATCCGTAACAGAAACGGACTTCACATGTTCTACTCCTGAAATATTCAACACATCAGTGAAAGGATTTGGAAACACTTTAATAGCATCTTTTAAATCTGAAGTTTCTGAAGTTCCGAGACAAGATGAGTTTACGATTACCTCAACCGGCTGTCTTGCACTTTCACAGCCAGCAGTTAATTGCCAATCATAAAAATAATAATATGAAGTAGAAGTAGTATTACCTGAACAGCAGTTACCATTGGTGATCGTCATTACACCCGGAACTGAAAGCGGATATGCCCCCCAAGATGCTCCCGATTCTCTTACTAAACTACTCACGCCTCCTGTTCTGCTCATCATCATTAATTTATAATTGCTTCCCGGTGTTACAGAAAAATTCAGCGGAACAAATGTCTTTACATAAGGAGCTGTTGTGCCGGTAAGATTTACCGTCACAGTCTGTAAGGTAACCGCCGGACTCACATTCCCATCCTGTAAAGCAATTACAACTGTTCCTGCCCCTGTTCCTATAGGATAAACGTAAACCCCATTAATTGTAAAACTGGAAGTAGCATCAAAAAACAATCCCGCCTCTAAGGTATATCCACTGGTAGATATCGCATTTGCCAATCCTGCATTTGGAGGGTTAGTCCCAGATTTTGCCGATACATAATAAGTAGTATTTGCCGAGATCACAGGGGTTGTGTAAGAATTTGCTGTACTTAACACATTTCCTCCGGTAGCAGCATCATACCATGTAACAGTAGCGCCTGAATCTGCTGTAGCAGATATAGTAGCAGAACCCGAAGCACCACAAACAGTAGCACCATTTACGCTTATGATAGCAGGGGGCTGACATGATGTTGCAAATGAAGACACTGCAGACCAAACACTTTTATCTGATCCTGAACATGCCGATCTTACCCATACATAATAGGTTGTGGCAGGAAGCAACCCACCAATTGAAGCTGAAGCCGTTGTTGAAGTAACTGAATTTGATGCATTCAAAACCGTAGTTGATGTAGGTGCAGTATTTGACGTACTGTAATATACTTCGTAACCATTACCCGGAATGGTTGATGGTGGCGTCCAGGACACTACTGCTCCATTAGTGGTTACTGTTGCCATAGGAGCCGTTAATCCTGTAGGAACAAAGCATGTTGGCGGCGCCCAGTTAAATGTTAATCCCGGAGCAGGAAAACTCGTATTATCTCTCGCAACACTAGCACTGTTAGTAGTTCCTGCCGTTGTAGAATCCCATGGACTCCCTGCGGCGCCGGATCTGTTATTAAAATCAGCATTTGAAGTTCCCCTCAAACCAACCTGGTTGGTTCTTGACGTTGTATTAATATTATAACCTGGCCCATACACTATGGAAATACGATTAGAAGTTTCAGCCAGTTTTAATTGAAAATTAAGATGATTACTTCCGGTCACTGCTGTGCTGTAATCATTATATCCAATCCATTCAATAACAAAAATCCTGTTTGGAGCAGTTCCTTCCACCGCAGTAAGCACTTTACCTGTGCCATACCGCACAACAGCAGACGAGGAGCTTGATGTCGCCGGCGCAGACATGGTAATGGTACCAGCCGCTTCATCAAAAGCAGTTACCGTAGCTCCGGTAGGGATCCCGTTGACATTATTTAATTGTTTTCCTATTTCAATTCCTTTGAAAGAAGCTACATTGGTAATGATATCAGATCCGCTTGTGGTAACCCCGGAAGTGATAAAAACGCCCCATAAATCCCTGTTCATAACACTTACAGCACCAGAAAATCCTGTAGTTGAAGATATTAAAGAACTGGCAGTGCTGGTGGTAGCTCCAAATGTAGCTCCCCCATTGGAATTTACATATATCGACGTATAATCCGTACCATTAAAGTTAAAGTTAAAAGGAAGGGTAACTGACCAACCCGAAGTATCATTGGTAGTTGATGTTGTAGCCTCACTCCCGGAAACAACAGTACCTGAAGAAGCAATACTGTTAAATGTTCCTGTAGTCTGTGCAAATGTATAATTGTTCACCTGCGCATTCATAGTCTGTACAGCTCCAAAGAATGTAAGGGCAATAATTCCCGTTTTTTTTAGGCCAAGACACCATTGCCACGGACTCGTGTAGAGTTTTTTCATAATGATTTCTTTTAAATTAGATTTTAAAAATAGGAATAAAAAAAATATTTAATGTAAACTTTTGCTAATTTATTTTAAATTTAAATAAAAATAAACTATTAAAATTATAAAAAATACAAATAAATTCATAATATAGTGAATAAAACACAATTTAAATGTGGTATCTTTTTTTCAAGAATTCTTAGGGTATTTACAAAACAAAAGCGCGACCTTGGGCCGCGCTTTATGTAATGTTTTAAATATTTAATTCAGATAAAATTCATACTTGCTCAGCAGCTGAATTTCCTTAATCAGTTCTCCGCTGAGATGTACCGAATGCTTCATTGACTGCACTTCAATATGCTCTTCCCGATCATCCTCGGTATTTTTTATGTAAAATTTCAGTTTCTGATCTCCCTGGTTCCGTTCCAGAACACTTCTGAAAAAAGTAAGATCCTCAGGTCTGAAATCCATCACATCCATTACCAGAGAAATACTTTTGGCAAACCGTTCAAATGCTTCCTGAAGTTCAATCACATCATTTACATTTACGAAAACTCTTCCATCCTTTACCTGCGCAAACTTGATCTTAAAGATCACAAAACGCTGCACTTCCAGCTTTTCTTTCAAACGCATGTAATCCCGGTCTCCAAGCCTGAAAGAATAAGATCCCGAATAATCTTCAAGGGTTACAAAAGCCACCTTTTCACCACTCCTGAAACCATCCTGTACTCGATATTCAGTAATAAGCCCCGCTACAGTATACTCTTTTCCGCCACCGCCATTTTCTCTTTCTTTTTGTATTGTTTTCCAGTCTTTTTTCTTTTCTTCAAACAGTTCTTCCTGTTTTCCGGCAAACGCCTGTTCTTTGTAAGCATCTACTTCATCAAGATTCAGAAAATGAAAAACTCCTTTGGGCTCTGCTTTTTTCGTGACTTCTTCAATAAGCTCTTCCTCCTCGCCTGCAACAATATCATCGGAAACAATTTCTACAAGCTCAGCCACATCCTCTGGAGCATCCTGCTCAAGGATGGGCGATTCATCCACTACCAGTTTTACCTCTTCTTCTTTTTCCAGAACGGCTTTTTTAGAAAGCTGTCCCTGCATGAACTGGTATTGATATCTGAACTCATCCAACGGATGTGCAGAAAGATAAAACCCGATAATTTCCTTTTCTTTGTTCAGCTTATGCATATTCGGCCATTCCGGGCAAGGCGCCAGTTTCGGCTGCTCGATCTGAACTTCTTCTGCAAAATCTGCAAAAAGAGAATTTTCCATCTCATTTTTACTTTCCTGAAAGCTTTGTCCATATCTGATTAGTCTTTCCAGATTGGTTCTTCCGGCCATATCAATATCGAAATACTGACCTCTGTGGAAAGAATCCAGTTCATCAAACGCTCCAGCCAACACCAAACTTTCCGCCACTCTTTTATTCATTTGTGAAGGAAGGATTCTTTCAAAGAAATCATAGATATTTTTAAATCTTCCGTTTGCTCTTTCTCTCGTTATAGCCTCACTTGGGCCTTCTCCAATTCCTTTAATAGCCCCTAAACCAAAACGGATCTGCCCTTTTTCGTTTACAGAGAATTTGTATTGAGATTCATTAACATCAGGACCCAACACATCCACTCCCATACTTTTACAGTCTTCCATGAACATGGTAATCGAGTCAGTATTGTTAATGTTGTTACTCATTACACTCGCCATATATTCTGCCGGATAATTAGCTTTTAAAAAGGCCGTCTGATACGCAATAAATGCATAACAGGTAGAGTGAGATTTATTGAAAGCATATTCAGCAAAAGCTTTCCAGTCGTTCCAGATCTTTTCCAGTCTTTCTTCATCAAGATTATTTTTTCTTCCGCCTTCTATGAATTTCGGATACATCTTATTAAGAACATCAATCTGTTTTTTACCCATTGCTTTTCTCAGCGTATCAGCTTCACCTTTCGTAAAATTGGCCAGCTTCTGAGACAACAGCATTACCTGCTCCTGATAAACGGTAATCCCGTAAGTTTCCTTTAAATATTCTTCAGTTTCGGGCAAATCGTAAACAATTTCTTCAATACCATGTTTCCTATTGATAAAGTTCGGAATATATTTTATCGGACCCGGACGGTACAAAGCATTCATGGCAATGAGATCAGCAAAAACCGTTGGCTTAAGCTCCCTCATGTATTTTTGCATCCCTGGACTTTCATACTGAAAAATACCGATGGTTCGTCCTTCTTTAAAAAGTTGATAGGTTTTGGCATCATCCAGAGGAATTTCATCAGGATCAATATCTACCCCGTGTCTTTCTTTAACAAGTTTAAGAGCATCTTTAATGATGGTAAGTGTTCTAAGACCAAGAAAGTCCATCTTCAGGAGCCCTGCACTTTCTGCAACGGAGTTATCAAACTGAGACACCAAAATGTCTGCATCTTTTGCCGCAATCGTTACCGGAACCAGATTACTTACGTCTTCCGGTGTAATAATCACTCCACAGGCATGGATCCCTGTATTACGGATACATCCTTCCATCTTTTTCGCACTTGCCAGTACATCATGACGCGGATCTGCAGGACTATCCAGAACCAGCCTCATTTCATCAACCAGCATCTGTTCTTCCGGCTTTAATTTATCATATTTAGCCAGTGCTTTTGCAATATTCATCCCGGGAGTGGAAGGAATCAGCTTGGCAATATTATTTGTATCGGGAATCGGGACATCCAGTACTCTTCCGGCATCTTTAATGGCAGACTTTCCACCTAAAACGGAATACGTGATAATCTGCGCCACCTGGCTTTGCCCGTATTTGTCGATTACCCATTTAATTACCCTGTCACGCCCCTCATCATCAAAGTCGATATCAATATCCGGCATAGAAACCCTTTCCGGATTAAGGAAACGCTCAAAAAGGAGATCATATTTAATCGGATCCACGTTGGTAATCCCGATACAATATGCCACGGCAGAACCCGCTGCAGAACCTCTTCCCGGTCCAACCCAGACTCCCATTTTACGGGCTTCATTACAGAAATCCTGCACAATAAGGAAATATCCGGGATAACCGGTATTGGCGATTACTTCCAGCTCAAAATCAAGACGTTCTTTAATATCTTCAGTGATTCCATCCTCCCCGTACCGTTTTTTTGCCCCTTCATAGGTCAGATGGGTAAGATAGGCCATTTCACCCCGTTTTCCACCGTCAATTTCATCTTCAGCATGAATGAATTCCTGTGGAATATCGAATTTCGGAAGCAAAACATCTCTTTTAAGTGTATAAGGTTTAAACTTGGCAGTAAATTCTTCGTACGCTTCAAAAGCATCGGGATAAGCCAAAAATGCTTCCTTAATTTCGTCTGAATTTTTAATGTAATATTCTCCTGTTGCAAGACCCCTTCTTTTACCAAAGCCTTTACCAACCGGCGTTGACAGCTTTTCACCATCTTTGATGCAGCTGACAATATCCTGAATATTGGAATCGTCTTTGTTGGTGTAAAACGTTTCGTTTTGTGCTAAAATTTTAACATCATATTTATCTGCAAAATGCAGGAGAACATCATTTAAATGCTCCTCTTCAGGAAGTTTATGGTTTTGGATCTGAACATAAAAGTCCTCTCCGAAAGTCTCTTTCCACCATTTGAAAAGTTCTTCCCCTTTTTGTTCACCGGTATTTAAGATAGCATCCGGAATATCTCCGTGAATGCCTGATGTTAGAGCAATTACTCCTTCTTTATATTGTGCGATCAGCTCCCGGCTTACCCTCGGAACTCCAAAATAAAATCCTTTTAGAAAACCGATACTGGAAAGTTTTGCCAGGTTTTTATAGCCGTTAAAATCTTTTGCCAGCAGCACCACCTGCGTTCTTCTGTCGGGATCATCTTTGGTAAACTGCTTCTGTTCATACCGGTCAGAGATATAAAATTCGCAGCCCACAACAGGAATTAACGGTTCCGAAACAGGTTCAGCTTCGTTGAATGCTTCGCCTTTTTCTTCGGCTTCCTGTTTTTTTGCTAAGTATTCCTTATGTTTTTTAGCACGGTCTGAATTTGCTCCTTCCACCGCGGAAACAAATTTGAAAGCGCCCATCATATTTCCAAGATCTACCATTCCGACGGCAGGGAAATTATCTTCCGTTGCCTTTTTAATAAGATCATTAATACTGGAAGTCGCCGATAATGTTGAAAAAACACTGTGATTATCAAAATTGAAATATTTTCCGAGATCAATTTCATCAATACTTCCAAAATCCTGCTGTTTCTTTTTGTTATGGAAATCTGCAACCTGCCGTCTGATAACAATACTGAAAGGCTTGATCGGGTCTGGATAAAGCGTTTTAAAATATGTTAGCTGATCTTCGGAAATTTTTAAAACTTCCGCAGGGATAACTCCTATTCTCATCATTTCAAAGAAAACCTGAGCCGTAGCGTTTACGTCAGCTGCCGCATTGTGAGCTTCATCGAATTTATGTCCGTAAAGTTTTTCATAAAGTTCTTCCAGTTTCGGAGGTTTGAATTTTCCTCCTCTGCCTCCGCCGAGCTGGCAGAAATCGGTCCCTAAAACCATAGTATCCGCTCTCGGCTTTTCCTGAAGGTTATCCTTAATATTTTTTCGGTAAAATTCTGCTCCGACGATATTGTAGTCAAACTCAACATTATGACCGGAAACAACTCTTACCTTTTCCAGAACTTTAGAAAATTCATTTAAAATTTCCGTAAGGTCACGGCCTTCTTCATTGGCAATTTTGGTAGTAATCCCGTGAATTCTTGCGGCGTTGAAAGGGATATCATACCCTTCCGGTTTTATAATATAATCCTGATTTTCAATAAGTGTTCCGTCGTCGTCATGCAGCTGCCATGCAATCTGCACCATTCTTGGCCAATTGTCTGAGTCTGAAAGCGGAGCATTGAAATTCTTTGGTAAACCTGTGGTTTCTGTGTCAAAAACTAAATACATGTAATTTTCTAGCTTTTTATTTAAAAAGAGAATGTAAAGTTACTTCATTTTTTGGTTTAAAGTAAATTTTTAAGCCTATTATATGTTCATCAGCTTTTACTAAAATAAAACACTATGTTTTACCTTATTAAAAATTTAAGAAAAATTAAAATTCAATTAATATTCATTATGCCATGATCAACAATCAATAAAAAATCATGAATCTTATCTAATTTTGTTGGAGATATTTATATAATCACTAGCGGCATGAGGAAAAATCTAATTGTATTAAGTACATTATTTGGTGTATTGGTGTATTCACAGAAAAATAATGAAGTTTTAAGAAGAGAATTTGAACAGCAGAAAATTCAGAATGAGAAAAAGTTTGACATCTATGCGGAAAGCGTTTACGGAAAAAATCCGGACGCAGTCACTAAGAAGAAAATAGATTCCCTGAAATCGGTGCTTGCAGGCTTTCATTTCGGTGTACCCTACTTTTTGGAGGAACATGATACCAGGCAACTTTCCAATTCCAATTCTGACCAATTGAATACAGCCGGCAACGTAACAGGATTGGCAGGAGCTTTCAATGGTGAGAATATCAAATATACCATTTTTGACGGCGGAAGAATTTACGGAGCGCATACCGCTTTCAACAATGCAACCGGAAGAATAACCAATAAGGAGGCAAGCTCCCAGATTTATTCTGATCATTCTACCGGCGTAGGAAGCTTTATCGGAGGAAAAAGTGTTACTTTATCTAACAGCAGCGGTGTGGTAGGAAATACAAAAGGGGTTGCTGTTAATTCTACCATGGACAGCTATATGTTCGCAACGACTACTTTGCCCGGTAACAGTTCCAGCAGTAATGTTTTTGAAAAAATAATTACTGCGTCCCCTAATATTTCTAACCATTCTTATGGTATTAATGCTGGTTGGGACGAAGATTACGACAGTAATGGAAATTTATACTATGTTTATAACGGCTCTAAAAGCGGAAATACATTTTATGACTTTCAGGGGACTTATGATGAAAATGATTACAATTATGATGCCCTGGTTTACAATAACCCTTCTTTCATTATTGTAAAATCTGCCGGTAATTCATTCGGTATGGGCCCGAATGGCGGTTCCTCAACAATTCCTAAATATTACAGCACTTCGAGCGGGCAAACCGCATTTGGGAGCAACGACATTCCGCCACCGAATAATTGTTCTCAGGGCTATGACTGTATAGGCCCCGGATCATTGGCAAAAAATATTATTGTTGTGGGAGCTACAGATATTATCACCACCAATAATTTTCGATACACCAATCCATCCGATGTGGTACACTCTGACTATAGCAGCGCCGGTCCCAGAGATGACGGTGGAATAAAACCGGATATCTCCACCGTTGGAACGGATGTTTTATATGCTGCTACCTCAGCTTCAGGAAGTTCGCTTTGGGCAGGAGGAAGCGGAACTTCTTTCTCAGCACCTGTTGTTACAGGAATCATAGGGTTATGGACTCAAATCTACAAACAACTGTTCAATAATGCATTACTTGATGCTGCTTCAGCAAAAGTATTGACGGTTCATTCCGCTTCAGAAGCTGGAAATATAGGACCGGACCCATGGTTCGGATGGGGTTTTATTAATGCTAAAAAAGGAGCAGAAATACTGGTAGGAAAAGCCAACAATACCGTAATTTTTAACAATGAAACTTTAAATAGCGGTGTTAAAAACAGCAAAACTATAATTGCGAGCGGAAGTGAGCCACTAAAAGCCACCATTAGCTGGATAGATCCTCAGTATGAGCCCAATTATCAGTTTGTGTCTGATGTTTACAACAACAGATCATCAAAATTAATTAATGATCTGGACCTGAGAATCGTAGATCTTACTACAAATACCGTATATTATCCCTGGAAGCTAAACCCCAACAGCCCTTTAACTCCTGCAACGAAAGCAGACAATACAGTTGATAATGTGGAACAGGTAGTCATAGACAATCCGGTTGCAGGCAGAAGTTACAGAATTGAAATCACCAATAAGGGTACATTAGTTAGCGATTCCGGAAGTCCGGCACCACAAAACTATTCTATTATAGTAACCGGGCAAACACAATCTTCATTATCAACTAATGATCTTGTAAAAGATGATGGAATGGTAATCGCACCGACTCTTACAAAAGATTTTGTAAAAGTATTAAAAGCACCTGGAAAATCTGTTTATAATCTTTATGATCTTTCCGGAAAAAAACTTCAGACCGGAACTTTAAAAAGTGAGGAAGAAACTATTGACCTTACTCCTTACATTAAAGGAATATACATTATAGAAGTTAAAACAGACAAAAATAATGTTTCTAAAAAAGTAATTAAAGAATAACATATTATTATTTTTACATTTAAAACGCTCAGAACACTAACACTTGTTAGTGTTTTGTTTTTTTGTTTATCTTTGCTTTCTATGGAAAATACACTTCACGAGAAAGTTTCACAGGAGATTCTGCTAAAAGCATATAATCATATGATGCTTGCCAAAGCAATGGCAGACATTTACGAAGAAAACAGAAATGTTACCAAATATGTTCATAGCACATCAAGAGGTCATGAAGCGATCCAACTGGCTACTGCTTATCAGCTAAAAAAAGAAGACTGGGTATCTCCTTATTACAGAGACGAAAGCATTCTTTTAGGAATCGGTTTCGAACCCTATGAGCTGATGCTGCAATTGCTGGCTAAAGCCGAAGATCCTTTTTCGGGAGGAAGGTCTTATTATTCTCATCCTTCAAGCAGAGATGAAAACAAGCCTAAAATCATTCATCAGAGTTCTGCAACCGGAATGCAGACCATTCCCACAGCGGGCGTGGCACAGGGTATAAAATATATTCAGGACTTTAATCTGCAGCAGTTTGAAAATAATCCTGTTGTTGTATGCAGCCTCGGAGACAATTCCGTAACGGAAGGTGAAGTGAGTGAAGCACTTCAGTTTTCGGCATTGCACCAGCTTCCTATTATTTTCCTGGTTCAGGATAATGAATGGGGAATTTCCGTAACCAAAGATGAAGCAAGAACCTGTGATGCTTACGATTTTGTAGCCGGGTTTACCGGACTAAGCAGAATGAGAGTGGACGGAACCGACTTTATCGAAAGTTTCGAAGTCATGAAAAAAGCGGTTGATTTTGTACGTACAGAGAGAAAACCGGTAGTAGTTTGCGCAAAAACCGTTCTTATCGGCCACCATACTTCCGGAGTACGAAGAGAGTTTTACAGAGATGAAGAAGATCTGGCAAAACACAGAGCTAAAGACCCGGGAGAAATCCTCAGAAACCAGTTGCTGGATTCCGGTGTTGATGAAGAATTATTAAAGCAAATTACCAAAAAAGCCCGTCTTGAAGCAGAAGAAGCCTTCGAAAGAGCAAAAAATGCCGAAGATCCGAAACCAGAAACGGTAATGCAACATGTTTTCGCACCGACTCCGGTTACGGAAGAAACAGGAACACGCGAGCCTGAAGGTGGTGAAAAGATTGTCATGGTAGATGCTGCCATTCATGCTATTCAGGAACTGATGTGGAAACATCCGGAAGCTTTATTGTACGGACAGGATGTTGGAGAAAGAATCGGTGGTGTTTTCCGTGAAACGGTAACATTAGGAAAAAAATTCGGGAGTAAAAGGGTTTTCAATACCGCTATTCAGGAAGCTTATATCATCGGTTCCACAACCGGAATGAGTGCGGTTGGCCTGAAACCGATCGTTGAAGTTCAGTTTGCCGATTATATTTATCCGGGAATCAACCAGTTGATCACGGAAATTTCAAAGTCGAATTATTTAAGCCAGGGGAAATTCCCGGTCAGCAATATCATTCGTGTACCGATTGGCGCTTACGGTGGCGGCGGTCCTTATCACAGCGGAAGTGTGGAAAGTATTCTTGCCAACATCAAAGGAATAAAAATCGCGTATCCAAGCAATGCTGCAGATTTTAAAGGTTTGCTAAAAGCAGCCTATTACGACCCCAATCCGGTCATCATGCTGGAGCATAAAGGTCTTTACTGGAGTAAAGTTCCGGGAACAGAAGATGCAAAAACCATAGAACCCGCAGAAGATTATATCTTACCATTCGGCAAAGGAAAAGTAATCATTGAAGCCGATAAAGACGAAACTGAGAAAGGCCGGACATTACTGGTCGTTACTTACGGAATGGGTGTTTACTGGGCTAAAGAAGCTGCAAAAAAATTCAGCGGAAAAGTAGAAGTTATCGATTTAAGAACATTGATTCCTCTTGATGAAGAGCTTGTTTTTGAAAGAGTGAAGGCTCACGGAAAATGTATTGTTTTAACGGAAGAGCAGCTTAACAACTCTTTTGCGGAAGCTTTTGCACACAGAATTTCCAAAAACTGTTTCAAGTATCTTGATGCTCCGGTGGAAACGATGGGATCACTTGATGTCCCGGCAGTTCCAATCAACCTTGTGCTGGAAAAGGAAATGTTGCCAAATGCTGAAAAGCTAAGCACCAAAATTGAAGAAATGCTGAAATATTAGTTTACAATAAAAATAAAATTGAGCCTCTAAAATTTTTTAGGGGCTCTTTTGTATGCTTTTTGTTACTTTGAATAATCTTTAGAAAAAAGCATATCATTTATGATCACAACAAAATATGTCAATTACAGGCAGGTTCTCAATTTATCCGGATTTCATCTGATCCTGATTTCTATCTGGTGTACTTTGATTGCCATTCTTTTCCATTTTTTTAACTGGCATTGGATGATCATCCCATGGGTTCCCGTAGCATTGATCGGTACAGCAGAAGCTTTTCTCGTGGGTTTTAAAAACAACCAGGCCTACGACAGATTGTGGGAAGCCAGAAAAATCTGGGGCGGAATCGTAAATTCCAGCCGGATGCTTGGGTCTATGGTTTCTGCTTTTGATACCGGAAATGAAGAAATCGGAAAGTTTGATCTTGAAGACCGCCGGAAAAAAATAGTGTATCGACACATTGCCTGGCTTTATCAATTGCGTGAACAACTTTTGATTCCTACGGAATGGGAGCATATCAAAGTGGAAGAAGATCAGCTTAAAAACGTAGATCAGAAACGCAATCGGTTAATTAAGGCAGGATTTCCCGATTATGGAAGAACTCCGATATTCCTTAATAAATATTTATCAGAAGAGGAATCTGCGCTGCAGTCTGACTATAAGAATTTTGCGACTTATCTTATTGCACAGCAATCGAAAGACATCAATGAATTAAAGAACATGGACATTATTTCAGGATTTAATCATATGCAGCTGCAGGACTGCCTGAATGAATTTTATACCTTACAGGGACAAGCGGAACGAATCAAAAAATTTCCTTTGCCAAGACAGTTTGCCAGCACGGCATTTGTATTTAATGTTATTTTTATCATGCTGCTTCCGCTGGGTCTGGTAAGCGAATTTGCCAAGCTGGGAGACTGGGGAATCTGGGCATCCATACCTTTTTGCATTACAATTGGATGGATTTACATCATTATGGAGCTGGTGGGCGATTATTCTGAAAACCCTTTTGAAGGACTGATGTTTGATATTCCTATGTTATCCATCTGCAGAACGATAGAAATTGATCTGCTGCAAATGACTGGTGACACCGAACTTCCGGATCCTATCGCTTCTAAAAATGGCGTCCTGGTGTAATCTAAAATTTCTATTGAGATAAAAGACTGCGGCCTAGCCCTGATTGAAGCAATTGTTTGAGCTCATTTTCCAGATTTCGGGGCGGCGGCTTCGCCGCCGCCCCGAAATCTGGAAAATAGCGAGTGCGGAAAGCAGGAAAAAGCTTCAAAAAAAATAATATTGCTTTTCGATGCAATCAAATTGCTCCTTAAAATAATGAAATAAATGCAATCCGACGGAGTCAAAAAGCTTCAGATAATATATTCACAACACAATCGCCGTCGTATTTTTTACTTCGGAGATCATAAATGAACTGTGGGTACTGGCAATATGCTGTAACGTGGTAAGTTTGGAAAGCATAAAATTCCGGTAATCTTCCATATCCTTTACGGCAATTTTCAGGATATAATCATAATCCCCGCTTACATGGAAACATTCTGACACTTCATCAAGGTTCATAATTTCCTTTTCGAACTGCAATACATATTCTTTTTTATGCTGTGTTAATTTTACATGACACAAAACAATAAAGTCGCGATCGATTTTATGGCGGTTGAGAATAGCGACATATCTGGAAATAACTCCCGTATTTTCCAGTTTTCTAATGCGTTCGTAAACAGCAGTTACAGACAAGCCCAGCTTGTAAGACAGCTCTTTCGTTGTCTGTTTAGAATCTTGCTGTAAAAAAAGGAGTAGTTTTTTATCAGTATCATCCAGGGCCATAGATAATTTTTTGTTAAAAGTTTACATTTTTCAAATATAATAAACTTTATTTCTATCAAAATAATATTCAATAGATTTATATTCTATAAAATAAATTACAGCTTGTAAAAAAGAAGGAATACTTTCATTTTAGCAATAGAAAAAAAATTAGTTAGTTATGAAAAATTTTAATGCGGCAAATGAAATTCAGGATTTACAGTATTTTGGCGAATTTGGCGGGGTGAATCCATCCATTTCAGACAGTTCTACCTACACCTTCCTTTCTGCAAAAACAATGTTTGATACTTTTGAAGGAAATGCTGAAGGCTGTTATCTGTACTCAAGACATTCTTCTCCTATGAATCTGTATCTTTCCCAGGCTCTTGCGAAAATGGAAAATACCGAAGCGGCCAACGTTACGGCTTCAGGAATGGGAGCTATTACTTCCGTACTGCTTCAAGTATGCAAAAGCGGAGACCATATTATTTCCAGCAGAACCATTTACGGAGGAACCTATGCTTTCATGAAAAATTTTCTTCCCCCATTTAATATTGAAACCACATTCGTAGACATCAATAATTTTGATGCAATCGAAAATGCCATCCAGCCTAACACAAAAATGATATATTGCGAAAGTGTGAGCAATCCGCTTCTTGAGGTTGCAGACCTGAAAAAATTATCTGAAATCTGTAAAAAACACAATTTGAAACTGATTGTTGATAATACTTTTTCACCACTTTCTATCTCACCTTCTTTATTGGGAGCAGATATTGTAATCCATTCCCTGACAAAATTCATTAACGGGAGCAGCGATACCGTTGGTGGGGTTTACTGCGGAACACAGGAATTCATTAATGACACCAAGAATGTAAATACCGGAGCATGCATGCTTCTGGGACCAACCATGGACAGCCTGCGCTCTGCAAGCATTCTAAAAAATCTCAGAACACTTCACATCAGAATGAAACAGCACAGCCACAATGCCATGTATCTTGCTGAACGATTTGAAAATGACGGACTGAAAGTTTCTTATCCGGGATTGAAATCCCACAAAAACCATGAACTGATGAAAAGCATGATGCATGAAGAATACGGTTTTGGAGGACTGCTAACGGTGGATGCAGGAACTACCGAAAAAGCGAACGAACTGATGGAAATGATGCAACGGGAAAATCTGGGATATCTCGCAGTAAGCCTGGGCTTCTATAAAACCTTATTCTCCTGCTCAGGAAGTTCAACGTCTTCGGAAATCCCGGAAGAAGAGCGGGCTGAAATGGGAATCTCAGACGGTCTGATCCGTTTTTCCATCGGCCTCGATCATGATATCGAAAGAACCTACGAAAAGATGCGGGAATGCATGATCAAAACAGGCGTTCTCAACCATGAAACCATATCCATATCTTAATTTCATTTTAAAAGCTGTTGTTTAAACGACAGCTTTTATTTTTTACATTAAAACTTAATTTTTTAATGTTAAAATTTGCTCTGAGCCTTACTACATTTTATGAAAATGTTTCGGGAAAGCCTCTTCCGGTTTCATCCTGAAAACATTCAACAGAATCCATGATTTTAAAAATCCGTAACCGTAAGAAAACATCTGGATATATGTAGAGATAACCGCCATCCCGGCAATGCTGATATTCTTAGTCACCCATAAAGCATGAAAAAGAACCATAAAAGTATACAATCCGTAAAAGGCAAGAATGATTCCTTTTCCCATAATAAAATACTCCAGAAAGCCCATAACGTAGCCTAATAAAAACAACGTGGGAAAAGCAAAGGATATTTTCACGTAATTCGGATGCCTTTGATTTAAAATAGGTCTGGCACATCCGAATTGATACACCTGTTTTGAGAATTTCCCGAAATCTACCCTTCTCTTATGGTACACCGCAATATCATCAAAAAAAGCAGTGGTATATCCCTTTTCCCAAAGCGTCATGGAAAGATCCGGGTCCTCTCCTATCCGCATTTCAGAGAAACCGCCTACTTTTTCAAAAACTTCTTTTTTTACCCCCATATTAAAGCTTCTCGGCTGAAACTTCGATACCGCTTTTTTATTTCCCCTGATTCCGCCGGTGGTAAAAACGGAAGTCATAGAATAGGAAATTGCCTTTTGCATCAGGTTAAAACCTTTATGCGCCTTATCGGCTCCTCCGAATGCATCACACGGAATTTCAACAATATCTTTTTTGATATTTTCGATATAATCTTTTTCTACAATGACATCGCTGTCTACAAAAACCAGCCATTCATTCGCTGCCCTTCTCGCTCCGTAATTTCTTGAAAGACCCGGACCGGAATTATCTTTCCTGAAGTATTTTATTGCTAAAAATCCCTCGAAATTTTGGATCACCGGACGCAAATCAATCAATGAGCCGTCATCAACAATGATTATTTCAAAGTCTTTATCAGTCTGGGAAGTAAGAGAAGTGAGGAGCTCAAAAAGCTCATCTTTACGGTTAAAAATAGCAACAACTATGGAAATGGTAGGATTCAATTCTGAAAATTTTTCAAAAATACTTATTCACGGAGGAATGCACAATGCATTTATGATAATTTATAACTTCAAGGAAATGATTTAACAATATTCAGGATCTGTATATAGCAAACTTTTTATCTATTTTTGCAATCAAAATTAAACATGATTGGTTTTAAAGAGTTCCGGTATTCAATGAAAGTGTTTATTATTTCATTACTTACTAATCTTACGCTTCTCACTGTACTCTATTATATCTTTAACATTCGTCAGTTCCCTCCCAAATACGGACGGGATTTTTGGATAATTACCACTTTAATCGCATGGTCTGTAACCTTTTTTGTAAAAAAAGACAGGGTAATGCGATCCGGTTATTCTTCTTTCCGGAAAAGTGTTATTATTTTCTCTTCGATGTTCTGTACATTTATGATCATGCTGTTCAGTATCGATTTATTATCGCTTTACGATACGAAAACAAAAGAAATTGTAAATATTGAAGAAGTATACGCTGCCAATAGCAGAGGTCTTACCATCCGGAATTTTAATGTTATCAGAAGCCCAATGATTTATTCTGGTATTAAAAGTAGAAAAAAACCGGTATCCAGATACGCACAGGTTGTTTTCGTATATCCCTTTCAATCAAAGAATCATGATGTTTTTTATAGTCTCATCTTTGAAAAACCAATAGACCAGAACGCTGATGAGGAAAATCAAAAAAAGCAACTGGATGATTTTCTTGTATACACAAGAGATACAATAATGAAAAATTATGATTTTGATAAAATAAAAAACTTCGAATACATTACCAAAATGTCTCGCGAGTATCGTGATATTTCAGAAGCAATACCGGAAGGACAAAAAGCAGTACTTTTAAAACCTGTTATAACGCTTGTAGAAGAAAAAGCGAAGGTGGAAATATTATCCATGATACGGGCTATAGCTGTTGTATTCTTAGGATATATTGCTATTTTCCTTCTCAGCAGAGTGCCAAACTGGAAATAATCAGAATATCCCGGATTTAAAATACACCCACAGAAATACCGACACCCACAGTGAGACCACCGAAAGACTGAAAAACAGCCACTGGAAGATGCTTTTAAAGTAATATTTTCCAAAAAGATAAAGCACAAAGAAAATAATCAGGGAAACTGAGAAGCCTAAAACCGAAGCTATAACAAAAGCCTGGATATAATTGTCTGAAACAGGAGGATTTTTAAATACAAAAAAAAAGAGAACAGCTGAAATAAGATACAATATCGTGCTTATCTTTTCAAAGACATATTTTCTTTCCTTCCTCTTATCAGGCAGATCATAACGGATGGTGTCTGAAGAACCTCCGTTAAACAGGTTAAGAACATTACCACACAGGTCTAAAAAATCAAAAAAGTCGAAATTCATAGGTTGAATTTCGACAAATTTAAAAATTTATTCGGTACACCGGAAAGCTTCCGGGTAATTTTATTTCACTAATTGAATTTCCGCCGCAGAAAATCCTTTCGGTGATTTTTCTTTCTCGTAAGAAACTTTGTTTCCTTTTTTCACAGGCTCTGCACAGTTGTTACTGTGGAAGAAAATATTTTCCTTCGTTTTGTCTTCCGTGATAAAACCGTATCCTTTTTCGCTTAAAAAAGTAACGATTCCTGTTTTTCTGAGTTCCTCCGCCTCAATAGGAGCGGCACCCAGCTGGATATCATCAATGTTGATTTCCGCTTTTTCCCCCTGATCCGGTGGAGTTGAAGTCAATTGACCGTTTGCATCTACATACATAAACATCTCGTCAAGACTTTTACCTTTGTTGTTGCTCGATTTACGCTCTTCTCGCTTAAGAGCTTTTTCCTTTTGTTTTTGAACTTTCTTTTTGAAATTTTCTTTTTTAGAAAAAGAATCCGCCATATATTATTATAAAATTTAGTTGTTACATGAATACATTTTCCGTTGCAGGAAAAGAAATAAAAAGTTTGAATAAGATCTCTGATAATGCCTTAAATAAGCGCTTAAAATGAAATAGTATTAAAATCTGTCAGCTGTAAAAGCAAAAAAACCGATTGAAAAATAGAAGTCTAAACTGTTACAGAGAAAGGTTGTTTCCTTTTATTATCATACAAAGATACGAAAAAACATCCAAACTTCCTAGTAATGAATTGGATCTCAATTTGTTTTTAGCCTAAAGCTTTATGAAAGAGTACACATATAACAAAAATTATATGAATGAACGACCTCCAAAGTCAAGTCAATTTACGCGTTCTGTAATTTAAAGGAAGAAAGAAATCTTTTTTATAATATTTAAAGATTATGTAAAACCGTAATCTTTTTTTATGCAGAAATCATATATTTGAAAAAACTAATTGAAAAACTTTGAAAACCATAAAACTTAATGTTAGATCAGTCATTTTCAAGCTCAAATTTTAATCTTATCTTTTTAAAGGAAAATAGAAAAGGAATGCTAATAATCTGATAACGCAATATAAAATATTAATTAAAGAATCAGCGGTCGATTATAAGGATGTCCTCAATTATAGTTTAGCTCTTTTAAATAATATTATTGAAAAAAATCTGATAAATTTTGAGAACATATATTTTCAATATAGAGTTAAAATTAAATCTGGTGAAATAGAGGATAAAAATATTATTAATAAATTAGATAAAGTAGAAGAATCTTTTACATCCCATATAGTTAACTTTATAGATTTAATATTTTTTATTTACTCAGTTTCACCAAGCGTAAATTCAACAATTAAAATAAGTCACATTTTATCTAAAATATTAGCCTTTTACAAAATAAAATATAAATCAGATAAGAAGAAATTTGTAATATCAACAAATAATAGACATCGAGTATTTAAAAAAGTTCTAGATGAATCAAGTTTTATAATCAAAAAAAATTTAATCTCAGAGTATGCTCAGGTTGAAACGTTATATCTTTTAACGGTAGTAAAGGAACTGGATAGAGAATTTAGAATTCCTGGAATTTTATTAGAGAAATTTATCTGTTTTGATCATGTAAACAATAAAATTCCTAATTGCAGATTGAATTATTTTTCTATTGTAGTAATATTATATTATTTAGGACACTCTACAAAATTTAACCGAGTAAAAACAGCTTTAAAAAGCTATATTAAAGAATATATAAAAATTTTTCCTGTTGAAAAACGCAATAAATCTTCAGAGTTAACTCATCTAATCTTAGATCTTATTGCCTGTCCATATCTCGATATTAAGTATAAAAGAAAAATTTTTATAATCTACAAAGACAGTAAAACATTCACAGAAGCAAAAGAAAGTATTAATACATTAAATAAAATATTAGATTTTCAAAAAAATAATGTAAAATATTGGTTTACTAAATGGGAAAGATTTAATTTAGCTAAAGAATTAGAATACAAGAAAAGCCAAGAGGTTTATTCTTAAACATATTGTCATTACCAATCTCCAGTTTGGAGTAATTTATTATTTCACTCTAGAATTAAAGTGAGTAATCATTTTCATTCACACACATGTATGTGACAGCATTCCGTAAAGGAAGAAAAAAAACAAGCAACCTGAGGAGATGAAGGTTGCTTATTTTTTTATTATATTACTAACCCGATAACGCAGATTTACAATCAATGTTCCAACAATAATCACTGCGACAATCATTATATCCTTGTAGAAAATAAAAGAAATTTAAAGTCAGATGATTCTTCATTCCACTTCTGAACTTCGTTCGTAAACTTTCAGTTTATATTCAGAATAACACATCAAACAGCGCGGATTTGCAATCTATACTCCCAACCTTACCCAAACAAAAAAACCACCGGAAATCCGGTGGTTCATATCATTGATAATCTGTAATCTTATGCTTCAGCTGAAGGATCTTGTTTTTCCGCAGGCTTTTCACCCTGAGGCTTCTGTCCTTCCGGTCTGTTTGGTCTTCCTTCCCCTTCCGGTCTCGGTTTCCCTTCCGGCTTCGGAGGTCTTGGTAAAAGAACCTTTCTGGAAAGCTTCATTTTCTTACGGTCATCGTAACCCATAAATTTCACTTCCACTTCATCTCCTTCTTTATATGGAACTTTATCCAGACGCTTCCACTCGATTTCCGAGATGTGAAGAAGCCCTTCCGTTCCTTTTGCAATTGCTACGAAGGCACCGAAATCCATGATCTTCACCACTTTTCCATTATACACCTGTCCTACAACCGGTACAAAAGTGATTTCGTTGATTTTCGCTACAGCAGCATTGATCTTCTCTCTGTCAGTACCAGCAATTTCGATACGTCCGATTTCTCCGATCTCTTCAATCGCAATAACCGTATCCGTATCTTTCTGCATCTGCTGAATGATTTTTCCACCAGGCCCGATTACCGCACCAATGAAGTCTTTCGGAATTTCCATTACCACCATTTTCGGAGCGTGAGGTTTTACGTCGGCTCTCGGTTCAGCAATCGTTTCCGTGATTTTATTTAGGATGTGTAATCTTCCGTCTCTTGCCTGCATCAACGCTTTTTCCATGATGTCCATAGAAAGCCCCTGAATTTTGATATCCATCTGGCAAGCAGTGATACCATCTGCCGTTCCGGTTACTTTAAAGTCCATATCTCCCAAGTGATCCTCATCTCCTAAGATATCGGAAAGTACGGTAAACTTACCGGATTTCGTATCGGTGATCAATCCCATTGCAATCCCGGAAACAGGTTTTGTAATCTGTACTCCGGCATCCATTAGCGCCAATGTTCCTGCACAAACCGTTGCCATGGAAGACGAACCGTTGGATTCAAGAATATCGGAAACAATTCTGATGGTATAAGGATTTTCTTCAGGAATTACCGCCTGTAGTGCTCTCTGAGCTAAGTTTCCGTGTCCTACCTCTCTTCGTGAAGTTCCTCTTAAAGGTCTTGCTTCACCTGTTGAGAACGGAGGGAAATTATAATGTAAGAAGAATTTCTCATCATGCTGAGAAATCACACTGTCTACCATGTTGGCATCTTTTACGGAGCCTAAGGTTACAGCCGTTAAAGACTGGGTTTCCCCTCTTGTAAAGATCGCAGAACCGTGTGCTCCCGGAAGATAATCAATTTCAGACCAGATCGGACGGATCGTTTGCGGATCACGGCCGTCAAGACGGATATTGTCTTCAAGGATCATCTGGCGCATGGCCTCTTTTTCCACATCGTGGTAATATATTTTAGCGAAAGGCGTTACTCTTTCCAGCTCGTCAGGATTATCTACATACTGAGCCAGGAATTCATCAAGAACAGCCTTGAATTTTTCGTGTCTTTCTTCTTTTGCAGAAGGTGTTTTTGCTACTTCATATACTTTATCGTAGCACTCTTTCCACACTTTTTCACGGATGGCCTCCTCATGAACTTCGTGGGAATATTCTCTTTTAGGGAAAGCTTTGCCTACTTTTTCAGCTAATTTCTCCTGAGCTTCAATTTGTTTTTTGATTTCAGCATGGGCGAAGATAATGGCTTCCAGCATTTCCTGCTCGGAAATTTCCTTCATCTCTCCTTCTACCATTACGATGGAATCTTTGGTAGCTCCCACCATGATATCCAGCTCAGAATCTTTCAGCTGCTCATAGCTTGGGTTAATCGCCAGCTGGCCGTCAAATCGTACCACTCTTACTTCAGACATCGGTCCGTTGAAAGGAATATCGGTAATGGCAATGGCTGCAGAAGCTGCCAAACCTGCCAGGTCATCAGGAATAGTCTTTCCATCGTAAGAAATTAATGAAATCATTACCTGAACTTCCGCGTGGAAATCTTCAGGGAAAAGCGGACGCAGCACTCTGTCTACCAGACGCATTGTTAAAATTTCCTGATCAGAAGGTCTTGCTTCTCTTCGGAAAAAGTTTCCCGGGATTCTTCCTCCTGCATAAAATTTTTCTCTGTAATCTACCGTTAATGGTAAAAAATCCACACCGGGATTTGCTTCTTTATTGGCAACAACAGTCGCTAAAAGCATTGTTCCGCCACATTTTACAACTACGGATCCGTCTGCCTGCTTAGCCAGCTTCCCCGTTTCAATAGTAATTTCTCTGCCGTCTGCAAGAGTAATCGTTTCTGTAAACGCTTGAGGTATACTCATAAAAATTGTCTTCTTGTACCCCGTATTGGGCACGATTAATATTTAAACTTTTTAAATTTTCGATGCAAATTTAATGTAATTATTTGGATATAGCACCGCATCCGGCTAAAATCCGTATGAAAATGGCGGTTAATTTTATGTTTTAATAAACATATTCATTAAAACTGATTCCAGAAAAACAAATTTCTAATGCCATGCATCAATTTGCAATATCATTTTTACTTTACAGCTCACCACAGAGCAAAAAAAAGCAACTTCTTTCGAAGCTGCTCTTTTGAAAATCTTTGTAGATTACTTTCTTAAACCTAATTCAGCAATAATTGCTCTGTATCTTTCGATATTTTTATTCTTAAGATAATCTAATAATCTTTTTCTTTTACCTACCAGTTTCACCAAAGATCTTTCTGTGTTATAATCTTTGTGATTGCTCTTCAAGTGAGCAGAAAGGTGGTTGATTCTGAAAGTGAAAAGTGCAATTTGTCCTTCAGCACTTCCTGTGTCTTGTGCAGATTTTCCATGTTTTGCGAAAATTTCCTGCTTTTTTTCTGTATTTAAGTACATTCCAATATTATTTAAATGATTATTATGTAACGGCTGCAAAAGTACGATATTTTTTTTACTTTACAAACATTATTGATTTCATAAATTGATTTTGATAGAAAAATATGTTAAATATTTCTTAAAAAAATTATGATATCGTGTTAAAAGGCAGTACTTTTGCATGGTATTCATGATGAGAAATTCTACTGTTTTCATACTATTCGTCCTTATTATCTTTCCATGCTCTTCTTTGCTGAAAGCGCAAAACAGCCATGAAGCTAAGATAAAGCGAATCCTTTACTTTAATCCTCAGGTAGAACCTGATATTGAAGAAATTAAAGAACCCACCAATACAGCCTTTTTCAGCGCGGTATCCGATAATTTAAGCGAAAGAAAAAATAAGATGCTGAAAACCGAAACCCAAATTTCTTTTGACAGCATCGATAAGAAAACCATTTCAGATTATTGCCTGAATAATGACGCAGATTTCGCTGTCATACCCAAAGTAAAATATTTTAAAGTAGGAATCGGGAAATATGTTTTCTCCAATCAGGTGATCGTAAGTATGAAACTTTTCGATGCAGAAGGAAACCTGATTACGGAAACAGATTATGATACCTACAGAAAAAATATGCGGCTTTTAGGATCTACGGTAAATTCAGTAAAGATCGGTACCAACGGAGCCATTAAAGATATCCTCAAACAGCTGCGGAAAATAAAACCTTCCGGAGAAAATGGTTTTTAGCCATTCCATCAAAAACTTTCTTCCCAATCTTTTTTAAGATTTCTAATTAATATTATGCACATCATTGAATTTCATTAAATTATATTCATTACACAGTGAATAATTTAATTTATTTTAGTATTTTTAAATAAACAATTCATTCAAACTATCTCAATTCAAAATTCTTCTTACACTCGCAGTTTTTGTGGGTGTTTTTTTGTTTCTGCAATTTTACTTATTTAACTTAAATATGGATTTGATGAGTTTAATTAATCCTTAAATTTAAAGCAGCATTCTCATTTTTTAAAAATTTGAGTTATTTTTGCATAGCCTAAAAAATAACGTTTTGAATTCTAAGGACGAACTTATCTTTAACCCCGCCGATATTGCCGAAACTCTTAGCGAACTTCACGCTGACGAGAGGCTTTTGGCGTTCCTGAAAGTTCCGAAAGAATACAAAGCGGAAGTTTTCTCCCATCTCGATCCTGATTTCCAGGAAGAAACGATCCGAAGCATCGGAAGTGACGAAGTCTCTGAGATCCTCAATGCAATGACACCTGACGACAGAACGGCATTGTTTGAAGATTTTCCGGATGAGCTGATCAAATATTCCATCAATCATCTGAATCCGCAGGAAAGAAGAATTGCCCTAAAACTTTTGGGTTATGATTCCGATT
This sequence comes from Chryseobacterium takakiae, assembly GCF_900129385.1. Taxonomy (GTDB): domain Bacteria; phylum Bacteroidota; class Bacteroidia; order Flavobacteriales; family Weeksellaceae; genus Chryseobacterium; species Chryseobacterium takakiae. The sequence goes on along the minus strand of NZ_FQVO01000022.1, from coordinate 7,338 downwards.
CCATTGCCCGACTGATGACACCTTATTATATCCAGATCCGTAAAGAATGGACTATTAAAAGATGCCTTCAACAGATCAAAAAAGTCGGAAGCAAGGTAGAAACCATGAATTATCTGTATGTTGTGGATGAAAGAAACCGGCTGATCGATGATATTGCGTTGGGAAGTTTATTGCTTGCCGAGGAAGACACTATGGTTTCCGAGATCACCGATAATCACTTCGTAGCTATTACAACGACCACTTCAAAAGAAGATGCTGTTCAGTATTTTGAGAAATATGACCGGGCTGCGCTTCCTATTGTTACCGAAGCAGGTGTTCTGGTAGGCATTGTAACAATTGACGATATCCTTGACCAGATTGAGCAGCAGAATACGGAAGACATCCAGAAGTTCGGGGGTCTTGAAGCATTAGATGTTCCGTACACCCAGACTTCCCTGATCGAAATGGTGAAAAAGAGAGGTATGTGGCTGATCATTCTTTTCTTTTCGGAAATGCTTACTGCCTCAGCGATGGGCTATTTTGAAGATGAGATCCAAAAGGCAGTTGTTTTGGCGTTATTTGTCCCTTTAATTATATCCAGTGGCGGAAATTCCGGTTCCCAGGCTGCAACGCTGATCATCAGAGCGATGGCGCTACAGGAAATCGGACTGAAAGACTGGTGGTATGTGATGCGAAAAGAAATATTCACCGGGCTTTTCCTGGGTGGTATTTTAGGAATTATCGGCTTTTTAAGAATTATGATATGGCATAAAGCAGGTTTTTTCAATTACGGAATGTACTGGCCTTTTGTTGGATTGAGTGTCGGCGTTTCTTTGGTAATGATCGTACTTTGGGGAACTCTTTCCGGCTCTATGGTTCCGTTTATTCTTAAAAAACTAAAACTTGACCCCGCTACTTCTTCAGCTCCATTTGTTGCAACTTTAGTAGATGTAACGGGGCTTATTATCTACTTTTCTGTTGCCGGGCTTTTCTTAACGGGTAAACTTTTGTAATTTTAGGCAACCTCTAAAATATCATAATGAAAGTTGTTTCTCTTGTCCCCTCCATCACCGAGGCATTATTTGATCTGGGTTTAACTGAAAATGAAGTGATCGGAAGAACCAAATTCTGCATTCATCCTTCTGAAAGAGTGAAACGTGTACCCGTAATCGGAGGTACAAAAAATATCAATATTGAAAAAATAAAAGCATTACAGCCTGATCTGATTTTGGCCAACAAAGAAGAAAATGTAAAGGAACAGGTTGAAGCTTTGATGAACGATTTTAAGGTAATGGTTACAAATGTTGAAAATATTGAGGACAATTATTATTTACTGAAAACTTTAGGCAAGCTTTTCAACAAAGAAGAGAAAGCGCAGTGTTTCAATCTCAAAATTTATGATGTTTTGAACGAGGCTAAGATTAATTGTAAGATAAAAGTTGCGTATCTCATCTGGAAAAGTCCTTATATGACGATAGGTTCGGATACATTTATTCATAAAATTCTTGATGAAATTGGTTTTGAAAATATTTTTAAGGATCAGAATCGCTATCCTGTTATTGAAACCGAAGATTTAAAAGAAGCTGAAATTATCATGCTTTCTTCCGAACCTTTTCCTTTTAAAGAAAAACATATGGAGGAACTGAAATTATTTTATCCTGCTAAGAAAATTATGATCGTGGATGGGGAAGCTTTTTCCTGGTATGGAACGCATCTTGCCAAATGCAAAAGTTATTTTAAAGAACTGATTGCTGAAGTTGAAACAATTAAAATGTGATTGGTAAAATTGCAGCTGTTTTTTTATTTCCCACAGATTTCACAAATCATACAGATATATATATGCACGGAGATTGTGGAACCTCTACAAGACGATATAGTAGCTTTTTAACCCATTTTTGAAATCACTCAATGCTTTTTAAATAGCATATCACCACAGATTTACACGGATTGCTTTAAGCAGATAATTTACTTTATTATTTTATCTCCCGTAGATTTTGCTGATTATCCAGATAATAATATTATATAGAAAATAGTCAGGTAAAAAAGAACAAAAACTAAAAGACTCCGGCCCTTCGGGCCGGAGTCGATATTGTAGACCAAATTTTAATTACAAAATCTTTGCAACTTCGTTGCAAAGCCATTCCAGCAATTCTTTATCTTCGGCCGTGAATGGATCAATGGTATGAGAATCGATATCAATCTGCCCGATGTTTTTCCCGTCTTTAAAAATAGGAACCACAATTTCCGCTTTTGTGTCGATGGAGCAGCTTAAGTAGTTGCTTTCTTCATTCACATCCGGAACTACAAAAGTCTCATTGGACACGGCTACCTGTCCGCAAATCCCTTTACCATAAGGAATAATCGTATGATCGGTAGGAGCGCCTACATAAGGACCTAATTTTAACTCATCTTTATCTCCGTTTTTAAAGTAAAAGCCTGTCCAGTTGAAATAAGAAATTTCCTGATCTAAAAGATGGCAAACTTTTTCAAGTTTCTCTTCGGTATTATGTTTTGGACTTTCCAGAATGGATAGAAGTCTTTTTTTTAATTCTGACATTTTTATATTATTTAAGAGAATTGTTTTAGCGAAAATTCTTCTTTATACCCGAACATTCCGCGTTCTTTAATCATTTCTGCGACGCCTTCAGGAACCTGTGTTTCCCAGCCTTTGATATTACATGCAATTTTTTTAAGGATATCTCTTGAATAAATCTCCAGATATTCCGGATTGTAATTGGTAATATCCACAATACGTTCATTATGCTTGAAATATTTATACAGTTCCTTCAGGTTCTCTTCTACTTTTAAAGTGGAAGAATCTAAAAGCTCATGTGTTTCCGGATCTTTGTAAGGATAAAGATATACCCTCATTCCGTTCCTGAAGAACTTACCGAAAGCCTCGAGAATTCCTCCTGAGAGGTCTTTATAATATCTTTCATCAAAAACCATCAGAAGATTATTTACCCCCATCGCGACACCAATATTTCCATTTGTATAAGAAGCAAAGTAATCGATAAGGCGGTAGTATTCAGAATAATTGGAAACGATAACGGTATAGCCAAGCTTACCGAGAATATCTACTCTGTCCAGGAAATCTCTTTCATCAATATCGCCGTCTGCACGAAGGTTGGAAATGGTTATTTCAATGAGAACTTCAGTTTCGTCCGTTGTACATATCGCATCTTTAAGGAACATATCGAGTCCGTTTTTCAGCATATCGATATTTACCTTTGTTACCGGTCTGAAGCTTCCTCTTACCGCAAAAATATTTTTTTTATACAAAACATCTGCAGGAAGCATATTGTTACCCTCAGAATTGAAAATTACCGCGTCTGTCATTCCGTTTTTAACCAACTGTAAAGACATCAGTCTGTTATCAACATAGGTAAAAGCCGGTCCGCTGAAATCAATCATATCAATTTCAAGGTTATCTTTAGCTACATCGTCGTATAAAGATTCTATTAAATTTCTTGGATTGTCATAATAATGAAACGCCCCGAAAATAAGATTTACTCCAAGATTTCCAAGGGTTTCCTGCTGTAATGTGGCATCATTCTCTTTAAATTTTACGTGAATAACAATTTCGTTGTAATCTTCATTTTCATTCGCCTGGAAACGTATTCCTACCCAGCCATGACCTTTAACGGTTTTATCAAAATTAATTGTTGTAACCGTATTTGCGTAAGAAAAGTACTTTCTGTTTGGGTGATTTTCCCTGGAAATCCGTTCTTCAATCAAAGCTACTTCATAGCGAAGCATTTTTCGAAGCCTGTTTTGGGTAACGTATCTGTTTTTTACCTCTTTTCCGTAGATGGCATCACTGAAATCTTTGTCGTAGGCCGACATTGCTTTAGCAATTGTACCGGAAGCTCCCCCTGCTCTAAAAAAGTGCCGAACAGTCTCCTGCCCTGCTCCAATTTCCGCGAAAGTACCATAAATAGTAGGATCTAGATTAATTGTTAATGCTTTTTGTTTAGGAGTTAGTTTCTGATACATTAGGACATTAAATTTTTCGTAAATTTACCAAAATTAAAACAACCTCAAAAGAAATGAAGTTGAAATTTTTAGGAACGGGAACTTCCCAGGGTGTACCCGTGATTGGCTGCACCTGTGAGGTATGCACTTCAAAAAATCCCAAGGATAGCCGTCTCAGATCTTCTGTAATGGTGACCACTGATGAAAGTAAAAAAATACTGATTGATTGTGGCCCCGACTTCAGGCAGCAAATGCTTGCCCATAAAGAAAATACGGTAGACATTGCTTTACTTACTCATGAACACAATGACCATGTGATTGGTCTTGATGACATGCGTCCTCTGATTTTCAAAACCGGAAATGATATGCCTCTCTATTGCTATTCCAGAGTGGGAAATGAAGTAAAAAAACGTTTTCCTTACGCATTTGCTGATGAAAGATATCCCGGAGCTCCTGCTTTTGAGCTTCATGAAATTGAGAATTATCCTTTTACCGTCTTAGATACTGAAATTACCCCGGTTGAAGTAATTCATTATAAAATTACCGTTTTTGGCTATAAGTTTAACAATCTCGCTTATATTACTGACGCAGGTTTTATTTCCGACACGGAAAAAGAAAAATTAAAAAATCTGGATGTATTGATTTTAAACTGCATCAGAAAATTTGATCCCCATCCGGCACATTTTATCCTTCCGGATGTTATTAAACTATTTGAAGAACTAAAACCTAAGCAATTATTTTTAACACACATCAGTCATCATTTGGGTCTGCATGATGTTGAAGACAAACAACTTCCATCCGGAATACACCTTGCCTACGATGGTCTTGAGATAAATTTTTAATTTTTTTGCTTAATTTTTTTCGGTATTCATAAAAAGTTTCTATATTTGCACACCGATTCAAACACGGAAAACACCAGCCCAGGTGGCGGAATTGGTAGACGCGCTGGTCTCAAACACCAGTTCTTAGGAGTACCGGTTCGATCCCGGTCCTGGGTACAAGACCGGAAAGAGGTGATAATTCACTTTCTTTCCGGTTTTTTTCTGTCCCTAATTCATTGTTTATCTGATATATATAAGAGAGTAAAACATTGACTCGGGTGGTTCGATAATGGTTTTTTGAAAATTGTAAATTAATTAGATATTATAATAATTGCTTGTTTTAAAAAGCGAGATATTAGCTATCTGCCAATATCAGATATTGAATTTTTCACCAATAAGAATCCACATCTTTTCGATCTATATATTAAACTTTGTTTTACGGATTTTCATCTTGATTAACATAGATATAATTGAGCATGCAGAATGTTGCTATTGCTCCGAAAGCATGCCATAAAAAATGTGTTCCAAAACTGAACCATTCCCATTGATCAGCTATACGAAATGTAAGCGCCAAAACGAAAGACAAAAGAGCAAAACCTACCCATTTACTGGCTTTCCACTGGGTATATGCCAGATACTTTATTACCGAAAAAAGCACCAACGAAGCCATCATCGCATAATTGACATTGATAAAAAGAAAATGGTTATCTGCAAAAAACCAGTTTCTTAAGGTAAACATCAACAATAAATATCCCACGACTATTAAAACAGCACAATACCATCGGGTACTTTTAGCCAGAAAATAAAATCCGGCGGATGTACAAAGTAACATAATGGGCATCCAATCCATCAAAATAAACACCGGCCACAGCCTGAATGAGTGGTAAACGGTTCCGCCTATAGCTCCAATGTACAATAAAACCAGGCAATAAGTTAAAAAAGGATATCTTTTAAAATCCTTACCGATCTTAAGAGTCCAAAAAATGGCTATTGCTAAAAATAATATAGAAGTAATGGCATTGAATGGCTCGGGGAAAAAGTGAGCCATATTGGTTTCTGTGTAAATTATGCCTCCATCAGGAGGTATTTTATTAATCGGCATTGTTTTATTGTATTTTATCAGTCTTTCTATAAAAAAAGCAAATACAAAACCATTTATCGTTAACAGTTAGATTAAAATACAAATCATTAAATGAAGAGAATCCCTGTTTTACTTTTTGACCGAAATCATTTTGTACTTTAATAAATTTACCATTATCAGATACAATTCATCCATCATTTTTCAGATATTACAGCAATTCATTAATTTGGTTTATACATCCTTCCGTTTTTTGAGCACCCTCTAAACCATTTCTTTAATTACAGGTTTTGTTTTAAAATTGACTGTTCATTCAGTGGCTTACGTTTTGAATACTATTGCTTTATGTTTATATCAAAATGGCCAACAATCGCAAATCAATTTACAGTGCTCTTGCTGCTAATCTGCTGATTGCTTTAACAAAGTTTATCGCAGGTACATTTACAAACAGTTCATCTATGATCTCAGAAGGTATCCACTCTACTGTTGATACTGTAAACCAGCTATTGCTGCTGTACGGAATTAAAAGAAGCAAAAAAGCTCCCGATGAACTGCATCCGTTCGGGTATGGAAAGGAACTTTATTTTTGGTCTTTCGTGGTTTCCATTCTTATATTTGGATTAGGTGGCGGGCTTTCCATTTATCAGGGAATACTACATATTAAAGAACCTGAAATCATGAAAGATCCGTTCTGGAACTATATTGTACTGGTTCTTTCTCTTATTTTTGAAGGAACATCACTTATTATATCCTTAAAAGAATTCAATAAGACCCGTAATGGGTTGGAATGGTGGGATTCTATTATCAAAAGTAAAGATCCTTCCAGCTTCCTCGTTGTCTTTGAAGATGGTGCGGCAGTAGCCGGTCTTATTGTCGTCATGATATTAATGGGGATGAGTCATTATTTTCAGATTCCGGAACTGGATGGAGTGGCTTCCATCATTGTAGGGCTGATCCTGGTTTTTGTTTCTTTCATCCTGGCCAGAGAAAGCAGAAGCCTGCTGATGGGTGAAGGAATTGCACCTGAAACAAGGGAAAAGATTAAGAAGCTTGTGGAAAAAGATGCTGCCGTGATCAGAACAAAAAGTATACTATCAACTTACCAGTCACCAGAGGAAGTAGTATTGATGCTCATTATAGATTTTGAAGACCATCTTGATACAGAAGAAATTACGCAAGCCATACTTCGCATTCGGGGAACTATAAAAAATGAATATCCATTAGTACATTTTGTTATAATCCAGCCGGAGTAAAAATATAACACACATACAATTTTGTACATTACTGATTGAAGAACTGAAATAAAAGCGTATTTATTAGCTGATTTATACTTATTATCTTCAGTAAAAAAAGTTAATTTTTTTTATTAAGATAACCATTAAACCAAAATGAAGCCGTCTCACAACTGAGGCGGTTTTTTTTATTAAAAAAAGTTGTAATATTAGCGAGTATTTTGTATATTTATCTGGTAATCAGTCATATATA
>NZ_FQVO01000030.1 GCF_900129385.1 Chryseobacterium takakiae | reverse complement strand
CGTCCACAGTAAGGGTATCTACCAATCTTGCTCCCGGTTTTATCACAAGAATTACCAGATTGTGGAGAGTACAGAATACCAACTATAGTCAAGCAGTAAGTCTTCAGTTTAGCGGCTTAGATACGGCTAATTATTCTTGGCAACTGGTTTGGAAGTCTGCAGATGCCAACTTTACCACAGGAGCTACTAGCTTAGGGACACTTAACAGCAGCGGACAGATAACATTAGCGTCTGCACCTGCTTCAGGATTTATCTCATTACAGGCCGCAGTTATTGATGTCGATGGCGACGGCGTATTGGATGGGACAGACTTAGATGATGATAATGATGGTATTTTAGATACGGCTGAAGGATCATTAGACACCGATGGCGACGGCATACCAAACAGTTTAGACTTAGATAGTGATAACGACGGCTGTGTAGATGCGATAGAAGGAGCAGCAGGGATTACGACATCCCAGTTGGTAACAGCAAGTGGCAGTGTAACAGTAGGAACCGGTTCTACAGCAAGCAACCAGAACTTAGGTACTACGGTCAATGCCAATGGAGTTCCACAGTTTGTTACTGTACCATCAGGATACAGCAATACCACGGGACAGGCAATTGGCGCATCTCAAAATGCTTCTATCAATGGCTGTATAGCTCCGGGTGGAGTGTTCGGTTCCTCTCTTTGGTTAAAGGCTGATGATGGAACCAGCACCACCGTAAATGGGACCGCGGTTTCGCAATGGAATGATAAAAGTGACAATGGAAATAATGTTGCACAGGCAACTGTTGCAAACCAACCGCTGTTTAAGAACAATGCATCAGAAAACATCAATTTTAATCCTGTTATAGATTTTGACGGTTCAAACGATGTACTTACGGATGCGAACGGTATCTTGGGAACATCTACTTATAACAATGCTTCCGCATTTGTGGTGAATGTGATGAAGGCAGTAAATACTTCTTCTGTCTTCTTAGAAAATCTTGCAACTGGTACTCTAATCAATATGATGACTCCTTATTCAGATAATAATATTTACTGGGATGGAGCATTTAATAGCAGGATCAATACAAACTGGGGAGGAAGTGTAGGTACGCCATATTTGTGGACAGGCTGGAACAACAATAGCCTTACACCTAAAACATCGTTTCGCCGCAACGGGCTGCAGCTCATAAGTGGATCTACATTATTGGCTTATACAGGCAACAACTCTGCTATGAACGTAGGTGCTAATGCCTATAATGGTAGGATAGGGGAAATTATCTACAATACCAATGCATTAAGCGCAGTAGAAAGGCAAAGGATAGAAAGCTATTTAGCCATTAAATATGGCTTTACGCTAGACCAAACAACCCCCCAAAATTACCTTGCATCTGATGCATCAGTAGTTTGGAATGCCACAATGAACACTGGATATAACAATAATATTGCCGGTATCGCCAGAGATGATGTCTCCGGATTGAATCAGAAAGTATCCAGATCGGTAAATACAGGAAGTGTGCTTACCATTGCTACCAATGCCGACTTTACGAGTGCAAACAGCACGGTTAGCCGTACAAATATTACTAATAACTTAAGTGCTTTGGTAGTAGGAGATGATAATGCCTCTGCTACAGCAAGAGTTACTACAAATGTTGCTTCTGGATTCAATACCAGAATAACCAGATTATGGAAAGTTCAGAACACCAACTATACACAGGCGGTAAGTTTACAGTTTAGCGGTTTGGATCATGCCAATCTTACATGGAATCTTGTGTGGAAAGCGGCGGATGCCAACTTTACCACAGGATCTACTACCTTAGGGACACTTAACAGCAGCGGACAGATCACTATACCTGCAGGTATTGGTTCAGGCTTCCTATCGCTACAAGCCAATGCTTTAGATAGCGACGGTGACGGTGTTGTCGATATAGATGATCTTGATGATGACAATGACGGCATTTTGGATGTGAATGAAACACAAATAAATACCTTTGTAAATGGCAATCTTGAGAATAGTACTACTGGTTGGAGTGTGGGAACTGGTTGGAATTATGCAGTAAGTCAGGGAAACCCTGGGAACTGCTTTAATATAGGAGGCAGTATAAATGCTAGCATTAGTCAAACACTTAATTTTAGTGGAACATTAGCTACAGCAAGTACAGCTACACTGAAATTTGATTTTTATGCTGATAACTTTTATCTTTCACCAGTATCATTTGATGTTATAATTAATGGTATTACATTTGCAACTATAACTAGACCAACGTCTGCTACGCAATATAACATTACAACTTTTAATGGAGCTAGCTGTAATTTGAGTACAATGCCTTTAAGTATTTGGAATACTTTAGTCTTTAGTATTCCAACAGGATCTTTAGTAAATTCTTCCTTATTCCAAATTTATGCCAATTTTTCAAATTCTGATGATCCGCGTTTTGATAATTTTGTGTTCTATATAGATAACTTAGACACCGATGGCGACGGCATAACAAACAGTTTAGACTTAGATAGTGATAACGACGGCTGTGTTGATGCGATAGAAGGAGCAGCAGGAATTACTTCATCCCAGCTGGTAACAGCAAGTGGCAGTGTAACAGTAGGAACCGGTTCTACAGCAAGCAACCAGAACTTAGGTACTACGGTAAATGCCAGTGGTGTTCCACAGTTTGTTACTGTACCATCAGGATATAGCAATACCACAGGACAGGCAGTTGGCATATCTCAAAATGCTTCTTTCAATGGCTGTATAGCTCCGGGAGGGGTCATTGCAGGACTTACAAGCTGGAATAAAGAAAACACCGCCAATACAGGTTCTATCTGGAAAAATTCAGCTAACATTAATGACGCCACAGGAACGGGAACTAATGTATATAATACCTCTGGAGCTGACTTAATAAACTTCAATCCTTCTTATACATTTAATACATCAGGGAAATTTACACTTCCTTCGGCTTTAGATCTTTCGGGAAGCTACTCGGTTTTTGGCGTTTCAAAGCTGAAAAATGCAGGCAGCAATGGAAGGGTTTTTGGCTCGGCGTTATCTAATGTGTTAATTGGGTATTGGAGTAACTTAATGAATACCGTCTATTATGACGCTGCTCCCAACAGTCTTACTTCAGGTACCAATTCAGTTATTGCTTCTACTACAGATGTCAGAAACTATACGTACATAAGAAATGCGGGTCCGTTTTCTTTTTATGGAAACAGTACTTCGATATTAACAGGCGCAACTTCCGGAGCCACAGCCTTTAGAGGTGATATTGGAGGAAGTAATAATGAAAATTCAAATGTAATAGTTCCGGAATTTATTACATATAATGTAGCGTTGGATGCTGTAAGTCAAAACAGGGTTGAGTCTTATCTGGCGGTTAAATATGGTTACACTAAATCAGGAGATTACGTATTATCATCAGGTACAATTTCTTGGAATACAACAGCTAATACGGGCTACAATAACAACATTGCCGGTATTGCCAGAGATGATATCTCCGGATTGAATCAAAAGCAATCTGCATCTGTAAATCCAGGCGTTCAGCCGGTAATTGGAAATGTAAACATTACCGATACCAACGCCAATAATACGAATAATTTCAGTGCAGATTTATCTGCTTTGGTTTGGGGTTCTGATACCGGAAGTACCTCATTTGGCAGCTCTTTTGCCTTTGGAGGATTAAATGCAAGAATGACCCGTATCTGGAAAGTACAGGAAACCGGAACCGTAGGAACCGTGAAGGTAGCCTTACCGGCAAGCCAGATAGGAAGCAACATCGCCCAGCTTAATTTGGTAGTAAGTGCCGATGCAACTTTTGACGGCAGTGATACCAGAACGGCAATGACGCTGGAAACTCTGGGCGGAGTACAATATTACACCGCAACGGTAGATTTTACAACAGGTCAGTTCTTTAGCTTTGCTGCGTTTGCAATCGCTCCGGGAGGGGTGTCTTCAGGACTTTCTTTGTGGTTTGATGCTTCATCCGGTACTTTCTCAGATGCAGGGATAACGCCGGGAGTAAATAATGGTAAAATTCAACAATGGAATAACAGAACTGGCAATATTAATGTTCCTTTCTTATCGATGAACCTCGCAGCTAAGCAGCCGGACCTTAAAACTAATCTTGTGAATTTTAATTCAGCAATTGAGTTTGCAGGTACTACATCAGCAGACGAGGAAATTTTGACAACCACCACCTTATTGTCAAATCTATTCTCATCGAATACCAATTCAGGATTTATCACATTTGATACGGCAGGTATTTTCTTTACTGCAAACTATTTGAATACTGCTAATCGTTATGACATGTATGGGAATTCCGGTCAGTTCGGAGGTACAAACTTTACCCCTTCTGGTAGTATAGGAGCATATAATATATTATCTTTCGTGGGAAATACTACTTCCAACCAAGCTTCCCTTAATGGTAATTTACCTTACAGCTCTGTTACCCGTACAGTTGATTTAAATACGAATATAACAACTGATTTTTCCATAGGAGGAAGACCCGATGGGGGGTTAGGAAATGTTACTAACCGCATCGGTGAGGTCATTAATTATACCCGGGTATTAACCAATACAGAGCTGACACAGGTACATTCTTATTTGTCTATTAAATATGGAACAACCTTAGGATCTACATCCGGTACTCGTGATTATCTTGCTTCCAACGGGACTACCACTTTTTGGACAGGAGATACCACCTACCAAAATAATATAGCCGGTATCACCAGAGATGATGTCTCCGGATTGAATCAGAAAGTATCCAGATCTGTAAACAGCAGTAGTGTACTTACGTTAGCTACCAATGCTGACTTTACCAGTGCAAACAGTGCTGGAAGCCGTACCGCAATTAACAATGACCTAAGTGCTTTGCTAGTTGGAGATGATAATGCCTCTGCTACAGCAAGAGTTACTACTAATCTTGCTTCTGGATTCAATACCAGAATAACCAGATTATGGAAAATTCAGAACACCAACTATACACAGGCGGTAAGTTTACAGTTTAGCGGTTTGGATCATACCAATTTTACATGGAATCTTGTGTGGAAAGCAGCAGATGCCAACTTTACCACAGGATCTACTACCTTAGGGACACTTAATAGCAGCGGACAGATCACTGTACCTGCAGGTATTGGTTCAGGTTTCTTATCGTTGCAGGCTTTGGGTGTGGATAGTGACAGTGATGGTGTATTGAATATCGACGATTTAGATGACGACAATGACGGAATTTTAGATACGGCTGAAGCATGTGAAATGTTTCCAAATGGTACGTTCGATACGGGAATGGTAGGTTTGCAGTTACCTGGATGGACAAGTGTAGCAGGGAATGTTGCTATTAGTGGATCAGCATTCTTTAATGGAGGCAATACTATACCAAATGGCGTACTGTATAATGATATAACCCTTACTTCTGGTGCAAATTATACACTTAATTATGCTTGTGGAAGAGTGGGAGATGGCTTTGGAGCGAATGTATCCTTGTTGGTTGAGGTCATTAATAGAGATACCAATACTGTTATTGCTTCTAAAACGACTATTAGAAATCAGTCTGATGGACCTCCTGCACCTACCAATGAGTCATTATCTTTTGTAGCAACAAGTCCTAATATACGAGTGAGATTTACAGATACTAGTCCTGGTTCGGCTTTAAGTATTGATATTTCATTAGATAATGTATCTTTAATAAATTCTTCCTGTGATACCGATGGCGATGGCATAACAAATACCTTAGACTTAGACAGTGACAATGACGGCTGTGTAGATGCGATAGAAGGAGGAGCTGGAATTACTTCATCCCAGCTGGTAACAGCAAGTGGCAGTGTAACAGTAGGAACCGGTTCTACAGCAAGCAACCAGAACTTAGGTACTACGGTAAATGCCAATGGTGTTCCACAATTTGTTACTGTACC
>NZ_FQVO01000021.1 GCF_900129385.1 Chryseobacterium takakiae | reverse complement strand
TATGGCGGAACAGGTCTTGGGCTTACCATTTCGAACAATATTCTGAAGTATATGGGCAGCCATCTGTCGCTGATCAGCGCACCGGATAAAGGTTCTGTCTTTTTCTTTGATATTGAGATTCCTTATGAAATGTCAGAATTCAGGGAAGAAGAAGATATGACGATAAAAAGAGCATTGGTGGTAGATGATAACGAGAGCAACAGGATTATTCTTGACCACATGCTTGGTTATAAAAATATTGAGACAACACTGGCAGCCAATGGACTGGAAGCCCTGGAAATCCTTATGAAGGGTGAAAAGTTCGATGTAATTCTTATGGATTACCATATGCCACTCATGTCGGGACTGGAAACTATTGATAAAATCAGAGAGCTTTTCCAACAAAGAAAGGATCATCTACCTATTATAATACTTTCTTCGTCTTCGGAAGAATTAGAAGTGATTACCTCGATTCGGGAAAAGGAAAATGCCTTTTTACTGGTGAAACCGATTAAATCCGATGATTTATACAAAACACTAAGAAAGGTGGCTCGGAATAATACATTAGAAATTATTATTGAGAATCAGGACGAGAAAAATTCCTATTCATTCGTGTCAGAACTTGAAGTTCTTTTGGTAGATGATAATCCGGTGAACATGGTGTTGAATAATAGAATAATGAAATCCATTACTCCGGATGCGCATCTTATGGAAGCCGTAAACGGTCTTGAAGCGCTGGAAGCGTGTAAGAAAAAACAATTCTCCATTATTCTTATGGACGTGCAGATGCCGGTGATGAATGGCATTGAAGCTACGAAACAAATCCGTTTGCTTCCGGATTATGCTGATGTCCCGATTATTGGGGTTACCGCAGGAAATGTGCTGGGCGAAAAAGAAAAATGCCTGGAAGCCGGAATGACTGACTTTCTTCCTAAGCCGCTGAGACAAGCAGATCTTCAGGAAATGCTTACAAAATATATCGGTATTAAAGGGAATAATGATACGGACACTGATATTGTTGATGATGAAGATGAGCCAGAAATGAATCAGGAACAGTATATTAATCTCAATATGCTGCATGAGCAGATTGGAGATGATGAAGATTTCAAAGAAGTTTTTCTCAACCTGCTAATCCAGGAACTTACCCGTGCAGAAAAAAATATCGAAAAGGCAGCCCAGGAAAAAGATATTGCAGAAACCAGAATGATTCTTCACAAACTTAAAGGAACCGCAGGCAGCGCCGGACTTTTCAAGATCGCTGAATGTGCACTGAAATGGGAGAAGATGGCAGAAGAGGAAATGGATTTTTATACAATGAGTAATGAAATAAATCAGGATATAAAAATAGGATTAGATATTATTAAAGATTTAATGAAGTAAAATTTTGCCGGACTTTTCTTTGTAGAACTCCGGCATTTACATGCAGGTGCGTAGCTGGGAAGGGCTTATCAGTCAATCGGTAAAACAAATGAAAATGTGGTGCCTTCCATCTTTGAACTTTGTACTTCTATTGTACCGTTATGAAGATCAATAATTTCTTTACAAAGGTAAAGTCCTATCCCAAATCCCGATGTCGTTCTGCTGTTAATGTCTTTTACACGGTAATAACGTTCAAAGATTCGTAGCTGATCTTCTTCGGAGATTCCGATCCCGTGATCGGTAACAGTAACCTGTAAGCTGTTATGGACAGTAGTTGCATATTCAATAACAACTGATGTATTAACAGCGGAGTATTTTACGGCATTTCCAATAAGGTTATGAATAACCTGCGATATTTTGTCACGGTCTGCATGGATTAATGTTTGACCCGAAGCCCTGAAAATAAAGCTGCGGCTATGGTTGGTGGAAAGAACCTCATGTTCAATTTCCGAGAATAATGACTGAAAATCGAAGACTGTTTTTTCAATATGCATTTGTCCGGAGTCAAGTCTTGATACATTAAGAAAACCATTAATCATATTGTTCATATAATCCACCTGCTTTACGGATTTTTCAAGCATATTTTGATTTCTGGAATTCCGTTCGTTTACTTCTGTTCTTTGCAACAGCTGAAGATAAGCTTTCAATGAGGTGAGCGGTGTTTTAAGTTCATGGCTTACCATTCCCATAAAATCATCTTTTCGCTGTTCTTCCTTCTTCTGTTCCGTAATGTCCCTAAGCGTACCGTTAAGACTTAAAGGATTACCCTGCGAATCATAAAAAACTCTTCCGTTCGCCTGTAGCAGCCTTACTTTTTTATCGGTATTATTCTGTATTTGATACTCAATAAAATAATGGCCGTCAGATTCCTTACTAAGAGCATTTGTAATAGCATTAACAACCCTGTTTCTATCTTCAGGTAGAATGACTTCTAATGCAATAGACAGATCTAAATTTTCTTCTGATGAGAGTCCAAACCAATGATTAAGTAAGGAATTTCCGGAAAAAAGATTGGTGGCAGGCTGGTAATAGAAAGTGGCAAGTGCTCCGGCATCAATGGCCAGAGCAAGCATTTGCTGATCATTCTGACTTTTGCGCCGCTCTAAAACCTGCTGGGTGATTTCTTCAAGAATGATAAGAACCCCGGAAATAGTTCCTTCAGAAAATATAGGCTGATATATAGAATTGACAATCGCTTCCCTTAAACCATCATTGTGCCGTAATCTGACTGTAAATTCATTATTTATCTTAGGTTTTCCATGATCATAAACTTCCCTGAGCCATTTGTTAACGGGCTGCCCCTGTAGTTCCGGACGGGCTTCCTCATGGGGAAAGCCTATCAACTCAGACTCCTTGCGCCCCCAAATGCTAAGGATGGCCGGATTGGCAATTTCAATAATATGCTCTGGTCCTTTCAGCATCGCAATTCCAACAGGAGCCTGTTCAATAATTGTTCGGATATACTCCCTGCTGTGTGCAAGTTGTTTTATAGAATCACTGAGTTCTTCGTTCGTGGAAGTCAGCTCCTCAAGGGTAGCGGCCATTTCTTCATTAAGCGCATGTTCTCTTTCTTCTTTCTCTCGTATCTGCTGTAAAAATTCACGTCGGGAAGTTACATTAAGAGCGGTATTAAGTATGCACCATGTTTTATTGTTTTGATCGATAAGTGCCTTATATTCATAGTCGAAATAATCGAGCACTTCTTCTCCGTTTTTGATCAGCTTTGCAGGAGCTTCCGATACAGAGTACGTTTTACCGGAACGCCAGACCTGCTGCAATAATCCTAAAAAGGGTTGTCCTTCCAGTTCCGGAATTGCCTCCATCAACGGTTTGCCAATTGCAGACGAATCTTTCCCCCAAAGAGCCAGCATGCCTTCATTTGCAAAACGGATAATCATATTTTCACCTGAATAAATGGCTGTCGGTGCGGGAGAGGAGGCCAGTGCCTGTATGATTAAATCAGGACTGAAAATATTATCTGTTGAATGTTCAGGAGTCATATATATAACAAAGATAGGTAAACGTAAGTCTACTACAACTGCAACTTTTATTCCTTTTCTCATCATTCTTATATAAGAAACGACATATTTTGTCGTTACCAGATTATAGTTTTGCAAATAATAGGATGACAAGCGGACAGTAATTTATCTGATGAAATTCATAATAAATTGATATTGTAGTTTTTCCACACCTTGTATAAAATAAGTATTTTTGCGGCGATTTAAAATTAATAATCAACACAACTCGAAATAAACATTAGGAATGAATAAAATATACTCAGGAGCACTGTTCTTGTGTTCCGTTCTGGGCGTTTCTGCCCAGGAAGTCATCTGGCAGAAAGACATTAAATCTTCCACCCAGGATTTTCTTTCGCAGGTTACCACTACCATCGACCAGCAGTATTTGATAACCGGCAGTTCTATCCAGACAGGAAATAACATGTCCAAAGCCGGAGGCAAAAGCCATTTGCCAAATGCCAACAGCCAGCAGCCCAACAACGGTTACGATTTTCATTTGGTTAAACTGAATCAACAGGGCGAAGAAGTCTGGGAAAAATATTTCTCGGGACAAAATCACGATTTTCTTTCAGCCACGGTAAATACGCAGGAGGGCGGATTCCTTCTTTCAGGCACTTCGTTCAGCGGAAAAGGGTTGGATAAGAAAGACGATTCCAAAGGCGGATCAGATATCTGGCTGATCCGGATTAATGAATTCGGGGATGAATTGTGGCAGAAAACGATTGGCAGTAATTCGGATGAGGAAGCCAGAGCGGTAATTCAGACGACGGATTTGGGATTCTTTGTGGCAGGGAATGTTACAGCCCTTCGACAGGCTCAGTATTCAAAAGGTTACGGATCCAAAGATGTCCTGATTGTGAAACTGGATAAAAACGGGAAAGAATTATCGCAGCTCATTTTAGGCGGAAAAGGATTGGATGAAGTGGAAAAAATGATTCCTACGAAAGACGGGGGTGCTTTACTCGGAGTGTATTCCAGAAGCAATGCCGGAGGATCTAAGAAGACAGAAAATTTCGGCGAGGGCGATTATTGGATCATTAAGCTTTCAAAAGATGGCAAAGTAGAATGGGAGAAGAATTTCGGAGGGAAAGGTGATGACCATTTAAGAACTTTAGCTTTAACATCTACAGGTTATTTAATCGGTGGAGAATCAAGATCGGAAAGATCCGGAAATAAAACCGTAGGAATCGAAGAAGGGACGGATTTATGGCTGATTTCTTTAAATGAAAGAGGAGAAGAGCTCTGGCAGAAATCCTACAATTTCAGGAACCGGGATGTTCTGATGGGAATGAGCGTGATTCACAATCCGTCAACCGACAACAATCAACCATCAACCAAAGGAATTCTATTGGGAGGTTACACCCAGGCTGAAGGAAGGATTGAAAGTGATGATGAGACCTTCTGGATGCTGTATCTCAATGAAAAAGGAGAGGAACAATGGCGAAAGCATGTGAAGGGCGAATCCAGAAAAAGAGAGGAAAGGCTTTCTGATATCAAGCTGAACCGGGACGGTTCGATTGTTTTAGCCGGGACGAGCGCTGAGGAATTGGGAAAAGAGAACTGGAAAATTGTAAAGCTGGGTGATAAGCAGATTGATGAGCTGATCGAAAAGCAGGATATTAAGATCTACCCGAATCCGGTGAGTGATTATGCATATGTGGAGATAGGAGCCTCCCCCAACCCCTCCAAAGGAGGGGAGTCTTCCTTTGAAGCAGAGATTTTGGTGTATGATATGGGCGGAAGACAGCTTCAGAGCCTGAAAACTAAAAATAAAGTCACGAAGATCAATACACAGAACCTGGTTCAGGGAGCGTATCTGGTGAGTGTGAAAATGAATGATAACAAAACAGCGAGTGCTAAATTGATTAAGAAATAACCATGAAAATAAAGAATATTATAACAATACTGTTTATAGCAAAGCTCTCGATAAGTTTTGTTTCAGCCCAGTCGGCCACTATTGAAGAGAACTTTCTTTCAGCTCCTTCTGCGGCTTCTTTACCGACTTATGTAAAATCTCCTGTAGCCATATCTTCCGGTATTCCCGAAACCAATATTCCATTTTTTTCTTTAGATACACACAATAAAAGTGTTTCGATTAACTGCGGTATGAGTTACCATCCAAACAACTCAGGACGCTATAATAAGGCTTCAGATATTGGCTTAGGATGGTCAACCTACGGATTAACGGCTCTTATTTACAGGAACATCAATCCTTTCAACGGCTTTCCTGAAGATACTTATTATTATAATGTATTAGGGCGCAGCGGAAAGTTTTCCCTGAGCAAGAATTCATCGGGAGTAAATATATTCCGTAAACTGACTTATGATAAGTTAAATATTACTTTTACCGAACCGAACGGACAGTACAACTTTATCATTACCGATGAAGCGGGAACCAAATTTTACTTTGATAAGACCGATATTTCCTATGCTTATATGGCTGGAAATCCTCAGACATTTCCTGTTGGCTTTTACCTGTCAAAAATTGTGGATGTAAACGGGGTGGAGCTTTTAAAATTTGAATATCAGGAAGATAACTATACGGTGGGTACTGCGGGCATTCTGTATCCGGTAAAAAGTCTTAAAACTAAAAAAATCACAGCCTATGATTATGGCGAAATCAATATAAACTATTCCTTTGATGCTGCTAAGAGAAAATCATACTCTGATCCGTTTCAACTGGAAAATATAGAACTGAAGACCGTTTCAGGAAAAGTAGTTCAGAAATATGCATTTCAGTCTGTTGTGAGCGGTTACAATTACCCTTACGGTTACACTCCTGCATTGCCCTCACCTTGTCTTTATTCAGAAATACAGAACAAAAGAATCCTGAACAAGATTTTAAAATACAATACATCACTTTCAGAATATCAGGCAACGGAATTCCTTTATGCTGTCAATCCGTTTGATAATGTTGGATGGACGGAAGCTGTTAATCCTTATAAACCCTGCTTTGAAAACGAGGCAGAGAATCCAAGATATTTGGGATTAGGTTTACTGACAAGTATTAAATTTCCGACAGGAAGTACCGTTAAGTATGACTATGAGCCTAACCAGTATTATATTGATAAAAATACGGCTAATTATCTGTTGGTATCAGCTCCGCCGCATACGCTAACAGATCGGGAAGCACAATATTACCAGGATATTGCCAGTATTAATTTTGATACGAATTTCGGAACCAACCTGCTTTTTAATCTTCCTGCGAACCCGGACAATACCGATGGTTCAAGCTATCTGGAATATTGGGTGGATGTCAGTGAATATTACAACAGCCCCATTGTTGATGAGAACGGGAATCCTTTCATAAATGCAGAAATCACATCAGGAATTTTAACATCAGACGGACATAAAAAGTATATGTCCGGAAATAATATGATCAAAATCACGGGTACGGGCGGAAAAGGAACGGTGGTCATTAAGCGTATCCGCTATAAATCCAAACCGCTTCCCAATTATTCAACAGGAAAAGGAGTCCGCATTAAAAAGATTGAATACTATGACGGAAATACGTTAGTTCCCTCGCAGACTAAAAGCTATGACTATCAGAAATTTACAGATAATACCAAAACAAGCGGCTTTTTTTATGAAGATGAAATTGGGGTTGTCTATAAAAATGTAAAAGAAACGGTAGGACAAAATGGAGGCTATACTAAGTACTATGTCAAAACATTGGAAGATTATCCTGAAAATGTAAATCCTGACGGGACTTTAAAAGATCTGAACTATTACAATGTTTTAATGAACGGTATTGTTGATAAAACGGAAGTCTATAATAAAGATAATGTCATTGTTGCCAAAGAAACCAATGACTATGAATTTTATCAGACCAGTTTTTCTGCCGGTAAAAATTCAATGATTAAAAAGCAGTTTTCTACCACCACCACATATACCGGATCTGATCTCTTAACGGTGACTTCGGAAACAGTAAGAGACACCAAAGATTTTAATATTATTTATAAGAAAACAACAGAATCGGATGGAACGGTAAATGAACAGAATATTACCTATGCGTGGGGCGTAGCTCTGGAAACTCCAAAGCTTTGGAATGCAGGGATTATTTCGGTTCCGGTAAAATCAGAAATGAAAAGAAACGGGAAGCTGGTTTCAAAATCTGAAACCAAATTTGACAATAGCTCAGATTATTATCCGACCTCTCAGATCAGCTATTTTCCGGATACTCCTTCCCAGTCCTTTAAGAATATATCGTACGACCTTTATGATGATAAAGGCAATCCGGTACAATATACGGGTTTTCCTGATGCAGGTTCATCAGGTTTTTCAACCACAATTATCTGGGGATATAATAAAACAATGCCTATTGCTAAAATAGAAGGTGCCAAACTGTCGGATATTCCGGCTTCGCTGATCACGGCAATCGTTAACGCCTCTAATAATGATGCTAATGCGACCGCTACACAAGAAGAAGCATTGGAAAAAACATTGGTAGATGCCCTGAATTCATTTAAAAATAATACTGCTCTTCAAAATTTTATGGTAACCTGCTACACGTATAATCCTTTGGTGGGTATCACTACGGTCATTCCTCCCAACGGAATGATGGAATTTTACAAATACGATGCGTATAACAGGTTAAGCAGAGTCGTGGATGTGAACGGAAATACGGTTAAAGAGCACCAGTATCATAATAAAAACTAATAAGATGAATAAGTATAAGAAATTACATACAGTATATAACAATACCGGAAAACGAAAGCTGAAAAGTTTATTTTCCCTTATAGCGGTAGGTTTTTCGTTGTTTGCCCATGCACAGACCACTCCTACAACTTCTGAAAACTATATTTACACAAAAGTATATTTATCTGCAGATGGAAGTAAGAAGAATGAAACCGTACAGTATTTTGACGGACTGGGAAGAGCAAAACAGGTAGTACAAGTAAAAGTTACTCCTTTAGGACAGGATCTTGCCATACCTGTTGTGTATGATGATCTCGGAAGGCAGGTAAAATCGATCCTTCCTGTCCCGGTTCCTACTGCGAATTTGGGCATTCAGAATACCGTTTCAGAAACATCAGCCAATACCTATTACGGAGTATCCAATGCGTATACCGAGCAAAAACTGGAAGCTTCACCGATGGCCAGAACATTAGAGACAGCTCATCCCGGTACAGAATGGGCGATGAACACAGGGCATACCGTCAAAACACAGTATCTTACCAATACGACATCGGATCAGGTTAAAAGATTTGCAACGGATGCGGTGTGGAGCAATAAAATGCTAACGACATCCATTACTGGAATCTCTACATACGGCAGCAGTCAGTTATCCAAAACCATTGTTACCGATGAGAACGGCAATACCACCATTGAATTCAAAAATTCAGAGGGAAAGACCATATTGGTAAGAAAAGAATCGGGCAGCACTAAGCAAGACACCTATTATATCTATAACGATCTGAACATGCTTGCCTTTGTGATTTCTCCCAAGGCTGTAGAAAACATTGCAGCCAATGGCAATTCCGTATCACAGCAGGTATTAAATGATCTGTGCTATCAGTATATTTATGATAACAAATACAGGCTTATTGAGAAAAAGCTTCCGGGAAAAGGATGGGAGTATATGGTGTATGACCAGCAGAACCGTCTGGTTGCTACTCAGGATGCCAATATGAAAAATAATCCTGATACTCCTAACCAGTGGCTGTTTACCCGATATGACAAATTTGGACGGATCGTGTATACAGGCCGTTTCACGGGAGGAACAAGAGCCCAGGAACAGGCAAACGCCGATTTGAAGGGACTGAATAATGAAGCCAGAAGTACTACGTCTTTTACACAGAATACGCAGGAAGTATTTTACAGCAATTCGGCATATCCTGCAGGAACATTTACGCTGTACAGTGTGAACTATTATGATTCTTATCCGGGAACGAATTTTAATAATACGCTCCCAAGACCTGAAACGATATTAGGCCAGACTGTACTTACCAATTCTTCTACGGTGACCGCCAATGGAATCAACAGCATCAGAAGCACCAAGGCAATGCCTACCGCTACCCTGGTGAAAAACCTGGATGATGATAACTGGTCTTCCACCCACATCTGGTATGATCTTACCGGAAGAACGATCGGAAGCCAGGGTAAAAACCATTTGGGAGGATATACCAAAACAGAAAAGCAGCTGGATTTTTCCGGGGCGGTTATTTTGGCCAACACCTATCATAAAAAATTAAGCACCGACACTGAAATATCGGTGAAGGAACGGTTTATTTATGATAACCAGTTCCGCCTTAAGCAGCACTACCATCAGGTTAATAGCCTTACGGAAGAATTGCTGGCAGACTACACCTACAATGAACTCGGGCAGCTCACCAGTAAAAAAGTAGGGAACAACCTGCAGGATATACAGTATACCTATAATACCAGAGGCTGGGTAAGTAAAATCAATGATCCGGCCAATTTAGGGAGTAAATTGTTTGGTTATGAGGTTAAGTTCGGTTCTACATCCAATGCATCCGTAGCACAGGCCAATTATAATGGAAATATTACGGAAGTAAACTGGAAAACGGCTGCAGATGGTATCTTGAAAAGATACAGCTATCAGTATGACGGGTATAGCCGGCTTACTGCTGCGGTTTACCAGGAACCGGAAACCACTGTCCCACAGAACGGATTCTATAATGAGAATATGAGCTACGATTCCAACGGAAACATCATGGCACTGAACCGAAACCAGAAGTCATATTCAGGATTTGCCGAACAGATTGATGAGCTTATGTATACCTATAACGGAAACAGGCTGATCTCAGTAGTTGATCAAAAGAATAACTACAGCGGCTATCCGGATACTTCGGGGAACACCATTACCTATGATGATAATGGAAATATGACCCAGCATTGGGATAAAGGTCTTCTCCAGATTAAATACAATCACCTCAACCTGCCTTCCTATATTAAATTTAATGATTATGTGACCAGAAACGGACAGGATATTTACAGTAACGTTCAGTACGCTTACCGGGCGGACGGCGTGAAGATCAAAAAGAGATTCCTTTATTTTTCCGGAAAATTAAAACAGGATACTTTTATTGATACTGAATATATTGATGGCTTTCAATACAGCTACGAAATAACAGATCTTTTAAATACAAACGGCCTGAAATTCTTTGCCACTTCGGAAGGGTATTATGATAATATAAAAAATAAGTATATTTACCACTACGTTGACCATTTGGGAAATGTACGGGTAAGCTTTACCAGAGAAGGCGCACAGGCGGCAATTGTCGAGAAAAATGATTATTACGCTTTTGGATTAAAACACGGAAATCCCGCAGATACCTCCGGAGTAAATTATAATTACGAATATAACGGAAAGGAATTCCAGCAGGAGATCGGGATGAATGATTACGGCGCCAGGTTCTATATGCCGGATATCGGCAGATGGGGTGTGGTAGATCCGTTAGCAGAAGTGTACAGAAGGCATTCACCGTACAATTATGCAGTTAATAACCCTATGCGGTTTATTGATCCTGATGGGATGGCTGCAAGAGGTACTTTTGATGCAGGAGTAGAATATACGGGACAAGATGCAATAGATCTTTTTAACGCTATAAAGAATCTTTATGGTTATAATGATAACTCCAATGGTGATATTCCAGCTCCTAAAGTAAACTCAATTGATCAATCAGAAGCAGGAACTGCTGGCGGGGGAAGTTCTCCTACCTTTCAGTTTCCGAAAGGACAGGAAGCATATTATCAAAAAAACTATCCTGCTTTTTATGATTTGGTTAAATATATTTTACCTAAAATGGTGCAAGACAAGAATTTTATGAATGCTCTTAGTTCAGTAAGTGGGTTTTCATTAGAGGACTTAATTGAAATTTTCCAGTACGGAAAAGGTGGTATTCTATCAGCCGAAGATATATGGCCAGAAGCGGAATATCCATATGCGCATAGTCAAGATAAAAGGTTAATTAACTCAATAATTGTTGACACTGATGTTTTAAATTGGTTTGAAGGGGCAAATCGTAATAGCAAAAGTTTTGAAGGCGTTGTAAATATTTTTTATATGGTAATGGTTATTGGTCATGAGACAAGTCATTGGGGTAATTGGACTAAAAGAACCATAAGATTTGAAAATTCTGGAGCACCCGAATTGTTTGGCAGTACAGAAATAGGATATTTTTTTGAATATTCAACTTTGAAATCTGTTTATCCAAACTACCCAGTTCGCTCGGGATTGAACATAGGAAATTTTGGTAATAATATTTCCGAACAATTAAAAGGCTTTGTTAAAAAGAATTTTTCTACTTTATCCAATATCTTCTCAAATTAATTACTATGAAACATAAAATGAGTAAATTCAGTGCTTTACTAATTATAATTTTACTATTTAATTCGTGTATAAATAAATATGTTACTAGACAAAATTTATTTTTAGATCAATTTTTTTCTAATAAACAAATAGCCTATGCTCTGAATGAGTACAATAGCAATAACATCATTATCTATGATGAAGACAAAACTTTGATAAAATCTAATAAAGTATATCAGTCAGATTCAATATCAATTAAAGTTCAAAATGACTTACCAGCAAATACTGAATTTTACAGAGTTCACGAGTTTGATTTAAATAAAGATTTAAGTTATGTCGCATTAACAACTTCTGATAGGCAGAAAGGAATACTATTTTTTATGAAAAAAAAAGCAGGTTCGAATAAATGGTTTTTAGTAAGTTTTAGCAAAAAATATATTAGATAAACAAACATTTATTATTACTAAGCCTTCGGAATAAGCTATCTACAGCCATACGATATTTCGGATCTGAAGATACAGACGAGAAGCCATAGATCTTTTTAACGCTATAAAGAATCTCTATGGTTTTAATGATAACTCTAATGGTGATATTCCTGCCCCTAAAGTAAACTCAATTGATCAATCAGAAGCAGGAACTGCTGGCGGAGGAGTTAGTGTAGGAAGTGTGTTAAGCCCTTGAATGCAGGCGAGTATGGGCCCAGGACCTACATTTGATTTGCTTAGCTTGGTACTAGGTCTAGCGGGTTTAAATCCAAATGCACTGCAAACATGATGAGTTTAGGCATAATAAAATCATTATTCGTACCAGAAGACGCGTGGATTGCTATTGCAACTAAAGATACTATGGAAGAATGGTCCAAAGAATATGTTAAATTTAATATTAATTCAGGTGGTTTATTTATAGATCCAGCTAACCCACTTGGGAAACCTTTTAAAGGTATAACAAATCCGAATACTGGAAAAATTATACTTGCACCTGGACTTCTTGATGGAGTGAGAACAAATTATGGACTTGGTGATACAGTGATACATGAGGTGGATCATTTTATTAATTGGAAAAATGGATTACTTCAAGGCAATCATCCATTAATTGAAAATATGAACGAGATTTCCGCCTACAAAGCTGCTGGTGATTGGACGCGAGTAATAAGTTCTGGGATAAATGATTATGTATATGAAATTAATAAATATATTTTAAATCTTAAAATGTTGATAAAATGAAAAGACTAATAATATTAATAATTATAAGCATCAATTGTATTTTCTGTTCATCACAGACAAAAATTAATAACAATAAAGAAGTAGACATATTGTTAAAAATGCCCGTAGATTTCAATACACAAATACCTGTGAAATTTACCATACAAAATAAAAGCAGCAATACTTATATTATAGATCCTTATGGTTTTGCAGGATACTCTTATTGGTTATTTGAAAATAAAAGGCTTAATTCAATTGGTTTACAAAAGGGCTATTATTCCCGTGAAAATCCAGATTGCGAATATGACATAATAATAATCCGACCCAAAGAAAAAATTGAAAAAATAATTAATTTAAATTATTCTGAAAAACAGAGATATGACTTTTCTAAAATTGGACATTATGTTTGGAAAGTAGAGTCAAAACATGATAGAGAAAATACTATGCCTTCAAGCTGTAGACAATATATCACTGATCTTGAAAAAAAGGGATATAAGTTTTTACAAGATAGTATTAGTGCAGAAATAGATTTTGTGAGAGAGCAATAATTAATTCTTTATATTCCGGTATATATTTTTGTAGTCGGCAATAATAATAAACCTTTTTATTTTTTGCATGGGTTTTATGTTCCTTATACTGGAGATAGCCTTACCCTTTAAAGGAAGTCTACAGAAGGCACTCACCCTACAAGTATGCGGTTAACAATCCTATCGTGTTTGTCGATCCGGATGGAAGAGGTGTAGAATACAATTGGGGAACAGGTGACTACGAAAGTATTGATTCGAATGGTACGCGTACCACATTGGATGAATGGGACGCTATGAATTACCTTTTAAGTTAATCATATTCTGTGAAGGCCTATCGTACCAATGCACTTGGAGCAATGAATCAAAATTTAGGTGGCGACGACGGAAACTCACTTAGCCAGTGGATGCAGGCGAATTTATTTGCTGGTTATATGCCACTAACTAAAGAAATTTATTCTCAATATATTTTGGGCAGAGGAAGAGGAGCTTTGAGCGGTAGTGACGAAAATTATCTTGGGTATATGTTCGAAAAAAAATATTGGGATGGACGTCAAGGACAATACTATTGGAAAAAATTATTTTGGAGTTATTCCAGATGCCAGATCTCCTTTAATTTATGAAGGAAGATATGTAAATGACGGTGTATTTTATAAAGTAAAAAATACTTTTAGAAGTATTGGAATTGCAACAGCTCAAATTAAGGGAGAGATAAATGCTCTATCAATAAACAATTTGTCAAAAGGGGTACCAGTAGGCACAATGATTATTGCTTCACCAGCGGATGTATCATTAACGGGACCTTTATCAAGATATGCAAATGGACTTAATATTGAGTTAACTCAATTTACTAGTTTTTATAAAATGGAAAATGGCTTAATGATGGTGAAGTTCATGACAATATCTACAATAAATTTATTTAACACAGCAATTAAATTAGGAGGTACCGCAGTACCTGCTTACAAATCACCAAATTAAAAGAGTCATGAAAAATATTCTATTTTTATTTCAAATACTATTTATTAACACAATGGCACAGAATAACTATAAAATCGTTAAAACAAATTATGATTCAAATAACTTTGAATCTATTCGTAATGCAATGCTTGAATATGATTTTTACGCTCAAGATCAGTCAACTCATAAACTGTGTTTAAAGCATAAGACAAAAAGCGAATATAAAATCGTCACAGACGATAGTAAAAATTTCTTTTTAGTTTTTAATAATGAGAAAGACGCAATGGATATTTTGCAATCTAAGGAAAGTATCTCAGTAGGAGATGTTGAAACGGACTATCAAGAAGAAATTGAAAAAATAACTTCCGAAAATATTGCTGAAAAGTCTAAAGAATTTTTGAAACGCTTTAACGAAAATTTTAAACTTGATGTTAGCTATGATCCCACAGAAGGTGATATTGATAAAATAGATGAAAAAGTAAAAAAAACTGTTTGGAATAAGGAAAATCGCTTTTTATTGAATTTTTATATGATGGAAGTAACTAAAAGAAAATTTAATTTTGATCATTGGTATTTCGAACAGATAAATACTTTTAATCCTTTTTTTGTTCCTCAATATATTGGTAGAGATCAACAGCCAAGTAGTTACTATACTCTATTAGAACCTAATAAGAGAAATTTTTTTGATTTTCGTTTATATGTGGGATTGGTGTCGCCAAAGGATGCACCAAGTTTAAACAAGTAATAACTGCTCACTACAAAAGAAAACCATTATGACAAAGCAACATTTCAAATTTAACACTCAATATCATCAGTTTTACATTGAAGATAGAGGTAAAGCGGAGAAGATAAAGGATTTTTGGACAGATGAAGCATTGAAGTCAAGATTAGCTTTAGTCAAAGGAGGAATGGCTGTAAGCACTGAAAGTTATGGACTAATTAATGGAGAAATTGAAATATTAGACACATCAAATACTAATATAGATTATCACAAATATGATCATATTGTTGAAGGTGGTATAAGTATTCGATCTGGAGAATTACAAATATTAGAATGTCCCAGCTCTCACATAGAATTATCTTTAAAAGTTGAGCCAGGAAATTATAGAGTAAGAATTTATTCATCCAATTTAGCTAGTGTAGTAAATGACGACGGAGACGATTATTACCGTATCGAACTCTGGAAAAGTGATGAAATGAAAGGTAAGGTGTTGAAGCAATATGGAGAATAATATCAAAGCACGATTAGGAGATATTTACTCTATATCTACAAAAAAAGGCTTTGGCTTTTTACAATTTGTTAAGTCTCCCGCGAATGATAAGAGTGATGTTGAACTAGTAAAAGTATCGTATGATTTACATACGAAGATTCCAGATGATATTGAGCGGTTTTTCTTAAATGATTTTTTTATGTGCAGTTTCCTGTCAAAGTAGCACTAAAAAAAGGACTTATAGATTTTGTAAAAAATATTGATCTCCCTAATGATTTTGCTGCACCACGATATTTTAGGACGGAACATTACCTTCATCCATCAGAGTGGCTCATCATTGATAAAAAAACAAATGAGGTAAAACATCTTAAGAGTCTAACAGATGAGCAATTGAAATTATCTCCAAATAGTGTTTGGAATGATACCTATCTGAAAGAACGTTTGGAAGAGGGGTGGAAATTAGAAAATTGGAAATAAAATGGAAAAGTATCATATTTTGATCCCATTTTGGGGTACTGACATTTCTGAAGATTTTAGTTTTAGATATGAGTTATGCGACTATATTGAATCAATGGAAGGCCTAGTATATGAAGAAGGTACAGGCGATGATGGGATGCATCTTTTTTTTGAAACTAGTATTCCAGCAGAAGAAATTAAAGAAAAAATAGAAATGTGGAAGAATACGAATAGCAAATATAATGTAGATTTTTCATTGGAAAGTGCTCAATCATGATAATTTTATATTACTCAAGCTAATTTTTCTATAGAATATAAATGAATCATCTATCATTGGCTAATATACTAGAAAATATATTTCATAAATCTGATTAGTATCAAAAAGGTTGCCCAATGTTGACCACTTGGGAAACATCAGGGTAAGCTTTACCAGAGAAGGCGCACAGGCGGCAATCGTTGAGAAAAATGATTATTACGCTTTTGGATTAAAATACGGAACTACTTCGGATACCTCTGGGGTAAATTACAATTACGAGTATAACGGAAAGGAATTCCAGCAGGAGATCGGGATGAATGATTACGGTGCCAGGTTCTATATGCCGGATATCGGAAGATGGGGTGTAGTCGATCCGTTGGCAGAAGTGTACAGAAGGCATTCTCCATATAATTATGCCGTTAATAACCCGATGCGGTTTATTGATCCTGATGGGATGGCTGCAAGAGGTACTTTGATGCAGGTGTAGAATATATGGGACAGGAAGCAATAGATCTTTTTAATGCAATAAAGAATCTTTATGATTATAATGATAACTCCAATGGTGATATCCCTGCTCCTAAAGTAAACTCAATTGATCAATCAGAAGCAGGAACTGCTGGCGGCGGAGTTAGTGTAGGAAGTGTGTTAAGCCCTTGGATGCAGGTTAATATAGGAAACTATATTAATTTTAACGATCCAATACCAAAAAGAAAATATTTGAAGAATGAAACGAATTTTAATCGTTGGACCGGTTATCAGACAACAATACAACAATATCAATTAGATCATGAAAATACTCTTTTAGAGTTTGAAAAAACGATAAAGGATGTCAGTGAAGCTGCAGAATATGCTGATAAAATTTCAGAATGGACAGGAGGAATCACTACATTTAAAGGAGTTGTTGATTTTGTAAAAGGAGGTTGGAAATCGGTAAACGCTACCTCAGGAATAGTGCTTATTGGGGAGACGATTATTGGCATTCAGGGGGAAAAAGCATCTCAATTTATTGATATGTATAGAGATGTTCAAAATAATTATCTGAATATACATTCAAAAAATCCGGCTAATATGGAAGGTGTAACTGTAAATAAGACAATAATGATGGGACCTAATAATTATATTTGGTCACAGTATAGTTTTTATGATATACATTCACATAAATATTTAGGAGGAGGAATATTTGATTAAATTAAAATTCTATGAAATTAAAAATCTGTGTACTAGTGTCAATATGTATTATATTTTTTATACGAATTTTGCATAAAGAATCCACTCTTACTTTTAATCGAAATTTAGAAATGTTATTTGAAATACAAATTAATAAAATGGTAATCTATGTATATCAAGTTCTTTCAATGGTTTTTATAACATCAGTTAAAAGAATTAATATAATATTATTAATAACATTACTTCTTATAAACATTTCTTTAATTGTTTGCTATTTGGTAGTGTTTTAGGTAATGTTCAGAAGTGGTAGTATCTTTTATTGATCAACATTAACAGAGAAAATTTTTAAATAAACTACTTTAATAAACCTGTGGGTTTTAATCAGTGAGCAATAAACGCAGACTGTTGAAATTCAGCCTATTTTATGATTCAATTTTTTATAATAGGTACTTAACACAATTTTGAAGGACACCATACTATACCTGTTAGAATCTAAAACCAAAATAAATAAGCCTATATATGTTAAGTAAACAGAAACTTATAGCATTTACTGAACTAATATTTATAGTATTTACTACAAACTCAAACAATTTGAGGAAAGGAAATGATTTATTAAGTCCTTATGAGCAGTTTTTTCAAATTGTATCAATTATAAGTACCATAACTTTAAGTTTTGTATATATCTATTTCACTCTTAAAAAGATTAATATATTTGATAGAAATGTAAAGTTGGCTTATCTATTCGCCAATTTTATTATTCTCATTTTCTATTTTTGGAAGATCAATATTTTCAGAGATTCATTTTATATTCCTCTGATAATATTAATTGCTATAAAAAGCATAATTTTTAGTTTTTATTTTTATATTATAAATTTACGAAATCAAAATAAGTAGTTATTCAATCAGGTAAAGGCTGTTTAAAAGACAGCCTTTTTTTATTTAAATTATCTTACCTTATTCAAACAATTTAATTTTCCAAAATAAGTATATTACCACTACGTTGACCATTTGGGAAATGTACGGGTAAGCTTTACCAGAGAAGGCGCACAGGCGGCAATCGTTGAGAAAAATGATTACTACGCTTTTGGATTAAAACACGGAAATCCAGCAGATACTTCCGGGTTAAATTACAATTACGAGTATAACGGAAAGGAATTCCAGCAGGAGATCGGCATGAATGATTACGGAGCGAGGTTCTATATGCCTGATATCGGAAGATGGGGTGTTGTGGATCCGTTGGCGGAAGTGTACAGAAGGCATTCACCCTACAACTATGCGGTTAACAATCCTATCGTGTTTGTCGATTCGGATGGAAGAGGAGTAGAATACAATTGGGGAACAGGTGACTACGAAAGTATTGATTCGAATGGAGCACGTACCACATTGGATGAATGGGACGCTATGAATTACCTTTTAAGCCAGTCTCATTCTGTAAAGGCCTATCGTACCAATGCACTTGGAGCAGTAAATCAAAATTCAGGTGGTGGGGGAAGTTCACCTACAGAAATAGGCATTTATGGAGCATTTGCACAAGCCGCATTTGATTTATTAAAAGAGTCAATGAAGGGACAATTAAATTTAACATTTATAGATGGAATAGTTAGTGGTTCAGCAATTGAAGGAGTTGAATTATCGGAAGCTGCTAAGACTTTATTGGAAGCGATTAAAAATCCGGCTATTAAAGTTAGATTAGAAATAGTATTTGGATTTCGATATTATGATGCAAATCTAAAAACAGATGTATTTTCACTTGGAGATGCATTTAAAGGAAGTTTTGTATATAATGGAAAAGTAACCGCTACGAATATTGTTAGTCCGAAAATAACTGAAGAATTTGATAAGTTTTTAAATTCGGAAAAAGGTGTTAGCTTTTTACATGCGGCTTTGGAAGCTTATATAGGTGCATTGCATTTCCCTGGTAAGGATAGGGATTTGGCTTATGATTATTCCCACGCAGAAGCTGTCCGTATAGATCCAAGATATAAAGACCTACCATCAAATTACATACAAGGAGGATCTGTCCAGAGAAATACTCAAGGAAGGGTTATTAGTGAAACTGTGTTTTTTAGAGATATAAATACAAATAAAATTATAATAGATTTCGGAACTATAAAATATTAACAGATGAAATATCAATATATAATCCTAATACTTTTATTATTCATAGGTTGCAGTGTACAAAAGAGCCACATATCGCAAAACTCTAAGATTATTAAAGCTGAACTTTATAAAATTGATTTTAAAGACAGTATAATTATTTACCATATTAGAAATGAAAAGATGGACGGTGTTTTTGCGAAGGAAAGATATTGTAAAATTAATATAAAAAAACAAAAATTGCTTCGTGAAAATAAAATATATAAGTTTATTTTAGAACAAGAACGTGTCGATAATCACGTTTCTATCGTTAGAGATGTTGATTATTATATGGCAGGATATCTGATACGAAAGGCAGGCACACCCACAATCTATTATTGGAATTGTCTAAACGTCTGTGGTGAATATATCATAAAAGAAAATTAATTTCGAAAATGTCTGTTTTACAGATCCCGATGGAAGAAGTGCGATGGACACCATGAACCAGCTGGGAGGAAACTGGACCAATGTAGGATTTTGCTACTTCAATGCAGATTTAAGGAAATATATTGATTATGAAGGAAATATTTTAAATCCGCTCTCGCAGATTTGTAATACGTGAGTAATAATAAAGAAGCCGGATGGAAGAGGAGTAGAATACAATTGGGGAACAGGTGACTACGAAAGTGTTGATTCGAATGGAGCACGTACCACATTGGATGAATGGGATGCTATGAATTATCGTTTAAGCCAGTCTCATTCTGTAAAGGCCTATCGTACCAATGCACTTGGAGCAGTAAATCAAGATTCAGGTGGTGGGGGAAGTGCAGCTACCTTTGGGGAGACCCAAGCCTACAGGGATATCATGGCGTATCTTGCTGACTCTGAACCTGAATATTTTAAGGGAATAAACTTTTCGCAGTTTGATAATATTAGTGATGAAGAGCCTGTCAATTTTTTTGGAAAGAATGATAAATCAGTCTTTGATAAAAAATTTAAAGAAATGCATGATTTTTTAAAAAACACCAAAGGAGATGGTATTTTTAGAGTATATGGACATGGAAATTTAAATATGCTATGGAATGAAGATGAAAGACTTTTTAGTGCAAAAGATTTTGATAAAGCCATGTTAGCAAAAAATAAGAACTGGGCAAATATTGATAAATATAAGAACCCTACTTTAATTTTATTTGCTTGTCTTTCAGCTTCCGATGTTGGAAATAATGGATCTATGGCAAAACAAATATCTAAAGCACATCCTAATCTTACAGTTATAGGTTTTAGAGGGTTTGTAGAATATGATTTAGACGTAAAAGGTATTAAAAATATTACTAGACAGCAAGGCGCAGGAGATGGAAATGGACTTATTGTTTTTTATAAAAATGGACAAGCCCTCCATGGTTATTATTATAGAGAATATCTAAAAAAGTATACAAATTTTAAATAAAACAAATGAAAAATTTAATTATTCTAACAATTTTATTTTTATTATTCAATTGCAATAAAAATACATCCAAAGAAAATATAGAACTTAAAGATGTTTTGAATGAGAAACAAACAAATGAATATGTTCCATATAAAGATGATAAATTTGATTTTAATGATAAAGCTTTGAAAGAAAATCTAAATAACGCAATATATAAAGGTGATACCTTGGCATATAATAGAGCTTGTAAGCAGTATGCGATTAATGGCAGGTATAAAGAGTTTTTATATTATGCTATCGTAATGGCGGAAAAAAATAATTATGGTAATGCATATTGGGATATTTCGAACATTTTAAGTGCTGAGGAAGATAGTCCGTTATTTGATAAATATAAAAGTAAATATGGTAATTATTCAATATTAAAAGCATATGAATTAGGACAAAGAGGTGCAAAATCATCAATGAATTATGTTTATACTGAAAAAGGAAAACCGATTCCATCCTCATCTTCAGTTTATTGCTCTGAAAAGGCGTCTTCAAAAAATGGTAGATAATTTTTAGTCATGTATCAGAATTAGTGACAATCCCGATTTCGCAGACTTTCAGTCCGTGATCAGATAATAAAAAACCTCGCAATTTTGCACTGCCCCTAAAAAGTGTCTAACTTTTTGGGGGCAGTGCAATTACCATTTTCTAAACATCAGGGTAAGCTTTACAAGAGAAGGTGCACAGGCGGCAATTGTCGAGAAAAACGACTATTACGCTTTTGGATTAAAATACGGAAATCCCGCAGATACTTCCGGGGTAAATTACAATTACGAGTATAACGGAAAGGAATTCCAGTAGGAGATCGGGATGTATGATTATGGTACAAGATTTTATTTGCCGGATATCGGAAGATTGGGCGTTGTGGATAATTTAGTGAAAGTTATAACTCTTTATCCTATATAATTATGTTGCTGGAAATCCTGTTAAATATATTGATATAAATAGTGAATGGATATATATCAATGATCAAGATGGTACACAATACAGTGTCACACTGGAGCAACGCAGCATCAAGTTGATGGGAAATTAGAATAACTGTAGATGGCGATGGGAAATCGTATCCAGGTAGAGCGAGTAGGTTAATAGACAATGATTGAAGTAGTATATATTATGATGCATATGGAATTCAAATTTTTCCTATTCCAAGTTCTGCTAGTATTTTAAAAGTAAATAATAATATATTGCAAAATAAATATAATTATTATGGCGCAGCAGCTGTATTTCATTTACAGAAATTTAAGAATAGAGGTGTATAAAAAAATTAAAATTATTTTATGAAAAAAGTTATTTTATTGTTAAATATAATTTTATTTTATTCCTGTCTTTCTCAACAAAAGAAGTCCATAAGACAGGTAAATGATTATTTATTGAATAATAATTATAGTTCTTTAGGTGAATTAGATTCTATTCAACTTCAAGGTATGAAAAACGCGATCTCAAAATATAGATTGTTAGGAAAAGAATCCTGCAATATAAATCCAGATAAAAAATATTCTCATATTTATATAGAAGATGGTTTTCATGACGAAGAAGGCTTCTATAATGGAATTATTATTACAGATGATAAAAATATTTGTGAAGTTACTACCAGTCCTTATAAGTTGCGCAAAGACAGTATTTCCTATACCAGGTTCAAAGAAAAGAATGGAATTATTTTCTATACTAAAAAACTTTCTGTAGAAGACTTTAGGAATAATTATGTTGATGAGTATTTTAGATACGAATTGGTTATCCAAGATAAAGTTAATGCTTTTGAAAAATGTTTGGCAATAGATCAATATACACCAAAATCAGTTATTTATGCTAGAAACTATTACTTTGCAGGGAAAGGAATTAGAACTTATAATTTACTTATAAAGTATAGTGATATGAGAAATGGTATTGAAGGACTGCCTTATTTTAAAGAAGATAAGAAAAGAGAATTTATAGAGTGTATAAATGAATTGAATATATTAAAAATAGATAATTAATTCCCGTCAAGTCGAAAGTGTTTTTCGTGCTAATGGATAAAACAAAAGGGCTGCATTTTTGAGGCAGCCTCTAACCATTTGATAAATGATTATTACGCTTTTGGATTAAAACACGGAAATCCAGCAGATACCTCCGGAGTAAATTACAATTACGAATATAACGGAAAGGAATTCCAGCAGGAGATCGGGATGAATGATTACGGCGCCAGGTTCTATATGCCTGATATCGGCAGATGGGGCGTTGTGGATCCGTTGGCAGAAGTGTACAGAAGGCATTCACCCTACAACTATGCGGTTAACAATCCCATCGTGTTTGTCGATCCGGATGGAAGAGGAGTAGAATACAATTGGGGAACAGGTGACTACGAAAGTATTGATTCGAATGGAGCACGTACCACATCGGATGAATGGGACGCGATGAATTACCTTTTAATTCAGTCTCATTCTGTAAAAGTCTAAACCCGATCTCGCGGATGTGTACCCAAAGAAAGTCTCTAACTAAAATCTAACTCTTTTTTCATACTTTAGTGGAAATTATTTGTATGAACAAAGTTCTATTGTTTTCACTTTTATTTACGGCATTCATTACCATTAAATCCCAAATCGGAAGAAATGATTACATTCAGAAAGCTACGGTGCGTAAATATACACAAATTGACGCATCACTTAAAGAGGGTTTTATCCTGATGAATGGTAAAGAAACCGATAAATCTTTGATTATCCGTCCCAAAAATGATTTTGATCTTATTCTGACCTCTTATATATATGTCAATGGTTCTGTTGCAATATTTATTTTGTGCAATAATTTTCCTAACGAACAATACCCTGCTTACAAAAAAGCAGTCTTCTGGGTAGATGGTGAAAAGTTTTCCTATGATATGCTACCTGCGGAACTCCATTACGATGATGACCTTAGACAAATATTCGTCTCGCAAAGACCCGTCAATCAGAATATGTATAAAATGGTTAACAAAATAATTCATTCCAAAAACGAAATTACTTATACGCTTTCAGGTACAAAAAAAATTGAAGGAAAATTATCTCAGGAAGAAATTTCGGTATTAAGAAATATGATTAAACTGTTCAAAGCTTTTACGGAAAATTAAAACTACAAAACGATAAACCATGAAGAATTATTATTCGCACCCGATCTCACAGATTTGTAATCCGTAAACAATAATAAAAAGCCTTGCAAAATGCGAGGTTTGGCGTGATATAAAACAGCTGCATTTACTACAAAAGTCTTTAAATTTTTTGACGATTGAAGGTTTACAACCGTTCTGGAACCATAAAGTTAATACATAATTAACGATTACGAGACCTGAATTAAAAGGGAATCTGATACTTTCGCAGACAATTTATAACAATTAAAAATTTAAATTGCTTATGTTTCAGAAACAACTCCTCGGCTGGATGCTTTTACTCGTCCTTACAGGTGTCGGATGCCAGAATAATGAATTGACTTCAGCTTCAGCGGAAGAAGAGCTTTCATCACAAACCCATGCTAATAAAGCTGTTACGGATGCTACTGTCAATGCCTATGTTGATACAAGTGCTTATATCAGCTCCGGTTTTAGTTTTTTAAATCCTTCTCAGGTCGACAAAAACCGGCAGGCTATAGGCGGAAGTGCCTACACCGAGGTTTACGGATTCAATATTCCGGAAGAAAACAGGGTAAGGGGAATCCGTTGGAATACCGATGATGAAACAACATCAATCTGGAGACCGCAGGGAATTGCAGGATTTACCAAAGATGGCGTGCGTTATCTGCTGGTAAGCTGGTATGCAAAAGATGATGCCGAATTTAAAGGATCCCGTATTACCCTGATAGACATCAGTCCAAGTTCAAGCACGTATCTTACATACCGTCATATCCTGTTGGTACAGCCTGATATTCCTGCCAGTACAACAGCTTATTCACAATATGGATCTTATGCGCCTCTGAATGTGCATGCGGGCGGAATTGCTTATTTTAAAGGTAAAATATATCTCAGCAGTACCAATTTAGGGGTTCGTGTGTTTGATTTGAATAAAATAATTGAAGTGAGCACCGGCGATACCACCAATAATAAGTGCGGTAAGGATGCCAATGGCAATCTATTCGCCTTTAATTATCGGTATATATTACCTCAGATCGGGTATCAGAAGATCAATAATGCCAATCCGTTTTCCACGGTACAGGTCAATGATGAAGGAACTGAGTTGTGGACCGGGCAATATTATGCAGGTAGTGCCGATGCTTCTATTGTTCCAAAGGTATTTGGTTTCCCCATTAATACAAGCGGAATACTTCAGAATACAGGAATTTCGGAGGTTGCTCCAAAGAATAGTCTTTTTGCAGATAATCATGCGCATGGAATACAGGGCGTATTCCGGAAAGGCAACAGAACATGGCTCTCATGTACAGGCTCTCCAAGCAATTCTTACGGATCAAATGCAAGATTGGCACGTTATACAGACGGAGCCGATGATACGGTACGCTACAGATGGCCTTACGGGGCAGAATCACTCTACTACGAATCTCAATACGGTTACCTCTGGAGCCTTACGGAATATGAACCGAATGCCGGAGCTCAAAATGGAAGCCAGGTCAACAGGTGTATATTTGCTGTCGACTTCTCTAAATATGAATAGATGGAATGGTAATGGGTTAGTATTACCTTTAAAGTCCATGATTAATTAAGCCAAAGCAGAACTTTTTGCTTTGGTTTTTTTATAGGTTGTTCTATATTTCTTCATTATCCTCTTAAACAACAGGAATAAATCAATTTTAACCGATCATCTTTTTGAAATTTTATTATTGCTGATCACTCTTTGCCTGTTGCATTTAAAGCGGCTGATTTCTTCGTTTCTTTTTTTCAGATGTTTCTGACTTATCCCGGAATTAACCCTTTTCCGCCAAAGTTTAAAACTTGATTCTTTCAGTTCCGAACGCATCAGTGCAATCACTTCCGATTCGTTCACTCCAAACTGGAACTGTATGGCTTCAAAAGGCGTTCGGTCTTCCCAAGCCATTTCAATGATTCTGTCGATTTCCTTTAGGTTGAGGTTTTTATTCATATTTATAGGTTTTATTGTAACATCCTTCGAAAAGCTCAGGATGACATCTCTAATATTAACTTTTACTTTGCTTTGTCAGGCTGAGCCTAGTTTATCCTGAGCCTGACGGAGGAAAGCCACTATTTACAGAGCTTTTTTGCATACTTTTGAAAACTTTATTTCAATCAATTCTTTTGTTGGTTTTGTGGAAGATCATTTCAAATTCGCAATAAACTCCCTTGCCGTTTTGAAATGCTGTTTTCGTTTTTCTTCCGGCATTTTCTCAAGTGTTCTCAGCATCATTCCCAATCGAGGGTTTTTAGCAAAGAAATCTTTATGATCATTAATAAAATTCCAGAACAGCGCATCCCATTGCTCCGTCCATTCCCCGTCGGGATAATCGCTCATTTTTTTGATATAATTGCTTCCGCTGATATACGGTTTCGTGCTCATTTTCCCGCCGTCTGAAAAGCTGCTCATTCCATACACGTTAGGAACCATCACCCAATCGTAGGAATCAATGAACATCTCCATAAACCATTGGTAGACTGTATCTGGATTGAACTGGCAGAGATTCATAAAATTGGCAAAAATCATCAGCCGTTCGATATGATGGGCATAGCCGGTTTTCAGGATTTTCTGAATTGAACTGTCGATCGGGCGGATTCCCGTTTTACCGGTATAAAAAGATTCCGGCAGTTTTTTATGGTGTTTCCAGTAATTTCTATTTCTCTGGTATGTTCCCTGATAAAGATAAACGCCCCGAACAAATTCCCGCCAGCCCAAGATCTGCCGTACAAAACCTTCCAGTGAATTTACCGGAACATCATTTTCTTTAGCAAATGAAATCGCTTTTTCAAGAACATGTTCAGCAGTCAGCAATCCTGCATTCATCAAAGGAGAAAGGATGCTGT
Organism: Chryseobacterium takakiae; assembly: GCF_900129385.1. GTDB lineage: Bacteria > Bacteroidota > Bacteroidia > Flavobacteriales > Weeksellaceae > Chryseobacterium > Chryseobacterium takakiae. The sequence continues at coordinate 9,023 of NZ_FQVO01000021.1, read as the reverse complement.
GATGGAGAAAATGCTCTTTTTCCACGATGCTGTCTTCGTAAACCCCGAATTCATGAAAACGCATTTCCAGAAATTGTTCCAGCCATTTTTCAGCCTCTTTAAAAGTGGCAGGGTAGAGTTGTTCTTCTGTAAGCGTTCCGTAATTTTTGGCGAAATACTTTTCGGTATATTGTTTCGCTTCTTCGTAAAAATTATTGTTTTTCGGGAAATGAATTGCTGGGGCCTGTTTGTTTTTCGGATATTTCTTACGGTTTTCGGTATCGTAGGTCCATTTTCCGCCCAGCGGTTTTCCTGCTTTCATCAGGATATTTCGGGTGATTCTCTGCTGTTTGTAAAAATCGGTTTGGTGATAGGATTTTTTATCGTTAAAATATTCTTTAAGGTCTTCTTTCGTGTTGATAAAAAGAGGACTGTCCAAAATTTCAATTTGCAGTTTTGTTTTTCGAAGTCTTTTTTCCAGCCAGTAGTCACAGACGTCCGTAGTTCTTATGGTGGTATATCCTTCTTTTTCAAATTTAGGAATCAAATTCCTGATATCTGAAAATGTTGAAGAACTCTCAATATATTCCACCTCAAGACCAGATTGTTTAAGCTCTTTTTCATAAAATTTCATGGTGGCTCTATGAAAGGCAATCTTCTGTTTATGAAATGGATATTGTTTAAAAAACAGAAATTCTTCCACCAGAAATACAGGCTGGTCTTTATCAAGATAATCCGGCTCTTTAAAAATCTGATGAGGAAAAACCAGTTGGGCGGTATGTTTTACTCTTTTAGCCATAATTTTCTGAATTCTTCGTTGGGATCATATATTTCTGCCTGTTTTTCAGGATTAAAAGTCCGGTTACGATTATCATTCCCGACTCCGGCAAGATACATCCAGTTTCCGTAATTACTGTGTACGTCATAATCAATCAGCATTTCTTCAAAATAGGCGGCCCCGATTCTCCAGTCCTGTTTCAGGATTTTGCAGAAATAGGAAGCTGCATTTTGACGACCCCTGTTGCTCATCCAGCCGGTATTTTTTAATTCCAGCATATTGGCATTCACAAAATCGGAATCGGTTTCTCCGTCTTTCCATTTTTGAATCAGATCTTCATTGTTTTCAGTACAATATTTTTGTTGATTAATTCCACTTTTCCGGAAAATCAGGTCTTTGTATTGTAAGGAAATGTATCTGAAAAAATCCCGCCAGAGCAGTTCAAAAATCAACCAGTATGTGGAATCATTAGCCCCGAATTTTTTTTCATATTTTTTAATTTCGTGATAAATCGTCACAGCCGAAAGGCTTCCGTCTGAAAGCCACGGCGAAAACTTGGAACTGTAATCTGTTCCTGACAAACCGTTTCTCGTTTCTTTATATTTGCTCAGACTCTTCGTTTCCCGGAAATAATAATGTAACCTTTTTAAACCTGTATCTTCACCTCCGGAAAAAGGAAATGCGCTTCTTTTATCTGGTTCAAAATCTTCAAAACCTAAAGACTCAAGTGAAATTTCATCACTTTCGCTAATGATATATTCTTTATCATACATCAGATTTTCAGATTCAAACTCAGGGCGGATCAACAGGTTTTTTTCAATCTTTTGCCTGAAGGTTGTGAAAAGCATCGGAATTTTAACCAATGTTTTGAAAACAAAAAGCGGATGCACAAGGAACTGGGAATACGGTTTCTCCCAAACTGCATCTGGAATCATCTGAAGGATTTTTGTTTGGATATCTTTCTCCTCTCTTGTCCATTCTTCCTGGCAGAAAATTTTTACCACTTCAAACCTCTCTGAAATTTCTTTGAAAATCGCTTCCGTTTTACCATACTTTATTAAAAATGGAATATTTTTTTCGGTTAAATTTTGTTTTAAATCTTCAACACTTTCCAATAAAAATTTTAAGCGGTATTTTCCGATTTTCTTAAATCCGAATTGTGGTTGTTGAAAAAAGTCAGCATCAAAAACGTAAACGGCGAGAAAAGGCAAATCTTCCCGCATCGCTTTGTATAAGGATTCTGAATCTCTCGTTCTCAGATCTTTGGTGAACCAGAGAATGTTGATTTTTTGTTTTTTCGGCATCTTTCGCTGCAATATTTTACTTCATCCCAGTTTTTCTTCCACTTTTTTCGCCAGTTGAAGGGCAGTCCGCAGACTTCACAGATTTTGAAAGGTAATCCTGAAGGCATATTTTAATTTTTATTTTTGAATTAGATTTTCATTATTCTAAAGACCCTTCGACAAGCTCAGGGTGACATCTCTAATACTAACCGTAAGTTTTTTCAATGTCAGGCTGAGCTTGTCGAAGCCTTTTGTAGTTTATGAAAAATCAATCACAATAATTTTTAAAATTGTTAATGGCCACATCTTTTGCTTTCAGATCGTGCAGCATATTGTATAATCCAAAAAACGTTCGGTTCAGGTAAATAAAATGTCTGGAACCACGGTTGGTATTCATTCCTTTTATATTGCTTATCTTGGCATATTTTTGTCCGAGTTCGGCAATTTCCTGAAAGAAAGTCTCATCAGCAAAGTTGAATTTCTCCTGATTGAAAGGTCTGGTAAAAAGCTCCAGCAATTCGTAGAATAATTTTGAAAAAAACTCTTGTTCCTGTTGCGAATCTTCTTCACGAAGAATTTCCAATGTAAATAATTTCTCACGGAAAACTTCAGGATTTTTTAAATTTTCTTCTTTCGCCAATTCAAAATACGGAATGTAAAAGTCTTCCGGAATTTCTTTAATGCAGCCAAAGTCAATAACCAGCAATTCTTTATCTTCCGAAATGAGAAAGTTTCCGGGATGCGGATCTGCATGAACTTTTTTCAGGATATGCATCTGATACATATAAAAATCCCAAAGCGTCTGTCCTATTTTGTTTAAATCTTCCTCATTATTCTGTTTTTTGGTAAATTCTGAAAAGTGAATTCCCGGCATCCAGTCCATCGTAATGATTTTTTCACATGAGTATTGCTCATAATAATGAGGAAATTTAATATTCGGAAGATGGCTGCATTCTTCTGCAAAATGTCGGCTGCGTTTCAGTTCCAGATTGTAATCGGTTTCCTCAAACAATTTGTCTTCCACCTCCTGAAAATATGATTCCGAACCTTCTTTTTTGATGTTGAACATCTTCATTGCAATCGGTTTTACCATTTTCAGATCGCTGGAAATGCTTTCTCTTACACCTGGATACTGGATTTTAACCGCCATTTTTTGACCATCTTTTTTCGCAGTGTGAACCTGTCCGATACTCGCAGCATTAACAGACTCAGCGGAAAATTCATCAAAAATATCTTCCGGATTTTTTCCGAAATATTTTCTGAATGTTTTCTTCACCAAAGCACCCGACAAAGGCGGAACGGAAAACTGTGAAAGCGAAAATTTTTCCACATATTCTGCCGGAAGTATGTTTTTTTCCATGCTCAGCATTTGAGCAACCTTCAGAGCGGAGCCTTTCAGTTCTTTTAATGAATCATAAATATCTGAAGCGTTATCTTCATTGAGAATCTTGCGGGCTTCATCTTCATCTTTCGTGATCTTATTTCCGTAATATTTCAGGTAGTTGACCCCAACTTTTGCTCCTGCCTTGAGCAGGCTGCCCGTCCTTTCAATTTTTCCTGTAGGAATTTTATTGAGTGTTTTCATTTTTAAATTTTGTTTATCGTATACTTGATGAAATAGCTTCCTTTGGGAGCTTTATCTGTGTAGCTGTTATATTTCTTTTTCAGCACTCCGTAGGAGTGCAATCTTTTCATTTAATCTTTTTCATTTAAAATTGAACTCCGTAGGAATTCTCTTCAATACGATTATTCCTAATTTCTACACAGATTCCACTCCTGCGGAGCGCATTATTCTTCTTTACTTCTTTCGTTTCGCAGCCTGATCTGAGTGAGCTGTTGTAAAAATGTGTCTCTACAATTTCTTCGGCCTTCCCATATTAGGATTGTTAATCAGACCAATAGTTTTGATAACCTGTTTGTCAATGTCTTTTATTTTATTTACCTGGAAGAGAATGCTTCTTTTCTTTCCATCCGTTAAAAGATCGAATTTTTCTTTCAGCACTGCATCCTGTTCAAGCAGAATTTGAACTGTTTCAGGAATTTCGGCGCCGAGCGGATTGGGGTCTTCGGAGATTTCAAAATAGATCAGGTCTCCATCATTTTTGTTGATCGCTTTCATGTTTTTGGAAGAAATAATGATGAAGAAATTGCCGTCTCCATAATGATTCAGACCACATTGAAATGAAATTTTACCATCTAATCTGCAAATAAGCCTTGTTTGCTTTTTGCGTGTCAATTGTTCCACTGTTTCTGAATTTATGATCAGAAAAAAATAACCACCTTTACTTTTTTCAAGTTGTCGGACAATCTGTTTGTCTTTAAAATATCCTTCCATAAATTCAACTTAAAATAGCCTGGTTTAGCTCGTCTTAAACTTTTCCTTCCAAAGAAATTTTCCAAGATCCAATACTTTCCTTAAAGGTTCGTTTTCAATGAATTCAAAACCGGTATCAATAGTTTTTTCGATGAAAATATCAGTTTTCTCAAAATCAGGCGAAGTGTCTTTTTTCCAGAAATTAAGGGCAGAAACCAGATGCAGCCAAAGTGCTTCCTGTCTTGATTTTTCATTGAATGTCCTGATATCCTGCTTCGCTTTCTCAAATATTTCCCATTCTTTAAAATCTAAAGTATTAATGAACTGCCTGTGCGTTTCGCGAAGATTCCGGAGGATTTTGATATTTTGTATTGTATGAGTTCCTAAAATTGATAACACCAGGGACCTGTTCATGGTAAGGTTTTCAAAGAAAATATAATAGACATTCAGCAGTTTTTCTTTGGTAGTAGTTTCTTCAGAAGAATTAACTTGATGGGAGAGTTCCAGGGATTTGATGAAAAGGTGATTGAGTATTTCTCTTTCTATCTGCTCAAATCCTGAAAAATAATGATAGAATTCTATTTCTTCAAATTGATTTTCTTTTGCAAAGAGATATACGTTTTTAGGTTTTGCACCGGAGTTTAAAATATAATCACCATATAATTCGAATATTTTTTCCTTTGTAATTTTTGTTTGTTCTTGCATGACTCATTTATTTATGAGTAAATTTAGTAATAAAATTTATTTATAACAGTAAAATAGTATTTAATTGTACTATATGTTTTATTGTGTTTTTTTATCAAATCCTAAAAAGTAAAATTTTGATCATTAAGGATATTTTGGAATAATGTTACTATTGTTTAATATTAATTCATAAAATATCAAAAAAAAATTCGATTTTATAATCTTTTTTACTAAATTTAATTCATAAACCTTAATGATGAAAAAAATTTCAGTGCTGATTGCACACTATAATAACGGAAAGTTCTTTGAAGATTGCTATCTGTCATTGATACACCAAACCTATACGAACTGGGAGGCCATTATTGTAGATGATGCTTCTACCGACAACTCATTAGAGATTATAGAATCTTTTATACAGAATGATACAAGATTCAGATTGTATAAAAATTCTGAAAATAAAGGCTGTGGTTTTACCAAAGGAGTATGCATGGAATATGCAGCCGGCGATATTTGCGGGTATCTAGATCCGGATGATGCCTTACTTCCTGAAGCACTGGAAAAATCAGTAGAAAAATTTGAAGATAATAATATCATTGCGGCATATTCTAAAATGCTGATGTGTGATGAGAACCTTTCTCCAAAATACATATACGGCGGGACCAAGCCAATTTGTAACGATCTTTATTTTTTTAATTGTCCTATTCAGGTTGCCCATTTTTTTACATTCAGAAAAGACGTTTACTTTAAAACTCCGGGCATCAATCCTGATCTGAAGCGGGCGGTTGACCAGGATTTATATCTTAAAATTTTAGAATTAGGAAGAGTGGCGTATATTGATGAGGTATTGTACAAATACAGACTTCATTCCGCCGGAATATCCCAGCAAAGTACAAAACAGTCTGCAAAGGACTCTTTCGCATCTGTTATATTTGAGACGATGCAAAGGAGAGGAATTAAAAAAATTAAAAACCATGAAGTTCCCGAGAATTATACGAATCCGGAAGAAATATATGATTTAATTCATTATCAGTCTGGCCTTTTATACAGGATAGAGACAAAATTCAGATTACTTTTTTATCACACAAACATTCTTATTTTACCATCTTTTTTGAGTTTGCAAAACACAGACTTTAGTTTTATTTTATGATTGATAATTAATATCTTCTTATTTCATAAATTATAAGCATTTTCATGTTGATCAGGATCATAAGAATTATCTCTCATATTTCCTAACTTAGATCCAATTCATTTAATCCTTTTTTATAAGAGCAAATCTACTCGCTGCAATTTTTTATATTAAATATTTAGAAGGATTTCAGATACCACGTTTGTTTTTACTGGCAACGCTTTTGCATATGAAGGTTGAGACCTTTCTGGTAAAGCGCTAAGAACAGAATTGTGTGAAATTCTCAGGTTTTAATGAATTAATTGCTTTGCAAAAGAAAGTCTGGAGACTTCAGATCCTAAAAATTACAAAATAGACAGAATTAATGATTTTAAAAAATTCAAAAATCGGAATCAGTTCGGAAGAACTATCCGTAAGATCTCTTATATATTTTATTATGGAACTGCAAAACCTGTTTAAATATATCGGAAACTACCTTTTGGAAGTAGATGAAACCATTGCTGTAGCAGAAAGTGTTACTTCAGGGTTTTTACAGTTTTCTTTTTCGCAGATGAAAGATGCTTCAAAATTTTATAAAGGAGGTATTACGGCTTATACCCCTGATGAAAAAATCAATCTTTTGAAGGTGGATGAATCTGAAGCGCTGGCTTGCGACTGTGTATCCCCGAATATTGCCGAAACTATGGCGCTCAATGTTTCAAAGATTTTTAAAAGCGACTGGTCAATTGCGGTTACAGGTTATGCCACACCGGTTCCGGAATCAAAACAAAAGCTGTATGCCTATTTTGCGATCGTTTATAAAGGACAGGTGATTCTTTCGGAAAAACTTGATCTGCATTCCCGGACAAAACAGGTAAACGCACAATTGTATTATACAGAATTTATACTTGGCTGTTTTAAGCTGGAGCTTGATAAACATCATGAAAACAGATCAATATCATAATGTTGTAAAAGGTGAAAAAGATATTTTATGACAAGAATCATAAAAATGTTCTTAGGTATCGAATATCTTTGAAATATTTATCACTTCATTTTGCAGTCATTTCTATAGCTCCTCACTTGGGGAGCTTTTTTATATTCAAATTTGAGAGAAAAAATACCACATTGCCTTATATGTAATTTACTTTTTTGATACTCAGGTAAATTTTTATTAGTTTTAAACCCGAAAATGCTAATCTCTTAAATGTGATATAATACTAAAACTTATAAAAAAACTATTTTTTTAGCAATTTTCTAATTATATTTAACATTATGAAAGAAATTAGTTAACAATATGAATAATTACCCTTTTCCCGATAATGAAGCTGGGAGAATAAAAAAACTGGAGCTTCTTGATCTGATCAATCTGGGTAAAGATCCCGAGTTGGATGTTTTTGCAGAAACGGCATGTCTTATTACAGGATGTCCGGCATCGCTGATATCAATTATGGAAGCAGATACACAGAGGATTCAAAGCTGTATAGGACTTGCTATAGACTCTGTAGACCGCAAGGATACATTATGCCAGTATTCCATAGCAAGCTCGGAAGTTGTGGTTATTAATGATACCCTGTTGGATAAAAGATCCTCCGATAATCCTATCATTCTGGAAGGAGGAATCCGCTTTTATGCAGGTATTCCGCTTATTGATAGCGAAGGATTTGCTTTGGGAACCATCTGTGTAATCGATTTTCAACCAAGAACCATTTCAGAGAATCAAATCTCCGCGCTCAAAAAGCTTGGTGAAGTTGTGACTAAGCTTTTAGTGAGCAACAGAGAGATCATCAATGCAGAATATTTCCAGCAGACGTTTAATATTTCAAATAATCTTATCTGTGTGCTGGATAATAAATTTATGCTGAAAGATGTTAACCCTTCTTTTGAAAAAGTTTTTTCGGTCACTAAAGATAAAGCAATAGAGCATAATTTTTTAACGCTTTTAGAACAGGATAAAAAAACTTTGCCGGAGCTTGAAAAATTTCCCGGCAGCATGAAAGAAGCGACTTTTACCACTTCTACGAAAGTTGAAGACGGCACTTTGGTAATTGTAGAATGGTATCTTACACAAAATCAGAAATACTCCGAAATATTCTGTTTCGGAATTAATATTACCCAGCAGATCGAAGAAAGACGCCAGCTGGAAAGTTCAGAACGACGTTTCAGGAGTTTCTTTGAAAATGCCATCGGTTTGATGAGCATGCATGATATGGAAGGAAATATTCTGGCCGTAAATGAAAAAGGAAGAGAGACATTACATTACTCTGCAGATGAGGTTACAAGTCTTAATCTGAAAGATCTTGTCCCGGAACAAAACTGGCTTTTACTAAAACAATATCTGGACCGCATCAAGCAAAATAACGAAGATTTCGGAACCATGATTCTCAAAACCAAAGAAGGCGAAGAATTGATTTGGATGTACCATAATATGGTGGAGGTTGATAAGGAAGGAAAACCTTATGTAGTAAGTACTGCTCTTAATGTTACCGAAAGAATGACGCTTGAGAAAGACCTTATTTATACTAAAAAAATGCTGGAGCAGACAAGCTCCGTTGCCCAGGTGGGAGGCTGGGAAGTCAACATGAAAACAGGAAATGTTTTCTGGTCCCAGAGTACAAAAGAAATTCATAGAATTAAAAATAATTTTCAGCCTGATTTCGACAATGCCATAGGATTCTATAAAGAAGACAGCCGGGAAAGAATGAAGTTCCTCTTTAACAGAGCGGTTACAGAAGGTATTCCTTTCGATGAAGAATTACAGCTTGTCCGTAATGACGGTGTTACAATTTGGGTAAGGGTAAAAGGACTTCCTGAATTTGAAGGTGAAGTCTGCAACAGGGTTTTCGGGATTATTCAGGATATCGATGCGTTCAAGAAAATGTT
>NZ_FQVO01000019.1 GCF_900129385.1 Chryseobacterium takakiae | reverse complement strand
GCCATTTTCAATGATCGCAAAGAAAATTTCCAAAATAATTTGAATAACAATAATATCAAAAAATGAAGCCGACTCGTGAAATGAGACGGCTTCTTTGAATTATTAATGTAAGATTTAACGCTTAGAAACGAAATATCAATAATCCAACAATCCCATCCCGAATTCATCATACGTCGCTCCCGTATCCGTTCCCAGCGGGACAATACTCTCCAATTGCTGAATTTCAGAGTCACTCAGCTCAATATTTGCCGCTTCAATATTCTGTTCCAGATATTTTCTGCGTTTTGTTCCCGGAATCGGAATAATTCCTTTGCTAATGATCCACGCAAGGGCCAGTTGAGAAGAAGTAATTCCTTTTTCTTTCGCCATCTTTTCAATGGCTTCCACCAGTTCGATATTTTTATGAAAATGCTGTTCCTGGAAACGTGGGATTCCTCTTCGGAAATCATTTTCAGGCAAATCATCAATGGTCTTGATGTTTCCGGATAAAAATCCTCTTCCGAGTGGTGAATAGGCTACAAAACCGATTCCCAGTTCATTCAGCGTTTTAATCACGCCCTTTTCTTCAACGGTTCTTTCAAACAAGGAATATTCACTTTGAACTGCAGAGATCGAATGAACAGCATGTGCTTTTCTTACCGTTTCAGAAGAAACTTCAGACAGACCGATGTAACCGATTTTACCTTCTTTTACCAGATCGCTCATCGCTCCTACTGTTTCTTCCACCGGAACATTTTTATCGAGACGGTGCATATAATAAAGGTCGATGTAGTCGGTTTTCAGATTTTTGAGCGAACGTTCAATAGATTTTTTTACATAGTTTTTGCTTCCATTGATTTTCCAGGTCAATTCGTTATTGTCATTAATTTCCCAACCGAATTTGGTAGCGATGATGAACTGGTCACGATTACCCTCAATAGCTTTTGCGATAAGCTGCTCGTTTTTAAAAGGGCCGTAAAGATCTGCCGTGTCCAGAAAATTTCCGCCCAGTTCCAAAGAACGGTGAATGGTTGCAATGGCCTCCTGTTCATCTGCCGGTCCGTACATGTGGGCATCCCCAAATCCTGTCATTCCCATGCATCCTAGCCCAATATTCGGGATAATAAGTCCCTGGTTTCCTAATTGTACCTGTTTTAATTTCATATTGTTGATTTTTATTGATACAAAATTGAAAAGAAATTAAAAACCCGATGTATGCAAAATGAAGATTGTCGTATGCAAATTACAGATTAAATTTTATTAGGGGCAATTCGTGATAAATAATGGTGCCATTTGCATTAATAAAAAATTATTTCTTTGCTTTTGCACTCATAAAAAAACTCAATTTTCCACCATTCATAATATCAGAATGTTTCAGGCTAAAGTTTTTAATTTCTTTTCCATTCAACAGGATTTTTTCAACATACACATTTTTCGGACTTTGATGAATCGCTTCGATTTCAAAAATTTTTCCGTTTTCTAAATTCAAAACAGCATGATCAATTGCAGGACTTCCGATGGCATACTCTTCAGAACCCGGAGCAACCGGATAAAAGCCTAGTGAGCTCAAAATATACCACGCGCTCATTTGTCCCGCATCGTCGTTTCCGCCTAATCCATCTGGAGTTGCTTTATATTGCATTTCAAGAATTCTTCTGATCTGCGCCTGCGTTTTCCAGGGCTGTCCTGCCCAATTGTAAAGATAAGCAACATGATGTGCCGGTTCGTTTCCGTGAACATAGCCTCCGATAATGCCTTCTCTTGTAATGTCCTCTGTATCTGCAAAAAACTCGTCAGGCAAATGCATGGTGAACAATTCATCCACCTTGGAAGCAAATTTTTTCTTTCCGCCCATAAGCTGAATTAATTCATCCGGATTGTGAGGTACGAAGAAAGTATAATTCCACGAATTTCCTTCAATAAAGCCCTGTCCGTGCGTACTCAGCGGATTGAAATCTTTTTTAAAGCTGCCGTCTGCGAGGCGAGGACGCATAAATCCAGTACTTTTATCAAAATTATTTTTCCAGTTTTCAGAACGTTTGATGAACTGGGTGTAAATTTCTGTTTCGCCTAAATGTTTCGCCAATTGCGCAATAGCCCAGTCATCATAAGCATATTCCAGCGTGTTGGAAACTGAAGTTCCGTTTTTTTCAGAAGGAATATAGCCCCAGTCGATATATTGCCCAATGCCTTCGTAATCTTTTTTGTTAGCCGTAGCCACACAGGCTCGTAAAGCTGCTTTTGCATCACCATCGTAATTTCCTTTAATAATGGCGTCTGCAACCACACTTACGCTGTGGTAACCGCTCATACACCAGTTGTCATTCGCGTAATGTGACCAGATTGGCAGCATTTTCATAGAAAACTGATCGTAATGTGCTATCATCGATTTCACCATATCGCCGTTTCTTTTCGGCTGAATAATATTAAAAAAGGGATGTAGCGCACGATAGGTATCCCAGAGTGAAAAAGTAGTATAATTGGTGAAATTTTCTGCCCGGTGAATGTTTTGATCCAATCCTTTGTATTCGCCATTTGCGTCCATATACGTGGTCGGATTGATAAACGTGTGATACATTGCTGTATAAAAGTTCGTCTTTTCCGTATCGGAGCCTTTAATGACAATTTTATTAAGTTCGTTATTCCAGATTTCCTGCGTTTGTGCTTTTACCTGATCAAAAGACAATTTTCCGGCTTCTTTTTCCAGATTTTCCAGCGCATTGGCCTGACTTACCGGTGAGATAGCTAATTTAATTTCAATGGCTTCATTTTCCTCGGTATCAAAATCGAAGTACATTTTCAGGTTTTTTCCTGCGATCTCGGGAAAATTTTTCGTCTGATCGAATTTTCTCCAGAATCCATTATAAACCAGCTTTCCATCATAATTCTTCTGCCCGTAAGATTTGAAAGGCTTTGAAAATTTCATTGCAAAATACACGGTTCTTGTTCTAGCCCAGCCATTGGTCTGTCGGTAGCCGGTTACTGTATTTCCGTTTTCCACACGAACATAGGTCCAGATATTTTTGCCGTCGTAATTATAGATTCCGGCCATCAGATCGAAAATAATATGCGCCTGATCCGACTTCGGGAATGTGTAGCGGTGAACACCAACTCTTGTTGTTGAGGTTAATTCCGCCAGAATGTCGTGATCATCCAGCTTTACTTGATAATATCCGGCTTCTGCTTTTTCGTTGGTATGCGAAAAACTGCTTCTGTAGCCGTTTTCAGGATGGTCTGCTGTTCCGGAATTCAGCTGTAATTTTCCAATCGTAGGCATTATAAGGAAATCACCGAGGTCAGAATGCCCCGTTCCGCTAAAATGGGTCGAACTGAAGCCTACAATGGTTTTGTCTTCGTAACGATAACCGGCGCAGTATTTATAAACTTCGCCATTATATTTTCCGTTAAGCTCATAAGCAATGGTGTCGGTTTCCGGACTAAGCTGAACAGCTCCAAAAGGAGCGGTGGCTCCGGGATAAGTATGACCCATTTTTTCTGTACCGATCAGGGGATTAACATATTGATAAAGTTTTTCGGTTTTTTGAGATTTAAAATGTAAACTAAAAAACAAAAGAAATAGAAAAACAATAGTTCCGTACCTTCTCATGAATGAATATTTTTAATGAAAAATAAATTTAGACAAAATCGAAGAATACTTGGTTAAATAAAAGTTTAGACAAAAAAAATTATTTCTCAGAAAAACGGAAGCCGATGCCATGCAGATTTTCTATGACAATATTTTCTTCTGCCGCCAATACTTTTCGTAGTCTCGAAATAAATACATCAAGGCTTCGCCCCATGAAATAATCATCTTCGCCCCAGATGGCTTTCAGGATGTCCTGTCTTTTCAGAACGGTATTTTTATTGCGGATAAAATAGAAAAGCAGATCAGATTCTCTTTGCGTAAGAGTGATGATGTTTTCTGCATTCTGCAGCGTATAATTTTTAGGATCAAAAGTATATTTCCCTACTTTAAATTTGGATGGAACAGTGTTGGTTTTCTTGGATCTTCTTAGGAAAACTTCGATCTTCAGAATCAATTCCTCAATGCTAAAAGGTTTTACGAGATAATCATCAGCCCCGATTTTTAATCCTTTAATCCGGTCTTCTTTCAATGCTTTTGCAGAGATAAAAATAATCGGGATTTCGGTATTTTTTTCACGGATTCGTTCTGCCAGTTCAAAGCCGTTGAGTTCAGGCATCATAATATCAAGAAGGCAAATGTCAAAATTTTCTTTACTAAATGCCTCAAGTGCTGATTTCCCGTCGCGATAACATGAAATATCATAATGGTTTTCCAGGCTGTCCTGAATCAGGAAGGCAATCGTTTCGTCATCTTCGGCATACAAAATTTTAGATTTTTCCATCTCGTTCAAATATTAAAAGGGCAGAGTAAGGGTAATAGTGATTCCTTTGTCGGCGTTATTTTCAACCGAAATTTTCCAGTTATGCTGCTGGACAATTTTCTTTACATAAAATAAACCTAACCCGAAACCATTCACTTCATCACTTTTCTGGGTATTCACTCTGTAAAATTTATCAAAAATATGAGGAATGTTTTTAGCAGGAATTCCTATTCCGTTATCTTTAAACTTTAAATATAATGCTTTTGAGTCTTTTAATGAAGAAATAAAAATGATGGGTTGGGTATCGCAGTATTTTATGGAGTTATCTAAAATGTTATAAACGATATTGCAAAAGTGAAACTCATCAGCGATGATGGATATATTGCTCTCAATATCTATTTCCACGGAAAGATTTTCGTTTTTTTGTTTTATATTATTAACGATTTCCTGAATAATAGGAAGTAAAACAATCTTTTGAGGCTTTAAAGACAGTCCTGATGCGTCATTTTTAGCAATATTCAGTATTTTTTCAATATGTCGGTTCAGTTTATGGCTTTGATCGGTTATAATGGAAGTATAAGTTTGCAATTTTGAGTTATCTTTTACAATATCCTGTTTGGTTAAAGCTTCCGAAGCCAGTAATATGGAAGAGAGCGGTGTTTTGAATTCATGAGTCATATTATTTATAAAATCCCGTTGAAGTTCTGCAAATTTTTTCTGCTGGATAATGGTATAAATTGAGTATACATATACCAGAAGAATAATGATTAATGCAAACGTGAGCACATACCAAAAGCGCAATGAGCTGATAAGGTATGTGGTCTTATCGGGAAAACGGATGGAAAAGTAATAAACGAGATTTTTGTGTTTGGGAAATTTGATAAACTTCTCATTCGGACTTTCCTGGTGCTTCGAGACGAATTTTCCGTAAAGCATCTGATCGCTTTGACAGTTGTACAGCGCATAGACATAATCGGTATTGATCTGGAAATGGTTAAATTCTGTTTTAAGATAATATTCCAGTAATTCTGGATGAAATTCATTATTAATGTTTACCACATAGTAATCATTGGAAATATTTTGTACCGGGCTTTCACTGAAGGAAGTTTTTCCGCCGGATAATTTCTCTACTACTTCCAGCAGGGCAATATTTACGGTCTGATTAAATTTTTTATTTTCGAGATTATAAGCCTGCCGCGTCCACATCAGCTGGGCAATTAAAATCCCGATGATTGCCACAAATCCGAGGGTGATGATAATATTGAGTTTCTTTATTTCCATTTTATCAAACAATATTATCCAAAAATATTTATTTATCTTTTCGTATTAACAACTCATTAACAAATGTTTGAAAACGGTTAACACGCAGAACTTGTTATCACCTTTACATTTGCTATATCAAAAACATAATACATTTCTTGTAACAATAATAAAATTTTATATCATGAAAAAATTAAAAATTACAGCGCTTTTAGCCGTTTTGGCATGCGCTCCGTTTTATGCAGGAATCTTCCCGGCTGAAGGTGTTCCGGTTGTAAAAGTACTTGCAGATGCCATCAAATGGAAATCAGAATCTATTGATGTAGGGAATATCCCTCAGGGAAAACCTAAAATAATCCGTTTTGAATTCACCAACACATCCAAAAAACCTATTGTTATTGAAAATGTGGCGCCGTCTTGCGGATGTACAACAGCAGACTATACCAAAACTCCTATTCTTCCGGGAAAAAAAGGATTTGTAGAAGCGAGTTATAATGCTGCAAGTGCAGGTCCTTTTATGAAAACGGTCAATGTTACCACCAGCGACAGCAAAACTCCGAAAACACTTTCTTTTAAAGGCACAGTTGTTGCATCTTAATTGGTATTAATTTAATCTTGTTCAATATAAAAAAAACAGCCTGATCATTATTGGTCGGGCTGTTTTTATTGGGAGCTTTTTGACTTCGTCGAATTACATTTTTATTTTTAAGGAGCAATTTGATTACATCGAAAGCAACGTTTATTTTTTTATTTGAAGCTTTTTCCGGCTTTCCGCACTCGCTATTTTCTTATTTTCGGTGTGGCGGCGGAGCCGCCACACCGAAAATAAAGAAAATGAGCTCAAACAAAGCTTCTATCCGGGCTAAGATAGAGGTCTTAAAAGCAATACCTTGAACTCAAACATTTTTTTTACTATTCAGAAAATAAACAACAATCTTTGCTCTGACTTTTTGTAACCTTTTGGATTCCTTTCCGCGATCAATTCTTTTGCCTCTTTTGCGGTAAATAACTATTACAGGAATTAATTTATCTATAATTTTCATTCAACAATGGAGAAATCATTCTCTCCATTTTGCAACCTTTTGAATTCCTTTTCATGATCAATTCTTTTGCAGTAACAACAAAATAACTATTTACCGCATTATTTCTTAATTCATTTTAAAGGCCCGCATTTCAATATTTACTATTTTTAAGAAAAATAAACAATATGAACCTATATACACAGCCCATGTTACGGGAAGATGCCTTAAAAGACAAAGTAGCTATCGTTACAGGAGGCGGAAGCGGTCTCGGAAAAGCAATGACAAAATACTTTCTACAGCTAGGTGCAAAAGTCGTGATCACTTCCAGAAACCTGGAAAAGTTACAGGCAACAGCCAAAGAACTCGAAGACGAAACCGGGGGAAAAGTTCTCTCTGTGGCATGCGATGTCAGAAACTGGGATGAGGTGGAAGCAATGAAAGAAGCAGCTGTAAAAGAGTTCGGGAGAATTGATATCTTATTGAATAATGCAGCCGGGAATTTTATTTCTCCTACAGAAAGACTCACACATTCAGCCTTCGATTCCATCCTGGATATTGTTTTAAAAGGCACAAAAAACTGTACCCTTTCTATCGGAAAACACTGGATTGATTCCAAAACACCCGGAACGGTTCTGAATATCGTAACCACCTATTCCTGGACAGGTTCAGCGTATGTTGTTCCTTCTGCCTGCGCGAAAGCAGGGGTGTTGGCGATGACAAGGTCTTTAGCGGTTGAGTGGGCAAAATATGGAATTCGTTTTAACGCAATTGCTCCGGGGCCATTTCCTACAAAAGGGGCATGGGACAGGTTGCTTCCGGGAGACCTGCAGGAAAAATTCGATATGAGAAAAAAAGTTCCGTTAAGAAGAGTAGGAGAGCATCAGGAATTGGCTAACCTTGCGGCGTATCTGGTATCAGACTATTCGGCTTATGTAAACGGTGAAGTCGTAACCATCGATGGTGGAGAATGGCTTCAGGGTGCAGGTGAATTTAATATGCTGGAAGATATTCCGCAGGAAATGTGGGATGCTCTTGAAGCAATGATTAAAGCTAAAAAATCAAATTAACTGTAAATTTTTAATCATTAAGAATCATTGAAGAAATTAAGTGTATTAAGTAGAAATCAAAAACTTTCTTAAAACTACGGTGTTCCTGGTTTGCAGATTCAGATTAAACCTTTAACGACTTTATAGATCAAAAGCCTTAGATAAAAGCAAAAGTAGATTCTCTATCGGGAATCTACTTTTTTTATTTGGGTAATTTTACGGTTGAAGTTTAGTTGAATCACTGATATAGTTCACTAACCGGCGACATACATTTGCAGTAGAAATTTTTACTAAACAAATTCAAAAAAACATGGAAACATTAAAGTCGGTATTGGAAGCAAACCATACCAAAAAATCAAAAAATGAATTAATTGACCTTTTAACAGGACTTGAGAAATCGTTAACGCCTGCAGTGTACGAAAAAGTTTCAGGAATCGAAACTTCTGAACTTACCGCTCTTTCAAACAAAGAATTATTAAGCATCATCGATGATTTCAAGAAAAACTATGATGAAAAATGGGAAAAATCTTTCACTGCAGTTTCTTCAGAAGTGATGAAAATGATTGCTGGAAAAATGGCAGCTGATGATCAAGTGTTCAAAACATCAGGTGCCGAAAGCGCAGATTTTGCTGCAGAACTGGGAAGTATTGATTTTGCAAAAATTATTGGCGGGCCTCTTGATGCATGCGTCAAAGCGCAGTCTAACGCAGCAATCAGCACCGTAAATTTCATCCAGCAGGTTGGTTTTGAAAAAGACGGAGAAGAAAACAAGCTTCGTATGGCAGAATTCAAATACAAAAAGCATGTGCCGAATCCTGAATATAAAAACGAAGAAGAAACCCCGAATGTGGATCCTACTATCGAACAGGATGTGGAAATCTCCGTTCCATTCATTGCTTTACTAAATGTACCAAGCTTTAGAATCGAAACCTGTGATGTGGATTTCAATGTGAAATTAAATTCAACCTACACAAAAGACGTAAGCGATGAATTTGGAATTAAAGCAGGAGCTTCAGGAGGTTTCGGTCCTGTAAAATTCAATGTGGATGTATCATATAAGAGAACGTCCAGCACAGGAATCAAAGTGGAAAAAGAGTATTCTCTGGGGGTAAAAGTAAAGGCTACCAATGATGAAATGCCTGCCGGACTGGAAAAAGTTCTTGGATTGCTTGCTCAATAAAATTTTTACGAGATCATGATTAAATTATCAGATTACCTGGATTATCTCAATAATGAGATAATTCAGGCTCGTAAAAAGGCAGACGAAAATGCAGTGGCCATTGCAAAAGAGTATGCGCAGCACGAGTATTTAAAGTATTTTAAAGTTCCGAGATATTCCCTTCCCAGCGTGAAGATGGATATTCCTATCAAGATCACTGATATTGATGCGGATGCCGACAGGGATTTCCCGGTCAATGAATTAAAATTAATCCGTGATGTCAACGAAAGAATTCTTACCATCAATAAAGAAAGACAGCTGAATATCCAGCCGATTTCCACGAAAAATATTCAGACTGACGATTTCAAAACATTATTAAACTCCATAAGAGGCGGTGGTTTGGATTATGCGAGATCATCAAAAGAAACTGAACCACAGACTGCGGTGAGCAGAACACCTGTTGCAAAATCTATTGCAGCCGTTCCGCAAAAACCAATACTAAGACCTATTGAAGGGACCTCTACAGAAGAAGAATCTATAGTGCTAAAACAAATTTATGCTGAAGTTCTGAACAGGTATAGTTTAATCAATTCAAAATTAAACAACATTTATATTGACCCGAATACCAATTCCGCCGAAGACAAAGACAAACTATTCATCAACCTTCATGTGGAAATGGAAGAAGAAGGCATCAGAATTATGTCTTACAAAGACAAAGACGGTAAAGAAATCGAACAGATAATTTTTGAATAATGCAGGAACTTGTTCATCATACGATACAGAAAATTCAGGAGCTCTTTCAGCGTTTTAATGATGTTCAGGAGTTGTATCTGTCAAAATCTTTCGATTTTGACGGAGCGTTTGATGCTTTTCTTCATGAATTTTTAGAATATTTAAAATCTAAAGGAAACACCACCTGCGAATCTGAAGTGCTGAAGGTTATGAATATGATTTCAACCGTGAAAAGAGGATTCAATCCCGTTCAGATGGAAAAAATTACCGGTGCCAAACGCGAGCTTCAGTGGGGCTTTTCATTTAGTGCGATGGAAAGTATCCACGGATTGCTAACGGAAATGTACAATAAGGAACAAAAAAAGCTGGATGAGGCGGAAGAAATCCTTTCCGGACTGATCGTTTCTTTATATCAAAACGGATTTTTAGACGAAGACAAAGTAAAAGACCTCAATACGGTTCCGAAAATTGAGATATTCTGGAATTCGCTTGTCAATCACAATACCCAGATTTTAGGAATCAACAAAAAACTGAGGCTCAGTATGATTTCGGAAGATATATTCCTGGTTATCGAAAAAGTTCTTTTAAAATTAATATAAACCAAAACACCATGGAAAAAGAAAGATATATTGTTGTACTGGAAGACCAGCAGAAAAAATCCCTGAAGAAAGTAGAAAACGAATTGGAAGTTACCATTACCTCATCAGAGTTTCTTTCATCAGAAAACCGTTCCTATGAAGTGATTGACAATGACAACGGTGTTCTTTATAAAAATTTAGGCATTCTGGTTGTCGAAAATATGGATGAAGAGCAACTGAAAAGTGCTGTAAAAAATAATTCCAATCCTATTGTTTATTTTGAAAAAGAAAGAGAATTTTTCTCCGCCAATGAACTTTCAATCATCAATGAACTTAAAAAACAGTCCGCCGAAATCACCGATAAAATAGCAGAGCTGGAAAAATATATTACGAATAAGCCGTTGCCGCAAAAATCTCTTATGGAAATGGAATGGGGATTAAAAGCGCTCAATATCGAAAATTCCCTCTACACAGGAAAAGGCATCGACATCTGTATTCTTGATACCGGAATAGAATTATCCCACCCGGATTTTTCAGGAAGAGCAATCGAAGGAAAGTCCTTCATCAGCGGAGAAAGCTGGGACCGCGATCCGAATGGCCACGGAACGCACTGTGCAGGAATCGCCGCCGGAAACATCAGACTCGACAACGGAAAACGGTACGGCATTGCCAAAGATGCCAATTTAAAAATCGCCAAAGTACTTTCCGATTCGGGAAAAGGCACCACCAGCAGCGTGATTGATGCCATAGACTGGGCCATTACAAAGAAATTCAGGATCTTATCTTTATCACTGGCTTCGGCTGTAAAATTGAATGATACACCGTCGCCGCTTTTTGAAACCGTAGGAGCAAGAGCATTGGAAAACAACTGTATCATTATTGCCGCTGCCGGAAACGACAGCAGTCGGCCATCAGTCCCGAAGCCGGTTTCTTCTCCTGCCAATACCTCGTCTATCATGGCGGTTGGTGCAATAGACGGACAAATGAAAGTGGCCAGATTCTCTAATGCTGGCTTGAATCCCGCAACAGGTGGCTGTGTCAATATCTGTGCTCCGGGAGTGGACATCATCAGCGCATATCCTAAAAATGCAAAAAACAAAAGCAACAATTACTACGCTATGAGTGGAACAAGTATGGCAACACCGCATGTTTCCGGAATGATGGCATTGTACATGGAACAATTCCCTGAAAAATCGGCAAAAGAAATCTGGGAACTGGCAGAAACGAAAGCAAAGCCAATTGAAGGACTGAAATACCGGGATATCGGCAGCGGACTAATACAGGCATAATTATGAAAACCTATATCGCAGTTCTTAAAAAAGATATCGACTTTAAAAATCTTGAGAAAGAACTAAAAAAGAACAATATAAAACCGGCGGCTCACTACAAATCCATTGAAGTAGTAAAATTAAAAAGTGAAAAGCCGGTTTACCTGAAAGACTTTGAAGCCTATTTCATCTCTTTGGAAGAAGATAAAGATCTGGGGATTTAATCCATACATTCGGTTAAGATATTTCAGAACCAAAAAGAGTTTAATTATTTATTAAAAGTATCCATTAACTATGCTTTCTATAGGATAAATCTTATTTTTGTTTGTAACTAAAATAAATGATTATGAATTACAGATTTTCAATCGTAACGATGCTGATGTTTGCCTTAGGTTTTTCGCAGGATCTTAAAGTAATGAGTTTCAACATCAGGCTGAATGTAGATTCCGACAAAGAAAACGCATGGAACTACAGAAAGCAGGATGTTGCAGATCTTTTGTCTTACTACCATCCGGACTATTTCGGGGTACAGGAAGCATTGCCGGAACAGATGAAAGACCTGAAAAACGGATTGAAAAATTATGATTACGTAGGAGTAGGAAGAGACGACGGAAAAGAAAAAGGCGAATTTTCTGCTATTTTCTATGATACAGAAAGATTACAGATAGTGAAATCAGGGACATTCTGGCTTTCCGAAACGCCTGAGAAACCGTCTAAAGGATGGGATGCCGCACTGAACAGGATCTGTACCTACGCGCTTTTCAGGGATAAAAAGTCGAAAAAAGAATTCATGGCCCTGAATCTTCATTTTGATCATATCGGGAATCTGGCAAGGGTAAAATCTTCCGAGCTCATTTTAAAGAAAATCAAAGAATTGAATCCTAAAAACTTACCGGTAACAGTGAGCGGCGATTTTAATTTAACTGAAGATTCGGAGCCGATCAAAATCATGTCACAAAACATGAAGGACAGTTTTTATCATTCCGAAACAAAGCATTACGGACCAAAAGGAACTTTTACCGGTTTCAATGTCAATGAAATTCCAAAAGACAGGATCGATTATATTTTTGTAAAAGGGTTCACCATTAAATCTCACAGGCATATTAATGACAGAAGAGAAAATCTGCTTTATCCCTCGGATCATTTTCCGGTACTGGCAGATCTGCAGTTTTAAATTATAAATGATTAAGATATTGTGATACGTGTAAGAATGTTAACTTACTCTGTTTCAGGGTTCTTCCCCAATAATCCATACAGAATCTTATCCCTGATTTCATCAGTAATTTCGGAGGTAGATTCTGTATTTCTTTTGAACCAGAAATAAGAATTATTTAAAGTGTGAAGAATAAATCTCGTCGTAAAAGCAGATGATCTTAGCTCCCACTTTTCAGCCTGGTAAATCTCGGAAATCAATTCTTCAACTTCCTGCTGATAATTTTTCCGAAGTGCAATAAATTCCGGAAGGCGCTCTTCCAGATGCTTCCATTCATTGGAGTAAATATGTGTAACATCGCGGTTTTTAAGAACTACCGACAAATGTTTGTCAATAAACAGATTGAGTTTTTCCCTTGGCGGAATATTCGTGTTCTTTACTTCCTGCAGCTCATCAAAAAATTCCTGGGCAATTCCGAAGCAGATCCATTCTAAAATCTCTTCCTTAGAACGGATGTGGGCATACAATGAAGCTGCCTTGATATTGAGCTTTGTCGCCAAATCCCTCACAGAGCTGCCCATATACCCTTTCTCCTTGAAAAGTTCTACGGCAACATCTAATATTTTCTTCTGTTTTTCTTTAAGCTCCATCTCGTAAAAGGCAAAAGTAATTATTTTGATTGTAATATTTTGATTTTGAACGGATGATTTTGACTTTAATAGGAACGGACTTTAATCTATTTAAAATATAAAAATTTCCAATGACTTTAGCCTAAATCTATTATGCTCGTTTTAAACTTGATAAAAGAATTTTAAACTTCATATTTTTTGAATTTCCCAAATCTGACTTTTCTTCCATGATTTTTTACTCTAAAACAACCTAACCGGAATTTTTGTCTGTTACAATCAGGTTTAAAATGAATTTTTCGGAAATTTTGTCTATATTTTTTGAAAAATTAATAATTGAACACTTTTTGCGATATAGCTCTTGAATTAAATGATTAAATAGGATGGAGGGCATCAGAAATTAGAAAATCAGATTTAAAAATTAACATTTATTACACTCTTATGGTCTGAAATCTGATGTCTGAAATCATACCAAGTGAGAACCGAATTAAATCAAAATAAATAGAGATATGAATTTAAACCAATATACTGTAAAATCGCAGGAAGCCATCCAGGCCGCTCAGCAGGTAGCCATGGAGTTCGGCAACCAGAGTATTGAGCCTCAACATCTTCTTGAAGGTATTTTTCAGGTGGATGAAAATATTTCGCCTTTCTTATTAAAAAAATCTGAAGCAGATGCTGCTTTGGTAAGAGAGAGAAACCGTGAAAATTTAGAAAAACTTCCGAAAGTGCAGGGTGGAAATATTTACCTTTCACAGTCGGCCAACAAAGTTTTGCTTGATGCACCCAACATCGCTAAAAAAATGGGTGACGAATATGTAACGATAGAACATCTTTGGCTTTCGCTGTTAGAAACGAATTCAGAAGTTTCAAAAATGCTGAAAGATATGGGCGTTACGAAAAGCCTTTTGGAAGGAGGAATTAAAGAATTAAGAAAAGGGAGCAAGGCTACTTCTGCAAGCTCGGAAGAAACCTATCAATCCTTAAACAAATATGCCAAAAACTTCAACGAATTAGCAGCGGAAGGCAAACTGGATCCTGTAATCGGGCGTGATGAAGAAATCAGAAGGGTCTTACAGATTCTTTCAAGAAGAACAAAAAACAATCCTATTCTGATCGGGGAGCCGGGAGTTGGTAAAACGGCCATTGCTGAAGGAATCGCGCATAGGATTATCAGTGGCGACGTACCTGAAAATCTGATGGATAAGACTTTGTATTCATTAGATATGGGTGCTCTGATCGCTGGTGCAAAATATAAAGGTGAGTTTGAAGAACGTTTAAAATCCGTTGTAAATGAAGTCATCAAATCAGATGGACAGATCATTTTGTTCATCGATGAAATTCATACGCTGGTTGGAGCCGGAGGCGGTGAAGGCGCAATGGATGCTGCTAATATCCTGAAACCGGCACTGGCAAGAGGCGAATTAAGAGCCATTGGTGCAACCACTCTTAATGAATATCAAAAATATTTTGAAAAAGATAAAGCCTTAGAAAGACGTTTCCAGAAAGTAATGGTAGAAGAACCGGATACGGAATCTGCTATTTCCATTCTTAGAGGAATTAAAGATAAATACGAAGCGCATCACAAAGTAAGAATCAAAGATGAAGCGATTATCGCAGCAGTAGAAATGTCCCAGCGGTATATTTCAGACCGTTTTTTACCGGATAAGGCCATTGACCTTATTGATGAAGCTTCCGCGAAATTGAGAATGGAAATCAATTCTAAACCTGAAGAGCTTGATGTTTTAGACAGAAAGCTAATGCAGCTGGAGATTGAATTGGCAGCGATCTCAAGAGAAGGAAACCAAACGAAAATTGACCATTTAAAAGAGGATATTGCTAAAATTTCCGAACAGAGAAATGAAATCAATGCCAAATGGCTGAAAGAAAAACAAAAATCTGAAGATTTAACCCAGATTAAAAAAGATATTGAAGCTCTCAAATTAGAGGCTGAAAGAGCTTCAAGAGCAGGAGATTATGCCAAAGTAGCGGAAATCCAGTATGGAAAGCTTCGTGAAAAAGAGGAAGAGCTTTCCAAGCTTGAGCTGGAAATGCAAAATCATCAGAATGAATTGATTAAGGAGGAGGTGACTGCTGAAAATATTTCTGAAGTCATTGCCAAATGGACCGGAATTCCGGTGACCAAGCTCCTTCAGTCTGAAAGGGAAAAATTATTAAATCTTGAAACCGAACTCCATCACAGGGTGGTAGGCCAGGATGAAGCCATCACAGCAGTTGCGGACGCCATCAGAAGAAACCGGGCGGGATTAAGCGATGATAAAAAACCAATCGGTTCATTCTTGTTCTTAGGAACCACCGGTGTCGGGAAAACCGAGCTGGCAAAAGCCCTGGCTGAGTTTTTATTCGATGATGAAAATAATATGACCAGAATTGATATGAGTGAATATCAGGAGCGTCATTCTGTATCGAGATTGGTAGGTGCTCCTCCGGGATATGTGGGATATGATGAAGGCGGACAATTAACAGAAGCAGTTCGCAGAAGACCTTATTCCGTGGTGCTTTTGGATGAAATTGAAAAAGCGCATCCTGATGTTTTCAATACCTTGCTGCAGGTTTTGGATGATGGCCGTTTAACGGATAACAAAGGAAGAGTGGTGAATTTTAAAAATTCAATCATCATCATGACTTCGAATTTAGGTTCACACTTAATTCAGGAACGCTTTGACTCCGCTCAGCGCGACAAAGATGATAATATCAGTCCTGAAACTTTAGAGGAAGCAAAAGATGAAGTTTTTGATTTACTGAAACAGACACTTCGTCCGGAATTCCTGAACAGAATTGATGAAGTAGTATTATTCCAGCCATTAAGGAAAAAAGAAATCGGGAAAATTGTTCAGTATCAGCTGAGAGGATTTAATGATATGCTTTCAAAACGAAATATTATTATGACGGCCACTCAGGATGCGGTAGATTATCTGATGAACAAAGGATATGATCCTGCATTTGGTGCAAGACCTCTGAAAAGAGTAATTCAACAGGAAGTGCTTAATAAATTGTCAATGGAAATTCTTGCCGGAAATGTAAATGATGGCGACAGAATCACTTTGGATTATTTCGAGGAAACAGGTTTGGTATTCAGGCCAACAGAGCTATAAGTAGTTTTTTTTCATATATATTATTTTTGTAAGTAAGTGCTGTAGATTATTTCTGCGGCACTTATTTTATTACAGGTCTTTTCATAAAATTTAAGCATAAATATACAATCCGTAAAATCCCTGAAAATAAACAGGAAAAAAACCATGTCGCAGCAATGTTATTTTTGCGAAATTTGCATAATTAACTAAACATTAAAATGCAAACTTATGAAAACAAAAACTACCTCCGAAACTGGAACCATGGATCTTAACCTGCCTCCTAATACAATGACGCAGAATTTTATCCAGACTCTGGTCAATAATTACAGAAATAATCAACTGAAATCTGTAAAAGACAAAATGGGGATAGACGATGCGCATTCTATCCACTTCGATCTTGTAACACTGAAAAAATTTATTGCTGATATTGAACTTTTAGCCGCCGCAAATAATCCCGAAGATCTGGGGATCCGTTTTTATTATGCTGCTTATCCGGATCTTGAAAATTGGGATGTTATGAACGGTACTCCAATAGGAAGAGAATATGCGGGAAAACATACATTGGTAATGATTCCTACCATAAAAAGGCAGGACGAAAACGGTGAAATGCTGAGCTATGATTTTAACCCGTTAACATTGAGCGGAGACGGAAATGTGCTTGCTATGGCCTCCGCAAAAAATGCAAATTCCGAAAGTGAAATAGTTTGCCAGAACCATGGAGCTTTAATACCACCAGACAGTACAAAAACTGAATTATTTTAATGTTCTTGTCAAAAAGAAAGAAATTTTTTAACAGTAAGCACGATGAGTGATTTCCAAAGAACAGCATTCGAATTTATGTATTGGGCAGAAGGGATTTCGGCTGCTGTCTCTCTCATATTTTACAGCAGAATAAAAGATAAATACTGGAAATACTTTGTGTTTTATCTAGTTTTTATTTTCTTAAGTGAAAGTATCGGAAGATGGGGCGGACTTTTTTTTGAGTATAATAAACAGGCTTTTTACAACTATTTTGTAATTCCTGTACAGTTTATTTTTTTCTATTGGCTGTATGCTGCAAGATCTTTCAGGAAGGTGAATCTTTTTTTTATTCTTTCTTCCGTTTATCTGATTTCATTCATCCCGAGCGAATTTTTGTATTCCGAAAATAAAGTCATGTTTTCTCTAAACTATACATTGGGATGCCTGATTTTAATGATCCTCGTAGTCATGGAATATTATAAACAGATTAACGATTCTGATATTTTAAATTTTGATAAAAACAGAATGTTTTATATCAATCTTGGGGTAACCTTATTTTATATCGGAACATTACCGTTCTGGACTTTCCTGGAACTTATTAAGCAGTACCGTGAAATATTCAACATTTATTTTGCGTATTTTCTCATTTCAGGAATTATGATGTACATGTTATTCTCAATTTCATTCATATGGGGAAAACAGAGCTCCTGATCACGATTATTTTATTCAACATGTTTTTTGTGTTGTTTGTTGCAGCGGTAATGATGTACATCCGCAAATACAGGCAGCGTAAAAAAGAATACCTCCATGAAATTGAAGTGAAAAATGAGATTCACAAGCGTGAGCTTCTGGCGACACAACTGGAAATCCAGCAGGCAACCATGCAGCAGATCGGGCGTGAGCTGCATGATAATATAGGGCAAAAGCTTACGCTTGTAAGTCTTTACACCCAACAGCTTCTGTATGAAAATAAAGTTCCTGAAGTCAGTGAAAGAATTGATCAGGTTTCGCAGATTATCAACCAGTCTCTGCAGGATCTCAGAAGCCTTTCAAAAACACTCACTGATGATAAAATCAATCAAAAGGAAATTGTAACTTTAATACAGGAAGAAGTAGATAATACCAATGCTTTTAAAAAATGTAAGGTATCATTCAAATGCAATTTCAGGCAGCTGGATTTAGGATTTGTTCATAAAAATGTGTTGCTGAGAATTACACAGGAATTCATTCAGAACAGTATAAAACACTCCAATTGCAAAAATATACAGATTACCCTGAACACTTCTGATGAGGTACTTTGGGAACTGAATATTCAGGATGACGGTATCGGTTTTGACCAGTCAAAAATCAAATCAAACGGTATCGGGCTCACCAATATGAAGAACAGAGCCGAAATAATCGGAGCTGATTTTTGTCTGGAAAGCCGCGAAAATTTTGGGACCGCACTCAATATTATTTTAAAGAAACAGCCATGAAAAAGACAATAGTGATCGTTGATGATCACATACTCATCGCAAAAGCATTAGAAGGAATCATCGGTAATTTTGCTGAATTTGAAGTGGTTTATGTGGCGGAGAACGGAAAAGATCTTATTCAGAAATTTGAAAACAACAGCAAAATTCCGGATATTATTTTATTGGATATCAGCATGCCGATCATGGACGGATTTGAAACAGTATTGTGGCTTAGGGAAAATCATCCGGCTATTAAGGTAATGGCATTAAGCATGCAGGGCGACGACAAAAGCGTTATTAAAATGATAAAAAACGGGGCAAAAGGCTATTTGCTGAAAAATACACATCCAAAAGAGCTTGAAAATGCACTCGTGAGACTCAGCACCGATGGATTCTTCTATCCCGACTGGGCTTCAAAAATTATTTTCTCCAATATGAATAACGACGATCCGGCAAATCACATTAAGATTTCCGAACGCGAAAAAGAGTTTCTCAAATACACTGTTACTGAGCTTAGCTATAAAGAAATTGCAGATAAAATGTGCTGCAGCCCGAGAACGGTTGAAAGTTACAGGGATCAGCTTTGTGATAAACTTGATCTCAAAACCCGCGTAGGACTGGCTGTTTTTGCTATTAAAAACGGGTTTGCAGGTTAAAATAAAGATGTAATAAAATTTGAATTAATGTAATTTTTAAACAATGAAAAATTGTTTAGATTGATATTTTTTCATATAAATATTAAAATTGTTATTGATTGAATAATAAAATTAAGTAACATTTTGGTGAAATACTTGTGTAGTAATTCTGAATTTTTTAATTTCATTTTCTGTAACAGAAAATATATGTATATGAAAAAACTACTATTCGGAGTTCTTATGCTGAGCTTCTTGTCGTGTAACAGTGACAACATTAACAATCAGACTGAAGAGTCATCAAACAACACAGAAAGTTTAGGGGGATCAGCCTTTAAAAGGGGATGTCCGTCTGAAGACATTAGAAAAACGGCTCTTCAGAACAGTGCCGAACTCAGACAAAAATATTCTGAGCTTGAAGCCAATACAGAAAAATTTACCAATGATCTTAAATTAGGGAAAGTACTTTCAGACGGTACCGTTGAAATTCCCGTGGTGGTAAATGTTTTATACAGAACCTCAACAGAAAATATTTCCGCTGCCCGCATTGCAGAGCAGATTGCTGTTCTGAATGCAGATTACGGAGGGACAAACACGGATGTCTCCAAAATTCCGACTGCTTTTCAGGGTGTGAAAGCCGGAGATGTTAAAGTAAGATTCAGGCTGGCAAACACGGTAAGAAAATCTACTACCAAAACAAGCTGGAGCACCAATGACGCCATGAAAAGATCTTCCAGCGGCGGAATTGACGCTACAAGTCCTGCTAATTATCTTAATATCTGGGTGGTAGGAAATATGGGACAAATCCTCGGATATGCAACATTTCCAGAATCTTCCGGTTTATGGAATGACGGAGTGGTAATTGCTGCTTCTTATTTTGGAAAAACGGGTGCATCAGCGCCATTCAATCAAGGAAGAACTGCTACGCATGAGGTGGGACATTATCTTAACCTGAGACACATCTGGGGAGATGCCAACTGTGGAAATGATCTTGTTACTGATACTCCTACGCAAACAGGTCCAAACTATGGAAAACCAAGCTATCCGTTATATAATACCTGCGGAGGTGTACAAAGATCTGTCATGTTCATGAATTATATGGACTATGTGGATGATGCGGCCATGTTTATGTTCTCAGCAGGACAAAAAACAAGAATGCAGTCTGTGGTAGCATCATCAGGAGCAAGATCGGGATTAAGACTGTACTAATTAATAACCCTTTTCATAAATACGAGAGTCCGGCTGTTTCAAAATGAAACAGCCGGACTTGTTTTATAACTTTTTATAAAGTTTTCTTATTGTCATCCGGCGTATAATCCATGAAAATTCCGCCGTTCAGATTTATCGATTTTACCTTTTTGGTAATCGGGATAGTAAGCATTGCCTTTCTTTGATCTTTTTCCCAGACTGAAGGCGAGAAGTGAAGTTTTTCCGCTGTTCCGTCTTCATAGCTGATTTCGGCTTCAAAAGGAATGACAAAACCGCCCACATTATCTATGTTTACCGTTAAAAGATCATTCATCTGGCTGGCTCCGGCAACCTTAAGATCAATATAATTATTCGTGTAAAACCAATTATTGAAGAACCAGTTGAGGTTTTTCCCGGAACCGGTATTCATAGAATAGAAATAATCCCATGGAATAGGATGTTTCCCGTTCCAGTTATTCATATAATGATGAAGTGCTTTTTTAAAAAGGTCATCTCCAAGATAATCCTTTAAGGCAAGATAAGATAATGAAGCCTTTACATAGGAATTGTTTCCGTATCCTGCACCGCTTACTTGTGTACTCATCGTAATTATGGGTTGATCCTGTTCCGCAGAAGGATCATTAATCCATCTTTTCACCCTGAAATTTTTATAAAATTCTTTGGCTTTAGCCTCCCCGTTTTCGTCAATCCCGATAAGATATTCCAGTGTGGTGGCCCAGCCTTCATCCATGAAAGCATATCTTGTTTCATTGATTCCCATATAAAAAGGAAAATAGGTATGTGCAATTTCATGGTCAGCTGTTAACCGTGCATCCTGAAAGTCATCAGGAATGCTGGTATCATTAATCATCATCGGATATTCCATATCGGCATATCCTTGCACCGCAGTCATTACATTGTAAGGGTATTCTACGCCGGGCCAGTTTTTGGAAAACCACTCCAGATTATAACGCATCCATTCCACATAATGTTCAAAATCTTTGGCTTCGGGTCCATAAGATGCCTGTACGCTGGCCCTCTTCGTTTTCAGCTGTACGCTTGAAGCGTCCCATGCATAATGATTGCTTAATGCAAAACAGAAATCTGTGATATTGCTGGCTTTAAATTTCCACACATTCCATTTGTTCTGCTTTGTAACCTTGCCGGATTTCATTTCATGCCCGGTAGCTACATGAATCACCTTATCACTTTTCAAAGAAGTTTTGTATCTTTTTAAATATTCGGACTGAAGAACAGCTTCCGGATTCAGGAAATCCCCGGTTGCCCAGACTACATAATTTTTTGGGGCGGTGATGGCAAAACTGTAATCATTAAAGTCATTGTAAAACTCCTGCCTGTCAGAATGCGGAAGCATATCCCAACCGTTATAATCATCATACACGGATATTCTTGGGAA
Source organism: Chryseobacterium takakiae (assembly GCF_900129385.1). Taxonomy (GTDB): domain Bacteria; phylum Bacteroidota; class Bacteroidia; order Flavobacteriales; family Weeksellaceae; genus Chryseobacterium; species Chryseobacterium takakiae. The sequence continues at coordinate 38,125 of NZ_FQVO01000019.1, read as the reverse complement.
AGAGTAGGCTACATAGAATGTTTCAGGATCAATTTGTCCTTCTCTTCCGCTCTGTACCGATAACGGATATTCCCATTCAATTTTTATTTCAGCCTTGGCTTTAGATTTTAGAACAGAATTAAGCTTTACTTTTTCAACAGTTCCCCAATTCTCACTGTTGATCGCATACTTTTCACCATTTACAATAAATGATTTAATATGCAGTCCCGATGTTAAAAAATCTTTGGAAACCATTCCCGATCTCGGAGCCTGTGGTTTATGCAGATTATTTACAAATCGTATCGCAAGTTCAGAAAGATTGTCGGGGCTGTTGTTGCTGTAAAGGATTGTTTCTTTTCCGGAAACCATTTTAGAATTGGCATCCACTTTTACCTCTACATTATAAATCCCTTTATTTTGCCAGTAGTTTTTTCCCGGTGCACCCGATAAATCACGCGTACCATTTTCGTATGCTTTCTTAATATTTCTCGGCATATACAATTCCTGCGCGGAAAATTGCCATGAAGCAAAAAGAAATAATCCTAAAACTAATCTTTTCATACAATATTTTATAATCAGTTTAATTTACTATTAAAACCGTTCTTGATATACAAAATATACAAATCGGTATAAGATGCAAAGATACGGTAATTTACCGGTGATAAATAACGTGATAGGTTCTGGTAGGCAAATTTTACCCTAAATATCAGATCAATTTTTAGATCAAATAATACCCGTATGATGAAAATCATAAAAATTTGGCAGAAACAAAAAATCTTTTTACATTTACACCTAACAAGTGTTAGTTAGTTAATATGGATTTTTCAGTTGAATATTTAAAGCTCGACCAGTTGAGACAGCTTCAATCTGAGCGGTTGATAAAGCTGGTAGACTATCTTGGAGAGAGGTCGGAATTTTACAGAAGAAGGTTTAATGAAAAAGGAATCGCTCCAAAAGATATAAGGTCGATTGAAGATATCACGAAACTTCCGATTACTTACAAACAGGATTTGAGAGATCACTATCCGTTTGGATTGTTTACTGTTCCTAAAAATGAACTGCAGAGAATACACTGTTCAAGCGGAACAACAGGAAAGCCAACGGTGGTTGGATATACCAAAGAAGATATTGATGTATTCAGCGAAGTCGTAGCGAGATCTTTGAACGCGGCGGGAGCAAAACCCGGAATGCAGTTGCACAATGCTTACGGTTACGGAATTTTTACAGGAGGGCTTGGCCTTCATTACGGTGCTGAAAAACTGGGCATGAGTGTTCTTCCGATTTCCGGAGGGATGACGGCAAGACAGGTAGATTTGATTGTCGATTTCCAACCTGAAGTTCTTTGCTGTTCACCATCTTACGCTTTAACATTAGCTGATGAATTTGCAAAAAGAGGAATTTCTGCAGATGAAATAAGTTTAAAATATGCCGTTTTAGGTTCAGAACCGTGGACGGAACTCATAAGACATCATATTGAAGAAAGATTAGGCGTTCACGCTACCAATATTTACGGATTAAGTGAAATTATCGGACCGGGAGTTTCGATGGAAGATTTTGAAGAAAAAGGGGGTTCCTATATTTGGGAAGATCATTTTTATCCCGAAATTTTAGATCCGGTTACTAAACAGCCGGTTCCGTTTGGAGAAGAAGGCGTTTTGGTGATTACCACTTTAACAAAGAAAGCAATGCCGCTTCTTCGCTATTGGACGAATGATATTACCAGTCTTTATTATGATGAAAGCGGTAAAAGAACCATGGTGAAAATGAGGCCTATTCTCGGAAGGGCTGATGATATGTTGATTGTAAGAGGAGTAAATGTCTATCCCAGCCAGATTGAAGAAGCATTCTCCCACGTAAAAGGAGTGGTTCCGAATTATTATTTAACCCCGGTAGAAAAAGAACAGATGTGTATCGCACTGGATATCGATGTGGAAATTGATGATGAACTTGTAGCAACGGAAAACTTAATTCAAAATACCGATGATTATGCTATTTTTGTCGGAAACTTTGCAAAAAATATAGAAAACGAAATAAAAAAAAGGGTAGGAATTACCACAAAAGTGAAAATTCATGCCCAGGACAGTTTACCTAAATGTGAAGGTGGAAAAATTAATAGAATATTAAAAACAAAATGAATTCATTTTATAAATTAAAAACGGTAAAGGTTCAGAAAGATACGAACGATGCGGTAAACGTAGCCGTTGAAATTCCCGAAGAGCTGAAGGATAAATTCAGGTTCAAGCAGGGACAGTATCTTAATTTCCGGATGATGATTAACGGAAACGAAGAAAGACGTTCTTATTCTATCTGTAACGCACCAAGCGAAAAAAGCAATACGCTTGAAGTGTTGGTTAAACTTTTAGAAGGAGGAAAAGTTTCCGGCTATTTCAACGAGCATCTTCACATGGATGAGGTATTGGAAGTAATGCCTCCGATGGGCGGTTTCAATACAACTTATCATCCTACCAATGTAAAAACTTACGTCGGACTGGCTGCAGGAAGCGGCATTTCTCCGGTATTGTCCAATATTAAAGAGAGTCTTTACCAGGAACCTCTTTCCAAGGCTTATCTGTTTTACAGCAACAGAAGTATGAATCATGTGATGAAAAAAGCTGAGATCGATAAGCTGGTTGAACAGTTCAGCGGAAGACTGAAAGTAATTTATATGGTTAGCCGTGAAAAACATGAAGACCAATTGTTTGAAGGTAGAATTTGTCCGGACAAACTTGAACAGCTTTTTGAAAGACACCCGGAAATCGATGTCAAAGAATCAACCTATTTTATCTGCGGTCCAGCCGAAATGATAAAAAGCGTCGCCGATTATTTAAAGAAAGATAAAAAAGTACCGGCAATTCAGGTTTTATTTGAATATTTCACCGCTCCGGATGAAGAAAATACGGAAGAGATGAGTGATGAATTCAAAGCCATTGCCAATATCGAAAGTATGGTAACGGTAATCATCGATGATGATGAATACTCATTCCATCTGAACTCAAAAAAAGAGAGTATCTTAGATAAAGCATTGAAAGACAATCTTCCTGTACCCTTTGCATGTAAAGGTGGAGTTTGTTGTACGTGTAAAGCCGAAGTTTTGGAAGGGGAAGTTTTTATGGAAAAAAACTACGCGCTTACCGAAGAAGAAGTAGCCAGAGGTTATGTTCTTACCTGCCAGTGTCATCCTACAACGAATGTGGTGATGCTTAATTATGATGTTTAAAATTAATGTAACAATCTAACAATTTACCAGTGTAACAATCACTGTCATGCTGAGCTTGTCGAAGCATCTCTTATTGGTACATTGCTAAACTGATACATTGCTAAATTGAAAGTTATGGATTTAGAAAAATTTGTACAATACGTACACGACGAAAATAAAGTGGAACCCAAAGATGTAATGCCTGATGATTACAGGAAATTACTGGTTCGTCAGATCTCCCAGCACGCCCATTCCGAAATCGTTGGAATGCTGCCGGAAGCCAACTGGATTTCCAGAGCGCCTTCGTTGAGAAGGAAAATGGCACTTTTGGCTAAAGTTCAGGATGAGGCAGGTCATGGTTTATACCTGTATTCCGCTACCGAAACATTAGGTGACGGAACGGTAAGAGCCGACAGAGATGCTACTTATGACGATATGCTTTCAGGGAAAGCAAAATATTCAAGTATCTTCAATTATCCTACGCTGAGCTGGGCAGATATCGGCGCCATCGGTTGGCTGGTTGATGGTGCTGCCATTATGAACCAGGTAATGTTGATGGGGAATTCATACGGTCCTTACTCAAGAGCGATGGTAAAAATCTGTAAAGAAGAATCGTTCCACCAAAGACAGGGCTACGAAATTTTAATGGCGCTTTGCCGTGGTACAAAACAGCAGAAAGAAATGGCTCAGGCTTCACTAAACCGCTTCTGGTGGCCGGCTTTAATGATGTTCGGCCCGAATGATGACAGCTCACCAAACTCAAAAATCTCTATGAATTACAGGGTGAAAAGAGAAAGCAATGACAGCCTTCGTCAGAGATTTGTTGACGTTACTGTTGCTCAGGCTGAATTTTTAGGATTAACCATTCCGGATAAAGATTTAAAATGGAATGAAGAAAGACAGCACTATGATTTCGGGGAGCTTCCGTGGGATGAATTCATGGAAATTCTAAAAGGAAACGGGCCTTGTAACAAGAAGCGTATCGAAACCAAGAGAAAAGCGCAAAGAGAAAATGCCTGGGTAAAAGAAGCAGCAGTGGCTTTTGCGGAAAAACAGGAAAAAATTTCAATATAACAATATACCAATGTAAAAATGTAACAATCCTATTGTCATTCTGAGTAAAGCGAAGAATCTCATTATTGTTAAACTGTTACATTGATACATTGTTAAATTAATTTTAATTATGGCAAATTTAGATATGTGGGAAGTGTTTATTCAGACTAAACCGGGATTATCCCACAAACACGTAGGAGTAGTACAGGCACCAACAGCAGAAATGGCTTTGCAGAACGCAAGAGACGTTTATACCAGAAGAAAAGAAGGAACTTCGGTTTGGGTAGTTCCAAGTAAATATATTGTGACTTCGGAAGGAGTGGATAAAGAAGCATTCTTCGATCCGGCAGATGACAAATTATACCGTCATCCAACCTTCTACGAAATCCCGAATGATGTAAAAAATATGTAAAACAGCGATTGGCTGTTAGCTGCTTGCAATTTGAATTTGCCAAAAGCTAGACGCCAAAAGCCCAAAGCTAAAATAATGAACCCATTATACAATTATTTATTAAAACTCGCAGACGATAGCTTCATTATGGGGCAGCGCTTGTCTGCATGGTGCGGTGAAGGCCCTTATTTAGAGGAAGATATTGCATTAACGAACATCGCATTGGATGAACTTGGACAAGCCAATAACTTTTATGTGTACGCTTCAAGAGTGATCGACAACGGGAAAAGTGAAGATGATCTGGCATTTTTAAGATATGAACACGAATATGTAAACGCCCACTGGACAGAACTTCCGAACGAAGATTATGCGCAGACAATCTTAAAAGTATATGTTTTCGCAGTGTATCAGAAATTAATGTATGAAGCATTGTCAAACTCTGCCAATGAAGAACTTTCGGCAATTGCCCAAAAATCTTTGAAAGAAGTAAAATACCATTATACCCATGCGGCTTCATGGATGAAAATTTTCGCTCAGGGAACTGAGGAAAGCAGAGCACGTCTGGTAAAAGCCATCGAAAATATCTGGGAATATACAAAAGGCTTATTCGCAAAAACAGAAGGTGAAGATGATTTGGTGGCTTTAAATATTGCTCCGAATGCTGAGGTCCTTTACGAAGAATTCTTAGTGATTACAAAAAAAGATTTTGAAGAGTTTGGTTTGGAGTATCCTACGGATCCTTTTATGCAGCCAAAATCAAGAACGGGTTATCACACGGAATATTTTGGATATATTCTTTGTGAATTGCAGTATATGCAGAGAGCGTATCCGGGTTGTACATGGTAGGTTAATAAATTAGCATTACTACTAAATAAAACTTTTAATACACATCTAACATGAAATTCTTTTATTATCTAATACTGAATTTTCCAGTATTACTTAGTGCACAAATTCAACCGATAACACAAACACCCTATAACCAAAATATTGTTGCGGATAATGCGGCAATACAAAATGTCATTACACTTAATAAGACATTTATGGGTCAATCGAAATTGACGGGGATATTTGCTGCAAATAATTATCAACCGATATTTAGTAATACGGAAAAATGGCAAGAAGGTTCTTGGTTTAGAGGGTATTTTACGGGAAATGAAGGAAATTATGGTGCATTTTATAATGCTAATCCAGATGTTGCAAATACGGGTCGTTGGAGTTGTCATCCCCAACCTAGGCATACCAGCAAACAGATTAGGGCAATGATTCATTTTGATAATTACTACTCAAATTCTGCTAATTCTCCTGAAATTATCAAAGGGTTGGAATATTTAATTTCGCAACAAGTGAATTCCCCAGGAAACAACTTAACAGATGGAGGATATATTTATTGGTTAGGAAGAGAAGGACAGGATATCTTTGAGCAAAATGACATTCCAGGTAACTTATCTCAAAATAAGGTACATGTTTACGAGACAAGCAGTGCATTGGCGGGGCTTTGTGAAGGGTATTTGTATTTAAAAAAGAATAATATTCAGCTGCCTAATAATCTTTATGAATCAATAGTTAAGGCTGCAAATAACTTATATGCTGTGGATTTAACAGGATATAATTCTGATAATTATGTGGCTTTTGGCTTATGGGGTCTTTCAAAAGCTTATAAAATTACACAAGACTGTAGATATTTGAGTAAGATTATAGACTTGGGCGAATGGCTTATAGGGAGGCAATCAAACGCAACAGGTATATGCAACGGAACATGGCCTCATGGTGATGAAATTTTTATGAACGAGCCAGTATATCATGAAGCGAGAATTAATTATCATGTTATTATTTTAAGAGGTTTAACAGAATCTTTTGACTGTATTCCAAAATCAAATATTCTTTTTAGGCAGGAATTATTAGATGCTATTAAAAAAGCCACAAATCATCTTATAAAATATAGAGTAAATTATGAAGATCCTTATCTGCCGGGAAGCTTTTTTGGAACAGTAAGTACTTATTACAGTAATAGGGATTGTGAAAAATTAGACAATTTATCTTTCTCTTTTATTTATGAAGATGATATTGTAGAAACTTTAGCAATTTTAGCATATTATGCAAACTTCAATACAAATAATTTTAACCAGGCGGAGATTGCAACTTTACGTAAACTTTTAAATATTGTAAGTGTACATGCACAAACTAGAATAGATCCGGCTAGTAATGTCGGGGTTTCTCCTAATCAAGACCCTTTTGGTGAAAATCAGAGAGCTAAAGAAAGACGTGCAGTACAACAAATGTCTTCCTTAGCATATTATTTAGACTATACAAAAGCAATAGATAATAATACCAAAGTTTTTGTTGTTGACAATACAAATTTCTTTGATTCAAACAGAACATCCAATGTAGTGTCATTAGATGTTAATAATGATGGAATTAAAAATGATATTGCCTATTTTGAAACGAATGGAGACAAAACTTTTTTGTACGTAGCTAATGTTGCAAATACTAATATAATATCTTCTGTGAAAAAAACATGGGAATCTACCGGATATCCATTAGATTTATTTTCTGATAGAGTTGTAGCAGGCGATTTTGATAATGATGGCAAGTATGATGATATAGCTGCTGTTTTTGATTATGGAAATAATGTAACCAAAATTCACGTATTTCGAGGCACGGGCTCTGGCTTTGAATATTTGGGCGCCGGTGGTTTTTGGTCGGCTTCAGGATATGATGCGAAATTGCTAGGCGATAGAGTCATTTCAGGAGATTTTGATAATGATGGGAAAATAGATGACATTGCAGCTTTTTATGATTATGGGAATAATGAGACAAGAATACATGTATTTCGTGGAACAGGTACAAGCTTTGAATACCTGGGCGCAGACGGCTTTTGGAAAAATATAAATTACCCTTCTAATAGAATAATTAGTAAAGTTATTTCTGGAGATTTTGATAATGATGGTAAAAATGATGATATCGCTACATTTTATGATCATCCTAGTAGCAATGAAGTCAGTATAGACGTATTTGTAGGTTCAGGTACAAATTTTCAATTTCAAGAACGATGGCGGTCAACAGGATATCCTTTTAGCCAATTTAATAATAGAATAGTCTCTGGAAATTTTGATAATGATGGATTTAATGATATTATCACATTTTATGATTTTGGTAATAATGAAACAAGGATGCATTTATTCAAAGGAACAGCATCGGGGAATTTTAGCTATCAAGGGCCAAATGCATATTGGAGTTCTGTAAATTTTGATTCAAATAAAATAAAAGGAAAATTGGCCGCTTTTGATTCTAATGGAGATGGGAAATCAGAAATATTTGCGATGTATAATATGCCAAATATAGATTCAAAGTTACAGACATTTAAAAACTTTTCCTCAGGTTTTGAATTGAATGAGCTTAGCGACTGGTGGAATAATCTATGTAATGGTTATTTAAATACACAAGCAGGTAACTTAACAACAAGATTATTTTCGAATAAACTTTTAATAAAAGAACATACTAAAAATAGCGATGAAACTAAAATTTATAAAAATGAAGATTTTTTCGAGGTTTCATCAAAATCAAAAATCAAAAATATTCAGTTATTTGATTTTTCCGGAAAAATGGTAAAAGAATTTGACAATATACTTTCTGAGAAATTCAGATTTAACATTCCGAATAATGGAAGCTACATTGTGAAAATAACTGATGTAAATAATAAAAATTCAGTTAATAAAATAATTAATTGAACCACAATAATTAATAATTAAGTGGAAGGAAATATTCTAAAAATATTATCTCACGTCCCCGATCCGGAAATTCCGGTCATCAATATCGTGGAATTAGGCATTGTAAGAGAAGCGAAAGTTATTGGAGAAAACTCCTGTGAAGTAACCATTACGCCTACTTATTCTGCCTGTCCCGCTATGTTTACGATAGAGGAGGACATCATCAAGATCATGAAAGAAAACGGTTGGGAAGCAAAGGTAGTGACCAAAATGTTTCCGATATGGACAACAGACTGGCTCACGGATGAAGCAAGAGAAAAACTCCGTGCTTACGGAATCACTCCCCCCGAAAAAGGAGCAGACGAACACCACATCGGAAAACCGAAAAAATGCCCTCGGTGTGGTTCGATGAATTCAAAACAGATCAGCAGATTCGGTTCTACTTTGTGTAAGGCTTCGTATCAGTGTTTAGACTGTCTGGAACCTTTTGATTATTTTAAATGCCATTAATCAATTTGAAAATGTGTAAATTTGAGAATGAGTTAATTAACAAAAATTGCTTAAAAACATCTTCAAATTATATAATTTTCAAATTAAAAAATTAATACTATGTATACGCAACTCAATATTGAGACCCATTTTGAAGGAAAGTTAAAAATTGCTTACCTGAATCAACCTGACACCATGAACGCGCTTACAAAGCCATCTTTATCAGATTTGAAAGATTTTATAAATGAATGCAGCAACGATCCTGCGGTAAGATGTGTTGCTATTTCAGGAAGAGGAAGAGCTTTTTGTTCGGGCCAGAATTTAGATGACGCCTTTGTACAAGGAAACGATCATCATGATAATGATATCATCAGAAAAATTGTAACAGATTATTACAATCCTTTGGTGATGGAAATTACACACTGCAAAAAACCGGTTGTAGCTTTGGTAAATGGTCCTGCAGTTGGAGCAGGAGCGATGCTGGCACTGATTTGCGATTTTGTTCTGGCAAATGAAAAAGCCTATTTTGCACAGGCATTTTCCAATATCGGTTTGATTCCTGATACAGGCGGAACCTACTTTTTACCAAAATTATTGGGAAGACAATTAGCCAATTATTTAGCATTTACCGGAAAAAAATTATCGGCTGAAGAATCAAAATCATACGGTTTGGTTGCTGAAGTTTTCACTGAGGAAGAATTTGTTTCAAAATCACTGGAAATTTTAGAAAGAGTATCCAATATGCCGACAGTTGGTTTAAAATTAACCAAAAAGGCATTCGCACATTCTTACGACAATACGCTGAAGCAGCAGTTGGAACTAGAAGGCGATCTCCAACAGAAAGCCGCAGAAACAGAAGATTTTAAAGAAGGAGTAACTGCCTTTTTACAGAAAAGAAAACCTGAATATAAAGGGAAATAGAAATGATGTAACAATGTAGTAATATAACAATGTAACAATAACCAAAAGTTTTTACATTGGTAAACTGCTACATTGTTAAATTGTTACATTATTAATTATGAAAAATGTAGGAATTATCGGTGCCGGAACAATGGGAATCGGCATTGCACAGGTAGCCGCAACGAACGGATGCAAAGTCTGGATTTACGACGCCAACGCCAAACAAGTAGAAACGGCAACCGTAGGATTGGAAAAAACATTGACCAAGCTGGTTGGCAAACAAAAGATTTCAGCAGAGAAAATGACTGAGATCTTAAACAATATTTCCATCGCTACTGAACTGAAAGACTTCAAAGATTGCGAATTGATCATTGAAGCCATCATCGAAAACAAAGAAATCAAAACCAAAGTTTTCACAGAATTGGAGCAACACGTTTCAGAAAACTGTGTGATCGGTTCCAATACATCATCCATTTCCATCACCTCTCTCGGTGCCGAATTACAAAAGCCGGAGCGTTTTATTGGAATCCACTTCTTTAACCCGGCTCCTTTGATGCCTTTGGTAGAGGTCATTCCATCTCTTCTTACGGATACATCTTTACCCGGGAAAATCTATAACTTAATGAAAGAATGGGGCAAAACACCTGTCATTACCAAAGATATTCCTGGGTTCATCGTAAACAGAATTGCACGCCCTTATTATGGAGAAGCATTACGAATAGTGGAAGAGAATATCGCAACGGTAGAGCAGGTGGATGATGCCATGAAAACATTAGGAAACTTTAAAATGGGACCTTTTGAATTAATGGATCTTATTGGTGTTGACGTTAATTTTTCCGTCACAAAAACTGTGTACAAAGAATATTTTTACGATCCTAAATACAAGCCATCTCTTCTCCAGCAAAGAATGTCTGAAGCCAAACTTCATGGCAGAAAAACCGGAAAAGGTTTCTATGATTATGCTGAGGGTGCACAAAATCCTGTTCCTCAAAAGGATGAAGTATTGTACGATGATATTTTTCACAGAATTCTTTCCATGCTTATCAATGAAGCTGTTGAAGCAAAAAGATTGGGAATTGCCACTGATGAAGATCTTGAATTAGCCATGCAGAAAGGTGTAAATTATCCAAAAGGTCTTTTGCAATGGGGAAAAGAAATTGGATACGATCTGGTAAGTGAAGTCCTTGAAAATCTTTATGATGAGTATCAGGAGGATAGATACAGACAAAGTCCGTTACTTCGTAAATTATAAAGTGTATCAATGTACCAGCCGTACTGTTATGCTGAGCTTGTTAAAGCATCTCAATTGATAAACTAAACTGTTACATTGTTAAATTTTTACTTTAAACTATGAATATAGATGGATTCAGAGCCGAATTGGAAACAAGACTGAACATTGAAAAACAATATATTGTTCAAGAGCTTTCTTCGATAAATGATTACCAGGAAAAACTTGAATTATTAGGAAAATTCAATGAAAAATACCGTGAAATAATTAAAAGGTTATCCAATGAGTTTGGAATTGATTTAAATGAATCTTTTCAAACAGAAAATCCATCAAAATCGGAAAGTCTTACTTATGAACAGATCATTTTAGGTAGAACTATGAGTATTTATGACAAATTGGTTGATGAATTATATGAAGAAATAACAAATACAAATTAAGATGAATCCGAGACAGGTTGCAGAATATATGTTCGATCAGGATTATTTTTCCCAATGGATGAATATCAAACTGATCGAAGTCAAAGAAAATTATTGTTTAATAGAAATGCCTATTAAAAAGGAAATGATTAATGGGCTAAAAACGGTTCACGGAGGTGTTACGTTCGCTTTTGCAGATTCTGCATTGGCATTTTCATCCAACAACTCCGGAGATGCTGCCGTAGCGCTGAACTGCATTATCAACTTTACCAAAGCAGGAAAAGAGGGCGATATTTTCAGGGCAGAAAGCATTTTGGTTAACGAAACCAGAAAAACCGCTGTTTACGACATTAAAATTACCAATCAGCACGAAGAATTGGTTGCAAAATTTGTCGGAACAGTATATAAAATTGGAAAAAAAGTAACAGAATTATAAAATTTGGAAATTTGAGAATGAAGCAATTTTAAAATTATTTTTACTGCTTTTTTTCATTTTCAAATTAACACATTTTCAAATTAAATCATGAACAACGTATACATCATAGATTACATAAGAACTCCCATTTCAAAATTGAGCGGAGGTCTTTCAGAAGTAAGAGCCGATGATTTGGCAGCTATTGTTATTAAAGAAATCGTAGCAAGAAATCCTGAAGTTCCGGTGGAAGAAATTGAGGACGTTATTTTCGGATGTGCCAATCAGGCAGGTGAAGATAACAGAAACGTAGCCAGGATGGGACTTTTACTGGCAGGACTTCCATATAAAATTGGAGGTGAAACGGTAAACAGGCTGTGCGCTTCAGGAATGTCTGCGGTGGCCAATGCATTTCGTTCGATCGCTGCTGGAGAAGGTGAAATTTATATCGCAGGTGGAGTAGAGCATATGACACGTTCGCCTTATGTAATGTCAAAACCAAGCACAGCCTTCGGAAGAGACAGCCAGATGTTTGATACCACCTTCGGATGGAGATTCATCAACCCGAAAATGAAAGAAATGTACGGGGTAGACGGAATGGGCGAAACCGCAGAGAATTTAGCGGATATTCACAGTATCAGCCGTGAAGATCAGGATAAATTTGCCCTTTGGTCACAACAAAAAGCAACAAAAGCTCAGGAAAACGGTAGGCTTGCTGAAGAAATTGTAAAAGTTGAGATTCCACAGAAAAAAGGCGAGCCGAAGATCTTCGATAAAGATGAATTCATCAAGCCGACTTCATCCATGGAAGGCTTAGGAAAACTACGTCCGGCTTTCAGAAAAGAAGGAACAGTAACCGCAGGAAATGCTTCCGGGATGAATGACGGTGCAGCAGCATTGATCTTAGCCAGTGAAGAAGCCGTACAAAAATACGGACTTCAGCCAATCGCTAAAATTTTAGGTTCAGCAGTGGCGGGTGTTGAACCAAGAATTATGGGAATAGGACCTGTTGAAGCCACTCAGAAAGTACTAAAAAGACTCAGTCTGTCATTAGAAGATATGGATGTCATCGAACTGAATGAAGCATTTGCAGCGCAGGCTCTGGCAGTAACCAGAACATTGGGCTTACAAGATGACGATTCAAGAGTGAATCCAAACGGAGGCGCAATAGCAATCGGTCATCCACTTGGTGTTTCCGGAGCTAGAATCGTAGGTTCTGCGGCAATGGAACTTCAAAAACAAAATAAAAAATATGCATTGTGTACCCTTTGTATCGGTGTCGGACAAGGATATGCGATGGTGATTGAAAAAGTATAACTTTTTTAATAATGTAATGATATACCAATTAACAATGTATCAATGTAACAGTTTAACAATGTAATATTCTTGAAATTAGTTATTACTGAATTATAGAATTAATTTCAATTGTAAATTGGTAAACTGATTCATTGTTACATTAAATTTTTTAACAAAAAATTTATGAATATCTACTCATATCACGGAATTCGTCCCATTATTAAACCGTCCGCTTACGTGCATCCACAGGCGGTAATCATTGGAAATGTGGAAATCGGTGAAGAAGTTTACGTCGGTCCTAATGCAGTGATCCGTGGGGACTGGGGTAAAATTATTGTCAAAGACGGAGCTAATGTTCAGGAAAATTGTACCCTTCACGTTTTTCCCGGGATTGAAACCATTTTAGAAGAATCTGCACACATCGGTCACGGTGCGATTATTCATTCCGGACATATCGGAAAGAATTGTCTCGTTGGGATGAATGCTGTTGTGATGGATAAAGCCATTATTGGAGATGAATGCATTATCGGAGCTTTGGCTTTTGTGCCTGCTAATTTTATATGTGAACCGAGAAAACTGATCGTGGGAAGTCCGGCAAAAATTATCCGTGATGTTTCCGATGAAATGATCAAATGGAAAACGGAAGGCACAAAGCTGTATCAGGAATTGGCAAGAGAAGGAAAAGATGCTATTTTACCTTGTGAACCTTTCACACAATATGTTCAGCAGATTCCTACGAAAGTGGTGGATTACGGAATCTGGGATGATGTGAAATAGTTGTCTTTTGTTAAGCCTAATTAAACCTCATAGGTTTTTAAAACCTATGAGGTTTAGAATAAATAAAAAACACAAATACTGAAAAAAAGTTGAATACAGAAAACTTTGAATGTGAATATATTTATCATGTCTACACCCATGCAAATGGAAAAGATTTGATTTTCAGAGAACAGGAAAATTATAGGTATTTTTTAGATAAGCTTACCAAATATATTGTTCCGATAGCGGAAATATATGCGTATTGTTTAATGCCCAATCACTTTCATTTATTATTAAGATTTAAGGAGCTAAGTGAGATTTTGAATGTAAATGAGCATAAATATTTAATGAAGCAGTTCAGTAATTTACTGAATGGTTATGCAAAAGCATATAATAAAAGATATCATAGAAAAGGTTCTCTCTTTCTTGATTATTTAAAAAGGAAAAAGGTAAATGATGAAAAATATTTGATTAAATTAATTCATTATATTCATAATAATCCTGTTAATCATGGATTTATTGAAAATATTGATGATTGGAAATATTCATCATATCAATCTTATATTAATTTGGGCAAAGAGACTAAGATTGTAAGAGCAGAAATTATGCAATATTTTGATACAGTAGATAATTTTATAGAATATCATCAATCAAATGTTGAGTATGATTTTATGATCATTGATTAAATTTAAGTAAAATTAAACCTCATAGGTTTTAAAAACCTATGAGGTTTTTGAAGAAATAGAAATTAACTATATGGAAAAATTAAAAAACTATATCTACGGTGAATGGATCGAAGGTTCCGGAAACGGAATTCCTTTGTACAATGCTGTCAATGGAGAGCAGGTAGCCATTTCCGATACGGAAGGTCTGAATTTTGAACAAGCTCTAGACTACGGAAAAACAGTAGGCTACAAAAACCTTTCATCCATGACATTCTACGATCGTGGGGAAATGTTGAAAAAAGTGGCGCTTTATCTTTTGGAAAGAAAGAAAAAATATTATGAATTATCATACAAAACAGGAGCCACGCACGTAGATTCCTGGGTGGATATTGAAGGAGGTTTTGGGACTTTTTTCACCTATTCCGGACTGGCTAAAAGAATGCTTCCGAATACCCCGTTTTGGGTGGATGGTGATACGCAGAGAATTTCGGCAAACGGAACTTTTTTAGGAACGCATATTTTAACGCCTAGTGAAGGCGTTTCCATTCAGATTAATGCGTATAACTTTCCGGTTTGGGGAATGTTGGAGAAACTTTCGACATCATTATTGGCAGGTGTTCCGTCAATTGTAAAACCGTCTCCGTTTGGTTCTTATTTAACCAATGCCGTTTTTCAGGATATGATTGAAAGCGGATTGCTTCCGGAAGGTGCGGTTCAGTTAGTTTGCGGTGAGCCGGGAAATATTCTGGATTATGTTCAGGATGGAGATTCTGTGTTGTTTACGGGCTCTGCGACGACAGGAAGGAAATTAAAATCTTTACCTTCAGTTGCAGGAAATGCGGTTCGTTTTAATATGGAAGCAGATTCTCTGAACTGTTCGATCCTGGGTTTGGATGCAAAGCCGGGAACTCCGGAATTTGATCTGTTCATCAAAGAAGTTCGTAACGAAATGACCACAAAAGCCGGGCAAAAATGTACGGCGATCCGAAGAATTGTCGTGCCTGAGAATTTGATAGGCGACGTTCAGCATGCCTTGTCTAAAGCTTTAGACCAAACAAAAATCGGGAATCCGTTAAGCAGGGAAACAAGAATGGGATCTTTGGTTGGAAAGCAGCAGTATGACGAGGTGGTTAGAAAAATCAATTTGCTGAAAGCAGAAACTGAGCTAATTTACGACGGTAAACATGATTTGGTAGATGCCGATTACGAAAACGGAGCTTTCATGAGCCCGAAACTCTTCCTGAATGACAAACCATTTGAAAAAAATATCTCTCACGATGTGGAAGCTTTCGGTCCGGTGTCTACGTTAATGCCCTACAAAGATGCCGAAGAAGCTGCGGCGTTGGCAAAAAGAGGAAAAGGAAGTCTGGTGGGTTCCATCGTTTCTTACGATAATAATTTCGTTGCTGAAACTTCATGGAAAATGGCTTCTCAGCACGGAAGAATTTTTGTGTTGAACAGAGATAGTGCGAAAGAAAGTACAGGTCACGGTTCGCCGCTTCCTACTTTAATGCACGGAGGTCCCGGAAGAGCAGGAGGTGGCGAAGAAATGGGCGGACTAAACGGTCTTCATTTCTTTCTTCAGAAAACGGCAATTCAGGGTTCCCCGGATATTTTAACGGCAATTACAAAAGTTTATCAGCAGGGCGCTGAGAAAAAATATTCAGACAAACATCCTTTCCAGAAATATTTTGAAGAAGTTGAGGTAGGAGATTCTTTGGAAACAGCAGGAAGAACGGTAACCGATGCGGACATTGTAAATTTCTCCAATGTATCGTGGGATCATTTTTATGCGCACACCGATGCAACAAGCTTAACGGGAACTATTTTTGATAAAACCGTTGCGCACGGATATTTTATCCTTTCTGCAGCGGCAGGATTGTTTGTTTCCGGGAAAAAAGGTCCGGTTATTGCCAATTATGGATTAGAAAATTGTTCGTTCTTCAAGCCGGTTTATGCGGGAGACACGATTACGGTCTATTTAACGGCAAAAGAAAAAATCAACCGAGGTGTAAAAGGAAGAAATATTCCTTCGGGAGTGGTGAAATGGCTGGTTGAGGTTGTTAATCAAAGAGATGAGATCGTTTGTGTAGCAACAATTTTAACGTTGGTGGCCAAACAGTCTCCTTTTATTGATTTAAATCTGAAAAATATTCAGAAAACTTTAAATGGTTTAACGGAATCCACTCAGCCTGGTTGGGGTAAAATGTCTCCTCAGCAGATGATCGAACATTTGGAACACGGTGTTTTGGTAAGTCTTGGCGAACCGGAAGCGGATAAATGTTTCACGCCCGAAGAGCAATTGGAAAAATGGCAGGATTCTCTGTACAACCACAGAAAGATGCCGAAAGATTTCCCGGCGCCGTTTTTAGCGGAAGATGAAAAGCTTTTGGAATTAAAGCATAAAAACCTGGAAGCAGCCAAACAGTCTTTCATGGATAACCTGAAAAGATTTATCATTTATTATAAAGAAAATCCGCAGGCTGAACATATGAATTTCGTGTTCGGGAAACTCAATAAAGAAATGTGGGAATTGATGCACCGAAAACATTTCACGCATCATTTTGAGCAGTTTGGATTGATTTAATTGAATAAATTAATAAATTTATAATCCCTTTCAGTCAATGTTCTGGAAGGGATTTTTACTATGAATTATATAAAGATTTTTTTTGCGGCTTTATTTATTACAATCATTTTTAATTCTTGCCGAAAAAATGAAAATGATGATTCATATATTTTAGATGAAAAATTTGTTGATAGTGTACATATCGGCAGACAATCAAAATCAAAAGTTGAAGTTAAAAAATTTACCAATCTAAAAACAAAAGATACATTTGTATTAGTAGTCTTTTATAATTTGAAAAAAATCTGGGTTGAATCAAAAGATGGTTATTTTCATCATTGGGAACAAACCCATTGTTACTACTTTGATAAAGATGGAATTACAGGAATTAATGCTGAAATTTCAGATTTCAATAGCGATGGTTTTAAAGATTTTACCTATCAAAGCGGAATAGCAGGAAGAGGTGGAAATACGATCCGAAAACTATTTATTTATGATCCTAAAAGCAAAGAATTCATTTATATTAGAAATTCAGATTATTATCCGAATCTTAGCTATAATTCAGACCTAAAATGTATAAATTCTTTAATTCTTACAGGGTCTACTACTACAAGTTTTCTTAGAATTAAAGGAGATTCTTTAGATGAGTTTGCGAGAGTTGATGTATCAGATACAATTGTAGTAGAAGAAAAAGATTCTTTAGGAAAATTCAGAATGATTGAAAAAAGGAAATTTACCGGAGACGATTATGATTTTTACAAAATTTTCAGAAGATATAAACCTTTAGAGTATTAAAAATAATGAAAACCTTCGCCGAACAAGTTGTTAATTTTAATCTGAAACTGAAATATAACGGAAATCTTCCCGATGACTTTAAGGTGTTGAATCCCTATCTCAATAATCCTGAAACACTTCAGGTAATGGAGAAATTTTATCAAAAATATTACAATGACAATCATCAAAGGAAATTTTTAGTTGGAATCAACCCCAGCCGTCACGGAGCCGGAGTTACCGGTGTGCCTTTCACGGATACCAAGCGTCTGGAAGGTGTTTGCGGCATAAAAATGATTTCGGCTTACACACATGAAGTTTCATCCGTATTTGTTTATGATATGATTTCAGAATATGGCGGAGCGGAAGAATTTTACAGGAATATTTACATTAATTCACCTTTTCCGCTGGCGATTGTAAGGAAATCAAAAGGAAGCTGGATTAATGCCAATTACTACGATGATAAAGCTTTGTTTAATGATGTGAAAGATTTTATGATTCATTCTTTGAAAAAACATATCAGCCTCAATCTTGATACTTCTGAAGTTTTTATCATGGGTAAGAAAAATGCCGGTTTCATTTCAAAGCTCAATCAGGAGGCTCATCTTTTTGAGAAAATGACTGTGCTGGAGCATCCACGGTATATTCAGCAATACAAATCAAAAGAAAAACAGCTGTATATTGATAAGTATATTTTAGCTTTAAAAAATACCCTATGAATTCATTTCCCAGCGGGATACAATTTAAATATAAGTGGAGAGAGTATCAGCAAAATATATTAGATCATCTTGATGAACATCTTTCCGGCAAGCATCTTCATATCGTTGCTCCGCCAGGTTCCGGTAAAACAGTTTTAGGATTGGAAATAATGTTGAGACTGAATGAGCCTGCTCTAATTATTACACCTACTTTGGCCATAAGAAGTCAATGGATACAAAGGTTTTGTGAATTATTTGTTGATGAAGGTATTATACCGGAATGGGTTTCAACGGATATCAAAAATCCCGGACTCATAACTGTAACAACATATCAGGCTATTCATACGGCATGTCATAGTAAAGTGGAAGATCTTGATAAGAAATACACATATTCAGAACCTGACATCTCGTTAATTATTGAAAAATTAAAAAAGAAAAATGTTACAACTTTTATTTTAGATGAAGCTCATCACCTGAAAAGTGCCTGGTGGAAAAGTATTACAGCTATTAAAGAAAAAATTTCACCAACTATTGTGGCATTAACGGCAACACCGCCTTTTGATGTTTCCGGACTGGAATGGGAACGATATATTCAGCTAAATGGTCCGGTGGATATTGAGATATCGGTTCCTGAGCTCATGCTGGAAGGAGATCTGTGCCCGCATCAGGATCTGGTGTATTTTGCAACTCCTGCTAAGAAAGAGAAACATACTATTGAAAGCTATTATGATGCTGCAAGAAATCTTTTTGAGGAATTAAAAACGGATAAGATTTTACTGTATGCTCTTGAAAATCATCCGGTATATGAGAATCCCGAAATGCATCTTGAATGGATTTATGATAATATTTCATCCTACACTTCAGGTTTGGTCTATCTTAGTTTCAGAGGAAAAGAAATTGCAGATATTCATTTTGAAATAGTGGGTGCCCCACGAAAAATTGTTCCGGCTTTTAATTTTTTCTGGTTGGAAAAATTATTGTGTTTTTACCTTTTTACTTTTGATGATTATTTTAACAGTTTTAAGGAGCACCGTACCCATCTTGAAAGCAGGTTGAAAAGAAACGGATTTCTTGAAAATAAAACCATAAGTTTTTTCAATAATAAAAATCTGAACAAGCTTTTTAATTTGAGTACGGGAAAGCTTCAGGGAATAAAAAATATTGTCGATTTTGAATATTCTGTACTGAAAGATGATCTGAAAATGGTTATCCTTACCGACTTTATCAAAAAAGAATTTTTAACAGATGAAAACCAAAATAACTTTGAACCCGATAAAATAGGAGCAGTTCCTATTTTTGAAATGCTCCGAAGAGAAAAATCAGATCATAGAAAAGTAGGAGTTCTTACCGGAAGTATTGTTATTATCCCTAAAAGCTCAGAAGAAATATTCAAAACTTTATGTCTTAAAAAAAACCTGACATCTGTTTCAGCTACAGAACTTTCTTATGATCATGAATATCTTTTAATCACAATTTCAGAGGCAGTTAGACATGCTGTTGTTGAAATTGTAACAGAAATATTCCAGTCCGGAGAAATCCATGTACTTATAGGTACAAAATCGCTTTTGGGAGAAGGATGGGATGCTCCGAAAATGAATACTCTTATTCTCGCAAGTTTTGTAAGTTCATTTGTGCTTTCCAACCAGATGAGAGGCAGAGTGATCAGAACGGATAAAGATACACCTCATAAAACAGGAAACATCTGGCATTTGGTCTGTTTTGATGATAAAAGCGAAAATGGCGGATATGATTTTGATATTCTGAAAAAGAGATTTAAAACGTTTACCGGAATTTCCAACATTCAGGATCCTACAATTGAGAACAATTTTGAGCGGTTAAACATAAAAATTCATGAACAAAAAAGAGATTTTGATATAATGAATCTCCAGACTTTTATAACTGCCAAAGACCGTGAAAGGCTTTCCAAACAATGGAGTATTGCTTTAGACAAAGGAAGTTTTCTTATAGAGGAAATAAAAATTCCTGAAAACAAAGTGCGGAAAAGCAAAGAGATGAAACTGGGGTATCTGAAAAAGATGATTGGCTATTTTTCTGGGATTATGTTTTCTGTTTTTTTTACCTTTCTTTATGAAGTGGTTTCGGAAGTCGTAAAATCATATGATGATATCCATTCTTTGCAGGGGCTTTTCAAAGCTTTCCTTGTTGCCGGTATTTTGGGGATTTTTACTTTTGGAAGTAAATTCATAAAAGCAGCAAGACAGTATTTTAAATATAAGAATATTGCAAAACATCTGGAATTAATTGGAAACGTAGTTTTAAAAGCCCTTATCCATGAAAATATTATTAAAACTCCTGCCGGGAAACTAAAAATTGTAAGTTCAGCTGATATTTATAAAAATCCTGGTTGCTATTTACAGGGGGGAAGCGCACATGAAAAATCAATATTTATATCGGTATTGCAGGAACTCATTTCGCAGAATGATAATCCCAGATATTTATTAAAACAGGAAAACAGTTTTTTATTCATCAAACAGGATCTGTATTTTGCTGTTCCGGAAGTTTTTGGAAAGAATAAAAAGAGCGCAGAATTTTTTCGGAAAATATGGAATGAAACTTTTGATAAAACGGATCTTATCTTTACCAGAACAACAGCAGGAAGAAAAATATTACTAAGGCTCAGGTTTCAAAATTTAATAGATGGCAATGCCAGAATAGAGCATGTTTATAAATGGACAAAGTAAGATTTATTGTAAACCTTAAAAAGAAATCCCCCGAATTTTCGGGGGATTAATCACACTTATGCATTAGAACCGTCACACAAACAATAAGTTATTTACCAGTAGTTATGGTTATTAGTTTGATGATAAATATCTTATTGTTTAATAATTTTGTAAGCTTCTGAAGCAGATTTTACCATATAAACTCCTCTTGGAAGTTCTGTAATATCTGTCTGGTTTACTCCTTTTTTAGCTTCAATCGTTTTAACCAGCTGTCCTGCTTCGCTGTAGATGTCAAATTTTGTATTCTCCGCAGCTTTTATTGTAAGAGGCCCGTTTGTTGGATTTGGATAGATGTTTGTTTCTTTTTTAGAAGATTTTACTTCATTAGCTGCCAATACAATTCCGCTGTCTTTCACCCATGTAAAAGCATCAAATTTAAGATACTGGAAGTTCCCTCCGGCAGTAATCTGCAGCTGATCGATTACCAGGTTGCTGTAATTCTGGCCGTTCAGGTTGGTCATGTCTATTAAAGTGAAACCATTAGTAACAGCGGTCGTTGAATTAAACCCTACGGTTTTGGTTTGTGTAAATTTCGTTACTCCGGACAGTTTTCCTGTGATGGTAATCGTACCCGCAACGCCCAATGTACCATTAGCAGCAGCCGCAGTTATCCAGAATCTGTTTACCTTAAACAGGTTCGAAGTTGTTTTAATGCTGAATGATGTTCCCGCAGATTGGTTTCCTGTCCCGGAATTATCAATAAACCTGTTGTCGATAGAAGTTCCGTTCCATCCCGCAGTAGGATTAGCTCCTGATACTTTATAAGTATTTACGACAGACAGAATATTGAAGATTACTCCATTATCCGTGAAGCTTGAACTCCCGTTGGATTCTGTTTCAAATTGTTCTGTACTGGTTTGCCCGAATGTAAGCATTGAAACAAATAGACCGCAAAGGGTAGAAAGTAAAGTACTTTTCATAATTTTAAATTTAAGGTTGATATGTATTTTAGTTGGTAAATATTATTTATTATTGGAGCTGACCATAAAGGTATATTGTGTATATATCACATTGTCGGGAAGTTGAATTCGTGTGGTTTTGAAATTCCCATGAATTTTTGTTTATGGTTATTATTTTTTCAATTTAATTTCCTACTCTCTCCAGGCTTTTCGGTTTCCGCCTTTTATTTCAATAAATACTCTGTTGAGAGTTCAAATTAACAACAATAGGGTGTTTTTCTATAGAGTAAAAAATACCAAATTGTACATTACGTATTTCTACGGTTAATGTAGAAGTGTTCAATTTTCGGCAAAAATAAATAATTTATTGATTACTTTTTATAATGTGGTACCTGTATAATCTCATCTTTATTTTATCAATTATATATTAATTAATAGTATAGGATAACAATTAGCTATAATCAATTCACTTAGAAAATATGCTTAGATTTTATAAAGTTATTTTCCCCAAACACTTTGTATTTAGTATTTTTGCTTTTATCCAATACATTTAAAAAATGAGCGAATTTGTAGTATCTGAACTTAAAAACAATATTGCCGAAATTACCTTCGGAACCCCGAAAAGCAATTCTCTTCCCGGAGCAATCCTTGAAAAACTGGCACAGACCATTCTTGAAGAAGGAGCAAAAGATGAAGTAAAAGCCATTCTTATTAAAAGTGAAGGCAGTAAAGCGTTCTGTGCAGGAGCAAGCTTTGACGAATTGCTTGAAATTGAAGAACTGGAAAAATCCACAAAGTTTTTTGGAGGTTTTGCCAAAGTTCTCAATGCGATGCGGAACTGCGGAAAAATTGTAGTGGTAAGAGTGCAGGGAAAAACAACCGGTGGCGGAGTAGGTATTGCCTGCGGAGCAGATTATTGTTTTGCGGTAAAAGATGCTGCCTTAGCTTTAACGGAAATCAATTTAGGAATCGGACCTTTTGTAATCGGACCTTATGTAGAAAGAAAAATAGGGAAGTCACAATTTTCAGCGATGGCTATTGATGCAGATTTCAGATCGGCAGAATGGGCAGAACAGCATAATATTTACCATTCCGTTTCGGAAAGTATCGAAGAAATGGATGCAAAGCTGGAGAAATTCCTTCAGACATTAGCGTCAAGAAGCAGCGATGCTTTGGCATTGATCAAAAAAGTTTCGTGGGAAGGAACCGATCATTTTAATGAGCTGATGCCGGCAAGAATTCATATGAGTGCCAGTCTGATCCTGGAAGATTCTGCAAAGAAAAATATTGAAGCTATTAAAGAAAGACTGAGAGCGAAATAGCTGTATTTTATAAAAAAGAATATGCCGCCGGACAGTCCGGCGGTTTTTTTACGCCTGAATTTCTGATGACAAATAATTGTAAAAAAGTTTTGCAGAATAAAAATAAATTTTAACTTTGTAATTCAAAGTTCTTTTTATGGAATCAAAAAACTATCACGAAGACTTATCTCACATTCGCTCTATGATGGAGCGTTCTTCACGGTTTATTTCTTTAAGCGGTTTATCCGGAGTTGTGGCAGGATTGGCTGCCCTTGCCGGTGCGGTATATGTTTACTTTGTATTTCAGAGAGAAGGAATTGATTATTTTGATGGAAAAAGAAATGTTTTCGGGCCTGCTCTGGTGAAAGAACTGGTGACAATTGGCATTGTAATTCTGGTAGTTGCGCTTCTCAGCGGATATATTTTTACCGCGAATAAAAGCAAAAGAAAAGGATTAAAGATCTGGGATGCCACTACAAAAAGACTTTTAATTACCTTTGCAATTCCTTTGGTAACGGGAGGCTTCTTTTGTCTTGCATTACTTTATCATCATCTTTTTGTATTCATTGCTCCGGCAACATTGCTTTTCTACGGACTGGCTCTGGTAAGTGCGGAAAGATATACGTTAACGGATATAAAATATTTAGGATATTGCCACATTATTTTGGGATTGATTTCTTTGTTCTTTTTAGGATGGGGACTGCTGTTCTGGGCGATTGGATTTGGTGCTCTGCATATTGTGTATGGATTGATTATGCATAAGAAGTATAAATAATGGGTATAGGTGTTTCTATAATTTTATTCATTATAGCAATTGGTGTTTTAAGCTTTATTCTTGGGATTATAGGAAGTTTAATTACATGCTTTTTAGTAAAAAAGAAAAGAAGGAGGAAAATATTGTTTGCATTCATTGTCCCATTTTTAGGACTTTATACTATATATTTTTGTGGAATTATCGGATCAGTAATTGTTTCGGAAATTAAAAAGGTAGATGCCGGAATAGGCGATGCATGGTATGTACCTTTAAAAAATAGTCGCCAGCTATTGTTTATTGATTTTCCAAAAGAAGGATATATAAGCAATGAAGAAACCGGACAATTATTAGTTTCAGATATTATTGAAATTGAGGAAAAAGGTGATGCCATTTTTGGAAAGATTTCTGATAACGAATATTTTTACTACAACATCCAAACAGATGAGATTAAAAAGTTTGATAATGAAAGTGAACTTATTGAAATAAATTTTGGCGAAAAATTGAGATTAACTAATGCATACGAATTTTATTTAACAAAGTATAAAGATATCGCGGGAAACTGGTTTGTAATGGTTGGATTTATCTCCCTTACTATTAGTCTACTCGTACTGTATACAACAAAAAAAATAATGGGTATTTAAACTCCGGAAATTAATATATGATAAATATAAATCAACTCAATAAGGAATTTGAAAGCCGGGTAAGATTGGGCATCATGTCTGTTCTTATGGTCAACGACTGGGTTGATTTCTCTGAAATGAAAAGCCTGCTTGAAATAACCGACGGAAACCTGGCAAGCCACAGCAACGCCTTAGAAAAATCCGGTTATATTGAAGTGAAAAAAGAATTCGTCGGAAAGAAACCGAAAACATCATACCGCGTAACACAGAGTGGAAGGGAAGCTTTTACCGAACATATTAATGCGTTGGAAAAATTATTAGGGAAATAAGAATAAATTTTTTTGAATTTTAACTTTGAAATACAAAGTACTTTTAATAATTAAAAATAAAAATTATGACTTTAGAAAAACAAAAAACAGCCATCATCTTCGCAGTGCCTGCTTTACTGATGATCACAGCTTTTCTCGGAAATCTTTTTGTAGAAGGCTGGAACTGGTCGCCTTTCGATTTTGCGATTGCTGCAGTTTTACTGTTCGGGACTGCTTTCTTTATTAATCTGGTTATCCGGTCAAAAAAGCCATTGCTTACGAAGCTGATGATCTGCTTCATTATTTTATTGCTTCTGGCTTTGGTGTGGATCGAGCTGGCTGTGGGAATTTTCGGAACTCCGTTCGCGGGAAGTTAATTTTTCAAACCTGAAATACAGATGAACCGGAAAACATTTTTGAAAAAACTTTTTCAGCTCTCCATCGCCGGAACTGTGCCTTTTCTTTATTCATGGCAGATTGAACCATTTTGGCTGGAATTTGTAGAACGTAAACTTCCGATTAAAAATTTACCACAACATCTTGAAGGAAAAATTCTGATGCAGATTTCCGATCTTCATGTTGGAACCCGCTTCGACTGGAATTTCATTATTGATTCTTTTCAGAAAGCTAAAAAATACAATCCGGATTTTGTAGTCTACACGGGAGATTTTGTCAATCACGGAGGAAGTGCAGAAACGGAAGACCTTAAAAAAGTAATGAAGCATGCTGTGTTGGGAAATCT
This sequence comes from Chryseobacterium takakiae, assembly GCF_900129385.1. GTDB lineage: Bacteria > Bacteroidota > Bacteroidia > Flavobacteriales > Weeksellaceae > Chryseobacterium > Chryseobacterium takakiae. Next base: position 12,240 of record NZ_FQVO01000019.1, on the reverse strand, counting down.
GGCAACATTCGGGATTCTGGGAAATCATGATTATGGAAAAGACTGGCAGGATCTTCGGTCGTCCGACAATATCTGCAATATTCTGGAAGGTTCCGGAATCACAATGCTGAATAATGCGCAACAGGAAAGCAACGGCTTGAATTTTATCGGTTTCGAAGATTTATGGTCGCCCAATTTTGCACCGCAGAAAGTGATGAAAGATTATGATCCTTCTAAGGCGAATATTATTCTCTGTCATAATCCCGATGCCTGTGATAAAGACATCTGGAATGGTTATCAGGGTTGGATTCTTAGCGGGCATACTCATGGAGGACAATGCAGAATTCCCGGAGTCATTACGCCTCTGCTTCCTGTGAAAAACAGAAAATATATTTGCGGAGAAATTGATCTTGAAGATGGAAGAATGCTTTACATCAACCGCGCTTTAGGACATTCTTTTCAGGTTCGTTTTATGGTGCGCCCGGAAATTACGGTTTTTACTTTAATACAAGCTTAAATTTAATGATGAAAAATAAAGATATTATTACAGTGGGGAAGATTACCTTTTGGCTCTTCTTTATATTGGGGAACATTTGTCTTTTAGGATATATGATTACTAAAATTGAAGCTTTTGCTTCCTATGGATTTATTCTCTTATTGTTTGCGACTCCGGTTAATTTAGTAGTAATTACGATCCTAATTATTTATGGATTTATTTACAAGTTATATCTAAAAGAATGTATGAAGGCATCATTAATCATTTGCATCAACATTCCCGTTGCTATTCTGTATTTCTATGTAGGAATTTTCCTAATGGATTTTAATTCTTAAAAATTACAATATGAGTTCATCAAACCTTACAAAATCTCAAATCAGAGAATGGTGGAGTGATAAGAGATATCTTTATAATCTAGGATTAATCTTATGCGGAATTATTGCATTTATTTTTTACGTTATTGTGGGCGTAAATTTTATAATGCCTTATGATGAAGAGTTTGAAATTACATTATTTACTATTGCTTTTCAAGGAATAGGATATTTAATAATGATTGTTATTGCAAATTTATTTTATTCTTTAGGTGTTACGGAAGATCTTAATAACAATAAAGAAAACACCGATAACTTTCGAAAAAATCTATTTAATCTTGGCTTTTGGTTTTCCGTTTCATTGCCATTTCTATCCCCACTTTGGCTTCTTATATCCTACTTTTTAGAATTTTATTAAATACATCTACTATGAAAAAAATACGCGTCAAATTTCTTCTATTCGTCTATAATAAAACCCAGAAACTCTACAGGAAATATTTTAAGAAAAAGAAAAGGCAATGGCAGTTTACTGAAAAGCAGCTGCTGGAATTTCAGGAAGATTCTTTAGGTAGGAAACTGGGAGAATTTTATAAAAAACACGGATTTACAATGATTCCTAAAATGGAAAATCACGATGTTCATCATCTCATTACAGGCTGCGGAACCAATTTCGAGGATGAAATTGCCATGCAGTTCCTGTTGTTGGGAAACGGAAAACTAAATGCCCATCTTTTGGCAGCTATTGTTTTGGGAAGCATCATCTTACCGGAATATTATAAAATCTATATAAAAGCGTATAAAAAAGGACAAAACATGCGGCCGTTTCACCAATGGGATTTCGAAGCCCTTCTTTGGCAGAATTTTGAACATCTGAAAGATTTTATTCAGCAAAAAAACATAACCGTTCTATACTAACTAACTATGAAAACACATCACTATATATTTCTTACGACACTGCTTTTTGTCATTGTATTTTATGACCAGAATGTAGGTCTTAACCTCGGAATTATCGGAATTATTTATGCCGTGCTTACACTTTTCAGAACACCCGAAAAGAACAAAACCAAAACGTTTATTTTTCTTTTCATAACAAGTGTTCTTTCAAGTATTGCCTTCGCCTGGTACGGAGATTTTCCTTCATTTTTAGCCGTGGCGACTTCGCTTTTATTATTAGGCTATCGCTCAAGAAACCGGAGAATGAAGATTGTTATGTTAGTCCCCGTGTTCGTGACCAATTGCTTTACGGCAATTTTCAGGATCCTGAATTTCGATACATGGCTCCCGAAAAGGGATGTCTCCGGATTGTGGCAGAAGACACTGGCATTTGTAATAATTCCTTTAATTCTGATCTCTGTCTTCTTCGGAATTTACTCCGCAGGAAGCGATCATTTTGCCAATTTATTTACGAATATTGAGCTTGATCTCAATTTCTGGCAGCTTTTGGCGATGGTTGTTTTAGGATTTTTCATTGCATTCAATTACTGGAATTTTGCGGTTGAACGGTTTATCTATAAAAGCAACCGATTGTTGGATAACAATTTTGGAGAAAAAGATAGAATCCATAAAGCGACGTATTCCTTTCTTGATCTGGATGCCGAAAGAATGAGCGGTGTTATTTCTTTATTTGCACTAAATATTTTATTGGTATTCTTTATCATTACCTACAATTATGAACAGTTTTACGAATCGGTGAAAAATCCGGTGAAACTTTCCGAAGAAACACATGAAAGAGTGAATGCCGTAATCATGTCGATTATTATGTCGATTGTGGTGATTATGTTTTACTTTAAATCAAGCTTCAATTTTGATCCGAAAGCCGGTCCATTGAAAATGTTAGCCAAAATCTGGATTGTCCTGAATGCCATTCTTATTATTTCTACAATGATTAAGAACTCGGAATACATTATCAATTATGGGTTTACCTACAAAAGGCTGGGTGTGTATGCATTTTTAATTTTAGCGTTGATCGGGTTATTGACCACATTTATCAAAATTCAGAAACAAAAAAGAAACATTTTTCTTTTCAACACGATGGCCTGGTATATTTACGGAGTAATTCTGGTTTGCAGTTACATCAACTGGGGCGGAATCATTACTTCCGAAAATATGAAGCGTAAAGATTTTGCTCTAAACTACCATAAAACTCAAATTAATTTCAGCGAAAAACAATTATTAAAATTTGCGGAAGAGAGAAATGATAATGCGTTGAAATCTGAAATTTTAAATTTAGAACGGGTGAAATTTCAGCAGAATGAAACATTTCTTTCTAAAGTTCTCTATTACCAAAGTTTAAAATAAGGCAATCTACGGCTAAACCTCACAGGTTGTCGAAAACCTGTGAGGTTTGCATTTAAAGAAATAGAAAATAAAATGCAATGGAACAATTTTCGCTTCCCAATAAACTTTAAAAAAGGCCGCAGGCTTTTACAATTCAAAAATAGATATTATGAAAAAATTATTTTTGCTGATTCCTCTTGTTATATTTTCATGCAAAAAAGAGTCATCTGTCACCGAAACACAAAATACAGATTCATTGCCTTCCGTTCAGCAGCCGGCTACAACTGTAAAAACTGATTCTGCCGAATTAAAAATGAAAGATTCTGTCATCAATAATGCTCCGAAAACGAAGGAAGTTTTGCGTACCGGCGTTATGAGGGATGTGAAGGACGGACAGATTATCAGAACTGTTGATGCTGAACAGTTTCCGCTCACTCTGGGAGAGGAATTTACAAAAGACGGGCAGGAATTTATTCTTAAAATTATCAATTTCGATCAGCCGAAAATCAATGCAAAGATTTCTACGAAAGAAAAGGATTTTAATATCAGATTTAACCAGATAAAATTGCCGAATGGCGATTACGATGGCCCTTTCGGGCGTGACCTTACATACGATATTAAAGAGAAAGGTGAAGTCTGGCTCATTATCGGAAAAAGCAATATGGCTTCAGGAAATACAAAAGGTAGTTTCACGGTGAGCTTAGAGTGATTTAATAATTTGGTATAGTTTCTGCTTCCAACACTTTAAAATTTATCATTATGAAAAATATCATTTTGACAGCGGCAGTAGCCTCAATAGCTTTGGTAAGCTGCGGCACCGTGCAGTCGTTGGTTCAGAATACATTTCCTTATACAGCTAATGTTTTGATTTCAACCGGCGTTCCTGCAAATAAAGAAGTTTCTTCTACTGCCACGGCATCTAATGTTCAGACCTGGTTCGGGGGGAATAACAATGCCAAAATAAAAGATGTAAGAATTTCCGATGCGAAGGTTTCTGTTGTAACACCTTCAGGAGGAAACTTGAGTGCATTTAAATCAATTAAAGTCTATATCTCATCCAGCGGAACGGGTGAAAGACTGGTTGCTTCAAGAACAAATATTTCCACAGATGCATCAAGTCTTACGCTGGATCTGGAAAACTCAGGCTTTTTGGATGAAGTTGTAAAGAGCACCGGGGTTACCGTAAGAACCGTATATGAGCTGAAAAATCAGACAAGTTCAGATATGAACCTAAGGATAGCACTTAATTTCAGCAGTATTCCTGCGAATTAATTTTATAAAAGTTTATTTAGAAAAAACGTCTTTCAGCGTTGAAAGACGTTTTTATATGGTAAAAGATTTATTTAAAATCCACCAGATCAACATCAAAAATAAGTGTTGCTCCCGGAGGGATCACACCACCAGCTCCGTTATCTCCATAAGCAAGATCAGATGGAATATAAAACCTGTATTTTGCTCCCTTCGACATCAGCTGAATTCCTTCTGTCCATCCTTTGATCACTCCGGAAAGGTTCAGCTCAATGGGTTGTCCGCCGTTTTTATCCGTAGAATCGAATACGGTTCCATCCATCAATTTGCCGGTGTAGGTTACGGTCGCTGTACTGGTTGCTGTTGGTTTTGTTTTTCCGTCACCTTCTTTCAGAACTTCGTATTGCAGGCCACTTGCCGTGGTTTTAATATTCTTGTTCAGCTTGTTTTTAGCTAAAAAATCAGCGCCTTTCTTCTTGTTCTCTTCCGCTTTTAATTTAGCTTCAGCCTGTTTTTTTTCATTTTGCTTCTGCATAAAATTTTGCATGAAAGTCGCCATTTCTTCTTTAGGAAATAAGCTTGCCTTGTCTCCGAAAGCATCTTTGAATCCCTGCGCCAATAACTCAGGATCTGCCGGAAAGCCCTGTTTTTTCATATTTTCGGCAATGTCTCTTCCAATGTAATAAGAAGCTTTTTGCTCATCAGTATACGATTTCTGAGCAAGTGCAAGATGTGTTCCTGCTAAAAGAACTAACGTAAATAATGTTTTTTTCATTGATTTTAAAAATATTTTCTGCGAATTTAAGCTTTTGTAACGGAATCCATAACAATTGTTACAGGTCCGTCATTAATTAATGAAACTTTCATGTCGGCACCGAAGATTCCACTTTCGGTTTTCAGTCCGGATTTTGAGATTTCCTGTTTAAAATAATCGAAAAGCGGAATCGCTTTATCCGGCTTCGCCGCTTTAATGAAAGATGGACGGTTTCCTTTCTTGTAATCGGCAATCAGGGTAAACTGACTGATACACAGTATTTCACCGCTAACGTCCTGTACGGAAAGATTGAGTTTTCCATCTTCATCCCCGAAAATCCTTAAATTGAGTATTTTCTGAACGAGCCAGTCTGCATCGGTTTCCGTATCGTTTTCATCAATGCCTACTAAAAGCATTAACCCATTTCCGATTTCACCTACAATTTTTCCGTCTACTTTTACATGAGATTCTGATACTCTTTGAATAACTGCTTTCATTAGTAAGTAATACTTAAAATTTTCCCCGAAGGATCATAATTATAAAGATAGGTTTTAGGCTGTACATTGGAGACGGCAGTAGGCTGGCCTGTTAATAAAATCCATTGCGCATTGTCTTTCGGGCAGACGATTCTGATATTATCCTGAACTTCCAGAGTGGTATTGCTGTCGGGGCAGATGTGCGGAGCATTACGGTCATATACTTTAAAGGTGGTATCAGAAGCTCTTACAATGATCAGTCCTCTTGTTCCGGATTGCTGCTCATTGATGTAAACCCATCCGCCAACCTGGTTCAGCGGGTAATAGGCAGGAAGATTAAGATTAAGCGTTACATTAATCGGGTTATTCGGAAAGCAACTTACAGTGTCTTCCGTGCTGCCACAGGATTTTATTGCTAAATTACTGAAAATCAATAATGTGATTAAAGATAATATTGAAAAAGTTTTTTTCATTTCAATTTAAATTTTTATATATTTGTAGAAATTAAACGATTACAACTCGAAAACATTGTCCGGCAAATGTCGGATTATTTTTTTATACTAAAACTAAATTTTGAAAATTATGGCAAGCTATGTTACAAAGGAGGGATTAGACAAAATGAAAGCTGAGCTGGAACAGTTGGAAACTGTGGAAAGGCCTAAAATCACCCAACAGATTGCAGAAGCAAGAGACAAGGGAGATCTGTCTGAAAATGCAGAGTATGATGCCGCGAAAGAAGCCCAGGGAATGCTTGAAATGAGAATTTCTAAGCTGAAAGATGTTATTGCTACTTCCAAGATCATAGACGAAAGTCAGCTGGACACTTCAAAAGTTTCTATTCTTACCACAGTAAGATTGATGAATAATGCCACTAAAAAAGAGCAGGTATTTACTTTGGTTCCTGATAATGAAAGTGATCTTAAAGCCGGAAAAATTTCTGTAAATACCCCAATTGCAAAAGGACTTTTAGGGAAAGCTGTTGGAGAAACTGCGGACATTACGCTTCCTAACGGAAACAAACTTTCTTTTGAGGTATTAGAAATTACCCTTTAATCAGTACAGAAAAAAAACAATCTCAAACACTAAGAAATGAGTACAATATTCACAAAGATCATCAATGGCGAAATTCCCTCTTACAAAATTGCCGAAAATGAAAACTATATTGCTTTTCTGGATGCAATGCCTTTGGTAAAAGGACATACTTTAGTAGTTCCCAAAAAAGAAGTGGACCTTATCTTTGATCTGGAAAGTGAAGAATATAAAAACCTTTGGGGTTTTGCTCAGGAAGTTGCCAAAAAAATTAAAACGGCAATACCTTGTGTACGGGTAGGAGTGGCAGTGGTGGGACTTGAAGTTCCGCATGCCCATATTCATCTTATTCCTCTGAATAAGGTGGAAGATATGAATTTCAGAAATGAAAGGCTTAAATTAACAAACGAAGAGTACACTGAGATTCAGGACTCGATCATTAATTCCTAAAAAAAGAATAAACTCGTAACTTTTTACGGGTTTATTTAATCTATACATATATTTATATATACTAATGAATTCAAACCAGTGTTCTTTCTGCGGAAGAAAGAGAAATGAAGTGCAGATGCTGATTTCCGGTCAGAATGGTTTTATTTGTGAAAACTGTATCGAGCAGGCACATGCAATTGTGAAAGACAGTTCGGTAAAAACAGGATTTTCCCCGGCTGAAAATATAGAAGAATTAAAAAAGCCTAAAGAAATCAAGGAATTTCTCGATCAATACGTGATAGGGCAGGACCAGGCAAAAAAGCAATTGTCGATCGCTGTTTACAACCATTATAAAAGATTACTTCACGCTCAGGATGAAAACCGCGAAGTTGAGCTTGAAAAATCCAACATCATCATGATTGGTGAAACCGGAACCGGAAAAACTTTATTGGCTAAAACCATAGCGCGGGAACTGAATGTTCCGTTCTGTATCGTAGATGCTACCATCTTAACAGAAGCAGGATATGTGGGCGAGGACGTTGAAAGTATTCTTTCAAGATTGCTGATGGTAGCAGATTATGATGTAGAAAAAGCGGAAAGAGGCATCGTTTTTATTGATGAAATAGATAAGATCGCAAGAAAATCTGATAATCCGAGCATTACAAGAGATGTTTCCGGAGAAGGGGTACAGCAGGGATTGCTTAAGCTTTTGGAAGGAAGCATTGTAAACGTACCGCCACAGGGAGGAAGAAAACACCCGGATCAGAAATATATTCAGGTAAATACACAGAATATTTTGTTCATTGCAGGAGGCGCATTTGACGGGATTAAAGAAATTATCGAGCGCAGAATGAATAAACAGGCTATTGGTTTCAGTGCTGAAAAAATCAATAATACGAATGAAGATGAATACATTTTAACAAACATCAATGCTATTGATCTCCGTTCTTTCGGATTAATTCCTGAACTTCTGGGAAGATTCCCTATTATTACCTACCTGGATAAATTGACAAAAGAAACAATGGTAAGGATTATGAAGGAACCTAAAAACTCAATCGTTAACCAGTTTGTAGAGCTTTTCAAAATGGATGGTACCAAGCTTGTGTTTACAGATAGTGCCATTGAAAAAATCGTAGAGGAAACTATTGAGAAAGGTTTAGGAGCAAGAGGATTGAGAGGAACTACTGAAAAAGTTCTTGAAGATCATATGTTTTCTATTGGTGAAGAAAAAGAAATAACCTTAACTGAGGACAATATTTTTGTAAAAAATTAAAATATTTTTGTTTTTAATTAAAAAAAATATACCTTTGTAGGTATATTAACACACAAATAACTACATACAGTGAGAAAAAATTTATTTGCTATTGGTCTATTAGCAGCTGCTTATTCTGTTCAGGCGCAGAATATTCTGGTACACATAGATGATACAGCTATTACCTATGTTAGTGATGGTACTTTATTATATTCCGGAGGCGGGTTCCAAACAAGAGGCTCCGGTATAATTGATGTTCATGGCAACATCATGATTGACGGCGTATCCGGTGATGGTCTCAAAACTATTACTACCGGAGGAGCCAATAAAACAAACGGCGGAAATATTGTATTAAGACTGAATGATCCTAATACATACGCATCTTCTACTTATGGTCAGCTTTACATTAACGGACTATCTCAATCTGATATTACAGGTATTGTTACCAAAGAGTTTCGCACAGATAGGCATGGAAACAGCAATAATTATTTCCAGCAAATTGCCATGCCGTTTTTCGGTAAGGCTTTAAGTAGTCTATCGACGGAATTTGGTAAAACATTTAATACCAGCAGGTATGATAATCCTATTTTGAAGCATGATAATACCAATGTAGTGTCGGTTCACTATACCAATTTATCATCCACAACAAGTGATCCTACCGGGTATTATATGTTGAAATCAAAGAATAACGATTTAAATGCCAGTACACCACCCGTTTCACTTCCCACGATTGCACCAACTCCTACTGGATCTGTTTTTACGATTCATGGACAGCCTTATTCTAATCTTGCTGCTCCATTAACATTACAAAACGGAGGTAATGTAAACTTTGGTACTAACGGTACGAATAAAAACATGTACAATGAGCAGTATAATAGCTACCTTGCAGATTCTTTTGAAGGTACGACAACGCCTTGGGCCGGAACTTTTGGTAAGAATTTCTACCAGTTTGGTAATCCGTTTCTTACAAATATAGACTTATCCAGAATAGGCTATAATGAAAGTGCAAGTGTAACAGACGGAAATGCTGTGTCCAATATATGGGGTATTGAATATAATCCGGGCACAGTTGTTACGCTGCCTTCCGGTTCTACTTATTCCACAGGCTTTCTTGTGCAGACATTTCATCCTACAGGAATTCCGGTAGGGGATACAGGTCTTATTATTAAGCCTATGCAGACTTTCAAAATGAAACTCAGAGACAATTCTCCGCAGACCCTAAACTTTAATACATTAAGAAGATTTAGCGGTACTGTAAGAGCGGCATCAACCGATTATAGTGTGGTAGCAGCCAAAACAAACTCCAATGGAACTGTAAAGCAGCTTGGTGTTATCGGGCTGGATGCAAATGGCAAAGAAGTAGCAAGAACCTATTATGTGGTATCTGCTTCTTCACTTACAGGCCATCAGTCATCAATAGCCACAACGGTTCAGGCTTCCGCAGGTAAAAATATGATCGGAACTTTTGAAGAAGCTATAAATGGCGGATATGATAATAATTATTTAAACTACTGGTTATACATTAATGAAGCGAATGAAAGTAATTTCAAAGGTAAAAATGTAAAGCTTGTTAATTATTATACAGATATTGTAAAATCTTACAAATTTGAAATTAAAGAAAATGCCGAACCGGTATCGGGTGGTGTTCATGCACTGTCTTCGGGTATAGGATTCTACTACAAGGCACCAAACGGAACTGTACAACAGGCAAAACAGGGTGATGTCATTCCTGTAACGGGAGCTGAATATGATCTGTACTATGGTGAGCCAAGTAATATTGTTTTAGCAGTAAATGAAACAGCAACATCTCCAAAAACACTGGTAATCTATGATCCGGCAATAGCAAATTACTTTGTAAGATTTGATCCGAATTGGAAAAAAGCGGATATAGAAGTTTATGATATGAGCGGTAAATTAGTTATCTCTAGAAAGGCAGTAGATGCATCACGCGATTTTGTAATAGAATTAGATGGGAAAATTAAAAACTCATATGTTGTTAAAGTGGTGTCTGAAAAAGGAGAGGTTGTTAACACAAAAATATTAAAATAGAAAATATGAAAACTATAAATAAACTGACCCTAGCTTTTTTTCTGTTAACCGCTTTCCTTGTGAGTGCTCAGCCACCCAGCCCAGGATCAGGTAATGGGTCAAATGGAACTGGTGCTCCGGCTTCACCGGTTGATATGTATCTGTATATACTGGCTGTTGTTGCTATCATCTTAATAGTACGTTTCAGCAAAAAATATATACCTAAGAAAATATAATTTTTATTAAAATAATATTAAACTCCCTGATTACTCGGAGAGTTTTTTTATTTTTACTTTATGAAAAAGATTTTTACAATAGCAGCTATTTTAGCTGCATTTTCATTACAGGCTCAGTTTACCGTTACCATTCAGGCTCCCGCCGACTTCAAAGATCAGGATGCCATCTTATATACCCTAAACGGATCCAAAGACATCATTTTTTCTAAAGAAAAAAGTAAAAATCATACCTGGACTTTTCAATATCCTAAAAATTATATGGGAATGATGAAGGTTTATTTTCCGGGATCAAATAATACATTCAATTTTATTTCTGAAAATAAAAATGTAAAGGTAAAATTGGAGACCCAAGCTAATAAAATTAAAGATATTATTTATCTTGATGAAGCGAACGATCTTATGAGCAAACAGCAGGAAGGTTCTCAGAAAAAAGAACTAATACTTCCGGCATTGACGCAGATTAAAGAATATTATAAAGACAATACAGAATTCGGAAAGGCACTTAAAACCGAAATCAGCAGACTTAGCGGAGGCTCGGAAGGTATTGATCAGGCTCAGCATCCTTTCATTTATTATTACAATACCAATTACAACAAATTTCTTTCTAATGATGCTTCTAAAAAAGTGAGTCAGGATGATATCATTAATTTCATCGATAAATCAAATGATATGCTTGAAACCTCGTCTTTACTGAGACCGGTTTTGGTTTCGTATCTCAATACAGGTGGAAATACTAATGTAAGCACATCTGTAGATAAACTTCTTGACAGGCTAAAAGTAGAAACTCCCAGAGGACAAACTGTTCTTTCTGAGTTGATTGACATTTTTGATGTTTATGACATGCAGGATTTTAAAACCAAATATCTTGGACTTGCTAAGAATCTTAAGTGTACAATTACAGACCGATTGGCATCTACCATAAAATCTAATGCCAACGTCGAAATTGGAGCAGTTTTTCCTAATTACACTTTTCAGGCACCGTTTAATACTAATGCCAAAACACTTCATGATATAAAAGCGGATAATAAAGTAGTGATATTCTGGTCATCAACATGTTCTCATTGTGAAAGTGAGCTGCCGCAACTATTGGCAAAATATAATGAGTTGAAAGCAAGAAATATTCAGATTGTCGGCTTATCATTGGACGTAGATAAAGATTCATATACTAAAAAAATCAGCGCATTTCCGTGGGTGAATGACTCTGAATTAAGAGGATGGAACAGCAGTTATGCAGATACCTATAATGTTCATGCTACACCAACATATTTTATTTTGGATGCTAACAATAAGATAATCAATAAACCAGAGCATGTAGGCGATGTTTTGGAATATTTTAAATTAAAATAATTTTGGTTAGTTGTAAATATTTTCTATATTTGCACCACCAAAACGGCGAGGTAGCTCAGTTGGTTAGAGCGCAGGATTCATAACCCTGAGGTCACGGGTTCAATTCCCGTCTTCGCTACAAAAAACCGAAACAGCAATGTTTCGGTTTTTATTTTTTTAATACTTTTTCAATCCTTAACTCTGATACCCCAATAATTTCCTGATTTGGTAGAAAAACCTTTCAATAAGTCTGAGGTCTTGTGTTACGATTTCGGCATTTCCTTTTAGTTCTTTATCGAAGGTAAGGGTTTTATTATAGGAAGTTTTCAGGCCTTTAGGGAGTGCTACATCAACGTAGTAGTTTCCTTCTTTGTCTGGAGAGAGGGAGATGTTCTGGAC
>NZ_FQVO01000018.1 GCF_900129385.1 Chryseobacterium takakiae | reverse complement strand
ATTCGGAGTGTTATGGAAAAATGGTCCGATAAGGATATGCTTTTATCATGGTTTTTGTTTTTTAATGACTATTGATTAGAAAAATAATTTCCATTACTGCGAAACTAATGCTTACACACGACAAAAGATGTCGTATTATTATGAAGATGCATTTTCCTGTTCTCAGGTTGGAAGTTTTCTAAAATCCGGTGCGAAAATAGAAAAAAAACAGATCTCAAGACAAAGAAATATTTAGAACTTAGTATCAATAGATTATTTTTATCCTAAATCAAGTGATTTTTAAGGAATTTAATTTCAAATAAAAGCTATTTCGATAAAAAACAGACCAACGAAAAAATACAAAAATTTTCAAAAATCAGATTTCTTCGACAATCCTTCGGGTATTGTTCGGAAACTCTTCGGAAAAAGTATATTTTACCGAGGCTGACCCAAAGATGATCCGAAAAAAGCACCTCGAAACCGGTCAAATTCCGTCACAGTTTTCACAAGTGATTGAAAAAGAGATCTCATTCTATATTTCTTTTGTTAATTTTAAAAATAAAAAGAAACGGCTAGGATAATAAAAAGAAAGTGTTAAAGAGTTTTAGAGAAAAAAATTATTTAAAAACTTCAAAAAGCTGGTTATCCGTCAAGTATTTATTAAAAATCTCCTGACCGCTCCGTATAGAGTTGACAGCCCATCGAATCTGCATTTTTAACCGCTTTTCCTCATTGAGTTTATAATTGATTTCCGATTTAATCAGCTTTTGCTTTAATTCATACAGGCAGATAGAAGCAGCCACTGAAACATTAAAACTTCTTGTAAATCCATACATCGGGATAGCCAGTGTCTCATCTGCAAAATCAAGAATTTCCTGTGAAACCCCTTCCATTTCGGTTCCGAAAACCAAAGCAACAGGTTCTGTAATCTGATATTCAGGCAGCATTACCGCATTATTTTCCAGCGAAACAGCGACTATTTTATAACCCCTGTCTCTGATTTTCTGAAAAGATTCCCTATTTCGGGGAAGTTTTTCAACCTCAACCCAGGTATCTGCCCCTTTAGTAACGCGAAGATTCGGTTCAAAACTATACTCCTCCTGCAAAGCCACCACTTTATGAAAACCACAGGCTTCTACCGAACGTACAATTGCAGCTGCGTTGCGGAACTGATAAATATCTTCCACCACCGGCAAAACGAAATCCGAGCTTTCTAAGGAAAAATGCTCGATTTTGGAAAGTCTTTCTTCCGTTAAAAACTGCTTTAAATAATCAAAAGTTTTTGCTAAATCTTCCATTCATTTTCAAATCTTTGCAAATTAACGTAATTTTGAGGAATCCTCCCGAATGAGGCCTGAAAATCTAATAAAACATCTATGAAACGAAAAGTCCTTTTGATCTATACCGGCGGAACCATCGGTATGGAGAAAGATTATGAAACCGGAAGCCTCCGCGCATTTGATTTTGGAAATATTTTTGAAAAAATGCCGGAAATGACGCTGATGGAATGTGAAGTTTTCGTTCATCCTTTTTCAAAACCTCTTGACTCATCTGATATGGGTCCGGACGAGTGGAAAATCATCGCTCATTATATTCACAAAAATTACGACAATTACGACGGCTTTCTTATTCTTCATGGAACAGATACGATGTCCTACACAGCTTCAGCGCTGAGTTTTATGCTGAAAGGCCTCAAAAAACCGGTAATTCTTACGGGCTCTCAGCTCCCCATCGGAGATTTGCGGACAGATGCCAAGGAAAATCTTTTAACCAGCCTTTATTACGCTAGTTTATATGAGAATGATGAAGCGGTAATCCAGGAAGTAGCGATTTATTTTGAATACAAATTGCTGAGAGGAAACCGTACGCTGAAATATTCTGCTGAATACTTTGATGCCTACGCCAGTCCGAATTATCCGATTTTAGGACAATCAGGAGTACATCTCAATATTATTAAAGAAAATCTTCATAGATGTGAACCTGCAATTGAGTTTCATGTGGATGATCATATTTCGGAAGATATTATTTTCTGGAGAATCTTTCCGGGTATGAATCTTAATCATTTTAAAGAAATCCCGAAAATGAAAGTACTGATCCTTCAGGTTTTTGGTTCGGGAACCATTTTCAGCAGTGATAAAACAGTGGAAACCTTACAGCAGATCCGGAATAACGGAACTGAAATCGTAGTGGTAAGCCAGTGTATTTCAGGAGGAATATCATTCGGAAAGTATGAAAACAGCAATGTTTTTTCCAGAATCGGAGCCATCAGCGGAAGGGATATAACCGCAGAAAGTGCTATTACAAAAGCAATGCACCTTATAGATAATCCTAATTACGCAGGAAGCTTCGGAGACAATTTTTCAAAAAGCCTTTGTGGAGAAATTTCTCAGGAATTGCAATAATAATTTGGATATTCAATAAATTCCCTTATTTTTGCAATCTCAAATAGAGAGGTGTCCGAGTGGTTGAAGGAGCTACCCTGGAAAGGTAGTATACGGGTAACTGTATCGAGGGTTCGAATCCCTTCCTCTCTGCAAATTGAAGCGCTGATAAAATCAGCGCTTTTTTATTTTATGATTGAGTCCTTTCATAATTTTTATTCAACTTTCGCACTTTTAGACGTATATTCTGTTATGGTACTTTTTTTCCACGTGTTAACTACCTGATTATTAAATTTTACAATAAAAATTGCACAATTAAAGATGATTTCTTTTCTTTGATAAAAAATACATCATGAAAAAAATTATTCTCTTATTGAGTTTAAAAGTATCTGTATTGTATTCTCAGGTAGGCATTGGAACAACGAGTCCGGATCCTTCTTCAATACTGGATATCCAGTCAACAAACAAGGGATTATTGATACCCCGCATCAATTTAAGTACGAATCCTGTACTCAATCCTCAAAAATCACTTTTAGTCTGGAATACGGATACTTCAGTCTATTCGGAAGGATTTTATTATTATAACGGCAGCATATGGAAAAGACTGGAAAACAATAACGTATGGAATACCAACGGTAATACAGGAACTTCAGATGTTACTGACTTTTTAGGAAATATTGACAATAAAAGCTTGGCTATCCGCACGAACAATATTACACGAATGAGGATTGGGAGTGAAGTTGCCGGAAGCTCTTTTACTAATGTCAGTATGAGCCTAAATCCGTCTTCAGCTTACACCGGTTCCATTGTTTCACTGAATAATACGCTTGACGTGCAAAGCGGATCTTCTGCAGCAAATGTTTTCGGAATTGAAAATTTGCTTTATCTGAGAAACGGATCAGCCACTTCAAACACGTTCAGGGCCATACGAAACAGGCTCTGGAATGTGCAGACAGCCAATTATCCTAATGTTGTGGGAACACTGAATGAATATCGCGGTGAGGTAACGGATATTACAAGCTTTAAAGGTTTTACCAACACCTATGATTTCAGAGCAGCCTCCAATACAACTGAAATGATGGGATTTTCAAATGAATTTACCGGTTTTATGAACGGTACGATTACCAACTATTATGGGTTTTATTCAGGCATTCATAGTAGTCTTTCAGGATATACGAATTATTATGGATTTTATCAGCCTAATGTGGGAACTGCCACTAACAGATATGCATTTTTTTATGACGGAGATGATACCACTACAAAAGATGTCGTAGTAACCGGCACCGGCAGAATTGGTGTGGGAACCAATGCACCACATTCCAACCTTCAGGCCGAAGGCTCTGTTTCTATGAAATATGATACAACCGGAACTTCTACAGGCGTTTACACATTAACGGATAATAATTACACAGTACGTATATTTAACCAGATCTCATCAATAAACCTGCCTAATCCGAATACGTGTAAAGGCAGAATTTATATTTTAATCGGGAGCAACGGAATTAGCACAAAATCAATAACGGTAACCGGAGGATCTGTTGTTTATGATGATGTGTCAAATACTACGATCAGCACCATATCTTCCGGACAGCGATTTCAGATTCAAAGTGACGGGCAGGACTGGATAGTTATCGGTAATTAATAAATTTCTACAAAACCGCCTGATCACAAGATCAGGCGGTAGCGTTTGAAAATCTCAACCCATTTCAAACTATAATTTAGCTATATGAATGTTTGGTATTAGTTTAGTTGCATATGGTGAGAAACTGCTGGTTCATCTGAACTTTGAGTTTCGCGTCAGACTTGAGCTTTGTGTAAATTGTATATTCAAAAGCATATACTTCTTTTAATTTTTTATCAATAAACGCTGCAATCTGAACTACTGAGAAAATGAAATCTCTATAAGTTGCGATATTCACCGTTTGTCCGTAAACTGGAAGATAAGCCTTCAAAAATGGTAATGTCGACTGGTGCTGGTTATAATTAACACAATATCCCGCTCCGTCTCTTGAAGTAATAATATTGTAATCATTGATGTAATCTAGGATATTTTGGCTGGATTTATCTCTATCGGTTTGGAGGTATTTGTTGATCTTATCTAAAACATGCTGTGCATATTCCATCATGCTGATTGTTTTCCACTCGAAAATGTGGCTCATGCTTTTGGTATTTTTAGGCGATTTTCCATTTTCGCAGCTGGTACAGAATGAAAGTCCTATTTTATCATGATACGGAAAAGAGCACTCTTTAATATGAATTGTAGCATCAGCCTGCAGTCTGTCATTAGCAAAATTGTAATACAAATAAGGACTGTACAGTTCTGCTAAAGTTTTCAGATAATCGGTTTCTGATGTATTGCGGTATTTTTCAAACCATTTTTCGAGATTGTCGTAATACCGGTTTTCAAATTCATTAAAACTTAAATATAATGGCAGTTCCATAACTTTGTTGTTTTGATATGACAAAGCTATTCCGGTGATGCGACAAAACTTGACGTATTATTTTTTTGTTTTAATTTTTTTTTTGGACTGATTGATGTTGATTATTATTTATCATAATTTCTCATAATGAATTCAAAGTAATGAATCATTTTCATATAGTTTTCGATGCTGAGATATTCATTGGTGCTGTGAATGGATTGTTTTTCGGCATTATTTATTTTTATCGGCATGAAGCGGTAGATGTTCCTGCTTACGATCTGGTATTTGTAAGCATCTGTTGCACCCACCGTGAGATAAGGTGTTGCTATTGCCGTTGGATGAATTTCTTTAATGGCTGCTTCAATTAATTTAAAAGCTTTTGTATTTGTAGGAGTAACAGCGGAAGCCTCTTTGACACTGTCGATTTCTTCAATTTCCACATCAAATCCTTTGGTAGCGTCTGCAATATGTTTTTTCACATCGTTTACGGTATTGCCGGGAAGAAGCCTGAAATTCACTACAAATTCCACTTCGGGAGAAAGGACATTGGGAGCGTCGCTTCCCTTCATCATGGTTAAAGCAGTGGTAGTACGAACCAGTGCGTTGGTAGAGTTATTTTTTGTAAGCTGCGAAAGCAGTACGGGTTTTAAGAGCCATTGATTAGCAATAGCCATTCTGTTCACAAAAGGCATGGAGCCGCCAACATTAGTAAAAAACTGATTGATAAGAGGTGTCATGACAGGTTTCATCTGGTCATTCTCAAGGCGCTGCATGATGATTGCTGCTTTTCCGATGGCACTTTCTGCAGGAGGCATAGAGGAATGTCCGCCCAGACCCTTAACTTTTATTTTAACGGAAAGAAAACCTTTTTCCGCACATCCGATTACGGCGACATCTGAATCGATTCCCGAAACGCTTCCTTTTTCCAGAATTAAGCCACCTTCATCGAATACCGCATCAAACTGTATATTTTTAGTCTTAAAATATTCCGCAATTTTTACGGCGCCCTGCTGTCCGCCCACTTCTTCATCAAATCCAAAGGCCAGATAAATATCCCGTTGCGGAATATGTTTCGTTTTAATTAAATTACTCATGGATTCCAGCAGGGAGAACAGCATTCCTTTCATATCAATGGAACCTCTTCCGTAAATCCTGCCATTCGCTACAGCTCCGGAGAACGGTCCGAAATCCCATTCTTCCGACACTTCTGACACGGCAGGTATAGGTTGATCATTTGGCTTGAAAATATTCTCCCCTTTATCTTTTACTTCAGCATCTCCGGGAGGAACAACGTCTGTGTGTGAGAGAAATAAAATGGGATCCAGGGAAGGATTGCTGCCTTTTAAACGGAATACCAAACCGTAGGTATTAACTTCGACAAATTCTGTATTCTGATAAATAAGCGGATAAGAAGCTTTAAGATATTCTTTAATCGTATCAAATGGGGAGTAATTGAATTTTCCCAGTTCGCCAGATGACACCGAAGGAATTTTCAAGCCGCCCGACAACCTTTGAATAGCAGAATCGTCTTTTACCATTTTCCAGCCTTCAGCAGTATTGGTAGTTACTTTTTTAAAAGGATAGGTAAACGTTTTAATTACAACAATAATGATGAGAAGAATAAGAAGGCTTATGAGGATGAAGAGGAGTTTTTTCATGGTGGATTTGGTGTTTCTCAGGTAATATCTAATTTGAATGAAAAAGTTCTATGAGCTCAAATTGTTAAAGTAAAACAAGTGTTGAATTAGAAAGTTTTAATCGAATTAAATATACTGAAAATTCAGATATTATCTATCACCCTCAATCTCCTGCATCCTCTTTTTAATAAAATCCGTAGGGCGTATGCCGTTGATTTCATAAAAAAGATCGGAGAAGTTTTGCCTTGATGCGATCCCGCATTCTTTGGCCAGTGTTTCAATATTGTACTTTAAATATTTTTTGTCTTCAAAAAGGAGATTGGTAATGTAGTTGATTCTGAGCTGACTGAGATATTTATTGAAGTTGCCGCCTTTATGCTCATTGATAACCTGGGAGAGATAGCTCGAGTTGGTTCCAAGTTGCTGTGCCAGCCTATTGATTGTGAGCCCTTTCTGTGTAAAGCCCTTTTTATTTTCAAACTTTTTTAGTTTACGGAGGAGCTCTTCCACCTTACTTTCATGCAGGTGAATCCGTTTTTCTTCAATTATATTATTGGATACCTCACCGATAGCCTGGTCTTTTACAAACTTTTCTTCCAGCAATATATATTGTTGCTTAATTTCTTTCGCTTTTTTTTGCCTTTTGGTGAAAAGCATGATGAGACCGATTCCCCAGATAATTAAGAGAATTACGATTACGGTTACCAGATAGTTCATTTTCTGAAGCTTATTTTTCTCTTCCAGTAATGTTTTGGTATCATAATCTTTGTGGATCCTGGGAGACAGATAACTAAAATCTCTTGACATGATGCTGTCTGCTTTCAGTAATTGTCCTGTATAGTAAAGCTGCTGCGCCTGGTCTTTATTTTTCTTGCTGTGATTGATGAGAATCTCATAATTTTCCCTGAGTTCAGGAAGAATAAACTGATGTTTATTAAAAATGGAATCAATTTTCCGGAAATAGACAACAGATTTTTGAGTATCATTCATCCCGAGATAACTTTTTCCTATAAAAAAATAGTTGACTGAAAGTCTTGCAAAATCCCTGCTGCTCCGGATTGAGGGCAAAGAAAGATTCAGATCTGATAAAGCTTTTTCATATTGTTTCCCTCTATATTCTGAAATTCCTTTTGAAAGAAGAAAATATGCTTTTTCCTGCGCATAATCTTTGCTTTCACCGGCTTCAGAAAGACCTTTTTCTATCGCCGCATCCATCTCCTTATATTTTCCTAAATGCCGGTAACAGATAATCAACTGATGAAGGCTGTTGAGATACCCTTTTTTATTGTTATAAATCAGGTTAGGGTGAATATCCGTTTTTGATTTTTCTCTGTAATGTACAAGACATTTACTGAATAAATCAGCTGCTTCATCATAATATCCCAAATAGCTTTTCACTACTCCGATATGATAAAGGTTTTGATGTTTGAGATATTCGTCTTTTGTATTCTTTGAATATTGGTATGCTTCGAGGTACTCGTTGAGGGCAAGCTGATATTTTTTATAGTTGTAATAATAAATAACTCCTTTATCAATATGAGCAATGATCATAAGATCTTTGTCCTTTGAAAGATTTGCTGCCCAAACCATACTGTCTGTATATTTAAGCTTTTCTTCGTCAAGTGGCGAAAAAAGTACCCCATCTTTATATCCCTGTACTAATTTACTATAATTCTTTTCTTTTTTTGCTCTAGCAATATAAGGACGGATATACTTAAATGCTCTGAAATCATTTTCTTCAAAGTTTTCGTACTTCTTTCTCAACTGATAATATACAGTCTCTGATTCCTGCGAAAGGAAATAGTGAAAGCATATGGTACAAAATAAAAGCAGTAGTTTTTTGGTCACCTTAGTATATTCAATGTAAACAGCGTTCAAAATTACAAAAAATGGATGGTTTTTCTCAAACAAGTTTGAATTAATATCCACTATCGAACTATTTCTATTTTACAAATATAAAAATTGAAAATCAGCACATTAAATATTTTAAATTTTCAAATAAGGACGTCATAATTTATGAATAAAGACAACAATTATTTTTATATCCGGATTTAACCTGATAATTTTGAACCAAGAGTTAATAAGAAAATAAAAGAAAAATTTTAAGCGTATTACATTATAAAACTAAATATATCCACTAAGGGTAAAAGTCAATAACCGGAAACATGATGATTCAATAATCTTACCACCTTCCTTAACAGGGAAATTACTTTTGAGGGAGGATGGTTTTTAAAAAACTTAATTAAAAAAAACTAATACCATTTTCTATAAAAAACTTACCGGATAATTTAGCTGTTCATATGATGCAGATAAATTAATAAAGGCTTCATCAAACGGGCCTTTATATTAAAGTTTTCAGTTTTAATCGAAAAGAGACTGGCCCCTTTCGGGCAGTCTCTTTTCTTTTTAAAACATTAAGGATTTATAATTACTTCCAGCCTCCGCCTAAGCTCTTATAAATGTCCACAACCGTACTCAGTTGTTTTTGTTTAGCTTCTACCAGCTCCATCTTTGCATCCAGGGCATCTCTCT
Organism: Chryseobacterium takakiae; assembly: GCF_900129385.1. GTDB lineage: Bacteria > Bacteroidota > Bacteroidia > Flavobacteriales > Weeksellaceae > Chryseobacterium > Chryseobacterium takakiae. The sequence continues at coordinate 69,717 of NZ_FQVO01000018.1, read as the reverse complement.
GATTGAGAAGAACCTCCAGATAGTCTGCCCTTGAATTTCTGAACAACTGGTTAGCAATATCTATTGATTGTTCCAAAGCCTTGGTTTCATCAGACTTCAGTTTATAATACTGATCTATATTTTTTACTTTAGACATTAAATTGGCAACATCCAAATAGGCGTTCAGAATCGTTTTGTCATATTCATACAAAGATTGAATCTGCCTTGCATCAGCGGTCTGAAAGTTCGCTTTAATCGCACTTTTATTAATAAGCGGGCCTGCAAGCTCGCCTACGAGACTTGCTGCCACGGATTCCGGTAATTTTACCAGATAAGAAGGTTTAAATGCCTCTAAGCCCAATGTTGCAGAAATTTCCAGAGTTGGATAAAATTCTTTTCTTGCTGCTTCAACATCCAGTTTTGCGGCTTTCAGCTCCAGCTCGGCCTGCTTAATATCAGGACGGTTAGCAAGAAGCTGAGATGGGATTCCCGTATATACAGTTTGCGGAATCATTGCCATGAAATCTCCCTTTGAGCGTACAATAGTCTGCGGATATCTCCCGCATAAAGCATTGATCTCATTTTCTTTTTCTGTAATCTGTTGGCGAATTGTGTATTCCGTAGCTTTTGATTTTGCCAGTTCCGCTTCAAACTTTTTAACGGCCAGCTCTGTAGCTGCCGCTGCTTCTTTTTGAATTTTTGAGATCTCCAGAGCTTTCTCCTGCAGTTTCGTGTACTGCTGAATAATTTCAAGCTGATTGTCTAATGCTAAAAGCTCATAATAATTGTCGGCAATTTCCTCAATTAAATTAGAAAGTACAAAGTTCTTTCCTTCTACTGTTGAGAGGTAATGCGCTATCGCCGATTCCTTTTCCGTCCTCAGTTTTTTCCAGATATCAACTTCCCAGTTGGCTATTAACCCTCCTTCAAAATTTCCAAGCGGATCCGGAACTTCCTTTCCCGGTTCGATTTCTGTAGAAGCATCACCTGCCCCTTCGCTTGTGTAGCGCCCTACTTTGCTTACTCCTGCTCCGATACCTGCAGAAACAGTTGGTGTTAATTTTCCTTTTTTAGCTAAAACGCCGCTCTTTGCAATTTCAATTTCCTGCAAAGTAATCATCAACTCCTGGTTGTTTTTTAAAGCGGTTTCAATTAACGATACTAAATTAGGATCTGTAAAAAACTGTCTCCAGGGAGTTGTTCCGCTATTGTTATTGGCATCGCCTTGTTCTTGCTGATTAAAATTCTGAGGAATATTTTCTTTCACTTCGTCTTTTACGACGGTTGCCAAAGGCGCCTTACAGCTTGCTAAAACAAGTGATAAGACTATGGCTGCTATATATTTATTATAAATCTTCATGTTTGTCATCGTGTTGATACGGTTCTGTTTGTTCTGTTAAAGGATTCTCCTCTTCATATCTTGCCAGCCTGGACTTTTCTGCAATGGTTCCGAAAATGTAATACAATCCCGGGATAATCATCAGCCCGAAAACAGTTCCGATGAGCATTCCTCCTGCTGCGGCTGTCCCTATGGTACGGTTTCCGATCGCTCCCGGTCCTGTTGCTATTACCAGAGGAATCAAACCTGCAATAAAAGCAAATGAGGTCATTAAAATCGGACGGAAACGGATTGCAGCTCCTTCAATTGCAGCCTGGGCAACCGGAATACCCTCCTCGGCTTTCTTCTGAACAGCAAACTCTACGATCAGTACGGCGTTTTTACCTAAAAGACCAATCAGCATGACCATTGCTACCTGAGCATAAATGTTATTTTCCAATCCTAATAATTTAAGACATAAAAAGGCACCGAAAATTCCCGTTGGCAGCGATAGAATTACAGGTAAAGGAAGGATAAAGCTTTCATACTGCGCCGAAAGAATCAGGTAAACGAATCCTAAACAGACTAAGAATATGAAAATTGCTTCGTTTCCACGGCTTACCTCGTCTTTTGAAATCCCCGCCCAGTCGATCCCGAAACCTCTCGGAAGTGTCTTATCCGCTACTTCTTTGATGGCAGCAATGGCCTGTCCGGAACTGTAACCCGGAGCAGGAGTACCGCTCACCTCGGCAGAATTGTACATATTATGTCTGGTAATTTCCGAAAGACCATAAACTTTTTCCAGATGCATAAAATCTGAATACGGAACCATCTCATCTTTATCGTTTTTCACATAAAGCTTTAACAAATCACTCGGCAACGCCCTGTACTGAGGACCCGCCTGAACGATTACTTTATAAGGCCTGTCGAAACGGATGAAACTTGTCTCATAATTAGAACCAATTAATGTTGATAAATTATCCATTGCATTTTCTATCGTTACTCCTTTTTGCTCGGCAAGGTCATTATCCACTCTCAACATATACTGAGGGAAACTTGCAGAGTAGAAGGTAAATGCAGAACCCAATTCAGGTCGTTTTTTCAATTCCCTTACAAAATCATTACTTACCTGCTCCATTTTATGATAATCGCCACTTCCTGCTTTATCCAGCAGACGAAGTTCGAAACCACCTGCGGCACCGTAGCCGGGAATAGATGGCGGCTGGAAGAATTCTATATTCGCACCCGGAATATTTTTTGCTTTTTCTTCAAGTTTTTCAATAATTTCCGCAGCAGATTCTTTACGGTCTTCCCAACTTTTTAAGTTAATCAAACAGGTTCCTGAATTTGAACCCGTACCTTCCGTTAAGATCTCATAACCTGCCAATGAAGAAACAGACTGTACCCCGTCAATATCTTCAGATTCTCTTAGTAATTCTTTGGCAATCTGATTGGTTCTTTCCAATGTAGAGCCCGGCGGCGTCTGGATAATTGCATAGATCATCCCTTGATCTTCCGCAGGTATAAATCCTGAAGGCAATGAGTTGCTCAAGAAAAATGTGCAAGCACAGAACGCTAATAATAAAGGTAAAGTGATCGTCTTTTTCTTTACCGTTTTGTTAAGCATTTTTTCATATTTTCCAGCTCCTTTATTAAATAGCCCGTTGAATTTATCAAGGAAAATAGTGATAGGAGTTCTTCTTTTTGCTTTTCCGTGGTTGTTTTTCAGAATCAAAGCACATAAAGCCGGAGTTAATGTTAAAGCCACAACTCCCGAAAGGATAATTGCAGAAGCCATGGTGATGGAGAACTGACGATAGAATACCCCTACCGGACCGGACATGAAGGCAATCGGAATAAATACGGAAGCCATTACCAGCGTAATTGCGATAATCGCCCCGCTGATTTCGTGCATGGCTTCTTCCGTTGCTTTTAGCGGTGATAAATGCTTCTCTTCCATCTTGGCATGCACCGCTTCAATCACCACAATGGCGTCATCAACCACCACCCCGATCGCCATTACAAGGGCGAAGAGTGAAATCATATTTAAGGTAATTCCGAATGCCGACATGACTGCAAAAGTTCCTACCAAAGATACCGGAACCGCTAATGCCGGAATTAATGTAGAACGCCAGTCTCCGAGGAATAAAAACACCACGATTGCCACTAAAATGAAAGCTTCAAATAATGTATGAACTACTTTTTCAATAGAAGCATCAAGGAATTTTGATACGTCGTAACTGATGTCATAATGCATTCCTTTCGGGAAAGTGGTTTTTTCTAACTCCGCCATCAAAGATTTTACGTTTTTGATAACGTCGCTGGCGTTGGAACCGTAGGATTGCTTTACCGTGATCGCTGCAGAAGGTTTGCCATTCAATGTAGAGTAAATATCATACATGGAAGAACCGAATTCTATATCGGCAACATCTTTCAGCCTGATGAATTCTCCGTCTGGTTTAGCTTTAAGAATAATATTTCCGTAATCTTTTTCATTGTTAAAACGACCCGGATATTTTAAAATATATTCAAATGACTGCGATCTTTTACCGGAACTTTCTCCCGTTTTACCCGGAGACGCCTCTAAACTCTGCTGATTCAGGGACTCCATTACTTCATCTGCTGAAATGCTGTACGCTGTTAACCGGTCCGGCTTCAGCCAGATACGCATGGCATATTCTCTGGTTCCGAGGATATCTGCGAAACCGACTCCGCTTACCCTTCTCAATTCAGACATCACGTTGATATCAGCATAGTTGAAAAGGAATTTCTGGTCGGCTTTCGGGTCATCACTGTACAGGTTGATGTACATCAACATATTAGGCTCCTCCCGGGTAATTTTAACCCCTTCACGCACTACTAAAGGCGGAAGTTTATTTACTACTGAAGATACACGGTTCTGAACGTTTACAGCAGCAACATTCGGATCTGTCCCCAGATCAAAAACCACCTGAATGGATGCTTCCCCATCGTTCCCGGCATCGGAAGTCATATATTTCATTCCCGGCACTCCATTTAATCCTCTTTCTAAAGGAATAACAACTGATTTAATCAGCAATTCGTTGTTGGCACCAGGATAATCTGCGGTAATATTTACTTTTGGTGGAGAAATCGAAGGAAACTGTGTGATGGGTAATTTTAACAAAGATAAAACTCCCATAAATACGATAATCAAAGAGATTACGATAGACAGAACAGGTCTGCGGATGAATTTCTTAAACATGTAATATTATATTTTTTAGAAAATAGATAAGAAGATGGTAGACAGCGAGTCGGCATCATTTATCGCTTATCAATTATCGTGTGCTATTCTGCTTTTAATTTTAATGATTGAAGAACTTTTCTCGGATCCTGCTGTTTAACCTGAACTTTCTGATCGTCTTTCACTTTCTGAACGCCTTCCAATAAGATTTTATCTCCGGTTGAAAGTCCTGAAGCCACCACATAAACATCAGGAAGTTCATAAGCAACTTTTATGTTTTTAGATCTCGCTACGCCGTTTTTATCCACTACGAAAACATATTTCTGATCCTGGATTTCATAAGTAGCTTTTTGCGGAATGATCAACGCATTTTTCAGCGGTAAAGTCATTCTTACTTTCCCGGTTTCACCGTTTCGTAATAATTTATCAGGATTCGGGAATTTTGCTCTGAAGGCAATATTTCCGGTCTCGCTGTCGAATTCCCCCTCAATGGTCTGAATCTGCCCTTTCTGCGGAAAAATATCGCCGTTTGCCATCACCAGATCCACCTGGTTGCTTCCTCTTGATGCAATATTTCTCTGATAGTTTAGATATTCAGGTTCGGAAACATTAAAATAAGTGTAAATATCATTATTGTCCGAAAGTGAGGTTAATAAATCCCCTTCATCCACAAGACTTCCCAATTTTAACGGAATTCTGTCAATAATTCCTGAAAAAGGAGCTTTAATATCTGTAAAAGACAGGTGAATCTGCGCCAGTTTTGCTTCAGCATTTGCGGCATCCAGCTTCGCTTTAGCCATTGCCCGCTCGTTTTTGGAAACGATGTTATTGCTGGCTAATGTGCTCGCATTTTTTAATTCAATCGTTGCCTGGGCAACTTCTGCTTTAGCTTTCAGTAATTCCGCCTGGTACAACTGAGGCATAATACGGAATAAAGTCTGTCCCTGATGCACGTACTGACCTTCGTCCACATAGATTTTTTCAAGGAATCCTTTTTCCTGTGCACGAACTTCAATGTTCTTTACAGATCGTATCTGAGCAACATATTCCTTGTCTATCACCGTATCCATCACGACAGGTGAGGTTACTGGGTAAACAGCAGCTTCTTCTTTTTCTTCTTTTTTCTTGTTACAGCTGAACAATAAAAGACTACTTAGCGCAATGCTTGCGACAACTCTCTTGATCATAATTCTGGAGTTTATATAAATCGTTAATGTTTGAATAGGAAAATGGCAATAAGGATTACAGCGATGTCATGATTGCCGGCAATACAACGCAGTTTATTTCCGCCGTAGAATCGGCAGAAAAAAGATCGATAAAGTTTTTTTAGATTCTGATAGAACGGATCAGAATAAATCTTTTAACCGATGAAAATTCTGATAAATAGCCGTGAATAGAAGGCTTTAATTTTTTGAAACTTTTTAACCCGAAAATAAAGACCAATGTAAAAACACTGGCGAAAGCCACCATTGCCTGAAAAGTATCCGAAAGCTGGAAGTTATCTTCTGCCAATTCTAATGAGTAAGCATTGCTCACATCACCTGCAGCCTGCTGCATAGACAGCTTTTCGTAAGTTTGATTTAAACGGTTGGCTTTTTTAGGTAAATTCTGAGAAGTATGAGTATAATTATTCTGTAATGTTCTGACATTAATCTTGCTCTCTACTACAAAAAGCAGAAAAAGTGTTGTCAAAAAATATACGATATAATTTCTCATAATTTCAATACACAAATGTAGGTTTTCAATGGATCATCTTTCAAATAAAAACCAAATATAATCCAATGCATTAACAATATTTAACACTGCTTTAAATTAGCTGAATTATGGTTAAACATCAATTATGACATGCATGAAAATATCATAAAAATTTAATTTTCAATTTATTACAAAATATAATTTGAATCACAATAAACAATGGCATTTAATTTGCTCAAAGTTGAATCATTAAAAATTGCGTTAAAATGTTAATTTATCATAAAAAGCAGATGGAAGCTTTTAGCATTATAAATCCAAAATTTTTCCTTATGAAATAATAAGCTATAGTGAATTATTTATAATCATATTATAATCTATTTCTGAAACACAGTATAGAAAGGATTTACACAAGATATATTTATTATTACCAGATTAATTTAAATTTAAAAAGTTGGAGTTATTATCACTAACATAAATATTAATAAAATTTTATAAAAAATTAACATATTATCTTTAATAAAACTGTAAATTTATAAGTAATTAACACCAAAATAATATATTATACCAAAACAAAATACTATGAAAAATATATTCCGAATAATTACAATAATATTAGTCTTTGCTTTAACAGCGTGCAGGCATCAGTCTAAAGAAGAAGAAGTTAATTTGCAAAATCTAAATGATAGAGAAACGGTAGTTGATGATAAAATTACAAAAAATGTATTTACGGATGCGTATGGAGATAAGCTTGAGGTAACGCTAAATGAAACTAAAAATACGATAATTGTTCGTCTTGACGGAAAAACTTATGAGATGAGAAAAAGTGATGAGCTTCCGGAGTATACGGCTACAAATCCCGATTACCAATACTCTGACATACGTGGAGAGGTAACTTTTTTAAGGAAAGGCTACAATATGGTATTGTTTCATCATAAAAAAGACAAACAGGTTTCCAATACCAAAATGGCATCCTATTAAACTGCACCTACAATAAATAATATATCTGAAAAGCACTTTTGCCAATCAAAAGTGCTTTATTTTTTTTTGTAAATCATACAGCATATTAACAAAATGATGTTTACAATAACAGCAAAAGCATTGGAAAGTATGATCGGAAGCTCATCTTTTAAAAATCCGTACCAAACCCAAAGAGAAAGCCCGGAAATCAGAACCAAAATCATCACAAAGGATAGGTCTTCAGCATTTTTTTCTTTTATTACTTTCACTAATTGCGGAATCATGGATACTGATGTTAGAATTCCCGCTACAATCCCAAGAATGTTTTCATTCATAACTTATCTTTTATTGAAGATAAGAAATTTCGTGCCGTGATTCAATTATTACCATTATCATGATGTAAATCTTTCAAGAGCAATTTCTTGATGAAGAGGAATTCCCTTTTCAATATAATCGTATAAACTTCTGGAAAAATAACATCCATTGAGAATTCCTCTAGCACCAAGGCCATTAAAAACATACATGTCATGATGTTTATGATGTCTTCCAATGATAGGTCGTCTGTCTTTTACGGTAGGCCTGAATCCGAAATTTACTTCTTCAACACTAAAATCTTCAGGATAAAATTCCTTTAATCCGTTTGTAAGCTGTTCGACCGCAGAAGAATCAATCTCATGATGAAGCTGTTCTCTGTCGTATGTTCCGCCATAGAAATACCTTTCATCGTCAATGGGAAAAAGAAAGTGTTTCTTTTTAATGGTAATATTTTCAGGTAATGTTTGAGAAAGTTTAACTTTGATATGATGACCTTTGTTGGGGTTGACGGGAATTTCAGAAAAAAAAGGATTGTTCTTCACTCCCATTCCTTCGCAAAATAAAATATTTTTATACTGATAGTTTTTATAAGTATGGTCGGAAGTATTGATATCAGAATAATTGAATTTTTCTTTTAACAAATGCTTATGATTTTCCAAAAAATCAAATAAACCCACGAAAAATCCTTTAACATCAAGCCTGGCTGACTGATTCACCTTTCCCGAATTAAAATCGTTTTGTGCTAGGTCTAAATGAGTGAAATTTTGATCTAAAAAATGAACGAGCTCATCATTTGATGATTTTTTAAGCCAGAGCTGCTGCTCATTCTCATCATGAAATATTCTATGAATGGGTGCATCAATTAAATAATTCTGACCGGTATATTTTTCAATTTCTTTTAAAGTTTCCTTTAAAAAATCAATTTGTTCCTGTGCCTTCCAAAACGTAGTAAACTTTTTGAGTACAACAGGATTAATAATACCTGCGGAAACACGGGAAGCACTTTCTTTTTCTTCCGAGAATACAACGAATGATTTATTATTTTTTATAAGCTGATGGGCAAAGAAAAGCGAAGCATAACCGTCTCCCACAATAATATAGTCTACATTTTCCATAACAAAAAAACCTGAGTAAAAATACTCAGGTTTTCTATAATTATCAAATGAAATTTAGTAATTCCACATTTGATTTTCCATTTCAAGGATTTGCGACTTGATTCTGTCGCTTTCTTCCATCTGCTCATCAGCATCTCTTGGGATATAGTCTTTAATAACACCATCACCAAGTCCTGTTGAAGATTTGAAGATCACAGAAGAGAACCTTCTTGCATTGATCAAATCATCGAAAGAAAGATCTGCAGAGGTATTTTTTCTGTTATACACATAATTGTTAGCCAAAATCTCTCTTGCATTTGGATAATACACCCAGAAAAGATCAATTAACTCATCAGCACCAGGTAAAGGCTGTCCATCTGGAGTAGTTCTACCAATTAATTTCGGATCCGGTCCCATTGCAGCAATTCCAAGAGGTCTGTACTTCAATTGTCCGTCTCTTTTATCGATGAACCACATTCCGAATACTTTTAAAACTTTAACTTTTTCGGTAGTTGTTTCGTAGATATCCGTTAATTCTTTTTTCTCCTGTTCTGTAAGCTGACGTCCACTGTTTAAGATATTAATAGCCTCATCATCTACTCTCACGTCAACAAGTCTAGACTTGATTTGTTCAGGTGTAAGCCTCTGTACAAAATTCTCATCGTCATAAACCTCCGTAATTTCACCGTTTAGCGCACCATCAAGCAAAAGTTTATATAAAGATTTTGTCTCTGAGGATAGTAATCCGTCCGGATTGTTATAATAGAAAGGCTGATTGATCTTATCATTCATATCAATAACCTCCCAAACAAACATGCTTTTAAGGATGTCCTTCTCATCAACAAACCCATATTCTAAAGGTTTTACTTTTTTGTCGACGATAGTATCTCCAACTTTCATTTTGTTCTCAGCTCTCATTTTTCTGAATTCTTCAGGAGAAGAAGCATTCAGGATAGTCTGGGAAAAAGCGAATCCCGAAACCAATACTAAAAAACTGCTAATATATTTTTTCATAATTCTTATTATTGAACATTAATTAATACAGGTGAAATATTTGGAATAATAGTATTTCCTAATCCGGTAGCTGTCGCTTTAATATCAAAGATATATACGCCGTCACCAGGTCTTAAATTTCTAAACATTCCTGCTGCTCCTTGTAGAGAATTCCCCTGAACCTGCATTGAAGCTCTACCAGGTACTCTTACCATGAACGAAGTCACGTTGAAAGATACCGGGAAATCAAAGTCAGGAATAACTGCCTGAAGCTGCTGATTCTCAACTGAAGACGCTGGTAATGTTAACATATTCTTCCCTCTGATCTGTCCTTGTGGAGGAGGTACATTTTTAATTCTGTATTCAAAAACCTGCGAAATTGATTTTCCGTAAGGATCTGTTCCAGATAAAGTCAGTTTCAGAACATTTCCTGCACCTGGTCTAACATCCCATTTACCGGGACCTGTACTCTTAACAGTAGCTCCAGGAGCAGATAAGGATAGTTTAGCATTATCGGCACCCAAGATTGAACCTGAAACAGGGTTATCAAGGTTTCTGTACATTACATTCATTTTATCAGCTGAAAGCAATAAACCTTTCTGAAGTTTCACTTCCTGAGGACCAGCAATTACATTATACGTATGTGTGAACGGGAAGTTTTGTGCTTTACCTGTAGCATCCGTTAACGTAATGTTACCACTTAAAGTGTGTGGTCCGATTCCGCTGGTATTTAATGTAGCATACCCTTTACCGTTTTCCTGTCTTGCAACTCCGGAAATGTTAATTTTATTACTGTTAGAATAGTTACCCAACATTACCACCGCTTCAGCAGGTTTACCAGCCACAACATCTACTGGAGCAGAAACGATTGCTTCATAGCTTGTAAACTTGATGCTTGCATCTACTTTTTCTTGTAATAATAAAGCTAATGCATCAGACTGTACGTTTCTCGCATCATTCTGAATAATCTCAAGATTAGACAATGCTGCAATAAGAGGCTGGTGATAAAATTTATTCTGAAGCCATGTCTTGTTGTTTGGCGACTGACCTTTAGGATATTCAGCGATCAATGATTTATTAGCTCTGTCAATTAAATCTTTCAACTGAGAATTTCCTCCGAAAGTAGCATTGATATAATTTCTTACGTCATCAATTTTTGCTTTCAGTTCCATAGCTCCTTTTGATGCAGAATTTTCATCTCCATCTTTAAAGAAATAAGTTGTAGTTGCTTCGTTGTTATTCAGTGCTGAAAAATTTTCGCTTACATCAACTAATTTTCCTGTTTTAGGGTCTTTTTCTACGAATTCGGATTCTTTTTTAAGTTTATCCTTGATCTGATCCGCATGCTGCACCAACGCATTGATTTTAAGCTTCAGCTGTTGATATTGCTGCCAAGGCTGAGCATAAGTATCTGGTACCTGCTGAGCTTTAGCCTCTAATGTTTTTTCAAAGATATCTTCGTTTTTTCTTTCTGTTAATAAACGTGTATCTTTTAAAGCAACCGTAGAGTCATAATATGATCTAATGATTTCCGCATCAATATTTAGAGCCATCATCGCGATGAACACCAAATACATCAGGTTGATCATCTTCTGACGAGGTGTCTGTTTTCCTTGTGCCATTCTTTTCTTTTTGTTTTAGTTAAGTAGTTAAATTTAGAAATGGTTAAGGATTATGACTTCATAGCAGTTAGCATACCACCATAAACTCTGTTTAAGTTATTTAAGTTAGCTGTTAAACCTTGCAATTCCTGATTGAATTTTTCTGAGTGTTCAGCAGACTTCTGCATATCTTCTACATATTTTTTAGCAAAATCAGACTGTCTCTGTCCGTTTTCCAACTGCATTGCATAAAGCGCATTCATGCTTTCCATGTGCTGAGCCGCTTTATTTAATTGCTCATTATATTTATGTGTAGAAGCAGAAACGTCTACCGTTTGATTGATTTGGTCTACAGAACTTGAAAATTTATCGATTCCTGTTCTTAATCTTTCGAATAGCTGAACATCCAATTTAGCATCCTGAAGCATTTTATCTAATTTTCCTGAAAGAGAGTTTTCAAGTTCAGCAAAATGATCGATTGTATTTTTAGCTGATACATTAGAGTGCAAAGGATTTGGATTTGCATGTTTATCTAATAATTCCGGATATACGTTTTCCCAAGCATAAGATTCTTCAGTTTTTGGCGGGTCGAAAGCGAAGATAATGAAGATGATCGCTTCTGTAATAAGTCCCACTGTAAGAGCAACGTTACCTGTAATAGGTCCAATGTTGATGTGAGTAATTTTAAGCCAAGCTCCAAGAATTACAATTGCAGCACCGAATGAATAGAAGAAATTCATCCAAGCATCTTTAGTCTTAAACATATAAGTTAGTTTTTTTTAATGTTAAATAAAAAATTGTTATTGAAAAATAAAATGGTTTGAAAAATTATCTGTTAATTTTTCTTGGCTTAACAGCAGCTTCAGGAATATCCTGTACGGTTCTGAATCCGATATAGCTTCTTGCTGAATCTTTTCTCTCCCAGTCTCTTGTACCGTTCATCAACATATATCCTACATCTTTCCAAGAACCTCCTCTCACTGATTTTTTGTTATCAGCCAAATCTTTTGTAGAAGGGTTTAAAGTAGATGAGAACCCGTATGAAGAGTTGTTGTAAGCAGATAATGTCCATTCAGAAACGTTTCCAGCCATATCATATAATCCATAACCGTTTTTCTTAAATTTCTTTACAGGAGCAGTATATGTATAAGTACCTTTTTTGTTGTCTTCCATGTAATCTCCTCTCTTAGGCTTGAAGTTTGCCAAATAGCAACCTCTGTCGTCCATCAAGTAAGGACCACCCCAAGGATAAGTCGCATTTTGCATTCCGCCTCTTGCAGCATATTCCCATTCGATTTCCGTTGGAAGTCTAAACTGCAATGGTCTTTGTTTTCTTCTCTTTAAACTTTCGTTATAATCAGATTTCAGTTTTGATCTGAAGTTACAGTAAGCTCTTGCCTGATCCCAGGTAACTCCAACTACCGGATAATCTTTGTAAGCTTTGTGCCAGAAATATTGCTCGAACAATGGTTCGTTATAAGCAAAATGGAAATCTTTTACCCAAACGGTTGTATCAGGATAGATGGCGATGCTTTCACTTCTAAGGTAGTTTACACCTCTTTCTTTTTCAGCCATAGCAACATCCATATCTCCCCATCTGTAAGTATATTTAAGTTTACTAACATCAAGGATTCTTTCATTACCAATTCTTGAAGAAGCAGGTAAATACATTGACTCCAGAACCTCTGCATATTCTACATCCGGATATTTGGATGTATTCCAATGCAATGGAACTTTCCAGTCGATTTTTTTGGTAGGATCGAAAGTGCTTTCGTCTCCTCCTCCCTGTGCTTCTAAATATTCCTGATATGGTGTTAAATTTTCTTCTTTTTGAGCAAGATATGCATAATCTCCTATGCTTTGTCCTCTACCTCTACCTTCACCACCTTCTCCGGCAGCTTCAGCAAGCAGCGTTCTTGCGATAGAATCTCTTACATAATTGATAAATACTCTGTATTCAGCATTGGTAGTTTCTGCTTCATCCATGAAGAAAGAAGAAACAGTAACTGTTTTTGCCTGAGCTTTTTCAGGACTGTCTGTAAAATCCTCATCAGTTAGCCCCGCAACAAACGATCCTGCAGGAATTGCAACCATGCCGTATGGTCTTTCCGCAACAAATGATTTTGTTTTTTCTCTTGGTATCAACTCTCCTTTTGTTCCTGGTTTCCCCACAGAAGAAGTACCACCACCTGAACAAGATACCGACGCTACTGACGCAGACAATAATAAAAGAAATATCCTTTTCATGTTAATTTTTATAATTAAGCCGTAAATATATAATTTTTTTAAGAAACTTTTAAGATTTTTTTTGAAATAACGAAAGAAATCTAAATTTATTTTATTTACAAGTATTTTTTATTCTACAGTTACAGATTTTGCGAGGTTTCTCGGCTGATCTACATTAGCTCCCCGGTACACTGCAATATAGTATGCTAACAGCTGTAAAGGCACTGATGCTACGATCGGCGAGAAACATTCTGACGTTTCAGGAATCTCAATAACGTAGTCCGACATTTCGCTTACCTGTGTATCTCCATTATTTACCACAGCGATTACCTTTCCTTTTCTTGCTTTGATTTCCTGAACATTGCTTACAATCTTATCATAATGTCCTTTTTTAGGAGCAATGATAACAATCGGCATATTTTCGTCGATCAACGCAATTGGCCCGTGTTTCATCTCTGCAGCCGGATATCCTTCTGCGTGGATATAAGAAATTTCTTTAAGCTTCAAAGCTCCTTCAAGGGCTGCAGGATAATTGTATCCTCTTCCCAAGTAAAGGAAGTTTGTTGCATTGACAAAATCTTTAGCAATATTCTGCACCAGCTCATGAGTAGAACTTAATACATCTTCGATCTTTTTAGGAATAGCATCCAATTCAGCGATTAAGCTCATGAAATCTGCATTTCCTAAGTTTCCGTTGTGTTTACCTAATTTTAACGCAATTAAGCTAAGAATAGTAAGCTGCGCTGTAAAAGCCTTTGTAGAAGCCACACCAATTTCAGGGCCTGCGTGCGTATATGATCCTGCATCCGTAATTCTTGCGATAGATGAATCTACAACATTACAGATTCCATAAATGAATGCTCCTTTTTCTTTTGCGAGTTTTAGGGCTGCCATGGTGTCTGCCGTTTCTCCGGATTGGGAAATTGCAATAACAACATCTTTATCTGTAATAATAGGATTTCTGTATCTGAATTCAGAAGCGTATTCTACTTCAACAGGAATTCTTGCATATTCTTCGATAAGATACTCTCCGATAAGTCCTGCATGCCATGATGTTCCGCAGGCAATGATGATAATTCTGTTGGCATTTTTGAATCTTTCGATATGATCCCAAATTCCGGCCATCTTGATAACACCTTCTTCAACCAGCAATCTTCCTCTCATGGTATCATGAACGGATTTCGGCTGTTCGAAAATTTCTTTTAACATAAAATGCTCATAGCCGCTTTTCTCAATCTGCTCAAGACTCAGCTTAAGTTTCTGGATTTCAGGGATAATTTTAGAATTCTCAGTAATCGTTCTTATATCTACACCATTTTCCAATGAAATAGTAGCCATGTGACCTTCTTCAAGATAAATCGCTTCTTTGGTAAATTCCACAAAAGGAGAAGCGTCGGACGCTATGAAATATTCTTTATCTCCGATTCCGATTGCCAACGGAGACCCTAATCTTCCAACAACAAGAACTCCAGGATAATCTTCATGCATTACGGTAATAGCATATGCCCCGTAAACTTCATTTAAAGCGTATCTTACAGCGGTAGGGAAATCCGTTTCAGCATTAAGATCCATAAAATACTGAATAAGATTGACCAATACTTCGGTATCTGTTTCAGATTTGAAGGTGAATCCTTTTCCGGTAAGCATTGTTTTGATGGTATCATAATTTTCAATGATCCCGTTATGAATAATAGCAAGCTTGCCGTTATTAGACAAATGAGGGTGAGAGTTTCTGTCGCTTGGCACACCGTGAGTTGCCCAACGGGTATGTCCCATTCCTATTTTAGCTTTTCCTTTTAACTGGCTGGAAATATTCACAAGATCCTCAACTTTACCTTTCGTTTTTTCAACCTCTAATTTGTTATTTCCATCTTCTAAAACGATTCCGGCACTGTCGTACCCTCTGTATTCTAATCTTCTAAGACCATTAATTACTATATCATAAGCGTCTTGAAAGCCTGTATATCCAACGATTCCGCACATAATTATATCAAGTGTTTAAGTGTTTTTTGTTCAATTTTATTTTGTCCCGTAAGTAACCATAAGCTGTACTCGGTTAGCATTTGTTGCATCTGTCCCAATAAATACAGCTCTGCTTGTATTATAAGGAGTAGTTGTAGATTTGTATCCGGTAAGAGTAATCCCGTCGGAACTTGTTTCGAAACTTCCTAAATCTATTTTAAAATATTTTGTTTCGGTTTTGTCTGTTGACGCTTTGCTATCCGGTTCAATCATTTCTTTTATGGACTGTGTAACAATAAAGTCGTAATATGTTTTATCTGTATCCATATTGTACGCTTTAAAAATAGTATATCCGGTAACTCCTGCCAGTTTTAACAGATCGTTGGTGAAGTTTGTTCTAACTTTAGTAGGATTGGTAGAACTTGGATCAACATATCTTCGCAATAAAGTAAATTCTTTAGGTTTTGTATATTTTGTACTATTCCATGCAGGATCTACATAAATTCTAATCTTAGCACTTATTATAGCTGCTTTATTATTTTGATATAGATTTTTAAGATCATTAATAGTAGTCTCAGGAATTTTAATCCCTATAGAATTACCTCCCATTGCCTGTGCATAAAGTTTTGCATCACCAGTAACACTGTTATATCCGGCACCAGCTACTGCAGAACCCGTTCTGGCATACTGATACTGACCGATATGAGCATTTCCTGATCCTAATACAAATGAATATGAAGTCTGCGGTCTTGTGGTAGTCCCGTTTTCCGTTTTATCATATTTATAATACATGATCATCTCCATATCGTTAGGAGAGAACTGGAACAAATATCCGTCCGACTCTGCAACAGAAACTCTTAATCCTTTAAAATAACGGATAAAGTTGGATGCATCCTGAAGCTCGGGCTGATCTTTTTTAGCAATGATTTTAGTCTGGAAGAAATTCTTATCCAGCGGAATTCTGATTCCCGGCGTTGAAGCAGTAAATAATGCCGTACCACCATCATCTTTTGTAATGGCAATAGAACTCGCATTTCCATTGAATACTTTTGAACCCAATTCATTGGAATCAAACGCAAAAACATCATTAGATTTTACCGTATCTGATGCTGCTTTAAGGAAAGTCTGTACTTCATTTACCTTTATGGTCAAGCTCTTTTTTGCTTTACCGAATTTTAAAACAGGATATGTATTCACCACTTTTTTCGCATTTACCGCTCCATCTGCTGCTGTAGTATAAGTGTAATTATCATCTACGGTATTTGTCGTAACAGAATCTGAGGCATATCTTGGTTTTATCACGAGAACTACAGAATCTACAGTGGCATTGGTTCCAAAGTCAGGATCATAAGTGGATAGCTTAACCTGAGTAAGATAAGATGCCTTCTGCATTCCGAACTGGCTTTCATTAAAAGCACCCAACACTCCATAAGTAAGTTTTGCAGCATCCGTACGAATGGTATCGTTATTATTAATATTATATGCAATAACAGGAAAAGCCTGTTCCTTACCTTGTGCAGCCCCGTCTAAAAACAGCTGTTCTCCCAAAGTATCCGCTTCCGGTTCACAATTGTAAAGTAATATACTTCCCAAAACCACCATAGAAATTGCGGTGATTGTCTTCTTAACAGTATGAATCATTAAAAATGTGTTTTCTTAATAAAGTTGATTAATAGAATCGATGTCCAGATATTCCGATTTCGGGGTTGATGTTTCATTGAAAGCCTTATCAAGGTCTTCATCAAGAAACTCATCACCTTTTACAATCATATCCACATAGTCCATACTTTCGGCCACAAAAGTTTTAACGCTTGGATTATTTAACGCTTTAAGACCTGAAATATTATCAAACTTCAGCTTTTCGTCAATATTGGAAGCTAAAGGGGCATCCTTTTCATTGTACAACGAAAGAACAATTTTTGCATCCTTAAAATAAGTATCGGATTCGTAGTATGTTTTAAGATAAATAGGAACAAAAGATGACATCCACCCGTTAAGATGAATCACATCAGGAACCCAGTTGAGTTTCTTAATGGTTTCGATTACGCCTCTGGCGAAGAAAATAGCTCTTTCGTCGTTATCATCAAAAGGATTTCCTTCATCATCAAAATAATATTGCTTTCTTTTGAAATATTCTTCATTATCGATAAAGTATACCTGAAGTCTTTCCCCCGGAAGAGACGCTACTTTAATAATAAGAGGCTGATCCAGATCATTGATAATGATATTCATCCCCGACAGGCGGATTACCTCATGGAGCTGGAATTTCCTTTCACTTATTTGTCCAAATCTTGGCATAAAAACTCTTACATCATTGCCTTCATTGTGCATCTTAAGTGCCATTTTGTTTACCACTGCAGCCATATTTGTATCTTCCTGATATGGATACATCTCTGTAGTAATGTACAGTATTTTTTGATTCGGCATAAACTTCTATCTAATTTTTGTAAAAATGCTTTAATGCGCAAAATTACGAAAAAACATTCAACATTAGTTTAATTAACATTTTTTTACGATAATTCACTGTCTGAAATTATTAAAACCATGTCTAACTGTATCATAACTATATGATATTTTTACTATTTTTGAATTACTATTAAAATAAACTATGGAAGTTTTAAAAAGCAAGAAGATTCTTCAGGATTTCATTGAAAGACAGAAGGAAATGGGAAAGAAAATAGGTTTCGCCCCCACTATGGGCGCCCTCCATGACGGCCATCTTTCGCTCTATAAACTGGCAAGAGAAGAGAATGATCTGGTGGTTTCATCAATTTTTGTTAACCCAACGCAATTCAACAATGCGGAAGATCTTGAAAAATACCCGAGAGACATTAACCGCGATATTTTGATCCTTGAAAAATCCGGGTTGGTAGACGCGGTTTACATTCCTGAAGTCACCGATATCTATCCTGAAAAGACCGAAAGCAGGCATTATGATTTTGATGGACTTGAAAATGAGATGGAAGGAAAATCCAGGCCGGGCCATTTTGATGGTGTGGGAACCGTAGTAGAAGAACTTTTTTTACAGGTAAAACCGGACAGTGCTTATTTTGGGGAAAAGGATTTTCAGCAGCTTGCCATTATCAGAAAGATGACTGAAAAGAAAAAGCTTCCTATTAAAATAATTGGAGTTCCTATTTTCAGGGCAGAAAACGGACTGGCCTTAAGTTCCCGAAACCAGAGACTCGATAAAGACCGCAGAGAAGCTTCAAAAATAATTTATGAAACGTTAAAAAAAGTCAATGAATGGTTCCGTGTATTAACGGTTCCGGAAATTAAACAGCGGGTACAAGAGGTTTTCGATAACCAGAGAGGAATGCAGCTTGAATATTTCCTGATCGCCGATGAGAAAACATTAAAAGAAACTGATTTCTTTTATAAAGACAGAAGTTTCAGGGCATTTATCGTAGTCGTTGTAGACGGAGTGCGATTGATCGACAATATACATCTGGATTAATTAAATCTAAACTTAATCTTTAACCAACTAAAACATAAACGTTACTTTCCGAGTGGCGTTTTTTTTACTGTAATTTCAGGTTGAAAAAATTTTAAAAAAAAGAAAATGATTGGAGTACATAAAAAATCAAAGGCCTCCTGAGGGAAGCCTTTGAAACACCAAATCACAAAATATTAATATGAAAAAAATTTACTTTTCAGTAAACTTGTGACCCGGCTGGGATTCGAACCCAGGACCCATACATTAAAAGTGTATTGCTCTACCAGCTGAGCTACCGAGTCGGTCACAATTAATAATGATAAATATAAATAAAATTTTTATTCTCAGTATTAACTATTTCATTTTCTGCATTGTGCCTGCGACTGGACTCGAACCAGCACATCCTTAGGAAACCACCCCCTCAAGATGGCGTGTCTACCAATTTCACCACACAGGCAATAAAATTACAAAAATCCAGTAATTTTTTGCTAGTGACCCGGCTGGGATTCGAACCCAGGACCCATACATTAAAAGTGTATTGCTCTACCAGCTGAGCTACCGAGTCGGCCACTTTATTATCAAGTTTTCATAATGATAATGTCCCTTGTTTTAAGTGGTGCAAAGATATAGCTTTTTTTTATTTCTCAAAACTTTTTTGCAAATTTGTTTAAAAAAAATTCATGATAATTTCACTGGTCGGATACATGGGAAGTGGCAAATCTCACATTTCCAAAATATTAAGCGAAAAACTAAATTTTAGACTTATTGACCTCGATAAAGAGATTTCTAAGCGAAATAAATTAACCATTCCTGAAATATTCGCAAAAAAGGGAGAAATCTACTTTAGAAAGCTGGAACGTGAGGCACTGGAAGAAATTCTTGCTACTGAAGAAAATCTGGTTTTGAGCCTGGGCGGAGGAACGCCTGCCTACTACAATAATATGGAAATCATCAACAGTAATTCCCGAAGTGTTTTCATGAGAGCTTCCGTAGGAACTTTAGCAGAAAGGCTATCCAAACAAAAGGAAAAACGTCCGCTCATTGCCAATATAGCCGATGAAGATCTTCCCGAATTCATTGCCAAGCATTTGTTTGAGAGAAACGCTTTTTACAGTAAGGCACAGTTTCATGTGGTTACAGACAACAGACAACCTGAAGAAATTGTAGCTGAAATAATAGAAAAGCTCTATCTCTAGAGCTTTATTTATTAATCATCTTCTGAATTGTCACCATCCTTTTCACCAAAAAAATCATCCCAATCGGTAAAATCGGAAGAAATATCATTTTCCACATAATCATCCATATCCCTTCTGTCTTTTTTAGTGGGCCTTCCCTCTCCTTTGATCCTGTAATAATCCTGGGACATTTTACGCATTTTCAGAAGTTCGTACTGCTCTTTATCCGTCACATCCTTGATATGTAGCGGAACAAGCTTTGCTCCTATCCTGCTTTTAGGGATCTGAATTACCTTAATTTTATAATCAATTTGATTTTTACGGATCTTAATGACATCTCCTTCTTTCACCTCTTTAGAAGACTTTACCACAGACTCGCCGATAGAAACCCTGTTTTTTTTGATTTCCTCTGTAGCGATGGTTCTTGTCTTATAAAAACGAATGCTCCATAAAAATTTATCTATTCTCATAATTTTTTATACTTTTGCCGTTATATTATTTGTAAAGTAATTAAAGTTTTTGAAATGAAAAAAATATTTTTATATATCCTTGCGGGATCTCTCTGCTTTTCTGCATGTAAAAAGGATGATGAGGTTGAAACTTTTATAGAACCTGAAGATGTATCGGTAAGAAATTCATATGACGACCAGGCTATTCAAAAGTTTATGGATAATAATTATCTTGATGCGCAGGGAAATATAAAAGCTTTCAGTTCTACAGACGCTTCTGATGACAATGAAAAAAAACTTTCCGAGCTTAATCCTGTAAAACTTCCTTCAGGAGTGGTTTATATCATAAGAAACGGAGCACAGCCATCTCCCGGTGTAACCCTTGAGACCAATTCCACGGCAGACAATGCCACACAAATCAGAGTAATGATGAGGGCCAATTATTATCTTGCAGCAGAAAGTGATGGAAATATATCTTTCGGAAGCGCAGGAGTTCTTTTAAATACTATTAACGGCTCTGGCTCACCAGCGACAGATCCGCCTTACTATTATGTAAAAAACAACGTTCTTGAGAGTGCGACCAGCGATGATGCAAAAAAAAGAAGCTATTACGAAATCGAAGGACTTCAGGAAGGATTGAAATACTTTAAAGGGTACGAAAATAAAGATGATGGTGACCCGTATAATTTACAGGGCGTAATCATTGTTCCTTCAAGAGCGGCATTTGCAAGAGATGTGCATTATAACTATACAGGATTTTCGCTTAAAAATAATTGCTTTGTTTTTAACTTTGAAATTTATAAAGCCAACTTAAGGCCGGCGAATGAAAAATAGACAAAAAACGCTTCAGAATATGAAGCGTTTTTTTATGATCAGAATCCTGATTTATGTTTTACATTTCCCAGAATGTCTGGGAAATAATGATCTGAAAGATGATCAAACTCATCACCTCTCATAAACATGGTTGCATCCACTTCTTCATAAGAACTTCTTCCTGCTGCCGCAATAAGTTCATTACAGGTATGCAGTGTATTTTTATGGAAATGATATACCCTTTCTGCTTTATCGGTAACATCCAGCCCTTTGATCAGCATTTTATCCTGAGTGGCAACACCTGTAGGACAATTATTGGAATTACATCTCAATGCCTGAATGCAGCCTAACGAGAACATAAAGCCTCTTGCATTGTTACACATATCCGCGCCCATTGCAATAGCTCTCAGGATATCCAGACTTGTTAAAACCTTTCCGCTGGCAATGACACGAAGTTTATTTCTCAGATTATAATTTTTAAGCGTTCTGTTTACAAAAATCAATGCAGGTTCCAATGGCATTCCCACCCCGTCTGAAAATTCCGGCGGCGCCGCGCCGGTTCCTCCTTCTGCACCGTCTACGGTAATGAAATCAGGATAAATTTTTAAGACATTCATCTGGACGCAGATATCTTCAAATTCCTTAGTATCACCTATACATAATTTAAAACCAACAGGTTTTCCTCCGGAAAGCTCCCGCAGTTCCTGTACGAATCTCAGCAATCCTGCTGCATCAGAAAATGCGGAATGAGATGGTGGCGAAATAATTGTCATTCCCGGAGTGACATGACGGATTTTCGCAATTTCCGGAGTATTTTTCACCCCTGGCAAAACACCTCCGTGTCCTGGTTTTGCGCCCTGAGAAAGTTTAATTTCAATCATTTTTACATTGGGAAGATTGGAATATTTTGCAAAGAGTTCAGCATTAAACTTTCCCTCATCATCACGACACCCGAAGTAGCCTGTCCCGATCTGCCAGCAAAGATCCCCTCCTTCAAGGTGATAAGGTGAAATGCCTCCTTCTCCTGTGTTATGATAAAAGTTCCCTTTTTTAGCGCCTCTGTTCAGGGAAATCTGGGCACGGTCACTCAAGGATCCGAAACTCATCGCTGAAATATTCAATAAAGAAGCATGATAAGGCTGCGTGCACTGTGCCCCTCCTACCCATACTCTAGGAAGTTCTTCCGAAGGCGACTTTGCATAAATAGAGTGTTTGATTCCTTCGTATTTTCGATGGTTGATTTCCAGCTGCGTTCCAAAAGCAACAGTATCCCCCAAGTTTTTGGCTCTTCTGTAGACTGCAGAACGCTGATTTCTTGGAAACGGTTTTCCGTCTGTTTCCCTTTCAATAAAATACTGCTGCATCTCCGGTGAAATATTTTCGAAAAAGTACCTGAAATAGCCTAATACAGGAAAATTTCTTAGAATTGCATGTTTTGTCTGATAGGTATTGTAAACCCCTAATGCATAAATGGCCGTCAAAAGAATAGGTATCCAGTAATGTGCCCTGATCAGTAATGCTACAACCCAGGTAACAATCACCAATACCAGTCCCCAAGATAAAAACTTATCTCTCATTTCTATTATTTTTTTATAAAGATAAAGATTAAAAAAGATTTTAATGGCTGAAACATAGTAAAATCTGATATTCCGCAGCCATTCTTTGTGGTATCTGCCGAACCAATACACCGGCTTAATTTTCAATGTTTTATAAATATACAAAATTTCCAATATTTTAATTATGTGTTAATAAATTACTTTATACGCATATAAAGTAAAAATAATTTCAATCCATAAAAAACAATTGCGTAAATTTGAGCGTTTGTTACCATTAGAAGAAAAATCAAGATAGAGATATGATAAAATTTGACAACAAAGTTCTAATTGTTGGCGCGAGCGGGTTTGGTAAGGAAGTACTTATGTGTTTAAGTGATTGTATTGCCGGTACAGATTTAAAATTAGAAGATATTGCCTGCTTCATGGAAACGGATGAATTTTGTAAGAATGTAAGAAATGTTCATGGAATTCCTGTAATTACCGAGGATCAATTTAATCCAGCTGACTACCACGTCCTGATTGCCATAGGAGATCCCAAAATTCGAAAAACAGTCGTTGAGAGACTTCCAAAGGAAACAAAATATACAACCCTTATCCATCCTTCAGCCATCATTTCTAAATATGTTGAAATTGGTGAAGGAACTATCATTACAGCAGGAACAATTGTTACCACAGATATTAAGATCGGTAAGCATGCCCATTTAAATCTGCTCACAACCATCGGGCACGACTGTAAAATCGGAGATTACTTTACGACAGCACCTTCAACAAACATCAGTGGAAACTGCGAAATTGGAGATAATGTTTATTTCGGAACAAGCTCATCCATAAGACAGGGAATAAAAGTTTGTGATAATGTAACCATTGGGATGGGTGCAATTGTTGTTAAAGATATCCGTGAAGAAGGAGTGTATGTCGGAAGCCCGGCCAGAAAACTGTAAAACCAAATTAATTGCCCAAAAGGCAAGAATGATACAGGGGCGCATATGCCCCTTTTTATTTTAGCGTAAAAGAAAAAATATCATACAGGTTTTTAAAACACTTTTACTATAGCCATTACATTGATTTATTGATTGAAAAGATACTAAGCTGATTTTTTTAGAGCCTAAAAAGCACACATTACAATTTCTCTAAAAATTTCTCAAAAGAATACTGTACGGAAACCGTACCATCAGCTTCTATTCTGTCCAGTTTCAGGAATTCAATCTGGTTTACGGACGCTGCATCAAAATCTTTCTGTACCCTCACATAATTTTCCGTGAAGCCAAACATTTTTCCGTCTTTATTTTCATGTTCCCAAAGTACGGGAAGCGTTTTCCCAAGCTGGGTCTGATAGAATGCCATCTTTTTCTTTTCGGAAAGGATTCTCAGCATTTTATTACGCTTCTTTCTTTCAGAAATCGGTACAATTCCGTCCATTGCGGCAGCCTCCGTATTTTCTCTTTCGGAATAGGTAAATACGTGGAGATAGGTAATCGGAAGCTCATTCAGGAAGTTATAGGTTTCCATGAACAAATCTTCCGTTTCTCCCGGAAAGCCTACAATGACATCGACACCAATTGCAGCATGAGGCATTACCTCACGGATTTTAGCAACCCTGTCTTTATACAATTTGGTAAGGTAACGGCGCTTCATTTTTTTCAGCAGCTCATCACTTCCCGATTGCAGCGGAATGTGAAAATGCGGAACAAAGCTTCTGCTTTTGGAAACCAGCTCTATACTTTCGTCTTTCAATAGATTCGGCTCAATGGAAGAAATCCGGATTCTTTCGATCCCATCCACTTTGTCCAGCTCGGAAATTAAATCCAGAAAGGTATGTTCATGTTTTTTATTTCCAAACTCTCCTTTTCCGTAATCACCGATATTAACTCCGGTAAGAACGATTTCTTTGATATCTCTTTGGGAAATTTCTCTGGCATTTTTCAGTACATTTTCAATGGTATCAGAACGGGAAATTCCTCTTGCCAAAGGAATGGTACAGTACGTGCATTTATAGTCGCAGCCGTCCTGAACTTTCAGGAAAGCTCTGGTTCTGTCTCCGATAGAATAGCTTCCGATAAAAAAATCAGTTTCTTCAATTTCACAGGAGTGCACAATTCCTTCATTTTCAGATTTTTCAAGATCATCGAGATAGCTTAGGATATTGAATTTTTCCTTAGCTCCCAATACAAGATCTACTCCTTCAATCTGTGAAATTTCTTCAGGCTTCAACTGCGCATAACATCCCACAATGACAACCAGTCCTTCAGGATTGGCTTTCATCGCTCTTTTCACGTGAAGTTTACACTCACGATCAGCATTTTCCGTAACAGAACAGGTGTTGATTACGTAAATATCCGCTTTTTCATCGAAACCCACTTTTTCATACCCTGCATCCGTCAGCTGACGGGCAATGGTAGATGTTTCCGCAAAATTTAATTTGCAGCCTAAGGTATGAAATGCGGCAGTTCTGTGAAATTGAGACATTTATTAATCCTGAATTTTGTGGCTGCAAAGATAATCAATTTAATACAAACTGTAAATTGATTCAGTCTATTGTTTAAATTCATCTCTAACTTCCTGACTGTTTTGATAGCAAACGGGAGAAAAATTATCAGTTCCACAATCATCCCTTTTCTGCAAATCCTGAATGCATTGTTCTCTGATCTCCCAGATTTTATGTAAACTATAATTAAGATTTTCTGTATTAATCCAATTTTTAAAGAAGTCCTGATGAAATGCACTTTTTTCTTCAACAATTTGATTATATTCTATCTCCTTTTCAATCAGCAGTTTATTTTTAAAATCATGATAATTGGAATTGGCCTTTGTAAAGTCGTAATATGTTTGCTCAATTTTCAGATAATTATGCGCTTCGGGAATGTATTCCAGGTTAAATTTCTCTAATGTATTTTTAATTTTACCCGTATATCCTGCATCCATTTTAAAAATTCCGAGTATAAGTTTTATTTCAGCAGCATCATTTTCAAGTGCGAGCTTTCTCAGTACTGCATGTTTTGTACTGCATGTTCCGCCTGAATCATTAAATACACAGAGAATATCGTGTTTATCTGTATTTCTTTTATATGGCAACATTGAAATATAATGACAGGCTGAATAAAAGTCATGGATATTTCTGTTTAAAAATTGCTCAGAAACAATTCCTTTATCTTTCTGTATTTTGAAATTTTTCATAACCATTAATGCTCAAAAAATAATTTAAAATAAAAACCACCTCTTTCGAGGCAGTTTAATTATATAGATCAATCTCTGTTTTTTACCATCACCCAACCCGAATACTTGATTAATGTATTCTTTTTATCATTTTCGTTCCATGTTACGGAATACCAGTAAGTGCCGGTCGGAACTTTTTTACCTCCTGTGGTTCCATTCCATTGATATCCATTCATTTTATCAGCCTGAAAGATTTTATTTCCGTACCGGTCGAAAATATTAAATATGAGATTTTGTTTATTTCCCAGTGCAGAATAATCAATTATATCATTAACGCCATCTCCGTTCGGAGTAATAACATTCACTAAATTCGGTACAACAATCGTGATATCAATAGGATCACAATCATAGGCATCTTTAACAAAAATATGATGATCCCCTCTTGGAATATTTGTTAAAACATTAGATTCCTGCCAGTTGATACCGTCTGTAGAATAGCTGTACGGACCTGTTCCTCCTGTGGCATTTATCGTTACTGTAGTATTCGCAATATCCACAGAAGAGATGACAGGCTGCTCGGAAGCATAAATTTTTACGGTTTGCAATGTGGTACAATCTCCCGTTTTCAGTTTTACCCAATATGTTCCCACACCCACATTGGATATGGTCTGGGTCGTGCCACCCGTACTCCATTCATAAGCGGTAAAGCCGGGTCCTGCATCCAGTGTTGTTTTATCTTCCATACAGATAATTTTATCCTGAAGAACATTAGAATACACAGGCGGAAGAACAACCAGATTAACTTTGGCAATGGCAAAACAGCCGTTTTCATTGGTTACTCTTATAAATACGACACCGTTGGATGCAATATAATTAGCAGGATTTGAGATGGCATTAGTATTATTTTGCGCATCGGCAAGAGAAGGAAAATAGGTTTTTGTCCCCGTTTGGGCAGTTACCGGAGCCGTTGTTAAATTAAATGAAGCCGTAGAAGGGTTTGATTCTATAAAACACGATCTTAATGTTGCTTCTGCCACGATAACAACCGGGTAAAATTTCAAAGTAATCTCAGCTACAGCTATACAACCGTACTGAGAAGTAATTTTCACATAGATGATTCCTTCAGCGGAAACAAACGCGGCAGGGTTTGTAATTTCATTAATTCCTGCATTAAGATCATTCAGGGTATTGTAATATTTTTTTGTAGCGGTAGGATCAGCGAAAACCGCTGCAGAAGTAAGGTTAAAAGTAGCAGTCCCTGCATTATTGTTATTACAGCTGTAAAGAGTAACATTATTTCCGGTAATATTTCCTTGTTTAAATTTAAATGCTCCCGTTTGTCTGCAGGAATTGATCGGATTATTAGGGTCTGCCGGATCCTGATAATGAATGCTGTAATAATACGTTAATGCCATATTTACTGTTTGTGGCGTAAGAATAGGATTCGCTCCCGAAAGCGCATTATTTTGAGAAGTATGATACGTAATTTGAAAATTCGAATTTCCGTTCAGGATACCTGCCGTTAACGTACTGAAATCAAAAACAGCAGGATTTTGGCAGATAATGATCTCTCTTGGATCTGCTGGATTTGCAGCCGGAGCTCCCGGTGGCGTGAAAGGCTGTGTCTGGATATTAGGATTGGTAAACGGAGACGCAAGGGTTGCCGTTCCGCCCCAGGTAAGCGAAAAAGGAGCCATAGTAGGGTTAAACACATCAACCCAATTGTCAATGTAAAGATAATAGGTTTGTCCAGGCAGCACATCCAGATATTTGCAGTACGGTGTTAAAGAGCCACCAGCTGCGGAAGTAATCGTACTCGTCATATTCAGTCCGGTAGAGGCTCCTACGCCTATTACAGTTGCTGCATTACAGCGTATCGGTGCTCCCAGATTTCCGCAATTAACATTCGGACCGTATACCGCCCAGTCGTAATCGGCATCCGGATCGCTCGGCACCAGATCAAAAGTAAGGGTTCCGCCTGTTGCTATGGTGATTTTGTACCAGATGGAATTATGTTCGCCAGTAGTAAGACATCCTCCAAGATTTTCATTCACAGCACCAATTCCCGAAGGAGAATACGTGATATCTGAATTTCCACAGACAGTGAGTGCTGTGGAACAGTCAGCCTGGGAAAAAAGCGCTCGGGATAATGACAGTAAAAAAAAGAGTAAATATTTCTTCATACTTTTTTCAATTTGGTTATATTCAGTGATTTTTGTTTATATCAAATATAAACATTCCATATCGATTATGCTATTTTAATTTAACATAATTCATCATAAATTGAAAAACAATGAAAGATACTCAACAAATCACTTTATACTCGTAATATTTCCGCAAAGATTTTCGATGTGAAAAATTTTATGAAAAGGACTTTTTACCTGATGCAGGTGTTCCTTATCCTGAATAAAAGTATAACGTGAAGCAATAGAATTCATATCCGAAACAATCACGAGCCAGCATTCGTCTACCGAAGTATCGTAATATGGAAACTTTTCGTTCTTTTTTTCTATAAGTTCTACAATTTTTTCAGAGCACAATTCATCAAAGAGGTTCATATTGTATTCATGGGTGATAAATACGTTTCTCCTGTGAAAGGATTTTCTTAAGCTCTTTACGCAACCATATGCTTTTCCGCGTTTGATGCTTTTGTAGATATTGAGGATAATTTCCTGTTGATTTTCCAGTGTATCGGGCCGGATATTGGAGTGGAATTCCAAAAAATAAACACCACGATATTTCGTAGTGTCTTCCTGTTCCAATACTATTTCTGCCTGACGGAAAATTTTGTTTAAGCTGCTTTCGATCTTCTTCATTTCAAGATGGTTAATCACTTCGGTGAGTTCTATCCCTATTTTCTTGTCATTGAATTTTGCTATAAAATCCGGACTTTCACAGGTTAAATCCTCAAATTTTACTTCAGGAAAATGGTGCATAAAAGAATTAAGCAGTAAGATCTCAGTTTTTTTCTTATACTTTTCCCGATCATGTAAGGGAGACTGATCTATGGTACGGTGATATTTTTCGATCGGCTTTTTTTTCAAATGCCGGTTGAGATAATAAAGGCTTAGATTTTTAATTAAATCTTCATCAGAAAAAGTCTTTTTCATGTGCTTATATTTTATTGTTATGGAACACATAAAACTTTCGGTTTCATGTCATGAAGTTTTGATTATCAAAAAATTACAACTTAAAGATAAGTAAAAATTCAATGCTATATTTTCTTTTAAAATAATTTATCTGATATTTAACATTTAGTTTACTTTCATAATTAATACCTTTGGCTTTCAAATATAAAACTGTGATGGATTTTAGAAACTTTAAAATGCCTTTTGGCACCAATCCCAAATACTCTAAAAAAGTAGCTTATTTTTCAATGGAATTTGCCATAGAGCAGGTTCTTAAAATATATTCCGGAGGACTCGGATTTTTAGCAGGATCTCATATGAGAAGCGCTTATAATCTGAAACAGGATCTTATTGGAATCGGAATTTTGTGGAAATTCGGATACTATGATCAAGCTAGAAATCATGACCAGACCTTACAGCCGGTCTGGACTAAAAAAATGTACAGTTTCCTTGAAGATACTGGCATAAAATTCCAGATCGAAATCCACAGCGCGCCGGTTTGGGTAAAAGTATGGTATCTTGATCCTGAAATTTTTCATACAGCACCCATGTTTTTGCTCTCAACGGATGTTCCGGAAAACGACCATGTTTCAAAAACCATTTGCCATAAGCTTTATGACGCAAACGAGTCTACGAAGCTTGCCCAATATATTCTTTTAGGGAAAGGCGGTGCCAAGCTGCTTGATGAGATGAATCTGGAGAGGGATATTTATCATCTTAACGAGGCGCACGGACTTCCTGCAGCATTTCATCTGCTTAAAAAATACAGCGGAGACCTGAACAGGGTAAAAGAAAAGCTGGTATTCACTACCCACACTCCCGAGGAAGCCGGGAATGAAAAACACAGCCTGAGACTTTGTTATGAAATGTCTTATTTTTCCGGGTTCAGTATGGATGATGTGAAGAGAATAGAAGGTTCCGGTGATGACCGTTTCAACCATTCTTTGTGCGCTCTTAAGATGGCGCATATTGCCAATGGTGTTTCTCAGCTGCATGGTGACGTTTCGAGAGCCATGTGGAGCAAGTATGACGGAATATGTGAAATTACCTCTATTACCAATGCACAGGAATTCAAGTACTGGTCAGACAAACCTTTGTATAATGCTAAAGATGAAAATGATGAAACGGTTTTTGATTACCGTAAAAAACATCTTAAGAAAAGACTTTTTAAAGTAGTTGCAGACCAGACGGGCGATCTTTTTAACCCAAATATTTTCACCATCGTATGGGCAAGGAGATTTGCAGGATATAAAAGGGCAGATCTTCTTTTGCAGGACAAAGAAAGATTTTACAGGCTTCTGAATAATCCGAAACATCCTGTACAGATCATTTTTGCAGGGAAACCCTATCCTATGGATTATTCTGCTATTTCTATTTTTAATTTACTGGTAGAAGAAAGCAAGAACAATAAAAATATGGCAGTTCTTACAGGATATGAACTTGCCCTAAGTAAATTACTGAAACAGGGATCTGATCTTTGGCTCAATAATCCGAGAGTTCCGAGAGAGGCTTCCGGAACATCAGGAATGACTGCCGCGATGAATGGTTCCGTAAATCTTTCCACGGACGACGGCTGGATTCCTGAATTTGCAAAACATGGAGAAAACTCTTTCGTTGTACCGAAAGGAGATTACGAAAATATGAGCGTTTATGAACAGGATAATTATGACATGAACAAGCTGTACGAAATTCTTGAAAACGAAATTCTTCCTGCTTATTATGATCATCCGAATCAATGGAGAAAAATACAGTACAATTCAATGAATGATGTTAAAGATCAGTTTAACAGTGACCGAATGGCGGATGAATATTATCAGATGCTTTATAATTACAAAGGATAGCTGTTGATTGATGTTAAACTATTTATATACCGTAGCCAGTTCTCGATACATTTTTCTCCGCTTCGCTGCGAAAAACACTCAAACTGACAAACGATAACACTTGTTACAAAATGAAAAGCCCGGCTTGAAAATTTTCAAGCCGGGCTTTTATAAAATTAATCTTTTTTCTTTTTTTCTTTAGGCACTTTTAAGCCCTCTTCTCTTGCTTCAGAAATCCCTATGGCTACCGCCTGCTTTCTGCTTTTCACTTTATCTCCGGAAGAAGACTTTAGCTTTCCTTCCTTAAATTCGTGCATTACTTTCTCTACTTTGTCCTGAGCTTTTTCTGAATATTTGTTCTTGCTCATAATATTATATTTTAAGATATTGGTACTGAAACTCCTATTTCATACACTTTTGCGTGTTTCATGTATTTCGACCGCTCTCGTGAAGTTACCGATTCAAAATGATCATTTTTAAGGACAACAATCGGATCTTCGGTATTTTCAATCTCGAAATTGGTAAGGTACCTTTCATCCGGTGGAGACTGCAATAGCTTTGCTTTTATTTTCTGAAGTTCATCCGCATATTCTTTAAAACCCGGATCGGATGAATGGATGAATTTATACTCATCTCCCGCATCAACAAAATAATGCAGCTTTTTATCAATCAAATGTGCTTCATCGCCTATTATAGGGTTATCGTTTCCATCTTTGAAACCTACTTCCACCAATTCGCCATTTTTTTTCTGAGCGTATTCTTCGGCATCTTTATAGCTTGAAAAACCTGTGTATACAATGGTACTGCTTAATTCGTAGCGGTTTAGTTTTTGATCATAAGCATTCGTTTCCATAATTATTATATGATATTGATTATACTTTAACCATTCAATTTTT
Organism: Chryseobacterium takakiae; assembly: GCF_900129385.1. Lineage (GTDB taxonomy): Bacteria > Bacteroidota > Bacteroidia > Flavobacteriales > Weeksellaceae > Chryseobacterium > Chryseobacterium takakiae. The sequence continues at coordinate 37,949 of NZ_FQVO01000018.1, read as the reverse complement.
TTGCCAAAAGCCTATTTTCAAATGCTTTTTCTGACATTCATAAAATTGTTATATTTGAAAGCTTTAAAATAAAAAATGAAAAGATTCATATTAACACTTACCATCGCTGCTGCATTTCAAAGCCTGACAGCGCAGGAAATCACTTTAGACAAAATTTATTCAGGATATTACCGCGGAAAAGGCATTGCCGGAATCACGTCCATGAAAAATGGCGAAAACTACTTGGTGATCGAACAGGGAGGAATAGCAAAATATTCGTATAAAACTTCTCAGAAAGAAGGAAATATTGTTGACGGGCAGTTTGAAAGCTATGAATTTTCTGATGACGAATCTAAAATTCTTTTACTTAAAGAAAGTGAACCTATTTACAGACATTCTTTTCTTGGAAAATTTGAGGTTAAAGATTTAAAATCCGGAAAATTAACCGCTTTATATGATGGAAAATTTGTTCAGGAGCCGAGATTTTCACCGGACGCTACCAAAGTTGCGTTTATTGCTGATAACAATTTATTTTATCAGGATTTAAATTCGGGAAAAATTACGCAGATTACAACAGATGGCAAGAAAAATTCAATCATCAACGGACTTGCAGATTGGGTGTATGAAGAGGAATTCGGGCATGCCAGACAATATGAATGGACGAAAAATTCAGACGCGATTGTTTTTGTAAAATCAGATGAAAGCGAAGTTCCTGAAATTTATATTCCGATTTACGGTAAAACGCTTTACCCATCTGAAATGCGTTATAAATATCCGAAAGCGGGAGAAAAAAACTCTAAAGTTTCGGCGCAATTGTATCGCTTAGACAATGGAAAAACAACTTCTTTAAATTTAAGCTCGTTTAAAAATTATTTTATTCCTAACGTTATTCAGACGGCAAAACCAGATGAAATCGTTTTGATCACTTCTGAAAGAATTCAAAATGCTTCTGATGTTCTGAAAGTAAATACCAAAACCGGAACCATACAGAAATTATTCACTGAAACAGATGAAAAATGGATTGACACCGACAGTCCGACATTGGAATTTTTAGAAGATGATTCTTTCCTTTGGGGCTCCGAAAGAGACGGCAACCGCCATCTGTACTGGTATGACAAAGACGGAAAGCTCAAAAAACAGGTTACCAAAGGGAACTGGGAAGTAACCGATTATTATGGCTACAACCCCAAATCAAAAGAAATTTACGTTCAGACTACGGAGAAAGGAAGCATCAACAAAGTGGTTTCCAAAGTAAATATCGAAAACGGAAAATCTCAGCTGATCTCCAATACGGAAGGTAATAATTCTGCAAGCTTCAGTAAAAACTACAATTATTTCATCGAGACATCTTCTACCGCTTCAAGACCTTATACTTTTGTTCTAAAGGATGGAAACGGAAAAATAATAAAAGAGCTTCAGAATAACGATGCCCAGCTTCAGAAATTAAAAGCAGATCAATTTGTTGAAAAAGAATTTTTCACAATTCCCAACGAAGCCGGAGACCAGATGAATGCCTGGATTATCAAGCCTAAAAACTTTGATAAAAATAAAAAATATCCGTTGTTCATGTTCCAGTATTCCGGGCCGGGATCTCAGCAGGTTGCCAATTCATGGGATAACGGTAACGCACTTTGGTTTGAAATGCTGGCGCAGAAAGGTTATGTTGTTGCATGTGTAGACGGACGCGGAACGGGCTATAAAGGTGCTAAATTCAAGAAAGTGACCTACCTGAATTTAGGAAAATATGAGATTGAAGATCAGATTGCAGCGGCAAAATGGTTCGGCAATCAATCATATATTGACAAATCGAGGATCGGGATGTTTGGATGGAGCTTCGGTGGTTATATGACGAGCTTGGCGATGACCAAAGGTGCGGATGTTTTCAAAATGGGAATTGCGGTTGCGCCGGTTACCAACTGGAGATTTTATGATTCCGTTTACACAGAAAGGTTTCTCAGAACACCGCAGGAAAACCCTGATGGATATGATAAAAACTCCCCTACCGAATATGCGAATTTACTGAAAGGAAAGTTCTTATTAATCCACGGAACGGCAGATGATAACGTACATTTCCAAAATTCGATGGAATTTTCTGAAGCGTTGATTCAGAATAAAAAGCAATTTGATTTTATGGCTTATCCGGACAAAAACCACGGAATTTATGGTGGACAGACAAGACCTCAGCTGTACCAGAAAATGACTGATTTTATATTGGAGAATTTGTAATTCAGATAAAATTTAAACATAAAAAAATCCGAATCTTCGATGTAAGATTCGGATTTTATTTTCTTTCTTGCCATTTTTCAGGATCTCTATAAGTATGGAATACGGAATATATTTCAATTATGTTTCTTCTGCGTTATATAAATAATGAATTCCATAGGGAAATTTCTTTAGAAAAACGATTCTGATATTATTATATTTCAATTCAAACGATAAAGGATTTTCTTTAATGAGATTGATTTTCAGACGGAATTCCTTAGTAAAACTATTCCACAATTCTTTATTTATTTCTTTATACCACTTATTGATTTCTTAAGATCATCTTTAACAAAACGGTTATAAATTAATTTAATCGCCATCTTCTAAACTTCTTAAGTAATCATCCATTTCAGATTCGGAAACAAAACTTTGAGGATTATTTTGAGAATAATTAATCCTTTTTTTTACCTCCTCTTGTTGCCATTCTGGAACTTCATTTTGTTTTTCTTTAAAATGTTTATGCTTCAAAAAATCAATAAAATCATTTACTTCCTCATAAAAATTCTCCGGAAGTGTTCTGATATTGTTTTCTAAATCTTTTAATGTGATTTGCATTTTTCATCTTATTTTATCCAAAGTTAATAAAATCCCATTATTATTTTTAAAATTCTATATTTGTGAAATTTGAAATTTATCAACTATGAAGACTAAACATCCTAAGGGATTGCCTTTCCTCTTCTTTACGGAAATGTGGGAGCGTTTCGGGTATTATCTGATCCTCGGAATTTTTGTACTGTATGTGATTGAACCAACCGGCGCTAAAGGCGGTCTCGGACTTCCCGACAAAACTGCAGACGATATTTTCGGGACCTATATTGCGTTGACCTACTTAACTCCTTTCATCGGAGGATTTCTTGCGGACCGGGTTCTGGGATATATCAAATCGATTTATCTCGGAGGAATTTTAATGGCTGCCGGATACATCGGTATGGGTGTTTTTAAAGATCTTACTCTTTTTTATTCTTCATTAGCGTTAATCATCATCGGAAACGGATTCTTCAAGCCTACCATTTCAACATTGCTTGGAAATTTATATTCCGAAGAACCTTATAAGGCCAACAAAGATTCCGGTTATAATATTTTTTATATGGGAATCAACATCGGGGCATTTATCTGCAATATTATCGCAGCATTCATGCGGAATAAATTCGGATGGGGTGAAGCTTTTATCACGGCTGGAGTCGGGATGCTTATCGGATTGGTTATTTTTACCATCGGCAGGAAACATTATATTCATGCAGCTCAGATGAAACCTGTTCAGGAAGGGGATACCAAACTTTCTGAAATTTTGCTAAAAGTTTTTGTTCCTGCGATTATTGCCGGAGTAATCGGCTGGATCATCCCCGGAAATATTTTCGGAAGTGACAGTACAGACGCCTTTATCTTTGCCTGTGTACCGGTAATTTATTTTTATGCTTCTCTTTATTTTAAAGCAAAGCCGGAGGAAAAATCTTCCATTGGAGCGCTGCTTTCTGTTTTCATGATCAGTATGTTTTTCTGGGCGGTATTTAAGCAAAACGGAACGGCTTTAACAAGATGGGCCAATTATTACACTGACAGAAGCGTTCCTGCCGCTATGGAAAAGCCATTGGAAGGCATTTATATGGTTGAAGGGAAGAGTTATGAAGACAAGGAAGTTCCTGTGTATGATGATCAGTTTCAGTCGCAGAAAGACAAAGACGGAAAAGCTATTAAAGTACAGGGAAAAGATGTGTATTTTAAAAATATTTCTCCTGAAAAAAGAGCTGCGTTAGAAAAAAATCCTGAAGCCAAAACCTATTTATATAACACCGAATTATTCCAATCCATCAATCCGTTTTGGGTAATTGCCTTAACCCCCGTTGTCGTTGCATTCTGGGCATTTTTAAGAAAACGCGGAAAAGAGCCGTTAACTCCAACAAAAATTGTTTTGGGATTATTCATTTCAGCATTATCATGTCTGGTCATGGTTCTTGCGGTTTGGGCCGGCGACAATGGTGCCGTGAAGGTTTCACCGTGGTGGCTCGTGGCAGGATATGGAGTGATTACCGTTGGTGAGCTTTGCCTTTCGCCGATGGGATTATCTTTTGTTTCCAAACTATCCCCGGCAAGAATTACCGCATTAATGATGGGAGGTTTCTTCCTGGCAAATTCCGTAGGGAACAAGCTTTCCGGGATTTTAGCAAGTACTTGGTACAATTATGATAACAAAATGAATTATTTCCTCGTAAATTTTGCTTTGCTGATTTTTGCTACTCTTTTAGGATTATCTATGTTAAAAAGATTAAACAAAATCATGAAGGAAAAAGGACATTAATTGCATTCAACAATAATAAAAACAAAGCTGTAGAGTTACTCTGCAGCTTTTTTATTGAATTATAAAATTAAAACCTTGCCGAAAACCCAAAAAAAACTATATTTGTCAGTCTTAACAAAAATTAACAATAAAAATGGATAATACTGAAGCATTAAGTCCGAAACAGGATGAATTTGTAGAGAATAAAGGATCCAGACATCCGAAAGGTTTGTGGGTTCTATTCGGAACAGAAATGTGGGAGCGTTTCAACTTTTATGGAATGAGAGCATTGTTAACGCTCTTCATGGTAAATTCCTTATTAATAAAAGAAGCTGATGCAGCAATCATCTATGGTGGATTTTTAGCTTTATGTTACCTTACTCCGCTTTTGGGAGGTTTCATTGCAGATAAATATATCGGAAACAGAAATGCGATCCTTATCGGTGGATCATTAATGGCCATCGGACAGTTTTTACTGTTCATCAGTGCCTCTACTTTCTCAGGAAGCATTGACAGCGCAAAAATGTTTATGTGGCTTGCCCTTTTCATCATTATTTTCGGAAACGGATTCTTTAAACCGAACATTTCCTCAATGGTGGGAAGTCTTTACCCGAAACAGGAGAAATCCAAACTAGATTCCGCTTTTACGATTTTCTATATGGGAATTAATATCGGGGCGTTTTTAGGTCAGTTTATCTGTCCTTATTTAGGAGATGTAAAAGACGCGACTACAGGAGTAAGAGATATTTTTGCATTCAAATGGGGATTCCTGGCCGCTTCCATCGCAATGGTGATTGGTACGGTAACCTTTTTTATTCTTAAAAACAAATATGTAGTAACTCCGGAAGGAAGACCAATCGGAGGATTACCAAAACATAACACCAGTGCAGATTTTGAAGAAGGTGAAACGCAGACTGCTAAATTCTCAGGTCTTGCTCTAGGAATAACAGGAGCAATATTTATTATTTTATTCTTTCTATTCAGATATGTATTAGTAGGAGAAGTTGGCTTCAAAGCGGTAGAAATGGGACAATTAATCAAAGGAATTATTTATCCTTTCATTTACGCGGCAGGTATTTCCTTAGCATTTTTAATCATGACTTCTGCTGAAAATAAAGTAGAAAGACAGAGAATCTGGGTTATTTATATCGTATCTTTCTTTATTATTTTCTTCTGGGCTGCTTTTGAGCAGGCAGGTTCTTCATTAACGTTTATCGCAGATAACCAGACAGACAGAAATATCTTCGGATGGAATATGCCGCCTTCAATGGTACAGATTTTCAACGGAATTTTCGTGGTAATGCTTGCAGTTCCTTTCAGCTTAATCTGGGATAAACTAAGAGCGAATGGCAAGGAACCGGTTTCTCCAATGAAGCAGGCCATGGGTCTTGCCTTAATTGCATTAAGCTATTTTATCATCGCTTATAATGTTAAAGATCTTGGAAACTCAGGATTGTTAGCGATAAAATGGCTCATGCTTTTATACTTCATCCAGACGTGTGGTGAGCTTTGTCTTTCTCCAATCGGATTATCTTTAGTAGGTAAACTGGCTCCAAAAAGATTTGCTTCGTTGCTGTATGGTGTTTTCTTTATTTCCAATGCTGCGGGTTATGCTTTGGCGGGCTCGTTAGGAGCACTAATTCCTGCTACAGGAGACAAGTTTTCCAAAGCACAGGAAATTGGGGTAAATCTTCAGGATGTTTTGGATAAAAAAGTAACCTTAACAGCTGAGCAGGCTGCAGCGTTTGAAAAAGCTCAGTTGCCTTTACAGAATCCTACTTTTGCAGGATTTGAAATCCACAACTTATTTGAATTCTTCATGGTATTCGTAGTTCTTTGCGGTATTGCAGCAGTAATCTTAGCTTTAATTTCACCAATCTTAAAGAAAATGATGCATGGAGTAAACTAATCTGCATCAAATAAAATAAATGAAACCTCTGCTAAGTCGGAGGTTTTTTTTATTTTCGTGTGATGGAAATTTCTGAAGATTCTTTATTTCAGTCGGTAAAAGAGATTATTATACAGTCGCGCGAAAAGGTATTTCGTATGGCTAATTCTACGTTATTACTTACTTATTGGCAGATCGTCGAAGATGAGCAGAAAGGAAAAGAACGTGCCGAGTATGGGAAATATACGCTGAAAAATCTTTCCAAAAAACTAACGTTAGAATTTGGAAAAGGTTTTGACGAAAGCAATCTTAGAAATATGAGAACTTTCTACCATTCATTTCCAATATGTGACGCATTGCGTCACGAATTGAGCTGGACACACTACAGATTATTAATAAGACTTAATAATTTTGATAAAATCAATTATTATATTAATGAATCCATTCAAAATAACTGGAATTACAGAGATTTAAAACGACAAATCAACTCCTTAGCCTACGAAAGAGTTTTAAAGCATACAAAAACTACAGACGAAACCATTCACAGTGTTTTAAAAGATCCCTACATATTTGAGTTTCTGGGACTCAAAACCGATGAGAAAATTTCTGAGAAAGATATTGAAACAGCTATTATTGATCATATTCAAAAGTTTTTATTGGAATTCGGAAAAGGCTTTGCCTTCGTAGCAAGACAACAACACATTTCCACCGAAACTTCAGATTTTTATATTGATCTTGTTTTCTATAATTACATTTTAAAATGTTTCGTCATCATTGATTTAAAAACCGGTGAACTTTCCCATCAGGATATCGGACAAATCGATATGTATGTAAGAATGTACGACGACTTGAAACGTGGCGAAGGAGACAACCCAACCATCGGAATTTTACTGTGTTCTGAAAAAGATCAAACGATTGTAAAATATTCTGTTCTTAACGACAAAAATAATCTTTTTGCCAGCAAATATCTTTTATACCTTCCAAAAGAAGAAGAATTAAAACAAATTATTGATCAGGACAGAATCCGTTTTGAACTGGATCAGAATGATCATAACGAAACCCTTATTTAAAACTTAATCATATCATTATGAGTTTAACTTTAGACGAAATACAAAATTTCAAAGGAAAATATCCCAGACAAATCTGGAGCCTCTTCTTCTCCGAAATGTGGGAACGTTTCTGCTTCTACGGAATGCGCGGAATGCTTGTTTTCTTTATGATTTCCCAACTTAATCTCCATGAAAAAGAAGCTAATCTTCAGTATGCCGCAACGCAGGCATTTGTATATGCTTTTACCTTTATCGGAGGTTTATTTGCCGATAAAATTTTAGGTTTCAGGAAATCACTCTTCTGGGGCGGGATTTTAATGATTGTAGGAAGCATCATTCTGGCTGCTGATCCTCACAAATTTTTCTTTTTAGGCATTGCCTTTACCGTTGTAGGAACAGGGTTTTTCAAACCGAATATTTCATCAATGGTGGGACAGCTTTACAAACCCAATGATTCAAGAGCTGATGCAGGATTTTCACTTTTTTATGCAGGAATTAATCTCGGAGCTTTGCTTGGAGGTTATATTTGTATTACCATCGGAAAAGGGGAAATTCTGGCGAAAGTAATCCCGGAAGGAATGAGATGGAATGTTGCATTCGGTTTGGCAGCCATCGTAATGGTAGTCAGTTTAATTAATTTCATTTTTACTCAAAAAAGATTAGGAACAATCGGTCTGCAGCCGGGACATCCGTTGAATGAAGTCAAATCTGCACCCATTCCGAAATGGCAGGAATACGGCGTTTATGTTTTATCGTTGATTTTTGTACCAATTATCATGATCATGGTCGCAAAAACCGAGTATACGGATTATTTCATGTGGACCGTAGGACCGCTGACTTTGATTTACCTGTTTTACGAAATGACCAAAGTAACCCCTGCCGAACGAAACAAACTCTTGGCGGCACTAGTCTTCATTTTATTTTCCATTTTATTCTGGGGAATTTATGAGCAAAGCGGAGGTTCACTAAGTATTTTTGCTGCTAAAAATTTAAATAATGATTTATTGGGGCTTGATCCAAATGGTGTTAATAATTCCGGGGGTGCCTTTTTTATTATTTTCCTGGCTCCATTGATAGGATTATTATGGATCTGGTTAAACAAAAGAAAAATTGAGCCGAATACCATTATCAAATTCGGGCTAGGATTTATTTTCTTAGGATTGGGATATTATATTTTATTTGCAACACGGTTTTTCGCCAATCTTCAGGGAATCACTTCATTGAATTTCTTTACCATAGCATTGCTGGTTATTACCTTGGGTGAGTTATGCCTCTCTCCTATCGGATTATCCATTATGACGAAACTTTCAACCAAAAATCTTCAGGGGATGATGATGGGAATGTGGTTTCTGGCTTCAGCATACGGACAATATGTGGCAGGAATTATCGGTGCCGGACTCGCAACGGCAAAAGAAGGCTCTACCAATTATGATGCTTTGATCACTTATACCGATGGATATAAACAATTGGGATTATATGCTGTAATTGCCGGAGTTGTATTAATTTTGATTTCACCTTTTGTTAAGAAATTAATGCAGGAGGTACGATAAGGCATACGTTTTATGCTTATTTTTACATAAATATCAAATCATGAAGAGAATTATAAGCATAATTTGTTTTTTCGTTTTAACATTAAATTTTGCACAGGTAAAATGGATGACTATTGAAGAAGCACTGAAAGCTCAGAAAGAAAATCCGAAAAAAATCCTGATTGACTTTTATGCAGACTGGTGTGGCCCGTGTAAAATCATGGATAAAAAAACGTATGGAAATCCCATTATTGTGGACATTATAAATGAAAATTATTACGCCGTAAAATTTAACGCCGAAGAAAAAAGCACCATCCAAATTTTTGGAAGAAAGTTTTCAAACCCAAATACGGAACATAAAAAAGGAAAAAATTCACTGCACGAGTTTACACAATACATGAATGTGGGCGCTGTCCCGAGTACGGTATTTCTGGATGAGAAAGGAGGCCCTATTACTATTCTTCAGGGAGAATTATCTGCAAAAGAACTGGAGCCTTATCTTGAATTTATTTCCAGGGATTTATTTAAAAAGATCCGTTCCAGACAACAATGGGAAGATTATCAGACAAAATTTAAATCCAAAATAAAAGAATAATAAATAAAAGACTTTCAGCTTTGAAAGTCTTTTTTAATTTCTAATTTTTCCCGAAATTCGTGACCTCTTAATGACATTAGAAACTTCCATAGAATATGTAAAAGGAGTCGGTCCGGAAAAAGCGAAACTCATCAGGAATGTGCTGGGGATTTCCACCGTGGAAGATTTCCTGAATTTTTTTCCGCTCCGGTATCTGGATAAAAGCAAAATCCATAAAGTTGCGCAGCTTCATGAGGTATCAACAGAGGTTCAGCTGAAAGGGAAAATTACAAGTGTTCAGGAAATACAAACCGGAAAAACCAAAAGGCTTTCTGCAAAATTCAATGACGATACGGGAGCCATGGATCTGGTATGGTTTCAGTATTCAAAATGGATGAAAGAACAGCTTCCCATCAATAAGGAAATCTATATTTTCGGGAAAATCAATGTATTCAACAGCCAGTTTTCGATGCCACATCCGGAAATAGAAATTGATGAAAAAAAAGAAGCTGACAATCGTCTGAAACCCATTTATCCAAGCTCTGAAAAATTAACTAAAAGAGGACTGAACCAAAAATTTTTCCAAAATGTATTAAGGACTATCTGTATGGAAATTCCAAATCTTATCCAGGAAAATTTTCCGGATTATCTGATGAAAGCTTTTAAATTCCTGTCCAGACAGCATACATACCTCAACATCCATTTCCCCAAAGATGCTGAACATTTTAAGAAAGCTGATTACCGCCTGAGATTTGAAGAATCTTTCTTTTTTCAGCTGGGTTATGGATTGAAAAAAATTCATCATAAAAGTCATACTGCAGGAAATCCTTTCCCGATTGTGGGTGATTATTTTAATAATTTTTACCAGCATCATCTTCCTTTTGACTTAACAGGTGCCCAAAAAAGAGTATTGAAAGAGATCCGGCAGGATATGAAGCGCCCGATCCAGATGAACAGGCTCCTGCAGGGAGATGTAGGTTCAGGAAAAACAATGGTTGCTTTATTAACGATGCTTATTGCGAAGGACAATGGTTTCCAGAGCTGCATCATGGCTCCCACCGAAATCCTTGCCCAGCAGCATTACAACGGTATTAAAGAGCTTTTGGAAAATACGGAAGTGAATGTGAAACTTTTAACCGGATCTATCAAAAAATCAGATCGTAAAATCATCCATGAAGAACTCGAAAACGGCGAACTTTCCATTCTGGTAGGAACCCATGCTGTATTGGAAGATAAAGTAAAGTTTAAAAATCTTGGACTTGCTATTATTGATGAACAGCACAGATTCGGGGTTGCACAGAGGGCAAAATTATGGGCTAAAAATAAAATCCCGCCTCATATTCTTGTAATGACCGCAACTCCTATTCCGAGAACGCTGGCCATGAGTTTTTATTCTGATCTTGATGTTTCTGTAATTGATGAAATGCCTGTAGGAAGAAAACCGATTATCACTGCTCACAGACGTGAAAAAGACCGGGCGTATGTCTACAATTTCTGTCGTGAAGAGATCCAGAAAGGACGGCAGGTGTATTTTGTATATCCTCTGATTGAAGAATCCGAGACTTTGGATTACAAAAACCTGATGACCGGACTGGAAAATGTAATGGATAATTTCCCGAAATATAATGTAACCATGCTTCACGGGCAAATGCGGCCGGAAGAAAAAGATGCTGCAATGGGCTATTTTGCTTCCGGAAAAGCGGAAATTATGGTGGCAACTACGGTAATTGAAGTGGGCGTAAATGTACCAAACGCCTCGGTAATGGTGATTGAAAGTGCGGAGCGCTTCGGTCTTTCCCAGCTTCATCAGTTGCGTGGACGGGTCGGACGTGGTGCAGAACAGAGCTATTGTATCCTGATGACTTCAGATAAATTATCCAGCGACAGCAGAACGCGTATTAAAACCATGGTAGAAACCAACGACGGATTTAAGATTTCCGAAGTCGATATGCAGCTTCGGGGTCCGGGTGACATCCTTGGTACACAACAAAGCGGCGTGGTAGATTTTAAAAGGCTTGACCTGATTAATGATTCGGCCATCATTAAAATTACTAAAAGTACGGTTGAAAAAATCCTTACAAAGGATCCTTTATTGATAAATCCTGATCATCAGATCCTGAAAAATTATTATTTACGGCAGTATAAGGGCAAAAACAAGTGGAGTAAAATATCATAAAAAAACCGCGAAAAGAAATAAATCCTTACGCGGCTCCCCTTATAAAACTGTTATTTGAAGAAATTACTTCATCATCATAATATTTTGTGATGTGGTGTGAATATGTGTGGTGTGATGTGATGTTCTATTGATAATAAAGTAAAAACAAAATGAATTATCTTCCCAACCTGCTTATTTATAAAAACTAACTAGGCTTGATAAAAAATAGTTAAACAACTATTCTTTACCTTTCGAGTTTTCATGATTGTACCGTTTTGTTTTAAAGATCTTCTGCGCTTTATAGTTGGAAATTACTATAATTCATTTTGTTTAACTACATTGTGATTATATAATTTAGTTCATTATTAAAATGATTTTTCTCCATAAGACTGTTATTTCTTCCATACAATAAAGCAGAATTTCCGCTCTGATATTATCACCTTTGTGTGAATCTTGAGATACAAATATAGAACTTTAATTTTAATTCCAAAATAATTCTTAAGTTTTTTTCACACTTTCATGATAAAATTATTTTTATTCAATCCTGAAGTATGATATTGCCATGTTATGGAGATAATATCGGTTATACTTTTTTTCATATCTCTATAATTATCAGGTGTTTTCATTATAACATTGGCACCGGTTACAAAAGCCTCTTCTTCTTGTTCATAAGATAAATCTTCATTAAATACTATGATGGTCATAGGATCAAATTTCTGATCAGATTTAATTTCACTGAGGCACTCCATAGAATTTTTCAAGGGTAAATAATAATTCAAAAAAACTACTTCAGGTACTACAATGTTTTCATTTAGATAAGTCATCAGGTCTTTCCCGTTGCAGAATGTTTTTACTTTAACCTGAACTTTAAATTCCTGCAATATATTTTTAAAAAGAATAAGATTTCCTTCGTTGTCATCTGCCAGTATAACATTAAGATACTCTTTTTTCATATTGCTTTGGAATAATAGCTGTCGTGACGCTGAGTTTTCCTTCTCATCGCAATAATTTTCTGAAAATGCGATGGAGTAATTCCCGTGAGATTTTTAAACTGAGTACTCAAATGAGCAACACTGGAATAATTCAATAGTTGGGCGATTTCCGTAAGGTTATATCTTTTGCCGATGATGAGTTCTTTAGCATATTCAATTTTCTGAATAATAATAAAGTTCTCTATTGAAATATTGGTTGTATCAGAAAATACGTTTGACAGATATCCATAGCTATGATTCAGTTTTTCCGCAATATAAATGGAAGCTTTCACCGGAACGGCCTCATTGGAGCCTACAAACTCTGCTATGGCATCTTTTATTTTTTGAACCAGTGCAGTCTTCTGGCTTTCGATAATTTCAATACCATAATCTTCCAGATTTTCTCTGAAAACTTTGCTCTGTTCCTGTGTAAGGGTCCCGTATAATTCTACTTCTCCAAAATTGAGAAGCCTGTATTTCAATCCCTGATCTTTCAGTTTTTCTTCCAGTACCTTCATGCAGAGTGTATTGAAATCAAATTTTACATACATTTTCATCCTTATTATATGTATTTAATCGTTAGTGGTAAATATAATAATTTTATATCAATTATAGGTGATATAATCAAAATACTGTTAAGAGTTCCATATAAAAAAATTCCTGTATTGACAAACACAGGAATTTAAACACTAAGGATGAAAAAAAATATACTGATCAAGCAATTATGCTTGAGACCAGGCAAATGAATATTTATTAATAAGTAACTTGGTTCTTTTACAAAGATGGAACAAAAAAATACATCACATTTTATAGAATTACATTCAATTTTTATATAATTTTAAGTCAATTATAGGTGACATAAAGTTCCATTTCATAATCATCCATTAAAAATCCGTCACCGATATTTACAACCACTTCATTAGATACCTTAAATCCCTGAGATTCATAGAATTTCTTTGCCGCATTATTTTTGTTAACATTCAGGATTATTTTCCTGTCGGCTGCAGAGACTACTTTTTCCTTCAAAAAATCAATGGCAGTTCTGCCGATTCCTTTACCCTTACTTTCAGGAACAAGATAGATCCTGTGAAGCTTTGTGGTATATTCCTGAAAACCATGTTCAAATCCGATAAATCCTTCAAATGAATTATTAATTTCATCGAATATCAGATAATAATGATAATCAGCATTTTGCATTTGCTGTGTGATTCCATTTCGGGAATACATTGTTCCGAGCATATAGTCTATCTGTTCCGGGGAAAGTATTTCTGCATAAGCAGTTTTCCAGGATCTTTCAGCAAGGTTCTGAATCAGCGGAATATCTTTCTCGTTAGCTTCTATAAATTTCATTTTAATTGTTATAAATATTAATGTAAAAGATATTGAAATAAAAATGATTACTTTTCTAAATTCATCAAAAAAGGGTGAAAAGCTATAACCTTTCACCCATATTTATTATTAGTATTTTTGAAGAAACAGCATATCAAAAAGTATTATCCACTTCTCACTACTCACATCTTACCTCTCACATCTCACTTCTCACTTCTCACAAACTTTCTTAAATATTTGCCATTTCAGCTTTAATTTTCGCGTAAAGTCCTTCCGAAGCCGCTACAAGAGGAAGTCTGAGATGATTTTTAATAATTCCTTTTTCGGCAAGAACAACTTTAATCCCGCAAGGATTTCCTTCAGCAAAGATGAGCCTGGTAATTTCTACAAGCTTATTGTGGATTTCATAAGCTTCATCCACTTTCCTGTCAAATGCCAGCTGCACCATTGTAGAAAATTCTTTAGGATAAGCCTGCCCGATTACAGAAATCACTCCGTTACCTCCCGCCAGGGTAACAGGCAGCGTAAATTCATCATCTCCGGAAACAAGATTAAAACCTTCAGGCTTTTTTCTTAAAATATCAAAATACTGGAGAATATTCGGTGCTGCTTCTTTTATCATCAATAGATTCGGAAATTCCTTTGCCAGACGCAACGTGGTTTCCGCTTCAATATTTTGTCCGGTTCTTGACGGAACATTATAAATAATAATATTTTTCCCGGTGGAAGCCAGCATTTTATAATGCTGATAAAGTCCTTCCTGATTTGGTTTATTATAGTAAGGAGATACAGAAAGTACGGCTTCAAATGCTGAAAGATCCGTTTCTTCAATCTGTTTCTTAACTTCGAGAGTATTGTTTCCACCAATTCCAAGTACCAATGGAACACGTTTATTAGTAACCTTAATGATATGCTCAACTACCTGTTTCTTCTCTTCTGCAGAAAGCGTTGCAGCCTCTGCTGTAGTTCCCAAAACAACTAAATAATTGGTCCCGTTTTCGATATTATAATCCACCAGTTTGGTAAGGCTATCAAAATCTACGGATAAATCTTCATTAAAGGGTGTCACCAATGCAACACCTACTCCTTTTAAAATGCTCATCTGTTAGAATAATTTTTTTCAAATTTAATGATTTACAAGAAGAATTCTTATTTATTTGCTATTTTTTTATCTTAAATAATGCTTCTGAATCTTCAATACTGAAATAAAAATATACTACAGTAAAATAAAAATCTACAACAGTTAAGCAACAACATTGATTACTGGATAAAAAATACTGAACAGCAGTTTCAAATCACAGTAAAATGTAAAAAATTTTCTATACAACAAGCTGTATCATGTAAATACTAAGGCAAAATACAACACAGTATTAATAATCTAAAGAACAGCGCAATAAAAGTAAACTCTTTAAGTAAAAAAGCCTGCGGACGAAAATGAAAGTAAGGAATAAGCAATTAAGATTTAATGATTTAATATAAAAATATTTTTTATATTAGCACCCATAATTTTAACGAAACAAGCGTAAGCTATCAATTTGGAACAAAGAAAACTGCGAATCTTCTTAAAAGACCAAACTTTGATAGACTTACGCCCGTGTACCTATATTGGCACGGGCGAAGTCTTTCTTGGTCTTTGGGTTCTTCGCAGTACCTCTTTGTCAGATCGGCTTTTGCTCCGTGCCTTTCTATTTATTCTCTCCAGAATCTTTGTTAAAGGCATAATTAAAAGTATTACGGTAGCTTCTGCCGTACTGCAAATGTATTTTGCGAAAAAGAATTTTAATAAAAAATATAAACGATGAAAACAGATAACCGATCGGGATAAAAAATAAACCGTACAACGACGAACAAAAACATGGGGTTTTCCCTGTATAGAAGTATTAAAAAAAATTGTAATTTCACAACTTTAAAAAAAACCAAAATGAAAAAAAAGATTTCGTGGCTGTCTTTTATGGCAGTGTTTTTTATTCTATTCTCCTGCCGAAATGAACAGGAGGCTTTAAACGAATCCTCTGCAAATAGAAAAAGGGATGTCATTTCCTTTTCTGCTTTCCAAAAAGAAACACAGATTCAAAAAGTTGGAGAGGTGATTTCTCCGCTAAGCGCCGCGCAAAAAAATAATCAAAATGACGATCTGCTTTCGGGATTCCTCATTGATACAGAAAATATCAACCGTATTAAAGCCAACGCAGATATTTCTACCTATTCATTCAGGATCTATTCTTTGTTTGGTAATCCCCAGGATGTTTATAATATTGTGTACCGCAAGAGAAATGACGGCACGCTTCATTATTCTATTATAAGGATAATAGGGAATACTCCTTACGTTCTTTACGACTCCGAAGTGGCTTCCGTTGCCCAAAAGCACTCTCACAAAAATGCGGTTGCCAAAACTTCAAATTATGAAGACTGCCTGGCTTCTTACAGCGTGAGTGTATGGCACTGTAAAAACGGTTCCAGTTGGGATGCATGCGATAAATGTGAGAGCTGCCTGGAAACATTGACAGTTTGTGTAGGAAGTGGTGGCGGAGATAACTCCGGTGGTTTTGGCGGTCAGAATAACGGAAATCCTTCCAGCCCGCCACCTCCTGTAGACCCTATTACAGAGGGTGGCTCTGCTGCATATCTTACCGACCCGAGCGGGTATGTTTTTGATCCTAATATACCGCCTTCTACAGATAAGGAAATGTAAGAGGACTGAGAGCACGTCTGTTTTGGGAGCAAATTCCGGGAGCATTATACCGACAATGGGCGAGTGGAAATGCAGGCATTTATCATAATTTAATAGAAAATTATCTTAATAATTACTCTACTGGCGACAACAGTAACAATATTAATTTTACCAACTGGGCAATAGATTTTCTAATGCAAAATCCAGATACGACTTGGGAGCAGTTTCAGAATTGGTTTATAACAAAATCGGAAGGACAAGATGGAGAGTATATTGATAATTTAGATGATATACAAAATACAATACAGTACCAACCAAAACAGATGCCTACATATTCTCAATTCGTAAGTGTTTTTCCAAAATTACCTTATCCTGGATATGCTGGCTATTTTAAACAAATGCCGGCAAAAGATGTTTACGAATTAGTTGGGGATCCTTTGAAAAGTTTGTATATTTCTAAGGGTGGAGATAATGGTATTTATAGAAATGCTTGCACCGTAAGATGGTCTTTTGCATTGAACGCACTAGGAATATTGATTCCACAAAATAGTTTAAGTTTGAGAGGCGCAGATATAAATGGACAACCCCGATACTATTATATTAGAGCGGTTACAGCAGGTGATGCCATGCAAAAAATTTTTGGAAATCCAACACATAAATTAGAAGGGGCAGATGCGAACAATCCAAATAAGGTAGCTGCTTTTTTAAAAGGAAAAACAGGTATATATGTTATTGTGAATAATGATGCTAGTCAAGCTAACTACACTGGGCATGTAGACTTGATTCAAAATGGACATATTCCTGGAGGAGCAAATGCATATGGTGTTCCAGGAGGAATTAAATCAATTAGAATTTGGGAATTTAAACCATAATATATAATGAAATCAATATTATCTTTAATAATCATTCTTACTTTTTCAAATATTTTCGCACAAGAAATTTATCCTAATACAACTAAAATAGGAAAGTATAGTTATGAAATCTACTTAAAAGGTTTTTATAATTATGAAATTGATGAATATGGAATTAATTATTGTATACGCCTGAATGGAAAAGAAAGAATTATAGGTTCTTTTTTAACTTATCGAACTTTTTTAAAATCCCGAATGGCTCCAATAGTTGATGAAAACCTGCCTCCTAATCCTCTTTTAAAATTTAGTGACCGAGAAGTGACGGGCGGTGGAAAGATTGAAATAAAAAAAAGCAAAAGAGAAATTGTAAATACTTTTATAAAATATACCAAAAACTATGAGAGTGAACCTGACTCTGTTAAATCTGTCTATAAACAAACAAAGAACGGTCTGTTTAATATTGTTTTAATTTCAGAATATCATAATGGAAAAGAGAAAACAGTTTTTAAAAAGTGATTATTAATTAAAGTTGTAATAGTAGCTTAAGAAAAATGAGAAATATTCTTTTTAAAATTAAATATATACTAGCGTTATTCATTTTATCATCCTGTTCAGTATCTACAGATCTGAAGGAAGAAAGGAAGAGCTGGAATTTTAATAACTGGGAAAATGAATATAAAAACAGAGCTTTTTGCCTTTGTGTTTTAAAGGGTTATGAGGATAAAAAAATTGAATCATTATTTTCGGAAAAAGACCGTTCATTCTATAATCCATTAGGCATAGCAATTTTCGATAAATCATTAAACCCAATAATCGATGATGAGGTAGAGAAAATAAGATATGATTCAATTAATTCTATCAATCAATATCCCGAAGACCTAAAAGGAATTTATCAAAAAAGACAAGTATTTAATCATTGTATAAAATTCTATAATAGTAAAGAACTGGATAGTCTTTCAAAAAAAGAAAAAGTAAATTGGAATAAAATCCCTAATATTCTTGATGAAATCCATAAAGAAATTCCAACTTATTAATTATGGAATGTTTTATTGATTTAATAAATTTATAATAATGGAAACAAAAGAAATAAATCCAGGAATGGGATTAATTACATGGCAAGTCGTTATATTAATCCTCGTAGTCGTAATAATATATTTTTTATATAGAATTTTTAAAAAAAGAAAATAAAGTGAACTTAAACCGCAGAAAATTTCTGCGGTTTTTTTATTTGATTCATAGTATTATAAATACATATAATTATATTTGCATATACTAAAAGATATTATGAAATCGCTAGCTTAAAATTGTTTAGAAAAACACTATAATTGCTATGATTGCATAAAGATCTTTTAAAAAATTAAATTGCTGCATATGAAAAATAAATCCTTGTTACTAGGAATTGCTCTGGCTGCGCTCTCCTCCTGCAAAACGGCCTCTCCGTTACAGGTAGCGAATGTGGAGACCCGGAAGAATATTTCTATTAATAATGAGCTAAAAAATGATGAGGAGTTTGTAAAAGTGATTGAACCCTATAAACAAAAACTGGATAAAGAGATGAACCAGAAAATCTCTTATACTGCAGTAGATCTTAACAAACAGGGAGATAACAGCAATCTGGGAAATCTTTTAGCAGACTATACTTTCGGCGGGGCAGAAGAATGGGCGAAAAAAAATCTTAATAAAGATATAGATGCCGCCCTGATTAATATCGGAGGAATCCGTACAAGCATCGGAAAAGGCGACATTCTGCTCAAAAGTGTATTTGAAGTAATGCCTTTTGAAAATGAAGTGATTATTGTAAAAATGAAAGGATCGGATTTACACGGGCTTTTTGATTATTATGCAAAAACACAGGTCAATAATCCGGTTTCCCATCTGTACATTGAAACCAATAACGGGCAGCTTACCAAGTCTTTAATCAATGGAAAAACGGTAAACCCGGATCAGGAATATTATATTGCCACTTCAGATTATCTGGCGTTGGGCGGTGATAACATGAAATTTTTCTCAAAGGGGGAAATGATTCCTACGGGAATCAAACTCAGAGATCTTTTTATTGATTATTTTAAGAAAACCCCTGAGGTAAATCCCAATTCAGATATTCGTTTAAATTTTATCGGTAAGAAGCAATGAACAGAAAAAGTTTTTTAAAAGCAATAGGCGGCGGGACTTTGGCAATGGCTTTAGCCCCCAATATGATGATGGCGGAAGAACTGAATTTTGTTGATATGAAATCAACAAATAAGCTTACTATTCTTCATACCAACGACCAGCACAGCAGAATTGAACCTTTTGATTCAAGCTATATCAAAAATCCTAACCAGGGAGGCTTTGCAAGACGGGCAAGCCTGATTCAACAGATCAGGAATCAGGAATCCAATATATTGCTTTTGGATTCAGGAGATATATTCCAGGGGACTCCTTACTTCAATTTTTTCGGCGGCGAGCTGGAATTCAGGTTAATGTCCATGATGAAATATGATGCTTCCACGATGGGGAATCATGATTTTGATAATGGTCTGGACGGATTTTTAAAGGTTTTGCCTAATGCCAAGTTCCCTTTTATCTGTTCCAATTATGATTTTAAAAATACAGTGCTGGATGGAAAAACTTCTCCGTATAAGATTTTTAATAAAAACGGGATCAAAGTGGGAATTTTCGGTGTCGGAATTCAGCTGGACGGACTTGTCGGCAAGAAGCAGTATGGTGAAACCATTTATTCTGATCCTGTAGATGTAGCACAACATTACGCTAACTTCCTTAAGAATGAACAGAAATGTGATCTGGTAATCTGCCTTTCACACATCGGTTATGATTATAAAGAGGATCCGGATAAGATAAGTGACAAAATCCTGGCTGCTAAAACCGAAAATATAGACCTTATTTTAGGGGGCCATACGCATACTTTCCTTCCGGAACCTCAGACTTTTGTCAATAGACAAGGCAAAAACGTTCTGGTTAATCAGGTTGGCTGGGCAGGACTTCTTTTAGGAAGGATAGATTTCTTTTTTGACACAAATAAAAACATAAAACATATTGCCTGGAACAATCAGGTAATTGACAGCAGTATAATAGCATAAGCATGAAAAAACTCTCTTTAATTTCTCTTGGTATTTTAGCATCCCTGCACGTTGCACATGCACAGACTATTTCTTCAAAAAAATGGGCAGACCTGTTTTCTTATAACAACGTTATTGCCATGAAAGAAGATAACGGAAAAATAGTTGCAGCAGCAGAAAACGGGATTTTTTACTATACCATTGCATCAGGTGAAATTACCAAGCTGTCTAAAGCAAACGGCTTGCATGAGGTTAAAATTTCAGCATTCGATTATAATCCACAGAATAAAATTGCACTTGTAGGATATCAGAACGGCTCACTGGATGTTATATCTCCGGACGGAATCACCTATGTTGTGGATATCCCCATTGCGACAGGGTATAACGGCAGCAAGAGAATTAATCATATCTCAATAACAGGAGACCTTGCGGTTATTTCAGTTGGTTATGGAGTTTCCATTTTTGATTTGAGGAAGAAAGAGTTTAAAGATTCTGCTTTCTTTTTATCCGGAGGGGTATATGAAGCGAGTAATGAAGCGACTATTTTCGGTAACAAAGTTTTTTCGGTAACCAATACAGGAATGAAAAGCCACGAAATGAATACAACATTTCCAGTATTCACCACATGGACAACGGAGATGGCCGGATCTTTCAGACATATCGACTCTGAAGACATTTTAAGCTTTTCATCAGCAACAACAGGATATCTTTACAACAATGGGGTTTCTGTACCTCTTTCTCAAACATTTATCAATGTGCGGGATGTTGTGGTGAACAGCAATAATATTGTTGTAACAGACCTAAACAGGGTTTATACATTTAATAACAACGGAAATTTTAACAATACCGTAAGTTTCGGGGAAGAATGTAATACGGCAACTACCGTAGGAAGCAGTGTTTATGGCGGAACGGTTTTATCAGGAATAAAAAATGAAAGCAACAATTCTTTCAGACCAGACGGCCCTTATTTTAATTATGCTTATAAAATGAGTCTGTATGGTGAAAATCAACTTCTTGTATCTACGGGAGGAAGAGAAAACAGATTCAATACTGCCCTTAACAATCCGAAAAACCCCGGCTTTTATTATTTTAACGGTATGGAATGGATCTATCCTTCCTACTTCATAGGAAATACAACGAGATTCAATGTGCTTGATGTTGTATCAGATCCTGCAAGTCCGGATGATGTTTTCTTTACGAATTATACCACCGTAACAGGACGCGGAGTGTATAAAATGAAGTACAATGCAAGCAGTAAGGATTTTACTTTTACTAAGAACTACAATTTAGGAACCGATAATCTTTTTGCAAGGCGAGCTGTAGGATTGGCTTTCGATGATGCTAATAATCTTTTTGTAAGCATCGCTTTTTCCAGTGACGGACCAGATGTTGGGCAGCTTACTGCAATAGGCGCATACGACAGAGCAACTGATGATTTTCTTATAAAAAATACTACTTCTTTGGGTGCTGCACAAAAACCATTATTCTATGAAGGGCTATTGTGGATCCCGATCCCGAGATTGAGCGCACTTGTTGCATATGATGCTAAAAAAACAGTAAACACTTCTGATGATACCGCTTATATCCTGAACCAGGCCAATGGTTTTGATCCAAATTCCGGAGGTAATATTTCTGTAGCATTGGACAAATCCGGAGATGCATGGATCGGTGGAGATTTGGGATTAAGGGTTTTACAGAATGCTGTTTCAGAAGTGAAAACTCCTGCAAACGCTACCGTAGAGCCAATTATTATTGAACAGAACGGCCTTGGCGAAGAGCTTTTCAGAGATTCTCAGATTTTACAAATTGAAGTGGATGCCGGGGATCACAAATGGGTTTCCGTGGATGGCGGAGGGGTCTATTATTTATCTTCAGACGGACAGCAAACCATAAAGCATTTTACTAAAGAAAATTCTCCTCTTCCTACCAACAGTATTACTGATATTAAGGTTGATAAAAAAACAGGAAAAGTATATTTTGTTTCTTATGACGGAATAGTGACCTACCAGGGAGATGTTGCCGACGTTACTTCAGGCTTCGGAAATGTACTGGTGTACCCTAATCCTGTTGTTTATTCCAATTTTAAAGGAAAAGTTACCATAAAAGGCCTTGCCGAAGTTACCAATATCAGGATTGCGGATGCAGCGGGAAATGTGGTTCACTCTGCTGTGGCAAGAGGCGGATATTACGAATGGGATCTTAATAACCAAAGAGGTAAAAGAGTAGCTTCAGGAATATATTTTGTTCTAATGACAAATGAAGATGGCTCTGATAAAGCAACGGCAAAGATTGCGGTAGTTAATTAATGAATTCACAAAACGGCTTTTTATTATCTTATATAAAATATGGTGAAAATGATGCAGTACTGCATTGTTTCACGGAAGAAGAAGGGTTTCAGTCTTATTTCCTGAAAGGTATTTATACCAAAAAGAATAAGAAAAAAGCCCTACTCCTGCCGTTAAGTAAACTTAATTTTTCCCTGCTTCCCCCAAGAGGAAACGGAATACAGACCATTTCCCGGTTTGAGATGATCAAAAACAATGATATTTATACAGATATCCGTTGCAATTCGGTGGTATTTTTCATTTCAGACTTTCTGAATCAGAATTTAAAACATGAAAATAAAAATCATCATCTATTTTTCTGTCTTGAAGAATTTATTGATGAACTTGAAAACCATAACTATCAGTCTCATTTGATTTTCCTGATTAAAATTCTGAAAATTCAGGGCGTTGCCCCGCTCCTGAACAATGGGAAATTTCTTGATCCGGAAACCGGTACGTTTTCTTCTGAATTGATGCATCAGATCTTTAATGAGGAGATCTCCGCAATATGGCAGGCCATTCTTTCTTCAGTAGATCCATACCGGATTAAAATCCCTTCATCCTACAGGAAAGATTTTCTTGACAGCATTCTGGTTTATTATCATTATCACATAACAGATTTCAGAATTCCGCCATCATTGGAAGTCATTCAGCAGATTTTTGAATAAAGCACCATTCAGCTGCTCATTTTTTTTGATCCGGCATTTCGGTTTCAGATTCAGCAATTTTTTTCTTTGAAAACCGGGGCATTAGGATTTTTGCAATAAGACCCGTCCAGCCTGTCTGGTGGGAAGCGCCTACTCCACGCCCGTTGTCTCCGTGAAAATATTCATAAAATATAATATAATCTTTAAAATCCGGATCAGTCTGAAATCTTGGATACTGACCGTTGAAAGGACGGTTTCCTTCTTTATCTTTTAAAAATATACTGGATAGTCTTTTGCTGAGTTCATCCGCAATCTGATCAAGGTTTAAATAATTTCCACTTCCCGTAGGACATTCTACCAGAAAATCCGGACTGTAGTAAAAGAAAAAGCGTTGAAGGCTTTCAATAATTAAAAAATTTATAGGGAACCATACCGGACCGCGCCAGTTGCTGTTCCCTCCGAAAAGCAGGCTATCGCTTTCTGCGGGTGTGTATTTTACGGTGTAGTCTTTACCATTCAGATGCAGGCTAAACGGATTTTTTTCATATTCTTTAGAAAGAGCACGAACTCCGAAATCGCTCAAAAATTCTTCAGGATTCAGCATTCTGTGAAGCAGTCTTTTTAAACGATGCCCACGAAGCAGGGAAAGCAGATGTTTTGAATCTTCCCCTTTAACCTCCCAATGAGAAACCAAAGCAGCAAGCTCCGGTTTGTTCTCCAGCACCCACTGCATTCTTTTTTTAAAATTAGGAAGATTTTCAATCATTTCATCATCAATAATTTCAACGGCAAACATCGGAATAAGGCCAACAATAGTCCTGATTTTTAAATACATATGATCTTTTTCCCCAAATGAAAGCGCGTCATAGAAGAATTCATCTTCATCATCCCAAAGACTGAAGCATTCATCCCCCATATTAGCAAGAGAATTGGCAATCGCCAGAAAATGTTCAAAAAACTTGATAGCCATTTCCTCATAAACTTTATTGTATAAAGCCAGCTCTAAAGCAATTCTCATCATATTAAGGGCAAACATGGCCATCCAGCTGGTACCATCCGACTGCTCCAGGTGTTCACCGTCGGGAAGCGGTGTATTACGATCAAAAACCCCGATATTATCCAGCCCTAAAAATCCGCCTTCAAAAATATTATTGCCATTGTTATCCTTTTTATTAACCCACCAGGTAAAATTCATCAGCAGTTTTTGAAATGCACTTTCCAGGAATGGCAGGTCTGGTTTTCCTTTTAAATACTCATCAATTTTAAAAACCCGGAAAACGGCCCACGCATGAACCGGCGGATTCACATCATTAAAATCCCATTCGTAAGCAGGGAGCTGCCCGTTGGGATGCATATACCATTCAAAAAGGAATAATTTCAGCTGATGTTTGGCAAAATCAGGATCAATCAATGAAAAGCTGATCGTATGAAAAGCCAGATCCCATGTTGCATACCACGGATATTCCCATTTATCCGGCATTGAAATGATATGTTCATTGTTGAGGTGTTTCCACTGGAAATTCCGGATCTTATCCCGAGATTTTGGAGGTTGTGGCTGCGCAGGATCGCCTTTCAGCCATTTTTCGACATTGTAATGGTAAAACATCTTGCTCCATAGCATTCCTGCAAAAGCCTGCCGCTGTACCAATTTTTCATCTTCCGTTTTAATGCCGTCCTGAATTTCTTTGTAAAATTCATCTGCTTCCTGCTGTCGCTGACTGAAAATTTCATCAAATCCGGAAAAAGGTTTACTCAAATCTTTATCCGTTAGTCTGAACTTAAAAACTTTTTCTTCTTTTGGATTAAAATGTTCATTGATTAAACAAGCCGCTTTCGTACCTATATTCCGGGGATTTACGGATGGTAAATTTCCATTGATAATAAAATCATTAATCCCATCTTTGGTGTAATCCCTTTGGTTGGGACACTGATACAGTTTTTCGTTATTGGTTTCATTATCACAGAATAAACTCTGTTCAGAATACTCTGCATAAAAGTTTTTGATTTCTAAATCCTTATGCTGAATTTTCACAGCATTTACTCCGTCCGAATTCATACAGGGCATATAATCATCATAACCCCACCGCCATGTATTTCTGAACCATAATGTTGGAAGAATTACGAGAGGAACTTTTTTTTCCGATTTATTGACAATGGTAAGCTGAATCAGAATATCCTGGGAATCGGCTTTTGCATATTCGATGAAAATATCAAAATACTCATTGTTATCAAAAATTCCGGTGTCGATCAACTCATATTCAGGGTCCTGCTTGCTTCTTTCTGTGTTTGTTTTGATGAGGTCCTCATAAGGAAATGTATTTTGAGGATATTTGTAAAGCATCTTCATATAAGAATGTGTCGGTGTGGAATCCAGATAATAGTAATACTCCTTCACATCTTCTCCGTGATTTCCCTGTCCGTTGGTAAGTCCGAAGAACCGCTCTTTCACTATTTTATCTTTCTTATTCCAGAATCCAAAAGAAAATACGAGTTTCTGAAGATCATCGCAAATGCCGCAGATGCCTTCTTCTCCCCAACGATATGCTTTTGCCTCTGCCGTATCATGTGTGGTATAGTTCCAGGCGTCTCCATCGGCACTGTAATCTTCGCGTACCAATCCCCACTCCCGGTTGCTGACATAAGGCCCCCATTTTTTCCAAGTGATATCGGAGATTCTTTCTTTTTCTTTCATGCTGCTGTTGATGATTGATGATTGATTTATGATATTTTTGTTCTGAAAGCATTGAAGTGCATTATATTCTTTATGAACCGCAAGACTACACAAATTATTTTATCAACCTTCCATATATTAAGATAAACAAGGCCATTTCACTTTTTTTGAAATACAGGAACATTGTTGAGCTGTATTTAAATTGACCGTAATGAGATTGTTTATTCACATTGAAATGGCTTCCTTTTATGCTTTGCCAAACATGCGCCCCGGATTGAACGGCCTGTCTGAGCTCTTTTTCTGTTTTTCGGCGGCGGCTTTGCCGCCGCCGAAAAACAGAAAAAAGCGAGTAGTGAAAGCCGGAAATGTGCGCCCAAATTTTATCCTCCCGTAGAAAAGCTTTCAAAAGTAGTCATGGCTCCGTCTACAAATATACTCGCACCGGAAATATAATCTGCAAGATCACTGGCCAGAAATACCGCAAGATTTCCAATATCCTCCGGTTTTCCGATTCTGTTATAAGGGACAAGTTTCATGAGAGCATCCATGGCTTCGGGAGTACTCCAGGCGTCTTTATTAATCGGCGTCTGAATAGCACCCGGACAAATAGAATTGACACGGATTTTATCCGCTCCGTATTCTTGAGCAAGTGTCTGCATCAACATGCGGATTGCTCCTTTGCTGGCTGCATAATTGGCGTGGCCGGCCCAGGGAATAACTTCATGAACCGAACTGATATGAATTATTTTTCCGCAGGCAACGGATCGTGAAGTATCGATACCTCGGCGAAGAAATTCTTTTATGGCTTCACGGGCACATAAGAACTGGCCTGTAAGGTTGATATTGATTACAGTATTCCATTGGTCAAGCGTCATTTCAGTGAATTTTGCGTCTTTCTGAACCCCGGCGTTGTTAATAAGAATATCAACAGTTCCGAATTGCGAGATGACCTCCTGAAACATTTTGATGACCTGCTCTTCACTGGAAACATCACACTGATAAGTGATTCCGGTTCCTCCGGCGTCCGTTATTTCCTTTAAAATATTACGGGCTTCATCTGCTGAATGTTCGGATGAGTGATTTACAATGACGGCAGCTCCGGCGGCAGCAAGTGATTTTGCAATTCCCGAACCTATTCCGCTGGAAGCTCCGGTGACAATGGCCACTTGATTTCTGAGAGAAATTTCCATGTTTTATTATTTGATGTTACTCAAATGTAGCTGAAAGGATCACGCCAAACATAAAAATTTCACTTAAAAAATTCTTAAAGTTTTTTAAACATGATGTATTGCGGTCCGCTTCTTCCGATTCTCGTTTTTCCTTCGTAATGATATCCTGTATTACGATATAGCTGAAAAGCGGCAATATTGTTCTGGTTTACGGCAAGAACAATTTCATCGCAGTCTTTAAAATTCTCCCGAACGAATTCGTCTACCTGAATCATTGCTGTTTTTCCAATACCCTTACCCTGCAGTTTAGGGTTTATGGAAAATGATCGCAGCAGCATCGCATTTTTATTATCGGTAAGATCAAATTTATCATTTCCGAAATCCAGCACAAAGAAACCGGCAGGATGTTCATCTTCAAAAATGGTTATCGGAAAAGCAAGGGTATCCTCACGTTCTTCGATTCTCTGCAACGCCTGTCCTGCGCTTGCGGTATATTGCAGCTGGTTTTCATCCAGAGCATAATCTACTCCGGGAAAATCTTTTTGTTCATAAAATTTTAAGTGTACCATATATTAGTGATGATAGATGTCTTCATACATTACGCCCGCTCTTATTTCAAGAGGCAGCCTGTTTTCTTCGGGAACAATCGGGCAATTGTAATCGTAGGCATTGTAGGCGCAATACGGTTGATAAGATGTATTAAAATCCAGAATGATGGTATTGCCTTTAGGAATTTTTAGATCCATGTATTTTCCGCCGCCATAGGTTTCTTTTCCGTTGGTTGCATCACGAAACGGCAGAAAAAGATAATCTTTGTATTTCTTTTGTTTGAGTAAGTCCAAACTTTGATAAAGAGCCAATGTGTAGGACTTTCCGCCAAGTTCAAAAGTTGCTTTCCCGTATTCTCTG
Source organism: Chryseobacterium takakiae (assembly GCF_900129385.1). Classification (GTDB taxonomy): domain Bacteria; phylum Bacteroidota; class Bacteroidia; order Flavobacteriales; family Weeksellaceae; genus Chryseobacterium; species Chryseobacterium takakiae. The sequence goes on along the minus strand of NZ_FQVO01000018.1, from coordinate 9,637 downwards.
TATGACTTTGATTTTCCGGAAGAGGTAGGAAGATCAAAAGGTTGTGCATTTTCGGTTTTGGTAAATTTTGCCGCGACTCTGTATTTTATATCAATTGGAAAGAAAGGATGCTGTTTAAAATTTTTGAAATTATCTCCGCGCAAAGGTGTTTCTTTAGGGTTGAGATATTCTGCATTCAGCTCTTTTTGGAATTTTTTTACCACAGCTATTTGTTGTGAATCTTTTTGAGAGAAGACCAGCACAGGTAAAAGTAAAAATAGGAACAGGTATTTTTTCATGGTAAGAAGATTTTACTTTAACGCGAAGTTCGCAAAGATTTTTTTATATTTTATCGTATATTTCCATTAGCAACAGCAATGTGTGCAGCCAAGAAACAACCTTAGCCTTAACATCACAGTCTCTTATATATAAGACTCCGAAATCTTCACCCGGTAAATATCAGAGGAATTTCTTTTGATCGACTCTACGAAAAATCCACCTTCTTCCGGGATAACCTCTTTCAGATCAAAACTTTTACAGTCTTTAGGAAGTCCTGAAAAAACCAGAGTAAACCAAAAGTCTTTCATAAACGGTACCGGTGTCCAGTTCGGGTAGATAGTGATATTTTCCGCATGAATCAGCCTGCTCTTGTGATCCGACTGATTATCAAAAAGATAGGTTGAATGCCAGATTCTGATCAGATTTCCTAAAAATGGAGAAGCCGGGAAACAACAATGCACGATCACCTGCTGTTCTTCCTGAACTTCAGTTTGTAAGGATTCCAGTAATTCTTTAACAATAACAGGTTTTGCAATAGTTTCTGACATATTTTTAATACAGTAAGCCGTGAAAAGTAAATGGTAAGAAGCTGATTGTATAAAAAAATACATGACTACTAACATCTCACTTCTTACCTCTCACTTCTCACTTCTCACCTCCTACTTTTAATATTCTAGTTGTAATTTTTCTTTGGTATAATTCCTCACTTCTTCGGTCAGTTCCGGATTGGCAGCCAGCTTTTGCCCGTAAGAAGGAATCATTTCCATCAGCTTGTCTTTCCATTCTCCGTGAAGCTTTTCAGGGAAACATCTTTCCAGGACGTTCAGCATCGCGTAAACGGCTGTTGACGCACCCGGTGAAGCACCTAATAAGGAAGCAATGGTTCCTCTTTTATTAACGACCACTTCAGTTCCGAACTCCAGTTTTCCACCGTCTTTCTCATCTTTTTTAATGATCTGTACTCTTTGCCCGGCCACTTTAAGTTCCCAGTCTTCTTCCTTGGCATCTTTGATAAATTCTCTCAAATGTTGAATTCTCTGAGCCTTCGTCATGGCTACCTGCTGAATAAGATATTTTGTTAAGGGAATGTTATGCCACCATGCTCCGAAAAGTGATCTCAGGTTTTTTGTATTGACGCTCTCCGGAAGATCCAGATAACTGCCTTCTTTGAGGAATTTTGTTGAAAATCCTGCAAAAGGACCGAACAGTAAAGCTTTCTCACCATCTATAATTCTCAGATCCAGGTGCGGGACGGACATTGGCGGCGCGTCAACGGTTGCCTGGGTGTATACTTTTGCATTATGCTTTTCCACCAATTCCTGATTATGACTTACCAGCCATTGCCCGGAAACAGGAAATCCTCCATACCCTTCACTTTCTTTAATATCTGAGCTGTCCAATAGCGGTAATGCATAACCTCCTGCTCCGATGAATACGAAATCTGCTTCCACTTCCTGTTTATGATTGTGAATTCTATCTTTCACCTTCATTTCCCAGGTCCCGTCTTCTTTAGGATCAATATCTTTAACTTCATGATACAAAAATACTTCAACATTAGAATCCTCTAGCAGATGTCTTCCCATTTTTCTGGTAAGGGTGCCGAAATTAACATCGGTTCCCATATCCATTTTGGTGGCAGCCATTACTTCGGAACCGTTTCTTTTACTCATGACAAGAGGAATCCATTCTTTTAGCTTTCCATGATCTGTGGTGAATTCCATTCCTTTAAATAAAATGGATTCGGACATTTTTTCATAGCGCTTTTTGAGGTATTCGGAATCTTTTGCACCGAACACCAGGCTCATATGCGGACAGGAATTGATGAAATCCTTCGGCTGCTGAATATATCCTTTATTAATTAAATATGACCAAAACTGTTTTGAAATTTCAAATTGTTCTGCTATACTTTCTGCTTTTGAGATATCGATTGTTCCATCTGGCTTTTCGGGGGTATAGTTGAGCTCACAAAACGCGGAATGTCCTGTTCCTGCATTATTCCAGGCAGCGGTGCTTTCTTTAGCAAACCTTCCTAACCTTTCAAAAATAGCGATTTCAAGATCAGGATCAAACTCATGTAATAATGTGGCTAAAGTGGCACTCATAATTCCGCCACCTATGAGAACAACGTCGTATTTTGGTTTCGGCGTTCTGCTTGTAAGCGATTGTGACATAATTTAAATTTTATTATCTCAAAGTTCGGGAAAAGTAATTAAAATGAAGCGCTGTTTAGGGATATTTAACATCAATTTTTAAGGTTTAGATTGAAGTTGAGACTGAAAGAAAATAGGAAGAGGGAAAGTTGAATTGAATAGTTGCGATCCGTAAAAATAAGCATGATATCATTGTAAATAATTCATAATTATCTGTGGCGATATCATGCTATATCTTCAATAAATGGGATTAATTTAATTTTGTAGTCAGCTTTTTAAACTGTTTTTCAGCATTTTTACCTTCGTAAAGGATTCCGTAAATGGTGTCAACAATAGGAAGCTTTAATCCTTTGTCTTTCGATGTTTTATAAATTGAATCTGCTGCATAATATCCTTCTGCTACCATATTCATCGACTGAATAGCCGATTTTACGGTATATCCTTTTCCGATAAGATTTCCCAAGTTTCTGTTTCTTGAGAATAATGAATATGCGGTTACCAGTAAATCCCCGAGATACGCACTTTCGTTAACATCTCTCGGTGCTTCGTAAATGGCTTCCAGGAAAGTTTCCATTTCACGGATGGCATTTGATACGAAAACGGCGGTGAAGTTGTCTCCATATCCCAAACCGCTGGCAATACCTGCTCCAATGGCAAAAATGTTTTTAAGGATTGCACTGTATTCATTTCCTAAAATATCTTTGCTGGAATGTACCTTAATAAATTCTGAATTGAAAATATTCACCAGCTTTTCGGAAGTTTCATCTTCCACTGTAGCTATGGTGAGATAAGAAAGTCTTTCCATAGCGACTTCTTCTGCGTGACAAGGGCCAGCAATAACGGCCTGGTTACGGAAACCTATTTTGAATTCGTCTCTCAGATAATGGGCTACCACATCATTTACTTTAGGTATAATCCCTTTAATGGCAGAAACGAAAATTTTGTTCTTATAATCACACGTCATTTTATCCAAGGTATCGGAAAGATAAATGGAAGGGGTCGCCAACACGATTGTTTCACAAGCGCTAACAAGCTCATTGATATCGGTGGTCAGCTTTAGGTTTTTCAGATTGAAATTAACTGCAGTAAGATAAGTTGGGTTATGCCCTCTTTGCTCAATAGCCCCTTTTACATATTCGTTTCTTACGCACCAATGTACCGTTTTACAGTTTTCAACCAGCATTTTTACGATAGCCGTTGCAAAACTTCCGCTTCCTACCACGCCTACGGCAATATCATTTTTGCTTTTTTTCGGATTCGATTCTGTATTCGTTTTCTTTTTAGCCATAATAGAAATGTGAACTGCAAATATATTAAAACAAAGATTGATGAACCCTTTTCAGGGTATGATAAAACCCATTTTATTTTAAAATTAATATATCAGGACAATGAAATGTTTAATTCTGCGTTATTTATAGAAATATTTATTTTTTTATTAAACATAAGCTGCAAAATGTATTTTTATGTAAATTTGCATGCTTAAAATCGTTTTGTAATTATACTAAGAGAGGAAAAATGAAAAAATTTCTGAGCAGCAAAAAAAACGTAAACGTGCTTTTGGGAGCTCTTTTACTGATTGTTTTTGCGCAGGGGATCTTCATTGCAAAGTTGTACTCCCAAAAGGATGACAAGAACTATGAAGTAAACCTTGTAAAAATAAACACTGAAAAAGACAGTGTGGATTATTTAAAAATGAAGACTGATCTTGCATTAGTAGATCAGACAGTAGCACAACTCAACTCATTCCTGAAATCAAAAGATGTGCCGAACGTAAAGCTGGAGGTTCTTGAGAAAGACAGCATTTCCAATTCCGTTTATCTTGCCAAACAAGCCAACCGGTACAGCCAGTATCTGATGGATATTCAGAAAAAACTGCTTCAGGTTCCTTTGGGAATGCCTACAGAAGGATATATTTCGTCTAATTTCGGAATAAGAAAAAATCCTATTCCTTTTAAAACTGTTTTTGCTTCCGTAAAAAACAATGCTGCAAAACCGGCAGTCGCTGCTGCAGCTCCTGAAGTGAAAGCCGAGCCGGTAGAAAAAATTATTGAAGTAACCGACAGCTACGGAGAAAAACGACAGGTAAAAGTAATGGTGACCCCAAAAGCCAATTCCACAGCTCCTGTTGCAAATAATTCGTCAGCTACTGCAATCAATGCAAAGCCGACAGAGAAGAATAATCCGCCTGCCGAAGCAGATCAGATGCAGTTTCATAAAGGACTGGATATTGCCGTTCCTTTTGGTTCCGATGTTGTTGCTACTGCTGCGGGAACCGTTATTTTCTCAGGTCAGAAAGGTGGTTACGGAAACTGTGTTATCGTTTCTCATGGGAATGGTTTAGCAACGCTTTACGGGCATTTGTCTCAATTGGTTGCGAAAGTAAATGATAAGGTAAAAGTAGGTCAGGTGATTGCCAAGTCCGGAAATTCCGGCCGTTCTACAGGTCCTCACCTTCATTATGAGGTACATAAAAACAACAGCCCGGTAAATCCGAAGCTGTTTATGAATTTATAATTTCATGATTATTTATATTGACAGGATTTCGGCGGCACCTTTGGTGCCGCCGAAATTTTTTATAGCACTATTTTAATAAGCTGCCGTAAAACGCTCTCTGATATGATTGTTCTGTTCAAGTTCATCAACAAGAACTACTGCTACATCTTCCACGGAAAGAACACTTCTTCCGTTTTCATCAAATACAGGGTTTTCTAAGGCGGTTCTGTATTTTCCGGTTCTTACCCCTGCTGTTCCTTGATGCATTTCAATGGCAGGACTGAAGAAAGTCCAGTCGAGGGTATTGTTTTCTTTGATTTTATTTAAATAATCCCTTGCAGCAGTAGCGCCTGGCTTAATTTCGGCAGGGAAATCCGGCCCGTCTACCAATTGTTTACCATCAAGATATAAGCTTCCTGCACCGCCTACGGTAATAAATCTTTTAACACCCGATTTTTCAACAGCTTTTTCGATATTGATCGATCCGTTAAGAAAATCATCGTACAAATTAGGATTTGTCCAGCCTGCATTAAATGCACTGATTACTGCTTCATTGCCTTTCAGCGCTTCTGCCAGTTTGTCGATCTTATTTACATCAACACTTTTTGCTTTCACTTTTTCATTTTGCTGAATTTTTGAAGTATCTCTTACAATGGCTTCCACTTCATATCCTCTGTTTGATAATTCATTTACAATCTGTGATCCTACAAATCCTGTGGCACCGATTACTGCTACTTTTTTCATACTTTTTTATTTAAATTAAATTGTAATATATTTTATTACATTAAAAGACAAATTTTTTATCAGAACTGATCAAAAAATTCCTGCAGCGTTTTATCGCCCAAAAAACTAAGAACCAGCTGGTCTGTTTCGGAAAACAATACCTCCAAATGGTTGTTAATTTCTTTTCCTACGGGACAGGAAGGATTCGGATTGTTATTTTTTTTTCCTAAGACTTCCGTATTTTTAACTGCCAGATAAATATCTGATATTTTTATAATATCGGCATTTTTTGAGAGTTGGCTTCCCCCTTCTTTTCCCTGTCTGCTGGTAATAAGACCTGCTTCTCTGAGAACACTTAATTCTTTTCGAACAATAACAGGATTAATATTAATACTCCCTGCTATCCACTCGGAGGTGAGCCATTCCTGCGGATTTTCCGCCAATAAAGTCATGATATGTATCGCCGTGGCAAATCTTGTATTGTTCATCTCAATTATAGTACAAATATATAGAAAATTATAAATGTAACAAACTTTATTACATTTAAATTGTATTAAAGAATAAGTTTGTCCAGATCCAAAAGAAGATAGTTGATACTTTGATTAATCGTTCTGGTCGCCGACTGCATTTGATTGAGCATTGCCGCACGGTTATGAAGATCATTGGCTCTGTAATAACCGCCGTCACTAAAAATGACGGATTGGTCAGCTTTAAGCTTATTATCATCAAACTGATAATGCAGCCACCGCTCCTTCATACTGCTGATAATAGAATGTTTCTCTTTATTTGAAAATTTCTTTTCAGTGTACATATACCAAACAAAGGGTGGAAAGTTCGGTGATTCTAATTTTTCATTCCATACGTCCCGTAAAAGATTTCGCTGATGGATAAACTCCACTTTTTGACCTTTCGGATTTAAAGTCGCTAAACCCAAACCTGCCCCTAGTGTACCACCCCCAATATCTATTGCATTGCTCCAACCATTGTCTTTAACAATACCTCCGGCAATGGAAGCTGCTGCTCCTGCAACAATAGAATAAAGAATCAGTGTATTATTTCGGGATTCATTAAGGTTATCTACGTAGGCACCAATTTGTGCTACTCTTTCCCCCTCACAATCAAACTCTGCAGCCACTGCGTCAAGTTCTGTTAATGCAATGGTTATTTTACTATTGATCTTTGTTTTGAGTTGTAAAACTTTTACCTGAGAAGCTAGTGAACTGTCTTTTTTAAGTTTCATGATCTCATGAACTTCATCAAGATTGTCCAGCGCATTTAAAATTAAAATACTCTGATCTGAAAAATTTTCTTTAAGGTCTGTATTGGCTGCAAGAATAGAATCTGAATTGTAGGAAGGAATTGTGTTGGAATAATTGTATTTAAAAGGTGCCTTACAATAGCTATCCTTAAGGGTAAGGATATTTTGTCTGATTACCTGGTTTTTCTTTGAAATACATGATGTCAAAACGCATGAAAAAATTAAAAAATAAAATAAATTCCTCATTCCATTAAATTATCACAAATCATTATTAATACTAATATACGGAAATAAAAAAATTTACCCGGAAGACAGGTAAATTTAATGTTTATAACAATAATAATTATTTAATCTCAAGAAGTTCCACCTCAAAAATAAGGGTACTGTTCGGTCCTATCTCTTTACTGATCTGCTGATCTCCATATGCCAAATGTGGTGGGATAATCAGTCTCCATTTACTTCCTACAGGCATCTGCTGAAGTGCTTCTGTCCAGCCGGCAATTACCTTATTTAACGGAAAAGATGCTGGAGTACCTCTTTTTACAGAGCTGTCGAAGATTTTTCCTGTAATGGTTGTTCCGTGATAATGACATTTTACAGTAGACCGGGGACCTGGTTTTTCGCCGTCACCTTCCTTTATAACTTCATACTGCAAACCGCTTGGTAACTGAACAACTGTTTCTCTCTTACCATATTCTTCCATATATTCTTTACCATCTTTTAAATTTTTCTCCGCCTGTTCTTTTTTTCTTTTAAATAACATATCTGCTACGCCCATAATTGATATTTTTTACAAAGATATAACTTTACAACCGGAAGCAGATTAGATAGGGGAGGTTTATTTTAAAACTGAAATTGAAGAAATTAATTATTTGAAATATTAAGCTTGAGTTTATATGGTGTTCATTTTTCAGAAAATTCAAATATGTTTAATACTATGTTAACAGCATTTCCGAAACTTGGCGCTATAATTGGATTTAAAAACTGATGCCAGATCCATTGAAATATAATAAAGATTACGATAGGTTGACTGACGAAGAAAAAGTACTTTTTGAAATTAATAAAAAAAGTATTTCTGATTTTGTGGAACAGTCGGCTTCTTTAAGCGATGTAAATTACGCTACCAGAAATGCCCATGCTAAAACGTATGCCGTTACCAAGGGCAGATTAATAATTAGTGAAAATATTCCTCAAGAATTTGAGCACCTTTTCGATAAAAAGATCTACGATCTTACCATCAGACTTTCTAATGCACATTTGAAAATCAACAAAAGTAAAAAAGATATCCCGGCCTACGGTTTTGCAGTAAAAATAAAAGATGAGCAAGCTAACCTCATTGCCAATTATCCATTGGTAAATTTCCCATTATTTCCTATTAATTCAGTTTGCACTTTTCTGAAATTATTTACTTCAATAAATCAATTTTATATTAAAAAATGGAGCAGCTTTTCTTTAATTGCACAAATTGTTAAAGTGATTCCTTCTACATGTACACCCTCTTTTATTAAGAATCTCTTTAAGCTTTTTCAGAAAAGAAACGACTTTATCCTTTCATTCGACTTTTATTCGGTGGGTGCATATCGTCTCGGAGACTATATGGTTAAGATTAAGCTGGCTCCCCAATCTGTTGATAAAAAGTTTACTAAAAGTAAAAAGATGAAAGAAGCCGCTGAAGACTATCTGAAATCAAAAACTTTTTCTGCCGATGTATATATTCAGCTATGCTATGATATAAAAAAACAGCCAATAAATCAGCTAAATGTTGAATGGAAAAATTCACCATTTATTAAAATTGGAGAATTAAAGATTGGTAAAGAAGATATACTTGACCCTGCATCTTGTGAAAATGAACTCTTATCATTTAATCCTTACGAAAGTAAAGCTTTTTTTCAGCCTGTAGGCAAAATACAAAGACTAAGAGAAGAAGCATATAAAGTTTCTTTAAAAACGCGGGTTAAAATCAACAAATTGCTGAAATATGAGGCATAACCATATTACAACATTTCGATATATCACTTAATCATCATAATTTTTATTTTCTTTCAAGGAGCTTTCTCTCGCTATCCACTCATACTCCTCGCGCCGGGGTTTTTCCGGGCATAATCCCCTTCTTTCATCTTCTGCTGCGGGGTAACCGTTTCTATCGAGGCTAGGTGGAAGTGAAAAAAGTGAGAAGTAAAAAGTAAGAAGTAAGAAGTGAGAGGTAAAAAGTGAGAGGTGAAAAGTGAGGTGAGAGGTTAAATTTTGGGTAGTGAAGAAGAGGTATGAGTGATAGAGAAAAGATATGGCAGGGTGTTCTGCATGCTGCCTTGAGCTTAAATAATAAAATGAACATTTTGGGTGTACTAACTGCTCATTGCTTCTTTACCAAAAAACCGTCACTTAACCTGAAAACAGTAAAAGACTGCCAATTATTTTTAAATTTTGCTACCGAACTCAGGTTAAATAATAAAATCCGGGACTTCCAATCTGATCGTAAATATTTTAAATATCAAAACATCAAACGCTGAATATTCAATCTTAATTAAACCCTATTCTAAGTCTTAAACCTAACGTTAAGTATTAAACTCTAAACCCTGAAACTTTAAACCCTGAACTTTAAACGTACACCTGAATATCCTTCTCACCTCTCACTTCTCACTTCTCACTTCTCACTTCTCACTTCTCACCTCTCACTTCTCACCTTTTACGTCTCCCTTACGGTAGCAAGCAAAAAAAACCTCACACATTGCTGTATGAGGTTTAAAAAAAAACT
>NZ_FQVO01000015.1 GCF_900129385.1 Chryseobacterium takakiae | reverse complement strand
ATGCGAATTACTCCTGTTTATTGATGAAAAATATCCAGTGAATGCGGTTGCAATGTCAGAATGTACCGTTATGAAGGTATCTAAATCAGATTTTACAAGAATGCTGGAAGATCATCGCGATGTATCGGAGGATATACATAAATATATTTCTTACCGGTTGTATGAAAAATTTATTATGATGCAGAATCTTGCAGCTCATTCTGCTGAAACAAGTATTATAGGTATTCTTCAATATTTTAAAAATTTTAGTACTGATAAGTCTTTATACTCTTATGAGATCAAGTTGACTCGTCAACAGCTTGCCAGTTTAAGTGGTCTGAGGGTCGAAACGGTTATAAGAAGATTAAAGAAGCTTGAAAAAGACAAGCTTATTAAAATACAAAATGGCAAAGTCTATTACTGATTAATAACCAACCAAATAAGCAATCTGGCTGAGGGTATGCTCTTTATTATTAATCAATTCGACACTTTTTAAAATCCTTAGATAAATATTGCACCTGTTAAACTTTCAAGTTCATTAAGTTTTTCAACAATTAGTTTTGGACATTTGTTGCAATAATAAAATGTTCCAAATTCTTTTATTTCTGACCTGTAAATGAATAATTCGCTATTGCAAACTTTACAATTTTTAGGTTCAGTTTCTATATTAATAAAACTCAATTTTGCGATTTCTTTTCTTATAGTATCAAGTATTACTTTAGCTTCCCATTGATTGTCAGAATGATTTATGTTATAAAATTGTTCAAATTCGTCACAAATCAATAACATTTTGATGAAAATATCTTGTCTTTTCAAAATTTTCAATAGTGTATTTCCCACAACAATTTTTCAGTTTGTCGGTATAACTTGAGGCTTTAAAAATTATTTCTGTTCTCGGATTATTTAAGTCTAACATTTTCTGTAAAATTGCTGGTAACTTCCAGATTTACGCATTGCGTCAATCCATACTATATGATATCCGTAAAGCCATTTATGCTACTAATATAAAATATTATTTTGATGAATTGATTATTAATTTTATAAAGTCATATTTCGGTCAAATTTATCTTTAGATTGGCGAACTTTTTACTTCTTAATACCCATTTTTCTAATCTCATCATCTGTATGATTGTCCAGAATTTTAGCATACCGGTAAAAGGTAGCCCTAGTTAATCCAAAAGGCTTATAAATATCTTCTGGGCGTTTCGTGACATCTTTATATATAGTATGTAAAAGCAGAAGTTTAGAAATTGTCTCTTTAGTGTAACCTTATGATAGAATGAATCAAGAAGTATTTAGATAAAAACATGAATACTGTATAGTTAAACAAAATAATACAAAAAAACAGATTATTACCGTCGTATATTGCAACGAAATCAGACCTATTTTAAGTGTATGAATAGGAAAATTTAAATGGTGGACTTACTAAAATAATATTGAAACTTAATGTGGATAACTTTTTTAATGTCTTAAAAACTTATGTATGGCTTATGGTTAAAGTATTTATGAGAAAATAAACAATTTAACAAGAGAGTTCAAAATAATAAAATAGTAAAAAAGTAGTAAAAAAGTTTTCGCATGCACGAAAATATTATAAATTTGACGTATTAAATGAGCCTAAAATAAGCCAAAAAGAAAAACCTCCCGAAGGAGGTTCTCTGTAAGCTATCGCTTCTTTCTTCCTATCAGTGTTGGTAGCACTACAATAAGAATGGGAGAAAAAGCCTTTAAAAGCTCACAGATGTCTGATATAGTCATAACATCTGCTTTAAGTTACCGCCAGGGCTTTCCTGGCTTTTTTTGTAATTGTAAAAGTAGTTAATTCGGACTGTAAATTAAAGTGCAAAATCATAATATACTGTATTTAAACAATAATAGTTTTCCACATTAACTTCAAACCTGCTTATATAAAGGCTTTCAATACATTAAAAAAAATAAAATGCATTATACTTGTGCTTTTAGTTAAACAGTGTATTATAATTGATTTTCAAAATCTTTCAAAAACCACTGTATATTAAGGGCTTATTGAGATTATTTTTTTACATTATATTGTTAAACAATATTTTTCATTGAAAATAATATATTTTTTTTTATCATTATTTTTTAAATCAGTTGATAGAAAATAATATTTAATTATAATAGACTTTAAAACATTCAAAGAAATATTTATTTTTTAGCTTTCATATTCTTTATTTCTTCATCCGTATGATGATCCAGAATTTTAGCATAACGATAAAATGTCGCCCTAGTCAGTCCCAAAGGCTTATAGATATCTTCTGGCCGCATTGTTGGATCTTTGTAAATTGAACGTAGAAGTATTAGTTTTGATATTGTTTCTGCTGTGTAACCCTTAGGTCTTCCTCCAAGTCTTCCTCTTGCTCTTGCAGATTGCAATCCAGCGTTAGTTCTCTCTCTGATTAATTCTCTTTCGTATTCAGCCAAGGAAGCCATGAGGTTTAAAAATAGACGACCATTAATTGTAGATGTATCTACACCATCTACGAGCCCCTTTATTATAATTCCTTTATCACTTAGACTTAATACAAGCTCAATAATGTTTTTTAAACTTCTACCTAATCTGTCTAATCTCCAAACATACAATTCATCACCTTCTCTAAATTGCTCAATCATTTTATCAAGTTCAGGGCGATTCTTTGTTGCACCCGAAATTTTCTCTTGATAAATTTTCTCACAACCTTCTTTTTTTAAAGCTTCAATTTGTAAATCTAAATTTTGATCTTTGGTCGAAACCCGGGCATATCCTATTTTCATAATTAGTTACATTAAACTCATACTTTATAAATTTATGAAACTTTGTTTAATGATATGAGATTTTGAGAAAATAAAAATAAAAATATAGTGATCGGACTCGATCACTTATAAAGTCTCATAATACTACCGTTTTTATAAACCAATCCTTTAACACTTTATTCTCTTTCTGTAAATTTACTTTACTGCCGAAGCTACATAATTCTCCCCTGATACTGAATCTGTAGCCGGTGATCATGGTCTGACCTTGTGTTGCGATACCTGATCTTCCTAAGGTTTGTCCATCGTCCATAATTAAAAATTGAATATTAATCTTTTTTAGAAGCTGAACATAATCTGATAGTTTAATACTTAGATCGTTTCTAATCTTTTAGAATATGATACTTTTAAGGAATCAGACAAATACAAGTTCCCATCCATTTGCTTCAACCTTAAAATACTCCTGGTGCTGTTGGAGAAACCTATCCTGATGAACTGCGATTGCGAGCAAATGTGTTGCTCTTGTTAATGCTACGTAAGCATGTGGCAACCTTCTGTAACAGGCTTTGTCTCTCCGCAGTTTGTTTTTAGCTCTTTCATCGGCTATAATAAAATTGAGAATTTTTCCTCCTATATCATAGGCGCGGGTATAAGTTTCTAGATATAGAGTTGCAGAATGCGTCTCACCCTTCACCCCATGTATGGTATCAAAATGTATGTCTACTGAACTGTTACCCTGAACATAATTATATATTTTATTCTCAGGCTTTGCATCATTTACAGCAATCTCACTATCCCTGTAAAACTGAATAACTTCCTCACATATAGTCCCGTTAAAGAATTTAATAATTCCTTTTATTACAGCAATAAATTCTCTTTTTATCGAAATTGATTGCTTAAGCTTAATAATCCAGTCGGCAAATCTCATGTCCATTTTTAAGATTTTGTCTTCATGACCTATATCATTAATATATTTTATAAAGGAAAGTGCTGTGAAATAACTCTCGTTTATAGGATTTTTTATTTTACAAATTTTAAGGCAATCGCAGATTATATTCAAAAACATTAATCTTAACTTTTTCACATTTTTTTCAAAAGGTAAGTTCACAGATAGAAAATTAAGATAGGAATCAAGGTTTTTAAATTGGACTTTTTCATAAACCTTATTATAGTCAGGCCAATATGAAGATATGTTCAACCTGGAGGGACCTACACGGGAGCCAATAATTTTAATACTACCGAAAGATGCCAATCCATCTTTTAGAACTCTTTTCGCAAATTCATCCTTTACGTTCAGAATTGATTCATCATTATATACAAATACAATTGGTCTGATAGGTGCTAGAGTCGGCCGACCAATCATTTCCTGTGGTTTACAACAGATATCCTTCACCAAGGCAGCAATATTTGTAGGAAGACGGTTAGATATCTTTAGTTGAATATCGTTGCTGATTATTGGTTGCCATTGATTTTCATCTTCACTAGCCTTTGCACTAAATATGGACTGGTTTGTATCCCCGATCTTCTGAATTGTCGTTGATTTTTCGAATAGTGTAGCTATCAATGCGCTTTGATGATCCTCCATATCCTGCATTTCATCCACAAAAACTATTGAAAACCTTTCTCTAAGGACATCCAAGATCAACGGAAATTCTCTTATATATTTAAATGCAAGTGAATAAGCTTCTTCATAAGTTAAATATCCATAAGATAACACTTTGTTTTTTGCAGAAAGCATCCTCTGATAATACTTTTCGCACGTATCGGGTTTAAGACCTTTTATTGAAAATTTTTCTAGCTGATTAATATTTTTTGAAATATCAAAATTGTGCCTATTATAAACCAAATCGCCTAAGAAAATATTTTTTTTCTCCAGTAAATCTACCGCTCCCGAAACTACTAACTCATGCAGATTAGATATAACGTCATTATAAGCATATTCATCAACAATTTTAGGTGAAGCTTTATACAGCTTCTTATAGTAAGGTATAGTAAGATATTTATCAACAAACGATTGTATTGTGCCAAAATGGTTAGGATACTGAAAAAAGATCCTCGCCGAATCCCCAAGTTTTTCTTTGATTTCTTCAGCTGCAATATTCGTATGCGTGATGATGCATATCCCCTGAGAAAATGTCGCTGGGATCTTTTGTGATAGCAACAACAGCTTAGCAGCAAGGGTTGTTGTTTTGCCACTTCCGGGACACGCTTGAATGTCCACACTATTCCAATGCTTCAAAAAGTTGAGCTGTCCCTCGTTAAAGCTGAAGCCAAACTTCTTTTCAACTTGAAGAATTTCTTCATCTGTTAATTTGATTTTTGTAATATCAAACATGGGCAGCGTATTTAATCGCATTAACAAGATATTGTAGATAGGGATCAGCACAAATGACTGCCTTATCGGTCTTGTCCCGGCGCAGTAGAAATGCAAATACCTGTGCGGTAACCGCTTTTGATGCTAATTTCCTTTCTAATGGAGCATAGATCTCAACTGCAATCTCTTCATCAGATAAATCGTTCCGTCTCCATTCTTCTATCTCTGTTTTACATAACCTACATACATTAAGATAATCTATGTGAGAAAATGGTTTTCCTCCATCTCCGATCTTGATCGCTATTTTAATAGACTTATGGATTAAACTTGATAATACACTATTGGCAAGTTCGTATTCCAATGTCCAAGTGTTACCAATAAAGACATCAACATCGCCACCTCTATATTTATTTTTTTTAGCATCTATCTTCTTTTCAAGTTCTACAGGTGAATAGTCCTCTTCAGTTCTTCTGCCATCTCTAAGTAAGTTCATAACTTCTAAATCACCTGTTCTTCGTTGTACTTCATAGGTGTATCGGCCTGCCGCTTTAGGCGGAATATCCCGATCGGTTATACAAGACACCCTAATTCCTATCTGTTCTCCATCTTTTCTTTGGAATATTTTGGAATACCTGAACAATGCTGTACTCCCAACATTTACAATCGAAATACCATACTTATGCAATGGTAAGCCAATTTTTTCTGCCAAAGTTGGAAGAATCAGGTTTTCTGCATCCCCTTCGACCATCAAAACACCATTAGCAAAGAATAGGTTAGCTTTTGTATCATCCAGAAATCTGGATAAAAAAGCATAATCCCCTTTTTCCAGTTTCGTATTAGAATTGTGAAGTGAATAGGCTTTTCCGTTTTTGCAGATAATAAGATCATTAAGGTCAATCTTTGACGCAAGCGAATTGCTGTGGCTTGTGATGATGTTTTGAAACTTAAGTTCATCACAATGTCTATTCAAGAAATCAATTAAATTAATCTGCGATTGTGGATGGATATGAGCTTCAATTTCTTCAATCAGCAAAAGTTTTAGACCATTGTAACTGCTATCTTTTTTTAACAATAGCATCTCTGCCGCTATAAACAATAGGTTACTACTACCAAGACCAATATTTGATTCCTCTGAAATCGATGATCCGATAAGTTCAAGTTTTTCCAAGATTCTACCCAATTCACTATCAGTGATTTTGAATTTTGCACTTAGAGGGTTATTTTCTAAAGATATTTCTTTTAAATAGGTTTTATTAATTGTGTCAGAAACGATTCTGCCTTCTTGATTCTTAAAGTAGTCTGTAATTTCTGAATTTGCCTTGTTCATGGAATCGACAAGAGCATGTACAACGTTTGGCTTTTGCTGGAATATTTCATGTGCACCTAAAATCTGGGATAACCTAGAACCGCGTCTTGCTGCAAGTTCGTAGGAAGCATCACGGAGGGGTTTTAGGTAGGTAACTCTAAGTTTATTTTTTGCTTCCCAACCTAAACTACCACTTTCCTCATTTTCGCCTGCTCGTACATCGCTATATATATCGTAGATAGAATTGCCTTTATCCCTCCTCTTAGCTCGTAGCGTAACTTTTAAATAGTATTCCGTTTCATCAATACTAATCCATTCTAGGAATGCCGCTGCTTCTGTATTAGATAAACCCCGAAATTCACAGATGATCTCCAGGTCATTACTCCTTATTTTGCCGTCTGTAAAGAAATCATCATCTGATACCCTGAAATAATCGTTGCTGTGTACACCCGTGACTAGGCGTATTGCATCTAAAATTGAGCTTTTACCAGCATCATTTTCACCAATCAAAAGGTTTACCCCTTTATTGAAGCAGATCTCAAGGTGCTGAATTTTCCTGAAATTGCTAATTGTGAGAGTGTTCAAATACATTATTAGTCTAAATGGTTCATATAAATGTACTAATATTTTAGTACTCAAGATAATATTAAGATTGTTTTTAAGAAAACCGATTTAAAGAAATCTAATGAACACAATACAAATTTAAATTACTTATCTTTGTATTGTTATAGAAAAGGGCTCTTTTTTATTTACTACTCAACGGTGTTTTCCTCGTACATCATTAGACGAAAGTCGAAGTTATCCGATAGACAAAAGTAGGATCAGAAAAATAGAGGTGAAAGAGAATGTAAATAGAAATAAAATTAGTTATCCCGGAGTGCTCTCTCTAAAAATCCGCAATGTCTTGGTTTGACAACGGGGAGCTGCATAAACTTATTTAAAGAAAAGAGAGAGGAACGAAATCCCAAAGCAATTTGCTGAATACATAAGAAGTGGGCGCAGGACGGAAGTGTCGGGAGGGTAAAATGCATAAATCAGCCCATTTGCATAAGAATAACAGCAGAAAAAATAAATTTTTTCCAGGTCTTTTTGGCTTTTTAAGGGTTTTCTCCCTTTATTTGTCATTTTTTTAAAGGTTTGAATGGAGAAGATTATTTAAATGCAGTTATAAAAACCTGTCATGCCTATATGGTTAATGAAATACCAATATCTGGACATCATAATAAAATTCTACAGGGAAATAGTGTTATCAAATAACAAGTTGCTTCATTTCATATGGCAATATGATTTTATAATTATAAGCATCTAAAGGAAATATTCCTTCTCCACCATTTGCAAAATCTTTAATTTTGGGTATATAGAAAGTTTCGATTAAGGGATTTTTTAATTCAAAACTAAAATGCTGATTTATAATACTATTAAAAGTACCATTCTCTTCTAGAATCGAAAATGGACCGTACTTAACAATATATAAAACAATATTTCCAATTACTGCGGTTAAAGCATTAAGTAAGGTCGCTTGACAAAAATTATTAGTCCTATTATGCTTTGTTTTATTGTAGGCATCATACCATATTAAACTATTGGTTGGTGAATTTTCATTCCAATCTTTAAATGGATTTATATCATGTATATGAGGATAACTTTTTAAAGTAAAATTATAATCCCCTAAATGTAATTTTTCTTTTAATTTAACGTAGTCTTTGGTATTATAGTTTTTTCTTTCTGAAGGATTATTAGAAATCTGCATATAATACATCCAAAAATTTTCCACTTCTGTACAAGCTAAAATTAATAATTCTCTTGTTTTATGGCTATAAGTACTCATTGAGCTTTCAGTTGGCTCAATATATAAAAATAAATCATCTAATTTTTCAAGAAGTATTTTTAAAGCTTGTTGTGATAAACGTCTTTCAGATTCGTTTGTTTTTAATCCCTGATGTATATCATTGGTATAATACAATGCAGGTCTCCAAACACCTTGAATTGTTCGTCCAATTGAATTTTTTATTGGATTTATATCTGTCGCGCCAAAATAATATGTAACCCATTCTGATAAACTATGATATTGCGATGTAGATTTCTTTTCTGCTAAAGCAAGTGACGCCTGAATCGAATAAAAATTTTTATTATGGCCATAGAAATGAACGTAATATTCATCTGTTTCATAAGCGTATCCTAAACCATAATCATCATGAAAATTTTTCGGAAGTCCAGGAACTTTTGTATAGGTTATTTTATAATAGATTGCACACATTATTATATGTTAATATTAAAAACTTAGCGATAACAATTTTGTATAAAATTATTTATTAATATTTCTTTAAAAAATAAAATTATTAATTTATTTGTTATTAATATATAAATAAAATAACCATGAAAGCTCCCACGATCATTCATAATATTGAAAAATGAAGTATATGGAGAAAAAGTAAAGCATGATCATCGGTACATAATAAAATAGAGGATCTACTATAGCATTTTATAAGTATTAGATTAAGCTCTAGAAAAGAGAAAGCAACCAGAAGAGTATTTTTGTTTTTCTTTTCGCAAAATGATCGGTTAATAAATATGAGAAACAATAGATAATAAAGCTTAAAAGCCAAAATATCAATTATCTTAAAGCATTATTACAAAAGATTTAAAAATTTATTTATGATATTATCAAAAATCATATTGTTATTGCTAATTACTACTATAACTTTTAAATCCCAGGAAAAGTTTATTAGATATGATGAATCTTATTTAAAAGGTTTAGGTTATGATAATGATATAACTGAGAATGTGGAGGAAAAAGTATTTAAGGACAGATTTGAGTACTTAAATCTAAATACTCCATTGCCTATTGAATATAATACTATAACATATACATACGTAAAAAAATATTTGTCTTATAAATGGACAGGAAAAATAATTGGACTGTCTGCTTATTATTTTCCATTATTTGAAAAAAAACTTGCACAATATGGAATGCCTTTAGAATTGAAATATTTAGCAGTTGTTGAAAGCGCATTAAATCCACGAGCAGAATCATGGGCAGGAGCTAAAGGCCTTTGGCAGTTTATGACCAGTACCGGTTCACAATATGGAATTAAACAAAATCAATACATTAATATTTTTTACGATCCAGTAGGAAATACAGATTCTGCAGTTAGATACTTAAAGGATTTATATTTACAATTAGGCGATTGGAATTTGGCAATATCTGCCTATAATTGTGGGCTGGGGAATGTGAGAAAAGCAGTTAAAAAAGCCGGGAGTAAAAATTACTGGAAGGTTAGACCATTTTTACCAAAAGAAACACAAGCATACGTACCTTCATTCATTGCTGTAAACTACCTTTTTAACTTCTACAAATATCATAATATTAAGCCCTCCTATTTCCGCTATTCTTTTGAAGATATGCAGATCATAAAAGTTAATGAAACTACAACATTAGAAGCTTTAGGAAAGAATTTTAATTATGATTTACTAAAATTTGCCAATCCACAATTTACTACTTCATTGGTGCCTAAAGGTTCAGTTGTATATGTTATAAATAAATAAAATCATTTAAGTACAGTTTTCCAAAATTTATTACTCCTGGTTTTAAAAGAACTTCGTACGCAAATATTGCGTTGTTTTGTAATGCAAATAAAATCACATCTGAAAAAAATTTGTTGTTTAACAAATTTTTTTTTCAATAAGCGATAAGCCATTATACCTTTAAAATGCATTCACCCATTAAAAAGGTATTCATTTTATCTTAAACTCTTATCGTATTGTCCTCCGGTGAAATTTTCCGGCCGTCACTTCCTAAGTCTCCTCGTTTTTTCAAAACGCTGGCCGTTCGTTGCTCCTTAGTTTAAAATTTTGCGGAAAGTCGTACACAAAATTGGGCCAAAAGAATGGTTGTATCACCGATGAATAAAAGCGTGATTGTTTTGGACGTCTTAAACCCTGTAATGCATCCAGCTTTTAGCGAGGGCTAAAACCTGATCAGTGTTTAAATATAAAAATTATGCAAAACAACAGCTTAGAACAAATTGATCAACTATTAGATATAGTAGTGAAAGTAGTAGAACTCATTACTATTATTGTTAAATTGAGAAAAGAGAAGAAAGAGTAGTTCTACTACTCTTTTTTATTAAAAGTGAAAAAATATTCTCTTGAAGGTATTAGAACATAAGCAAAAAGTAGAGAAGAGTTAATTAGTGTTATAGTGGGATTTAATTTTAAAATCAATGCTTTTGGTTCGTATTGGATGATTTCGTACTTTCGTTACGAAGACAAAGTCTCTCGCTAAGCGAGGGGCTTTTTTTTGTGTTATACATCAAGATATTTTTAATATAACAGACGTTTCAAAGGTGGAGATATCTTGCGGAGCAGGCTATAATTTGAAAATTTATCTATAACTCATGACTATGCTTTGAGTGCGTCACAACTTTATTAGAAACTATGCAATATACTTGCAAATCCTTTATTCATGGTATTTAAAGAGAAGTGAAAAAAGGTGTCCTTTCGAAAGAGCTGAAGTTTTTTTCTATTTGTTCTGGAAGAAATTAAGCAAAAACGATTTTCGTAAAAGCTGATTGTACTTTTGGAAAAATGGAACTATTTATTAAAAAAGAAATTATATAATATGAAAGATTTTATTAAACAATTCAAACCCCACCCTGTCGTAATAGTGGGAACGCTACTTGTATTAGCAGCCGTAATTATGTACTCAGTAACATTGAAAAAGAGAGTAGAAGTTCAAATACCAAATTATTTTATTTTTAAAGCATCGGATTAAGAATAATACAATGCTCACTCTATATTTAAATATTTATCAATGTTTTTTAATAAATGTTGATATTCTGTGAATTGATTTTCATATTTGGGCAAAATATTTTCAGATACTGCTTCTATAACTAAACTGGCCGAAAAATTGACTATCGCTGGATACCATAATCATTACTGTGATTAATGTTGTTTTCATTGGTTTAAGTTTCATCTAGGATAATAAATTGGTACATTTTATTAAAAAAATTAACTTTAATAATTGGCACTTTTCTACCGGTGCCAAATAGATGTATTCTAATTTTAATAATAAATAAAAAGGCTGTCACAAAATGCAACAGCCTCTACTATTCAAAAGCAGTGGATTATAGTCCCTGATTGAAAGTATAAGTAGGGGTTATTGTTTGTTCAAGTACTGCCCCTGTAGATGAAGTGGCTTTTATTTTCCCCTGTAAATTTGATATTGGTGGATTTCCAATTTGATTTGATGAAACATAAGCCATTTGTACGTTACCTGTGCTAAATGTAGCATCTGTAACTTCGTAGGTATTGGTTCCATTGGTTACATTCTCTGAAAAATTGTAATTATAAGCTAGCTGACCCGCATGGTTAAAAGTAATATTATATTCTATTTTTATTATAGTAGCATTTCCTCCGGCTACAGCCTTAAATGATCGTTTGAACCCTTTCAGATATGTTTTAACGTCGCTAAATCCTGTTAATTGATATCTGTAATCAACCTCCATTGCTAATGCACCTACAAAGGTAATTTCGGGGGCTACTACAACATTAAATGATTTCACGTCACTTTCATTCCCGTATTCGTCCTGTACCTGGATATTATAGGTATAATTTCCTGTCTGTACTGCGTTGAAATTAATATTAAACGCACCATTGGCTCCTAATGCATATGAAGTATAAGCATTATTTGTATTTTGAATACCGCCTGTATTATTATTGCTTGATGCACTAATCCATGTTTTATATTTGATGGTGGTATTTGCAGTAACAGGCGTTTTCTTGATAACTCCGATTAAGCTCATTTGAGTATTTGGTAAGACATTTAAAGAATTAATATTCATAGATTCAATAACAATTTTTCTTGCAATTACAGTTTGTTGAATATTATAGTTCGACTGAACTGTTGCATTCTTGATAGTATAATCTAATGCTCCTTGTCCTACCTGGTTTGTTGCAAGAATAACAGTAAAATTATCAATGTTCGGCAAAGGATAAAACTGTCCTGTCTGAACAGCAACTCCATTTAATTTGATGTTTCCATTATAGGAATTGAATCTTATTTCATATCCTGTATTGGGCTGGCCTGAACTCGGAACAATTTTCATCAAGTAAGGTGTTTCATCTGACTGATAAATATCTGCTGTACCTCCGGTGAAAGTATGGGTAAATTCAGAAACTCCGTATTTAAGGCTAAAAATTTCTTCCTTACTAACTCCTTTATCATTGATTGCTGTAACTTTTACCTCATGGGTTCCCGCAACGTTTCCTACATACGTTAAGATATTCTCTTTAGTCGTCAACGCATATTCTGTATTAGGCTGCAAGATCTCAGAGCCTAATTTAAGGGTGCCATTTAAAGAAGATGTATATTTAATTTTTATTGGAACTGATGCAAAGTCATAGTTAGTTACAACATTATATTTCATTTGGTTGGCTTCTCCTACGGATTTTTCTATGAAATAATCGTCTCTTTCGATTTTAAATCCGAACTGCCCACCATTGATATCGTTCCACTCTCCATCATCTTCGCAGGAAGTTAAACTCAGTGTTATGCTGAAAAAAGCAATGATTAAATACAATAAATTTTTCATAATATTATATTTTATTTGATGTAATATTTGATTCCTCCAAAAAAGGCATAATTTGATTTTGAAAAATCACTCTTAAGATCATAAAACTGAGTGTAGTTCACTAATAGAGATAGTTTTCTTGCCAGGACTACTTCAATTTCTGCAGATCCCGAAAGTCCATACACAAATCCTTTTACCTTGGCCGGGATTTGAGCATTATACTTCGGATCTTTCTGATTTCCATCATTTACATTTTCATAGGCCCCAAAAGCTCCAACATAAGCATTTAGAAAAACAGGATATAAGCCTTCATAGCTATAGCCTGCCGAAACGTTAAGTCCATACTTTTGATAAGGTAAAACCTGACCATCCGTATAACCCACTTTTGTATCTTGGTAAAAACCTTCTACTTTGCCTAAAAATCCTTTATCTCCGAAAACATGATTATATCCTGCAATGGCCATGAAAGAACCTCTTTTTATGGTGTCGTTAGAAGCAATATAGCCATACTGAGCGTGAACTCCTGATTGGTTAGCCTTTCTTCCCTGGGCATTATAACAAAGCTCTACAAAAAGGAATAGTATTATTAAAATTCGTCTTTCCATAATGTGATTTTTTAGTTGATATATTCAGCTGATAAAATATAAGCTGGCTTAATTTCAAGTTTTAAGTTTCGTTCGCCTTCATTTTCATTAATAACTACATTAAGCGTTTTGTTTTCTCCAATGGTGAACTTATCGAAGACAAAAACCAACTTTTGCTTTGTTCTTTTTCCTATACAATCAGGTTGGTTTGACCAGATCGGTAGAAATATTTTTTCTTCGGTATCGAAATCGATTCCTTTCTTTTTTATTGGACTTGTAATGAATGAAATATTTTGAATATCATAATTAATATTACTACGGTTTGAGACTTCAAGCATTACGAAAATCTTTCCGTTTCCTGAATAAACACCCTTTACAAATCCTTCAACGCCCCGTATTAAGAATGAATTTCTATTATTAATCCATCCTTTTTGTTTCAACAGCTTTTCTGCTGTTTTTTCATAATCCGATTTCTCAGCTGTAACGACAGCTACATTTGGTTCTTCAACGACTGCTGGTTCTGTAACTATTTCGGGTTGTACTTCTTCCTGTACTGGTATATCTATTACAGCAGTGGCGACAGGTTTAGTAGTAGCCTTTTTCTTTACATAAGTCTTCTTTATAGGCTTTTTGTAGCTTTTTTTCCTTTTCGTTTGAGAGTAGCATAAAACACTACCTACAATGAAAATTGAAATTGCAAACTTTCTCATCTTGTTATTATTTATAAATTATTATTTGGCATTCGATATTCCCTGAAAGGGAGATTTTGTTCGATTTATTTCTTGTTCCTCCACTCGTTGCCCTGCTGATCATACCGCCGACAACGGGCACACTATTTATTAACCGTCCGGCTTCATCTTTTAAAACTTCTCCGGCATTGGTTCCTCCATTTCCTTCATTTACAGACAATGGCAAACCGTCCTCTCCGTCATATCCTACGATTTTTCCGGAAACGTTATACATTTTACCATTTGCCCTAATGGTATGTATTTTAGCATATATCCTATTATTTTCCAATTGAATAGAACCGACTGCATATGATTTTCCTTTAGAAATAGTCTCACCTTTCAAAATGAAATTTTCTAAAATCACAAAAGAAATACTTCTGTTATTTGATGCCTCACCTTGTGAAATAAGCTTTGATTTTACCTGGGCTATACTGACAGGCTGCTTTTCTGTATACGTTGAAAACGAAGGCTCTTTATAGGTCTGCTCCGGCTGATAACTGGTAACTTCTGAATAAGACGGCTTAGATGTTGAACTGAGTGATGGTGATGACGATACTGTATTTTTCTTTGAAGAATACCCAATTTTACTGTTTGAAGGCTCCTTATCCTGCCACATACTATAATTTCCATATACATCATGCGAATTGGATGGACCTAAAGTTGCTCCTGATTGAGTAGGTTTGGGCTCATTATTAATTACATTCTTTCCGCTCCCCAGTTCTGAAAGTTGCCTATCCAAAGTTTGAAAATCAACATCAGTATTTGCCTGGGTTTCTTCCGAGGGTGTAAAAGTATTTTCTAAAGCATTTGAAGTTTGCTGCGGACTTTTCGGGTTGATAGCTTCTAACTTTGAATTGTACTTACTTTGTTCAGCTTCCGGATTACTGAACTCTACCACTTCTTCTGTTGTATCATCCGAAGTATAATTGGAAATTCCATAGGCTAGAATTCCGCAGATGGCAAGGCCAAAAACTCCATAAGCAAAATATTTGTTTCTATCTTCCGTAGAAATATTTTTCAGATCAAACTTGCTCTTTTTCTTAATATTTTCCGTTTTACTTTCCATTTTCTTTAGGGTTTTGGTTGGTTTCTTCCTCTGACGCTTTAATTTCTTCTACGGCAGGTTCTGACTTTACATCTACTTTTTGCAGACTTTCGGAAAATTGGGTGATCAACAATCCATAAGGGTTATAAGGAAAATTTCTATTTACTCTCTCCATTTTCAATTTTATCGTACTGTTATAAAATTCCGATACCCCTCCATTAACTCTTTGGATTCTTACGACAAACTCTGCAGTATAAGGCACTTCTTTAGTTATTTTTAAAGTTTGTTGCAGAATTTCAGCATTTTGAGTAAGTCCGGCTATGGATAAAAATTCATCAAAATAGCCTTTGTTCGCCCGGTCTTTAATTATTATTGTCGGCTGATCTCCAACTAACCATAAAACACGCTCCCGTTTTCGCTTCATGGAAAATGCGTCTAGATTATAATATTGATCTACAAAAAGCTCAAGATTAGCCTTGGCCTGAATCAATTCAGCATTCTGTATTTCCAATTTTTTTAAAGGAATGAGTTCTCCTTTTTCATTGATGCTGTAAATATTATTGGTGCTGTCTTTATATACTGTAAAAGCAAAGAAAAGCGAGCCTAAAATGCTTAGTATGGCCACAAACCCAACTACCCAAACGGTAGTATTGTTTTTCTTTAAAACCGTAAAAAAATCTTCTCCTGTTTTCATATTTAATTATTGAAACATTCCTGTTATATAACTTGTAACCACTCCGAAAAGTTTGATCTTAACGGTAAAGGTGACGATCATAGCCACTAAGATTCCGGCACTGAAAACTGTTCCGTCTACCGTGTTCCCCATCATTCCATAATTTCCCCCTCCGGTATCAAATTGCGCAAGAATAGTTGATTGCAGCAATTCGGTAATATTGATGATTCCGATGTAGCCGATACCCAGGATAAAAATCCCGATGTATCTCAATATCCATCCTGAGAAAAGTTTACTGGTTTCACTATAGGTTGAGAATGCTACGGCCAAAGGAAACAGGAACTGCAATAATTTTAATATAAATACCCGCTGAATCAAGTATGCAGCTGTAATACTCATATCTGCCAATTTGCATAATCCACCTATTAACCAGGTGAATAGCAGGGTAACAATAATGATAATATTGGCGAAAAAAGCTCCCATATAGTCAAAAACATCCTCACACCCTGCGAAAATATTATCCAATTTTGTAGAGACTTGGTTGTTCAGATTCTCAAATAAATCAGATGAAGTGGCGTCCATAGTAGTATCTACAGAAGCAAAAACATTTTCAATGGATAACATAATCCAATCAGAACTCATTACGATTAATCCGTACCCGAAAAGAGTCATTATATTGCCAACTTTGGGGTCTTTGCTATCAAAATCTTTGGTAAAAGCTTCTAATATTTTAAACATCAGTAAGGCAAAGGCCAACACTTTTGCTCCTGAAAATGAATAGAGAAAAATATTAGAGTTTGATAGCTGCTTAGTCAGTTCATTTATAAATGCAAAGTCCATTTTAATTGAGATAAGAGGTTAACTTTGATTTCTTAATTAGTATCTTTCTACGCTCAGTATTAAGCAGTTCAAGCCTCTCCTTATCAGTCATTTTAAAAAAATCGTTCGTGAGAATCTTGTTTACAAAAGCAACTCCGGACGTAAGCGATGTTAGGAGTTGCGAAACGTTTGTTAACACTCTTTTTCTTGTGTTGGGATTTTTAATCCTCTGGGCATCCGTACGAACTCTTGAAGCGATGGAAACAGATTCTTTGTACATATTAGTTATTTCCGTAACAGTAGATACATCACGTACGTACCCGTTTACTTTATTCAGGGTCTCAGATGCCTTCTTCATATATTCCAACGATTTTTCCAACTGGCCGATCTGCTGGGTAGTATTGGCAATCTGAGTACTCATGTTTGATGCCTGGGTAGGGTCAAACACAACGCTCCCTCCGATTTGGGCAAAACCCAAAAACGGCAGTAAGATCAAAACCAGATTAAAAAGTTTCTTTTTCATATTCATAATTTTTTGTAATTCTTTTAATAATATTGATGGATTCTTCCTCGTCTATTTTTCTTCCCTTTAAATCGTCTCTGATCTGCTCAAATTTTGGCTGATTTTCAATCATAATCTTAATGGCTGTTTCCATATCTTTTGTGATATCATAAGCTTTCATCAGCAGAGTGTTCATGGCTCCGTCGGTTTGGTAGGCCCAAAAAACCTCCGGGGGAACCTCCAGGTTATAAACCTGGTGCGTGTCGCCACGAAGCAGGAACAATTGTGAATATTTCCTTTCTCCGCTGAAATTCTTTTTAATTGAAGACATTTGGTAATAGGCGTGATCTGAAAGATTAAACCTTTCCTGTATGGCTTTATAGTCTTTGGCTCCCAAAACATATAAGATCTGAGTATTGTCAATAATAGCATCAGAAAGTTCATTTTTAGGTAGCTGGGCAATGGATTGCAATACAATTCCAATACTCCCGTTCTGCTTCCTGATAGCCTGGTAAAACCATTGGATTCGCCGTAACATTCCAGCCCATTTTAATTGCTCCGCAACTTCATCAAATAGAATCACGCCCCGGGTAGATTTGTCCTGCCAGATCATTTTATCAATCGTAGTCGAAATAAGCTGCAGCATGATAGACAGCAATAATTTATTTCCCCGGATAGCATCCAACTCAAAGACAATAATGTTTTTCTCGTACAATTCAGTTCCAAACGTTGGTTTACTCTCGTCATATAAAAAGGAGTAAGCTCCGCCATCCACAAATTCACTCATGAGCAATACAAATTCATCTGCATTAAAGAATTCCTTTTGTATTTCAAGATGTTCTATGATATCGTTCTTGTCGATGATGAATGAATTGATAAACGAAGGCAGGGAATGTCCTCTTTTGATGTTCTTATAATACAATTCTACCACTCTTCTCAGGACAGCTCTTTCCTGTTCTGACAATGTTCCATCCCTGCGGAAGTGTACCCCGATGAATTCGACCAATTCATCGATTTTGGCAGTAGTCAGGATTTCATTTGACCGCAATTCGAAAGGGTTAACCCCTAAATTATCTCCTTCTTTGTAGGTGATGTAGGCAATATCATTAGGGAATAAGGCTTCGAGTTTTCTGTAAGAACCCCCTAAATCAATAATGACCTGTTTCGCTCCATCTGAATAATGGTGTGAAATGATATGATTGGCTGTAAAAGACTTTCCACCGCCTGTTGGCGACAGTATAAAAAAGTTTCTTGCGTCAACATAATTTTTATCTTCATCCCAAACATCCACGGTTACCGGAACCATCCCGGCCAATCTTGAATTGAGTCTTAAGCCCTCCTTGTCATTGTTATATTTTCCTGTACAGGTAAGAAAAGACGAAAACACTTCTAAATTGGCAATGTAATAATGATCATCAACAAATAAATGTGAATTTAATGGATAGGAAAATTCATATAAGGCGGTAAGGTTATCCCCGAAAGGCCTTTCTGGCTTAATATCAATATCTTTAAAGCGTTCAGTAACAGTATCAATTCTGTTATTAAGATCATTTTCAGTATTGGCAAAAATTACGATGTTATTATGTGCCCGGACAATTCTCTCCGTATCAGAATGTTTTGCCATTTCTTTAAGCATATCACCCGTCTGTTCAGCCCAATATTCATTCGTCTTATCAAACCTCCTGAACTTATACAGGTCGTCATGATTCTTCTGGGCCTGGTTGTAGTGATACTTGTTATCATCCAGTACTGCTATTTGATTGTAGATGTGGGTAAATCCTAAATCATGGCTGAAATTATCACCGTAATTTCTGAAAAATTTGATTTTGTCATTACTCAGGTCGGCATCAGCTCTGCAGGATCTTAGTTTCTCAGGAAACTTGTTTTCCTGCGGAAATTTAAGGATAGACGCATATTTGCTTCCTATTTTCAAAAAATCCCATTCATTGCGGATATCTACACTATAATCCTTGTTCAATCCACTGTTGATGTATTCATAGTACGTATTCAGATATTCCTTTGAAAGGGGTTGAATCTTAAAATGATTATTACCACTTAATTTAACAGACCGCAGATAAGTTATTACCTGGCCAACCGAAGCAATAAAATTTTTAATCTTATCGTCAAATTCCGCAAACATTCGTTTCTGTGGCGGACGGATAGGATTTTTTAATTTAGACAACTGTATAGAAGTGTTGGGCAGGATAAAAAATACATTCGTTTGATGGGAAATGTAGTCCATCCCATCAAAATATTCCTTGGTTTTTCGCTCTAAAAAATTTCTTGTCGGAAATTGCTTTGCATCAAATTTATCTTCTGAAAAAATATCCTGCTTAAAAAAGATTGTTCCGGTTGGCAAATCTCTCAGTGCCTTATTCCAGTAATCATTTAATAAGTCAAAATCATTCTCTCCCAGGGAATATTTCTCCGGCATCTGGAACCTAAAACCTAATGCGAAATTTCCTTGCTCCCCTAACACATAATTTTCCATAGAATGTATTTTAATATTATTTTTTCTTTGATCTGTCTCTTGTCAATGGTGAAATTTCTTTAGGAAACTTTTCATTGAATAATTTTTTCATAATATGGTCATTACTCATCACCAATTTTGTAAACACAAGGCTTAAGGCGTTGATAATTAAAATGCATATAATCTTAACCCAACTAAAACCCATGGTAAGGGTCATTAGAGACATCCCTGCAATCCCAATGAATAAATAAAAAGCATTAGGAGAAAAGCCATGTATTTGTGGCTTTCTCCTGATGTTCTTATAATTCCTGATTTCTTTCATTGTTATAAAGACACATTTTTAACTACCTGATAAGCCCCAATAATAAAGAATACTGCCAGTAAATACCATCCTACAATCTTTAAAGCTGCCAAAACATCTTTACTGTCGTTGTACTCATTCAACGCCTTCCATCCGACCCAGATTAAAGCGATAGCGGCAACAATAGGGAATGCCTTAACCAGTTCAGCTAAAATCTTATTCCCTCCGGAAGCAAGACCTAAATCCTGTGCATTCATAAAACTTGCGGAAAGTAAAAACAAAGTCAGACTTGCCTTTTGACAAAAATTTTTGTTCAACATTTTCATAATTTTTATTTTTAGTCATTATAATTTTTGATTTTTTTCAGTAAAATAGATGTAGTGGTTATTGCTGAAATTAATAAGAGTCCTACTCCAATAAAAAATAATGCAGTTTTTTCTCGATTAAAATCCTGGATAAGACTGGAAAAAAATTGAGAATTAAAAACTAGATAAAATAGAAGCATTACGAATATTCCCCATAAGATTGAGGATGCTATTGATAAGAAAATAATCAATAATACTCTGTCAATTTTATTTCTTGATTCTTCCATCTAACTATAATTTTTACCTGATTTGAATTTCGATTTTCAAACTTATAGCATAAAAAAAGCAGACGAAAAAAAATAACCCTTATTCTTCTCCTTAAATAAATAAGGGTACTGAATAAGGATTATTTTACAAAAAATAAAGCCTGATAATCAGGCTTTAATATATATTGTGGAAATTTAAGAAATTATACTTTCTCGCGTAGATTTACTCATTTCATTGATTTCTTTCTTACTTCTAATCCCGATTTTTTTATAAATCTTATTAAGATGAGTAGATAACGTTTTTTCTGAAATATTTAATCGCTCGCTGATCTCGGCATATTTCAATTCCGGATTTTCTAACAAAATTTTTAAGATTTCGTTTTCTCGTGCTGAAAGCTCTGCAATAGGGATATTTTTTTTCAGTTCTTTTTTTCTTAATCCATATAGGAAAAAGTCTATTGTAAGGAAGAAAAATCCAACACTAAAAGAGGATTGCTCTATTACTTGGTTATCTCCGAAAACAAGTATATTAAATGGTAGTGATAGCAGCCCTAAGAATCCAATGATTCCTATGAAATAATGAATTTTTAATACTGCAGATTTTTCTTCTTTAATTTTTTTTATTTGATCTTTAATAACAACAATTATCATCAATAAAAGAACGATGAAGAAAAATCCTAGAAAAAATACTCTTGAAACCTCTAATGATTTGGTTACCGTATAGGGTAATATAAATAATACAATAAGGGCCATGCATGCAGCCATCCCAATGGATGCAAAAGAAATTTTTTCGTAAAACTTAAGATTGTAGATCTTCTTTAAATAAAAAAGATAATGGAAGGCTACGACTAAACCAACGGTAAAAGCCAGGATATTTTGTGCCAGGATATCAATACCAAATTGATGATCCGGGAGTAGACCTTCGATCAGATTATAAACTATTCCTGAAAATAATAATGCACAAAAATTAAGATAATAGTTTCGATCTCGTTTGTTCCATACATTAATCAATTGTATAAAAGCAACAATTAATAGTCCTGCAAATATTAGGATATAAATAAAAGTACTGATTT
Source organism: Chryseobacterium takakiae (assembly GCF_900129385.1). GTDB lineage: Bacteria > Bacteroidota > Bacteroidia > Flavobacteriales > Weeksellaceae > Chryseobacterium > Chryseobacterium takakiae. The sequence continues at coordinate 61,602 of NZ_FQVO01000015.1, read as the reverse complement.
CAATTTGAGTATTAAACATATTTCAAAAAATATAATGGATAATCTAATTCAAAAGTTTCATGGAAAATAATAAAGCCGTTTTTCTTATAAAACCTTAGGTTTTCCGGCGTCGTTGTTTCCAGATACATAAGTTTTCCTTCATAAAATTGAAGAGTTTCCTGGAGCAGCTTACTACCTACTCCAGTTCCCTGGGCTTCTGGTGCAACGCCCATCAGCCATAAATGTATAAAGTCTTGTTTCGGATGATAAGATTTAATAAGATTTTCTCTTTTCAATACCTGAAAAAGATTTTCGATTCCAATTACAGCAAATAAGAGCTTAACTTCTAAAATGATACGTTTAAGCGTTGATTTCCATTTATCGATAAATATAATGCAGCCTTTAGAATCATCACTAATAAAGATATGACCAAGTTCTAAACCTATATCAAACTGAAACTCCATTAAAGATCTTAATCTCTCCCGGCGTTTTTTATCATTCTTGACGACAAAATTTATTGAATTCGGTATTAAGACATTAATAAAAGCAGATGTTAATATATTAACAACATCAATTTTGTCTTTTTTTTCAGCCATTCTCATAATTATTCTTTCATGTTTGGTAAACAAATATATAAAAGTTTAATATATTAAACTTTTCTTTCTCTTGAAATTCCTATTTGTTCAGCAAAAAGGTTGATCTCATCAATGATATGCATGTAATTATCAATCATTTTTGACTTTAAGTTTTCCTTCTCCGGAAGTTGTTCTACTTCGATATTATACTTTGGAAACTTAATCAGTTCAGCCTTACCACCAGATATAAATGCGAATTTACCCGGTGTAAATTTGGTGAACTCATGGGAACGAACTTTCGGAACTTCTTTTTCACTGACGGTTTTTGAGGAAGAAGATTGTCCTGTAGTTCTTGAATGAGTCTTAATTTTCTTAGGTTCAAAATATTGCTCATAAAATTTACCCGTGTCCGGATCATTGGCTCTACCAAAGAACAAGGTCGATAAGTTGGCCAGGATCGCTTTAAATCCATCCCTTGTATATTGTATTACAGCTTGCGAAATGTCCTGTGCACAATAGATAGTTGCTATCTTAAAGCTGGCCATTGTAGCAGAGATTCGGGCCATATTTCTTAATTTGATGGTTGGAGCCTCGTCCAAAAGGATGAATGCAGGTTCCTGATGTCGGACCATCATTTGTTTAGTAATGGTATGAATAATTGTGGCCAAAAAAGGAGTGATTACTTCTTCGGATTTTGGATCATTCATGATTGAAAGAACGGTTTGATTTTCTTTTGAATTAAGATTTAGGTCAATATCATTACCAGTCAATGCCCAAAAAGATTCAGGGAAGGAAATTTTTCTTAAAGCATTGGCCAAAGTTGAAACAACTGCAGCAGTTTGTTTTTCAGATGCAAGCCCTAAAATAAATGATGATGCCTGGATTTTTACTCTTTTATCAGCAATAAGAAAGTTCTTCAATCCTAAAAACGTGTCATAGGCCTCTTCCTGCAAACCTTTGCTTTGCTGTTCCTCTTTTTTTAAAGAAAAATCAACAGAAAGGATAAAAGCAATAACGTGGGGAATAGTACAGTAGTGTTGATAGTGCAGTGAAAATCTAAGGATTATGGCACTTAATAAACTTCCTGCAGTATCATAAAAAAAACCGTTCTCCCCTTTCTCTGAACCGGCAAGGTTATCTAAAATTACCTGCGTAACAGCAGACACCTCTTTTTCATCATCCAAATATTTCGGGTTAATAGGATTCAGCCTGACACTGATATCAGGACGGTGTATAGCAAAAATCTTTAACCTTTTTCCAAAAAGGGGAACGCATATTTCTGTCAGTTCTCCATTTTTATAATCATAGATTAAACCAGAGAATCCCCACTTTGCAAAATGAATTAAAAGCGAATAAATCACAGAAGCCGTTTTACCACTTCGGGAAGCTCCGAAAACTCCAATCCCTGCGAAAATATTTCGGATAATCCTCTTTCTTCCTCTAAGATTTAATTCTACATCAACTATAGGCTGTGCTTTAGGTTCGTAATTGGAAAGACCTATGAGTAGTCCCAATATTAGAGCCGGAGCAAAACCGAAGGGCAGAAGTTTTTCAATAAATGAATATGGGAAGTAATGATGTATCACTGCCCCAAATATCAAAATAAGCGAAAAGCTTATTAATCCTTTGTTCCCGCGAAATGACGAGATAATATAGCCTAACAGCCCTACAACTACGTATATTATAAGAAATATGACAATAATCTCTTTGCTTAAAAACTCTGGTAAATTCATATTATTAATAGTGCATTCCTTTGTCTACGATTAAATTTTTTGCCATTTTGACGATTTTAATTACTGCATCCAACTTGCTTTTTGGAAAACTCGTTGGAATTGGCAGGGGCTTAAGTTCATTCCTAATCTTCTGTGAAGGATTAAGTTCATTTCTTACCGTGTTCATGCCTGTCTGTTTCATAATCTCCTGTTTAATCCTTCCTTTGATTTCTCCCCGGGTCCGGTCAGCCACTTTTTTCGATAGGTCTTTTTTCATTTGGTTCCGAACTGCGTATTTTTCCTTTTCCGGTCTTTCGTATTCAAATTTTTCATCAAAAACCTTTTCAACAATTTTGGCAAATTCATCACGGTTAAATCCAACCTTAGCTCCATTGTTAATCTGTCCGTCTTTTTGATTGGCATTCGGTGACATGGAAACTTTATCCTTGGGATTAATACTAGTCTTATCGTGCCGGGAGACCACAATATGGGAATGATAGTTCATTCCTCCTTTCTTTACACCTTCATTGACAACTTCTCCTGTATATTTATCTCGTAAAAGCTGGCTTTCCAAATCTGCAATCTTCATTTTATTTAATGGGTTCCTGCTTTGCTGATATTCTTTGATCTTAGTAAGAATAGGCTTGTTCTTGATAACTGCCTTGTCTTTATGGCTGTATTTTCTTTCAGTCTCAATTTTTGCATAATACATCAGGTCTTCGCCTGTGATCTTGCGTTTGGTAGTATCAAACCCTTTCTCTTTCCAGACTTCATTTTTGATATCGTCCTTGACGTTCCCGAACTCTTTTGTAATGCCAAATTTTACGGCATTTTCCAATTTATAATCCAACTTATGTTTCTCAACAAAATACTTACCGCCATCCTGTTTTAGATCAGATTCTTTAAAGGAAATTTTAACGGGTTCACTAAGGCCAGGGACATCATTATAAAAATTAAAACTCTTATAGCTCTCTTCTTTATGTTTCTTATCCTCAGTTTCAACTTTGGAAAAGTAAATCTCTACAAGCTGTTTGCGGGCAGTGTCTCTCTGAATTGCTTTATCTAATATTTTAGTAATCTCGGCTTCGTTTTTAAAATAAATACCGTCTTTTTCTGATTTGCATATGATATTATTATTTACCCAAAGCCTTATTTCTTCGAGACTGTTCTCACGCTTATAAGCTATGTATGTAGACTGATATTTAGTCTCCAATATCCTAGCATCAACTTTAAAATTATCATTCTTAGATTGCTCCCTAAGAACATTTTTCTCCACTAAAAAGTTTTTGAATCGCTGTTCTATTTCCTTATCTTTTTGGAAATCCTTAGCTTGAATCATTTCTTTATGTACTGATTCTTTAATTTTTTCGAAATCCTTAGAAAATTCCTTCTGGGCCTGATAGATTAGATGTTTTTCATATTTATGATCAAAAAGATTTCTTTCAATAGTATAGCTGCCATTCGCTGAAACAGTTAGCTCTTCTGTCCGGATATTAAATTTTAACGGGTCTTTTAATCCCGTATTATCAAATGTAAAAGAAATACTTTCTTCGTTCTTAACAAACTTTGGTTTTTGACTTTCAATCTCCTTGAAATCAATGAACTGTAATTTTTGTGCTGTTTCTAATTTTAATATTTCCTGTATTTTATGCTCGTAAAAATCAGATAAGATCTGAATATCTCCATTTTCATCTTTTACCAGATCATTAGATTCTTTATCTACAATGGCGAAATTCCCAACCCAGACCTGAACTGGTTCCGGCATTCTTTCATCAGTTATCTTCAATAATTTTGCTTTCTCACTTTCTGCCAGGACTTCTGCTTTAATGGATTTTTTAGTTTCCCAATCCGAAATTTTAAAACTTTCTTTCTTGGGTATATATTTCTTCTCAACAAGGTAATTATTGAAATATACAGAAGTTTTAATATTGATTTTTTTCAGATCATCCTTTGAAGGAACTTTGTCAGGATTCAAATAAAATTCTTCTCCATTTTGATCGATTTCTTTTGAAATATCAAAACCCGATTCTTTTATATTTTCCTCCTGCATGGATTTCTTAATTTCTGCAAATTTTTTACTCAGAAACTGGCTTTTTGCCTCATAAAGCTTATCGTTATAAATACTTTCAGGAATATAGCAAACACCATCACGCATTTGTATTTCATTGCTATCAAAATAAAGTTTAAGTTCCTTATCAAATTCATCCCATTGATGCATAAGATACACTTTATCTTCTTTCACATAATCTGTAAAATAGTCAGTACTTTTGGCTGCTATACCTGGAATTTCTATTTTTTCATTCCTGAAATTTTCTCTTTCAACTATTGTATTATACTTATCTGAATAATATTCTTCGTCAATAAAAAGCTGTTCATCTTCAATTTTATACTTTCCTTCTGGCACAAACAGATCGATTTTTTTCTCAATATCGGAAGAATAAAAAGTAAATATCTTGCCGTGTGGATATTCCTGTTTTTCATTAAACTTACTCACTCCCAGATAGTTTACATCCGGTTGCAGGATTTCACTTTTTATGGCTTTATCTTCTAAAAATTTCGTAAATCTTTCTTCAATTTCGGCCTTCATTAATTTTCGTTCTGCATCTGTCGGAAGCGCTTCCTGATTGGCGTAAATCTCTCTATCCATCTGAGAAGCATATTGCTCCATAACCTCCTGAGTAAATAATTTCATTTGCAGCTTCATTAATTGATCTTTCTGCTCATTATAAAAATCTAATGCGGTTTCAATATTTCGGATATCTTCAAAGATCAGTCCCCGGTTTGTTAGCTCTTCAATGGCTATCTTTTCCATATGCTCCAATTCCTGCTGACTAGGACTGATATTGAGCATATAAAAATTACTGGAAGAAAGATTTTGAGTGCCTCTGTTTTTGTCTAAATTGTCTGCAGCTTCAAATACGTTAATCTTTGAATTTGGGTCTTCCAGATCATACGGATTGTAGTCTTGATTGAAAAAATATTCTACAGAATTAGGATTGATTTCATTCTCTTTGCCTTCTAAAATAAGGTGTTCATTTTTTAATTTTTCATTTTCATTTTCCTTATCCAGATACTGCATTATATTAGATGCAGATTGTGACTTCTTTGCATCGTGAGAAACTATTTTAACATGCATTTCTTACTGTGTTCTTTTTAATTCTTCCCATTCGTCATATGTCAAATTTATAACAATCCTTTCCTTTGAAAGCATCCCCCCAGACTCTACTTTTGAGTTGTTAAAAATTTTAAACAGTGCCTGTTTTTGGATTTCATATTTATTGTATAAATCCCTAAATTTTTGATCTTTATCCTGCAATTCATTTTTCAATTTCTCAGTATTTTCCTGGTCTTCGGAACTGGAAGAAAAAGGCTTCTCTAAATGAGAATTTAAGGGGTTTTCAATTTTAGGAATATTTTGTTTTTCTTGTAAAATATTATTAATTCCTAAATCTGAAATTTTATCCAATATGCTAAGTTTCTGTATTAACGGTTTAAGATAATCTTTTTCAATTCCACCCATCCATTTCCTTACAGATGCATTATCTAATTTCATTTTATCTTCATGCTCTTTGAAACTTACTGTTAATCTTTTTTCTAGATCAACAAGGCCCTTTCTATAATCACCGATGTAATCTTCTTTCAGATTTATTTCATTTCTAATTATAAAAAGTGAGCATGTATTTACGGTTGTATCATAAGTTTTAAGCCCAAATTTTAATTGAATTTGGTCTAATAAATCCTTTGTATCATCAGATAATTTTATTGTATTTTTAAGCATAGTGTAAGTTTTTAGTACTACTAATATACTATTAAAATGCTATTTTACAATAATTTATATATATTATAACGATTTAATAAATAACTTAGTATACTTTCAGTATACCTATCTAATATGCAGCAACATAACTACCTATAAAACAAACAGATACAAACTACGATTTTTATATCGTGGTTTCCTCTTGCTTATCAAAAAACAAATAGTTTAACAAAATTTTTGGAACATGGCTATGCCATGCACACCCGAAAAATTTCGGGATAAATAGTTTTATAAAGTCCAAAGAGATAATCAACATGGAACTTGAAGCTTTCTACAATTCTCTTTTGCATATAAGTCTAACCAAGGACTAAAATAGCTTTGTATTTGCTCAAAATGCTGGCAGAAGCAACAGGCTTTAAGAAAAAATGCTTTTATTAATTATTTTTTCCTGCTTTACAATATCTTACAAGACACCAAACATTCAGCAAAAAAATATTTAAACAGTAAAATTTAAATATTAAGAATTATATAAAAATATTGCCTTTTTTTTAAAAAATTTGGTAAGCTAGTTTTTATATCTTTTAGAATTTACTTTACTGCTATTTTCTTGAAATTTTTCTTTTATCCCTCTTCCAATATCAGAATGAAAAACTATAAAATAACCTGCAAAAATAGTAACCATTGCGTAGAAAATATTATTAAATACTTCCGGGATTTCAATGAATAATGAGAGAATTGTATAAACCATAAACAGACTCAATACTGATAACACTAGTATTTTTTTCATAGGTCTTTTTTTTGTTCAATTTTCTGATCAAAAAAAGAATTTATGTCTGCTCCTTTTGATCGCAAAAAATATAAATATTGGTACAATTGATTTTTCTCATAATGTGTCTCAAGATAAAATTTTCTTGACTTTTTCCCCAAAAACTTTTCCAAGTTTTTACTGTCCTTTTTTTCTATTGCGGTTTTCCTGAAATCTCTTAACATATTCTTTTAATATTTCTTTAAAGTCGCTCAAAATTGACGAGGAAAAATTATTAAAAAGTTTAAACATATTTCATTCAAATTTAAAAATTATAACGGATAAATTGCTGAAAAAGTTTAATATTTTAAATATTTCTTATGTAGTTAAAATAATTGCAACAGCTCTTAATTTTACACAGTAGCCAAATTATTTTTTCAGTGGATTTCGCAAGAAGGTCTATTATCTCTTTGGACTTTTTTGTAAATATCTATGACTATTTATATCTATACACTATCTTTCCTTTTATTATAAACTATAAACTATCTTTAATTAATACTTTTAGATTCGTCACAAAGCCTTTATTTATCGGCATTTCAAGAGATTCGCACCTCAAACATTCAGCAAATCAACTTCAAGTATTCAGCAATTAGACTCCAAACATTCAGCAAAAAACCAGTATATATACCCCAAACATTCAGTAAATAAAATTCACATTAAGGGAGATTGTAAGTTTTTTATATTCATATCATTAGAAATGTTTTGAAAATCCATTTTTACACACCAAACATTCAGCAACCAATTTGATATTTTAACATTTTTTATGAAATTATGGCATTTTACCCCAAACATTCAGTAATTGCACCCCAAACATTCAGCAAAAAAACTTCAAACATTCAGCATATTAACTCGGACGGATAACCTATTTTTTTAAAACACCCCAAACATTCAGCATTACTCAGACGTAATTACTTTAGGATATCCTTTTGGGAAGTTTTTATAATTAGCTGTTTGCTTATAGCTCGTTATAATTTCTTCCTGCCACTTTGCCAAAAACTTCAGTCCTGTTAAGTCTGTCATTTTCATCTGCTCTCTTTTAACCACTTTTTTTAAATTGGAATAAGCAGTCTCCATTAACTCTTTATCTAAAATACTGTTGGCATATATGGTTTCAATATGATCTAAACTGTCTTTATCTACTTTATGTCTACGCTGTAAATAGTTAATTGCATATTTTACCTTCGTTCTGTAAGCATTTTCCGGTTTTAAATTTTCAATGATTTTGTTAGCTTTAACATCCAAAGCAGTAATATAATAACTACCTTTATCATACTGAAATGCAAAACTCCGATCATTAAATTCAAAAAGCTTTGCTTGTATTGGCTTTAAGAATTTTTCACTAATGTAATCTCTATCTTTTCCCTCCAGTCCAAATTTTTTCTGTAAAGTATCAATATTTATTTGTGTCCAACTCTTGTAGGTTTCTTTTTTAAATACAGCTTCCTGATACATTGGAATAGAGCGAAGCCAAATCGCAAAAAATATTTGCTGAGTATTTGGAATATTATACGCAAGATCAAATATAATAGGATTATAATGTTCGATATTTGCCATTTTTTCTAACCAATAACTGCTAACCTCTAAATATACTCTTCCCCGGGTAAATTTTGGCTTTTCAATAAATGATATTAAGCTTTTAACTTCTTCGTTTTTTGCATTCTTTGATACTACAGTTCTTATTGTATTTTGCATCAATAAAAGTAAAGCCTTTTCAATTCTTTTTGTGTCTCTTGATGGCGAGATAAGCCCAGTAGGTATGTCGAAGCTTGCAAAACTATTATCCTTCGTAAGAAATTCCTCTTCAAACAAAGAAGGAGTATATGGCGCTCGTGGTTGATTAAAACTGACAGATTTTGATTGATGAATCAAAATAAAAATAACCCTAATTGCTTCGATGGGAACATTGAGTAAGTCAGGAGAATCCTTAAATATATCATTATACAGTAAATTTGAAAGATTTACGTACTCCGGCTTATCTTTACTTGCATCAAAATTTTTAACTACATTTTTAGGCTTACTCCCGTCATAATAGATAATATTTTTACCAGAGATTTTATGCTCTTTACTTTCTTTATTGTCTATTGCTTTTATTTTATCTAAAAAGTTTTTCTTCATTATATTTCTTGTGATCTATTTTACCATTTTTTGTATCTTTGTAATGCAAAGAGATAATAATCTCAACAAAAAGCCTGATCATATTTATTGTGATTGGGTTTTTTTATGGATAATCAATCATTGGTTCTGTACCTTTATTCTTACCTTTTGAAATTAATAATTTTTCAATCTGAATTTCTGAAATAGCTATTTCTCCATTAGCTATTTTATGACCTTTTTCAGCAAAATAAGCAGTTAATTCCGTAATAGCATTATTAATAGCTTTATTAAAAATTAGTTCATTAATTACTAAATAGTCTTCTGCAGCTTCTACAATAACTTTATCTGAGAAAAATAAATTCCGATTAATTATTGCATTATATCTTGAAAATGGAACACGCATAAAAAAGCCAGAATTTCCATTGTTTCTCTGTTTAGGCAGATAAACCCTAACGGCCTTTATTTGAATGTCTGTATCGTTAGTAAAAGTGCCTACAATCTCTTTTGTAGCAATTCTCCTGGCTTTCCAAAAAATCCACTGATCCTTGTATGTGGTTTTTACAAAAACATGAAATTTTTTCAGTCCAGTGTTAATATTATGATATTGTACCGCAGGACCACTTGCAAGCTTTATAACGGCTTCGTATCTAAAATTTTTATTGGCCATGATAATTAATTTAAAATCTCTCCCTAGTTAACATTATTTTACTTTTTTATTCGTTAACTTATTGGTTAATATCTCAGGTCTACAAAAGATCTTCAGGTTTAATTCTGCTATCAATTAATTCCAAGGAATTTCTTTGTTTTTTTGTTTGATCAGACTAATCATTTCTGAAATCATATCTAATCTGGAATATTTGATTATCCCCTCATTCATTTTTTTATGATAAAGAAAATCATTTATAAAATTTAACCATTCCGACGGCAAGTCTATAGAACTGGATTTTTTTTCCCGTTTTTCTCCCTCTCTTCGTCCTCTATCCAAAGAAATCTTTTCCTGCCCTCTTTTGATTTTATATTTCTTATCAAGTAATTTAAGGCCATAGATAAATGCTTCTGCTTGTGAAAAATCTTTTTTCTGATCAGTAATAACATATGTACGATATCTAAGAAGATCCTCCCAATCATCTTTGTACATATTCAATGAAATTTTTTGAATCTCATTATCTTCTAAGAACTGTTTTTTTGTATCATTAGATTTGATATTTTTAATTTCATCATCAAAATCATCTAACTGAAATATATTTCCGCTCATTATAAAAATATTTTAGTGTTAATTTCCTCTGCAAGACTTTTATAATCCTCACTTGCTCTTGATTTCGGGGCAACTTGAAAAACGGTCTTTCCCTCAGATTTTGCTGTCTCAACACTTTCATCAATTCTTACAATAGTGTTAAGAAAATAGCCCTTCCCTTCTTGATGGGCCAATGGTGAATATTTTTTATACCTTTTACTCCATGTATTTACTTTATTAAAGAAAAAACCCAAAAAATTCAAATTAGAATTGTAATTTTTTTTAATCCTCAATATTTCGGGTAGTAATTCATTAATCCCATCAATAGAATATTCTTCTGCTTCAATAGGGGAAATGACATAGTCACTACTGGACAATGCAATTTCTCCTAACTTCATTTTTCCGCTTAGTGGGCTGGGTGGGCAGTCAATAATTACTATATCAATTGGAAATCTTTCGTTCAGATAATTAAGGCGTTCTCTTAATTGTGTTCTCTCATAATCATCAGCTGCTATTTCTCTGCTTCCGGAAAGAATAAATAAGCTTTCCAATTTTTGAGTTAATCGAAACTGCCCTGTCTTATCAAGAAAGTTTTTTACATTATAAGGAAACGATTTTTCGATTTTATAACCTTTTGACAAGTTTCTTTGCTCGTCAAAATCCACTAAGAGAACCTTCAAGCCCAATTCGGCAAATGAGGCTCCCAAATGTATAGAAGTGGTTGTCTTTCCTACTCCGCCCTTCTCTGTGATTATACTAATTATTTTCATTTATTAATATCAATTTTTTCTTTATTGATTTCATTATTTAGTGCGTTTTATTTTTGTACTATTTCTTAATGACCATTTTCTTTCTTTGATGGGTTAAAGTTAAATAAATTATTTAATTATATTCATTATATAACTAATTTAATTAATAATTTTTTTTATAAGATGAAAGGCTAGTTTGTTGACTTCCTAAATTCCCATGGAGGTACAATTTTAGTATCTGACCATAAACCTATCTTTTTATTTTTTGCAATATCTTGAAGTTTTCCAAGATTCATATCATCAGAATAACGATAATACCACCAGCCTAAACCTGCTTTAATTAACTCTTCAGATAAATATTTTCCTTCATAATAAACTTTAGCTACAGTTCTACCGTAGCGATCCAAATTTATCGGATAATATTTTATAGATTTTCCAAATACTTGTGAGCTTGTAAACTGTTTTGCATTCTTGCCGAAAGGCTGGCCGCTTTCAGGACAATCTACTTCTGCAAGTCTTAAAGTATTCTGAATGTTATTATCATCCAGCACAACAACTGTATTTCCATCTTTAATGCCTATTACTTTAGCTACGATCTGTCCGTAAAATAAATTTGAAAAGATCAATGCAGAAAAATAAAATCCTTTTTTAATGTTCATAGTTTGATTTTGATTTTATAAATTTAATATTTTGTTATTTAGATAGAAATTTATGAAATGAAAAAACTGCATATAGCTTTAAAATAATTCCAATTGGACACCTATAATTTGCTGTCTCTCCTTTATAATATCTTGAATATAGACGTAAGTTAGAATTACTTCGCTAACAGAATAAGATACGTTAGCAAAATAAGTTTCTTTTTCTTCTTTTACCTTTACCAAACAATTTAAAAGTATGGAATCTTTATAATTGGATACGCTTTGTATAATCATAAATGAATTCGTAATCTTATGGTTACAAACCATACCTTTGAAATCTTCTAATGACTTAATATTGACTTTCATAAAAATATTTAGTTATTTTAGTTATATAACTATTAGTATTCACAAGGGAAAAGAATTATTGTTTCACTTTGATGCCACTCAGTAATAATATAAATTTTGACGTGATTAGGAAATTGGTTATTTGCCGGTAAATCATATCTGCTTAAAACTCTTTCTTTATTTATAAGAGCGTAATTATTGATTTCTTTATCTTCGTCATTTAAGTCTCCCCAATCCTGACTTCTGTGTCTTTCTAATGAATTTATGCAGAATTCTGCAAATTGAGGAAATTCCTTCATTGCTTCATTCACTGCGTTAGTTGTAAAAATAAAACCGGTTTTAAAAAATATTTGATCCATAATGATTATTTTATTATTTGGTTATAATGATTAAATAACTATTTTAACTAGTATAATTATATTGCTTGCTAATTTGCTAGGAAGAGCAATATAAACCCTGCATAATGGCGAAAATTTTGTTCTCAAAAGTTATGACATAATGCAATCCGTTTGTCCCGAAAGATTATTTAGTAGATGTGAAGGGCTGCTAAAGACATTCGAAATAGAATGCCCCCGAAGGGGCATTATTAATTCTATCTTCTTTTTTCTGCAGTTCTCAGAATGTAATAATTATAACTTTAATGCACGAATTTCTAAATTTTATATTAGTTATATTAATTAAATAACTAATATAAATCATTTTATATCCTGTTGTTAGAGACTTTCTAAATATTTTTTTGCTCTTTTTGATTCAGTGAATGCTTTTCTTATCGCATTTTCTCTGTCATGACTATTTCTGTCACACCAATATTTCAAATAGCGAACTGAGTTTATAAATTCGCCCGTTACATTATATTGCAAGCAATTGAGCATCGCGCCCATTTCAGCAATTAGTTCTTCAAATGAATAGCTTTCGTAGTTCTGGCTTCCTTTTAAGTCTCTGTTAAGTCTGTCACGGTGTCCAGTCCAGTGTATAATTTCATGAAACAAAACTGAATAGTATTTTGCTACAGAAACAAAATATCTCTTTTCAGGCATTGAAATATAATCTTTTGCTGGCGAATAAAAAGCTATAGAGGATTTGCTGTATTTAATATCTAATTTTCCGTTTTCAATAATTTGATAAATAAAATACTCGCAGTTGGCAAGATCGCCAAATTCATCAAATTGAGATTCGTCGTCCAGATCAACAGTAAAATTAAGTTCTTGGAGATTTTCGATTAACTCAGAATTAAATACGACATAATTTTTTAAACAAGGTAATTTGTCTATTTCCTTTCTCTGTTCAGGGGTCATATTATTGACCTGCTCAATATCATAGTTTTTTTTAGTTTCTTTGTGCCTATAAATAAAGCTGAAAAATTCAATCACGCATCCTTTTGCTCCCTTTTTAAGTTTTCCACCTGCTTTAGATATACTATTAAATGTTGCATATCTGGAAGTAGAAAATCCGTTGGCCATTGTATCAAAAAAAAGAGCTAAAACATTGAAGCCTTTATAATGATGACCAGTAAAAAGGTTTGATGGATAAGCTTCTTCTAAGTTTGTGTATTTTTCCCATTCATTTACATTGACTTTATCAATATTCTCTAAAATTTTAGCAATGAACTTATCTTGTTTAGGCTCATTCGCTGCATTTTCTCTGTTTTTGATTGCTGCTGTTTTCATAATGATTTTTTTAAATTATATTAGTTAAATAACTATTTTATTTAATATAAATTTGATTTGTTTTCGAGGAAAATTTGCTTTCTCTCTAAGATGGTAGTTCTGATTAAAAGCATAATAAATGCTGTGTTTTGGTGTCTATTCCCGGTGATGTCAAAGAACGCTGATCATTTAATTTGCTTCGTTACTGAGGATTCGCTTTTCTGTGCCAATGTCTCGTGAAAAATTATAGTGATGAAAATAGGGAGGTTCTACCGCTGGGTGTCGGGGTCGCTTTTTTGTGGTGGGTTTATTTTTGCAAAAAAATGGATTCCCAAAAAAACGATTAGCAAAGAATTTTTAACAATAGAATTTTTCAAATTTGCACCAAGAAAATCGTACGTCCATCAGTAATAATAGAAGCGAATTTAAAGCGCAGCAATGTTCTTTATCAACGGGAAGGAATGCCAATATACTTGCATTTCGCTTTTTAACCGGGACTGCCATCACATAAATAAACTCCAAAACTTAAACTGTTGTGAGTAGGGGAGGACGTTTTAGGTTTTGTCCGATTGGGAGCCGGAAGAAGTTTTCCCCGGTGCAGGAACTGATCAGGAAAAAGAATTGTTCTCCCGGACTAATTTGTACAAAAGAGGACCAAAAACCACCTTTAGATCTTACATATTAATAACATTATAATCTTAAAAATATCTTAATGCTAAAAATGAAGATGGTTGGTATATTAAAAAACATTACCTTCGTTGTGAAGACAGAGTCTCTCGCTAAGCGGGGGACTTTTTTTATTTTATGCGGGAATGCATTACTTTTTTATCATATGAGTGTATTATTACAACGAATAAATAAAGAATACTTTACTTCTAAAAAATATTAATACTAATTATAAATATATGACCAGTTCATTTTTAGCACTCGGCTTTGCAGGAATTATAGTACTGATGGGTATGGGAATCCTTAAAAAAAGGAAGTTTAAAGCCAATCTTAATTTCTTCGGATTTAATTTCGGAATGGAATCAGAAGATTAGGACAAATAAATCTGTCCAGGAGCAGTTCTTCATAACCGGAGAGCTGCTCTTTAAAATTCATACATTAAAACGTTAGAGATTCCGTCGTATCAAATACCTTTAAAACAAAATCCAAACAAAAAATGGGTAATTGTAGATTGGCCTTTAGGGAATATCAAAAGAAAAAAGACATAAAAGTTCAAAATTCTGTCTCTTCTTCATCATCTTCGAAATTGTATTGCTCTTCAATGAGAATATATGCTAAATGAAATAACGATTTTGCTTTATAATCCTCCCTTATTTGCTTCAAATATTTTTCTATCGTACATAAACTATTCGGCTTTATACCTTGGTATTTAAAAATATCTGAAATCTGCTGTTGTGTATTTCCTTCTTTCAGCAATCTAAGAATTTTCTTTGTAATGTCCATGCTATAAAGTTAAAACAGATCATGGAAAAAAAATTATGGGATACCATAAAACGCTACGTTAGCTGGTTTCATGAGAAGCTTAATTTAAAAATTAATGCTTTTTGATTTCAGAATGAATCGGATTATCTTTGTAAAGTTAATAGAAAATTTCACCTTTTTGCAAACCCGGAAAACGCTTCTTATCTTTGCAAAATCAAAGCTAGCCAAAAATAGCCAAGGGGAATATTTCGTATCTTTGTATAAGTAAAAAAACTACCCGTCGTCGCCAAACTGATGGTAGTTTTAAATTTTGTAAAACCATAAATAGTTATGATTTAAACTTTTTGTGCTTTCAACATGACGTGATCATATTGAAAATAGACCGTATATTATTTGAATCTATCCAGAGATTTAAGCACCCCTCTGTGTATATATTCCTCAAATTAAAAATTCATATAAAATGAAAATTTTAAAAAACTTAAGAAAAATTTATGTATTTAAAGAGTTTCAAACAACTTTAGCACTTATTGGAACTCTTGCAACTTTGATACTACCATTTATTGTGTAATATCTTTGTTTTCAGAATCGTGGCAACTGCAATTGTCACGATTTCTGATACAAAAATACAATTATTTTTTTAAAAAACTTAAAAAATATTTTATGCGATTAAATATTTTTTAAACATTATTCGTGAAAATACGACCCGTTCTGTGGTAATGGGACATTTTGTTTTGCATCAATTTATCCCTTATATTCGAATACAAATGTTATTATTTCAGTCCGGTAATTAGTCTATATGAATAATGTACTAATTCTAAATTTAGAATTGGCACTCAGATCATTTAATCTGATTTTGTTAAAATATATTATTAAATAACCAATATATTCAAATAACTAAATTAAAAAAACACCAAACATTCAGCAATTAAGTAAAATACAAACCATTACCAAAGGCTCCTTATTATGTTATAAAATAATTATTACCATTCTCTCCATTCTTCTGTAATATCGTCATCCATTGAATTATATCCCATTTTGTGACTAACTAAAATGATTATCCCTGCAATCCGCTCCCTTTCATCTGTCTCAATCAGAGAGTTGCCACATTTCTGATTCAATGTATTGAGTTGTAATACCGTTCTCCTTACAAGTAACATAGCTTCTTCTTTTGAATGAGTTTTAATCATCTTTTTGGAATATTCTGATAATATTAATATGCATTCATCAATATCCTTTTCAGAATATCCTGGAGAAGCTTCCTCCATATACAAGTTCATGGAATTTCGTAGCTGTGAAATCAGTTTATCAATTTCTATATTTTCCGTTGTTTCCATATTTACTTCTTTGCTTCGTGCTGGTGCCTTTTTAAAATTTTTTTGGCCGCACATTACCAAACTTAAAATAACAAGCACCGCTGTTAATATATTTCTCATAGACTCATCTTTAAATAGAAAGATAGTGCAGGCAAAATACTGCTTCGTTTTAAATTAATGCTGTTCTAGAATAGTTTTATTTGGTATCGGTCAAGAATCCTAGAAACAAAAAAATTCTCGTAAAGGATGGAAGAAATTTCAGAACCGGTTTTATGAGTTGTGTGAACATCTATTTGTTAGATCAATCAATAATTACTATAAATAAACACCAGTTGATATTCCTCTCTTTCTTGCCATCCGTCAGGAAAATGGTAGCTGATATGCAATGTTGCTTTTCCAGTCTCTGTTTTTATCAAAATCTCAGTATCTTCAAGCTTTATATCATCATTCTCTTTGAGAATCATTGATGTCTTCACCCTATATGCAAACTCCTCAAACAAGCCGGTTAACTTATAATATTCCTTCATCATAGCATCCTCACTAGAAAAACAAACTGTTTCATGTATAGAGAAATGACCGGATTGAATTTCTTGACTTTGTTGCGCAATTGAAATGATCCCGTACCTAATTTTAGATTCAATTATTGGATTTTCAGCGAAGTTGGCAAAATAATTAGACTTATCATTATAAAAGATCTTACCATTTGCATCATGCAATGGTACGCCTCGACTAATTCCATATTCAAAAGCTAAGGGAGAACCTTTTATTACATCATGAAAGTTTCCTTTTAGATCTAAATTTAGAAACAACTTCTTCAATTGTTCACTTGATGTCTGTCCGAATAAGGCAAGATGAACAAAAGAAAATACCATTATTGCTATATTCTTCATATTATATTTAGCCTTTATGTAAATCATTTAAAAGTTGATTCATCCTCTGTTCTCTTTCTTTTCTCTCCTTTGCGTCATCTTTCCCCTCGCCCCAAAAATCAAGAAATACAGCTTCTCTGCTGAACGCTGCTTCAGCCCATTTTTTTACTTCTGGTTCAATCCGACCTTCTAAAAATAATTGAGAAAAGGCCAAAGAAATTACTATCTCGTCAATATAATTCAAATCAACATAGTTATTACGCATAGTACTTACTATAGTTTTTAATCGCTCGGTATTGCTTCCATCCAAATAAATATCAAATCCTGGATATTCAAAGCTAATCAGCTCCTCATCCAGAAATTTGCGAACATTTTCATTAGGATTCTTTTTCCTCCAGTCACAATATAAATAGTAAGTATCACTGCCAGTATCACTTCCAAAGGGAGACCACGCATCGAGCGCATCGTAGTAAAAATCACTTTTCATTATCAGCTTCGCTGCTGCACTACCGTTTTTCCATTCAATCTCCGGACATTCTAACGTCCCTTGTGCAAATACCTTGCTAAAGAAAATCGCACTAAGAAAAAATAATGAGCTAACTAATTTCTTCATCTATTCATAATGTGTTAAGATTATATTTTCAAATGCCGAACCTTCTTCATCGATTCGTTGATTAAAGTATCTTTTTGTTAATTTAAAAACGGTTGACTCTCCTACATTTTCATTAATGACAGCTTCTAGATCTTCAGGCGATTCTTCCCTTATCATATTCATTAGATCCTTATCACTAGAGATCTCATTATAAGCTTCAATCTCTTCAGCCAATTTTTGACCATAATTGACAAAACTCTTTAAGTCAGCTATCACATAGGTTCTTAATGTTATGCCATCTTTTATAATACTATAACCGTTAACATATCCTGTTGTTAGTACAGCAATCTCTGATTTAGGAAATATTTTAAATAATTTATTTCTAACCTCCGAATCTTTCTTCTCCAATAAATCAAATACCAGCGGAGAACTTACAATAATGATCTTGTCTTCATATTTTCCTATTGACATTCCTTTGTCTAGGTATTGAGCTTCCATTATAGATACTTCTTTCTTCGGATTTAAATGTCCGACACCAATTTTTTCTGGCAGTTCTGCCAAATTCGAGTACACAGCGTTAGTAATAACTACTAAATAAATTTTCCAACTCATGGTTTAAAGTTTTTTTACTATACATTATTTTGATCTTTCAAAATAAGAAACAAAGGAGGATTAATCCCACTTTGTTCTACAAATTTCTATTTTATAATTTCTCTTAAGTCAAACACAGCCGGAGATTCGAACATCGTATTGAAAATATTTTTATAAACAAGTGTTAACTTATCTCCCTCTAATTCGAATTCTTTGAAATTAGCATCTGTGTGAATCTTGGATGCGTCGTAATCTCTGAGTGGAAACCACTGTTCATCTGAAATCCTCTTTAAGGCTAATTGCGCTCTTTGTGTTGTGATATCTATTACCACTGAATAGCTCTCTTTATTATATTTAAGCTTTTTCTTAAATGGTGAATTAATAATTTTCCAATCCTTATTTTTGAGTTCTTCCAAGGAGGAGATAACTTCAGACTTATCCGTTACAAAATAGTCATCAGATAGATTATTAAAAAGCACTTTCCATTTTTCTATTAAAAAATCTTTCCTTTCCTGCTCTAAAAGACGATTCCAATCTATATCTTTTGTAGAAATAGAAATATTAATAATTCCATCATAAGGTTTCTTTTTGTAGAAAAGCTCTCTAAAATATTCCACCTTATCATTCTCTAGATCTGGAAACAGATCAAGCATAATCTTTTGTACTTTTTTTTCTCTATTAATTTTATCCTGAACTGCAGATATAAGCAACATTTCAAGCAATGTTCTATAATCATTTAATCCAATGTATTTATAATCATCTTTAGTAGAAGAATATATTGTAAACCAAATATTTCTCATTATTTCAATTTTAAATATTCATTAAATAATCTGTTAATGCATCTGGCTTGGGATACTTTTAAGCATAAGGCATTTTTATATATTCACAAAAAACCAAAGCAGGAGTTTTCCTGCTTTGGTTGTATTCCAATAAATTTCTTTTAGTCTCCTTTAACATTTCCATAATCCCACCATAGCTCTTTATCCTTCATTAGTTTCTTCTCGACTTTTTGATAAATATGTTTAAAAGATATATTCTTATTATTTAAAAATTTCTCCTCTAATAATAAATTCAAATCATAGAAAGAAAAATTCCGTTTCTCATAATAGAGACCGACATCAGAAAAGGGCTGAAAATAGTTTAAAGTATTAAATTGCCACTCTGCGTTAGGGCAAAGTTTGTGTAAATCTTCGCCAATAAAATACAGTGTAGGAATAAAAAATTTCATTTTATCATCTAAAGAAAGTGTTTTAACAAATTTTTCTGCATCTGTATAAAATGTTTCTGGCTGATAATTGAAATTCAACTCATCCAGCATCTTCAACATATTCTCCATTGTAAACCCTTCTTTACTCATAAATTCTCTATATCTGTAATATGGATTATCATTTTCTGGAAGTAGAGGAAATTTATTATTATCAAAATCAGAAATACTGAGTATAAGAGAATTTTCAGCTGCCGGAACATTCGGCTGAACAAGTAAATTGTTTTCATCAATAAAATGTGCAATACTTTCATTATAAGAAGACATTTTGTAAAATTTTAAGTCTCTTAGGTTATAATTTGCTTGTTCTTCTTTTTTTGTTAAAACCTTAAAACTGTTTTGTGCCATCATAATATTAATTTCCAAAATTAAAAGGATCAAGAATATATTCTTCATGCTATAAATTATTTAAGATAAGTTGTACTGGTTGGGCTACTCATCCAGCCTTGGGTAAACCTAATTTGCATACCTCCGGAGATCATTCTATATTGGCTAGTCATATGAATAATACTGATAGTTTTGCCTTTTCCAAAACTGGCTCCCAATGTATATATGCTTGGAGAAATAACCGTATCTGACGTCGTTCCTATTAAAAACTGACCACCATAACTATAAACGCCATTATTGGTATGCATAGAAGTAATCATTGCAGATAATTGACCTTGATTGGAACTGGTATATAATGTCCCATCCATCGCTTTTACTTCCGCGTATTGGACACGAGAATACCTTTTTGTATTCAATCCTGTAGGAATTGGAATTCTAATATTAAAAGGTCCCATTCTAAAATTATCTTTTCTATACTCTACTTCGTCTCGCACTAAATCATATACTCCGTCTGGAATAGTTCCTCTTGATCTACCTTTATACATTCCTGCAATTTTTTGATCATTACTCAAATAATTAAAAGAAGCTAAATCTAATCCCATTATAGCATTAAAAGCCGCTTCAAACTTAAGTCCTGCCATTCGTTGGAGTGTTCCATATGAACAGTTTGGACAAAAATTAGTTTGTACATAATTTAGTAATATACTTTTTGTTAGATCTTCCCAACCGCCTCCTAAGCTTTCTTCAGGAGAAATTATATATCTATATCCAGCATTAATTCCGTCATTAGAGGCAATGCTATTACTGCCCAAGCTAAACGACGCATTAATTCCCGATAATCCTACTAATGCACTTTTAAAAACATTTTGCCCGGTCGCCACTCCATTGAAAATACTTCCCACTGCTCCTACGACAGAATTCTGGATAAACTTGGTTCCGGATACACTAATATTCTGTATCGCACCACCAATAGCAGCTCCGGCAAATGCTCCTCCCACAACCGCAGTCCAGGTAGAACCCCAATCCCATTTAACAGGGTTGAAATTTCCGTTGTTCGCCTGAACTCCGCTTAAATAGCTACCCACTACAGCACCGATAAACCACGCCCAGAACTCTCCGCTAGGATCGCTGTACATCATCGGGTTATTCATTACATACCCGTACTTATTGTAGTTCTGGGTATTGGTAGGATCCTGTATGTTTTCATCGGCATTCAGGAATCTTCTCAACAGCGGATCGTACAATCTGCCGTTCATGTGGATAATCCCGACATCGAAGAAATGTTCATGGCTTGTATATCCACGGTCAATAAGTAGGCCTCCGGATTCTGCTATGAAATTTCTAACGTTTTCTTTACCGACAATTATACCACCGTTTCCTACTTGTAGATGCGTCAGATTTCCCCAACCATCAAAATGCCTTTGCTCAAGCTTGTTTCCTGCTTCATCGCTTATGGCGAGAATACTTCCCAAATAGTCCTTATGCAGGAATTTGAAAGCTCCTTTTTCATTATCGTACTCTTTCAAATATACAATATTTGCTTCATATGGATTGCCGCCGATATATAAAATATGCTTTTCTGTTCCACCGGCCTCGTTATTGACGATTACCTCAAAACTTCCATCTTCATTGTAGTACTTGGTAAACTTGCCCTGCCATTCTTCATTTTCAGGAAATACATCAGATGATGCCTGCCCTCCGTAAGTTACCCTTTGTCTCATATCGGTCAAGCCGTACTGGAAGAGAACATCTCCTCTCTCCCCGTTGATGTAAACCGGATCATTGTTTTCATTGTAGACAATTTTCTGGATCAGGTCCTTGTTATAATTCTCCGCTCCATTGCTATTCAATTCCATCGATGTTGCCTGATATACCGTAGCGGAATTTTCAAACTTTATCGTTCCAACCTGGTCATTTTCAAGAATCCTTCCTTTGACATCGTATGTATTTCTATTGGCGGAAGGCTTGATTCCTGTTACCGGATCTGTCCAGTTAACAAGCCGGTTGTTATCATCGTAATCGAAAGATTCTGTGATGTTTAAATCGCCGCCGGTTGTTCTGCTCACCAGTTCATTCTTAATTGCATTGAATGCATATGATATTTGCAGGATTCCCGGATGCGCAATAGATGAGTGGTTGATGTTAGTCAGGTATCCATTCGCATCATACGAATTGTTGATCTCCGCTGCTCCCAGTTTTGACTTCAGTACCTGGCCTCTTGCATTGGCTTCCTTCAGCTCCCACAAAGCTTTACCTGAATTTTGATTTTTGATCTGATAAAGCTCTCCATTCCAGGCACTATATACATTTTCCACTGCAACGCTGGAAGCTCCGCCCGGAGATTTTAACGATTTAATATAGGAAACAACCCTTCCTTTATTGTCATATTGCACTTTATCATAAGCATAGGTTCTTTCATTGCTATCTTCTACAGATGATATAAGCCTTCCTTTTTCATCATAATTAAAAACAGAGATGAATGCTTTTCCTTTAACAAATCCCGATTTTTCAGTAAGTAATCCTTTAGGATCATATTTGAACAAAATCGTTTTGTCGGTTGTCTGGCCACCATCAATTTCTGAAAATTCGTATTGAGAAACCAATTGGCCGTAGTCATTGTACGTGAAATCTTTGATACCTTTTGGACTGGCGGTTAGTTTTAATCTGCCAAACGGATCATATTTATAGGTATACACACCATTGGAAGGATCATTAAACTCGACTTTTCTTCCCCAGGAATCGTATTTGGTAGTAACTGCATTTTCAGCGTACTTAGCCTGGATTTGCTCACCTGCAGCATTATAGGAAAATTGTATTGTACCTCCTTTGTCGGTGGTGGAAATGATATTGCCTAATGCATCGGCGGTTTTGGAAGTGGTTCTCGCATATCCGTTGATTTCCTTAATGGTAGTTGTTAAACCTGAAACGGTAGTCGTCGTTTGCTTACCATTAAATGCGGTAGCTGTTATTTTTGCCGGATATACCGTATCATCGTAAACAAAGGCATTCCACTGGCTGACGTTTTGTCCTTCAAAATACGGTTCCGATTCTTTTATTTTCCGGCCTATCCCATCAAACTGCGACTGGCGAGAGACATACTGTCCCTGCGCAAACGCTTTAACGGACGTTTTATAATTCTGTCCAAGCACGTTGATATACTTCTTCGAAACGTCTCCATCAGGGTCATTTTGAGTAAAAATACTATTGTAATTGTCTTCTCTTTCATACTGGTAGGAAGTCGTTCCTCCAACATTGCTTGAGGAAGTCAATATTTTACCCCATGCATCATATGTATTGTTAACAGTAATACCAAATGGATCAGTCTCCGTTAACACCTGACCCAAATCGTTATAAATTGTGTTTGTCTCTAAATTTAGATTGTCGGTTTGTTTGATTAAAAACCTACCTTTAGAATCGTATCCATAACCTGAAGTTATCGTTTGCGAATTAATGCTGTTACCTGAAACCTTTTGAGTGACGTTTCCAAAGTCGTCATAAGAAAAAGTATCCAGGTTATAGGCAGTATTATCCCTGTTCCAGGTTTTTATTGTTTTAATAAGATTATTTTGATAGGTGTATTCCTGCTTACTGTTTTTGCTATCACCATACGCCTGAATAAGATCTGATTTCGACACCAAACGGCCAATGTAATAGTTTGCACCTGACGCTGCCGCATTATGGCTATATTGATAAGTGGATGTCGTTATTCCATAAGAGGTATTGATCTTAGCCACAGATTGTGAAGGCAGATAATAGTCTCCATATGTTATTGTGTTTTCTGCGACAGCTCCTGTCAGGAAATCCTTCCCTCTGCTTGTTTTTGGAAGAATCGCCGTAATAACTTTTGGCTTGTCGGCAGCGGGAATGGTTGCCATCACCTGACCATTCACGAGCTTATCGATTTGGTAGGTTGTGGATTTAAAGCTTAGCAATTGGGGGTTGTTTTCAGAGAGATCTGACGGAAACACTTTACTTTCATCATTGGTTCTGATAGACCATTCCTTAACGGGAACCCCCTCTTTTAATGGATCGGTTTCTGTTCCTGACCATATATACGTGGTAACGAAATTATTCGTAGGATAAATTTTTGAATTCCATGAAGAACTTGCCATTTGTCTGAAACCAACAGACTTTTTATTGTGAAGGTTTATAACAAGTCCACGGTAGCGGAACAATTTTATTCTAGAAACATTTGGCTGATTATCACTTTCACTGAGATGGGTAACTACATTTGAATTTACTGTCCCTAGTTCCATTAAAGGATATTGTACGGGTTGCACGGTATTGTAATAACCATTTTGTGTAGCTGAAAAGGAATTAGAATAGCCAATTAATGTTGTAAATCCTGCCTGTTTAACTTTATCGATTGGTTTGTTGCGAAGATTTGAGTAATGCTCATACGGAAAGAGTGTCCCTTCGCCAGGTGTGTTTGACGGCGAATAAATATAAAACTCATTTTGTCGTATTCCTAAAACCTCTCTGTAAATATATGCTCCGCTATTACCATAGGTCACCAACTCGTTAGACTCAAATTGAACTCTTCCGTTCAGATAACCATGGTTCTCACTCACATACATAACAATAGAGGTATGAGCATTTGGAGATGAAATATTATAATATGTACTGAAATTTACAATATCCGATTTTCCATCTTTATTAATATCCAAGACCTTCGCCGTCAAATAATTGCCTGCCTGAGAACTGGTATAACTCGAAGTTGCTATGAAATCATTAAAATAAGGAAGCTTTACAAAATTTTTCCCGGTACTTAAATTGATAAAATAATGGTCGTTCGTGTTCGTTCTCACAAATAAATCCGAGATGCCGTCACCATTAAAGTCACCTATTTGCACCTGGGACGAAAGCCCGTAGTAATCATCAGAATAAACTTCTGATAGTGCAAGATTTCCCTGATCATTCTTTTTTATATTGTAGGCACGTAAAATGTTGACGGGCACAGATTCTCCATTGACAACAGTTCCTGATGTAAGGAAAGATTTTGCGATATCATCTATTCCATCTCCATTAAAATCGCCGAATATAAGGTTTTCACTTTTATCAAGGTTAAATTGAAAAAATGGAAAGGTATCATCCTGCTGTTTAACAACAATATATTTACTCTCATCAAAACTTATAGTTTCGCAGGTTCCGGCTGGAGGTAGCAAGTTTTCTGACTTAGCCTCCAGATCCTGACCGTAGCACCATGTATCGGTGGTCTTGATATTTTTTTCAATCAGAACTTCCTGTACTCCATCCCCATCAACATCGTAAGGGATAACTCTTTTGATTGTTGTTTTTTTCCTATGAATATTATAGGGGCTAGGCGTAAAAACCTGTTCGTCTTCATTCCATAAATTCCCAGGTATTACTTTAGTCGATACCAAGCTCAGTGCATTTTGATAATTTGCCTGTGATTGTCCATAAATAGTCTTTGATAAATCAACAAGATAGTATTTTACGGTTAAATCGTTCGTTGTTCCGTTAATTGAGTATGATACAATTCCCTGTCTGCTGCCTACAATACCGTTCGCATCTTTTATAGTGATCGCAGCACCATTTGTAAAAATATTCTCTGTTCCCAGGTAGAATTCCGTCGAAGAAATAACAGGGTCGTAACTTAAATAATAACCATTGGGGCCAATTCCTAACGGATTTCCGTTTGTAATGAAAGATGTAGTATTTCTTCCACTGAAATCACCACTCAATACAAAATTAGTGAAGTTAGGCCATCCTGGCGAACTGATATTGCTATGAGTAGAGTAGTTTAGCGGTGATGTAAATTCTACCGGATTAGCAGGTTCATTATCTGCATTGTATTCCTGTATTTTATCGACAAACTGATACCTGGTGTCATCAGATTTGTAAATGACTTCATATTTTTTGTATTGAGAATTATTGGTTTTAACCACAATAGAATTTAATAGCTTATCCTGAATAAAGGAAATGCCAGTGACGTACGATTGCTCTACCAGACTTCTTGTAGTTGTTGAATTATAGTTAAACAGAACTTCATTAAAGTGTGGTTTGTTTAACACTTCATTTCCGCCCCATTTAATGGAAGATACTACCGCCACATTGCTTGCTGCGGACTGCATATAATTGTAGGTAATATAATTACCCTGTGCATCTTTCCACTTTACAATATTATATTCCAAAGGAGTTCGACCATTACTATCACCGGAACCCAATGCTCCATACCAGGCCTGTGAACCGTCGGCAAAGGTGACTTCCCAATATTCCGGTCCTTTCCACGTCTGGCCGGCAATTGTGCCGAGGGATCTAATTTTTGTATTTGAAAATTTTTCAGTGACGTATTCTGCACCATCTTTTCCATACTCTCCCGATTTCAGTACAAGCCTTTGGCCGTCGAAAATGTAATAATCAGAATAATCTAATTGAACCCCTTTCATTTCACCATCCTTTTCGATATTTTTTCCGGTTCTTGAAATAGAGGAAAGACCAGCTATATTCCATCCATACCCGGCGATGCCATTGGATGCGCCGCTTGTATAAACAAGACTTACTTGAGGTGTAACGTTTTTGACCCCGGGCGGCAGAGCGATTGGTAGTGAAAATTGAAGTTGCCCGCTTCCATCAACGTCAATATTTCCTTTGGTATCATGAAATTTCGGCAAAGGGGTTGTTTGTGCGGTGCCCATTATTGAAATAATCAAAAACACAATGGACGAGAGGAATTTCTTTTTAGTATATAATTTCATATTGTGTTATCTTTTGGTGATGTTTTTGCTGAAAATTCTTCCGTCCTTTAAGGTGAAGCGTATAACATAAACGCCCCAGTCATAGCCTGTCATATTAATTTTAAGCTGTTTATTTAAACTTGGTAAATTTTGCTGCTGAAATTTCCAGTGCACAGTACTATGCTGATAAAGCGAAACTGATTCGATCAGCTGGTCTAATTCATCAGTCCAATCGATGGTAAGCATGTCATTGACCGGCACCGGGTACAATCGAACATTTTTCCAGAATGTCTTTTCGTCAACCAGGAATGGTTGATTTACAGAAGCGCTCTTCGATTCGGGGTTTGTAACTGATTTAGACGCTTGTTTACCATTAATATCAGGACCTCGATATCGTTGGTTTCCTGCTTCGTCATATTTGAAATACACTGTTGTCTGGGAGAATCCCAAAAAGGCTATTAAAAGAGATAATAGCGAAAATACTTTTTTTCTCATGTTTAAATTATATATATTACTATTATTTTATGGTTATTATGGGGAAGTAATTAGTATTTAGAAGACAAAGGTATTTGACTGCCACGACAATAGTTGTCGTAATATAATTTCTATCAATTATAAAATAATTGGTTTGATCAACATTTGCCATTTTTAAAAACTAAAATTATTTTAAAGGGAGCTAAGCTAATTAATTGGTAAAGTTTTGTCAATCCGTAAAAACCCCATATTTTTATATAAGACAGCTTAATACAGATTTTCTTCTATAGGCAAACATATTAACCTATTCTTTTTTATTAAGATTAGATCATCAAAATAGAAATCTGCTTCTATATTCTCCAATTTAAGAAAAGGAATATTCAGTGTATTACTTGCCATTAAAGTAAACCTGTTCTCATGTTGTCTAGAAAACTTCCAAATTTCTACTTCGAAATTCTTCTTATGTCGGCAAATAATGTCTATGATTTGGGAAAAGTTTTCATTGTGGACAATATCATAAATCCCCTCTGTTATATGAATCCCATTTCGATATTGAATTAACTTTTGAGGAAAAGTATAATTATCATATAATTCATTCGCGGAATTTCTTCTTTTAATTCTTTTTGTCATGCCTGATTTGATGGTTAGTTAGATTTTTATTAACGGGTAATAAAAAAAGCGTGAAGCTATGTTTACTGTCAAGAGGCACTGGTATACCCGAACACAAATAAACACGCCCACGCCGTAGCATGAGCATTGCATATTTCTTGTGTTCATTTGAAATTACCAGTTTCCTTGACAAGAAAAGCAAATGCTTTAATTTTTCCGTAAATGTTATTCTGCGAATTTATGAAAATATCAATAAATAATAAAAATATTAATTGTACTATAAAACACTAATTAATTATTTTGAATAAATTAGTTATATAACTAATTTATTTTAAAATGCAACACCAAGTATTCAGCAATATTAATAAGCAATATCTACAGTTATAGTAAATATTTCTTTTAAAATTAATAAACATATATTGAGCAAAGCAGATCATTCTAAATATAAGGAAAATTATACTTGTTAAATACAAAGAATCTTTTGCTGAATGTTTGGGGTATTAATGATTTAATTTCAGAATGCTGCTTTCCAGGTTGCTGATGCTTCTTTTTGCTTCTTCAACCAGATGTTTTAGGTTGGTCTCGTCAGGAAGTGTGTGGGGCTTATAATCCTGGGGAAGTATGCCTCTGACGTAACGCCAGATTTCAGCAATATCTTCGAGGGCAATGTTGTACGGCTCATACAATGAATTGTCCGCTGATACCATAATAGACTTTTTGGTTCTTTTCAGAAAGGTTTTGTAGGTGATGCCTTCTCTGGTAACAAAAATATATTCTTTGTTTATCTTCAGGTTCTCCAGTGTTTCAACATACTCCCCGATAATAATCGACTGGTCGGCAAAAGGTGGCATGGAATCGCCATCCGCTAAAAATGCCCGATACTTCCCGTTCTTTAAGAAGGGCAGCTGCATTTTCTGAAGACTTTCAATAAATTCAGGATCACTGTATCCTTTCAGATAACCCATTGATGCTTTCTGAGGGACAATTTCGATATAATTGTTTCCTTCTGGATCTACTACAACAGGTAACAGGATTTTATTTCCGGGAAGATTGACCATTTCCTCCAAAGGAAACTTCCTGATGTCCACCGTGACTAGGAGATCAATACTGATGTTAAAGTATTTGGAGATCCTTATCAGCACCTCTATAGGCGGTTCTGCTGCCCCATATTCATAAGAGACATATCTTGAGCGGGTCAAAATTAGTTCCTCCGCCAGCTTATGCTGAGACAGATTTTTTTGACCTCTCAAAAACACGATGTTATCTGAAAAAATCGACATTGTCATAATTTATGACAACAAATATACAACTTTTGTTTAAAAACGTGACTAAGTTTGTACCATGGAAAGAGCAATTGCACATATGGACCTTGACACGTTTTTCGTCTCGTGTGAACGGCTGAAGAACTCCGAATTGGAGAAACTGCCTGTCATTATAGGTGGCGGGGACCGTGGGGTCGTCGCCTCATGCTCTTATGAAGCGAGATATTTCGGTGTCCGAAGTGCGATGCCGATTAAAATGGCATTAAGATTATGTCCTGAAGCAAAGGTCATTAAAGGAGATATGGAATATTATTCCAATATGTCACATCTGGTGACCGAAGTGATTCAGGAAAAAGTTCCGGTATTGGAAAAGGCCAGTATCGATGAATTTTACCTTGACCTTTCCGGAATGGACCAGTTCTTCGGATGTTATCAGTGGACCAATGGAATTGTCGATGCCGTCACTAAAAATACGGGGCTACCGATCAGCTTTGCTCTTTCTACCAACAAGACCGTTTCCAAGATCGGAACGGGTGAATCAAAGCCGACAGGAAGATTAGAGGTCAGTGCTCCTCATATCCGGAACTTCTTAAATCCGCTGTCCATCAAGAAGATTCCGATGGTTGGGACCGAGACGTTTAATCTTTTTTCAAGATTAGGCGTAAAAACCATACAGACACTTTCTGAAATGCCTGTGGAAGTGCTTCAGCAACTGATTGGAAAAAATGGAACGGTACTTTGGAAAAAGGCTAATGGTATTGATGACACGCCAGTAGTTCCCTATTCCGAAAGGAAATCCATATCCACCGAAGATACGTTTTCAGAGGATACGATCGATGTACAACAGATCAGAAGCATCCTCTCCGGAATGGTGGAAAAGCTTTCCTTTCAGCTGCGGCAGGAAAAGTGGCTGACTTCAACGGTAACCGTTAAGATCAGGTATTCCAATTTCGATACGGAAACTAAGCAATGCAGGATCCCGTATACCTCTGCCGATCATACCCTACTTCGTGTTGTTCTTGAACTGTTCAATAAAGTATATACTCGGAGAATTCGAATCCGGTTAATCGGGGTCCGTTTTACCGGTCTTGTTCATGGCTGTCATCAAATGGATCTGTTCGAGGATACTGAAGAACTGATCTCTTTATACCAAACCATGGACAGGATCAAGAACAGGTTCGGGGCATCGAGTGTGGGAAGAGCATCCGGTTTTCTAAAATAAAATATCTTCATCCTATGTTTCTCAACTGCCATTCTTATCACAGCCTTCGGTACGGCACTATTTCCCTAGAGGATTTGGTGAGGCAGGCCGTGGATTTGAATATTAAAGTACTGGCTTTGACCGACATCAATACGGTCACGGGGATATATGATTTTTATAGACTGTGCCAGGAGCATCATATCAAACCCATCGTCGGTGCAGAAATCAGAGCGGAAAATGAGCTGTATTATATCTGCCTGGCTAAGAATGCTATGGGAATCACTGAAATTAACAGGCTATTGACCGGTTACAACTGTGACAACATCGCTATTCCCAGAATAAACCCATCATTTGAGCATACCTATATAATCTATCCTTTGAACAACATGCCTGAAATATTGCGTGAGAATGAGTTTATCGGGATCAGACAGGATGAACTGAATCTTTTAGTAAGACCTGAAATGAAAAAATGGATTACAAAGATGGTTATCCTACACCCCGTAACTTTTGACGGTACGGAAGAATACGAGCTGCATAAGATTTTAAGGGCGATCGATGGAAATACCCTGATCAGTAAACTCTCAGAAAGGGATTACTGTACAAGCACAGAAACCTTTACCGACAAAAAACAGCTTCTGAATTCCTATAAGCCCTATCCCCAAATCATTGAGAATACAAAATACCTGGTCAACAGCTGCAGTTTTGATTTCGACTTTTCCACTCCTAAGAACAAAAAATATTTTACCGACAGTAAGGAACAGGATTTTGAGCTGTTGACACAATTGGCCTTTGAAGGGCTGAAGAAAAGATACCCCGATGGAAATTCCGATGCGGTCGCTAGGGTTAATAAGGAATTGAAAGTTATTGACCAGCTTAATTTCTGTGGGTACTTCCTGATCACTTGGGATATTATCCAATACAGCAATCGGATGGGCTTTATGCACGTCGGCCGTGGCAGCGGTGCCAATTCTATTGTGAGTTACTGTATCGGTATCACCGATATATGTCCTTTGGAACTGGATCTGTATTTTGAGCGTTTTTTAAATCTCAATCGTAAAACTCCGCCTGATTTTGACATTGACTGGAGTTGGCAAACCCGGGACGTTATCCTTGAATATATTTTCAAGAAATACGGCAAAAACCATGTGGCTTTCTGCGGGACCAATGTAGAATTCAAATACCGGTCGATCTTCCGGGAGGTAGGAAAAGCCTTTGGCCTACCGAAGGACGAACTGGATGTCCTAGCCGGAAAGCCAATGGATCAGCATGATAACAATTCCGTTTTCAGATCGGTGCATTATTACGGAAAAATGCTGGAGAAATACCCTAACCAGAGAAGCATGCACTCCTGCGGGATCCTGATATCTGAAGAACCAATTACGAATTATTCAGCTTTGGAGATGCCGCCGAAAGGCTTTCCGATCGTCCAGTTTGACATGCATACTGCAGAATCCATTGGTCTTGAAAAGTTTGACATTCTCTCACAGAGAGGTTTGGGGACCATCAAAGATACGGTAGATTTGATCCGGAAAAAAAGAGGAATCACCGTGGACATCAAAGACACGACCCTCTCCAAAAATGAAGCCCGGTGCAATGAATTCCTAAGCATAGGTAAGACGATAGGCTGTTTTTATATCGAAAGTCCGGCAATGCGGGGGCTCTTGAGAAGATTAAAATGTAAAAATTACAAGGTTTTGGTAGCAGCCTCTTCCATTATCCGCCCGGGTGTAGCGCAGAGCGGGATGATGCGGGAGTATATTTTCAGGCATAATAATCCCGACAAGTTTGAATATTTTCATGATGTCTTTGAACAGGAACTAGGGGAAACCTATGGTATTATGGTTTACCAGGAAGATGTCATCAAAATAG
Organism: Chryseobacterium takakiae; assembly: GCF_900129385.1. Classification (GTDB taxonomy): domain Bacteria; phylum Bacteroidota; class Bacteroidia; order Flavobacteriales; family Weeksellaceae; genus Chryseobacterium; species Chryseobacterium takakiae. Next base: position 29,571 of record NZ_FQVO01000015.1, on the reverse strand, counting down.
CTTTGCACTTCGGTGGACTTTCCGCAACTGACGGCGATGTTCTGCGCAGGGCCATGAGCGGCAAAGGCAGATCACTATCCGCATTACAGAAAGTGAAGGACCATTTTTTTGAATCCTGTAAGGAATTGGGGCATCCCGAACAGTTGTCAAAAGAAGTATACCGGCAGATCGAATCGTTTGCCGGGTATTCCTTCTGTAAAGCACACTCGGCTTCTTATGCGGTCGAAAGCTACCAGAGCTTATATCTGAAAGTGTACTACCCTATTGAGTTTATGGTTTGTGCCATTAATAACGGGGGTGGATTTTACCGTACAGAGGTCTATGTCCATGAAGCGAAAATGTCCGGTGCTATCATTCATAATCCATGTGTTAACCTCAGTGAGTTCAAGACAACAGTGTATGGTACAGATGTATATCTGGGTTTGATGCATATTGAGAGACTGGAAGGAAGGATTGCACAGATGATTCCGGAAGAAAGAAAAGATCATGGAAACTTTACTTCTCTGGAGAATTTTTTCAAAAGGATTCCTATCGGTATTGAAACCTTGCAGATCCTGATATTTATCGGTGCTTTCAGGTTTACCGGAAAACAAAAGCATGAGCTTCTCATTGAAGCCCGGTTTCTGATGGCAGGACACAGACCGGATAACAGGCAGCTAACCCTGCTTGAAGAAGCCACGAAAGAATATCAGCTTCCTGCCATCGAAAGAGATCCGTTTGAAGATGCCTTTGACGAGATTGAGATCCTTGGTTTCCCTGTATCGTTCAGCCCATTTGATTTATTACAGACAAAATACCGGGGCAGTGTGATGGCGAAAGATCTTACCAAATTTCACAAACAACAGGTTAAGATGCTGGCATATCTGATCTCCAGAAAGCACGTTCCTACTAAAAAAGGAGCTATGTTCTTTGGAACCTGGATTGATGCTGAAGGTGAATATTTTGACACGGCGCATTTTCCCAATTGTCTGGAAGAATATCCTTTTCAGGGCGGCGGATGCTATCTGCTATTGGGGACTGTCGAAGTAGACTTTCATTTTCCGACGATCACCATTCATAAAATGGCCAAGATGCCTTTTATTCCGGACCCTCGATATTCTATGGACAGGTCCAAATCACTGGAGGTTGCAGGAATGCTTCGTGAAGATATAAGCATGACGCAAAGAAAGCCCTATCCACAAGAACAGGAGATTGGTCTGCCAAGGCAGAAAATGAGATTATAGAATAAACCGGATCATTTTGTGAGTGTAATTTTATTTAGAATTATAATTATCGTTTTGGGGGTATAAGCTGATAGGAATCCATAAATCTACAATTCCAATGTTTCCCATCTAACTTCAAATTTTTCATTTAGAGAATTATTTACAGTCTTCTCAATAATTGACTTCCTATGCGCAGAGCCACATATAAATATACCATCGTTGAAATGATTGTTTTTACAATACTGATAAATATTGCTTAGCATTTCGTTTTCATAAATATCAATAGCTGTATCTGCATTTAAACTCAATTCATAATTATTTAAAATTTTGTTTTCAAATTTCCGCATATTTTCATGAAGCTGTATACAATTTTCGCTATTTAAAAACTTAAATCCGCCATTTTCAACTTCCAAGTTATAGAGATCAAGTATTTTCTGAAATTCTACATTCCTGCAAACAAACGCATATTTCTCATCAAATGCTTTCAACATATCATTTTTAAGTACAGGAACATAATTAAAAGTTCCAATTTTACTGTATTTTTGAAGGGCTTGAATTTCTAATTTATTGTGATAAACTCCAAAATTTTTAAATGTCTCTTGTGAATAAGCAGAATAAGTATTGTTTAAAGATTCTAAAAAAATAACTTCTGGATTGATCATTGAAATTATTTTACATAACTCATCTGAATTACAGTTTCCAAGCTCTTCATGTCTTGTACTAATATGAATTATTTTTTTCATCGGTTATAAAGTTTAATCAAATATATATACTTTTTATGATATAAGGAATAATGAATAAATTGAATATATTGGTTATATAACTTTTTTAATCAATATTTTCTGATAAATAATAAGTTAAAAATGTTATTTATAAACACTCCAAACATTCAGCAAAATAATATTACAGAAAAGTATATATTTTGGATATTGAAATAAACAAACAATGATAACTTTCTTGCAGATCTTTAGATCTTTTAAAGATTTAGATTATTCTCTTTTAGTATATGATTATTCTTTGATTGAACCATCAAATAAAAATTATTACTCCTAATATTTCATATAAGCGTTTTGTGAAACTTTTTAGTATATCTAAATTTTACAAAACACACCAAACATTCAGCAACTATTACATATACTGTTTATACTCTTCACTCATTTAATCAGTACACAAAACAGGATCAAAAAAATGGATATCATAATCAACAGCTCCTAAAGTTTTTTGATTATATGTTTCATGGTTTGAATAATCTAAGCCCAAAGTATGTTTTTCAATTAAAGCAAACTTTATCATCCTTTCTAAAAAATGATTTGTTCCTAAAATTGCCGTTTGAAATCATTCAAGCTGTAAATTCTGTAAAAATCTCATTTCTTAAACTTGTTAATGGAAAAAATAGCGTGGTTGATGCAAAAAGTAGTTTTTTAAATTTTCATAGTTTTTCTCAACAAGTTTAGTGTAATTAGGGATAAAAAATGATTTCATTGGGTATTACTTATATTTATTAAAAAGCCTTACAAATATCTAATTTTTAATCATTTTAGACTTGATTGATTCTGAAATGTACAATTATAAGGACTTATTGATCATCTCTTAAAGCATCAATGAGGTTGCTTATAAAACTATATGAATCATTTAGTGCGTTCTTACAAAAAATTTTATCACTTATCCAAATTCTTATTTCATCATTTTTTTCAAATAGTTTGATACCCTGGTATTTAGCTGAAATTGTCCTAAGTTGAGCCACATCGCTTGATTTACTAGAGACTCTTCCATTTTGATGAATAAATTTATTTCTTATAAATTTATAATCATTTATTTCTGACCATTTAGGAATTTTTCCAATGTTTTTATTTGAAACTTTAGTCAGATATACTTTAGCTTTTTCAATATCACTATTTCCTTTTAGGTCATTAATATCAAAAGAAGAATATTTAATTATTTTATATTGATAACAAATATCCTTTAATATATTTTCAAGTGAGGAAATTATTAGACTTAAAAGTGTAATCCTAAAATTGCTAGTGAATACTGTCCCATAATAATAGCGCCATTCATTAAACAATTCAATTTCGTTCGAATAATTATTATTTTCTACATTTTCTTGCACTCCTGTTAATTTTTCTTGGTTATCGCTAATTTTTTTCAACTCAATATTTAAGAAATTTTCAATTGATATTAAATAATTATTTAAATTATTATATTCATCAGAATTTATGATTTTAAATATATCTATTGGAAGCATTGTTAGTTATCGTTTTGTGAGATTTAAAATAAGATATACTGTATGTTGCTAAAACATTACCTTCCAGGTTAAATGCAATGGCTTTCGTAGATGAAACGCCAATATCTAATCCTATTATCATAATTATAATTTTTTTTTGAGAATTTTATAACTCACCAATTTAGTATCTATATTTTGTACTATCACAAATAACCCTAAATTATTTAATATCTTTAATCATTAAAATAATTACGCTCATTTGAGCCGCATAAGACTACATCCATCAATTATATGAATGATATAAAAGATATACATTTCCAAAATGATATAGAACAAATTAATAGGATTCCTGTTATAAAAAAAATACTTGAAGTGATCTGCAGTGCAACTGGAATGGGTTTTGCGGCAGTCGCAAGAGTTACAAAAGACCGCTGGATTGCATGTGCAGTTAATGATAAAATCAATTTCGGACTTGGAGTGGGAGGAGAACTTAAAGTGGAGACTACTTTGTGTCAGCAGGTAAGAGACGAACAAAAAGAGATTGTTATTGATCATGTTGCTAAAGATAAAATGTATTCAGATCACCATACCCCTAAAATATATGGTTTGCAAAGCTATATTTCCATTCCTATTTTTTTTACAGACGGAAGTTTTTTCGGAACACTGTGTGCCATCGACCCTAATCCTGCTCTAATCAATAACGAGAAGACTATTGATATGTTCAAACTGTTTGCTGAGCTAATTACATTTCATCTGGAATCCATTCAAAACTTAAGCGAGACACAGGCTAAATTGGAAGAAGAGCAAAACAATGCAGAAATAAGAGAGCAGTTTATCGCTATTTTGGGACATGACCTTCGTAATCCGGTAAATGCGATCTCCAATGCATCGCAGCTGATGTTACGAACATCTTTAGATGAAAGAAACCTAAAATTAGCCAAAATTATACAGGATTCCACTATCCGTGTGAGGGGCCTAATTGACAATATCCTTGATTTTGCCAGCGGACGTTTAGGAGGCGGAATTACATTAAATTATGAGAATGATACTGATCTTCAAAAAACGCTTCATCAGATCATAACCGAACTCAAAATAGTACATCCTGAAAGAGAAATATTAACAGATTTCCATTTAAATTACCCAATTAATGGAGATTATAAACGCATTGCGCAATTATTTTCTAATCTTTTGGGAAATGCCATAACCCATGGATCAAAAGCATATCCAATTCATGTAATTGCAAAAAGCGAATCAAATTTTTTCGAGTTATGTGTCATCAATAAAGGAGAAAAAATTTCTGCCGAAACAGAAAAACAGTTATTCAAGCCTTTTTCCAGGGGAAAAGTACATAAAGGTAGAGAGGGACTTGGTTTAGGTTTATATATTGCAAGCAAAATAGCCAATGCACATAATGGCCGGATTTTAGTTAACTCAACGGATAAAGAAACTTGTTTTACGTTTCAATTTAATCAATAAAATATCTTGCAATATCTAATAAAGTAAGAGAATCTTTGAATTACAATCAATATACATGTATGAAGCAAAGCACTTAAGTAAAATAATGTTTTCTATTCAATCAAAAAGAATAGCCCAAATGAAACACTTTTAAAAAAATATTTCTCTAAATTTCGAAACATGAATTAAGAATTCCTGAATATATTAAGGTCTTATATAAGCAAATCATACTATTCAGTAGATAGAATTAACCTGTTATATAAAAATGTTCTCAATTTTTTCCAGTACATTTTCAATATCGAAAGGTTTTGAAATAAAATCATCGGGCTGACAAATATCGTTGATATGGCCTAAATGAGCATGAGCACTCATTATAATTACAGGAACGCCTACATAATGTGTATTACATTTAATTTGTTGGCATAGAGCAATGCCCGAGCCATCAGGCAGCATGACATCAAACAAATAAAGATCAGGAGTCACTGTACTATCCCTATGAATAAATTCACTTACCGAGCCAAATGACTCAACATCATAATTTTCAGAAGTCAAAAAGATTTCTAATATTTCCCTGATTCCTTGATCATCTTCAACAATGAATATCTTTCTCAGTCATGTAAGTCATCAATTTTTACCAATTAAGCTTTATAAAATATTTATGAACGATTATAAAATCCAATTTCATCAGATATTTCATTTGGAAGCATAAATAATAATCAATCTTTCCACTCTTATAAAGTAGTTTTGAATTTTTAACTAGAATCTTTTCTTATCATCTTTTGAGATTTTGACAGACATCTAAAAGTACAATTGAGAAATAAGAGTGATCAATAACCTTTCATTTAGTACCATCTTTTTCACCACTCCATATAAATTTATATAAAATTCCGTACTTGTAGCAATACAATTCGTATTCCGGCTCTTTTAAAACAGTAAAGACTTTTTCAAGTGCAATATGGTCATAATGGTTTTCCAGCTGATCATACTTCTCCTTTAAATGCCTGGGAAGTTCGTTTGATGTAATAGGCCTTTCCACTTCAAAGCCATCATCAAAAGCAAATTCAATGACAAAATCGGTATTCCTCCAGGAAATAATAGATTCCGTTTCATGGTTTCTTCTGATATTTGTAAAAAATATCTTGTCCTGAGTAACAATTTTTTGGGTAGTTCCTACTAACAATATGGCACCTGAAACGACCATTGCCCCATAACCAATCTTCCGAAATAAAAATTCGCTAAGATAAGGTAGGATGTATTTAACAGTGTAGGAAGAGATGAAGGCGGCCACCGCAATTGTTAACCCGAGCCATAAAGCCGTTGAGGAATATAGACCGATGGCAATATAGATCATAAGCTTAATAAAGTGCAGGAAGATTTCATTAGCGGCACGGGTAGCAATAATTTCTTCTTTGCTTAATCCGAATCTTAGATAAAAACGATTGAAAAGCAGTCCGATCGCACCGGTAATCCCGGATACGAATCCTGCACAAAAACCGATAATAACCAATACATATTTCGGATATTCTTTTTGTTCTTTCTGCACTGCTTTTTTTGATTTAAATAATTCCGGAAGATTCAGGATCAGAAAAAACGCGACGAATATCTGCAGGTAATTTGGATTCACAAATTTTATAAGCCATGCACCAAACAGTACTGCAGGAATAGAAAAGGGAACGAACCATAGAAAGATTTTCCACCTAATAGATTTGCGGAAAACCACAATTCGGGAAGCAGAGCTGGTAAATGTTCCTATGGTAAGAGAAAATGGGATAACGGATGCCGGAAGCAGCAAATTGAGAATAGGAATCAGGATCAGGCTTGCTCCGCCGCCGCATATGGCGCTGATCCAGAAAGCCGCAATAGTTCCTGCAAACAGCAAAATAACATTGAAAAGCATAATTAATCTTTTAAAAATTTTTCACAAAGCCAATTCCTGCATTACCTTTCTGGTAGTATGGCATAATCATCGTTTGGCCCTTCTTATTTTTTCCGGATAAAAGAGTATTGATCCTGGGGTACAGCCAATATGAAAGTTCGGTAGATAAAATACCGACTCCTGCACCGGCAACTACATCTCCCAACCAATGCTTATTGTTCAGCATTCTATAGATACCTGTAAAAATAGCCAAAGAATACCCTGAAATACCCAGCAGAAAATTTGTATCCTTGTATTCCCTGAACATAAACTGTGCAGAGGCAAATGCCATTGCCGTATGTCCGGACGGAAAAGATAATCTGTTGGACCCATCGGGTCTTTCTTCTTTAACCATATGCTTTACAGGAAAGGTAACTGCACTGCTAATTAGTAAGGAAGTCCCGTAAATAATACTGCGGTCTCTTAAGTTGTGCTTTCCTTCTATGCCAATCGCATTTAATCCATATACCAGGACTCCCGGTGCAAATTGGGTATAATTATCCAACCGGATATGATCTGGCCGGTGTTCACTGATTTCAAACCGGGTAGACTCATTAAGATCCTTAAGATCTTTGATGCTTAAGCTTGCAACGCCATAGGAAATTAAGACCGCAGGTACAATAAGCCTTTTATAAGGGAGTCTGCCGTCTTCTTCCGGACTTGAACTTATCTTATGTAACACTTGAATTGAATCCTGCCTCTTATTAGGATCCTGAAGATCCTGACCAAATAATTGTTGAAAGCTTATTATAAATACCAAAAGGGCTGATAAAAATTTCATAAATGTAAATGATTAATGATAAGAAATCGTTTTTAGATTTGACTATTATTAAAAGCCTGTACAGCAGATTAATGCTCTTTCATTTTTCCGGTTTTAAATCTTTCACTGGCAGTCTGGTAATATGAGATCGTTTCTTTTACGAGATCATCATTTTTGTAATTAACTTCCGATAATGCCTGCTGTTCTCCCGAAACCGTAAATTGTTTTACCCGCTTCCGGTCATCAATCTGTGTAAAGAGATTGTCTTTGAGCATGCCTAAAGTTCTGTAGTTCCCGATAAATGCCCTCTGATCCCGCGGCTCAGTTAGGTTAATATCCCTGCCGTAAAGACTGGTAGTATAGCTCCAGTTCAGATAGCCGAATAAGGTGGGCATCAGATCAATCTGTGAGGCCAGGCTATTAATGTGCTCAGGTTTTTCTCCACTATTGTAAATAATGGCAGGAATATGGTGTCTTGCAATATTGATTTCCCACTTGCCGGCACTGCTCGCACAGTGGTCTGCAACGATCAGAAAAACCGTATTTTTAAACCAGGCTTTCTGTCTTGCATCGGCGATGAACTTCCCCAGCGCATAGTCGGTATACTTTACGGCTGCATTTCTATCTCCTTGTGGAAGATCAATCTTTCCTTCAGGAAAGGTATAAGGTTTGTGATTGGAGGTTGTCATGATAAACTGGAAAAAGGGTCTGCTTTCCCTGCTGCTTTTATCAGCATACTTTAAAGACTGCCTGTACAGGTCTTCATCTGAGATACCCCAGGCGTTCTCAAAGCCCACTTCATTATCAGGGATGGCAAATCTCGTAGTTTTAATATCATCAGACAGAGGATTTCCACGGTTCCGGTCTACGATATCAAATCCCTGTCCGCCAAAAAAATTGTTCATATTATCGAAATATCCATCTCCGCCATAAATGAAATAAGGATGATACTTCTTTTCTCTCAAAACGGTGGCAATGGAAAACAAATTGCCGTTATCCGGTCTTCTTACAATGCTGTTGCCCGGTGTTGGCGGTATACATAAAGTGAGGGCTTCCATTCCTCTTACTGTCCTGGTACCGGTAGCGTAAAGATTGGTAAAAAAAATACTTTCCCGGGCCAGTCTGTCATAATTCGGAGTAAGGTTTTCCGTATTGCCAAATGCAGAAAGAAAATCAGCACTGAAGCTTTCAATGGCGATCAGGATAATGTTGGGTTTGTTTTCAACGGCGCCCCGGGTAAATCTTGAGAAGTCAGCGGGATCAGACGAGTTGTAGGTCTGGTTCTTCTGTAACAGATTTCTTTTAACCAATGCAAAGGCTTCTGTATCAGGAAGCTTCGGGTAAAAGGTGTTATAATCCAGTTCATTTGATCTGAAGGCCGAAATAAAAGAAAAGGCTCCGTTCTTTCCAAGTTCATTAATCACAAGGTTGTTGCTGAATTCAGCCTGCTTGTTCCTTAGTAAGATGCCAAGAAGTAAAGTGATGATACCAATCGGAATAAAGTAAAACATTCTTTCTGTAAAAGAAATCTTACCGGAAAAAGTCCTCTGAAAGGCCTTTAATTTTCCAAAAAGGAAAAATGTAGATGCAACTAGTCCTGTGAGCAGGATTATAATCAAGGGTAACGGATAAGACTGGTTAATATTTTCTATTACTTCATAGGTATAAATGAGATAATCAACAGCAATAAAATTAAATCTTACCCCAAATTCATCCCAAAACGGGATTTCAGCCAAAAGACTGAAATACATCAGGATAAAAAACAGAAAAAAATAAAGATACGTCGCAGTTTTATCAAACAAGGAGCCTATAAACCTCCCGGGAACCAGAAATAAATAGAGCCCATAAATGCATAGGTAAAGCAGTCCTGTTAAAAGATCAAAAAGAAAACCGGTGAAAAATGCCCTTATAATATACAAGAGGCTTGAATCGATATCCTTGAAAGACATGACCAGAAATATAATCCTTATAACAAAAGATAAGGAGAGATAGAGTATCAGAGCACTAAAAAATGCCGAAAATCTTCCGTTAATAATCTGGTGAAAAAATTTGCCGGGCTTTATTTGTGCAACCATGGTCTTCTTTTTTAAAAGCAAAGAACAGGTTCAATTTTGAATTAATTTAGAATTTGTGAGTGATGGTAAAAATGTGGTTTCCCTTTTCAAACCGGTAGTCAATAGTCCAATTTTGATAAATACAAATTTCCTTCACGATAGCAAGGCCTAACCCGGTTCCGCCCCGGGCATTACTGCCTTGAAACCTTTTAAATAAGAAATGTTGGTCCAATGCACGATCACCGGAATTTGTTATTTCTAAAACTCTTTCATTAAGGATTACCGATACATTACCATGGCTGGGAGTATACCGAATTGCATTAATAAGTAGATTATTAATGAGTATTTCTGTTAAATCAACGTTTCCGGTTGTATGAATTTTAGCACTAACATCGAGATAAATACTTAGATCTTTTTCCCGGAAATGCTCATCCAGCAACTCAAGACTTTGTTGAACAAGAACAATTAAAGGAATGTCTTCTGATTTGCTGAACTGGCTGTTATCAATCTTGGCGAGTAACAGAAGGTTTTTATTTATTCTTGAACTGCGTAAAAGTGCCTTGTGCACGGCTTCCACAATATCATATTGCATATCTGTAAGATCTTCGCTCTGTAACAGCAGATCCAGCTTCTGTTTCATGATCGCCAGCGGCGTCTGCAGTTCATGTGAAGCATTTTCCGTAAATTCTTTTTGAGCTTTGAAAGCCGATACATTTTGAGTGATTAGAACTCTTAGTGATTGATGCAGCTCTTCGAATTCCAGGATATCTGCTTTCTCAAAAGAAAGGTTATCATGGTGGTATAAATTAAAATGCCTGAGTTTTTCCAGGGTACTGCGAAATGGCCTCCAAATGCTTTTAGAGAGTCTTCTATTTAAGATCAATAGGCCTGAAACAATAATGATAAAGAAAAAAGCTGTAATAAGGCCAATCACTGCCACTGTTTCTTCTGTTTCTTCAATATTGGTCTGTATGGTAAATAAAAAAGGCTTATTATTCAGATAGACAATGGTCTGCAAGCAGCGATACCTTTCAATTTCCTGATCCGGATCAAATGGTTTTGTTTTCTCTATCGTGGTATAAATGTCCGGTTGCAACGAATTTCCTCTCAGCTCTCTGATATCTGTTTCAGGCTGTATCCGTTTCCAGAGATTGATACTCGCCAATAGTTCTTTATCATTAAGCCTTAAATGATTAAATTCATAAGCTGTTTTTTGTGCAATCGTTTTATTATGTTCATCAAGTTCAGCTTTCCATATCTGATCGATGACAAGATAATAAACAGGAATGCTGATAATAAGAATAATCAGGACATAGATAAGGAACGGACCGGTGGTTTTATGAAGTAGCGGTTTCAAGGGTAAAATGTTTTTTTAAGATGACTGCTCTGAATTATCAAAATCCTGTACCCATTTATATCCTGTCCCATACACGGTTCTGAGATAATGTCTGCAGCCTGCATCATACAGTTTTTTCTTTAAGTTCTTTACATGAGCATAGACAAAATCATGGCTGTCAAGCATATCCGCAATATCTCCGGATAAATGCTCTGCCAGGGTACCTTTAGAAATTACTTTATTTTTATTACCGATAAAATAAATTAAAAGATCGAATTCTTTCCTGGTAAGGATGACCGGTTGATCCTTGATAGAAACGGTCTTTGCAGGAAGGTCGATCTGCAGTTCATTTTGCCTGATAATGTTCGAGTTGTTAAACTGCTTTCTTCTGATGATCGAATAAATACGAGCCATGAGTTCAGATAAATGAAAAGGCTTTGTAAGGTAATCGTCAGCTCCCATCTGCAATCCACTAATCCGGTCTTCCAGCGAATTTTTAGCCGAAACAATAATTACGCCGTCCTGCTTTTCCTGACTTTTCAGTTCTTCAAGAATTTTTAGGCCGTTACCGTCAGGCAGCATAATATCCAGAACAATACAGTCATACTCGAACATCCCGATTTTATCCATAGCCTGTGCAAAGTTTGATGCAAATTCGCACCGGTAGTCCTCGCCGGATAAATATTCGGCAATACTGCCTGAGAGTTCAATTTCATCTTCAATAATTAGAATCTTCATTACATAAATGTACGGTGTTAATTTTAATCCAGGGTAAAATTTTTCTCTATCAATATTTAATGAATTATATGATAAAGGTAAGAGATGATCTCACAGAAATTCTGAATAGTTAATCTACATTTCGGGAAACATTTGTATCATTTTTAACGTAAAAATATCCCATTAAAAAAACACACAAAACCCCAAGAATAAATCCACCCAGGACATCAGTAAACCAATGTGCGCCCAGATAAACCCTGGAAACGGCTCCGAAAAAAATAATAGAAAGGCATAAGGTCACAAGAAAAATCTTTATTTTATATTTTATCTTTTTTAAGCGAAGAATAATCAATATTAATGCACCGAAAAAAACGGTATAAAATAAAACGTGACCGCTCGGAAAACTTTGGTATTTCGTATCTTCCAAAAGAACAACCAAATCTTTTGACGGACGCGGCCTGTTGATCAGCATTTTTAGCCCTAATCCTAATATTCCCGATAGAAGGGTCGATAAAATAAGTACAGCCTCTTTTTTTAAATGCAAAAAATAAAAGAAGAGTGCAATCAAAACGACCATCACAACCGATACCGGTATTCTTCCTAACCAACTGATCCAGATCATGATTGTATCAAGGTCCGGAGTTTGCTTTTCCTGTATTTCCTCGGAAATATGAATGTCAAGGTATTCCGGTGGTTCAAGGAGTACGAAAAAGCTTAATGCAGTAAATATGATCAACAGCGTAACAAGCGAAGACCGGAACAAAAGCCGTTTATTGATCTGTAGAAAATTTATCAATTTCATACTTTACTAATTAATCATTGCACAATATAAACCCCTGACACTGAAAAACTCTTGAATTCAGCTACCTTGTGAAGCCTCATTCAGATAGTCACTACTGATATCTTTGTCCTTTTTGAAATCTTTTCCAAACTTGTAGCTAAAGCTTATTCCGAAAGAGCGGAGAGGCAACTCTCGTACAGAATACGAACTGTAATCACTGGTATTCACAGTCGTTACCTGTTTGATATATTTATTAAAAGGATTTGTCGTGGTAATACCTATACTCGCTTTTTTATCCCAGAACTCTTTCCTCCCTGCAATGCTGTAGGTAATTGACTGGGGATTTTTACCCTGGATATTTTTTGCCGCTGAATTATAATTCCCAAATACTTCTATGATAAAGTCCTTCGTAAATCGGTAATTCATGTTTAAATTTAACCGGTAGCGAAGCCCCATATCAATATTCCCAAAATAATCACTGACAATATACCGGTGGAAAAGCATCATATTTCCCCGCAGATTTAATTTGTTATTAAAAATCGGTAGTGAGGCTGATAAAATACCACCGGAATTATATTCCTTACCAATGTTCTTTCGTGAAGTTACCGATACATTGGTATAGTTTGCTTCGTTAACCGCATATACAGGGTAAAAGGTAGTGATCTGCTTTAAATCCTGACTGTTGATTCGTTCTGTGAGCGTTAATGAAATATTGGCGCCGTTCTCAAAATTTTTATTGTAGCCCAGCTCCATATTATCGCCTATTTCAGGCTTTAACATAGGGTTTCCTGTTGTAATATTATGGGGATCACTGAAATTTAGAAATGGATTGAGTTCAGCATATTCGGGTCTCTCTACCCTTCTGGTATAAGCAAGTTTCAGTATTTCTCCACTATCGTATTTATGGGATAGAATTAGAGAAGGAACCAGCAGGCTGTAGGAAGGAATATCCGTATCCTGATAATCAATTCCAACGGTTGTATATTCATAACGGACACCGGCTCTTACATCCAGCCAGTCCAATAGTTTGAAGGAAGATGTAAAATAAGCCGCATAAATCCCCATATCGTATTTCAACTGGTAGGATTGATAAGGATCTGATTCATACTGGCCTGATAAAGCATCTAACACATCAACGCCAGTTCTGTTTGTAATATGTTGAAAAATCATTTTTGTGCCCATTTCTAAGGTAACCTTGTCAGTGATAGGCTGCACATAATCTATTGATAAGTTATAATTGGTATCTCTTCCCGGATTGCTTCCAGAAATACCATTGTAAGGGATCAGCGCTCCAGCCAGGCTCTGGGTTTGTAAATAATTACTTTTAGGTAAACCGAAACTCATTATATAATCCATGGTTAGTTCCTGCCCATCTTTTTTAAATATTTTTCTGTAACTTAAATTTGCATCGATGGAATTAACTAAAAAGCGGTTGTCCGAAACCCGATAGCCAAGAATTGACTGCTGGTTTGAATTGGAAAAATCACTAATATTTTGCTCCTGATTGATCAGCCCAATACTTTTATTGGCAAAATCATTATAAGAAACAGAGCCGCTTAATGTATTTGATTTGTCAATTAACCACTCGAAACCGAGTCCCGTACGATAGCCATGCCTCTGAAAATCAGTATAACCGTTTTGTAATAATCTGCTTTGGGTCTGCAGTGAATGGTCATAAGAAAAGCGGTCCTGCGAAAAAGGGGTTCTTGATTTCAACTGGGCATTTCCACTGAAAAAAGCATTCAGGCTAAAGGTCTTGTTCCTGAAATTCAAATTTAAAGAACCTGTTTGAAATCGTGTTCCTGCAGAAGCATTGACTAGTCCATTGATCCCTTTTACTTTGCTTTCGTTCAGGACAATATTAATAATTCCTCCTGTTCCCTGGGCATCATACTTTGCTCCAGGGCTTGTTATAGCCTCAATACTCTTAATCTGACTTGCGGGAATAGAAGCCAGTGCATCGGCAAGACTGTTTCCAAATATACTGGAAGGTTTGCCATTTATAAGGAATCTCACGTTGGGATTCCCCTGTAATTCTACATTTCCTTCTGCATCAACCGTTATCTGCGGAACTTTTCTTAAAACATCAATTGCAGCTCCGCTTTGAGAAGTTACATCATTGGCGACGTTGTAAACAATTTTATCAACCTTATTTTCAACAACTGCTTTCCTACCGATAATAGTAACTTCCTGGATATTCTTAATCCCATTACCCTTAACAGTATCCGTTACTTTTTTCTCTGCAGTTTTTGGGTTTACAATCTGTGCACTAATAAAGGTGGCAGGAAATAAAGCTAAAAGAATTGACAATTGTCTCACAATGAAGTTTATTAAAGGACAAAAATGAAACTCAATTCTGAATTAATTTTGAATTCAGAAAGTTTTACCTTTTCTCCATAAAATAATAAATGACTGCTTAGATTCTAAAAGCTAATTGAAAACTTAATATACTTATGTATCACATTAAATTCAACAATGATCAGATCAGGATGTTTTGATTCAACAATGCTTTCTTCTAATCTCATAGAAAACTCCTCAATATCAATAGAGTTTAAATGATCGATGATTCAGGATAAAAAATGAGATCTACAAACTCTATGAACTATAAATCTTAATATCTTGGATCTTACTGAGATTTTTAAAATAATTAGTAGTAATAGATTCAATTACAGCACATTTATCCTGAGATAGCTTCATAATTTAATTTTTTAGAATTGCTAAATACTTTGAAATAAACTTTACATGTTATACTTCCAATTAGCGATTGTTTTAAATATACAAAAGTTCTAGAATGTAAACAGATAACAATTTGGATCAGGCATCAAAACATATAAGTGTATATTAATTATACAAGTTAAATAACTAATATAATCAATTAAATCATCAGTCAGATAAACTAACATTCAGCAATTAATTATCTTTCTTAATATTCATTTTAATTTGTATTCACTGCAACTCTATTTCTTCAAGAACTCCGAAGCCATTAGCAACTCTGACTTAGCCATCGTTCCGTAAATAATTAAATGGATACATTGCCGGTTTGACTTCCTACAAAACTCATCCGTGAAGTTATCGCAGTTCTTGGTCCGACTGATCAACTGGATGCATTGCCAGTTTCTTTCACTTTAGGAATTTACCCAGGCCAGTTGCGGTCCTGGTCCAGCCATCGTTTTGTGGGATTGTTTGTCACTTTAGATTTCGATCCTTCAAAGCTTTGTTGGCTTTAAAGGCTATTATCTATTGTAATTCTCTGTTTTTTCAACCAAATTTAAAATTATATCTGTTGTGGAGGCTGTACTATATGATGATTTTGATTGTCCTGCCCATATGCTTACAAAGTCAGGATTTTGCTGGATTTTTGCCGTGGCACGAAGTGGTCCGGTAATCTTGTTTTGGTAAGGATAAGGCAATATATATCTACTATTGTCCAAAGTATTCGTAAAAGTGTTTTGCAAGCCCCTTGCATAGCGTCCTGAAAAGCTTTTCGTAAGTACAATATCTTTTTCTGAGGCATTATTTAATATTCGTTTTTCAAATTCCTGCAGAGCGCTTTCAACTGAACCCAACAAGAGACTTCCCACTTGAAACCCCTGTGCACCCAACAGCTGGGCCGCCAAAAGGGTTTTGGCATCGTAAATTCCTCCGGCATAAATTAATGGAACATTCACATGGTCATATACTTGTGACAGAAGTGAAATACCGCCGATCTCCGGGATTTTACCCTCAATGAAACTCCCCCGATGGCCTCCTGCTTCATAACCCTGTACACAAACAATGTCAATTCCGGTTTTTTCCAAAACAAGGGCTTCTTCAATAGAAGTGGCTGTTCCTATCAGTACGGTTCCATTGCTTTTAAACAGGGCAATACTTGCCGGATCAAGAACACCAAAAGTAAAACTGACAATTTTACAATTTTCAGCTATTATTGCATTCACTTGGTCATGATAATCAGTTAACTTAATATCTTCATAGTCAGGATAGTCGACCTCTATCTGATTTTTATCAGAAATCGTTTTAAGAAATTCTTTGGTCTCAAGGTATTGCAACCTTAATTCTTCAGTGTCTTCCGGTAAAGGATTAACGAAAATATTTACGGCAAATGGCTTGTCGCTTAATCTTTTCGTTGTACGAATAAGTTCTAGACATTTTTCAGCCGGCAGATCACCGAGGGACAAAGAGCCCAATGCTCCGGCTCTTGCTGCCGCGGCCACCATTTCAGGAGTTGTTACACCAAACATAGGAGCCTGAACAATTGGATATTCTATATCAAATATCCGAGTAAGATTATTATTCCACTTCATGGACTGATTATTCATAAGGGTAACATTTCTAAATTATCGTTTTTTGAGACGAACTTTATTAAAATTTATATTGATCATTGGGCAATATAACAGAAATAACTTAAATAAAAAGCATTCAAAAGAGCGCTTTTATTTTAAGTTAAAGTTCAATTAATCAGTTGCTTGTATAGGGTTAGAAAGGTAATTACCTGAACTAAAATAGGCTTCCAGATAACTTTCTTAATAATTTCAACTATATTTTATCTACTGCGTAGAATCAAATTTAGCAATCTCTTTTTTTCCTCCCTCAGCAACTGAAAATATTGCTATAATTGTGAATTGATACTTTATCATGGTTTTAATTTTATTTAAATATAAGTAAAACATTTACCTTCCTACTATAAACTTATGGACTAATCAAATATTTAGATTGCTCATTTACTGGATTAATATGATAAACACTCTTTTTTTGCTGTAATGCAATTTTAACAATATCTCCGGTACCTCCCAAACCTTTTGCTGGCTTTCCATCCCATATCGCTATTATTACACTGGCTTTATTTACTATTTCGATACCTGCTGAATAGAATGCAGATTCACTAGGCTTATCGAAATTAAGTGTGTAAATACCTTTTGACATGTTTAATAAACCTAAGAAAGACTCCGAATCTTTTAGAGTTTTAAAAGTAGATATATAATTATCGCATGGAATAATTACATCATAAGGGATATTCTTTTTTATTAATTGTCTACAAAAAAGTTGATCTGAACCGATTGCTAAAGAGGATAATCCTTTTATAATATCATTCTCTTTTAGGAAATTATTTACAGTGAATTTAATCCAATCTAAATTAAAACTTTTTAAATCTTGATGACCTGTTATTCCTAGAATCATATTAATTATTTGTAATTATTAATAATACATTTTTAATTGTCGCAAAAATATGCTGTCAAAATTTCATAACAATATCTCATGAAATTTAGTTGAAAAAAAACAATAACCTCTCAATTTTCCGGAGAGGTTATTAAGAATTTATTGAAAGCCAATTTAAAGATTTTTACCTTCCTTCATCATCTGAGAAATTGCAGATGCAATGCCCTCCCATGTCCAGGAAATGGTTCTATTTCTAGCTAGGCCTACAGGTAATGTTGATGAAGAATCTGCTCCATCGACATATACTCCGAAAAAAGGGACATTATTTTTAATTGCCATCTGAATTTCCTTGTTAACACCAGTTGCTGTACTCATGTTTTTACCAACTAAAACAATCATCATATTGCATTTTTTCATTTTATCTTCAATGATTTGTTGCCATGTTGATTGTGCTAATGCTGTCTTTGAAGACCAATCCTCAATACTGAAAGGAGTACGGGAGTTTACTGATTGACCGCTAAAATACATTTTTTCACCGGAGTTATTATCAAAATCGAAGCTTATAAATGCTCTTGGGTTTGCCATATTTATTTATTTTAAAAAGTTGTTTAATTATTTTTTAGGATTTGATTATTTAAATTCAAGACTACTAAATCGATCAGAAAAATTCACTAACAATATTTCCGTAAATCTCCCTAGTAAGTATCCAAAAGATGGTTCAAAATCAATTATTTCGCCATCAGATTTAGTGATACAAAACTTAATTTGTTTCTTTTCAATATTTAAAAAGGGCTTCACAAATAATTCATCATCCCACTGACCTGATTTTGTTGAATGATAATACAATGTATACCCATTACCGTCAGTTTTCTTTTCCCAAGTTTTAAGATCTTTTGAGATTTTATTTCTGATATCCTGATTCAGTTCTTCTACAGAATCTGTGTTTAAAATAATTTTCATATTATTTTAGTTTATATATTAATTTAAATTCTATCATTTTTTACAAGGTTCCAATAATGTTCACCTAATGCTGTAAGTTTACAAGATTTGGAATTTATGGCAGCATAATACATGTGATCCGAATCAATTGGAACTACGAGCCCAACTCTGTTATAACTTTGCATAATTTCAAATTTTTCGCAATTATTTTTATCTGCATTATCACTGGTCGGTTCATAAGAAGGATCTAATAAATGCTCTTCTCTAGCTGGGAAAAGTTCAGTGATTCTCCTCAAATCAGAAAGTGAAACGGAAGGATTTACTTCTCGTAAACTAATAAATGTTTTTACATTGGTTCGAAACATTGGACGCTGTCCAAATTCGCCTAAAGATTGATCGATATGGGCATATACGCTACCTGGTGTAATATTTCCTAAAATATTAGCTGCCCCACCCATTAATGCATCAACAAAAAGTTTAGTAAATAAGCCTGATCCGTCAATTTCTGATGCATATTGTTTATCTGTAGAAGCAGTCAATATAGTCATCCCTTCACAGATTGTAACAGATGTTTCAGCACCAGGACTACCCATCTTGCCACTATGACAACAATCTAAAATTATAATTTTATTTAAAGCTTTTGAAGCAGTAGCATATCCTAAGATTTCTGTCATGGAAAGTCCTTGATCTCCGTCTTCACAGTCAGAAGTTACAAGATAGCCTCCGGAATCTTCTAAATAGCCATGACCTGAAAAGTAGAATAACGCTATTTCTGGATTATCTTCATTGAATACATCTAAAATAAGATCTTTTAACTTTCTTCGATCAATGGCTGAATTTTCATCTACAGCAGTTTCTAATACTACATCAAAATTTTTTGTTCCATCGGCATCTCTTTCTAATACGGTTTTTACTTCATACGCGTCACTTACACACCCAAAAAGATTTTTAACATTATCGGATTTATAATAATTGACACCTACAACAACAGCTTTTGCTCTCCTTCTTCTCATTATATTTAGTATTTAAATAATTTGTAATTTTTGTTCATTTCTTATCTTAACCATTCTTTTAAACTTTGATAGCTCCTCGAGTTTTCATTTAACCATAATATTTCTTCTGTAGAAATATTTCCTGTTACAAGACCTTTTACAGATTCTTTTGTGACATACGGATAAACAGATAAAAATTCTTGACCTTCAAACGAAGAGTTTTCATAATCTGTAATTGGAAGAATGGCACATCTGCTAGTTTCTCCATCCATATAGCCTAATTCCCAAGGCATCCACTTTGATGTTGAAGCATTTTCGGAAGTTGCATAAATTAGAGATTTTGACTGCTTCATTCTGTTTCGTATTAAGGCAACAGTCTTCTTATCTACATTTTTTCTGTCAAGATGTGAGTCAACTATCCAGTCCACATAAACCTTGAATCCTTTTGATGATAATTCTAAAAATAAACCTTCTATATACTCCTTATCTCGATAGCTATGAGACAAGAAAATGTCAAAGGACATACTATTTTTACTTTCATTTACTGTTGCAGAAAAGGTTTTTGTACCCTTTCTTCCGGTTCTTGAGAGATCTCTCAAATAACTTTTTGTGTAGAACATTTTTTTAACTTATATAATTAAACTATTTACTTGGACAGGAATCAATCTGTCTCTAGATTCTTTTGGGCTAAAATTTTTGTTGATAACTTGGAATGTTTCTTTTTCAAACTTCATTAATTCCATAAAAACACTAACATTCTGTGACCAATCTTTTATAAAAAAATCTCCATTCTGATTCTTAATATTTAATTCTGAGGAAACCCCAATGTCGATTCCTTGTGTTTTTAATCCATTGATGTTTCCTGCTAAAGTAATTTCAGAGTTTTTTGATCTTGACTGCATTATTAAAGCATTTGATGCATAGGTTACAGAAGTTACGAGATAAGTATTATCCCATATTAGAACCTTACTTTTTGAAATGATTTCATTTTCAAGTTTTGTGATGTCACCGATTTGCTTCTTGTAGCACTCAAGAGCATGGAAGTAAATAGAACCTTCCGATGTAAATTGTAATGTTATTTCACCATATGCACTCGGTAATTCATCTACAACTTCAATCTGTGAATTTGCTGATGTAATACTCTTGACAGAGTTTTTACTCGAAAATTTGTAACTATGTTTATTTCCTAAACTATCATCTTCAGAATACTTAACATCAAGATTTTTGAGAGAAGAAATTTTTGTAAAAGTACCAAGTGGAGCTTCTTTTTTTAAAAAACTGGTTTTACCATATGGAAATTTAATAATATCACCTACCTCAATGATTTCACCTGGCAGATAAACTGCAATCTTACCAAGCTCCTTGGCAATTTCTGTTGAATATTTTATTTGTAAAGACATTGTAATATTTTTATAATTTGATTACAATGCAAAGTTAAATAGCCATATTACAGTTGGTTTCCCCAGTTTTAAGGATTTTTCATCCTTACTTTTGAGGATAAAAAAAGCTGCTCGAGAAGCAGCTTTTAAAATTAAATAGGATTACAATATCCATTTTCAATTGCAAATTTGATAAGAGTATTTGAATTCCGAACACCCGTTTTTTCTATAAGATTTCTTTTATGGGTCTCAAAGGTAGTCTTAGCAATATTTAGCTTATCAGCAATTTCAGGACCTGTGTATCCATTCCCAATATAAGTAAGAACCTGTTTTTCCTTCTCAGTAAGTTTAATTTCTCCTACTACATCTTTTGATTTTAATGTTGCATAAATTGACTGCGTAACTTCTTCCGAGAAATAGTCCTTTCCATTATGAATGCTATATATAGCGCTCAATAACTCCTCTTTTCCTTTGTTTTTCAATATATATCCATTAGCTTCTGCATTGAAGATACTTCTTATAAAACTAATTTCCTCATGCATACTAAGAATAAGTATTTTAATTTCAGGATGATTTTTTTTGAGAAACTTTGTTGTTTCTATACCATCCATAATAGGCATGTTGATGTCAAGTACAACAATATCTACATTTTTAGTATTAACTATTGAAATAACATCCGTTCCTGTCAGTGCACGTCCAACAATCTCAATATTAGGATCATTCTTAATGACTAATTCCAAACCATCAAGAACTATCTCATGGTCATCAGCAATAATAATCTTTATCATATATTACTATTTATAGGTATTTCTATATTCACATAGGTTCCACGTCCAATTACAGAATCAATATCTATTTCACCTGCTAATGAGCTGACTCTAGACCTTATATTTTGTAACCCCATGCCATTGGATTGTTCATTAGTGTTAAAGCCAATACCATTGTCTTCTACTTGAACATTTACTTTATTTTTAAGCTTTAATATTTGAATAGTTACATGACTTGACTCGGCATACTTTAAAATATTATTCATCAACTCTTGAATGATTCTATATATTTGGATTTCAATATTGTTTTCTAGTCTATTTTCTAAATCACCTGCTATGAATTCTATCTTTATCTTCTTAGTTTGTTCAATAGTAATTACTAAATCTTCAACGGCTGAAAGCAATCCGAATTTAGTGAGTACACCAGAGGACATTTCATAAGATAACCTTCTGACTTCTTGGCAAGCTTCATCTATCAACTCATTTGCTTTCTGGAAACTCACAAGATCAAAATTCTTATTTTGTAAAAGCTGTTCTTCTCCAGATTTGTAATAGACCTTGGCAACTGATAGTATGCTTCCTATCCTGTCATGTAAATCCTGTGAAATTCTCTTACGTTCTTGATCCTGTGTATTCAACATTTCATTGTAAGATTTGATTTCTTGATTTTTAATTAGTTGCTCTAATTTTTTTTCCTCTAATTCTTTATCTTTTAATGCTATTTCTTTCTTTTGTCTTTCAACTTTCCATTTTGTCCAAAGAAAAAATAATAATACGAATAAAGAAAATATGGTAGATAAGGTGTATATCAATATGTTATTATTTTGATTTTTAAGTTCTAAATTTTTAATATTTACTATTGAAATTTTCTTATCTCTTTGTAAAAGTTCATTTTCTTTCTGTATTCTCGCAAACTTTTCTCTATAATCTACAGCCTTCTTATAGTCAGTTTCCAAACTATCTCTTAATGAATTGTACTGTTGGGAGTAGTGTATTGCAGAATCATAATCTTGTTTCACAGAATATGCCAGATACAATCCATCTAAAGCTTTTAATTTCTCTGATTTATTTTGTGCGTTTTTTGAGCTTTCTAAGGTGTTTTTATAATATTTTATAGCTTTATCATATTCCTGATTTCGAAAGTAAATATGTCCTAAATTTATATTCGCTTCTTTAAGCCCACTTTTAGAAACATATTTTTTCTGTATATCAATACTTTTTTTAAACTTCTGAATAGCCTGTTGGTCATCGCCTTTTTTATAATAAAGAGCACCAAGATTATTGTATATCTCTGAATTTGTATCTTTTAAACCTAATTTAATCTTTAATTTCATTGCTTTATCATAGTACTCATGTGATAAAGTATTGTTTCCGGTTTCAAAATATACAACTCCTAAATTGTTGTAGATCTTCGAGAGTTCGTAATCATCATGGATTTTAATAAAGTAATTTTCACTTTTAAGAAAATATTCTTTAGCGCTTTCATAATTTTTCATTACTAAATACAGAATGCCTAAATTCGTATAGCTATGTGCTATATTTTTTTCCTCTTTCAATTGTTCCCTTAGTGAAAGTCCCTTTAATAGGTATTTGTTAGCTTGTTCATATGATCCCATATTCTGATATATAAGTCCTACATTATTAGAAACCAAAGCCTCTAATGATAGTTGTTTAAGCTGTCCAAATATATTCAACGCATCTAATCCATACGAAAGCGCCTTAGATAAATCTTTTTTATTTCTGTATATTTCACTAAGTTGATTGTTGGCTCGGCCAATACCATATTTATTTCCAGATTGCTTTTCTAAGCGTAAGACTTTCAAATATTCTTTTTCGGCAAGTGAAAATTGTTTATTAAAAATATAAGCGGTACCAAGTCTATTCAAGCTTGTAACAACGCCTTTTGGATAGCTTATTTTTTTACTAATCTTATAGGCATTTAAAGCATAGTATTTTGCTTTACTAAAATTAGTTTTCCTTAATTCCCAAGAGAGCTCATTGAAAGCATCTACTTTAATTGTATCCTGTATTGTCTTAGATTGTGCTAAAGCAATTAAACTATCTAATACGTTTTTTTGCTGGCTTTTTACATTAGCAAAGCAAATGATAGTTGTCATTACAAAAATCTTGTACATATAAAATTGTTAAGGGCTTTACTATGTAAATATAGCAAAACCCTCAG
This sequence comes from Chryseobacterium takakiae, assembly GCF_900129385.1. Lineage (GTDB taxonomy): Bacteria > Bacteroidota > Bacteroidia > Flavobacteriales > Weeksellaceae > Chryseobacterium > Chryseobacterium takakiae. The sequence continues at coordinate 5,717 of NZ_FQVO01000015.1, read as the reverse complement.
TTTTTAGATTCTAAGAAGAATTATCTTTTTTTAGGATTTCTTTCCCTCCCTCCAATTGGTTTAATAATCTCACCAGCCCCTTCAGGAGAAGTTGTGGGAGGTGGGTCTACATGTGTTGTGGGAGGTGTTGATTCTTGTGTTTTTGAAGTTTCATTTTCTCCTCTTGAATCATTAGAGTTGTTACCGTTTTCGTTAGTTTCAAACTCTTTTTCTAAATTGTTTTTTTCTTCCATAATGATTTGTTTTATGTTTTACAAAGGTCATTAATGGAGTTCTAAATAATATCGTTAGAAAAAAGTATTTTCTTATCCTCACAAATGAGGATATTTAATTATTATTATAAGAATGGCATATTAAATCGTTTTATGGGACTTTTTAATGTTACTTGAGGAATATCTCACAATTTAAATTTGTGTTTTATCTCCTTTTTCCTCAAAATTTTCTAATTCTTTATTTAACTCCTCCAACAACTGTTTTTCTGTTGGTAAATAGAGTTGATATTGACTAGCAATAATCTGCTTTTCGCCTTCTGGTAATGTAAATTTTACAACGGCATCATTTTTATCAGCACATAGCAAAATTCCAATAGTTGGATTTTCGTGTGACAGTCTTTCTATGCGGTCATAATAATTAACATACATCTGCAATTGTCCGATATCTTGATGTGTAAGCTTACGTGTTTTAATTTCGATTATGACAAAGCACTGTAATAATCTATTATAAAAAACCAAATCTACGAAGAATTCATCCCCTTCAAGATGTATTCTCTTTTGTCTTGCTACGAATGAAAAGCCATTTCCTAACTCCAACAAAAAATCTTGCAAATGTGTAATGATAGCACTTTCCAAGTCTTTTTCGTAATAAGAATTCTCCCTCTTTAATCCTAGAAATTCCAAAATCATAGGGTCTTTGATGATTTCTTTGGCTTCAGATGGCTGCTTTTCATTTCTTGCTACTGCTAATACTCCTTCTTTATTATTACTTATTAAAAGTCGTTCGTATAAGCTACTGTAAATCTGTCTTTCCAACTGACGGACTGTCCAATTATTCTTTATTGTTTCTGCAACATAGAACTCGATTTTGTCCTGATTGTCAAGTCTGATAAGAATTTTGTATTGGCTCCAGCTCAATTGCGAATACACTGTATTCGCAATTGGAAATGTGCGGTAAAACTGACGAAAAATTTCAATTTGTCTTTTTGAAAAGCCATTACCATATTCCGGTTCCAACTCTTCAGAAATATACTTAGTCAAAAACTTACCATAATCCGCACGGTGCTTTCCTTCTTGTTCCTCCTCAAAAATACGCTTGCCAATACGCCAATACATCATAGTGCGATGATGATCAACAGTGCGGATTGCTTTATCCTTTGACTCTACAATGATACTTTTTATGTCGTTTATTATGGCTTTGCTTACAGACATATTTAATTATATAACTTTAATTTCAAGAATTGATAAAATTATAAAAAGAAAAATAATTCCTGTTATGAAGTATGCAAAGATTGACTTTTCAAAGATATTTAAATTTTATAGAATATTTTATGGTTAAAATTTCCCGTATATATTTCCATTAATGTAAAATACCCCCATTATATTTCCCCTTCATAAATTCTCTGGTTAGATCTTTACTAATTTAGCTTATTAAATTTTTTAAATATCGTTTTTGAGATTTTTAAAGATAAGGTTTTATTAAAAAAATTTCCTAAACTTTAGACATAAAAGGAGATAGAAACAAATAATTCACACTTCTATTCCCTTCATTAGACTTTCCTGTACAATACCATTCAATAGAAAATGGCGCCCTTTTATGAATAGTAATATCTAAACATAGGTTCTACATTACAGCTGATAGACAATTATTCCCGGATGTTGATTTTTCTCTATATTGTTATCAATACATAAGAGCAAAGGCCTCCCGTAGGAAGCCTTTGAACACCAAATCACAAAATATTAATATGAAAAATTTATTTATAATGCTGTTGCAGTATACGTTACTGTTTGCGTATAAGTTCCGGCCGGTTTACCTAAAATATCAGAAGAAGATGATTTAGCAGCTGGAATAGTATAATCCAGATTCAGTGTCAAGGCACTTCCAAGCGGAGCATTTGCCACTAAAGTCTGATCAGCTGCAGATAAAACAACAGCGTTTTTTGTACCTCCCATGGTTCCGGCAGCTGCAGAAGCTTTGATGGTTAAAACATTTACAGGAATCAAATTGGTTCCATTCATGAAATTAGCACCTCCTGCTTTTACTTTTACATTGAAATTCTTAGTTGAAGTAACTTTTAAAGAGTTGGCTTTAGTAATCGTCTGATCAGAATTATAATCTGCTGCAGTAGCATAGTTAAAGTCAACCGTATTTCCGATTGCAGTACTTCCCGCATCAATGGAGATGACATCGTTCAGGGTAATGTTTACCGTTGTAGTTGCGGTGGTATTCTGAGCCTGAATAGTGTTGGTTCCTAATACGAATGCTCCGATAGTTAAGGCTGCGATGGCAATTTGCTTTTTCATAATGATATTGTTTTATTTTTTATTCTTATTTAATTGTTCTCTTTTGAACATTACAAATGTACATCGGCAAAAAAAGTTTCTCTGTAGTGGAACATGGAAGTTCGTGTAGTGAAATCGCCACACGTATCATTTCGAAAGTACATTTAACCTCCAGCTTCAGGTCAGTATAATATGCTTATGAATTCCAGTTTACAAACTTCTAAGTGAACATATTGTTGTAAAGCCACGGAAAGAAGCGTGCAAAGCTAGAGAGTTCTAACATTAGAAGCCTCAAACATCTTTATAACCCATCTTAGGACCTTATGGCAAATATCTATTTACCGTATCATGGAAGGGCTTTTACCTGTATGTTTTTTTAAGAAATTGGTGTAATTACCTTCATTGGTAAACCCTAATTCATAGGAAATTTGAGAAATTGTATAATCAGAATGCTGTAAAAGTCTTTTGGATTCATCCACTATTTTTTCGATGATAATCTGTTTAGCAGTTTTACCTAATATATATTCAGTCATCTCTGTTAATTTTCTTGAACTGATATTCAGCTCGTTGGCATAGTGTGAGACTTTTTTAAATTCCTTGTAATCACGTTGTAGTAAAACTTTAAATCTGTTAGCGTAATATAGATAGTCAAACTGGACATTCTTTTTCACATCTTCATCTGTAATATGAGAGAAAGCATCGAGGATAAGCCGTTCTATCGCATTATGAGCAGCAGAAATATAAAGAGTTTTGTCTTTGTTTTTAAATCGCTCCATCCTGTCTAAAAATATTACCCTCATTTCATCAATATGGAGCAAAGGGGATATAAAAATTTGTGATCTGTAATTGAAGAAAATTTGTGAATTCAAAAGCAAACTGTCCTTTAGTGACCGCTCATAAAAGCTTGACGAAAAAGCAATAGCAAGGATATTATTGCCATTGCAATTACTGAATTCAATATTTTTTTGAGGACCAACAAATACCATATTTCCTGCATGTATGTCTAAGACCTGACCCTCAACATTGATCCTAACATTTTCTAAAATGATATAAATAGAGTAATACTCTAAGGTGTTTATCTTTCTAATACCGTTGTTTCTTTTAAAAATGTAGTCGAGGCGGTTAGTACTAAATCCATCCTCTTTCAATTGATCAGTAATAACATACATATTTATTCCCTATTACATAATTAATAAGTAGACTGCTCTCTATCCTAACTCAATATAAATTAGATCTTCAGAACGCAAGTTGATATCAAATAATAAGCCATACTTCTACTGCTTTATTGTTCCTTATTATTTATAATCAACTACTTAACTTACATCATAAAATGAATTGGTTATGTTGCCTAATTACAATTTATTTGTCGATATTTTTATGACTAGATTCCTATACTTTTAAAAATAAAAGGCGTATTTTTAGCACGCAATTCATCATAATATTAATTGCAGTGTGTATAAATCTCTTTATTTCGAAGAGATTTTTTATATTATACAACTACTTTTATGACATTACCATTGAGTTATGACTTTGTAAGAGTTGATAGACCGTTTAGCATAATTTTTTCATTATGGTTGAATTTATAATTTTTTTCAATTAAATTCAATCCATAAAATGAACGTAATTATTATAAAACAATTATTTGCGGCATATCTTAAAGAACTTACCGCTAGTCTGGTACACGGACCATAAATAATTTTATAAAGTGAGAAAAATATATATAGTAGAAGATAATGAATCAATTAGGGAAATTTTAGAAATTGTTCTATCCTCTGAAAATTATGAAGTCAAATCATTTGGAACTGTCGGTGAGTTTTCTGGCAGAGATGTTACCGTAATGCCCGACCTCTATCTATTTGATGTTATGCTTCCTGACGGGTCAGGGATCGATCTATGCCAGGAAGTTAAAAAAGATCAGAATAACTTAGGAATTCCTGTCATTATCATGAGTGCTCATGCACATTTAACTCAAATGAAAGAGCTCTGCCAACCTGATGATTTTATTGCAAAACCATTTGATATTGACGATGTTTTGGAACGGATTCAGGGTATTCTTCACTGATAGCATCTTAAGATATTATATAAAGTCATATGCTTACTCTAACTGTATAATCTGACTTCATAATAATGTAGTTGATATTGTTTTAATTATTTTAATCAACATATCAATATCAAAAGGCTTACCGAGATAATAATCGGCTCCTGTCCCTATAGCAACATTTTCTCCATCCTGGCTTGCAGAAACTACAATGATGGGTAATTCTTTTAGATTAACATCTGAACGTATAATTTTAATGATTTCATCACCACATAGGTTCGGCATCCATAAGTCCAATATCAGAATATCAGGACATTCTTCCTTAATTCTTTGCATAAGCAAAGTACTATCATTTTCTGTAATTACACTATATCCTCCTAACTCAAGAAGAATTTTTAGGATGTCCATATTGTCCTGATTATCATCACAAACAATAATTTTTATATCCTTCATACTTAAATATGTTAATTAATCTCGCTAAATCTAATTAAAATTGTTTTATGATATTTTTTGTCATACTTGAAATTGTATTTTTTCTCCCAGCTGACGATTATATTCTAAGCGATTTATTTATTTAATAATAGCTTGAAATAATAGCTGTCTATATTACCAAGGACTTTTATCCATACATTATTGTTTATCTTTATAAATTATACAGCTGGAAAAAAGCAAATTTAAAAAATATTATAATACTAATTTAGACACAATATTCTACATAGGGTGATAAATTATATAATGAATTGAAAATATCGCAATTCTTAAGTTCGACGGATTGGATCCTATTCAATTTAGAGTATTATAATATCATTTTTCTTATAGCTGTTTATAAGTTAGCAATGTAATACTTCATAAAGTATTTATCTAAATTTGCTAATTTTAAAGTAAAATAAACACTGTTCTATGCTCGTTAATCATGATTTACTTAACTCTTACGGAGGCGAAATTATTACTTTTAAAACAAACGATTATATATTTCAAGAACAGCAAATACCAAAGTATTATTATCAAATAATTTCAGGACATATCAAACTAAACCATTTAAGTGAAGATGGCAAAGAACTTATTCAAGGTATTCATTCTACTGGTGAGAGTGTATGCGAATTACTCCTGTTTATTGATGAAAAATATCCAGTGAATGCGGTTGCAATGTCAGAATGTACCGTTATGAAGGTATCTAAATCAGA
>NZ_FQVO01000016.1 GCF_900129385.1 Chryseobacterium takakiae | reverse complement strand
GCCATTTTCAATGATCGCAAAGAAAATTTCCAAAATAATTTGAATAACAATAATATCAAAAAATGAAGCCGACTCGTGAAATGAGACGGCTTCTTTGCTTTTATTTATCATTGTCATCTAACAAATGACCAAAATAATCTTTTTTTGTCTGGAGATATGCTCTGCTGATCTCATTGGCGGGAATTTGTAACGGAATCCTTGAGCTAAGATGAATATTGCTTTCTTCTACATATTTTACCTTTTCAGGATTATTGGTAAGAAGATTAATGTCTTTTATATCCAGTAAATTAAGAATTTCAATAGCAACTCCAAAGTTTCTGTCGTCTGCGGGAAGCCCCAGCTTCAGATTCGCTTCTACAGTATCAAACCCTTTTTCCTGTAAAGAATATGCTTTTAATTTATTAATAATTCCGATATTTCTGCCTTCCTGGCGAAGGTAGATAATAACTCCTCCATTTTCATGGATATATTTCATGGCTGCATCCAACTGCTGCCCACATTCGCATTTTTTTGAATGGAAAACTTCTCCGGTAATACATTCTGAATGGAAACGCACATTTACAGGTTTTGAAAAATCTGTTTTCTCTGCTATGATAGCCATGTGAGGCATCCAGTCATTCTCGTTTTCGGATAAAGCAATCATTCGGAAAGTACCGTATTCCGTAGGAACATTGGACTCCGCCTGAATTTTAATCATTGATACCCTTAGTTAATTTAATTTGCTTTAATATAATCTTCGATTGCAGAAACATTAGTTTTTAACCTTACGAGATACCGGTTCAGGATTTCATTATCATCCTTGTTAAGAGTTGTTCTAAGTTTCTGAACTTTTTTATAAGATTTTTCAAAGTCTTTTAAAGCTTTATTTTTCCCGCTCAGATTATCTGCATCTATCGCATAAAGATAGTTTTGCAGGCTGTACTTCAAAGTAATGATTTCGTTGTTTAAAGCTGTATTTTTAAATTTGGGAAAAGTAGTGATCAGGTTTGAAATTTCGGAAGCATTTACGTTACTTTTTACATTAATATCAATGCTGTTTTTAGTTCCTTTGTCAGAATCTGATCCTTTGGTTTCGCTATAAAAGCCAGTAGACAACGGAGAAAAATTTTGTTTTTCCGTTGCACAAGATGTTATAATTAGTAATACCCCAAAAAAAAGTAATCGTTTCATTTTTGTTGCCCCTTTTGATACAGGACTGGGTTAAGACTTTCATCATTGTACATTTTCATTTGTTTGTACACTTTTATCTTAACGTCACCGTTCTCAATATCAGTAAGCAACTGATTAATAGAAGTTGAAAGATCTTCATGCTGTGTAAGAAGAACATCTAATTTTGCCTGGCAATTGGCTCTGTGTTCTTCGGAAGCCGAATCTCTGTTTGCCTCTAACGACATATGATAAACCTTAAGTGCGAGAATTGACAATCTGTCTACCGCCCATGCGATAGTTTCAGTATTGATCTTTGCTTCAGGTTTAGGAATTACACTTTCATATTTTTTAAGAAACCAGCTGTCTATAAATTCTACCAGATCAGTTCTTTTCTGATTGGATGCATCTATCGCTCTTTTAAGTTGAAGCGCTTCAGCCGGATCAATATTTTCATCTCTAATTATATCTTCCAAATGCCATTGAACGGTATCAATCCAGTTTTTTGCATACAAAATTCGTTCCAAAGTGTCTTTTTCGAACGGATTATTAATTAGAGTATTAACGTCATCATACACGTGATAATCTTCAATAGATTTGTTGAAGACTTTCCATGCGGTCTCTGTAAAATTCATTGATTATAGAATTTTTAGTTGCTGGAAGAATTATTGTTTGTGGTTTTGTTTTCAGAACCAGGCTTATCTTCTTCCTTCACCGCATCTTTAAACTCTTTAATGCCGGAACCAACTCCTCTCATTAATTCAGGGATTTTTTTACCTCCGAAAAGTAACAGAAGAATGATGGCTACGATCAGGATGTGTTGCCAAGATAATGACAATATTGTTAATGTATTCATTGCTAAATTTTTTACAAAGTTAATCTTTTTTAATAAGAAACCCAACCTAAAGGATCAACAGGTGTGCTTCCGTTCCATACCTGAAAATCAAGGGTATATGTTCCGTCAAAATCCTGGCCTATTACTCCTACCGGAGTTCCTGCAGAAACCTGCTGACCTTTGGAAACGCTCACACTTCCCAGATTGGAATAGATGGTAAAATAATTCCCGTGCTTCAGGATAACGGTTTTTGTTCCGTCACTATTTGCCAATACTGAAGAAACAGTTCCTGGAAATACTGATTTTGCCCGTGTTCCGGAAGGTACCGAAATTTTAATACCGTTGTTTTCTTCGTCAATATTTTTAAATACCGGGTGAGGGTGTCTTCCGAATCGGTGGGTAATCTGTCCTATTTTATCAGCCGGATAGCCTAATCTTCCTCTATTATCTGCAAAATTGCTTCCTGCAACAGTTGTTACACCATAATTGGTCATTGCTTTTGTTTCCGCAGCTTTTTTATCATCCTCTTTCTTTTTTGCCAGGGCTGCTTCTGCGGCTCTTGCCGCAGCCAGTTTATCGGAAGCTTCTTTTGCTTTTGCAGCTGCTTCATCGGACGCTTTTTTAGCAGCTATTTTTCTGGCTTCATCTCTTGCCGTAGCTTCTGATCTCGCAGCATCTTCATTTCGTTTTCTTTCTTCTTCTGCTCTTTTTGCAGCAAGTTCAGATGCTTTTCTTGCTTCAGCTTCTGCTGCCCGTCTTTCTTTTTCAAGAGCTTCTGCACGGGCTTTATTTTCAGCTTCAATTCTGGCTTTTTCTCTTTCGGCAGCAATTTTGGCAAGGCGGATTTTTTCAGCTTCGGCTTTTTTTCTTGCCTCTTCTTCAGCTTTGGCAATTCTTATCTCCTCAGCGATAATTGATCTGATCTGTCCTTCCAGTGCTTTGGATTGCGCCTGCTTTTGTCTGAGCTCTGAGGTAAGTTTGGATTCGTTTTTCTTAAATTCTGCTACCAGCTGTTCTTTTTGAGCTCTTTCTGCATTAATGGTTGTTAAATCTTTCTGCTGATTGACCAGAAGATTAGCTTTTTCTTTTACAGAATTCTGTTTCTGGGCAATAGATTTTTTGATTTTAGCTGCAGCGTTGGTGATTTCAGCAGCTTTTTTGTCTTGATAATCAGAATATTGTTTTAAATATTGAACCCTTCTTATTGCTTCACCAAGGTTTTTAGCAGAAAGGATAAAAGTTACTTTATTTTGGACTCCTTTATTTTTATAAGCATTTACCAGAACTTTTGCATAATTTTCCCTTAGGATTTTAAGCTCTCTGTTTTGGCGGTTAATTTCAAGCTGACGAAGGTAAATTTCATCTTCAATAAATCTTTTTTCTTTCTGAGTATTGTTATAAACCTTTTCTCTCAACATCAATTTTTTATTGACATTTTCAAGATAAGCTATAGAAAGTTTCGATTCATTTCTTGTTTTTGCTAAATCTGTATTTATCTGAGCAATTTGTTTTTTAAGTTCAGCATTTTGTTTTTGCAACTGTTCTTTTTTACCACTTTGTCCATAGTGCAGTGCGAACAGTAAAATACCTATTAAAAAGCTAAATTTTCTAATCATTTAATCTCAATTTTCTTATAACTGGATGGTACAGAATAAGGTGTATCCATCCTCGAAAAGTCAAATTTCGTATTTTCCAGTAAAATCTGACTGTTTTTTGAGCCTTTTATAATTATTTTAACACTTTTAGGCAATCTGATTCCATTAATTTCTTCCCAATTACTGTAGGAAACATTAAGTTCATCAGGAGATAAAACGTCTTTAAGATTAACGTTCAAGAGATCATAATTGGTATCGTAATCAAGGACAATTTTATATTCTCTTGTTCTTCCTTCGGTCTCTATTTTCTGATTTACGTTGGATGCCATTTTAAATCCCTGGGAATTTTGGGTAAGGGTAAACTGCGAGTCATTAATTTTAACGAAAGTTCGCCCCAGTAGAATTTTTTCTAAAGATTTGTAGTCAATGAAATTAACATTGAGAAGGTTATTAAGATAATCGAAATCGGAGTCAATATACGTTTTGCTTGTTTTATCCTGTCCCTTTATTCCTTCCGGAGTAGCGATTCCCCGGGCTACAGTAATGATAAACGCCTGAAGATTCATCCATACCTTTTTGTCCTTTTCAATATATATTGTAGCATCAAGGGTTGGGATAAAACTTCCGGTTTCTACATTTACCTTACTGCTGATTTTAATCTGCTCAAACTGTGGCGGAGGAATTACATGTTCGAAAAAAGGAAGTTTATTTCTGATGGGTTCATTCGCATCTTTCGGATTTTGGTCAGTTTCCAGTACAAACGTGCTGTCGGTTTTTATATTTTTATTGTTTTTTCTGCCTGCATTTCTCGTTTTACAGGATGTTACGGCAAAAACCAATAAGAGTAGAATGATCCAGTTTTTCATGTATTTACCTTTCAATTTATAAAAATTACGTTGCAATATTAACGCCAAACCACACAAAACATTTTGTGTGGTCTGAAGATACTTATTTCCGTTGAATTATTTATTTTGATTGATTATTTCGATAAGAAATCAAGGACGGAATAATCTCCTAAAGAAATTTCTCTTGATACCCCGAAATACTGTGCAGAATTCCCAATCATAGAATTTGACAGGTTTCCGTGATTAATCTGCGTATTTTCCTGAATCAGGGAATTCTCAATATTAGAATTAACAACGACTGTATTGTTTCCTAATGAAACTCCGGGACCCACTTTTGAGTTGGAGATTTTTACATTTTCACCGATAAAGCATGGCGGAATAATCAGTGAATTTTCGATTTGCGCCGAAGCCGGATATTGTGCCATTGCTTCCTTTTCGTAAGCAAGGATTTTGCTGTTGGTTTCTACGGTAGCATTTTTATTTCCGCAATCCATCCAGTCGTTTACTTTACCTAAGGTAAATTTCGCTCCTTTTGCACGAAGGTTTTCCAGAGCAGTAGTCAACTGGTATTCTCCGCCGTTTTTGATGTCATTATCCATCAGGTAATTAATCTCATCCATCAATTTTTCGGCACTGTTGAAATAGTAAATCCCGATAATGGCCAGGTCTGAAACAAAAGTCTGCGGCTTTTCAACAAAATCTGTAATAAATCCGTAGTTGTCCAGTTTTACAACCCCGAAAGCAGAAGGGTCTTCCACGCTTTTTACCCAGATTACACCATCCGAGTTTTTATCTAAGATAAAATCTGCACGGAAAAGTGTGTCGGCAAATGCGATTACCACATCTCCGCTCATTGATTGTTCTGCGCATTTAATGGCATGAGCCGTACCAAGAGGGTCATTTTGGTAATAAATGCTTCCTTTTGCACCCAGTTTTTCAGCAATCTGAAGAAGAGATTTTTCAATTTCAGGACCAAAGTCTCCGATGATGAAAGCTACTTCTTCAATTTCTTCCCCTGCAACTTTGGCGATATCTTCTACCAGCCTTTGGACAATAGGTTTTCCGGCAATCGGAATCAAAGGCTTCGGAACGGTAAGGGTATGTGGGCGTAATCTGGAACCACGTCCAGCCATAGGAACGATAATTTTCATAAATTATATTAGTATGTTTTTTTATTAGGTTATTTAATTTTTATAAAGATAACAATAAAACATTTGTTTGTGATAGAATTTCTGAGTTTTAAAGATTATGTAAAACAGAAACCATACGCAGCAAATTAAAGACCAAATTACTTTTTGATCCTTGAGAGAAGCATATCCTTTTCAGAGTAGATCAAAATTCCTGCATAAGCTAGGAAAAATACATTTCCGATCCAGAGGTTGTAATCAAAAAATTCTACAATAATATAGCTGAAAACTGCCAAAAGGATTACGAAAAAAGAAATTTTTTTCATTCGGTACGGAATAGGATAGTATTTCTGCCCTAAAAAATAAGATAAGACCATCATGGTAAAGTAAGCGGCCAGTGTGATCCATGCTGAAACCATGAAGCCATATTGCCTTAGTAAAAAAAGATTTAAGGCAATCGTTATAATGGCTCCTATCCAGGAAATATAGGTTCCTACTCTCGTTCTGTCAGTTACTTTGTACCACGTAGAAAGATTGTAATAGATTCCGAAAAAAAGATTTGCGATGACGATAATTGGAATAATATCCAAGGCAATCCAGTAAGAACTGTTAGGAACGAGTAAAAGCTTAAGCCATGAAACATTGGCAATAATTCCCAGAGCCACTACAGAAGCAAAAAACGAGAAATATTCGGTTACTTTGGCGTATGTCTTTTTAGCGTTTTCATTGTTCATCTGTTTGAAGAAAAAAGGTTCAATTCCCATTCGGTATGCCGTAACGAATAGCGTCATCAAAACGGCCATTTTATAACATCCTCCGTAGGCTCCTGCATCTCCGTCATCAATAATGAATTTCTGGATGAACTTATCAAAGTTTTCATTCACCATAAAAGCCAATCCGGCAATCATGATTGGCCACGAATATTTGAGCATCTGAAAGAACAGCTCCTTTGAAAACTGCAGCTTCACCTTCAGGATAACCGGTAAAACCAATACTACACCCAAAAAGCTGGCTGCCAGATTACTGTAAAAAGGGTAAGAAACTTTTTCTTTTAAACCTAATTTCAAACTGAATTCCTGTGGAATATAAAGAAATAAAGCAATCGCAAAAGCACTCTGGAAAACGGCCTGAATGACTCTTACGGCCGTATATTTTATCGGCCTGTTGTGAAACCTGAACCACGCGAGCGGAATTACAAGAATATTATCAAAGAATGCAATCCAGGCAAACCATCTGATGAATTCCGGTGTTTCCGAATACCCGAAAACATTCGCAATAGGCTGGTTGAACAGCAGTACCAATATCAAAAACCCGGTTGATAAGCCTGTTAAAAACCAGAATGATGTATTGAAAACCTTTTGTTCGTTATTTTTATCTGATGAAAATCTGAAGTATGCGGTTTCAAAACCGAAGGATAAAACAATATTAACAAATGAAATCAACGCATAAAGATTGGTGAAAATGGCAAAAGCGCTGTTGTCAATATTTTTAATAAAGAGATAATTCAGCAGTACGACAATGATCCTCGGCATAATGGCCCCGATTCCATAGATAATCGTTTCGTTGAGAAGCTTCTTCAAAATCTGAAATTTTTATGCAAATGTAAATATTTAGAAATTGATTTGTTGTTGGCGGGGTAAAAATTCGCGGATAAACCTTAATTTTGGAAAACTTTGTCAAAGTTCCGAACTTTGACAAAGTTGATCGTCAAATTTCATCTCTAATTTCTAAAAGTAAATGAAAACCTTAATTAAAAATGTAAAAATCGTTAACGAAGGAAAAATCCTTACAGGCGATCTTCTCATCGAAAACGATATGATTTCTAAAATAGACACGAATATTTCCGAAGAAGCAGATCGGGTGATTGACGGTTCAGGAAAATATCTTTTACCCGGAGTTATTGATGATCAGGTGCATTTCCGTGAGCCGGGGCTTACGCATAAAGGGGATATTGAAAGTGAATCCCGCGCAGCCATTGCAGGTGGAACTACCAGTTTTATAGAGCAGCCTAATACGGTTCCGAATGCTGTAACCCAAGAATTATTAGCGGATAAATATGAAATTGCATCCCATAAATCTTTTGCCAACTACGGTTTTATGATGGGAGGAACGAATGATAACCTGGAAGAAATTTTAAAAACCAATCCAAAAAATGTTCCGGGGATTAAGTTATTTTTAGGCTCATCAACAGGAAATATGCTGGTGGATAATCCGGAAACCCTGGAAAATATTTTCAGCAATACAAAAATGCTGATTGCCGTTCACTGTGAAGACGAAGCAACGATCAGAGCGAATACTCAAAAGTATATGGATGAATACGGCGAAGACATTCCTGTGAAATTCCATCATCTGATCCGAAGTGAAGAAGCTTGCTACAAATCTTCTTCAAAAGCAATTGAGCTGGCAAAAAAAACAGGAGCGAGGCTACACGTCTTTCATTTGTCTACGGCGAAAGAGCTGGAACTTTTCAGAAATGACATTCCGTTAAAAGATAAAAAAATCACAGCAGAAGTTTGTGTTCATCATCTTACTTTCACCAACGAAGATTATGAAACAAGAGGCTCTCTTATCAAATGGAATCCGGCAGTAAAAACCCAGCATGACAAAGACGGGCTTTGGGAAGCCTTACTTGATGACAGGATTGATGTGATTGCAACGGACCATGCACCACACACCTTGGAAGAAAAACAAAATATCTATACAAAATGTCCTTCGGGAGCGCCTTTGGTTCAGCATTCTTTGGTCGTGATGCTGGAAAATTATAAGAACGGAAAAATTTCTTTAGAAAGAATTGTTGAAAAAATGGCTCATAATCCGGCGATTTTATTCAGAATTGAAAAAAGAGGCTTCATCAAAGAAGGCTTTAAAGCGGATCTTGTTTTGGTTGATTTAAACGAAAACTGGACGGTTGAAAAAGAGAATATCCTTTACAAATGCGGCTGGAGTCCTTTGGAAGGAATGAATTTCCATTCTAAGGTAACCCACACTTTTGTCAACGGAAATCTGGTTTACGAAAACGGTACTATTAATGAACAAAAATTTGGGGAACGTCTGCTTTTTGAAGTTGAATGATAAATATAAAATAGAGCGATATCAATAGGAGCAGCTTTAGCCGGCTTTTATGTACAGTAATCAAATAGGCTTTAGCCAAACATTAAAATGAAGGGTTTTCAAATTTGAAAACCCTTCATTTTTCTAACTTTATAGCTGTAATTAATCAATGGTAATTCTTTCAATTGCTTTTTCCAGGGCGGTTTCCTGAATTCCAGGAATCGACAACCCTTCTGCACGGAACACACTCACATTGGTAACACCATAAAAACCAAAAATATTTTTAACGTACGGAACATTGGAATCATAAATCTGGTAAGGCCCTTCAGAATAGATATTTCCTGAGGTGAAAGCAATGTATAATTTTTTGTTATTCAATAAACCTTTTGGTCCGTTTTCATCATATTTAAAAGTATATCCTGCTCTGGAAGTAAAATCAAAATAGGCTCTAAGAGATGCCGGAACTGAAAAGTTGTACATCGGAGAATCAACAACAATAATATCGGCTTGTTGCAGTTCGGCAATCAGCCCGGCTGAATACTCATTAATTTCTGCCTGTTCGGGAGAATAGTTCTCTGTCGGCGTAAAAAAAGTATTGATATGGGCTTCTTCCAAAATAGGAACCGGCTTTTTCGTAAGATCCCGCTCTGTTACCACTGCATCCGGATACCTTTCCTGAATTTTTTCAATAACCGCATTTCCCAATTTTCTACTGGCTGAAGCTTCCATTCTCGGACTTGAAATAATGTGAAGTATGTTTTTCATTTTTTAAATTTTAAAATTCTTCAGCAAAATTATCTACATTTGCTTATCAAAAGTTAGTAGTAAACAAAAGGTTAGCAGTAACCTTTCGGTTAGTTAAAATTTGAAATTATGGAAAACAATGTTCTTTTGGACAATCACATTACGGTTGAAGAATGTAGCGGACATCTTTCTTCTGTGGAAGATGCCATTTATGTAATTGGCGGGAAATGGAAGCTTAAAATTATTATTGTTCTGCAGGAAAGTGGTAATATCAGATTCAATGAGCTGCAGAGAAAAATTTCGGGTATTTCGGCGAGAGTTCTTTCTAATGAGCTTAAAGATCTTGAACTGAATGGGTTTGTAAAAAGAGTGGTCCATGCGGAACAGACTCCCGTGATCGTGGAATACATTTCAACCGATTATAGCAAAACACTTAAGCCGGTGATCATGGCCCTTTCGGATTGGGGAAAAAATCATAAAAATAATATCCGCGAAGACGTTTTTAGTTAAAAGAATGCCGGAACTCCAGCGGTGACATCTTCGTTTTCTTTTTGAAAAGCGTGCTGAATGACTGTGCATGTTCAAATCCCAGCTCATAAGCAATTTCACTTACTGATAAATCTGTTGTTGAAAGTTTCTCCTTTGCTTTATTAATAAGCTTTTCGTGGATATGCTGCTGCGTATTCTGTCCGGTATGAACCCGCAGAAGATCGCTTAAATAGTTGGGCGAAAGATTCATAGCTTCTGCAATTTGCTGAACGGTAAGCAACTCCTTTTCAATAGAATTGTTGTTAAAATAATCATTCAGATACGCTTCAAATTTTGCCAAAAGATGATGGTTCCCGCTTTTTCGGGTAATAAACTGCCTTTCATAAAATCGTTTGGAATAATTCAGCAATAACTCTATTTGTGATAAAATAATTTCCTGGGTATGATGATCAATATGCTGACATTCTTTATCAATTTTAAATAATATTTCAAGCAGATCATTTTCCTCGTCTTCAGACAGGTGCAACGCTTCATTAACGGCGTAAGAAAAAAATCCGTAGGAAGAAATCGTTTTCGCAAGGGAATGTTTCAGCAGGAAATCTTCGTGAAAAATAAGCAGATAGCCTGTATTTTGGCAATCCATCGTCTCTAGATCGAGATGCTGAACCTGGTTGGGCGCCGTAAAACTCAGTACCCCTTTATCATAATCATAATGCTGTTGTCCGTATTTTATTTTTCCGGTTGCATTCCGTTTCAGGGCTACACAATAATAATGACTCACAAAGCCTTTCCAGACTTCATCTTCGATAAAAATACTTTCTGAAAGGTTAATAACGCTTACCATCGGATGTTTCGGTTCCGGCAGTGATAAAAGCCTGTGAAAATGGGAAATAGATTGTATGGTATTCATACCTGGGATTTATAATAGTAAAGGTAACAATTATTTGAATTCAATAAACCGTTTTAGATTCGGGCGCCTTTTTCCGTCTTCCACTCCCGCTTTTTTGCTTCACTTCGTTGCGCAAAAAGAGCTCCGTTCAAGCCGGGGCGCATAACAGTACAACTTTATAAAGAAGCCGTCTCACAACTGAGGCGGTTTTTTTTCTAAAAAAAGATTAATATAGCCCAAAGTGGCTAATAAAGAGTAGTTTACAAGAACCGAAAGTGCTATCGGTAACGATTTAGTAATGGTGCTTACTGCACTCACTTTCATCTGATTACCTTGTAAATCATTACCGCAAATTTAATAAAAAAAAGGGTTAAGCCGTAGCGTGCTTAACCCTTTTTTCTGCTTTTTCCAATATACATCATAAGGCGTTATAAAATAAATCTTCCCCAATATGGGGGCAACCTGTGATATTGGTTCCGATATTATTTCCAAGTTTTGACAAATAAACAAAAATGTAAATCCGAAACGTATGGTGTTAATCTCTAAAAATCTAAGCTATGGAAATCGTGTTGAACAAAATATTATCGGAAATTCAGCGTCAGGAAGATATGCTATCTTCTCAAATGATGCAAACTGCGGATGAGGCTTACCAAATGACCTTATTCTTAAAGGAAATGCTGTTTACTATAAAGATGAAAGTCTTGCAGACCGGATTTAAGGACGAACGGCAGGAAATCAATTTTTTCAAGAAAATCAAACCGCAGATTTTAGGAAAACTTATTTATTACAATAAGGTATTCCGCATTGAAACTACCTGCCCCGTAAGTGCAGGGAGAATACACCAAAGTTATTTTGAAAACCAACTGAAAATTCTGAAATCCGAATACAAGGAAAGCATATCCAATGAGGATTTTTACAGGTACTATCGTGCAGGCAGAACTGACCGTGACCACAGTTATTTCAGGCTCGGAAAAATCAATTACCACGATGGTCTAAAAAGTAGTGTATTTGAAATTGACCTTAGCTTTTCTACTTATTACGATAACAAAGTTGCCCATATTATAGCCAATGAATTACTTTATACTTTCTTGCTTACCAAAATAAACCCTGAAAAAAATCCCGATACCATTTCAATAAACGGTGATGGAAACAAAGACATTTCGTGGACGAACTCGCAAAATGCACTGATAGAATTGATTTACGCCCTGTATGTTTCCAAATCTATTGCATACGGGAAAATAGGCATCAGGAAATTAGCATTGATTTTCCAAATCCTCTTCCGAACGCCCTTGAACGATATACATCATTCTTTCCACCGAATGAAAACAAGGGCAGGCTCCCGAACGGTGTTTTTAGACCAGCTCAAAATTTCCCTCGAAGAGTATATGGATAAAGACCTTTAGCAACATCAGCACGGGTGTTTGAAAGCAGTACACAAAATGTACTGCTTTTTCTTTGCCCATATATGCCAATTGGCATATATGGGCAAAAGGCTACTGCAAAATAACCGAAACACGCTAAAACCCTTATTAAACAAGGGTTTTTCTCATTGCAAAAAATTTGAAAAAAAGTGCCAAACCAATGGGTACGCATTGGCAGACAAACACTGCCACACTTCTGAATTTTGTACTGTGAATATTAAACAATAGTGCAATGAACATTATAACAGTTGACGAAGAAGTGTGGAAGCACCTCAACGAACGGTTGAAAGCCATTAGCGAATATATCCTCAAACTGGAAGATACAAGCTACGATAGCTTATGGCTCAACAACCACGAAGTCTGCCAGTATCTCCACATCAGCGAAAAAACGTTGTGGCGTATGCGCACCAACGGGCAGATAGCTTTTTCAAAAATGTACGGGCAGTATTACTATACGATTGGTGCTATCAAGGAAATGCTCAACGCTAACGCCGTGCAGACGACCGATGAATATGTGGAGCAGCTTATGGCGAAAGGCAAAAGCTATATCGAGAAAGGCAGAAAGCTGAAATCAGGTAATCATTAAAAGCGTACCCGTATGAATATCGACAAAATGGAATTTGTGGCGTGGATGGAACGCATAATGGACAGGATGGACATTCTTGGCAACCACATAGACGATTTACAAAAGAAGCGCAACAGCATAGACGGCGAAGAGTTACTGGATAATCAGGATTTATTGCAAATGCTGAAAATCAGTAACCGTTCCCTGCAACGGTATCGCTCCATAGGTAAGCTCCCTTATTATACCATTAGCGGAAAACTGTATTACAAGCTATCCGATGTGCATCAGTTCATCAGGGAAAGTTTTAACCCTCCGTTACCTAAACTGGATGCCAATAAGTGACAAACGCTGCCTTTGAGTGCCACATAAAGCAAATCAGTGAAGGCTTCCTTTACATTCGATCGTGAAATTTTGAAATTTTCAGATTATGAGCGAAGAAACAACTAATAAACAGGAAATGCCCGAACAGCTTTCGGACATCTTACTCGTACTGGATAAAGAGAAAATGAAAATCCAGGCAGTAAAGAGTATAGACGAAAACGGGAAAATGGAAACCGTTGACCCCACGAAGAAAAATCAAAACCAGTTTATGCGTGTGGATAAAAGCGGTGATTTCTTTTCCAACTTCTTTTCCAATTTTTTCAGCCAGTTAAAGAACCCTACAAACTTTACTTTCTTCAAAGTGCCTGCCTCGGTTGCTGCTGAAAAAGCAGAGGAATTACAAAAGCACGTAGATAAGCCCACTCCACAGGGCGAAAAAGTGCTGAAAGAACACGAAGTGAAAGCAGAACCCCAACCCGATAAAAAACAAGAAAATCAAAATAATATGGCAACAGCACAAACAACAACGGAAACAAGCGAATATCGCTACAAGCCGGAGCAGATTGATTGGGACACAATGAAAAACCTCGGATTGAGCAAAGAGTATCTTGAAAAAAGGAACCTGCTCGACCCTTTGTTACGAGGTTATAAAACCAATGAGCTTTTACCGATAGGTATCAACCTCGGGGGCTCTATCCTCCGCACGGATGCCCGCCTGTCTTTACAGCAAGCGGAAGACGGCAATGTTATCGTGGCAATACACGGTATCAAAAGAGAACCTAACCTCCACTTTGAATTTTTCGGTCACAAGTTTACGGACGAAGACAAGAAAAACCTGCTCGAAACGGGTAATATGGGGCGTGTCGTCAATTTGGTAAACTCCAAAACAGGCGACCTGATGCCGTCCATTATAAGTATTGACAGGCTGACCAATGACGTGGTTGCACTGCGCACGGAGTTTATAAAAATTCCCGATGAAATTAAGGGCGTAAAGCTGAATGACGAACAAAAACAAACGCTGATGGAGGGCAAACCGCTCTATTTAGAGGGTATGATTTCCTCGAAAGGAACGGAGTTTTCGGCAACTGTACAATTCAATGCGGACAAACGGTATGTTGAGTTCCTGTTTGACAGAAGCAACAACAATCAGCAGGCGCAAACGAACCAACAGAATACCCAACAAAGCAATCAGCAAAGCCAACCGCAAGAAGCTCCAAGAACTTTCAGGGGCAAAGAACTGGATGATGAGCAGTACAACAAGTTCAAAGCCGGACAAACCATATACGTTGAACTGAAAGACAAAAAAGACCAACCGTATAAGGGTTATATCACGTTCGACAAAGATACCGGAAAGACCAATTTTGAGTTTCCCGGTCAGTACAAAGCACGGGTAGAACCTGCCGAAACTCATAAAACACAAACTGCCGTCAATTCGGAGGGTAAAACCAACGAAGCGACCAAGAACGTCCAAGAGCCTTTGAAGTCCGGGCAGCAAAGACCGAAAAACGAGAAGCAGCAGGAGCAACAGGATAACAAGCCTGAAAAATCCAAAGGCAGAAAAATGTAATACAGTATGAAAACAATCATTGCAGAAAAACCAAGCGTAGCAAGGGAAATAGCCGGACTTGTGGGAGCATCCGATAAAAAGGATGGCTACCTGACAGGTAACGGCTATTTTGTTACGTGGGCATTCGGTCATTTAATAGGACTGGGAATGCCCGAAGATTACGGCATTTCGGGATTTGATAAAGCATCCCTGCCGATATTGCCCAACCCGTTTTTATTGACCGTCCGCAAGGTCAAAAAAGACAAAGGGTACACCGCCGATACTGGCGCATTAAAGCAACTGAAAGTCATTGAGCAGCTTTTTAAGCAAAGCAACAGCATCATCGTTGCTACCGATGCAGGTCGTGAGGGCGAACTCATTTTCAGGTACATTTATGAATACCTGAAATGCAACAAACCTTTTGAACGCCTTTGGATAAGTTCGCTTACCGAAAAGGCAATAAAGCAAGGCTTCAACAACCTAAAAGACGGGGCAGCATTTGACGGACTGTATCAGGCAGCGCAAGGCAGAAGCCGTGCCGACTGGCTTGTAGGCATCAATGCTACACAGGCATTGAGCATTGCCGCAGGCAATGGTATCTATTCGCTTGGAAGAGTGCAAACGCCCACACTGGCTTTGATATGCAAACGTTACCTCGACAATAAGAATTTCACGGTAAAGAAATACTGGCAGATACAATTAACGCACAACAAAGCCCAGGTTGATTTCAAAAGTATTTCCGCAACCAAATGGGACGAAAAGCAACTTGCTGATGATACCCTTAAAGCTATTCAGCGTGGCGCAACGGCAACCTTTACATCAGTAGAAACCAAAAGCGTTACAGAACAACCGCCCTTGCTTTTCGACCTGACAGGCTTACAAAAGGAAGCCAACAAAAGGCTGAAATTATCTGCTGAAGCAACGCTCAATATTGCGCAAAGCCTGTACGAAAAGAAGTTTATCACGTACCCACGTACCGGGAGCAAATACATCCCTGAAGATATGTGGGCAGAAATTCCAAACCTCGTGCGGGCATTGCAAAATCGTGAGGATTGCAAGCAAGCCCTTACCAAAATCAAATGGGGACGGTTCAACAAACGTATCGTGAATGACCTCCGTGTAACGGACCATCACGGTTTGTTGATTACGGACAAAGTACCGTCCGTACTTAATGCAGACGAAAACAAGATTTACAATATGATTGCGCTTCGCTTGCTTGAAGCCATATCGCAAGCCTGTGTCAAAGAAATAACCGATGTATCATTACAGGTATTGCATTACGACTTTACGGCAAAAGGCTGTAAAATTCAGGAAGCGGGTTGGCGTTCCATAAAAGGAAGTTTTACCGATGACGGCGAAGAGCCAGTTCAGGAATTACCTGAACTGCATAAAGGCGACGAACTTGCCATAAAGGAAGCCGCAGTTTTGGAAAAGCAGACCAAACCACCAGTGCTTTACACCGAAGCCGGGCTTTTGTCGGCTATGGAAACCGCAGGGAAAGAAATTGAGAACGAAGAAGAACGCAAAGCCCTCAAAAATATCGTCATCGGTACTCCTGCAACAAGAGCCGCCATTATCGAAACCCTGTTTACCCGTAATTATATCCAACGGGATAAACGTTCTTTAATCCCTACGGAAAAAGGATTGCAGGTGTACGGGCTTGTAAAAGACCGGAAAATTGCAGACGTGGCAATGACTGCCGAATGGGAATTGGCGTTACAGAAAATAGAAAATAACGAAGCGGATGCCGGAACATTCCAAAAGGAAATGGAAACCTATGCCAAATCTATTACCGATGAATTGCTACAAACCTCTATTGCAAGCACCAACCAACCCAAACTAACCTGCCCGAAATGCAAAAGTCAGCAGCTTATTATCCGTGACAAGATTGTGAAATGCCCTGATGAGGCTTGTAACTGGGTACAGTTCCGCACCGTCTGCGGTGTACAAATCAGTATCGAAAATGTAACAAACCTTGTCAATAAAGGCAAAACCTCTCTTATCAAAGGAATGACAAGCAAAGCCGGAAAGAAATTCGATGCTTACATCATTCTGAAAGAAAACGCTGAAAGTTCCTTTGAGTTTGAAAAAAACAAAAGCAGTAAACGCAATGGAAAATAAACCGTCAATCGTACCCAAAGAAATCAGGAACCTGATTTATACTATCTGGGGCAAACAGGTAATGTTGGATAGCGACCTCGCTGCCTTATATCAGGTAGAAACAAAGAACCTGAACAAAGCTGTTAAAAGAAATATTAAGCGTTTTCCTGTATCATTCTGCTTTCAACTGACCGAAGAGGAAGTTGAAAACTTGAGGTTCCAAATTGGAACCTCAAGTTTAAATTACGGCGGCAGACGTTATTTGCCCTATGCTTTTACGGAACAAGGCGTTGCAATGGCATCTGCCATACTTCGTTCTGATATAGCCGTTAAAATGAGTGTGGAAATAATGGAAGCCTTTGTAGAAATGCGGCGTATGCTCATCAGCAACGCTTCTTTGTTTCATCGTTTGGACAATATCGAGTTAAAGCAACTGGAAGCCGACCAAAAAGTTGAAGAGATTTTTAAGGCTTTGGAAAGCGACAAGCTGCACAGCGAAAAAGGCATTTTCTACAACGGGCAGATTTTTGATGCCTACGCCTTTGTTTCCGATATTATCCGTAGTGCCAAAAGCTCTGTTATCCTGCTTGATAATTATGTGGATGATACGGTGCTTACCTTGTTGGGTAAGCGTAAGACTAATGTAACCGCTACAATCCTTACCAAAAGTATCAGCAATCAGTTACGGTTAGACTTACAACGCTACAATAGCCAATATCCTCCGATAGAAATTGAAGTGTTTTCCGACGCCCACGACCGTTTTTTGATTATTGACCATACAGAACTCTACCATATAGGGGCATCGCTCAAAGACCTGGGCAAAAAATGGTTTGCTTTTTAAAGAATGGATATTGAAGTCGGCAGGATGCTTCAAATATTGAACAAGCCGTAAAAAATGAACCTCCGAATTATCGGAGGTTCATTTTTAGTTTTTTTATGCTTCAAAATGCTCTAATACGTTCTTAAATAACCTTTAGTAATATTTCTTCTTTAGCCATAAACTTGCTTTTACCAACAGTATCAGTACAGGTACTTCTACCAACGGTCCTATAACGCCCACAAATGCCTGTGGAGAATGAATACCGAAAACCGCTATTGCTACGGCTATTGCCAATTCAAAATTGTTTCCTGTGGCTGTAAATGCGATGGATGCGTTTTTGTCGTAAGGAACGTTTAAAGATTTATTGATAAAGAAGCTGACAAAAAACATTAGTACAAAATAGATGATTAACGGTATGGCTACTTTTACTACATCCATTGGCAGTTCTAATATTTTATCGCCTTTCAGACTGAACATTAATACGATTGTAAACAGTAAAGCATATAATGTAATGGGCGATATTCGAGGTACAAATTTCCTGTTATACCATTCTATTCCTTTTGACTTTACCAATGCGTAACGGCTTATAAAACCTGCTAAGAAAGGAATGCCTAAGTATATTAATACGCTTTCGGTTATGTCTTTCATTGATACGCTTACATTGAAATTGGCTACTCCTAATTTGCTTGGTAATACATTAATGAATAACCAAACTAAGAAGCTATAAGAAATTATCTGAAAGATGCTGTTTAATGCAACTAACATAGCTGTGTATTCTCTGTTTGCTTTAGCTAAATCGCTCCATACGATTACCATTGCGATACATCTTGCCAAACCTATCAATATCAAGCCTGTCATATAATCGGGTTCATTACGTAAAAACAAAACGGCTAATCCGAACATCAATATTGTACCGGTAACCCAATTGAGCAATAAGGATATGCCGATTACTTTTTTATCCTTAAATGCTTGGGGCAATAATGAATAATCCACTTTTGCCAATGGCGGGTACATCATCAGTATCAGACCTATTGCCAAAGGAACGTTTGTAGTGCCTACGGATAAAGCATTTGTAATTTTTGATATTCCCGGAAAGAAATACCCTAAACCTATACCTGCTGCCATTGCAAGGAATATCCATAAGGTAAGGTAACGGTCAAGAAATTTTAGTTTTGGTTGCATTGGTTATTGACTGACTTTTGAAAAAACATAAAACATTTCCGTTGCTATCTGTAAACTTCTTTCTGCATATACCTGTGATTGCTCCGGTGTATTGTCTGAAATTTTAGGGTCTTCAAATGTGATAGGTATCCTTTTTTCTGCACCTGCAATAAATGGACATCCACCGTCTGCCTGTGAACAGGTCATAATGGCTGTAAATGCTGATACTGGGTTGAAAGGACTATCGTACTTTTTTGAAAAGCCGATAACAGGCAAAGCATTATCGCTGTATTTTATGGCATATACAGGGTTATTAGTATCTGCGATTTTGAAAATGTTAAACCCCTGATTAGTCAATGTTTCTGCAACTTTCGGAAATAGTGACGTTTCTTCCGTACCGCCCGAATAACAATGTACATTTGGTATATTAAAATGTGCTGACGCTACCTGTGCCCAAACCTGTGATAAATGGCTTCTTCGGGAATTGTGGGTACAGATGAAATTGATATTTATATCCTGCCTGTCGTTTACTTTTTGCTGTATAAAATCAATCAGCGGTTGTAATACGGCTTTACGTTCTTCGCTGATGCTTTGTACATCAATTTTGTTGTTAATGATTTCGATTAGTTTTTGATACATCGCATTTTGTTTTTAGTGTTTAGCAACATCCCGAATTTGGTGTACAGCAAGCATTATTCAGCTCTGATAATTTTACCTTTTGCTTTTCGGCAGGAATACCGCAAGCATCACTTGCCAGGCAAGCTGTTTGCTTGTTTTTCAGTACAAAATGGTTTCCGTTAAAATTCAAATCGTATTTACCAACCGTTTCGCTTTGGTATTCTACTTCTATTTCGGCATCTTCAATACCCAACTTTTCTTCGGATAGCTTAATGATGTTTAATAGCTTTGTTGGCTTTAATCGGTGTTCAAAATCGTTGGCATTCCATAATTGGAAATTGACAACTTTTTCGTTTCTAATTGTTCCGCCACAATCAATGAAGTGTTTTGTAATAACACCTATCTCGGTAACGTGAAAGTGTTCGGGTACAAATGTTCCGTTCTCTAATTGAAATTCAACATTATCCAATGCTGGTAAGATTTCTTTGATGTTTGATATTTTCATTATTTTTTTATTTAATTGTTATATTGCTTTATTGCGATTAATGTGCTTAAAAAAAATGCTTAACAGCATTTATCAACCTCTACATTATCTATAAAGAAAGCATTGAGTTCCTTTTTAATCTGCTGCCAAACATTTTCATCAATACAGTAGCACACACTTGTCCCTTCTATATTGCCTTTGATGATACCAATGTTTTTAAGCTCTTTTAAATGTTGTGAAATCGTAGCCTGCGCCAATCCTAATTCTTCCACTAAGTCATTACAAATGCAAGCATTCTGCTTGATGATGTATTGCAGGATAGCTATACGGGCAGGATGAGCCAGTGCCTTTAAAGTGGTTGCCAAGCTGTTTTGCTGTTCTGTAAATATTTCTGTTTTTGTTACGCCCATCTTATTTGTAATAATATATCGCAATATTACGATAAATATTTAAACCACAAAAGTAGTTTGTGAAAAAACATATAGCCAAGCACCAATTCTGTATAAATAATCAGTTCAATTTTCTATTGTAAATCGCCAAATCCTGCCTTTCAAAGCCAAACGCTGCAACATTATCAAAGGCATTTGCTCCTGCTTATAATTTTAGGATTTAAGTAAAATTCTAATCAAAATAAGTATGGATGTACAGCAAAAAGACCTGTCGTATTTCAGATTACGACTGCAAGAATTATTTAACAGCAGCTTTCCCGAAAAGGCACACGACCAAAAATTTATTGACCAACGGTCTTCGTGGGCTGCCAATGCTTATGAGAGTGCTTTCCGTTCGGGAAACGCCGTTGAGCAATGCGACGAAATAGCCAACTACATACTTTTTGAGGGCTTGCACTTCTCCAAGTTCGACACGGTTTTCAAAGTGGTATGCAATGAATTTGATACCATAATGGCAGACGAGGAACTGCGACCGTTCGCCCTTAAAATGTTTCCCGTTTGTGAGCCTGTTTTCGCAGGATATGAATTAACTGATGATTTCGCCAACGGAAATGAGTTTGATTTACTCTATACCGAACTGACCGGAACCATCTCAATATGGATTGAGGAAAATGGGCTTCAGTAAGCGGTTCCATCTCCAACAGAATATTGATGCCCTGCGAATTGTTTTTAAACTGGAAAAGGAGAAACGGCAAGCCACCGTAGGAGAAAGACTGCTAATGATGCGATACAGCGGATTTGGCGGTCTTAAGTTCGTTCTGAACGCCGTAGAAAACGAAATAGACATCAATCATTGGAGAAAAACAGAACACGACCTTTTTCCACTCACGCAGGAACTCCACCAACTCCTCAAAGACAATTCCCAAGACGATAAGCAATACCGCAGGTATGTGGACAGTATGAAAAGTTCCGTGCTGACGGCTTTTTATACCCCGCCAAAGGTTATAGATGCCATTTCATCTGCCTTGCGGGATAATGGTCTGCACATTGATAAATTCCTCGAACCCTCCGCAGGTATCGGTTCATTCATCCAATCCTTTTCGGAAAATCAGAAAGCCAGTGTTACCGCTTATGAAAAAGACTTGCTTACAGGCAAGATTTTAAAGCAGCTTTACCCCGAAAGCAATATCCGTATCAACGGTTTTGAGGAAATTCCCGAAAGGGAACAAAACAACTATGATATAATCGCCAGTAATATACCGTTCGGCGATACTTCTGTATTTGACCTTTCTTATTCACGCAGCAGAAACAGCGCAAAGGAACAGGCTGCCCGAAGCATACACAATTACTTTTTTCTGAAAGGTGCTGATATGCTCCGTGAGGGTGGTTTGTTGGCTTACATCACTTCGCAGGGCATTCTGAATAGCCCTAAGAACGAACCCATACGCAGGGCGTTGATGCAGGATAATAATTTGGTTTCGGTTGTAAGACTGCCCAACAATCTGTTTACCGAATATGCAGGTACGGAAGTGGGCAGCGACCTGATTATCCTGCAAAAAAATACGGCAAAACAAAATCTGACCGACAGGGAAGATCTGTTTTGCCAAAGCAAGCCAACCGAATACAATACGCCGGGCAATGCGCTCTTTCAGGACGGTACAAGAATTATCCATACCGACCAAAAATTAGATACCGACCCATACGGTCAACCTGCCTTAATCTATACGCATAAAGACGGTGTTGAGGGTATTGCTAAAGATTTGAAACAAATGCTTTCCGAAGATTTTGGGAACCATCTGAATTTGAATTTATACAAAGGCGAACGCAATGATGAGCCTATGATACAAATTCCGATTGAACCAAAGGTTACACCTCCGGTCATAGACCCTGCAATCGTTCAGCAAAAACCGCAGCTTATAACCACTCCGGTAGTCCATCAGGAAAGCCCACAGGAACTAAAACAACTAAGCATTTTTGACCTGTTTGAAAGTGCGGGTGAGCCTGTAATGGTGCTTGCTCCACCTAAAAGAACTACCCAAAACAAAAGGCAAAGTAGTAATAAAAGAAGAGGCACAATAGGTCGTCAACCCGACCTGTTCAGCAGTGCCAGGCAGCAACCTTATACACCGCTAAAATCCAATGGTGCTACCAATGGAAAAAGCCAAGTAAACAGCAAAAAACAGGAAGCCATCGGCGACCTGTTTTCACAAATAAACGGCAATGGCCAGTCTGATAAGACTGCCATTCCCGTTACCGATATTAACACCGTTCCTGAACCTGCTCCGTATAGCGGCGAACTGCAATTATTCCACCGGAATGATTGCCTTGTGGTGGATAACGGTTGGGTCGGCTATTTGCAAGAGGTGGATAAGGAAGACAAAAAAGCTATCTTTCATCCATTGCAATTGCCGTCGGCACAGAAAGCAAGAGCCGAAGCCTACATAGCCGTAAGGGACAGTTATATCAACCTGTACCAAAAAGAAGCTGAAAAACAGACCGAACACAGGGAAGAACGGGAAACCCTGAACCTGCTGTACGATGCCTTTACCAAAAAATACGGCAATCTCAATACTGCCGACAATGCCAAGCTGATAAAAACAGACAGTGCAGGTAAAGAAATCCCCTATCTGGAGCGTGTCATTGGCGGCATAATCCATAAAGCGGATATTTTCAGCCGTCCGGTCAGTTTCTCTACTACCACGTTAGCAACCGACAATCCCGAAGAGGCTTTAGCTGCCTCCCTGAACAAATACGGAAATGTGGATTTGGACTTTATGTCCGAAATCAGCAGCCTGCCTGCCGATACCCTGAAAGAAGCCCTGCACGGGCGGTTGTTCTACAATCCGCTACAACAGGAATATGAAATAGCCGAACGTTGGATTGCAGGCAACGTGGTGGAGAAAGCAGATGAAGTAAGAGCCTATCTCGAAAACTATCCCGATGATACCGAAGCCAAAGAAAGCCTTACCGCTTTAGAGGAAGCCCGACCAAAACGTATCGAATTTGAGGAACTGGATTTTAACCTCGGCGAACGGTGGATACCTACCGGAATTTATGCCCGTTTCGCTTCGCATTTGTTCGATGCGGATGTACTGGTTCATTACTCCGAAAGCTCCGACGACTTTTCCGTAAAGTGTCATCAGGGCAATATGCACATTTGGGAAAAATATGCGGTCAAAGCGGAAAGCCGCACGTTTGACGGTATTGCCCTGCTTAAACACGCCCTTGTCAATACCACGCCTGATATTACCAAAAAAGTAATGGTTGGCGACCAAGAGGTTAAAGTACGGGATATGGAAGCCATACAAATGGCGAACACCAAGATTGACGAAATCCGTACCGCCTTTACCGACTGGCTACACGCACAGAACGATGAGTTTAAAAACAGGCTGACCGACCAGTACAACGATACCTTTAATTGTTTCGTTCGCCCAAACTATGACGGAAGCCATCAGGAATTTCCGGGATTAGACCGCAAGGGAGCAGGCATTGAAGACCTGTATTCAAGTCAAAAGGACACCGTTTGGATGATAAAGCTGAACAACGGTGCTATCTGCGACCACGAAGTAGGCGCAGGAAAAACGCTGATAATGTGTACCGCAGCGCAGGAAATGAAGCGTTTGGGATTAGCCCATAAGCCGATGATTATCGGGCTGAAAGCAAATATACCTGCCATTGCCGAAGACTACCGTAAAGCCTATCCACACGCCAAAATCCTTTATCCGGGTATTGATGATTTTACGCCGAAAAAACGCCTGCGGATTTTCGGGGATATTAAAAATAATGATTGGGATTGCGTGATACTTACGCACGACCAGTTCGGAATGATACCGCAATCGCCCGAAATACAAAAGGAAATCCTCGAAATAGAACTGGACAGCGTAGAGCGCAATCTCGATGCCCTGAAATCGCAGGGCAAGGAAGTGACAAGGGGAATGCTCGCCGGGGTAATCAAGCGGAAAGAAAATCTTGAAGTAAAGCTGAAAACGCTGCAACACGATATTGAAAACCGTAAGGATGATATTGTGGACTTTAAGATGATGGGCATAGACCATTTGTTTGTGGACGAAAGCCACCAGTTCAAAAACCTGATGTTCAACACCCGTCATACACGGGTTGCCGGACTGGGGAACGTGGACGGCAGCCAAAAGGCACTGAACCTGCTGTTTGCAATCCGCACCATTCAAGAGCGTACCAATGCGGATATGGGTGCAACCTTTCTTTCGGGTACAACCATCAGCAATTCATTAACGGAATTGTACCTGCTGTTTAAATACCTGCGCCCCCGTGCATTGGAAAAACAGGGTATTCATTCCTTTGATGCGTGGGCAGCTATCTATGCACGGAAAACGACCGATTATGAATTTTCGGTAGCTAACAATATTGTAGCAAAAGAGCGTTTCCGCTACTTTATCAAAGTGCCGGAACTGGCACAGTTCTATTCTGAAATCACGGATTACAGAACGGCTAAGGATATTGGTATTGACCGCCCCACTAAGAACGAGGTATTGTACAACATACCGCCAACGCCCGACCAAGAAGCCTTTATCCAAAGCCTGATGCAGTTTGCCAAAACGGGCGATGCTACTTTGCTCGGTAGAGAACCATTATCGCAAAGGGAACAAAAAGCAAAGATGCTCATTGCGACGGACTATGCCCGTAAGATGTCGCTCGATATGCGTATGGTAAGTGGTATATACGACGACCATCCCGACAACAAGGCTTCGCATTGTGCGGTAAATATCGCCAAGTATTACAACCAGTTCAACGCACAGAAAGGAACGCAGTTCGTTTTCTCCGATTTGGGAACCTACAAGCCCGGCGAATGGAACGTGTACTCCGAAATAAAACGCAAACTCGTGGAGGACCACGGCATACCTGCGCACGAAGTAAGGTTTATTCAGGAAGCGAAAAATGATAAGCAACGTAAGGAACTTATCAACGGAATGAACGAGGGCAAAATCCGTGTACTGTTCGGTTCTACAAGTATGCTCGGAACTGGCGTAAACGCACATAAAAGAGCTGTTGCCGTTCATCATTTAGATACACCGTGGCGACCGTCTGACCTTGCCCAAAGGGACGGGCGGGCAATCAGAAAAGGCAATGAGATTGCCAAATTCTTTGCCGATAATAAAGTTGCTGTGATTATCTATGCAGTTGAAAAATCGTTGGACAGTTACAAATTCAACCTGCTGTATAATAAGCAGCTTTTCATCGACCAGTTAAAGACTAACAACCTGACCAAAAGAACGATTGACGAGGGAAGTATGGACGAAAAATCGGGAATGAACTTTTCGGAATATGTGGCAATCCTGTCAGGAAATACAGACCTGTTGGATAAAGCCAAACTGGAAAAACAGATTGCCGGACTGGAAAGCGAAAAGCAGGCGTTCAACCGCTCTAAATCCAGTGCCAAATTTAAGGTACAGGATTATATGGAAATGTTGCAAAGCACTCAATCCCGTTTGAGCCGGATGAGTACCGACTGGGAAAACTTACAGCAACGCCTGCAAAAGCGTTCGGACGGTACAATCGAAAACCCTGTGCTGTTAGATGGCTTGCCGCCCAATGCAAATCCGAAACAAATAGGCGCAAAACTGAACGAGATAGCGAACAAAGCCCGCACGGCAGGCGACTATCGTGAAATAGGCAACCTCTACGGGTTTCAATTATTGGTTAAATCAGAACTTCCAAAGGATAATTCAACACTCGAAAGGGTCAATAGATTTTTTATAACTGGCGAGGGCAATATCAAGTACACCTACAATAACGGTCTGATGGCAAAAGACCCCGAAACCGCCGCAATGAATTTTTTAAGGGCTTTGGAAAAACTGCCGGGCTTTGTGAAGCAGGAGCAGGAGAAAATCGCTGAAATACAAAAAGACCTGCCGATACTTCAGGAAGTGGTTAACGGTACTTGGGCTAAGGAAAGTCGATTGAGTGAGCTTAAAACGGAACTGGCTGCCGTAGAAAGAAAGATACAGCTATCTATTACGCCGGAAACCAAACAAGATGCTTCGGAGCAGGCAGAAAAGCAGAATGAAGCCCCAAAGGTGCAGGAAAGCATTATACGGACAAAAGGCGTTCATTCACCTCGTGGCGTATTATAATAGTCGTTACTTTTCGTCCTTTTCGTCCATTTTTTTTATTAGGGCTTCACAGAGGCTGTCAAGGAATTTGGTTCGGTTTATCTTACGGGCTTTCAGTTCCATAAACGTGTGGTAAAAATCGCCTAACTCAATATTAAAGGCTTCTTCAAAAGTTTTAGCTATCAATTTTATGTCTGTATTCCCATTGTTAAATACACCGTGGGAGTACAGTGCATATATGAGTTCCGTCAGTGCCGTTTTACTTGCCGTCCATTTCAATGAATTGTCCGAACCCCTTTTCACATTGATGTTATTGAGCCTGTCTTCCAAATAAACTTGTATCAGGTCATTGGCAATAATCTTGGCAACCTTATAATCGTGTGAAGTAGAAAAACGATGGTCTACTTCAAAATAAAATGTGTCTAACCACAGCCTTATATCGTGCTTGCCACGCACAAAGAATTTTTCGTCAACGAAAGAATTATTGCTGCGGTAATACTTGTAAAAATCAAGGTTGTTTTCAAAGAACCTTTTTAGCTTTTTCAGTTCTTTGGTAAAATATTTCTTGGTACGCTTGTTCCCGTAGGGTCTTCTTGTTTCGATTTTATAGATGGCATTGTAGTAGATGAGCTTTGAAACAATAACAGGTTTCTGATACTTGAAAAAATGGATTTCTTCTTCCATATTCTTAAAGTCATTTATCAGTACAAAGTCCTTTAAGTCGGCAAGGCTTTGTATGATATGGTGTATAACGGCTTCAATTCTTTTTATGGGGCAGTCGGTTTCAATCTCCAGTTCCTGGATTGCAGTTTCCAATTTAAGATATGTTTCATTGTAAAATTTATCCATTCGCTTCATTTTGATGTAATATATTATTGGTTAATACAGAAAAGCTAACACTGTTCGTATTAGCTTATGATGCAATTACTGCTTAAAAAAATTCAACCTCTACCGTATTGATGATGGAACGATAGATAGATTTTTGTTGCATACTTTAAAGGGTTGTAGTATGATGCAGGTTAGTCTTTGCGAATTACACCTGCATCACCTCCTTTTTTTTACCGATATTTTTTTACGGTTATGCAGTTTACAACCCTTAGTTATTTAATTTTAATAAGTCAATGCCAGCCCCACACCAAAGCCCATATCGCTATCATAGTGGGTACGTATACCTATATTCTTATTAATGATATACCTAAGTTCTCCCATATACTCTAAGTCGGTATTCACCATAAAACCACCTCTTAGTCTTTTTGAAATTGGTATATCTTCACGCATTAACTGCAATCTCACAATTCCATCATGATATACTTCTGCCTGAAAATTGACCAGCATAGGTAACGTATACATAAACCCTAAACTGAACGCCCTGCGGGTGTCTTTCTTGTTGGTTTGTCCAAATATGTTCTTTTCGTGTTCATCTTCTCCCATTTTACGGTAGCGGTAATCAAAACCTACAAAGGGCATGAACCATTGCATCTTTCCAATGTATCTACCTAAATGGGTTTCTACTTCATAACCGTGCATACTATTATAGCCTAAACGCCATTCTGTTCCTAATTGGTAGCGTGCATTCATTAGCATAGCTTCTCCATCATTACCATTGGTTGCAAAATCGTTTTGTGCCATAAAATGAGGCATATTACTTTCTCTTTGCAATTCTTTATAGGCTTTTGCCTTGTCGGGTAGATAGGGGTTATTGTAGTCTCCAACTTCAAAGACCCTGTTCATTCCCGCCATCATGTGATATAATATATGGCAATGAAAGAACCAATCACCTTCCTCATTTGCTAAAAACTCAATGGTATCTGTTTCCATAGGCATGATATCCAACACATTTTTAAGCGGCGATTTTTCGCCTTTTCCGTTTATCACCCTGAAATCAAATCCGTGAAGATGCATTGGATGCCGCATCATTGAATTATTATAAATGGTAATCCGTAGAATTTCTCCTTTTTTTACAGGTATTTTGTCAGTTTCCGAAAGTATTTTATTATCCATGCTCCATACATAGCGGTTCATGTTGCCAGTAAGTGTGAATTTCAACTCTTTTACAGGCGCATCATTTGGAAGAGAGGTGTTATAAGGTGATTGCAACATAGCATAATTTAATGTTTTGATGTCTCCCAAGGCATTAGCGTTGTAACGGTTAGCGTCGTTATCCATATCCATACCCTCATGCTTACTGTGGTCTGCTTTTTTTGTTGCATCTCCGGTAATTTCGGGATACATCACTACATTCATGTCCATTTGGTTAAGGCTCATCTTCATGCCCATATCGTCCAAATCGCCATTCATTTTCATCATATCGTTCATCATCTTCATCCCCTCGAAATACTTCAATCGTGGGAGTGGAGAAATAAGCTGTTTGACCCCATCACCTATAAAGTAACTCGCAGATTGTGTCCTGTCTTCGGTTGTTGCTAAGAACTCGTAAGCCAAACCATCTTGAGGGATAGTCACTACAATATCGTAAGTTTCAGAAACGGCAATGATTAACCTGTCCACCTCTACAGGCTCAACATCATTCCCATCATTCGCTACTACTGTAATTTTTCCTCCAGCATACCGTAGCCAGAAATATGAAGACGCCCCTCCATTGGAAACACGCAATCTGACTTTGTCGCCTGCTTTTAGCTTTTTACCATCAATTGTTTTCAAATCGGTGCTATGGCTACCATTTATTAGGATTTTATCATAGTAAACGTCACTGACATCCATCGCCAGCATCCGCTTCCACTCGTTTTTTACCTTTACCCCTAATTTTCCCTCCTTAATAGCTTCAACATATGATTGTGTTGCGCCTTTCTTAATGGCCGCCCAATCATTTGCATTGTGTAGCATACGGTTGATATTATCGGGGTTAAGATTTGTCCACTCACTTAATATAATTGGAACGGTCGGCAAATCGTCAATTCCTTTTCTGAATGTCTTATCATCGCTTCTTTTCTTCATGATAAAACTTCCGTACATGCCAATCTGCTCCTGCAATCCTGAGTGGGAATGGTACCAGTGCGTACCATGCTGGATAATCGGAAAACGGTAGGTGTAGGTTGTGCCCGGTGCGATGGGTTTTTGTGTAAGCCAGGGCACACCGTCTTCTTTATTGGGCAGGAACACACCATGCCAGTGAAGTGATGTGCTTTCTTTCAATTGGTTGTGCACCACTATTTCGGCAGTGTCGCCCTCGGTAAAGGTAAGGGTGGGCATGGGGATTTGCCCGTTTACGGCAATTGCCCTTTTTTGCTTACCTGCATAGTTGACAAGCGTATCTTTTACATACAGCTCGTAATGCACCACTCTCTGTGCAAACAGCGTTTGCGTGCAAAGCAGTATCAGCACTGTTTGCAAAATTCTTATAGGTATTTTATTATATCTGTTCATGATTTGAAAAATTTTATTTAATGCTGTCTTCCATTGTGCTAAACCACGCTATCAAAACCTGCTTATCCTCCGGTGACAATACTGCATTGCGATGAATTAGTGTGTATGATGACAACGGCATTTCCCCGTCCTTAACCTGCCCGGCCATAGCCCTGAAC
Organism: Chryseobacterium takakiae; assembly: GCF_900129385.1. Taxonomy (GTDB): domain Bacteria; phylum Bacteroidota; class Bacteroidia; order Flavobacteriales; family Weeksellaceae; genus Chryseobacterium; species Chryseobacterium takakiae. The sequence goes on along the minus strand of NZ_FQVO01000016.1, from coordinate 52,740 downwards.
TTGTTTCGCTGCCTGCGGACAGAATAGTCGCCAAATTCGCTAAAGTTGAGTTCCTCTTTCCCCTTTTTTATATGCTCTGCCATGTACCATGCGCCGGGCTGGATACGGCTGTACCACGGATAATGGGTATTGTTGCTATGGCAGTCATAACAGGACTGAACAAGGATAGCCTTTACATTTTGGGGTACGGTGTACACCCTTTCGATATGGGTGGCTGGCACTTCAACCGCCTGGTTCCGTAAGGGCTGAAAGAACTGTATGGCAATCAGGACGACAGCCAGCCCCAATATGATTTTCTTCTTTATGGTCATAATTATTTTATTGTGGCTTCATCTTTTTGTGTCTACTGTTTTTTCACATACTTGGCATAATTCTCCTTGTTTTCAAAATAAGAAACTTCACCGTTATTTCCTGTCACAGCAATCACCGCATTAGCTTTGTCTACCTGCTTATGGGAATAGGGGTCTATCGCCATCCGCACGGTCGCATCTTTTGGAATACGTTCCTTACACATTTCGCAACATCCGTAATAGGTTTTACCATCAAATTTTACGTCAAACTGCCTTTTGCCCATATAGGCATCGTTGACCATGCAGACTTCATCCGATGGAACCAATTCACCTATTTGGGTAGTATGTCCGTTGCTTTCCGGAGTTGCCTGCGAATGCTGCTGTTCCGCTTCATCCTTATTTGACCCCGCCTGACCGCAAGCGGTGAATAGCAGGGTTAATAAGGAAATAAAGCCAATTATTATTTTGTTCATGTCCAAACTTGTTTTTTTAAATTTTATTATTTACTTTCTTCAAACTCTTTTAGCTTGCGCTTCATTAGTTCAATTTCTTCCGCTTGGGTTTTAAGTATATTTTTTTGCAGCTCTATCAGTTCCGGGTCGGTCAGGTGTGCCTTTTCGGACATCAATATGGCTGCTGCGTGATGGGGTATCATACCCTTTGCAAACTGCTTGTCCCCGACATTGATTTGTTCCCTGATACCAAACCATGAAAAGATGCCAACAGCAACCGAGATGATGGCTATCGCCCAATTCATCTTCCTGTTGGGGTACATTACTTTCATTATCGCTAATTCGATAAGCAGCATTGCCGAAGTCATCAGCAGGGTCATGTACAAATTGTTGATATTGGGTATCAGGTTCTGCCACCCGTCAATCATGGCGTACATGATAAAATACATCACTGCGAACATGGCTACAGCCATCACCGCAAAGCGTTTGTACATGGCCGAAGCATGTTTTGTATTGTGCGTGCCATGCTCCGAGGAATGACCCGCATGGTGACTGTTTTGCATATTTTCCATAACCCTGAATTTTATTTGCTGTTAATTGTTTTTCCCACCTTACCGCAGGTCAGCATTTTAGAACCGTAGTAAGGGTTTTTGATTTCCTTGTTTTCGCTGAACCAAACAGCACCCTTACCGTCATTGAACATCGGGCAATGGTCCTGATACAATGTTTGCGATGTACCGAACAAATCAATCAGGTCTTTCAAATCTTCGCCAAGCGAGGCCAAATGTTCCCGCTGGTGGTGGATGTTGCCGACATTTTCCCCGATATGTTCTGCGTGTTCTTTAGCATCGTCCGCTATGTCCATGTACTTTTTGTGCTTATCGGCAGGAACGGCTTTCATGTCCACTTTATTCAGGGTAGCTAACAGCTTTTTCCCTGAACTGGCGGCAGCTTTGTCATCGTCCGAAATAAGGGCGTTCTTTAAGGACAGATAATCGGTAACTATGGGCGCAATAGAAAAGTTTTTTGCTTCTTCTTTTCCTGTTGCTTTTGCTTCCTGACCGCTCGGAGTTTCACTCACAACGGGCGCAGCTACCGTATCATCCTCTTTTGGTTGGGAAGCTGACTGTTCTTGTGATACAACAGCAGTATCACTTGAAGACTGCTCGTTTTTGTTGGATGCCTGATTGCATGATACTGTTACAAATGCCATGATAACAGCAATGATTGATAATGTTAGATTTTTCATTTTTATTTATTTTTTGATTTTTAAAAAACTTGCGTTAATAGCCACTACAATGGTGCTTACACTCATCAGCACAGCACCCATAGCGGGACTTAAAACAAAATTCGGATAGAGTACGCCTGCCGCAAGCGGTATTGCCACCACGTTGTAGCCAACCGCCCATATCAGGTTCTGTACCATCTTTTTGTAGGTAAGTTTGCCGAAGTCAATCAGTTTGACCACATCCCTCGGGTCGCTGTCTACCAATATGATATCCGCTGTTTCGGCAGCCACGTCCGTACCGGAACCCACGGCAATGCCCACATCTGCCTGTGCCAGTGCAGGTGCATCATTTACACCATCACCAGTCATTGCTACGATTTCGCCTTTTGCCTGAAACTCCTTTACTTTCTCCTGCTTGTTGTGCGGAAGCACATTAGCCAAATACCCGTCCATACCCAATTTTCCGGCTACGGCAGCAGCAATCCTGTCGTTGTCCCCGGTGAGCAGAAAGGACTTGATGCCCATTTTTTTGAGTTCCTCAATCGCCTGTGCCGACCCCTCACGGATGCTGTCTGCCAAAGTAATGATGCCGATTACCCGGTCATCAATGAGGACAAAGTTGACCGTTTCGGCTTCCTGATTGATTTCGCTTGGTATTTCCGGCAGGGAAAGGTGGTTTTCGGTGAAATAATTCGGGCCGCCAGCTACGACATTTTTCCCGTTCACAACACCTTTAACACCTATGCCCTGCATATAGCTGAAGTTTTCAGACTTCCATAAGGCAAGGCTCTTTTCTTTCAATGTAGCCATAATGCCTTTGGCGATATGGTGTTCCGAATTTTGCTGTACTGCGGCAGCATACTGGATAACCTCATCGGCATTATATTCGTCTGTTAACGGTATAACCTTTTCTACGGCATGGGAACCTTTGGTGAGCGTTCCGGTCTTATCAAAAATGACGGTGGAAAGTTTTCGGGTGGTTTCAAATGCCGTACGGTTGCGGATGAGCAGGCCATTGGTCGCCGAAAGCGTTGTGGAAATGGCGACTACCAACGGGATAGCCACGCCCAATGCGTGCGGGCAGGCCGTTACCATTACCGTCACCATTCTTTCAAGCGCAAAGGCAATATCTCCACTGCTTGCATACCAATAGGCAAATGTGCCTATGCCCACGGCAATGGCAATAAAGGTGAGCCATTTGGCAACTTTGTCCGCAAGGTTCTGTGTATTGGACTTAGTAGCCTGCGCTTCCTGCACAAGATTGATAACCCTGTTCAGGTAGCTGTCTTTTCCAACGGCTGTTACCTTAACTTTCAGCGCACCATCACCATTGATAGAGCCTGCGATGACCTTTCCGTCCTTTTCCTTTTTTACGGGGACACTTTCTCCGGTAAGCATACTTTCGTTGATATACGAAAGCCCCTCCAGTACCAATCCATCGGCTGGAATTTTTTCTCCCGGTTTTATGATAGCCGTTTCACCGCTTTGCAGGTCTTCGAGCTTTATCTTTACGGCTTCTCCGCCACGTTCCACGGTAACATCGTTGGGCAGCAAAGCCACCAATGACTGTAATGCCCGTGAAGCAGCCATTTGGGAACGCATTTCCATCCAATGCCCTAAGAGCATGATGTCAATGAGGGTTGCCAGTTCCCAAAAGAAGTCCATGCCCTGCAAGCCAAATACAACGGCTACTGAATAGACATAGGCTACGGATATGGCGATGGCAACAAGTGTCATCATCCCTATGGCTTTGGCTTTCACCTCGCCAATCATTCCCTTTAGGAACGGCAAGCCTCCATAGCTATAAATCACCGTACCCAATGCCAGCAGCACATATTTATCTCCATTGAAAGCAAGGGAGAAAACCAACCATTGCTGTATCATGTGCGACAGGAGCAAGATAGGGATTGTAATTACAAGGCTTATCCAAAAACGTGTGAGGAAATCGCCTGTATGATGTCCCTCATGTTTATTAAAGTTTTCATCAGCATGGCCATGTTGAGAATGCCCGGAATGCCCATGTTCTGATGTGTGTTCATGAGAAACTGACGCACCGCCAACGGGAACCAATGCCATGCCACAGAGCGGGCATTTGCCCGGTTCGTCTTTTAGCACCTGTGGGTGCATAGGACACGTGTATTTATTCATAATCGCATAAAATATTATAGATTGTTAAGAATGAACTGAACCCTTTCTTCCGGTGGCAGCACAGGCACGTGTACAATCGGAAAAGACAGGGATTTATAAACTTCGATTATAAGAGAATGTATATGGCGTTGTTCACTTTCATTTTCGGTTCTCGCATAATCCTTTACAAGCGGGAGCCTGTCAAGTATAAATACTTTCTTATAATCAACATGCGCTAAAGCAGCATTCAGCAGGGCATCCGGTTCAAGCCCTAAAAAACGATAGTAGGCAAGGGCATCGGGTATAGCCCTATCCAAAAATACCGCTTCCTCCGGGTCGAGCTTTGCTTCCTGTTCAATCTGCATTTTCAGTACGCCTTGTTGAAATTCCAGCTTATTTTCCCTGATTTCCGCTACGGTCTTTCCGCCGATGCTCATCGTTTCTATGTAATGCCGGGCATGTTCTATGGCTGTATTATATCCTTTTTCAGCCAAGAGGTTCACAACCGTAGTTTTACCTGTTGATGGGCCTCCCGTAATGACATACCAATTTGTCCTGTTCTTCATAACAAGGGGTTTTAAAAGTTATGTTGCACTTAATTTTTTTGCCATCTCATGGGTCATTTCTTCGGCATAAGCACCATAGGCATCAACAAGTACGCCTTTATTCTTACCATCATTGGACGATATGGCATAAATCACGGCATTGTTATCAGGACTGCTGTCGAGGCTTTCAAACCTATGGGTTTCCGTAACCGTAAAATCCTCCGGTTTTAGTTTCAGGCTCCTTGACGCACAGAACAGGCAGTCCGGCAACAGACTAAAGTCCATACTGTATCCACGCTGTCTTAGGTCTTTAAGCGCCTGCACCATGTCATTGTACTGTACCATAGCTTTCAGACCTGTTATTTAATGGTTTCGACCGTACTGCCGCAGGTAAGCATCTGTGAGCCGTAATATGGGTTTTTAACAGCATTCTCTTTACTTAGCCAATTGGCTCCCTTACCTCCGTTGTACATAGGGCAGTGCTGGTAATAAACGGGAGTATCCTGTTTAGACACTTTGGCCAGTGTGTAGATGCTTCCCGAAAGTGCCGCAAAAGCACTTCTTTGTTTTGCAACATCTTTTGATTTTGAAATGCTTTCCGCATTGGCCGTCAAGTCCTGCATCACTTTCATCCAAGCCGTATGTTCCTCTGCCGATAGCTTATTCATATCGACTGCTTTAAGGGATGCAGCCAATTCAGCGGCTTTGGCAGATGCGGTCGCCGCATCGGTTTTTATCAAAGCATCTTTCACTGAAAAGTAGTTGTCAAATACAGCCTTTAGCTGTGATTGGTTTTGGGCTGCATCTTTGTTAGCTGCCATTTGGCTATGGTCGTGATTGCCATGTCCGGCATTCATGTCCATTCCCGCCTCCTTGTTTTTGGCAACCGTCTTCACTGGTCTATCATACTGGCAGCAACCAGCCAGTTTAGCATATACGTCATCCGGCGCACGGAACTTCTCACTGTCATAACCAGCCAAAGCGATACGTTTCAGGATTTCATCCTGATTTGTTTTGTCGCCGTCATAGGTGAGCGTAGCCATCTTGGTATCTTTGTTCCAGTCAACACTGGCTACCTTTTTTACGTTACCTGCTTTTTCGATGGTGGTTTTGCATATACCACAATTGCCGTAAATCTTTACGGTTTCTGTTTTCGCATTCTTGATTTGTGCGAAGCCGTTTATTGATGATAGTAATACGGCGATTACCATCACTATTTTTGATAATGATTTCATAATAATTACATTTTGAGAAACGGGGGATTGATAAACCCATTTCTGTTTTAAATTTTGAATAAATGATACAAATAGGGGATTTGCAAAAGCCGGAACAGCTTCTGACAGGACACACCTATGGCTATCAGGCCATAGTTTTAGCTTATTTTAGGCGGTAGCCAAATGGAGAAAAAGCCCGAAGAATAGTAGGCTTCTTTAAAACCGAATTTGTGCTTTTTAGCCGCTGCTAAGTGATTTTTTGCCTTTAATTCGATTATGGTTGGGACATTTAGGGAAGTGGTTGAAGCACCGCACCTGCAAGAGCTGTGTGAACAACCGCCCCCGCATTTGTCACTTTTGCATTTTTTACAGGATTTGCTCTTGCAACCTTTTTTATGTTCTGATTTTTTGGATTTCTCCTTTGAGCAGGAAGACTGCTCGGTCTTTGTTGAATTTTTGGAACAGGCATAGCTCTGACTTGGCATCATAAAGAAAACCAAACAGAACAATGTCAAAATGCCTATATGTATTCTATAATTTTTCAACGCAACAAAGTTACAAATTAGATTGGTTTTTTATATAGTTTTACGTTTTTTTTGCTATATGGAAAAATAATGCCATATACGCAATAACCTATCGCCTTTTTTCAGAATTGATAAAATGCCCTTTTTCATCAACCCAACCTCATGGAAATTCGGTCGGAAAAAGGGCATTTCAAAAAGTTGCTGGCTTAGGCATCCAAAGGTTCTATTTTGAAGCCTGCCTTTTGCACGGTCGATATTACTTCCTGCTCGGTAATGCCCTCGGACTTCACGGTAAGTACCTTGTCCTTGTTGGCCGTGTCCACTTCCCAATGGCAGATGCCCTCTGCCTTGTCCAAGTGCGGCTTTACAGATGCGATACAACCGCCGCAATTGATGTTCGTCTTGAATTGAAATTGTTTATTTTCCATTGTTTACAAATTTTAGAGTTATCTGATAATGCAAATTTCCGTACTATTCAGTTAGTTATTGTTGTGTAATTTCTTGTTTGATTTGTGAGATTTACTGTTTTATTTCTTCCACTTCAACCGCAGGCTGTTACTGACCACGCTCACGCTGCTCAATGCCATTGCCGCACCCGCAATCATCGGGTTGAGCAGGAAGCCGTTAACAGGGTAAAGGATGCCTGCCGCTACCGGAATGCCGATTACGTTGTAGATAAACGCCCAGAACAGGTTTTGCTTGATGGTGGCTACGGTCTGTTTGGACAAGCGTATTGCCTGCGGTATCTTGGTCAGGTCGGACGAAATGATGGTCATCTTGGCTACGTCCATTGCGATGTCGCTGCCTTTGCCCATTGCGATACTTACATCGGCTGTTGCCAATGCGGTGCTGTCGTTGATACCATCGCCCACCATTGCCACTACCTTTCCTTTACTTTGCAGTTCTTTCACAAAGTCGGCTTTGTGCTGTGGCAAAACTTCGGCTTTGTAATGCTTGATGCCTGTCTGCTCCGCAATGGCTTTAGCGGTAGCTTCATTATCTCCGGTCAGCATATACAGGTCAATGCCCATTTCCTGCATTTCCCGGATAGCCTGCACCGATGTTTCCTTAATCTTATCGGCGATAGCGATTACAGCAAGAGCCTTTTTGCTGTTTGCAAACCAGATAACGGTTTTAGACTGTTTGCCCCATTCTTCGGCCTGGTCTTGTAATTCTCCGGCAATGGCAATGTTGTTTTCTGCCAATAGCTTTTTGTTGCCTACATAATAGGTTTCGTTGTCATGGTCTGCTTTTGCGCCTTTGCCCGTAATGCTGTCGAACATGGATAAAGAGGTGGTCGCTACATCGCCAAGATGCTTCACTACGGCTTCTGCCAATGGATGCTCGGATTGCTTTTCGATGCTCAAAAGGATTTCTTTTGCAGTGTCCTCATTGTTCAGCCATTTAATGCCCGTTACCTGTGGTCTTCCCTCGGTGATGGTTCCGGTTTTGTCCAAAACGATGGCATTTACTTTTTTGGCCAGTTCCAAACTTTCGGCATCCTTTATCAAAATGCCATTTTCAGCACCTTTACCAACGCCTACCATAATAGCGGTGGGTGTCGCTAAGCCTAAAGCACAGGGGCAGGCAATGACCAATACCGTAACGGCTGCCAACAGACCTTGAACAACCCCGTTTTCGCCTCCCAAAATCAACCATAGCGTAAATGTCAGGATGGCAATACCTATCACTGTGGGAACAAAGATGCCCGCAATCCTATCGACCAGTTTCTGTACGGGTGCTTTGCTTCCCTGTGCATCCTGCACCCTTTTGATGATGTGGGCAAGCATGGTTTCTTTGCCCACTTTTACCGCCCTGAACCGGAAGCTGCCTTTTTGGTTAATCGTTCCTGCAAATACTTTTTCTTTTTCTTTTTTCAATACAGGTACAGGCTCACCGCTTAACATGCTTTCGTCCACATACGAATTGCCCGATATGACCATGCCGTCTACCGCAATCTTTTCACCGGGCTTTACGAGTATCACATCGCCTGCGCTTACGTCTTCGATAGCGGTCTGCTTTTCCGTTCCGTCCGCCTGTACCACGATGACCGTTTTTGGCTGCAAGCCCATCAGCTTCTTAATGGCTGAAGAGGTGTTGCCTTTGGCTCTTTCTTCCAGCAGTTTTCCCAAGAGGATGAATGCGATAATAACGGCAGCCGCTTCAAAATATACGTGAGCATGCAGTCCCCGTTGATGCCAAAAGTCGGCAAACAGCATATTGAAAACACTGAACAGGTACGCAATACCTGTACTCAATGCCACCAGCGTATCCATATTGGCGGAACGGTGCTTTGCCTGCTTCCAAGCGTTTACAAAAAAATCCCTGCCCAACCATATTACAACGGGCGTGGAAAAGAGCCACATTATCGGGTCTGCATAGGGCATATCCATAAAGAACATTCCTATGATTACCACGGGCAGGGAAAGGATAATTGCCCAAATGGTCTTGTTTTTCAAGGTTCGGAATTTCTTTTCGTGGATGGCTTCGAGCGTTTCCTGCTGCTTGGTTTCGTCTTCAATCAATAGGTCGTAACCTACTCCCTGAACCGCTTTTTGCAGGGTGGAGGCATCGGTCATATTGGGCAGATATTCCACGGTAAGATTGCCCGTTGCAAAGTTCACGGAAGCATTAACTACTCCCGGTTGGTATTTCACAATGCTTTCGGCACTGCCCGCACAGGATGCACAGGTCATGCCCAATACCGGAAAAGCACTTTTAACCGTAGGAACTCCGTAACCTAAATCTTTAATTGCCTTAACAGCCTCGCCTACGGTTTCATTGCTAACTACAGTAATCGCTGCCCTTCGGTTGTTCAGCTCTACTTTATGGGTTTCTACGCCTTTTACCTGTGCCAATCCCTTTTCAACGATTAATGCACAGTGTTCGCTTTCTACATCCTCCAATGGAATGTATATATTTTCTCTGTTTGTCGCCATATTTGCCTGCTTTAATTTACAATACAAAATTGGCTATTATATTTATGGGTACTGTTGTGAAATTTTGGATTTGATTTGTAAGATTTACTTACACTTTATCCAACGGTTTTCTTTTATCCTCTTTAATCTGTTTGAAATGGCTTGGTGTTAGCCCGGTAACTTTTTTAAACTGGTTACTCAAATATGCCACGCTCGAATAATTTAGGCGGTTCGCAATCTCACTTAATGACAACTCATCATACACCAACAATTCTTTGACTTTCTCCACCTTTTGGGCGATAAAGTATTTTTCAATGGTTGTACCCTCTACCTCTGAAAACAGATTGGACAGGTAATTGTAATCGTGATGCAATTTGTCACTCAATACATCGGAAAGGTTGGTTTTTACATCACTATCCTGATGGTGTACCAGGTCAATGATAATGTTCTTTATCTTTTCTATTATCCTGCCTTTTTTATCGTCAATTACTTCAAATCCTAATGGCTCTAAAGTTTTGGACAAATTCTCTTTTTCCAGAGATGTTATTTCTTTGGAAAGAATAACTTCGCCCAGTTTTATATTTTTAGCATCTAATCCCAGTTTTTCCAATTCGTTTTGTACCACCATAATGCAGCGGTTGCAAACCATATTTTTTATAAAGAGTGTGTTCATATTTATTCACTGCCTGCATTGTATTTAATATAAAAGCAATAAACAAATTTACGATTTAAGTTTAATTACTCTGACTTCTTGCCAAGAGGAATAAAGCCTGTGTACATATATACTTACTGTTTTTCATCTTGTTCGTCCATTTTCTTTATCAGTGCTTCACATAGATTGTCAAGGAATTTCGTTCGGTTTATTTTGCGGGCTTTCAGTTCCATAAACGTGTGATAGAAATCACCTAATTCAATATTAAAGGCATCTTCAAATGCTTTAGCAATCAATTTTATGTCTGTATTCCCATTGTTAAATACACTTTGGGAATATAGTGCATAAATAAGTTCCGTCAGTGCTGTTTTGCTTGCCGTCCATTTCAACGAATTTTCTGAAGTCTTTTTTAGATTAAGGTTATTCAACTTGTCTTCCAAATAAACCTGTATCAGATCATTGGCAATTATCTTGGCAACCTTATAATCGTGCGAAGTAGAAAAAGTATGGTCTGCCTCAAAATAAAAGGTATCTAACCATAGCCTTATATCGTGTTTTCCCCGTACAAATATTTTTTCATCCACAAAAGAATTAGTGCTTCGGTAATACTTATAAAAATCAAGGTTGTTATCAAAGAACCTTTTTAGCTTTTTCAGTTCTTTGATAAAATATTTCCTGATGCGCTTATTCCCATACGGTCTTCTCGTTTCTATTTTATAAATGGCGTTGTAGTAGATGAGCTTTGAAACAATAACAGGTTTCTGATATTTGAAAAAGCGGATTTCTTCATTAGTATTCTTAAATCCTTTTTTCAAAACGTATTCCTTTAATTCCGAAAGGCATTCGAGAATAAGGTGTATGGCAGCTTCAATACGTTGTAAGGAGCAATCGACTTCAACCTCCAATTCGCTAATTTCTAATTCCAGTTTAGAGAGTGTTTCTTTGTAGAATTTGTCCATTCCTTATCTTAAATCTATTAAAAAAAATAATTGAGAAGCCTAAATACTGTAATATTTGAAAAGAATTTACATTTTCAGGCTTCTCTTTTGAAACTTTGGTTTTTGCTTGATAACTTATAATTCCACTTTTAGTGATAGTGATAGATATAATAGTGTCTAATTTTTATGTATATCAAAGCAATAAGGCACACAGCTAAAAATATCCCAAAAAGTATCATAAAGAGCGAAGGTTTTTTCGACTTCAACAAATTACCATTTGAGGGTTTAGAAGCTTTGTATCTTTTGTACGGAGGTACTTTTTGATAACTTTTGCCTTTCCTATGCATTGTTAGTTTTATTCATTATTAGAATAAGCTTAATTCTAAAATTTCATCCTCTGTATTCTTACAGCATTCAAAATTGCCAATAATGCTACACCTACATCTGCAAAAACAGCTTCCCACATTGTGGCTAAACCACCTGCTCCTAAAACGAGAACGACAGCTTTTACACCAAATGCTAAAATGATATTCTGCCAAACTATTTTCTTGGTTTGCTTTCCGATATTGATTGCCATTGGGATTTTACTTGGTTTATCATCCTGAATTACAACATCTGCAGTTTCAATAGTGGCATCGCTTCCTAAACCACCCATTGCAATTCCTACATCGCTCAAAGCTACTACAGGCGCATCATTCACGCCATCGCCAACAAATGCTACGGTTTCGTTTTTGGCTTTGATTTCTTTTACTTTATTTACTTTGTCTTCCGGCAATAAATCGCCAAAGGCATTATTAATTCCTAATTTATCGGCAACAAATTTTACCACGGTGCTTTTATCTCCGCTCAACATTGTAGTTTTTACGCCTAATTCTTTTAGTTTGTCAATTGTAATCTGTGCATCTTCTTTAATACTGTCGGCAATGGTAATGTAGCCTGCAAATTTTCCATCGTAAGCAATGGCGATTAAAGTGTAAACAATCGTACTTGGGTCTAAATCATAACTGATATTGAACTTGTCCATCAATTTGAAATTACCTACCAATAATTCTTTTCCGTTTACGTTGGCTTTTAAACCGTGACCTGCTATTTCTTCTGTGTTTTCTAATTTTAGGGAATTGTCAATTTCTCCTACATATTGATGAATGGCTGTGGCAACAGGATGTGTACTTTGACTTTCTAAGGCATTTACCAATTTCAGAATTTCGTCTTTATTTAATTCAGGTTTCAAATTAACTTCCTGTACTTTGAAAACGCCTTCGGTCATTGTTCCGGTTTTATCCATCACAACATTCTGAATACCTGCAATCACATCTAAAAAGTTACTTCCTTTGAATAAAATCCCATTTTTTGAAGCGGCACCAATTCCACCAAAATACCCTAAAGGAATACTGATAACCAAAGCACACGGACAAGAAATAACCAAAAACACTAATGCTCTGTATAACCATTGACTGAACAAATAATTATCAACAAAAAAGTAAGGAACAACAGTAATAAGCACTGCTAATAACACAACAATTGGTGTATAGATTTTTGCGAATTTTCTGATGAATAACTCTGTTGGTGCTTTTTGTGCAGTAGCATTCTGAACCAATTCCAAAATCTTTGAAAGCTTGCTATCGGTATATGCCGTGGTTACTTTTACCTGTGCAACTGTGTTTAAATTTATCATTCCTGCTAAAACAGTTTCGCCTTTGGTTTTGGTGTCGGGTTTGCTTTCGCCAGTTAATGCTGCGGTGTTGAATGCTGCCGTTTCGGATAATAATTCGCCATCTAATCCTAATTTCTCTCCGGGTTTTAATTGAATGATATTGCCGATGCTTACAGTTGCTGCTTTTACAGTTTTAGGTTGGTTATTTTCTAAAATCGTTACTTCATCGGGTCTTTGGTCGAGCAGGGTTTTAATGTTGGCTTTGGCTCTTGTTACGGCTAATGTTTGGAACACTTCGCCAACGGCGTAAAACAGCATAACGGCAACACCTTCGGGATATTCGCCAATGGCGAAAGCTCCGATAGTGGCAATGCTCATCAATAAAAACTCTGAAAATACATCGCTTTTGCGGATGCTCTCAAATGCTTCTTTAATTACAGGAAATCCAACAGGTAAATAGGCTATTGCATACCAAATAATTCTTACCCAACCTGTAAACCAGGATTGCGGTAGCCAATTATCAAAAGCAATAGCAATCATCAATAGCACGAATGAAATGATTGCAGGCAAGAACATTTGAAGGGTGGACTTATTTTCATCGTGGCTATGGTCGTGTCCATCATCGTCTGAATGTTCGTTGCTGTGGTCGTGGTCTAATTCTTCTTTGAACCTTGTACCGTGAAAATGACCATCGCCTTTGAAGTGGCGCTCTCTTGTTTTTTCTTCAATAACGGGTAAGGCTTTGGCACCTTCCTGCTGCACCAATTTTTCATCGGCTTTTTCATTTATTTTTGCTTCCTGCGGCGAACAGCAAATTTGCTTGCCGTGGGCATCGTAGATATGTTTATGTTCTGTACTCATAATAATCTTCTTGTTTTAGATTGATAGGATTTGTATTGCTCACCGTGTTGCTTTTTCAGAAATTCTTCTTCTAACCTTATTTGTATGTGTATAACAATATAGGTAGTAAGCAAAATGCAAAAGGAAACGGCATTGGGAATGACAAGAAATAATCCTGCCACACAAATAATCATTCCCAAAAAAATAGGATTTCTGCTAATAGAAAACAGCCCTTTGGTTACTAAATCCGTTTTGTTTTGCTCATCAATACCAATGCGCCAACTATTGCTCATTTGCACTTGCGCAATGATTATCCATATTAAAGAAATGTGGATTAGAATTAGTCCGACAAAATGAATATTTAGATTTTGTAAATAAGGTATAGGGATAGTAAATTGATAAATATTCCCAAAGCTGTACATTAGTATTACAACAAACAATGCGGCTAACAATACTTTCATCACATTGCTAATATAGTTATGTGCATTGGGTTCTTTTCCAAAAGTAATTGGGTTAATACCCGTGCTTTTGTATGTACGGTATGAGGGTATTACAAATGCAAAAAGCAATACAAGAGCATAGAAAATGGGCAGGTAATATCTTAGAAAATCATTCATAATTTATACAATTTTTAGTGTCCGTGTTCTCCTTCTCCTGCATTAACGATTTTAGCCATAACGAAAAAAGCATTCTTAGTTACGATTTTTGCACCCTGTGGAATTTCCTTTAATGCAGTAATTTGTGTATAACCCATATCAGATACGCCTTTCAGCACTTCTACCTTTTCAAAATTCTTAGCAGTTTTATCTTCTTTATGGTCTTTTTCTTCGCCCTCTTTGTGGTCGCCTTCTTTTTCGCCTTCTTCGTGATGGGCTTCTGCTTCTTTATTGGTTTGTACAAAAATGTAGTATTTGCCATCGGCATTTACAATCGCATCAGTTGGTACAGCAGGCGTTGTTACATTATTAAGGCTTACAATTCCTGTGATATTCATTCCATCAATTAAACCACTTTTATTACCATTTACACGACAATGAACGGCGATGGTTTTGCTCTCGTTTTCAAAGGATGAACCAATGCTGAAAACTGTAGCATCATACTCAGCAGTAGGATTATTGGTTAAAGTAAAATGAATAGTTTGTCCAACTTTTACCTGTGGTAAATCTTTTTCAAACACCTGTAAATCTAAATGCAATGAACTGTTATCTACAATTTCGATAACCGGCGAAGAAACATCTACATAACTTCCAATTTTGGCAAAAACGTTGCTAACCGTACCATTCAGCGGACTGGTTACGACCAATGCGGATTTTAAATTTCCGTTTGATACCGAACCTGGATTGATGCCCATTAATTGTATCTGCTGTTGCAAGGAAGCTCTGCGGGTTCTTAAACTGCTTAATTCGGCAGTAGCACTTTGCAGATTTTTCTTTGCACCTGCATTGCCTTCATTCAGTTCTTTTTGCCTTGCTAATTCCTGTTCTGCAAACGTAATTCTGCTTGCTGTACTCAAATATTCTTCCTGCAATTGGATGAACTGCGGATTGGCAATGGTTGCAATAACCTGACCTTTTCTTACATAATCTCCAATTTGAACTTTCAGTGTTCTTATCACACCGCCATACAAAGAAGTGGCGTTGGCTTTATTGTTATTGGGAACTTTCAGATTTCCGTTTGCTTTGATGGTTGCTGTTAATTCCTTGTGTTCAATGGTGCCTAATTGTATGCCTACCGTTTTTATTTGTTCTTCGGTAAGTGTGGCAATGGTTGGCGTTTCTTCCTCGTGTGGTGCTTCTTCTTTTCCTGCAGTTTTGGTTTCGGCAGATTTATCTTCTGCTTTCTTATCATTTTTACAGGCAGAAAAAGCAAATAGTAAAACAGCTATGGCTGTCATCAACGTGATTTTTTTTATATTGAATTTCATTTGTACTTATTGATTGATGAATGAATAAATATTGATTACAGATTGGTTGACCTGCTGAATACTTTTGAGGTAATTCAACTGAATATCGGTTGCGGTTTGCAAGGCAAAAAGATATTCTACATAACCGATGTCGCCTGTTTTGTAACCTAATTGTGCTGCTGAAACAATTTCTTTAGCATTAGGCAAAGCTTCTTGCTGAAAATAATTGAACTGCTTCATATCCTGCTGGTATTGCAACAAAGCATTTTGCATTTGCGTTGCCAACGTTCTCTGTTGCTGTTGTGCATTGGCTTCGGCTGCTTGCTTTCTATAATCCAAAGATTTTATTCTGGCTTTGGTAGCACCGTAAGTAATGGGAATTGCAATGCCGATGTTTACAGAATTAAACCGGTTTCCGCCATTGAAAAACTTCTCAGCTCCATTCACATTTTGAAAACCAATTAAAGACTGATTGACATACCCAATCGTAAAATCGGGTAAACCTTGTGCCCGTTCTACTTTTTTGGTTTTTTCCGCAATAACTGCTTCCTCATACAAAGATTGAATAGCAGGATGATTGGCTACTGCATCATTATCCAACAAATTTGAAATTTGTAAAGGCTGAAAATTTCCATTTCCTGATATGGTAAAATCTTCTTTCGTATTCATCAATGTTTTCAGATTGGCAACGGCATTATTTAAGAAAACTTCATTTTGTTTTAATAACAAATTGATTTCGCCTTTCTTGGCTTCTGCCGTACTGATGTCCACTTTTTTGGTATCGCCCGTTTTGTAACGAAGCTTTGCAATGCCTATGAAATTGTTGTACAAACTGTCTAATTCCTGTAGTTGTTTTTGATTGTGTTGCAAGTACAAAATTTGATAATAATAAGTACGTACTTGGTTTTTTAATTCTAAAACACTCAAGTTCTTCTGCAATTCTTTACCTTTAATTTCAGCATTAATCAACTCCTTTTTTGCTCCGAATAATGACGGAAAAGGAATGGTTTGTGACACCTGAAAAGACTGGTCGAATTTGGTGCTGTTGTATTGTCCCAACTGTGCATTAATATCCAACTTAGGTAATTCTCCGGCTGTTTTTTTCAACGCTTTGCTGGCATCAATTTCTAAATCTGAAGCTTTAATGGCTTGATTATTTTGAAGCGCAATATTTATCGCATCATCAACACTTGATAAATGCTGTGTTTGTGCATTTGCTGTAAAGCCTGTTAATGACAGAAGCAATACAATGATAGTTGCAATAGGTTTCACTTTGGGTTTTCTTTTTAAATTAATTTTTGAATTGAAAATGATGTAGAGTAAAGGCAGAACGAACAGCGTAAGGAAAGTTGCCGTAACCAAACCACCGATTACTACGGTTGCTAAAGGTTTTTGAACTTCTGCACCTGCACTGCTACTTAGTGCCATCGGTAAAAATCCTAAGCTCGCAACGGTTGCCGTCATCAATACAGGTCGAAGTCTTATTTTTGTTCCTTCGATTACTCGTTTGAAAACATCTTTTATTCCTTCTTTTTCCAATTGGTTGAAAGTGCCTATCAATACAATTCCGTTAAGAACGGCTACACCAAACAAGGCGATAAAACCAATTCCTGCACTGATGCTGAAAGGCATTCCACGAAGCATTAAAGCCAATACGCCACCAATGGCGCTCATCGGAATTGCGGTAAATATTAAACCTGCTTGCTTAAAGGAACGGAACGTGAAATAGAGCAACACAAAAATTAATAACAAGGAAATAGGAACGGCTATCATTAATCTATTGCTGGCTTCTTTCAGATTTTCAAACTGACCGCCGTAAGTGAAATAATAACCTGGTGGTAATTTTACCTGTGCATTTAATTTTTGTTGAATTTCTTCAACCACACTTTGCACATCTCTGCCTGCAACGTTGAACCCGATTACAATTCTTCTTTTTCCTGCTTCACGACTTATTTGCGCCGGACCTAATTTATAATCAATCGTAGCAACTTGTGATAACGGAATTTGATTGCCTGTGGAAGTTGGTATCATTAAATTATTTACATCTTCAATACTGCTTCTGTGAATACTATCTAACCGAACCACCAAATCAAATCTTCTTTCATTTTCGAAAACCACACCTGCACTTTTCCCTGCAAAGGCGGTACTTACAACGTTGTTTACGTCTTCTACATTAATGCCGTAATTGGCTAAACGAGTACGGTCATATTCTACATTAATTTGTGGTAATCCGCTTACACGTTCTACTTGTGGAGCTGTAGCACCTTCTACGGTTTGAATAACTTTGCTTACTTTATCGGCATTCAACGCCAATGTATCTAAATTTTCTCCGAATATTTTTACTGCCACATCTTGTCGAATGCCTGTCATCAATTCATTGAAACGCATTTGTATCGGTTGGTTTTTTTCAAAAAATACTCCAGGTATTGCTTCTAATTTTTCATTAATGGCATCTGCTAATTCATCGTAAGTTCTGCCACTTTTCCATTCGCTTTGAGGTTTCAGCAAAATCATCATATCGGTTGCCTCGGGTGGCATTGGGTCGGTGGGTACTTCTGCTGCTCCTGTTTTACCGACCACCATTTTTACTTCATCAAATTCTTTAATAATTCTTGAAGCTTGCATTGATGTTTCGATACTTTGGCTTAATGAACTTCCTTGTGGTAAAATGCAGTGAAAGGCAAAATCGCCTTCCTGCAATTGTGGTATAAATTCGCCACCCATTCTGCCAAATAGAAATAGTGTAAAAGCAAATACAGCAACGGTTATGCCCACTAACCAATATTTTATTTTGATGGCTTTTTCTAATAAAGGCTGATACATTTTTTGCAACCAATTCATCATTTTATCTGAAATGGTTTCTTTGTGCATCGGCTTTTTAGATAAAAACAAAGCACACATCATCGGAATATAAGTAAGGGATAAAATCAATGCGCCAAATATTGCAAAACCTACTGTTTGCGCCATAGGACGGAACATTTTTCCTTCAACACCTACCAACGTCAAGATAGGAATGTAAACGATTAAGATAATGATTTCGCCAAAAGCTGCACTGCTACGGATTTTAGAAGCGGATGTAAAAACTTCGTTATCCATTTCCAATTGTGTAAGTTTTTGCTTAGATTTTCTTAAACCCAAATGATGCAAAGTGGCTTCTACAATAATTACCGCACCATCTACAATTAAACCAAAATCTATCGCACCCAAACTCATTAAATTGGCACTCACGCCAAAGACATTCATCAAGGCTAAAGCAAATAGCATCGCTAAAGGAATAGCGGAAGCGACAATCAATCCCGCTCTGAAATTTCCCAAGAAAATAACCAATACAAAGATGACAATCAATGCACCCTCTATCAGGTTTTTTTCTACGGTACTCATTGCTCTGCCTACTAAATCGGTGCGGTCTAAATAAGGTTCAATGATAATATCATCGGGTAAAGATTTTTGAATAACGGGTAGTTTTTCTTTGATACGATTGACAACCTCGTTACTGTTTTCGCCTTTCAGCATCATTACCACACCGCCCACTGCATCTACTTCGCCGTTATAAGTCATTGCGCCATATCTTACCGCACTTCCAAATCTTACATCGGCTACATCTTTAATAAAAATAGGAATACTGCCACCGTCATTTTTTACACTGATATTTTTTACATCATCTAAAGAAGTAACCAAGCCAATTCCACGAATGAAATAAGCATTTGGTTTTTTATCAATGTAGGCACCGCCTGTATTTTGATTGTTTTTTTCTAATGCCGTAAAAATATCAGTAACACTTACACCCATTGCTCTAAGGCGGTTCGGGTTCACGGCTACTTCATATTGTTTCAGCTTGCCACCGAAGCTATTGACTTCGGCAATTCCTGGTGTTCCGTACAATTGTCGGGCTACAATCCAATCCTGCATTGTGCGCAATTCTTTGGCATCGTATTTTTTCTCGCTTCCTTTTTTGGGATGGATGATGTATTGATACACTTCGCCCAAACCTGTACTTACGGGAGCCAGTTCCGGCGTACCAATTCCTTTCGGGATTTTCTCTTCGGCTTCTTTTAATTTTTCATTGATTAATTGCCGGGCAAAATAAATATCTACATTGTCTTTAAATACAACCGTAATTACCGACAAACCAAACCTCGAAATGCTCCGTGTTTCTTCTAAATCTGGAATATTGGCAATACTTTGTTCAATAGGAAAAGTTACTAATTGTTCTACTTCTTGCCCCGCCAATGTGGGACAAACCGTAATTATTTGTACCTGATTATTAGTAATATCGGGTACGGCATCAATGGGTAATTTTGTGGCGCTCCACACTCCCCAAATAATGAGCAACAAGGTCATTATACCAACGACAAGCTTGTTCTTGATACTGAATTTTATAATGTTATCTAACACGTATTTCTGTTTAATATTTTACAAAAAATATACTTGCCACTTGTGGTAAGCAGCCAACAGATTTATGAATGTCTATGGAATGGAAAACGTACTATTTGCCTATTATCACAAAAGCAAAAGCTTTATGGATTTATCTGAAACAAACAGGAAAACTTAAATGGATTGCACATATCATTATAAAATGAATGACAGGAGCATCATCAGTTAAGGCTAAACATCAGCCATCAACAGCATTTGGAAAATCTGTAAAAATTAAACATTAAACTTGGGTGGGTTCCAGATATTTCCTTGGTAGCGGGAAATTAAGATGTAATCACGGATTGTGATTTTTTTAGTAACGAAAGCAAGTTTAGGTTGCTTGATTTCAAAAGGCTTGAAATTAAAAGACCCGATGCTTACACTGCAACAACTGCAATAGCAAAAAGGACTACAATTGTCGTCGCTATCCTGGTTATGGTCGTGAGATTGGGCGGTTTCAAATTTAGGAACGGTATCTTCACACTGATTGCTTGCATCGCTGCAAGGCAACGCTGCGAGTACCATCAGGTAAAAAGTCCATATTGTGAGAAACCATTTCATTAGGGTACAAATATAGAAAAATAATTTGTGCAATCGGATTGCAAAGTTTCAGATTATTTTAATTGCATCTGTCACACCTTCCTTTAAGCACCAAATTGATACCTTCTAATTTGAAGTTTAGAGGAATATTGATGTTGGGAATTTCTGCATCTGTAAGGCAAAAAGTTCGTTTGCATTGTGAGCAATGGAAATGCGTGTGCTGCTCCGAAGGATTACAACTGCAGCCGGATTGGCAAAGTACATATTTTACAACACCCGTTCCATCATCGATTGTATGGATAAGTTTGTGCTCTAAAAATGTTTTTAAAGTTCTAAACAAAGTGACATTATCTGCATTTTCGAACTGTTCTGCCAATTCTTTATGACTGATGGCGTATTGTTGCTGCATCAATTTTTCTGCCACCAACAAGCGCATTGCGGTAGGTTTTATATTTCTTTGTTGTAAAACATTTTCTAATTCAGTCATTCTAATTCAAATTTCTATTGTCCAATCATCCTTGTCATCTTCGTTAACTGCTATTTGCTCTATGATGCTGTTCGATACACTGTCGGAGTACGTGCCATAGCCATTTACGAAAATCCCTTTTGCTCCGTCTTTTTGGTTTCTCATCGCATACAAGATAGCTTCATCTTCCAAGTCATTCAGTCCTGTAAAACGATAAATTTTATCAATAACTATGTCACTTAAATTGACCTTTTCGCCTCCTATTTTGTATGAGATATTTTCTTCCAATAGGTTAAAATCTTCGGTATAACCTCTTAGTCTTAATATTTCAATTACCTCTGATAATGTTTTTTCTGTTGATAGCATAAGTATTCTTCTTAAATTTTTGAAAATATTTTTTGAAAAAACTGAACATTTTTTTCTCTTAATTGGTTTCTAATAGCAACATTTTTTATCCTGTTGTATTGGTGGACAGGGAATACTTCCATAACTACAATACACACAACAATCGCCTTTTAATGGTTTTAAGCGTGTCTTACAGTTTTCACATTCATAGAAATATTGACAAGCATCTGTTGGCATTGTTTCCTCTTTTTTGTATCCACAGTTTGGGCAAGTTAATACTGATTGTAATTTAATTTCCATTATGATATAATTTTACTTTTTAGTGATTTGTATCCTGTCGAATTGATACCTTTTTCTATTTCTGTGATACTTGTTTGTTTACTATCAAACTTGACAATAGCATTACCTTTCTCATAAGAAACCACAATTTCCACAATTCCATTTAGTTTGCTAACTTCTGTTTTAATGTGATGTTCACAACCTGAACAAGTCATTCCTTTAATTGTAAACTCAACTTTCTGAATTTTGGAAGTTTGTGTAATAATTGTTTTACTTTCGGTCTTTGGAAAAAAGATTTGAGCATAAAGCGGAAATGATAAAAGTAAAGCCGCCATAGCGGTAAAAATCCCTAAAAATGATTTCGTTTTCATAAAATTTGTTTTTTCAGTTATTTCACAGTTGCAGTCAATTTTCTTTTGTGGTTTCAACTTTTGATACCAAGCAAAACCAAGCACTAAAATTGTTAAACCGATAAAATATGGTCGGAAAGGTTCGAGCCAAGAAAAAGTTGAAGCAAGTCCGCTTGTTCCTGCTATTAGAGCCAACACAGGTGTAATGCAACACAATGAAGCTGCAATTGCTGTCAAAAGTCCAGTCCCGATTAGTTTGTTGTCCGTTTTCACATTGTTTCTAAAATTTTGTTATCATCAAGTATTTTAAAAAATGGTTTCAGCATTTTTTCATACTCTTTGGTCAATGAATAAAAAATGGTTTGTGCCTCTCTTTCGGTTTCAATAAGCTTTCGGTCTTTGAGTTTTCGCAAATGCTGAGAAATTGCTGAAATTGTCATACCAAGAATATCGCTTAAATCACAAACACAAAGTCGTTTTTCTTCATAAAAAAGAAACAGAATTTTCAACCTTACATTGTTTCCTGCCAATTCAAGTCCGTTAGACAAACAGTCAAACGAGCCGTGTAGTTCTAAAACTCGTTCTTTACAGCGATTAATTTGTTTAATGTCTGCCTTTTGTCTTATGCACGAAGTATTATCCATAGTGCAAATATAGTAAATTTCATTATTTAAGCAATTGCTAAAATAAAAATTAAAGACAACTCCAATTATGCAATAAAAAATTGAAACAAATTACGCTTGCTGTATCAAATGCTGTAAGTTCGGGTCATTTTTGATGCGCTCCATTTCACTTACAACAATATTAAGGATGTCTGATTTTATCTGTTTGTAATTGCTTTCGATTTCCTGCTTCATTTTATCCTCGCCCTGCTCATTTACAAAAGAAAGGATTTGCGGTATTTGCTGATAGGCTTTGGTTTCGGCAGCTACCTTTTCATTATCCACCACAATTTCGGCGTGAAATATTTTTTGCTCAATGCGTTCATCGAAGTTATCCGATACAGAACCGACAAACATACCCTGTGTAAGCGTTGAAATTTTTGATGCAGGAATAAGGCTGTCTAACTGTGTGGAGATAGAGGTTGATTTATCGTTGCGGTTAATGGTCATACTCTGGCGTTTCTGCAATACTTTTCCGAAGCGTTCCGAAAGACTTTTTGCCGTTTCTCCAACCACCTGACCACTGAATATATTACCGACGGTGTTCTGTATTACCTTGCTTTCTTTGTCGCCGTAATCCCTCGTTAATTGCGAGAAATCCTGAAAGCCCAAACATACCGCTACCTTGTTACTTCTCGCCGTTGCAATGAGGTTATCCAGTCCCCTGAAATAAATTGTGGGCAACTCATCTATGATAACGGAACTCTTTAATTGTCCTTTTTTATTAATCAGTTTTACAATCCTCGAATTGTATAAACCCAAAGCTGCGGAATAAATATTTTGACGGTCGGGATTATTACCCACGCACAAAATTTTCGGCTCTTTCGGATTATTGATGTCAAGCGTAAAATCATCGCCTGTCATTACCCAGTATAGTTGCGGGCTAATCATTCTTGACAATGGAATTTTTGCTGATGCTATCTGACCTTGTAACTGGTCTTGTGCGCCACCTTGCCACGCATCCATAAAAGGTGATAGGTAGTTTTCCAAATCAGGATATGAGGTTAAAATTGTGAACACGTCTGAATACTTTTTATTCAGCAATTCAATAGCGTGAGGGAACGTACAATACTTGCCATCCTCATAGATTTTCAGATACCAAATAATGGCAGCCAAAAGAATAATTGGGCTTTCCACGAAAAAATCCCCTTGCTTCTGTATCCACGACCTGTTGAGGTTTAGCATTATGGTATAAGCTGCTTCGTAAGCATCTGAAATGTCCGTCATAAAGTCAGGATTGAGTGGATTGCAACGGTGGCTCTTGCGTGGGTCGTCGAAATTTATCACGTAAAATTTAGGCTGAACTTTGTACTTATCCCTGTGCTTCAGTAAATGATTGTAGGCAATGGTGGAAAGGTCGTCAAACTTGAAATCGTAGATGTACATACTAAAGCCTTTCTCTATCTGCTGCTTGATGTAGTTATTTACGATGGCATAAGATTTACCGGAACCCGGAGTACCCAACACGATTGATGCCCTGAAAGGATTGACAATGTTTATCCAACCGTTGTTCCATTTGCCTTTGTAGTAAAATTTGGTGGGCAGATTGACGGAATACTCATTTTCCATCAGTTTGGTTTCCTGCTGAAAGCTCTCGTTCTCGTTATTGAAAACATCATCCATCAGGTTAGTACGGAGCAAACGGCTCATCCATACACCTGCCATCAGCAAGGCGATATAACCTAATGAGATAGTAAGCATATACAGGAATGTGCCTGTTGCCGGAGATAGCTTTAGCAATGGAGTGTTCAGAAAGAACAGCACAAAACCCACGCCCAAAGCCACGTAAATTTTAGACCAGGTTATCTTCTCATTTTTTACGCCCTTTGTTCCTAAACAGCTTAAAGCCAGTAAGACCAAAGCAAATGCTTTGGTATAAAGGGTATGTGAAAACAAGCCCGCCGTCCGGTCGAAATTGCCTAATATCTTGTTGATTACTTCCAACGTCCAACCACGTTCTAAAAAGAAACCGTAGCAGAACCAATAAAGGTGCATCAGCACCAAAAGAATACTGACTGCCCGCATAAAAGCCATTATCTTGGCAAGCCCTCTTAAATCGTCTTCTCCCTGCATTATTTTAAGTTTTAATGTTCGGGCGTGAATTTAAAGGCTCTATGCAGTGGCGATAAGAATTTGGCAGCCAGCGGCGTTCTGTGGCAGTGTTTGGCTAAATATTACTTCTGACCTCTTTGGCGTTTGCGCTTCTTCTTCATCTTATTGGCAAAGTCCTGTTCTTCGTAATCGTCGCCCTGGACTTCAGGCAATAAGCCGCCCAGTGCTTCAATCAAACCGTCTTCGCGTTTGTCCGTAGTTAAGAAGTCGAACAAATGGTGTGGTTCTTCCGCAGGAAGATCCGCATCATTTGATGTGGATAGTTTAGGTTGTAAAACGGCAGGTTCCTTAATATCCGGTTTGATGTTATTGTTCCAATAATCATTAAAGGTATTGGCAGAAAGTTCCGTTGCTAAACGTGAACCGTTCCAAACTGCTTTGGAATTGTGGTCAATAAATGAGATACCATAAATACGCCCTGTATCGTTCCGGCGCACCACAACGTTAATACCCTGTTCCACTAACTGCTTTTTAAATGCCTGTTCATCACTCGTGGTTTTCAGGGCAATGGTAACGGCAGATTTTAGGGTCTGTTTGGTCGGGCTGTCTTTCAAAGCCGTTTTGCATTTCGCAAAATGCAATTCCAAAGCCGGAAGCCCTGCGCTCTTTCCGAACAGCGAAGCCTTGAACGGATGCCCGGCTCTTTCGCCTTTTTCATTTAGCGGAATATATAGTAAGCCCTGCTTCATCTTTCCCTGCAATTCGCCCTCGATTTTCTCGGCGGTAATATTGAACAGGGAAAGCAGGGCATTGTATTCGCCCAAAGTTTGGTACTGGTAATAATTCGGCAGATGGCGAACGACCGAAGCGATTTGGCTCTTAACATCGCCTGCCCAATAATCTACCGGACGGAAAACCTTATCAGTTTGGTTGCGCTCCTTGTCTGTTGCGGGTATCAATCCGTGTTGTCTTTCCAGTTCACGGCATACATTCATAGACCGCATTTTCTCGAATTTATCCGAAATCTTTTTGCCCTGCTCGTCCACGCAAACCGATACAATGTGTATATGGCTACGGTCTATATCCGTGTGTTTGAACACCACAAAAGGCTGTTCGCCGTAACCCATTTCACGCATATATTGTTCTGCCATTTCCCTAAATTTGTCATCGCTTACCTTGTCGTTCGGGTCAGGATTGAGTGAAATATGCAACGTATGTTTCTCGGTATTGCGGTTGGCTATCAGGTAAGGCGCTAAAGACTGGGCTAATTGTGCCACGGAATAATGACCGCTTGCGGTTTCAATCATCTTATTGGCAAACAAAATCTGCCCGTTTTCATTCTCTACTTTAAGCTGATTGTATGCCAATGCCCCGTATAAATTTGCACTTCTTCCAATTTTTGCTATCACTTCTATATTATTTTTTTAGGTATTCTTCCTCAAATTTTTCGGTAATCTGAATGATTTTTTGACACAGCATTGCCATTTCAGCCGTCTGTTTTTCCAGTTTATACAGGAACGCTGCGGCTTTTTTCTCGGAAAAATTCTTGTACAGCAGCTTTACAATTTGGTTATAGTTCACACCTATGGAACGGAACTGGCTGTGAAAAGAGGTCAGCCGCATATAAAAATCAACCGTTCCCTTGTCAATCTGAATGGTCTTTATGGTCTTGTCAAAGATGCAGGACGTTATAAAGTGCGCTTTTACCTGCATACCTGATTTATCAAAAAGGGCAAGAAAACGGGCGTGTTCCTGCTCGTTAAAGGAAATCGTATAGCGAATGGTCGCCGGGTCTTCTTTGGGGCGGCGTCCTGTCTTTTTCAATTGCTTTTTGTTGTTATCGTTCATCACTAATCCATTTTAAAATCCATACAAAACCCTGACTTCGGAAGGTGTTTTCTGCCCCCTGCAAAGGGCAAGTTGTTTTGAGCATCGGAAATCATTCCGAGATGCTCAAAACACAACTTGCCGTGTTCCGGTGAACACAAAAATCCGCCCT
Organism: Chryseobacterium takakiae; assembly: GCF_900129385.1. Classification (GTDB taxonomy): domain Bacteria; phylum Bacteroidota; class Bacteroidia; order Flavobacteriales; family Weeksellaceae; genus Chryseobacterium; species Chryseobacterium takakiae. The sequence goes on along the minus strand of NZ_FQVO01000016.1, from coordinate 26,349 downwards.
GCGGGACGGATTGAATGTAACAGGGAAAAACGGCTCGTTGCCGTTCCCGTTACCCCCTGATATGTCAAAAGACTTTTGCATAAATCCGTTAATAAAAATCACAATACAAAGTAAAGCCCTGTTTACGATAGCGTTGCACTGTGACACAGTGCCAAATGCTGCCTCTGAACGCCAAACACTGCCACCGCTATACAACCGATTGAATTTGATGAGTTCTTTGCCCCTGAATGTTGACAGGCAGGCAGGCAGCCCGTGCTTCAGGACGAGCAGACGGCATACATTCAAGATGGCAGGTTATCCTGCCTGCAAGATTGCAGGAATGCAAGAAACCAAGAGCGCAGGAATGACGGAAAGCGTGACAGCCTGCTATCAGACAATCAAGCCTGCGTGATGGATAGAATGACGGACGGAACGAATGCAAGAACGCAATCACGCCTGATAGGATGCCTGAATGAAAGCATTGCTGCTGTACAGCAGGAAAGCAGGCAATCAGCAATTCCCGCAGGCAAGCCTGATAGCTATCCTGCAAGAAAGACAGCACGAAATCAGGACTGCACGGCTGAAAGCCTGCAAGACTGAAAACAGTAAGATGTAAACTTTAAATTTTAAAAATATGGACACAAGAAAGAAACCTCTGTTTGTCGCTTTTTCTTCTCAAAAAGGCGGTGTTGGCAAAAGCACATTTACCACGCTTGTCGCCAGTACGATGCACTATCGGTTGGGCTACAACGTAGCCGTTTTTGATGCGGATTTTCCGCAGCACAGCCTGATGAAAATGAAAACCCGTGATTTGGCAATGGTAATGGAAAATGAGGCGTTGAAAAAACTGGCATATAAGCAGTTTACCACCATCAATAAAAAAGCCTATCCCATTATGCAGCACAAAGCGGATAGCGTACTCGATGCGGCGCACGAATTTGTAAACACTTCCCCTGTTCCGCTTGATGTGCTGTTCTTCGACCTGCCCGGAACCGTGAACACGCCCGGAATTCTGAAAGCATTGGCAGGTATGCACCACATCTTTACGCCTATCACGGCAGACCGTGTGGTAATGGAAAGTACGCTCATCTTCACACAGCTTTTACAGGATGTAATTATGAAAAAAGGCGAAACTTCCATACAAAGCATTAACCTGTTTTGGAACCAGGTGGACGGCAGGGAAAGCACGCCCTTATATGACGTGTATAATCAGCTTATCGGGCAACTGGGGTTAAGCCTGATGCAAAGCCAAATCAAGAACAGCACCCGTTTTCGCAAGGAAAGTGAAGTGGACAGCAAAACAGTTTTCCGTTCTACGATAATGCCACCCGATGAGCGTTTGATGAAAGCCTGCCAGTTAGACCTGTTCATCAGCGAATTTTTAAACATCATTCAATCGTAGTGCTATGGAAAAAGATAATAAAAGAAAAGTCACGCCGGACATTAACGAGGAAATGATGATGAACCTGATGGTGGACGGCGTTAAAAAGGACGGCTTACAGCTACCGCCCGAACCTGCTGAAGAGCAGGTAAAGGAAGCGGCAAAAGACGAGGTGCAGCAGGAAGAATTACCACAAAGCAAGCCTGCACAGCGGGAAAGGAACCGCACAAAGAAAAATCTTGACGGAAGCTACGGCGAACATTTTTTGAAAACCCACTCGATGACGAAGCGGGGCGATAAAAGTATTTATATCCGGCAGGAATACCACGAACGGCTATCCCGTATTGTACAGGTCATTGGTAAAGATGCCATACCCCTGTATGCCTATCTTGACAACATACTGGAACATCATTTTGAACTGTTTGAAAAAGCCATTACCGATGATTTCAACGAAAAGTTTAAACCCATTTTTTAAAGCATCTGATTATGGAAATAGTAATTGTGATTTGCCTGCTCGTCGTCATTGTCCTGCTTTTGCAGGATAAGATTTTCATTCATAAAAGGTCGGAGCAGAAGCCCACGCAGGAAAAAGTTAACCCGAACCTGCCCGATATTATGGGGCAGCCCAAGCCAGTAAAAAGCCATTCCCTGCCAAACACTGCCAATGAAAGCCAAATAACGGAACCGGAGATAAACCCTGATAATTTAGACATTGAATACGACGAAAACGAAAACGTCAGCATTCAAATTCCGCAGGAAGAACTGGACGAAGTTTTCAGCAATATGCCTGATTTGGAGGAAGAGGAAGAAGAATGGAACAGGTACGGAATATCCGGTGGCGATAACGGTTTTGCCCAAGGGGTTACCTACGACGAACTAAGCTCCGTAGGGGCGTTGCTCCAAAAAGAGAATTTGGAACAGGCTCAAAAGGAAACAGCGGTAGCCATAGTTCAGAAATTACAGGGAACCGAATTATTCAGCTTACTGGAAAATTCCATTGAGGGTGCTTCCCGAAAAATTGCCGAGCTTTTGGATAGCAAACTTTCATCTGAAAGCGATGACGGTTCTTCCACCTTGCGGAAAAGTGATTTGGATGATTTTGACATTGGGGAGTTTGTGTGAAATATCTACTCTTTTCTTAAACGTCGTATAGTAGATGCTTTATAAGGACAAAAGGAAATATTTATTATCCTTTTGTCCTTTTTATTTTCTATAATCTTTACTAACCAAAAAGTTAATAAAATTTCATTAAATTTGACATAAAGTGACAAGTCATTGAAATGGAACTCCAAAACTTCGGAATAATAGTTAGGAAACTAAGAGAAAAGAAAGGGCTGCTGCTAAGACAAGTTGCTGCTATTTTAGAAATAGACACGGCTCTTATTAGTAAAATTGAAAGAGGTGAAAGAAAAGCTAACCGAGAGCAAGTTGCCAAATTAGCAGAAGTCTTAGATGTAGAGGTGGATGAACTTTTAGTTATTTGGCTTTCGGACAAGATTGTGGAAATTTTGGAAGAAGAACCGTTGGCATACAAGGCACTTAAAAAGTCAGAAAAACGAATACAAAAGAAGTAATGATATGCAACTAAACTACTTTCCAATTAAGTTTGAGTTTGAAGAATACCAGATTAAGACAGAACCTTATTCAGAAGAACGGCTTAAAGAGCTAAGGGCATTATATAATGCAACTCATTCTTTTTTTAGGAATGGTGACTATATCTATATATCAAACAAAGAAGGAGAAGATACAATCCTGACAGGAGAAATTATACCTAAGAGAATATTTGATGATAGTCAGGTTACCGCTTCGTTGATTAAACATCTTTTTTTCAGGACATTCAAAGAAAGATTTCCGAACTATATTCCGGTGGATTTTTATCCATTCCGTTTTTTTTCTGCACAAGCTAAAGATGATATTATTTACAATGCACTACCGGAAAATCTTAGGAAGCGTATCGCATATAAAAAACTGATTGAGGTTCAATTACGTCTAACTGAGATAAATGGAATTAAACAATTTGGTTTTCTTATCAATATAAAACGTAATTGGGTATTTAACAAATCTTGTTTAGAACTGCATTCAGAAGGCTATAACTTAATAGGTGTTGATGTTCTGTATGCGGAGATACTTCCAGGTTTAACAGAAGTTCTCGCACCTAATGAAGAACTATTAGGAGTAATTGCTGAAATAGTTGATGATAAGGCGAGAATTGAGACTAACGAAGGAATTAAGGAATACCCTCTCAACCAATTATTCATCAAGAAATCCAAATATAATATAGGTAACTATTTATCATTTGCTATTTCACAACAGAAAAGTGATGAAATAATGAACCTTATTGAGAGTAAACGTTCCGATATTTACAATACAAAAGCGTTGTACGATGAAATTTTAAAAATATCAAACCATTTATTTTGCGAAAATGCAGCCCCCATTTTATTTCACAATAAAGATGGCTTTTGTTTTACAGTTAACAGCCAACCGTTATCGGTATCAAATAGTATTGAGCTAAAAACTCCCACTTTTATTTTTGACCCCGCAGCAACTAAAACAAATAGTTCTAATCCAGACTTAGGCTTGTCAAATTATGGACCATATGATAGTTCAATTTTTGACATTAAAAGTCCTAACGTGCTTTGTATTTGTAATAGAAATAATAGGGGCAATTTCACAAAGTTTCTCTCGAATTTGAAAGATGGGATACCTCAATCTCGATATTTTCAAAAAGGACTTCAGAAAAAATACGATTTGCAGGATGTGATACTTAATATAAGGGAAATACAGGCTTATAGCATTGATGAATATCTAAATGTTATCAGTGGTTATGATGAAAACAAACCGCATTTGGCAATTATAGAAATCCCTGCAAGCTTTAAACGTCAAGCAGATTTAGCAAACCCTTATTACCGAATTAAAGCTAAGCTTTTATCATTAGAAATTCCTGTACAGTTTGTTACATCTGAGATAATAGGTAATCATAACGAATATATTCTTAATTCGGTTGCTCTTCAGATTTACGCTAAACTTGGGGGAACTCCGTGGGTTCTTCCTTCTCAACGCTCCGTTGATAAAGAAATAATTATTGGTATTGGTCATAGTTGGTTGAGAAAAAATCAATATGCCGGTGCTGAACAGAACCGAGTTGTGGGTATCACAACATTTATGTCAAGTGATGGTCAATATCTACTTGGAGATAAAGTTAAAGACGTTCCATTTGAGGGCTATTTTGAAGAGTTATTAAAAAGTTTAAAGCAATCAATTATAAGACTTTCCACCGAACAAGGATGGTCTGATGGAGATACGGTTAGGCTAATTTTTCATATCTTCAAGCCCATCAAAAACACTGAATTTGATGTTATTAGTCAGTTGGTTCGTGATATTACCCAATACAAGATTAAGTTTGCGTTCGTTACGATAAGTACTGTTCATCCAACAATGCTGTTTGATATAAGCCAATCTGGAATATCTAAATACGGTAGTAATGTGATAAAAGGACAATATATACCAAATAGAGGGAGTAACGTTGTTCTTGACGAGAAAACTTGTATCGTGCAAATGTTTGGGGCAAATGAATTGAAAACAGCCAAACAAGGTATAAGTAAGCCAGTCCTAATAAATATCAGAACGCCACAAGGAAATTATAATAGTAGTGATTTAAATGATTTGCTGTTCTATGATTTAGGATATATTACCCAACAGATTTTTTCATTCACGTACTTGTCCTGGAGGAGTTTTTTACCTGGCGAAGAGCCTGCGACAATGAAATACTCTAATCTCATTTCAAAGCTTTTGGGGAAAATGAGAAATATTCCAAATTGGGATGCTGATAACTTAAACTATGGTCTAAAAAGAAAGAAATGGTTCCTTTAGAAGAAAGAATAGGTTATTTGGCAAGAGTGAGTGAGAATGCCAAGCTTTCAGCTTTCAATGATTTCTTATCTGGAAAAGTTTACATTACTGCTTCAGGTCAAAACTCCAATGAAAGCGAAGAAATCTTTTATGGTTTAATAGATGCTATTTTATCAAACAATAAACTGAATTTTGAAAGTTACTATAATAAAAAAAATAAGAGTAAGCCGAGCAAAGGTTCTCCAGCACCATTTGTTAATGATGATTTCTTAATCTTTTCCTTAATATCAGGTATAGTAAAATTTAATTTAGATAAAACTTGGATAAAAGATATTGTTTCTATCAGGAACAGAAACTCTATAACAATAACATTTGAAAATATATTAAATGAAAATTATTATAGTACAAGTAATCTACCGGAAATAGTTTTTATGTTTATAAGCATAAATGGTCAGTCTTTAATGACTAATGATTTTGTAGGTTTCACATACACAAGAATTACCGGAAATGTAAAATTATTTGAGAACAGAAGTGACTTTCAAATCCTATGTTCACTTAAAGCTTACGATACGATATTCTTACTGAAAGACGTTCCTGACAAAAAAGAGGTTGATCTCTTAAAGAAATTTAATGCAAATTTTATTAATCGAATTAAGTATATATCTTGGATAGTTCAGGCAATGCTATTTGGACTGTTGGTTTATGCAATTCTTAAACTTCCAAATTATAGTCCAGAGTCTATAAAATTTATAGATAAGTATAATTATGCATTTACAATTTTTGGAGCATTAGGACTTAGCTTTTTAGGAAATGTAATACCTGTAATTAGGAATACATCTCAAAAGATAATTATGCAGCTATTTGGATATCCTAAAGAAATGCTAAATGACCTAAAAATTAGTAACAACTCATAATGTGATTGTTTTCTGAAATTAATAAGTAATATTTGAAAGGGCATCAGTTAACTGATGCCCTTTTGCTTTAACAGCCACTCACAGCCAAACACTTCCTTTGACTGCCACTTTACGGTAACGCCTCTTTTTCCATAAGACATTTGTCCCGAAAGCTCGCAAAGTGCGGGATAAACAGTAACAAATTAATGTGTTTCAATTATGGAAAAACAGAGAAAAAAAGTTTTACTGGCAGCCGTGGCAATGCTGTCAGGAATTGGTGCGTTCGCACAGGGAAACGGCTCGGCAGGTATCAACGAGGCTACCCAAATGGTAACAAGTTATTTCGACCCCGCAACGCAGTTAATCTACGCCATCGGTGCAGTCGTCGGGTTAATCGGGGGCGTTAAGGTGTACAACAAATTCAGTTCCGGCGACCCCGACACGAGTAAGACCGCAGCTTCGTGGTTCGGTGCGTGTATCTTCCTGATTGTTGCCGCTACTATCCTGCGTTCATTCTTCCTTTAATCCTTTGCCTTATGAATTACAATATCAACAAAGGCATCGGCAGGACGGTGGAATTTAAAGGGCTGAAAGCACAATACCTGTTCATTTTCGCAGGCGGGCTGCTCGGTACGCTTATCCTCGTGATGATACTGTATATGGCAGGCGTAAACTCTTACATCTGCCTGTTCCTCGGAGCAGGCGGTGCTTCGCTCATCGTATGGCAGACCTTTTCGCTGAACAGGAAGTACGGCGAACACGGGCTGATGAAAATTGCAGGCAATAAAAGGCATCCCCGCTACATCATCTGCCGCAAGCCTGTACACCGCTATTTAAAATTCACACCTAAACAGAATGCCGTATGAGAAATGTAGCAAAGACCACCACACTGGAAAACAAATTTCCGTTGCTGGCAGTAGAGAACAACTGCATCTTATCCAAAGATGCGGACATTACCGCTTGCTTTGAAGTGCGTTTGCCGGAACTGTTCACAGTCGCTTCTGCGGAATACGAAGCCATACATTCCGCCTGGCACAAAGCGATTAAAACCCTGCCTGATTTTACGGTCATTCACAAACAGGATTGGTACATCAAGGAAAGCTATGCGCCCGATTTGGCAAAGGAAGACCAGAGCTTTTTATCAAAGTCTTATCAACGCCATTTCAACGAGCGACCGTTCCTGAACCATTATTGCTACCTGTTCCTTACGAAGACCACTAAGGAAAGAATACGGATGCAAAGCAACTTCAGTTCGCTTTGCAAAGGTACGCTGATACCAAAGGAAATCAGGAACAAGGAAACGATACACCGCTTTATGGAGGCGGTCGCCCAGTTTGAACGTATCGTAAACGATAGCGGTTTTGTAAGCCTGCGACGTTTGACCGAAGAGGACATTATCGGAACGGACAATACACAGGGATTACTGGAACAGTACCTCACGTTATCGAAGGGAGCCGCAACACCAATGCAGGACATCGCACTCGGAAACGAAGAGGTACGCATCGGCAACAAAAGGTTAAGCCTGCACACGCTTTCCGATACGGACGACCTGCCCGGAACAGTATCAGCAGATACCCGTTTTGAAAAGCTATCAACCGACCGTAGCGACTGTCGCCTGTCATTCGCTGCACCTGTGGGTTTGCTGTTAAGCTGCAACCACATCTACAACCAGTACATTTTTTTGGATAACAGCGAAGACAACCTTCAAAAGTTCGAGAAGTCCGCACGGAATATGCACTCACTGGCAAGGTACAGCCGTGCCAATCAAATCAACAAAGAGTGGATAGAAAAGTACCTGAACGAAGCCCACAGCTTCGGGCTGTCCTCCATCCGTGCGCACTTCAACATTATGGCGTGGTCGGAAGACCCTGCGGAACTGAAACAGCTAAAGAACGATTGCGGTAGTGCATTGGCACTGATGGAGTGTAAACCCCGGCATAACACTACGGATGTGGCTACCTTGTACTGGGCAGGAATGCCGGGCAATGCAGGCGACTTTCCGAGCGAAGAAAGTTTTTACACGTTCATTGAGCCTGCATTGTGCTTCTTTACGGAAGAAACCAACTACCACAATTCGCCCTCGCCGTTCGGTATCAAGATGGCTGACAGGCTTACAGGAAAACCTATCCATTTGGATATTTCCGACCTGCCTATGAAGCGTGGTATCATCACGAACCGGAACAAGTTCATACTTGGTCCCTCCGGCAGTGGTAAATCATTCTTCACTAACCATATGGTACGGCAGTATTACGAACAGGGCGCACACGTACTGTTGGTAGATACGGGTAACTCTTATCAGGGCATATGCGAACTCATCAAAGGAAAGACCAAAGGCGAAGACGGTGTTTACTTCACTTATACCGAAGATAACCCGATTGCCTTTAACCCTTTCTATACCGATGATGGCGTGTTAGACATTGAGAAAAGGGAAAGTATCAAGACTTTGATACTGACTTTATGGAAACGTGATGATGAGCCGCCAACCCGTTCGGAAGAAGTTGCCCTTTCCAATGCAGTAAGCGGTTATATCGAGCGTATCAAAACGGAAGATGTTTACCCGTCATTCAACGGTTTCTATGAGTATGTAAAAGGCGACTACCGCAAGGTACTGGAAGAAAAGCAGGTCAGGGAAAAGGACTTTGATATTGCCAACTTCCTGAACGTACTCGAACCCTATTACAAAGGCGGGGAATACGATTACCTGCTGAACTCCAACAAGCAGTTAGACCTCTTATCCAAACGCTTTATCGTGTTTGAGATTGATGCGATTAAAGACCACAAAATCCTCTTTCCCATAGTCACGATTATCATTATGGAGGTGTTCATCAATAAGATGCGCCGACTGAAAGGTATTCGTAAGCTCATCCTGATTGAAGAGGCTTGGAAAGCGATAGCGAAAGAGGGAATGGCGGAATACATCAAGTATTTGTTTAAGACCGTCCGCAAATTCTTCGGGGAAGCGATTGTAGTAACACAAGAGGTTGACGACATCATCCAGTCGCCCATTGTGAAAGAAAGTATCATCAATAACTCCGACTGTAAAATCCTGCTTGACCAACGCAAGTATATGAACAAGTTTGATGACATACAGGCGATGCTCGGACTTACGGACAAAGAGAAAGGGCAGGTACTTTCCATCAATATGAACAACGATGCGAGCCGACTTTACAAAGAGGTTTGGATTGGCTTAGGTGGTACGCACTCGGCAGTCTATGCCACCGAAGTTAGTTTGGAGGAATACCTCGCTTACACGACCGAAGAAACCGAAAAAATGGAAGTAATGCAGCTTGCTTCCGAATTGGACGGTAATGTAGAACTCGCCATTAAACATATCGCAATGCAAAGGCGGGACAAAGCAAATCAATAGTCATTAACATTTTAAAATTCAGAACAATGAAAAAAGTATTGTATCTGGTGTGTACGGCACTGATGCTCGCCGTAGCACCGTCAGCAAAAGCCCAGTGGGTAGTAACCGACCCCGCAAATTTGGCTTCAGGGATTATCAACTCTGCGAACGAAATCATACAGACTTCTTCGACCGTGAGCAATGTGATAAAGAACTTCAACGAAGTGAAGAAAGTGTACGACCAGGGCAAGGAATATTATGACAAGCTGAAGGCTATCAACAACCTTGTGAAAGATGCCCGTAAGGTGCAACAAACTGTATTGTTGGTAGGCGATGTGTCCGAAATGTACGTGCAGAATTTTGGTAAGATGATGAACGACCCAAATTTTACCCCACAGGAATTGGTCGCTATCGGTAACGGTTATTCGGCACTGCTCAATGAAAGTACCGAACTGCTGAAAGAATTGAAGCAGATTATAACCGCCACAGACCTTTCGCTGAATGACAAAGAGCGTATGGATATTATCGACCGTGTGTACAAAGAAGTTAAGGATTACCACAGCCTTGTACGCTACTATACCAATAAGAACATTTCTGTAAGCTACCTAAGAGCGAAAAAGAAAAACGATGCCCAAAGAGTGCTTGAACTCTACGGAACTGCTAACCAAAAATACTGGTAAACTATGGAATGGGATAATCTTCACGAACTCCTGCGGTCGCTTTATGATGATATGATGCCGCTTGCAGGCGATATGGCGGCAGTAGCTAAGGGTTTGGCGGGATTGGGAGCATTGTTCTATGTGGCATTAAAGGTTTGGCAGGCTTTAAGCCGTGCCGAACCTATTGATATGTTCCCTTTACTGCGCCCGTTCGCTTTAGGGCTTTGCATTATGTTCTTTCCGACCATTGTTTTGGGAACCATCAATGCGGTATTAAGCCCGGTGGTAGTAGGAACCCACCAAATACTCGAAGACCAGGTGCTTGACCTGAACAAGCTGCAACAGCAGAAAGACCAGTTGGAATACGAGGCAATGGTAAGGAACCCCGAAACCGCCTATATGGTATCAGACGAAGAGTTTGACAAAAAACTGGACGAACTGGGATGGTCGCCCTCCGACATTGGTACAATGGCGGGTATGTATATGGACAGGCAAGCCTACAAGATAGAGAAAGCCATAAAGGATTGGTTTCGCAATCTATTGGAAATACTCTTTCAGGCGGCGGCTTTGGTCATTGATACCATACGAACGTTTTTCCTGATAGTCCTCTCCATACTCGGACCAATAGCCTTTGCTATTTCCGTATGGGACGGATTTCAGTCTACGCTCACGCAATGGCTCACGAGGTACGTCAGCGTTTACCTGTGGCTTCCCGTTTCGGATTTGTTCAGCTCAATGTTGGCAAGAATACAATCCCTCATTTTAGAACGGGATATAGCAATGCTTGCCGACCCCACCTATATACCTGATACGAGCAATACCGTGTACATCATTTTTATGATTATCGGCATCATCGGGTACTTCACTATCCCGACAGTAACAGGTTGGGTAATCCAAGCCGGAGGCGCAGGAAACTTTACCCGCAATGTAAACTCCACAGCAATGAAAGCCGGAAACATCGCCGGAGCAGGCGCAGGCTCAACAGTTGGAAACATCGGCGGTAAACTGATGAATAAATAATCATTAATCATTCTAAAAAATGGAATTTAAAACGCTAAGAAATATCGAAAACAGCTTTAGGCAGATAAGATTATATGCCATTGTGTTTGCGGTTCTCTGCATTAGCGTGGTAGGTTACGCCGTATGGCGTTCCTACCGCTTTGCAGAAGAACAACGCCAAAAAATCTATGTACTGGATAACGGCAAATCCCTGATGCTTGCCTTGTCGCAGGATGCGAGCATCAACCGCCCGGTTGAAGCAAGGGAACACGTCAGGAGATTTCACGAACTGTTCTTTACGCTTGCACCCGACAAGAACGCTATTGAAAGCAATATGAAACGTGCGTTCAACCTTGCCGATAAAAGTGCTTTTGATTACTACAAAGACTTGTCGGAAAAGGGCTATTACAGCCGTATCATTTCGGGGAACGTACAGCAACGCATAGAGGTGGATAGTGTCGTGTGCAACTTCGACAACTACCCGTATGCAGTGCGTACCTATGCCAAACAGTTCATTATCCGGTCAAGCAACGTAACCAGGCGCAACTTGATTACTTCCTGCTATCTCGTCAACTCCGTTCGTTCCGACAACAATCCGCAGGGCTTCAATATTGAAAAATTTGCAGTCGTGGAAAATAAGGATATAGAGGTTATCGAACGCTAAAAAAACAATCTTATGGAAGCATTATCAGATTTAAGCACGTTCGCAAAAATCCTTACCGATAAAGGATATAATGGGTATTTCCATACGCAGGGTTCGTATGCCGGAAAGCTGAAAGACAGTATCAGCGAATACCTCGAAAGCTGCCAAAAAGGGGCAGATACTTTGCCTAAGCAGGACTTACTGCTGACAGGCTACCTGCAATGGTCTGGTGATGACAAGCCCCGTGTAGAATGCAGTATGTGGGTAAAGTACCTGAATGGCAAATTCTCATTGAGCCGTATGGAGGTAGCGAAGAATGACGGCTTTGGGCAATTACTCAAAAAATCGGAACTGGCAAACCTGTCCGTAATGTCCGCACCCAAATTAACGGAAGCGGTCGCACTGGTTAACGATGCGCCGAAGCAACAGGCGGGTAAAAGTCCTAAGCGTTTCAAGCTGTAACACAGAAATAGTAAGGCTATGAAAAAATTAAGAGCAAATATGGACAGATACTTTGACAAGCTGGACGAACGTTGGCGGGCGTTGCCCTTGCGCAAACAGCACCAATATACGCTGTACTTCTTTGTGGGTTATCTGCTGCTTACCGTAGCGGTCATTGGCAAAGTGATGTACGATACCTCAAAGTCCGGTAACGGTATGGTCATAGAGCATATCGAAAACCCTGTCCTTAAAAGTAAAAACCCTGCAAGGTTGCAGGATAGTGTATCAACAATTTTAAAAAATCAGATTTATGAAAGAAAATGAAAAAAGGGTCAGCTTTCTCGTTGAGGGAGAAGACCAAAACGGAGCATCAAATCTGCCGGATAATAAAAAGAGCAATAAGGATAAGCTCAAAAAGCCAATCATATTCCTTTTGATGGGCGTGGTATTTCTCGGCTGTATGTACCTCATATTTAAACCGTCGAAAGATAAAAAAGCGGTTGAAAATATCGGGTTGAACGATGCTGTACCGCAGGCTACCGGAGCAGGGATGCCCGATGATAAAAGCAAGGCGTATGAGCAGGAAATGCTCGAACGCAAAGAGCAGGAAAAGCGGAATGCGCTAACCACGCTTTCTGATTATTGGAATACTGAAGACAGTGCATCTGCTGACAATGAAGAAAACTTACCTGAAGAAGATGAAGAAAGCAACGGCTTTGGCGGTGGTGGCAGAAATTCGGGACGAAACGGAAATTCTGCATTGAACAGCTACCGTAATGCACAAAGCACACTGGGTTCATTTTATAATAATGACAATGCTGAAACAATGGAACTCCGTAAGCAAGTGGACGAACTGAAAGCAAAGTTGTCGGAAAAAGATGTGCCACCTGTGGCCACCGTTGACGACCAACTCAAATTAATGGAGAAATCCTATGAAATGGCAGCAAAGTATCTTCCCCAAAATGCCAATACCGGAAACGCTGCTCCTGCCATCGGTGCAACTCCTGCTGCTGCGGGTGCTAACCAAAAAGAGCAATTTGTATCGTTCACACCAACAAGAAAGAACATTGTATCAGCCTTGTACCGTGAACCGTCGGACAGTGCCTTTGCAGCCGATTGGAGCCAAACAAAAAACAGGGGGTTCTATACCGCAGGTTCTACTGAAGAGGTGGTACAGCCTAAAAACAGTATCAAAGCCTGTGTACACGAAGCCCAAACGGTAGTTGGCGAAACGGGTGTGCGTTTACGCCTGTTAGAGCCTGCCAAAACCCCGCAACGTACCATTCCAAAAGGAACAATTGTAACGGCTAATGCCAAATTTCAGAATGGCAGGCTGCAATTAAAAGTTACCTCCGTAGAACTGGAGGGCAACATCATCCCGGTAGATATAACCATTTACGATTTGGACGGACAGCAAGGTTTGTACGTGCCTTATTCGCCGGAAATGAACGCCCTTACCGAAATGGCAGGCAATATGAGCCAGACAGGGGGAACAAGCGTAATGCTCACGCAGAATGCCGGACAGCAGGTAGCGGCTGATTTAAGCCGTGGCGTGGTACAGGGTATCTCAGGCTATTTCGCTAAGAAAGTAAGAACGCCAAAGGTTGCACTCAAAGCAGGCTATCAGGTCTTTCTTGTATCTAAAAAATAATGTTGAACTCAAATAAATAAAACAATGAAAAATCATTTAAAAACCTTTTGGGCTATTGCCCTTATACTCGGCTTTGCTGCACAATCTAATGCACAGGACAGCATCAGAACACCACTTGCATTGGGCAAGATAGAGCCGTACCGTATGGAAGTTACCTACGATAAAACCTCGCACCTGATTTTCCCGACCGCCATTCGTTACGTGGATTTGGGCAGCGAATACCTTATTGCAGGGAAAGCCGAAGATGCGGAAAACGTGTTGCGTGTAAAAGCATCTGTAAGGGACTTTGAGCCGGAAACGAATTTTTCCGTTATTACGAATGACGGACGTTTTTATAGTTTCAACGTGTATTACAGTTCCTACCCGGAGGCAATGAGCTATGACCTGCTCACGATGCAAAAAGCGGTGGATAAAGCCAAAGGTAACGATGTGCTTTTTGAAGAACTGGGCAACAATTCGCCGTCACTGGCAGGCTTGCTTTTGGAAACCATTTACAAGAAAGACAAACGCATTGTAAAGCATATCGGTGCTAAGAGTTTCGGCATTCAGTTTATCCTAAAAGGGATTTACATACATAACGGCAAATACTATTTCCATACTGAATTGAGAAACCGTGCCAATGTTCCTTTCGAGATTGATTTCATCAATTTCAAAGTAGTGGATAAAAAGGTAGCTAAACGCACCGTAGTCCAGGAACGCCCTTTAACTCCTTTGAGAACTTACAAGCCATTGGACGGTATTTCCGGAAAATCGACCGAACAAAATGTGTTCCTGTTAGACCAGTTTACCATTGCCGATGATAAGGTACTGCTGATTGAGATTTTCGAGAAAAACGGTGGCAGGCATCAAACATTGCACGTCGAAAATTCCGATTTAATCAAAGCCCGTTTGATTGACGATATGCACCTGAAATTTTAATAACCCTTTAAAGCAAGAATATGAAAAAGTATATCTATACCGTGCTGTTTGTCCTGATAGGCATCACGGCTGCACAGGCGCAAAGAATGCTGCCGAAGCAGAAAGGATTGGAAATAAGTGCAGGTGTATTGTCTGATGATAAGATTGGCAATGATTACTACATCAGCGCAGCAATGACGGTAAACGGTAAGAATGGTAACTATCAGCTTTGGGCGTTGGAATATACCCACCAGTACCACGGGTATAAAGACCTCCGCATACCGCAGGAAACCTATTCCGCAGAGGGCGGTTACAGCTTCTTTTTGTTGGGCGATGCCCGTAAGAACATCACGCTGAATTTCGTCGTAACAGGTGTGGTCGGTTACGAAACCATCAACCGGGGCGAAACAATGTTGTACGACGGTGCGAAGATATTGAGCGAAGATAATTTTATCTACGGTGCAGGCGGTCGCCTCACTTTTGAAACGTACCTGTCCGACCGTTTTGTATTAGTCCTGCAAGGGCGTACAAAAATCCTTTGGGGTACGGATTTACAACAGTTCCGACCGTCAGCAGGTGTGGGATTAAGGTTTAACTTTTAAAACGTAAAAACGATGATAGCAATATTCAATAAATTCAGAACGGGGCTACTGCCACTATATGTATTCCTTACAATCCTCACAGCTTCGGTTACGTTGGTATCTTGCAGCAAAGATGATGACCTCGAAATACAGAACAATTTTCCTTTCGAGGTAAATGTAATGCCAGTACCTAAAGATGTTGCCAACGAGCAAACCGTAGAAATACGCATTACCATACAGCGTAAAGGCAATTACAGCAACACGCAGTATTTTCTCCGCTATTTCCAGTTTGACGGGCAGGGAACGTTGCAATACTACAATGAACCGCCTTATCAGCCCAATGACCTGTACCAATTACCAACGGAGCAGTTCAGGTTGTATTACACTTCAACATCTGCCGTATCACAGTCCTTTGATGTTTGGATTTCGGACAGTTTCGGGAATGAAAAGCAGATAACTTTTCAATTTAACAGTAGCGATTAAGAGCAGTATTTCAATTGATAAAAAAAACGGTTTATCTGATCGGTAAGCCGTTTTTGCATTTGGTACACATCGGTTACAGGCTGAAACAAATATTTTTCGTAAATTCAAACAGTGGAAATAAAGTGTTTTTGTTATGGTCGCATCATTGGTTATAGGTATCATATTTTTGGTTGCAGGCTTGGGACTTCGCTACTGGATTAACCGTAGAAAGTTTTATAGGCGTAGTCCTATGGGAGCAGAAGGCTTCTCCTCTTATGAAAGTTCGGTTTTCATTAAATTAATTGAAAAGATTGGCAAATGGGTAGCTTACGCCTTGATTATATTTGGGCTATTGTCTCTTTGGGTTTATTCCCGAGAGAAGAAAGAAGATAAGGAACAACAAAATGTGAAAATACAAAAACCTGTATAGGTAGTTTTAAAAGAGAAATTATAAAATGACAAAATCTTTCGATGACATAACCCTACGAAATATATCAGATATTATTTCAAATATACTAACACATACAAAAATTACAGAACATTTATCTGGTGCTGGCATTTCTCAATCTCAATTCGGTACTAACAAAACAGATAGACTATTTTATGCTTTAAAAGAAAGACAAGTTCAAGATAGGTGTGGAAATAATGTTTTAGCGTTCGTTGTCAGACTGTTAAATCCAAAGCGATACAATTCAGAAGATGAATTTGAAAAGGATAGAACCACTATCAATGAGAAACTGGTTTATGAAGGAATAGAAATTGATAAAGCTGGACAACCACGGCAAGTTGACAGAGCTAAAACCATTTCAGAAGCTAAAAGTAGGTCACTAAAAATAAAAGAAAAAGTACACGGTATTGGGGTTCATTCAGAAATTTTGCCTTACTGTGAGGCTGAATGGTTAAAGGAAAACTATTTTCACGCTATACTCGAGATTACAAAAAGTGTGGCGGAAAGGCTTAGGCAAAAAAGTGGCTATACTTCAGACGGAGCAGATTTAGTTGATGACTGTTTTGCTTTGGGAAAAGACAAAAGACCTATGCTTGCTTTTAATACTCTGAATAATCCAAGCGAGGAAAGTGAACATAAAGGCTTCGGAAACTTCTGTAAAGGATTTTTTTCTATGTACAGAAACCCAAAAGCGCACAATCCGAAAATATTAGAGGATACCCAACTCTCACAAATGACGGAAGTATTGGTTGTAGCAACAATAATCCATAACAAACTTGACAACACTTATAGGACAGGACTTAAGTAATAAGCAAATCGGATAGTCGAAAAGGTTATCCGATTTTTTATTTATACAGAATAGTAAACCGCCAAACACTGCCTATCAAAGCCAAACCCTGCAACATTCCCCAACGCAGCAATAAGCCTTTATAAATTCGACTTCCACGGAAAATTGAGCACACAATGGAAGTTATCGCAATACAAAAGTCCGTACTGGAGGGAATGAAAAACGAGTTGAAAGCACTTTTGGAACTGACCGAAAATGCCACGAAAAAGTACACGCCGATTTTCGCACAAGAGCAATGGCTCGATAACCAGGAAGTTTGTTTGATGATGAACATTACCAAGCGGACTTTGCAGACGTATAAGGACAAAGGGTTATTACCTTATTCCCGACTGAACCGTAAGAATTATTATAAACGCTCGGATGTACAGGCTTTGCTCGAAGCCGGACAGCCGTACAATACTGCCGAAAATGGATTTATTCACGAATGACAATGAAGAAATCATTGCCCATCAGGAAATGATTGCACAGCTAAGAAGCCGTATCGAAAGCATATTGAAAAACTACCGCCCTGTAATGAACGGAGAAATTTATCTATCGAGCGAAGATGTGTGCAAACTGCTCCATATCAGCAAACGGACTTTGCAGCAATACCGGGATGATAATATCCTGCCGTATATACAGATTGGTGGTAAGATTATTTACAAGGAAAGCGATATTCTGACCATACTGGAGCAAAATTACATTTCAAATAGAACAGATTTATTGTAGCCTTTTTCGTTATATATGCTGTCAAAAAGAAACGAGTTTAGTATCTTTGCTGCTGAAAATATAGAAAATACTTAAAGTGTTTTTGCTTTAGGTCCCACATTGAAAACTGGTAATTTTTAGACAACGGGACAGATAAGTAAGAACGCTCACGTCAAAGGCGTGGGCGCTCGCTTATTCGTTGTCGGGTATACCAGTACCTCAATGTGCGGTAAGTGTGGTAGCCTGCGCTTCTTTTTTGTGCAGAACTACGTAAACTCAAAAAGTAGTAATATGGAAACTGGTACAGCACAAAAAAGAATTACCCTCGCCTTTATCAATAATAAAAGCCTGATTTTAGATGTTATTTGCAATGAACTTGTTGCTTCAGGTACTAAAGTATTGTTTCGTTCAGAAAATATTGATGTAGGACTATCTCAATTGTCAGTATTAAAAGAGCTTCCGAAAGTTTGTATGATTGACCTTGATTTTTACGGCAAGAATGTGCTGGCACAACTTCAAAAATTAAGGATACAATATCCAACTATTAAACTGATTGCTCATAGTGATATTGATGCAGAAAAAGCCGTAAAACCTCTTTTAGAAATTGGTTTTTCTGGTTATCTGTTTATTGGTAGCGATGCAGACGATTTTAGAAAAGCCGTTGAAGTTGTTGTCAATGACGGAAGATATTTTAGTATGGGAGTAGCTAAAATTGCACAGGAATATTTTACTAATAACTAAGATTGCTTTTTTAAATCTGTAATTTTTATTTGGACAATATTGTTGTTATTTATTCCAAGTTGCGAAAGTGTTTCTTTATGTGCTTGCTTTTCAAGCTCACTGTAATACGAAACACTCCAAATTACATTTTTATTTAGTTTGGCTTTTAATACCTCAAAATATTTTAAATCTACTTCTGAGATTGAATGCCCTAATACAATGACTTTTTCAACTTCTGTAAGATTGTTAAAAAAACCGATATTGTTTTCTATGATTGAAGCTGTATTTTTAAAAGTTTTTGTATAATAAGATAGTATTTCTTGTTTGGCACTTTCATAAGAAAAGTCATATTCATCAGCCTTATGCTCACGCCATTCGTATAATTCTTCCTCGCTTAATCCTTGTGGTGGTTCTTCTTCTTTCTCATCAAAATTTGCAGGGTCAGTTCCGTGTCCTAAAATAAGAGTACAATTATCTATATCTGCTCTGTTATGAATATAGGTTATTCGTTCTTCGGGAATGCCATAGCTTTCCTGTAGTGTCTTAGTATAATTAAAATTTAAAAAATGGCTATCATCTTCTAAGTCAATTAGCACATCATCAGAAATGCTTTCGTATTTGACTTCAAGAATAAACTTATTAAAGTCGCTAATTAGAGTGGTCGTTAAATCCTTAATGATTTCTTCCATCTCTATCTGATAACTATGCCAATCTCTATCTCGAAAATCTTCAGCACCAGGGCGAGCAATTAAGTCGGAATTATCGTCTAATACCGATAAATAATCCAAGTCAGCTAAGGCTTGCTCAAATCTTGACCATAACGCATACTCTTCATCTGTCAATTCAGGATTTGTAATATCAGGAAGTCCATAATAATTTAATAAGAGTTCATAAACCTCACTATTATTTTCAGCCAAGTAGTTTGCAAAACTTTGATACCTTGTGTCTAATTTATGATGGATGTCAAATCCATTACCAATAATGTATAATGTTTTCATTAATTCAGTTGTTTAATATTTTTTGGAATTATAAACCACTTCGTTTTCCAAATATTGGCTTGAGCTTATCCCAAAACTGCTGTTCAAGAATTTCGACAATGAAACGCTCAATAACTTCATTGCTTTCTGAAATGACTTCGTATGCAAAAATATTCAAATCATATTCTAAACAATTGTCCCACTTGCATAAATGCAAACTATAAACCCGAGTTCCTTCTGTGCCAAGATGGTTCTTAATTCTTGTCTTGAAATCAGTGGTTGAGCTTCCAACATATAATATATCTGTTGAAGTTTTGTTGTACCGGGAAAGATTAACTCGGTCTTTGTTCTTCACTTTTAGTTTATTAGCTGATTGATAATCTTCAAAATATTTAATCAGTGTACTTAAAATTTTCGGGGATTTTATCTGAATGATGTAAATGAGTGGGTTGTCACTATTAGGGATTTTATGCAGATAATTTGAAAGCGTTTCCCTATCTCTATATTCCGATGAATGAAAGGAAATTTCACAGAACGGTCTAATTGTTATTTTTGAAATTTGCTTAGCTATATTCCGTGCAAACTCTTCAGATTGCTTTACAATATGTTCACTGTCAATTTTCATTAAATGATTTTATTTCTTTTTAAGGTGTTTAATTTTACTTTTTCTTTACTTAGTTCGTCATCCCAAAAAAACACTGCCGATTGATGATTTCTGTTTTGCGATGAGGGATAAATAATTCCAGATATTTTATTCTTTCTGTTTTTATTGAATGGATATCTTAAAAATTCAGTCACAACTTGAGTTGGAACATATTCGGTATGTTCTTTACCATCCTTAATAATTTGTTGAGTTATATCTCTTACAAATGAGTATAGAAATAAAATAAGGTAATATCGTTTCTTGTCCTTAATGCCGAAAATACTTGGAATTTTAGGGAGTTTATTAAAATCAACAACAACCTGATTTTCTAAAGTCTCAAATTCCGCAATCGTTACATACCTTTTGTATTTATCTGTCCTGCTTATTGTTTCTAAAATTGCTGTATCATCGTCAAAAGCAGAATAGAACATCGATATTCCTGAAGGGCTAAATCGATTTGGATAAATTGCCTTTTTGTTAGGGGGAGCAGTGATTTCGTTAAAATCAGTAATTTTTGTTTTGAAGTCGTGTTGTCTACAACGATAAAGTTTTGTACCTGCCGGGACAATCCTTATTATATTTAATTTTGATATAAGTTTGCTAACCTCTTGTAGTATGTGCAAGGCTTTAGGCAGGCTGCTGCCTGCTGATGAAAAGAGGTAGCGGGACTTATGTTTAATGATTTCTTTAAAGTAATTCCACTGAAATTCTAAATCATCTTTAATATTGTCGTAATACAGGTCAGGTTGAGCCCAAGCAATATCGTCAATTGAGCCGACGATATCCTCTATAACCTCGAACGGTTCTGCATTTAACTCTATGAGTTCCTGGATAAGCTCATCCGGCGTATAGATTTCTCCAAGATAGCCTCCCTCTCTTGAATTGTAACTCATAAAATTGGCGGCATCTTCATAAAAGTTAGAAATGCCATCCATAATAAATTCCATCAAATCTTCAAGAGGAACTACCTTTAGCTCCTTAGCACAATAATCACAATAACCATCGTTGTAATTATGTTTAATGAAATTCTTGATGCTTTTATCGTCAATGTGCTTTATACAAATATTCTTATCTGGAATACTGCTTAAATGTCTACTTTCTAATTCAAGCCATCTCTGTTTAACTCCTCCCATATTTAAACTCGCGATTTTTCGCTATATAACAAATTTAGTAAATTTAAAAGGACGCTTGAACTCGCATTTGTGAAATCAAAAATCAATTACTATCAAGAAGCATTATCAAAAACTAATCAGTGAGATAACGAATATCCCACGCAATAACGCCGCAACCTGTTTGGTAAAATGGAAAGAAAGGATTTGTGTAAGGGTACATTTTGCTAAAAGGGATTGCACCAATTAAAGCAAAAAGACTGCCCGACCACCGGGAGGATCTGTCTTTTTGCCGCCCGACTTTTCGGGTCAGGCGGTGTTTTAATTTTTCGGCTTATTTAACTGTTCTTTCAAAGCTATTAATTTCTCGTGCATATCTGCCCAATATGCCTGCCTTTCCTTGTCGCTTTCCACTGGTGGGTTGTGCTGATATTCTTTATACCACCCCCAGTTTGCCGAATAGCTTTTTTAAGGTCGGTAACTTCAATCCAATTCCCGTTTTTATCTCTGATTTTCATTGTGCGGAATTTTTCTGATTAAGCAATTAACTGGGTTAGTAAAAATTCATCAGTCCAAAACTCTTCGCTCGTATGCTTCCCGTATGCGGTATAGTAGCCTGTACCATTTGCCCGAAATACAAGCCTGAAACAGTCCAGTCGGTTTTCAGGTACGGTAAACGTTTCCTGCTCGTCAAGCTCCACAAATACCCATTCCTTACCGTTTAGCAGTTCCTCAATATTCGGGCTGTCGTCTTCGCCTGTCCTGTAAAAATCTACTGCCGTATCATAATAGTTCATCGAGCAGAAATAGTGATTGCCCTCTAATGGCTGAACCAATGCAAGCCGTTTTGCCTGTTCCTGTTTCCATTCTTCGGATAGGTGGATAATTGCAAACTCGCAATTATCCCATTCGCTGTTAGTGTTGGCTTTAATCAAAATATGTGCTGTCGTTTTATCTGATAGTATCATTGTTCTAAATTTTAGTTGTGTTTAACTGATTTTCGATTTTACGCTCTAACAAGGTGTCGAGTATTTCCCACTCGCTGTCATACTCCTTGCCCTCAAAATGGTAGGTGTCCTTTTCCTCGTCTAATTCGTAGCGGTCAAAGTCCTGGCTATCTAAGCAAGTTTCTGTTAATGTGCCGTTTTCAAATGTCGCCTTACCATACACTAAGCAACCCAATTCCTCATACTCGTGTGTAAAGTCCACTTTGAAATGTTCGGCTATCTGCTTAACGGTTTCTGTATTTGGCGACCATTTTGTTTCATACTGGAACACGCCCGCACTTTCATTGTCCTGACTAATATTGTAGAAATAATCTCCGTGCGTGTCCTGTACGAAATCGGGCAGTTGCCCGCAGTTGTCTTTCTGTTCCTGTTCAGCCATTGATTTGAATAGCTGTGTTAACTGTTCTATTGCTTCGGGTGTTCCCTCAAAAACAACCCAATTGTTACACCAATTAGCCATAATTATTTATCATTTAAGGTTATCTGTAAAAATTTGTCGCTCCCGAAAAGCAGGTGTATCGCCTGTTTTAATTGCAGGTCGCATTGTGCATCCTCTGTATATTCAATCAGGCAGTGGATAGCAAAAATTGAATTGTGTCCGTCAAAAAAGTGGTCTGTAAACCAATGCGGGCGTTTCCAAAGTGGTTCGTTTTTGTCTGTCCCTTTTTGTGCATTCTGCACAAGCCTGTACCAAAATTCAGCGGTGAAAAATCCCTTTTGATACCAACCCTCACGAAAGGCGGTTTCATTTTGCAGGAAGTAGTCGCATTGCATTTTTATAGCGTTTTGCAGGTTCTCCAGTTCTTCGGGAAACAGTTTACATAACAAGCCCGCTTTATCGAGGTTGTCCATTTTATTTAATGCTTTCATATCTTTTGTTTTTAGTAGGCGACCACCTTTGCAGGCAGTCGCCTTTGATGATTAATTGAAGTTGAAAATCTCTGCTCCTGAATAGGCAAAGTCTGTACACAGTTCAAAGGCTTTTTGGGTCTTTAGCTGTGCTGTACCGCCCATTACAATAGATTGTAGTTTGGCTTCGCCATCCCTGTAATTGCGTACATTTTGAAAGTATCCTGTAACGGCATTGTAAGCCCCGAACAATGTGCCTTTGGTAGTGTCCATTTGCTGCGTGTCGCTTATCATAGCGTATTCAAAGGCATCATCTACGGTGTTTTTAAACAAGGTAGAAACTTCATCTTCAGCACCTTTTTTAAGCAGGTTGAGCGTTTCTTTGTTCGGGCAAAGTGCCAACTGGATTAGCTTTTTTACTTCTCGGTCTGTTACCCTTACTTTAGCCCAGTCGTTAAAAATGTTCTCTAACTGTGTGCTTAGGGTGTTGGCAAGCCCCATAACCTTGTGAGCGTTTTCAAGGCGTTGTTTTGCTCCTGATGTGTGTTTGATACGCACCACATTGGTCATACTCCGCAATGAAGCGTTAAGGGTGTTTTGGCACACGATACGGATAGGGGTAAACGCTGCGGTAATACTTCCACTACCGTCGTGGCTTGTGGTTAAGAAGATGTACTTTTCTGTTACGTCGTCGCCGTTACCTACTCGGATATAGTCGGGCAGCTTGGCAGTGATAAAAATGCGCTCCCCGTTGCCCAATGCTCCTGCGGTTTCGTACAATATACCATCGCCCCCGCCTACAATAGCATCAAAGAAATTGAATGCCTCACGGTTTTGTACGATATGGTAGTCTTTGCCTACTACGCCCAACGGTGTATTAGTGTCGGTGCGCAGTGTGGCGAAACTGTTAGGTACTAAGATGTCGTTGGCTTCAATCAGCTCTCCGCTGTCGCCTATGCTGATTGTTCTGCCCTGTGTAAACAGCGGGGATTTGATAACCTCGTAATCTAAACCTGCGTGTACAATTGCTTCCTCGCTTGTTGGGTACTGCTCTACGATTTGCCCCAAACCGTGCCACGCTTTTTGTTGAACGCTGAAAAATGAATGACGTCCTGTTTGCTCGTTGAAATTGATGTTGTGTGCCATAATGCTAAAATTTTGATGTTTGAAAAAATGTTATTTATTCACTCGCTTTTCTCGTTTCCCGCTTCCCGTTGTGGTTTGCTTCGCTTCGCATAAATTTTTCCAAAAGAAAAACCGGAAAAAAGAAAGCAGATAATCCAAGCGGGCAACAGCGATGACCAAGAAAAAAAATGATTTAATGGGGGTTCCTTTAGGGGGAAACCGTTCATTCGTTTTTTTTATTGGTGGGTGTATGCGATGGCTGCCCGCTATAACTTAGCTGCCTTTTTACCGGTTGATTGTGGAAATTTTCTGTTCTAAATTTTTATGGCATTAATGACCAGGCTATGATAGCCTGTAATAGAGATTTGAAAAACGGAATGGCAGGGGGAGTTAGATAGGGTTTTCGTTTTTCAATTTTCTATTTTGGAAGTAGGCAAAAGCTCTTTTACAGCGTTGGATTGTGTAAGGGAAGTAAATGTGTTTTGCCTAAAAAATAGAGACATAAAAAAAGCAGAACCGTTAAGTTCTGCTCATTATGATTAGATAAATGATAATTAGATTGCCATCATAAACGCTTCTTCCATAGCCTTGAATTTAGGCGTAACCAAATCCATATCCTTACTGATTTTTTGGCTTGTGATTTTAGCATAAATCTGTGTGGTGGAAATGTTTTTATGTCCCATCATTTTGCTAAGGCTTTCAAGCGGTACGCCCTCGGTTAAAAACATTGTTCCGAAAGTATGCCTTGCCGTGTGAAAGGTTACTTTTTGCTCTGTAACAATCTCTGCCTTTTCAATCAATTTACCTATGTGCGTATTGCAGGTTGCATTGGTCGGAACCGGAAAGATAAATTCATTCCTTGTAGTACCCTGATATTTCTCAATGATACGTTTAGGGATTTCCATTAACCGAACATTAGAAGCAATATCTGATTTCTTTCTCCTGCTGATAATCCATTGATGACCGTCAAAGAATGATTGAATATTATTCCTTGTCAGTTTCTTAATATCAGCGTAAGCAAGCCCTGTAAAGCAACTGAAAATAAACAGGTCTTTTACCAATTCATACCGTGGGTGCGGTGGTACGCACATCATCAGCTTTTCTACATCTTCTTTAAGGATATAACCCCGGTCGGTTTCTTCCATATTAATTTCATAATCCTGAAATGGATTATCACGTATCAAGCCTTTTTTAATAGCCAGTTCCGCCAGACTTAATACAGGCATAGTGTAAACCCAAACCGTATTATGCGAAGACTGTAAATCGTAGCGTAGGTAAAAATCAAATTCACGAATAAAATCGGTAGTCAATTCCCGAAATGCCATATCATCACGATGATAGCGTTCTTTGATAAACGTGGTAAGGTGGTTGTAAACTGTGATATACTTGTTGTATGTACTTTGCGAACGTTCTTCCTTTTCGACCAATTTTTTAAAATCCTCATTTTGGTCATTGAAGACTTTTAGTATTGCATCATCCATTACACCAACACCCAAAAACGATAGCTTCACTTTTTGGGAGGTCGCAAAGCACTCGTGCTTCAGCATATCTTCATAAATCTTGTCGATACGCCCACGTATGTTATCCAGTTTTTTATTGATGCTTAAATGCCTGCGCACTTTTGCCCTGAACTCTTCCGTGTTTTAAATCCCAATTATTGGGGTCAATTTCTAACTTTGTACCGAAAGTTTTAGGGGTTCCGTCAATGGTAATACGTGCCATAATCGGGGCATTACCGTTCTTTTTCAGTTCGTTCTTTTTCAAATAGAAAAGCAGTTTGAACGTCGATTTTTTTGTCTGCTCCATAACTCAAATGTTTAACGTTTAAAATTAAATTACATTGAGTTACAAGGGAATGTAGAAAAGGGTGCAAAAGACTGAAATATAATCGGTTAAGCTATGTAGTTACCGAAGTCAATCAGTAACGATTTAGTAACCTAACTTTGTATTTTCACGCCCAAAAACTATCGGACACCGACTTCTGAACTTGGACTACTATTTTATAAAGCATTGTATAGCAACGGTTCTAACCATTTTGCGTAATTTTGCTTTTATCTAATCTTTTTTATTAAAAAAAGTTGTAATATTAGCGAGTATTTTGTATATTTATCTGGTAATCAGTCATATATATGGGATTTAGACATTATAATCAAAAT
>NZ_FQVO01000006.1 GCF_900129385.1 Chryseobacterium takakiae | reverse complement strand
CTCAAAAGTGTGCGGAAACAAAACCAGCTGATTTTGATTATAATGTCTAAATCCCATATATATGACTGATTACCAGATAAATATACAAAATACTCACAAATGTTACAACTTTTTTAATAAAAAAAACCGCCTCAGTTGTGAGACGGCCTCTTTAAGTTATATTTTTTATAAATCTAAATCAGGTTTTTCCAATGGCTCCTGCTCTGCTTTGAACGTTTCGCCGTAGCCCACCTTATGAAGTTTACTGTTTTTGAGACTGTAGGTGAAATAAATTAAAACCCCTAAGGCCAGCCAGCCCATTGAAAGGTATTTTGCTTCATGGCTAAGATTCCAGATCAGGTAAACGTTGATACAGATTCCTAATGTTGCAATAACAGGTAGTGCCGGTACTTTAAATGATCTTGGCAGATTCGGTTCTTTTTTTCTGAGAATCCAAACGGCAACACATACCATGGTAAAGGCGAAAAGGGTACCAAAGCTGGTCATATCCGCAAGTTTGCTGATTGGCGTTAAAGCAGCAATCGTAGCAATCACAATTCCTAAAAGCATTAAGCTTTTCGCAGGTGTTTTTCTTACAGGATGAACATCGCTGAACATTTTAGGAATAAGCCCGTCTTTAGACATTCCAAGGAAAATTCTTGACTGCCCCATAATCATAACCATCAATACAGAAATCAAACCTACGGTTGCAGCAATGGTAATGATGTATCCTGCCCAGCCCTGTCCTGCGATTTCAAATGCATAAGCAACCGGGGCTTTAATAGCGTCAGGATATTTTCCCTGAGGATCAAAATCCGAATAATGCATCATCCCTGTTAAAACAAGAGATACCAGAATATAAAGGCCTGTACAAACCAACAATGAAACAATGATAGCGAAAGGTACATCTTTTTTAGGATTAATAGCTTCACCTGCCTGAGTGGAAACCGCATCAAAACCGATATAAGCAAAGAATATGGCAGCAGCTCCGGAAACAATTCCCTGGATGCCGTAAGCCTCTTTCATTTTATCACCTTCCATCACCATTTTTTGTGCAGGGATAAAAGGATCCCAATTAGAAGTGTTGATAAAAAACACTCCGGCAATAATCACGAATAATACTGCCGAAACTTTCATGATTACAATAAGATTATTGGTTTTAGCAGCCTCTTTTGTTCCTTTGATCAGAATCCCGATCACAAATAAAACAATAAGGAAAGCCGGTAAATTCATTGAAAAACCTTCCCCTGTATAACTGGCAGGATCGGATGTAAGATATTCGGGTAAATGGATACCGAACATTTTGAGAAGTTTGTTAAAATAGCCGGACCATGAAACAGCCACCGTCATGGATCCCATGGCATACTCAAGGATGAGCCCCCAGCCGATGATCCAGGCAAATATCTCTCCCACTGTTCCGTAAGCATACGCATACGCAGATCCTTCCACAGGAAGTATGGAAGCAAATTCAGAATAACATAATGCAGCGAAAATACAAGCGATTCCCGCAATGATAAAAGAAATGGCTAATGCAGGTCCTGCATGGTAGTAAGCTCCGGTACCTGTAAGTACGAAAATTCCTCCTCCAATGATAGCACCGATCCCGATAGCTGTGAGACTCCATTTACCGAGAACTCTTTTGAGCTGACTGCTTTTCATATCATTTTCGAAAGCACTCATCGGTTTCTTGGTCCAAATTTTAGACATATTTTATTATTTATTAAAGATTTACGAAAATATAAAAAATTTAGAAACCTTAACGTTTATTAATAGAATTTCATCATTTTTTTTAAATAAAGGAAGATAAAAAACTGATTTCCATATTATTTAAATCATTTCAAAGTATCTCTTTTTTTATTTATTTTTGATCTCATGAATTTATACGATCTTTTCGTAGAACCTTACGAAACCTATACAATCCTGCAAATTTTCCTGGAAGCCTTTGCAACTATATTCGGAATTCTTAGTGTTTATTTTTCCATTAAAAAAAATATATGGGTGTATCCTACAGGGATTATTTCCACGCTTATTTACGTATATATTCTTTTCAATTTCGGATTGTTGGGCGACTGTATGATTAATATTTACTACACAGTAATGAGCATTTACGGATGGATTTTGTGGGCAAAACATTCAGATGACCATATACATGTTAATGTTTCATGGGCTACAAGAAAAGAATGGCTGTATGGGATTTTACTTTTTGTCTTAAGTTTAATCTTAGTAACTGTAGTATATTATTATAAACCGTATATCGAAAACAGCTTTTCAATGGAAAACGTAAGTCTTGGTCTTTATCACCTGGATTGGGGCAATTGGCTTGATGTATTAACCACTTCCGTATTTTTAGTAGGCATGTGGTTTATGGCAAAAAGACGCATTGAAAACTGGATTTTCTGGATCATCGGAGATTTTATCTGTATACCTATGATGATTTATAAAGGGCTCGGTATCACTTCGGTTCAATATTTGGTATTTACTATAATGGCTATCCAGGGCTATATTACCTGGAAAAAAAGTTTAAGAAAAAGTTAGAAAGTCATGAAAAATTTATTAAAAATAGCATTCAGCGTTGTAACGATAGCAGGTTTAGTATCATGTACAGCGTACGCGGATCCTTATGCAAATGCATATGGAGATCCATATTATGATAACGGATATTATTATGCACCACAAGGATATTATGGCGGTGGAGGATATTGGGGAAATGACGGGTATTATTACCGAAATAATATGAATTATTATTATGATAACGGTATGCCATATTATTATCAGAACTACAATAACTCAAGAAGAAAAGTATACCTTGAAAGAAGATCAAGCGGCGAAGCAACTTCTGCAAGACCGAATAACGGTTTCAGAGGAAATGTTAATGATGGTACTTCTAATAACGGAGGTTTCAGAAACAGCAACAGACAGAACAATAATCAGAGATCGAATAGCAATGGTTTCAGGAATCAGCAGCAGAATACGCAGCAGCCTCGAAACAATGGCGGGTTTAGAAACAATTCCAGCAATTCCAATAATTCGAATAACGGAGGATTCAGGAATAATTCAGGATCAGGAAATCAGCAGGCGCCTTCCCAGAATAACAACAACAGGAACTCCAACGGAGGTGGTTTTAGATAAAACGATTATAAATAACGAAACGGACAGCTAACACTGTTCGTTTTTTGTTTTAATTGTACTAATTTTGCATGCTCAATCTGAGACAAATATCAGCTACCATATGGAATTTTACAAATATCAGGGAACCGGAAATGACTTCGTAATGATAGACAATCGTTCCGGAGAATGGGACAATCTTTCAATTGCCAGTATTCAGAAACTTTGCGACCGACGTTTCGGTATCGGTGCAGACGGACTTATTAAAATAAATAAGGCGGAAGGTTTTGATTTTGAGGTTGATTATTATAATTCGGACGGGTCGAAAAGTTTTTGTGGAAATGGGGCCCGCTGCTCAGTAGCGTTTGCTTTTTTTCTTGATATTTTTGAAGGTAAATGCCGGTTCACAGCCATTGACGGAGCTCACGAAGCGGAAATCCATAACGGAATCGTAAAATTGAAAATGAATGATGTTGAAACGATTTCCTTTGATGGGAATGACACCATAATGAATACAGGGTCTCCACATTATGTAAAATATGTTGAAGATCTTGTGAATTACAATGTTTTCGCAGAAGGAAGCGATATCCGATATTCGGATGATTATAAAGAAAAAGGGATCAATGTAAACTTTGTGGAAAAAATTAATGAAGATGAGATATTTGTAAGAACCTATGAACGAGGCGTGGAAGATGAAACCTACAGTTGTGGCACAGGAGTTACAGCTTCCGCTTTAACCTTTCTGCAAAATAACAATCTAATTTCCGTAAATGTAAAGACTTTGGGAGGAAATCTTAAAGTATATGCTGAAAAAGACGAAAATTCTTTCAGAAACATTTGGCTGGAAGGCCCTGCAAAACAGGTTTTTAAAGGAAGAATAGACGTTTTGTAAATAAATCCAGGAACGATATATGAAAAAAGCTATACTCATCATTGTCCTGCTTATTATTATGATAGGTGGATTTTTTGGTCTTAAATTTTATTCCAAATATTACGGAAACAATATTAAAAAAGACGGTTATGTTCTCATTCCCCATAATGCAGAATTTAAACAGATTTTAGATTCGGCTGCAAAATATGTAGACAACAGGGAAACATTTGAAGCAGTAGCTAAGGAAAAAGATCTTGAAAAATTTTTTAAGGCAGGACGCTACCATTTTCAGAAAGGATTGGGAAATGCCCATCTTGTAAACATGATCAAAGCAGGAAACCAGAGTGAGAACAGCTTCAGGATTGGTGATTTTGGGGATGTATACCAAATGCTTGGTAAAGTCACCAAGAAAACAGAACTGGATTCTTTGGAATTTGTGAAAGGGCTGAACACCATCGCAGCCGAAAAAGGCTATAATAACGCAGAAGATCTTAAAAAATATTTTTTTATTGATACTTATAATTTCTTCTGGACGGTTACACCAAAAGAATTTTTTAACAGGTTCAACGATCAGTATAATGAATTCTGGAATGCTGAAAGAAAAGAAAAAGAGCAGCAATCCGGACTTACGAGAGATCAGATTTATGCACTGGCTTCTATTGTATATAAAGAATCAGGCGGTAAAAAAGATGAGATGAGAACCATTGCAGGTCTTTACCTGAACCGTTACCGAAAAGGGATGAAATTACAATCGGACCCTACGGTAATTTATGCTATCAATAAGCAGACTAATTTCCAACAGCCTATTAAAAGAGTTTTCTATAAACACTTATCTACACCATCGCCTTATAATACGTATGCCAACAAAGGTATTCCTCCGGGACCAATTTGTGTAGTAGATAAAAATTCTGTTGACGCCGTTTTAAATGCTGAAAAAAATGATTACATTTTTATGTGTGCCGATCCTGCAAGATTGGGATACCATAAGTTCACCGCAAGTGCCGAACAGCATGCCATCAATGCAAAAGCTTATCAGGACTGGCTGAATTCAAATAATATAAAATAATAATCATAATTAACTTTTTTTAACAATTTTATAATTAACATTTCGCTATTTAAAGCGACATATATATTTATAATAATAAATTAGGCTTAATATTTGAAGTTATACACAATTAATAATTTCATAATATTAAGAGAATCTTTCACGATTTTACACAAAAAAATACCTTATGAATCAGACGGAAATCATTAACATTTTTACAAAAAAAACCTTAGGGCTTACTTTTGTACTTTCGGCCGCAGCGTTGGCTTTTGCACAGGAGAAGGTAGGTATTTCAGGGTCGGTTGTCAGCAAGAGCAATCAGCCCGTTCCTTATGCCTCAGTTACGTTCACAAACAAAGCGAATAAACAGTTGAGTGATGCAACTCTCACCGATGAAAAAGGGCAATACAAACTTGATCTTACCCCCGGACAATACGACATTTCTGTTGAGGCAATCGATTACAAAAAAAGTGTTGTTAACAGACAGATTACAGCTGCCGGCAATATCGGCGCGCTTTCTATTGATCCAGAAGCAAGTGCTACCAATATGAAAACCGGAGAAATCCAGGGCGTTACTATTACTGTAGCTTCTACAAAACCCTATAAAGTTGAACTTGATAAAAGAACCTATGACCCTTCCCAGGATATTGTAAGCAAAGGAGGAAATCTTCAGGACGTACTTTCTAATGTTCCTTCGGTTTCTGTTGATACGGATGGTACGGTTTCTATGAGAGGAAGCTCAAATGTACGTTTCTTAATTAATGGTAAACCGTCTGCACTTTTAGGAATTGATGACGGGGCTAATGCTTTGCAGAGTATTCCGGCAGACCAGATCGAAAGAATTGAAGTAATTACGAACCCTTCTTCTAAATTTGAGGCGAGCGGAACAGCAGGTATTTTAAATATCATTTTAAAGAAAAACAAAAAAACAGGTTTCAACGGAAGTGTTACGGGAACTTTAGGCTACCTTCCCCAAACTAACCTGAATACCAATTTAAGCTGGAGAAAAGGAAACTTTACATGGTTCCTGAATGGCGGCGGCGGATACAGAGAATCGAAAAGCACCAACAGAAATGATGATTACTTTACCAATGCACTGAATGCTGATGATCAGATCCAGAGAAATACGAATTCTGAAAACAACAGCAAGAATAACAACTATAATGCTTCTGCGGGAATCGTTTATGACATATCGGATAAAACTTCCGTAAATGCATCCGGAACGGTAAGAACGTTTGATAATGAAAGTGTAGGAAATATTGATTATTTCTACGATTTTTTAGCAATTCCAAACAGTTCTTCACAAAGGATCACACTAGGAACCAACAACAACCTGGCATTTCAGGGAGATTTTGGATTAGACCATAAATTTGACGATAATGGACAAAACTTATCATTATCATTAAGCTTACAGAGAAACCGTTCTTATAACGATACCGATATTGACCAGACCCGTGATGGCTTATTTGAGCTAAGAAATATTGTCAACCAAAATACAATCAACAGAACCGTAATTGCCAAAGCGGATTATGAACTTCCGATTGGAGAAAATTCTAAACTTGAGGCAGGTTACCGATTGGATATCAACAATAACGATTACAGCAATGATGTACAGCAAAGTACTGTAATCACTCCTGTATTGTCATTTTTAAGACCTTATACTTATGATGCTACGTACAAAGAGATGTTTAACGCATTCTATGTACAGTTTAAAAGTAAGATCGGAAATTTAGGTTACCAGTTAGGATTGAGAGATGAGATTTCGAATATTGATATTGCTTATAAGAACTTAGTTCCTACGAGCCCGGCTTTAAATACTACTAAAACTTATAACAACCTGTTCCCAAGTGTGTATTTAAGCTACGAATTTGCTAAAGACAATCAGCTGTTATTAAATTATACACGAAGAATTGACCGCCCCAGATCTTTCTTCCTGATTCCGAATCCAAATTATAATGACAACCAGAATATTTTCGACGGTAATATTGACCTGAACCCTTCTTATGTTGACTCTTTTGAATTCGGATACAGCATTTCCAAGAAAAAATTCACTATCAATCCTACATTATATTACAGACATCAGACTGATGACACTAAAATGTTAGTTTATAACAAATTAGCAACAGATGAAGCGGGAAATATTCTTACGCCAAAGGTGATCGAATCTCATACAAAACCTATCAATCTTGGTACGGATGACCGGTACGGATTGGATTTAAACTTCAACTTTGATGCAACAAGCTGGCTGAAATTCCTCGGAAATGTTGATTTATTCGGATATAACACGAAAGGAAGCATTGCGTATGATACTTTTGATGTGGATGGAAACCCTACACAGGCTATTGCTAATTTTGAAGGAAAAGGATTTTCAACCAGAGCAAGACTTACTTCTACGGTGAAGGTTGATAAAACATTCAGCTTACAGGTACAGGGATTCTACAGAGGCGGCCAGAAAACGGCGTATCAGGACAGAAAAGACATGTATGCCATCAGTTTCGGAGCATCCAAAAACATCTGGAACAATAATGCTACCATTTCTTTCAATATTCAGGATATCTTCAACACAAGAGCAATGAGATCTACCACTTATACTGCAAACAGCGTGAGGGATTCTTACATGCAGTGGCAGCCAAGACAGTTCGCTCTATCGTTTACCTACAGATTTAAACAGGGGGAAAAAGTGGAACAGCCGAAACGTAAAAAAGACATCAATGCCAATGATACCGGCGGAGATGAGCAGGGAGGACCAATGTAAATATCCTTCATATAAAAAAATCCCGAAATATTTTCGGGATTTTTTTATTTTACAGCTTCAGCCTTTGAATTTTTCTCCATTTCGGCTTCGTAAATTCTTTTTCTGAGGTCACTTGATGAAAACCTGTGGTCTCTTTTGTTATAAAAGATCTCAACGCCATTTTCTTCGCAGTATTTTTTCCCGGTGAAATCTTTGTCTCTATAATCATCTCCAATGATTCTTACGTCAATTACAAATGATTTTAAGATATCCTCCAGATCCTGTTCGGTATAATAAGGAATAATCTCATCCACCGCATTTACGGCCTTCAGCTGAATATATCTTTCTACGATAGTCTGCGTAGGTTTATTTTTATTCGGGCGGTCATGAGACGGATCAATCTGCAGGCCAACGATAAGGTAATCACAAACCGTTTTTGCTTCCTCAAGCATTTTAATATGTCCGGCATGAAGTAAATCAAAAGACGAAAACGTAATGCCTATTCTTTGTGTTTTCATAATAAATTTCTTTTTTAATTAATTTTTAAATATTCCTTGACTGAAGATATCTCTGCCATTCCCATACCGTTCTTAACGATTCTTCCAAAGAAGTTTCAGATTTCCATCCAAGCTCTCGTTCTGCTTTATCTACATTGGCATATGCTATGGTAATATCCCCTTCTCTTCGGTCACAGATCTGATAAGGAACTTTAACATTATTTGCCACTTCAAAGGCCTTAATCACTTCCAGAACAGAAGATCCTTTTCCGGTTCCGAGATTGTAAATATCAATTACGGCTCCATCTGAATTGCTTTGCATTAATTTTTGTAAAGCCGCAACGTGAGCCTTCGCAAGATCAACAACATAAATGTAATCGCGTATTGCTGTCCCGTCGGGAGTAGGATAATCATTTCCCCAGACATTCAGCTTTTCGCGGATGCCTGCTGCTGTTTGCATGACGTAAGGTACAAGATTATTCGGAATTCCTATAGGTAATTCACCAATTTTTGAAGATGGATGTGCCCCGATCGGGTTAAAATATCTTAACAGGGAAACTTTTCTTCGATAAGCTTTCGCAAAATCGGCCAAAATTTCCTCGCCCATCTGCTTTGTCTTACCATAAACACTTTCAGGCATTTTCAGCGGCGTATTTTCATCAATCGGCATGGCGTCAGCCTGTCCGTAAACAGTGCAGGAAGAGCTGAAAATAAAGTTGGAAAGGCCTCTTTCTTTAAATTCCTGTAAAATATTAATTAAAGAAAAAAGATTATTTTCATAATAATCCACGGGTTTCAGCTGGCTCTCTCCTACGGCTTTTGAAGCAGCAAAATTAATACAGCCGTCAATAGGATGCGCCTCAAAAACCTGGGTTAAAAGTTCTCTTCTTTTTAAATCAAAAGGATAAAAAACAGGTTTTCTCCCTGTTATTTCCTCAATATTTTTTAATATAAATTTCTCTGAATTGGATAAATCGTCTACGATAACAACTTCAAAATTGTTATTTAAAAGTTCCACCACCGTGTGTGAACCGATATATCCGAGACCTCCTGTTACGAGTATTGCCATGTTGTATTTTTTGGACTTTGTCAAAGTTGAAAATCTTTGACAAAGTTTTTTATTATTTAAATTTTTATGTGACTTCCTATAAAATTTTCACGGTTATCAAATAGCTCAATAATTTCTTTCCTCTTGATATTGGTTTCAACATCAGAAAGCACTGCAAGATAAGAGGAAAATTTATAATTCTGAAAATTTTCCGGATTTTGATGGATGTAAATAATCAAATTTCTCAGATAATCCTCAGAATCAATAAGAATTCTTTTAAAAGGTGATTCGAAAAGAGGACCGCTGCGCTGATATACTTTATTGAAAGACTGTGTATAGCTGCTGATTAATTTGCCAATGATCTTGCTGAAAAAACTTTCTTCGGAATGTAATCCGTTTTCTTTAAAAGCTGGATTCCCATCACTTTCAGGTTTAGTTCTCAAAATAAAATGAAAATGATTGGACATCAGACAATAAGAATATATATCGAAATAGGGAACCAGATAAATTTTGGTTTTCTGAAGAAAATACCTGTAGTTTTCATTATTCAAAAAGACCGGTTTAGAATTAATTCCCCGTTTGAAAATATGATAAAAACGATCCGTTTCCAAACGGCTTTCTCTTATTTTCATACATTGTGTTTTTTAAACTTTGTCAAAGATTTTCAACTTTGACAAAGTATTGTTAATCATTGTGCGTTCCTATAGATTCAATTTCGATTTCAGTTTTATTTTCCTTGAGACTGTATCTATTAATAATTATTAGAATTATTGTTCCAAAGACCAAAATCTTAAAATGAAAACTCGTTAGAATTTCATTTAAATTTCCAGGAGACATTTTAAGTGCTAATACAACAAAAGACAATGAATCAAGCATAAACACACCTAAGCTTAGATTTAAAAACAAAACTGCCCTGTTATATTTTTCAATTAAATGCACGAATGCAAATAAATTTACAACAATTGAAAAAATAGTTATAATTAAGGTAATAATGTTAAAATCATCAAATAAAGAAAGAAATGACATAATCGAGAAAAAAATAAGAAATATTGTAACGATAAGCGCTAAATAAAAAACTATTTTTTTGCTGAATACTCTTTTTCCCATTTCAAAATTATCGCATAAACTCCAGCACTGCATCCGCAATATACTTCAGCTGCTCTTCATCCAGTTCCGTGTGCATCGGAAGGGAAATAACCTCATCCAGTAATTTATCCGTATTGACAAAATCGGCATCATTGCTTTCCTGATAATAAGCCTTTTGCTTTCTTAGGGCTACAGGATAATAGATCATGGCCGGAATTTCCTTCTCCGTTAAAAATTTCTGAAGGTCATTGCGTTTACCATTTAAAATTCTCAACGTGTACTGATGAAAAACATGTGTGGAATTTTCCGCTCTTTTCGGCGTTAAAATTTGCTCCTGACCCGCAAAAGCTTCATCATAATAATCAGCAGCTTTGTTTCTTGATTCGTTATAATTATCCAAATGCGGAAGTTTCTTTCTCAGAATCGCAGCCTGAATGCTGTCCAGTCTTGAGTTTACCCCTACCTCATCATGATAATATCTTTCGTACATGCCGTGGTTTACGATTCCTCTCACACGGTGAGCCAAGTCATCATTATTGGTGAAAATAGCACCTCCGTCGCCATAGCATCCGAGATTTTTAGAAGGAAAAAAAGAAGTGGTTCCCACGGTGGACATGGTTCCTGCTTTTTTTACGCTTCCATCGGAAAACGTAAATTCGGCACCGATTGCCTGTGCATTATCTTCAATAACATATAAATTATGCTGTTCTGCAATTTTCAGAATTTCTTCCATATTGGCACACTGTCCGAAAAGATGAACCGGAATAATGGCTTTTGTTTTTGGAGTAATCGCTTTTTTGATTGCTTCCGTGGAAATGGTAAACGTATCATAATCAACATCTACCAGTACTGATTTAAGCTTTAACAAATGAATAACCTCAACGGTTGCTGCAAAAGTAAAATCTGCAGTAATGATTTCATCCCCTTCTTTAAGATCAAGAGCCATTAAAGCGATCTGAAGAGCATCTGTACCATTAGCACAAGGTATTACATGTTTTACGTCTAAATAAGACTCTAATTCATTCTGGAAAGACTTTACCTCGGGGCCGTTGATAAAAGCCGCCGAATCCATTACATTTGAAACTGCATTATCTACTTCATTTTTTATCTTGTAATACTGACTTTGCAAGTCAACCATTTGAATCTTTTTCATAAATAAATATTTCTGTAAAAATAAGGAATTTAAAATCCTATCAAAAATTTTATTGATTTTGTTTTATCTTTATATAAAATATCTACATGAAAAAAATTCTACTCTTTTGTATTTTAGCAGGTTACTCAGTGAGTTTTGCACAAACCTCGCTTGCTTTCGTGTTCTTTAAAGATAAGCCGAATAAGAACGCATTTTATGCAAATCCTCTGTCTGAACTTTCACAAAAGTCCCTCGACCGCCGTACAGCACTTGGAATTGCCCTGAATGACCAGGACGCTCCTATTGAGCCTTCTTACATCACCAATATTCAGAATCTGGGCTTTACGGTAACGGATTATTCAAAATGGCTGAATGGGGTTGCCGTAAATGCTACTCCGGCTCAGGTATCCCTGCTGCAGTCACAGACATACGTAAATTCTGTTGAAAGTTTTGCCCGAAACACATCAGGTATCCCGAAGACGAAAAATATTAACAAGTGGGAAGATCCGAGCGGAAATGCTGGTAAAAACCTTACCGTCTTTGACTACGGTTCCGGAGCACAGCAGATTGACCAGATTAACATTCGTCCGCTGCATCTTGCGGGATATACCGGAACAGGAGTCACCATTGCTGTCATTGACACCGGTTTTCCGAATGTAAATACCGGCTCCGCATTTTCAAGGCTTTGGAATAACGGACACATCAAGGGAGGATATGATTTTGTAACAAAAACCACAGACATTTACAATCCGTCCCTCAATATACACGGAACGGTAGTTCTGGGAGCCATCGGCGGCTTCGTGCAGGATACTTTCGTAGGCTCTGCTCCTGATGCTGATTTTTATCTGTACCGAAGCGAAAATGCCAATGTCGAAATTCCCGAAGAAGAACTGTATTGGATTGAAGCTGCCGAAGAAGCCGACCGGAAAGGAGTTGATATGATCACCACTTCTTTAGGCTATTCTACTTTTGATGACCCTAAATACAATTATTCCTACGCGAATTTGAACGGAACCACTTCTTTTATTGCGCGAGGTGCAGAAATCGCAGTAAACAAAGGGATTTTTGTATTGTTTGCAGCAGGAAATTCGGGAGCTCAGCCTTGGCACTATATTTTAACGCCGGCGGATAACGCGAAAGTTTTTACTATCGGTTCTGTAGATGCCGCAGGAACTTCGTCCAATTTCTCATCTTATGGCCCAAATTCTGTGGGAGTAATCAAACCGGATGCAAGTGCAAGAGGGACAGCAGCGATTACGGTGAGCAATAACAATTCTACCCTTCCGGTAAGCGGAACCTCTATTGCCACTCCTATTGCAGCAGGAGGCGTAGCCTGTCTTATTCAGGCCTTTTCTACGATGAACAGGGATCTGATGAGAGATAAGCTAAGACAGACCGCATCACTCTATCCGAATCATACGGATCAGATGGGTTTTGGAATCCTTAATTTCGGAAGTTTGTATAACAATGTCTTAAATACTTCTGAATTGGTAAAGAAAAATAACATTGCGATTTTCCCGAATCCGGTTAAAAACATCCTCAATATCGCTTCAGAAAAAGAAATTGTATCATTAGAAATTTATGATAATTTAGGAAGGCTGATTACAACCGTAAATCATCAGAAATCCATAAAAATTGAAGACTTCAGTAAAGGCGTTTACTATCTGAAGATCAAAACAAAAGATGCAATATCTTATGAGAAATTTATAAAAGAATAAAGCAAAAACCTCTCAGTCCGAGAGGTTTTTTATTGAATTTATATCAGAAGCTGAGTTCATCAAAATCTTTAATTCCAGATAAAATAACAGGCTTTTGAATATCAACGTTAGACCATGTTTCCTTGAAAACCTCATCTCCGTCTTCCTCATCTTTATTGATATTATCTTTAATCTGCTTTTTACCGGTTAAAAAATTAATGCTCGTTTCGTTTTGAACAATCGGGCCGTGGTTATAGCTCGCATCATAACCAATCAACTGGAAATCATTGCTTCTGAACTTAAAAGTATAGGTCCAGTATCCATATCTGCCATGCATATAGTTAACATAGAGATTATTTTTATCTATGGAAACTTCCAATTCCGGAGCATAATATACGCCGCCATCTTCATTTTCGAATGAAAAGCAGTTGTTGTTTTCTAAAATCTTTTTGTAACTATTATCCTCTGTTTTAAATAAGATAATAATTCCCCGGCGGTTGCGATCCAGTTTACCACGGTTTTCGTCATCAACGATCTTATCCTTTTCCGTTCCTTTGATGATCAGCACATGATCTTTGCGTCCGTCGTTATTCAGATCTCCTTCCACTTCATCAAAAAGTACAAACCCATTGGGTATAAAATCAGCAGGTTTTTTTTTATCAGCAGTTTTTACATGATCTTCCAACGCTTTTTCCACTGATAACGCTTCATTCTTAGCAGCAGGCGGAAGCTGGCTTTCATTGGATTTTTTACAGCCTTCAAGCAGAAAAAGCGCCGTAAAAACCGAGACCGAAAAGAATATATCTTTCATACTTATTTACGCTGAATTTCTACTGGCATTAATATTTCCAAACAAAGAACGGGTCACCAATTTTTCATATGCTTCTTTATTTCCTTCTCCTTTCTGAATTTTAATCAGGGCATATTGCTGAATACTCAATAACGGAAGAACAATTCTTTCACGGATCTTTACGGATTTTCTGGAAAGCGGATCTTCCTGCTGAAGCATGCTGAATCCGGTAAGCTCGAGCATAATATTTTTAGATAAATTATACTCATCAAAAAGGACATTCCAGAATGCACCGAATTTAGGATTATTCTTAATGTAATACGTCAGTGGGAAATAGGTCTTGTTCATACTCATCATCGAGTTTAAAACCAATGTTTTGAAGAAATCGGAACCTTTGTAAAGGGCTTCCACCTCATCAAATCTTCCCTGCTCTTTCATCTGCTGCATAGCAAACCCGAATCCGAAAAATCCGGGAACATTCTGCTTCAGCTGTGACCAGGAACCTACAAACGGAATGGCTCTCAGGTCTTCAAATTTAAGCTCATTTCCTGCACCTCTTTTCGACGGACGGCTTCCAATATTGGTTTTCCCGTAATATTCCAGCGTACTTATTTCCTGGAGATACGGAACAAACATTGGATGCGATTTCAGATCCGAATATTTTTTATAGCTGATTTCTGCCAGTTCGGCAATCAGCGCTCTTTCTTTTTCCGTAAGGTCTTTTTTGGAATTTTTAAACACATCATTTTCCACACCGGCAGTTAAGAGCTGTTCAAAATTGTATTTTGCCTGTTCTTTATTCCCGAAAATGCTGGTAATGGTCTGTCCCTGGATCGTTAATTCAATCTTATTATTGGCAATCGTTTTTCCCTGGGAAGCATAAAAATCGTGCGTCTTTCCACCCCCTCTTGCCGGCGGGCCACCTCTTCCGTCGAAGAAGATTACTTTAATCCCGTTTTGTTCGGAAAGTCTGGTCAGCACTTCTTTAGCCTTGTAAATCTCCCAGTTGGCCTTCAGATAACCGCCATCTTTTGTTCCGTCTGAGAAGCCAAGCATAATGGTCTGCTGATTTCCTCTTCTTTCCAGATGCTTTTGATACACCGGATTCTGATACAATTCAGCCATTACTGTTTCTGCATTGGCAAGACCTTCCATGGTTTCGAACAGCGGAACGATATCGATATTGATTTCTTCATCCTGATAACCGCAGATCTTGAAAAATGCATAGACATTCATGACATCCTTTACCGCATCAGAATTGGAAATAATATAGCGATTCATTCCTCTCAAGCCATTCAGTTTCTGAATGTCCGAGATTTGAGTAACCGTAAGCAAAGTATCTTTTATAATATCTTCAAAATCATCAGGATTAATTTTTTCCGGAGCCTGAATTAAGGTGTTGAATTTCTCTTCATTATCAGCATCAGGATTTCCCTGAATTTTGGCAAAAATTTCATCAATTACTCTTTGATGGATCCTGCTGTCCTGGCGCACGTCCAATGTGGCAAAGTGGGTCCCGAAAATTTTCACCCTGTCCCTGAAATCTTTCAGCAGACCAACAAATAACGAATTATGCTGTTCTCTAACAATTGTTTCCGCTTCATCAATTCTTCTGATAATGTCTTCCGCCGTAATTCTTTCATTTCTGAATATGGCTGAGTACAATTCATTGCTCAGCTTGGTTAATACTTCCGAAACGCCTCTGAAACTTAATCTTCGCCGAACCGATTTTAAATTATTATAATAGGCTTTCAGAATGGCTGAATGCAGTTCTTCTGCTACCCTTTTGGTGACATCGGCTGTTACAAACGGATTTCCGTCGCGGTCGCCGCCCGGCCAGAAACCCAACTGGATAAGATCTTCATGAATATGGAAATGCTCGCTTCCGAATGTTTCTTTTATTTTCGTGAAAAGTTCCCCGATCGTATCATAATACACATATCTCAAATAATAAATGATGCTCATTGCCTCATCAATCGGAGTGGGTTTTTCTTTATTGACAAAAGGTGTTTTTCCCAGCTGCTGCAAAAGCATATCGATATTGGTGATGGAATCGTTGGTTATTGCATTTCTTAAGTCATGAAGGATTCTCTGAACGGAATTCGGATAAAACTGTGTCGGGTGTGCGGTGAAAACAATTTTGATGGCAAAATCTTTCAGTTTTTCACGAACCTGTTCCAGCTTATGGTCCTGAAGGGAATGCTCGTAAAGGTTGGTTACCGTTCCTTTATCGCTGTCGGAGTGAAGATTAGGGAAAGCCGCATCTTCGATACTGTCGAACAAAACAACTTGCCTTTCAATATATTGTATGATTTTAAAAAGCAGCTCCAGTTTCTGTTCTTCGGTCTGCAAATCGGTATGGCTTTTAAAAAATTCTTCAACGATTTCTTCGGGGGTTTTTCCGGCTTCGTAGCCGGTTTTGCTTTCTTCACAAAGAAACGGAAGCAGCATCCCGATATTCGTCATTTTATCATAAGGCAGGCTCATAAACAAAGAATTGTAGATCTGGAACTTATTTTCCACGATCTGCCTGAATTTTTCTGCGCGTTGGTCGTGTATCATATAACAAATGTAGGGGATTTTGATTTTAATATATTTATTTACTTTAAAGTAATTAATTTTAATTCTTTTTTTCAAATAATATTCAATTTATGTAAATTTGAATCAATAGACAATAAAAATGAATAACTTAAATATTTTTGTAAGTTCGACCTGTTACGACTTATCACAACTAAGAGCTAATTTATATGATTTCATACATACTTCAGGTCATAACCCAGTTCTTTCAGAATATGACAATTTTCCTATTTCACCAGAATTAAATTCAATTGAAAATTGCATAAAAAATATAAAAGATAATGCTGATATATTAGTTTTAATAGTAGGAAGCAGATATGGCAGTATTATTGAAAATGGAAAATCAATTACAAATACAGAGTTTTTGACTGCAAAGCAAAAAGGTATTCCCATTTTTTGTTTTATAGATAAAAGCACATTAAATGCTATGAATTTTTGGAAAAATAATAAAGATGGAAATTTTTCAAATATAGTAGATAATAAACAAATATTTGAATTCATTACTGATATAAGAGATAACAAAAAAATTTGGACCTTTCCTTTTGAACAATCACAAGATATTATCCAAACATTAAAGATACAGTTATCACATTTATTCAAAAATAGTCTAAAAGTTAAAAATATAATTGATAGGGATATTCCAGATTTTTTTAAACTAAACTTAAGCGAAAAGTGTTTAAAAATACTTATTGAAAAAAATAGTTTTTTTGAATTCGAATTCTTATGTCAAACACTAATTGATGAGATAGAAAAAAAAGAATTTTTGAAAAATGATATTGAATACTCAATCTTAATTGAACCAAGACATTTCATAAAAGATCATTTTGATTTACCAACCTGGGCCTCAAACAGAACAACGTCGCATCTTAATACTATAAAAAATTTAAAAGGTTTAGTTATTATGGTACAAAAATTTATTGGTGAATATGGTGAACCATCGGATATTAAAGGTTTATATTATGTTTCTGTTAAATATGCTCAAATATATGAACAATTACTTAATTGGATAATTGATGTAAAAAGTACTTATATAGATCCTGAATTTGAAGATATTAAAATATATTTATCTGATTTAGCCATGCATACAGCTAATGAACTTTGGAATTATCCATATGAAATTATGGAAAGAGTTATTCAAGCAAAACATGACGAACTGGCTGGGAAGGAATATGTTCTTAATTTAAGCCTAACATTAACCACTAATGATGAAGCTCATAATAAATTAAATAAATTACTTGAAGAACTACAAATAAGGTTCTCAAATTAAATATTCACTTCTCATGAAAAAACTCATCCTATTTCTCCTCCCGCTTATCCTTTTCACCGCCTGCGGTGAAGACTGCTATAATCCGCCTCAACCGATTGTTTTTGAATTTGTAAATGCTGCCGGTGAAAACCTGATCGCCAACGGAACATTGACCACCTATTCCATACAGGATGAAAACAATGTTGCCATTCAGCTTACCAAAACTTCAGAGAACAGGGTGCTGCTGGAAAATGTAGGAGCCTACAATGGCACAAAAAATTACAAGTTTTATTCTAATGTCAAACTTTTTGATTTTTCTATTGAATCTTCGGAGTTTAACAGCGGCTGTGAAGGGTATCAGATCAATAAGCTGACATTTACAGGAGTGGGATTTGATGTAAAAGATGAAAACGGATATTACAAAATTATATTCCAGTGAATTTATTTTGTTAACTTTTAAAACAATAAAAAACTGTATAAATTTTACTAAATAAGTTTTTTATCGTTTTCTTTTAATTTTCTAAATTAAATAAACTTTGTTTATTCTTTATTTAACATTAAG
Source organism: Chryseobacterium takakiae (assembly GCF_900129385.1). Classification (GTDB taxonomy): domain Bacteria; phylum Bacteroidota; class Bacteroidia; order Flavobacteriales; family Weeksellaceae; genus Chryseobacterium; species Chryseobacterium takakiae. The sequence goes on along the minus strand of NZ_FQVO01000006.1, from coordinate 216,064 downwards.
AATTTTAGCGAGTTAGACTTTATCATGGTTAAGGAATCAATAATTGATTTTTATTAAGTTTTTTAAGCTGAGGGGGCTTAATTCTTTAATGTTAAAATAAATTATAATTTAAATATGAAATTATTATTTTTGGTTTTATTTCTATGTTCAGGTTTGGTTTTCAGCCAGAAAACCGTTCCGCCGGATTACAAAAAGATCCCGGAAATTTTAGATAATCCTGAATTGCTTTTCCCTTTTATTGTCCCCGATAAAAAATATGAGTACTGGAGTGTTCTCAGGAACAACCCGGATCCCGATAAAGCCATCATCTACGAAACTCAGACCCCCGATTTTATGACCTTAAACGATCCTGCACCGGAGAAAGGATTTTTTCAGAAATGCCTGGGAGAAGATTGCTTTTCTTACCTGCTGGCCTGTGAAAAAGATAAAACAAAATACTTTTTCACCGAGCAGCAACTGAGAGATTTTATAGGATCTGTTGATAATCTGCCGGAAGCGGTTTTAATTGCCAACACCTACGGTTATATTGTTGATACAAGCAATACATTAAGCAGTTCTTACAAAACAGACGAAAAGCATATTTCACTTTACGTTACGAAGCTTACCAATTCTACAAACAAAGAATCATATTTAGTAACAATCGCCCGGAAAACCGGAAAACTTGAAGGAAAAAAGATTGGGACTTATTAATTTCAATTTTTGAATGCTTCGTCAGTTCGAGTGATTTTTCGTAATGCAATGGAGAAAAATTGTATCGAGAACTTTGGTTGATTGGTTCTCGATACAAAATTCTTTCAGAATTTTACTCGAACTGACGAGTTGAAAATATATGATACCTTTTTAAATACACGTCAGTTCGAGTGATTTTTCGCAATGAAATGGAGAAAAATTGTATCGAGAACTTTTTAGCTAACAGGTTCTCGATATAAATTCTTTCAGAATTTTACTCGAACTGACGACACTATCTGATAGTTTTCATAAAAATCAGTCATTAAAATTTTAAACCTTTGTTAACTCAGATATTATGAAGCATTCCGTACATTTGAATCAAAATAAATTTAAGAACAATGCTTAATTTCGAGTTTAAAAATCCAACTAAAATACTTTTCGGTAAAGGGGAAATTGCCAAAATTTCCAAAGAAGTCCCGGCAAACGCTAAAGTTTTACTAATCTACGGCGGCGGAAGCATCAAGAACAACGGTGTTTACGACCAGGTAAAAGAAGCGCTGAAAGGCCATGAAATCTATGAATTTGGAGGCGTCCCTGCCAATCCTGAATATGAAATTCTGATTGATGCTTTGAACTTCATTAAAGAAAAAAACATAGACTTCCTTCTGGCCGTGGGCGGAGGATCGGTAATCGACGGAACCAAATTTCTCTCTGCTGCTGCCAATTATAATGGTGAGCCGTGGGAAATACTGAGAAAATCGGTAAGAACTTTTGAAGGTGAAGGATTGCCTTTCGGAACGGTTCTTACATTGCCGGCAACCGGTTCTGAAATGAATTCCGGCTATGTGATTTCAAGAAGAGAGACCAATGAAAAATTGTCTTCCGGCGGTCCGGGTCTTTTCCCTCAGTTTTCCGTACTGGATCCTGAAGTGGTAAGATCCATCCCGCCAAAACAAATTGTAAACGGTTTAACAGATGCTTATACGCATGTCTTAGAACAATATATGACCGCACCTTCCTCTGCAGATTTGCAGGAAAGAATTGCAGAAAGCATTTTGATCAGCCTACAGGAAACGGCTCCGAAAGTTCTGGCAGATGATTTTGATTACGAAGCAGCCGGGAATTTTATGTGGTGCTGTACAATGGCCCTTAATGGACTGATTCAGAAAGGGGTTATTACCGACTGGGCCGTTCACGCCATGGGTCACGAACTGACCGCGTATTTTGGGATCGATCATGCGAGAACACTGGCTATTATCGCTCCTTCTCACTATCGCTATAACTTCGACTCTAAAAAAGGGAAACTGGCTCAATACGCAGAAAGAGTGTGGGGAATTACAAACGGTAGTCTTGAAGAACGGGCAGAAGCCGGAATCAGAAAACTGGAAGAATTTTTCCACAGCCTACATATTCAGACTAAACTTTCAGAATATACGCAAGATTTTCAGGGTACAGGAGAAAGAGTGGAAAAAGCATTCACGGAGAGGAACTGGACCGGTCTTGGCGAGTATAAAAAACTTACACCTCAGGATGCAAGGAAGATCGTAGAAATGAGCTATTAAAGAAGCAGGAAACGTGAAGTTGGAAGATATAAGTTATTTGAAATTCAGAAATGGATTATAACTTACCATCACCATCTTCAAACTTCTGGTAAATTATTTTGTTTACAAACATTCGTTTAAAAAACCTTAATTTCATTAGAGATATTTCAAATTTATTTATATTTTAGCATATTCTTAAATTTGTAAAAATGAAAAAACAATTACTTTTATTTGCCTTTTCAGCATTAGTGCTTAGTTCATGTGAAGATGATGATATCCAAGCTTATGAAATGGATATGATGAAAGGTGAATGGAAAATCAGTAAAACAGAAGTAATTTCAGGAAAAGACGACAAGACAGTGCTTGGAACAGATGTTCCAACCGGCTGCGAGGCTAAAAATACCATCGAATACAGAACGGATTTTTACACAGCTTTTTCAGCGTATACAGGAACGGGAACAGACTGTCAGCTCACTTACAAATCAGAAGGGACATATGATTATGATACTGAGACTAAAAACCTTACCATAAAATATACAAATGACAGCCCCAGACCATATCAGGTAGTTGTTCTTACAAGCTCGGAGATGCGGCTTAAACAGATGTTCGGAAACATAGACCAGAATGGAGATCAGGTGATTGATTACACCTACATTTCTTTAAAAAGATAACAGAAACTCCCGGAATTCGGGAGTTTTTTAATGAAAGGAACTTTTAAATGATTATATAATGAAGAAGATGTTATCAGCATTTTTATTGCTGACTTTTGCCCTTTTCTTTTCGCAGGAAAAAAAACCGATGTTCTGGCAGGACATACAGACTTTTAAAAAACAAGATCAGGAAACGCCACCACCTAAAGATGCCATCCTTCTGATAGGAAGTTCATCATTTACAAAATGGACAGATGTCGGCGATTATTTTCCGGATAAAACCATCATTAACAGAGGTTTTGGCGGTTCACGATTAACAGATCTTAACTATTATGCCCATGATCTTTTAAATTATCAGCCCAAACAAATTATCATTTATTGCGGTGAAAATGATTTTGCGGATGATGACCAACTGAAAGCTGATGTTGTGGTAGAAAGATTCAAAACTTTTTATCAAAAAATACGGACTAAATTTCCGAAAATCGAAATTGATTATATTTCCATCAAATATTCTCCGAGCCGCGAAAAGCTTTGGCCCCAAATGAAGGAAGCGAATAAAAAAATTGCCGCTTTCATGAAAAAGCAGCCTAATGCAGCGTTTATTGATATCACAAAAGTAATGCAGGATGCCAACGGAAACGTACGGAAAGATCTTTTTGTGGAAGACATGCTGCACATGACACCGGAAGGATATAAGCTGTGGACTTCTGTGATGAATCCTTATATGAAATAATTTTTCAATCATGATAAAAAAACAAATAACCATTTTACTATCGATTTTATTTTGCTTTCTTGTATCAGCACAGGACAAATCTACCCAGGAAAAGCTAATAGAAGAGCTTTCTGAGAACGCTTGTGAATGTGTAGACTCTATCAGCCTTTTTAACAGAAATAAAACTGATGTTATTAAAGATATTCATAGTTGTATCGATAAAAATACTCTAGCATTACAGTTAGGAAGTTTATTAGCTGATGTTGAGAAAAACTCTAAGAAAACAGATAAAAAAAATCAAAAAAAACAAATCAATATTAACGTAGATACAAGTCAAAATTCTGAACAATATAAAGATAGCTATAATGCAATCGAAAGATATATGATGAAGAATTGTCCTAGTCTGAAAAATGCTGTAAACGTTGCTGAAAGTAAGTCTGAAAAGCTCTCAAAAAATGAGAAGGCTATTGAATTTTATAATATAGCTATTGCGGCATCTAAAAAAGAAGATTGGAAGGAAGCCATAAAAAACTATGAGAACGCAGTAGTAGAAGATCCTGATTTCACTTATGCCTGGGATAATTTAGGAGTCTGTTACAGAAGAGTCGAAGATTACGACAAGGCGCTGATAGCTTATAAAAAGTCGCTTGAAGTAGATCCGAAAGGAAAAATGGCATTACAAAATATACCGATAGTATATTCGTACAAAAAAGAGCATCAAAAGGCTATTGATGCTTATAAGGAATTGGATAAAGTATATCCTAATGATCCTGAAGTATATTATGGAATGGGTAATGTTTATTTTAATGGTTTGAAGGATGATGAAAAAGGATTAGATTATATATCAAAAGCCTACAAGATCTATAACCAACAAAAATCTCCCTATCGTACTGACGCAGAAACAATAATGGGTTTGATTTACAGGAAAATGAAGCAAGAAGATAAGATAGATAAATTCAAGGAAATTTTAAAGAATAACAATATAGACTTTGAGTGATTTTCGATTATTCTTTGATCTGTGTTCATTGTAATATTTAATATGATAAAAAAAACTCCCGAAAATTTCGGGAGTTTTTTTATTTCTTTTTCTTGGATTTTGAAATCGCTTTTTGCTGGGCCCTGTTGGCACCGAATTTTTTCGGAGCTTTTCTTTTGGAGGGTCCTCCCCAGTTTTCCTTGGTGTTTTTGGCTTTCTTTTCGTGGAATGCCCCTCCGCCTTCATTCAGTTTTACCTGGGCCGGATTTTTCATGGAAACCTGCTCCTCTTCAGATGCAATTTTCTTAGGATTTATCTTGACTTCTTCAGGGAAATCGATGAATTTCAACTCTTTATCCATCAATAATTCAATATCCAGAATCAACGGTTCTTCTTTTTTCGTAACAAATGTTACCGCTTTCCCGTCTTTGTCTGCCCTACCCGTTCTACCGATTCTGTGAATATACTGCTCCGGAATATCAGGGGTCTCAAAGTTGATCACATGCGTAATATCTGAAATGTCAAGACCTCTTGCCATAACGTCTGTTGTGATTAAGCCTCTTATCTCTTCATTTTCAAAGCTCTTCATAGCTTTTAACCTGTAGTTCTGAGACTTATTGGAATGGATCACATCAAACTGATCCGGAAAAAGCTCACTGATTTTAGTAAAGAGAAGATCTGCATTTTTCTTGTTATTATTGAATATCAATACTTTAGACATCTCGTCATCACGCTTCAGGAGATATTCCAACAGGTTGATTTTGGTATTGAAATTCTCAACTTTATAAGCGGTCTGTTCAATTTTTTCAAGCGGCGTACCGGATTTTGCGAGGGAAATTTCAACAGGACTGGCAAAATATTCGTCCAGCATATCATCCACCGCTTCCGTCATGGTTGCGGAAAAAAGGATGTTCTGTCTTTTCTCTTTCATCATTTCAAAAATGTGAGTCAGCTGCGGTCTGAAACCGAGATTCAGCATTTCATCAAATTCATCAATGATAAGTTTCTGAACTTCCCTGAGGGAAATTGCATTGTCGATCGCAAGGTCCATTACCCTTCCCGGAGTTCCTACCAGAATATCGCAGCCACCGTCGAATAAAAGCTTTTGAGTATTGATATTTTTACCTCCATAAATCCCGATCACTCTTGCCGTGATATTTTCTGTCAGCTTCTCAATAATTTCCGTTACCTGCACTACGAGCTCCCTTGTGGGTACAAGAATAAGAACTGTAGGATTTCCGCTCTTATTGTATTTCCAGGTTTTAAGGACAGGTAAAAGATAGGCCAGTGTTTTTCCGGTACCGGTCTGTGCAATTCCCATCACATCGCGTCCGGAAAGGATCGGCTTCAGGCTCTTCTCCTGAATCGGTGTAGGCTCGAATAATTCCAGGTCTGCCAAAACATCAAGAATTTTAACCGGAAGGTCAAAATCTGCAAAAGTGAGTTTTTCCATTTTGCAAAGATAGGCAATTAATTTTTGAGAATATAAGACTGATCCGGTAAGTCTTGGCAGCCGTTGCTTATCTGTTTACCACTCTGAAAGCGATATTACGTCCTAATCCCTGCATGATGGCGAGATTGATCCAAGAAAGAGCAAATTTTTCCAGAAGCTCTACTTTGTCAGATTTTCCAAAATCGATACACGAGCCGAAACCACAATCCAAAGCAAGTTTTTTAGCAACTTCTTTAGCTTTTTCACTGTCGCCCGCCATGAACATATCAATTCCTTCACCACGGTATAAAGGATTCAGCATATTTTCAAAGCCGGTTGTATTAAAACATTTTACGATCTCAGCATTTGTTTTATCTGTTAAGGCATGATAAACTGTTTTGTAGGGCCCGGGATTTTTCATAATTGCATTGGTCGCATCGATAATTATTTTTCCTGATGCATTACCAATTTTTTCCACGATTTCAAAAACGGCTTCCGGAGGTGTTGCAATGAGAATGACTTCGCATTGTTTTACTGCATTTTCTATAACGGCAAAACGGTCCTCGCCTATTTTCGTTGCCAGGTCAAGATTTTTTTCACTCAAAGGAAACTGAGCTCCGATCAAAACATTGTGGCCTGCTTTTATCCATTGCTGAGCTAAAGCTCCGCCTACATTTCCCGAACCGATAATTGCGATATTCATAATTTATATTTATTATTAGATTGAATGTATTGTTATCTGAACACTATCATTTTCAGATTAATACAACAAATATAGCGTGCTATTTGGATAAAAAGCTATATTGTTTATCTTTGTGAGAAACACACAAAAATGTAAGTATGCCTAATTTTATTTCTGATCATCACGTTTTCCATAATCCTGTAGAATTTGCGATGAGCAAAATAGGAGGAACCTACAAAATGCCTATCTTATGGCGTATAAAAGACAGAGCGTGGCGTTATTCTGAGCTTGCAGCGAGTATCCCGCACATTTCCCACCGAATGCTTTCCAAATGCCTGAAAGAATTGACAGAAGACGGATTTATAACAAAAGAAATTTTCCCTGAAGTTCCGCCCAGAACGGAATACTCTATTACCGAAAGAGGTAAAAAAGCTTCTGAGATCGTAGGAATTCTACGGGATTACGGGACGGAACTGATGAAAGATTACGGTATCCAATCACATTAAGATAAGAGTTGCTATTTCCTGGTGATTCTCAGCAAGATAATGATTGTCAAGACCATTGAAAATATAAATCCAAGAACGGCTACGAGAGACATTTCCCCAACTTTAGGTCCGGATTCCGAGACAAACACAATTGCCGTGGCGATGATATTCGCACCCAGGATTATCGTGAGAATAAGATTGACAATGCTTGACTTGATTAACTGGTTGGTCTTCTCAATATTTTTAATTTCACTGGTAACAGTGAATTTATTTTCGTCCAGCTTCTGAAGTACGGAACGTAATTCTTTCGGGATTTCATCTACATTATCGGTAAAGGTCATCATTTTATCCATCCCGGTTTTCAAGATATTCTGCGGACTTATCTTTTTAGCGAATATTTTTTTGGTGTACGGATGCAGGCTTTTCACAACATCCAAATCAGGATTAATGGTGCGGCCTACGCCTTCAATCAATCCTATACCTTTAAACAGAAGATAAAAATAATCCGGCATGTAGAGGCGGTTATCTTTCAGGACATCTTTCATTTTGTTCATCACCGCATGCGGATCAATCTCTTTGAGTGATGTGCTGTGAACAAAATCCAGAATATCTTCCACATCACCCTCGAATCTCCTTTCATCCGGAATCTGATAGCTGACTGCCATTTTTTTAAGGTAACGTACAATTTTATGCGGATTTTTTGCGACGAAACTTACGATAAGATCTTCCAGGATTTCTTTATCATTCGGCGGAATTTTACCTACCGCACCAAAATCTATGAAAACAACTTTTCCATCTTTTTTTACCAGGATATTTCCGGCATGAGGATCTGCGTGAAAAAAACCATAGTCGAGAATCTGTGAGACAAAGAGCCGCAACCCGGCTTCGGAAACAATGACCGGACTTATGGAATTTGCTAACAATGCCGCTTTATCGGTTACTTTAATTCCGTCAACAAACTCCATACAAAGTATATTATTGTTGGAAAATTCTTCGTAGACCTTCGGTACATACGTTTCTTTGCTGTTTTTAAAATTTCTTCTGAACTGAAGAATATTTTCTTTTTCATTAATCAGTGAAACCTCTTCCAGCAAAGATTTTTCAAAAGTTGAAATGGCCTGTTTAAGATTAAGTTTTTCTCCGATTTCAGAATAGGATGAAATCAGTTTCTCCAGATCTTTGATCAACAAAAGATCATCTTCTATGATTTTCTGAACATCCGGTTTTTTTATTTTAAGAATGACCTGTGTTCCGTCTGTCAGGAAAGCTTTGTAAACCTGCGCAATGGAAGCGGTAGCCAGAGGCTCGTTTTGAATTTCGGAAAAGTGCTCCGAAACAGAAATATTGCATTCATTTTCGAGGATTTCGGCAACATTCATCTCTAGTTGATCTACTTTATCCTGAAGTTTCTGCAGTTCCTGGATCAGTTCCGGAGGAAGAAGATCTTCCCGGTTGCTAAAGGTCTGGCCGAGTTTTACAAAGGTAGGTCCCAACTCTTCCAGAGCCATTCTTATTCTTTCATAAACGGTTCCTTTTGAAATGATTTCTTCAAGATCGGAAGAAACTTCAGCCTGCTTATTTCCGACATTCATTCTTGCCAGAAGATCTTTAAATCCATACTTGCTTAGTACAGAGATGAGTTTTGCAGATCTTTTCAGCTTTCTTTGTTGCTTATTAAACATAATGCATAAAAGTAATAAAAACAAGCCATAAGCATTCAAAAAGTATTCCTAATATCTAAAAAAAACTTTGCCATAAAGGCAAAGCGGCTATAGTATTTTATACAATAAAAAGTTTTTTCCATCTTGAAACCGTATTTCGGCTCAGTTTATAATGCAGCGCGAGTTTGGTATTGTTCAGGCCGTGCTCTTTCTGGAATTCTAGAATTTTGATAATGGTAGACTTGCTGTACGACCGGTGCTGCTGATTGGATTTGATGATATCTTCTGAAACAGGAGTAAATATTATATTGTTAATTGCAATAACATCCAGTTCGGAAAGAGTCTTTTTACTGAGGATTTTATCACAAAGTTCTTTTTTTTCCGGGAATTTCTTTTGCAGGATATCAGTATAAATTCTTTTAAAGTCCGGCTGTGAAGTTTTGTTTTTTTTCATGTTATCCGTTATTAAGGTTACCGTATTTTTTAGTCCATCGATGAAGCGTAGATTTCGGGATGCGGTATTCCTTCACAATCTGAGGCATTGTTTTTTCCTCGGTTTCTATCAGTTCAACAATAAAATCGATAACTTCCCGGGTATAGATACTTTTGCGAAAGCTGGGCAGCATGGATTTTTTTTCTGCCTGTTTATCTACTTTGGAAGGTGGTGCATAGAGGATAAGATGCTGAGAGTATATTCTGAAGAAATCATATTCCAGAAGCTTACTCCATCTCATAAGAATATCACTATCTAAGCTCTTGGACTGATACATCTCATCAATCTGGTCTTTCGTGGTTTTCAGGAATTTGCAAATTCTTTCGAGATCAGTTCCTGTATCTTCAACGCGAGTCTTTATGATACTTCCTATGTGTATTTCTTTGTAGTCAAATTTCATCCTTTTAGTATTATATGTGAAAAATAAAAATGGTGTTGTTACTTTTGGGTAAATAAAATTCTCTATCTCCGGATAGAAAACGAAAAAAAACTATTGAAATTACCAGAAACCGAAGCTTACAATCTATGTGCAATGTATTATTCATCATCAGATACCTTTCATGTGTTTGCACTAATTTTGATGAGAAGTATTTATTATTTTAATACTTCGCGAAACAAAAACAATTTCAACAGTTTGCATTTTTAAGAATGGAAGGAACTTTAAGACGGCTTTAAATCTTTGGTTATTACTTAAAGATTTATTCAGGTCCGAATTTTTCATGAATATCTTATAATCAGGTTTGTCAGGTTAAAGTTTTCAGTGGCAATTATTAGCTTTATTTAAACTAAACTATTTTTACAAATTTAGATAAAACCAAACAATAATACAATATATTTAAATCATTTACATTTAAATATTAATATTAGAGTTATTTATTAATTTATAAAAAAATATTAATTTCTATTTGCAAATTTTTACTAAGCTTTATCTGTTAACGCTTATCATAGTATTTTATTGTATATAACAGCTATTTAACCTATTTATCACTATTTAATGCTTAACAATTTGTGAAAATTTCTTGTTAAAATTTTTAATATATATACAATTATTAATACTTATTTTTAATGATGTTTTACACCTATTTATAAAAAAAGCACCCCTTTTTCTAAAGAGGTGCAAATTTTTACAATCAACTGATAGTACTTTAACTATTTTAAATACGTTTCATAAAGATCTTTTCTTCGGTCTTTCATCACCTGTACAGAACCATGGTGATGGAGGTCTTTCAGAAGATTTAAATCAACATCAACAATTAGTGTCATTTCCGTGTTGGGTGTTGCTTCTCCTTTGATGGCATTTGATGGAAAAGCAAAATCTGAAGGAGTAAATACTGCAGCCTGCCCAAACTGGATATCCATATTATTAACTCCCGGAAGATTCCCTACGCAACCTGCAATTGCAACGTAACATTCGTTTTCGATGGCCCTTGCCGCTGCACAATGCCGAACACGCATATAGGCATTCTGCGTATCCGTAAGATAAGGAACAAAGAGAATTTTCATTCCCTGATCAGCTAAAATTCTCGGTAATTCCGGGAATTCCACATCGTAGCAGATGACCAACCCGATCTTTCCGCAGTCCGTATCAAAAACACGGATTTCACTCCCGCCTTTCATTCCGTAATATTTTCTTTCGTTTGGGGTAATGTGGATTTTCCTGTATTCATCGGTTCTTCCGTCACGGTGAAGAAGGTAACTTACATTATACAGCTCATTATTTTCGAAAACCGGCATGCTTCCGGAAATGATATTAACATTGTAACTGATGGCCAGATCCGAAATTTTCATTTTGATTTCTTCCGTTAATTTTGCCAGCTCAATCATACTGTCTCTTTCAGAAAGTTTATTAAATGGAGCCAGCAAAGGAGTATTGAACAATTCCGGAAAGAGTACGAAGTCGGCTTTATAATCGCCCATCACATCTACAAAAAACTCCACCTGCTCGTAGAAGGCATCAATATCTTTGAAATGCCTCATCTGCCACTGTACCAGTCCGAGACGGATGATGCTGTCCTGCATGGTGTTTGGCTTCTTACTGTAATAAATATTATTCCACTGAAGAAGGACGGCATTTTCTTTTGAGGATTCATCTTCGGGAAGGTACTTCTTTAAAACCCTGATTGGCAAAAAGTTATTGGACAACTGAAAAGACAAAACCGGATCATAAATTTCTTTATCCCTTACTCTTCTGATGTATTCTCTTGGTGAAAGCTCGCTGTGTTTATGGTAATTTGGGATTCTTCCGCCTAAAATAATGGATCTTAAATTGAGAAGCTCACAAAGTTCTTTCCGGGCATCATATAATCTTCTTCCCAGCCGAAGCTCACGGAACTCAGGATCAACAAAAACTTCAATTCCGTAGAGTACATTTCCTGTGGAAGTATGGGTATTGAAGGTATAATTTCCAGTAATATCGCTGTATGTATGATCATCCCCGAATTCATCATAGTTGACAATGATAGAAAGCGCCACGGCGGCGAGCTTTCCGTCAACCGTAATACAGATCTGTCCCTGAGGAAATATTCTTGTTAATTTTTCGATGCTTTTTTTGGACCATACATATTCTGACATTTGGGGATATGCCCGCTTCATGGTCTCGACGAGCCCCGGATAATCTTCGACCGTCAACGGTCTTGTTTCAATTTGCATTTGATGTAATTTTATTTAAATTTAGGGAAAAATTAATAAAAATACATTTTAGCAATATGAAAAGATATTGTTAATAACCCTTCAAAAAATATGAGAATTTATCCATTAATTCAATTGAGTACTGTCGTTATTATTTCTGTTTTGAAAATATTTTATACAAATTCTGTAATCAATTTATCATATAATTTAAATTTAGTCTCCGTTTCACCTGTAAGTGTTGAGGATGTAAAAACATTTATTTATGTTTATCTCATAGGATCTATCGGATTAAATTATCTTATTTTTCATAAATATATTGTATTTAAAATTATATACTGTTTGTTAATTGCACTGAATATTTTATTGATAATTTGTTTATTAAATAAGTTCTAACAAAAAATCCCACCAAAAAGGCAGGATTTATATCTAAAAATTCAAGTCAAATTATTCCCACTCGATGGTTGCAGGCGGTTTGCTTGAAATATCGTACGCTACTCTGTTGATTCCTCTTACTTCGTTGATGATTCTGCTTGAAACCGTATCTAAAAACTCGTAAGGAAGCCTGCTCCATGTTGCTGTCATGAAATCGATGGTGTTGGCAGAACGGACAACTGCTGTGTATTCATAGGTTCTTTCATCACCCATTACGCCGACAGATTTTACCGGAAGAAGCACGACGAATGCCTGAGAAACTTTTTCATATAAATCATTTTTATATAATTCTTCAATGAAAATATCATCCGCTTCCTGAAGGATTCTCACTTTTTCAGCATCAACAGCTCCCAAAATCCTAATTCCCAAACCAGGGCCAGGGAAAGGATGTCTGTGCACCAAATGATGTGGAATTCCCAGTTCTTCACCTACTTTTCTTACTTCATCCTTGAATAATTCTCTTAAAGGTTCAAGCAATTCAAACTCCATTTCTTCCGGAAGACCTCCCACATTGTGGTGAGATTTAATTACCGCAGAAGGACCGTTTACCGAATGGCTTTCAATAACATCCGGGTAAATTGTTCCCTGTGCTAAGAATTTGGCACCTTCAATTTTATGAGACTCTTCATCAAAAACATGAATAAACTCGTTTCCGATGATTTTTCTTTTTGCTTCAGGATCATCTACTCCTGCTAATTTTGATAAGAACCTTTCCGAAGCATCTACCAATTTGATGTTCATGTGGAAATGCTCTCCGTAATTGTCCATTACTTTTTTACCTTCATCTTTTCTCAGCAATCCTGTATCAACAAAAATACAAGTCAGCTGATCGCCTATTGCTCTGTGGATAAGAACCGCTGCTACCGAAGAATCCACGCCCCCCGAAAGTCCGAGGATTACTTTCTGGTCACCTACTCTTTCACGGATTTCGGCAACTGTTTTTTCGATATAATTGGTCAGTTTCCAGTTTTTTTCTGCATTACAGATTCCAAAAACGAAGTTCTCCAGCATTTTTCCGCCTTCTTCCGTGTGGGAGACTTCCGGGTGAAACTGTACGCAGAATATTTTCTTGTCTTCATTGGCCATGGAAGCAATTACCCCTGATTGTGCATTCAACTCAAAGCCCGGAGGCAATTGCCCTACTTCATCAAAATGGCTCATCCACACAATAGAATTATTGGCTACGCCCTTTAACAAAGAACTTTCTTTGACAATTTCAAGATGTGCTTTTCCATACTCTCCTTTTACGCCTTTATGAACTTTCCCTCCTAAAAGGTGCGCCGTTAACTGCATTCCGTAGCATATTCCCAACACAGGTATTCCCAGTTCGTACAGTTCCTTTTGAACAAGATGTGCATTTTCTGCATTTACGGAGCTTGGTCCGCCGGAAAGGATAATTCCTTTCGGCTGTTTTTCCAATATGGTCTCTAATGGTGTATTGAATGGTAAAATTTCGGAATATACGCCCATTTCACGGATTCTTCTTCCGATAAGCTGGTTGTACTGTGATCCGAAATCTAATATGATAATACCGTTGTTCATTTTTTATAATTGATGAATGATGATTCTGATTAATTCGCTCCGGGTTTCACCCGAAGCTATTATGATTTTGCCCTTTCAGGGCTCTCTTGAACTCTTTATTTAGGTTTTGGCTAAAGCCAATTTGATTTCCTTTAATTAATTGGGCTTCCTTTGACGAGCTCAGGATGACATTGCCCGATCCTATTGATGAAACCTTTACAAAAAAAGACCTGGATTTCTCCAAATCTTTTTTCGTGATGTATGTTAGAACTTTCCGATGTCTTCTCTGTAGAAGCCGTAATCGAAATGCACATGGCTTGCATCTTCGTACACTTTTTTACGGGCATCTTCATAAGTGGCACCTGTAGCTACAATGTTCAGCACTCTACCGCCGTTAGAAACTACCTTGTCCCCTTTTCTGATGGCTCCTGCATATAAAAGTTTGCTGTATTTCAACTTATCTTCACCCACGATTTCGAAACCTGTCTCGATGTTTCTTGGATAACCTCCAGAACACATTACGAGGCAAACTGCTTTTTCGTCCTTAAATTTTAGCTCGATATCCTTTCCTTCCATACAATCCTGGATCACATCCAAAAGATTGTTTTCCATTAAAGCCATTAATACCTGCGTTTCAGGATCTCCAAATCTCATATTGTATTCCAGAAGATATGTTCCGTTTTTGGTAACCATCAGTCCGAAGAAAATAATTCCTTTAAAACCGAAGCCTTCTGCTTTAAGACCTTTTAAGGTTGGTTCTAAGATATTTTTTTCAAAATCTGCATAGTGTTCCTGAGTGAATTCAGGGCTTGGTGCTACTGTTCCCATACCTCCCGTATTTGGTCCGGTATCTCCGTTTCCTGCTTTTTTATAATCTTTCGCCGCGATACAAGGGAATAATTTTTCGCCGTTTGAGAATGCAATAATGGAAGCTTCAAAACCTTCTAAATATTCTTCGATAACTAAACGGATTCCGGCATCACCATAGATTCTTCTGATCATAAAATCGTGAATGGTAGCTTCAGCTTCTTCTAAAGTATCGCAGATCACAACACCTTTTCCGCCTGCTAAACCACTTGCTTTAACGACTAATGGAAACTGTTGCGTCTGAACATATTCTTTAGCTTCATTGTATGAATCAAATACTACCGCTTTAGCCGTTTTGATATCATAGGTCTGCATAAACTTTTTAGAGAAAGCTTTGCTTCCTTCTAAACTTGCCACTTTCTGTGTAGGACCGAAAACTTTAAGATCATGCTTCTTGAATTCGTCTTTTAAACCTGCTACAAGCGGTGCTTCAGGACCAACGATTGTTAAGTCCACCTTTTCTTTGATGGCAAAATCTCTAAGTTCCTTAATCTCTGATAAATGAACATTTTTTCCAATAACATCAGTGGTAGCGTTTCCGTTAGCAAAAAACATTTTAGAAATTCTTGGGTCATTCTGAAGTTTTGCTGCCAAAGCAGATTCTCTTCCACCTTCACCTATGATTAATATTCTCATACTTTATTTAATTATCTAGTCTATAATTTACAAATATATAATTTTGAATGCTATAAATACAATCTCAAAATATAATTTCCGGATGTCAATATTTGTCTTAGTAAAATTTTTAACGCAAAGTCCGCTAAGATATTTTTATTAACTGACTGTTTTTTAAGTTCGCAAAGGCGTTAACACTCAGCAAAGACCGAAAAGCACTCTATCTTAAATTACAGATTTCCATCCATAATTTTAATTTAATTTTAATTAATGTAAAAAATGTCTGATTCCGGTAAACATCATCGGGATATTGTGTTCATTGGCAGCATCTATGCTGTCCTGATCTTTTACACTTCCTCCCGGCTGAATGATTGCGGTAATTCCTTCCTGAGCGCAGAAATCTACCACGTCACGGAAAGGGAAAAATGCATCTGAAGCCAACACCAATTCACCTGAAAACTTTTCTTTGGCTCTTTCAATCGCCTGTTGGGTTGCCCAGATCCTGTTTACCTGTCCGCCCCCGATTCCAAAGGCCTGAATCCCGTTGGAAACTACAATAGCGTTTGATTTTACATATTTTACTACTCTCTGAGAGAATAATAATGCTTTTTTCTGTTCCTCCGTAGGCTGAGTTTCTGTTACCACTTTAATATCTTCAGAGAAGATATTGTCGTTATCCTGCACCAGAATTCCGCCGTCGATTTTCACCCAAGTTTGTTTGTCGGATACCGGATTTACAATTTTTATAATTCTTAAGTTTTTCTTCTTTCTTAAAATTTCTAATGCTTCTTCGTCAAATTCAGGAGCCATTACAATCTCAAGGAATGTTTTATTTAATTCTTCCGCTGTTGCTGCGTCGATTTTGTAGTTCATTGCAACAATTCCGCCAAAGATGGAAACAGGATCACATTCAAAAGTTTTCTGATAGGTTTCCAACGCTGAAGTTCCGATTGCAACTCCGCAAGGTGTAGAATGTTTTACAGCACAACAAGCCATTTCTTCTTTGAATTCTGTTACCACTTTCCAGCAAAGATCCATATCACGAAGGTTATTGAAAGACAATTCTTTACCTCCCAGCTGTTCAAAATCTTTCATTGCACCATTTTCGAAAGTAGAAACGTAGTAAGCTGCTGTCTGGTGCGGGTTTTCTCCATATCTAAGGTCAGAAACTTTTTTGTAAGAGGCATTCAAATAAGTTGGGTAATCTTCTTCCAAAAGCATTCTTGAAATCGCTGCGTCATAAGCAGAAGTAAGATTGAATACCTTTCCTGCTAATTTCTTACGGGTTTCAATGTAGGTATCACCGTTTTGCTCCATTTCGATTTTAACGGCTGCGTAATCTTCAACATCGGTAATTACCGTCACAGAATCAAAATTTTTAGCCGCAGAGCGAAGCATAGAAGGTCCTCCGATATCGATAAATTCTACCTTTTCGTGAAGAGAAATGTTTTTGTTTACATTTTCGAAAAAAGGATAAAGATTTACAATGACCATGTCAATCAGGCCAATTCCATGTTCCTGTACCGTATTCATGTGTTCTTCGTTGGAACGAACCGCCAGCAATCCTCCGTGAACTTTCGGGTGTAATGTTTTCACTCTTCCGTCCAACATCTCCGGAAAATTGGTAACCTCATCAATCTGAATGGGATTTAAACCAGCATCTTTCAAATGTTTGAACGTCCCTCCTGTAGAAATCAATTCGTAATTCCGGGCTTCCAAAAACTGCGCGAATTCGATCAATCCGCTTTTGTCAGAAACACTGATTAAAACTCTTTTTTTGCTCATCTTACTTTCAATTTTTTACTTTTTGATAGGAACTTTGATCCTATCCTGATTTAAATTATCCTTTCAGGACTTTCATTTTACAATCTTATAGGACTTCATCCTATTCTGATGTAGGTCGTCCTTTCAGGACTCTCATTTTACAATCTGATAGGACTTCATCCTATCCTGATGTAGGTCGTCCTTTCAGGACTCTCTTTAATTAAGAACTTTTATTTTCAATTTACTTTTTACAGTTATTTCAAACTGTGGACCGGGTCTTTCACCTCCGGTCTTTTATTTTTACTTAGATTTTCAATTTTTTCGAAATAATTTAGATCTAAATGTATTTTCTAATTTGATCAAAGAGATGCTTTCCTTCGAAAAGTTCAGGATAAACTCTTGGCTTAGCATGAAATCTCTAATACTAACTTTTTTATATCTTGTTATGCTGGAAGCATCTTAACTATGTTTAGATTCCTTCGGAATGACAAACTGAGTGGCTAGATGTTACGTTGTCAGGCTGAGCTTTTAGAAGCCTTTCATTGCTGTTAGCTTTTCGGCCACCCCGTCAAAAATTCTTTCCGAATTTTTATCCCCCTTCCAAAAGAGGGAAATTTTGTATCGCTAATAATTAGCGTTTATTTATTATTTAATACTTTATTTATTGCTATCGGGAAAATTTCGTATTCTATTAAGTGAACTTTTTCCGCAACAGTTTCGGGAGTATCGTCTTCCTTAATTTCGAATGATTTCTGAAGAATAGCTTCTCCTTCATCAATTCCTGAAGTCACAAAGTGTACGGTAGCTCCGCTTTCTTTTTCTTTTGCTTCTATCACAGCGTTGTGAACATGATGTCCCCACATTCCTTTTCCTCCGAATTTCGGAAGCAATGCCGGATGGATGTTGATTATTTTACCCTTCCAGCTTTCACAAAACTCAGGCTTCAGAATGGATAAGAATCCTGCTAAAACGATTAAGTCCGTATTTTCAGGAATCATTTTACTCAATTCGCTGCTGAAATTTTTTCCTCTCGGAATCAAAACGTTTTCGATGTTATGATTTTTTGCTCTTTCCAATCCGTAACATTCTCTATCGGCAACCACCAAAGATACTTTTGCATTCCGGATTTCTCCATTATCAATGGTATCGATGATTCTCTGAAGATTAGTTCCTGAACCTGAAACGAGTATAACTAAGTTTTTCATAGATTAATGTAACAATGTATCAGTTTAACAATATAACAATTCATTAAAATTGGTAAAATGTTACATTGTTATATTGGTACATTAAAATGATAATTTGATTTTTTCGTTTGCTTCTGTAATTTCTCCGATTTCGTAAGCATCATCCAAAAGGTGTAATACTTTTTCTGCATGTTCCGCATCTACCACAACGATCATTCCTACCCCCATGTTGAAGGTTCCAAACATTTCTTCACGGGCAACGCCACCTCTTTTTTCCAATTCCAGCATGATGCTTGGAATCTGGATTTTTGAAGCATCGATGGATGCGCATAATCCTTCGCCAATAATTCTCGGAATATTTTCATATAATCCGCCTCCGGTAATGTGGGCAATACCGCAAACTTTTACTTCTTCAAGAACTTTATGAATATCTTTGTAGTACAATCTTGTAGGAACCAAAAGTGTTTCATATAAAGGTTTTCCTTCGAATTCTTCGTTGAAATCAGGGAATACTTTTCTTACCAAAGAAAATCCGTTTGAATGGAATCCTGAACTTGGGAGAGCAATAATTTTATTTCCTGGTTTTATATCGGATCCGTCAATGATCTGATCTTTTTCAACAATTCCTACGCAAAAACCTGCCACATCATAATCTCCCGGCTGGTACATTCCCGGCATTTCGGCAGTTTCTCCGCCAATCAGTGCACAGTTGTTATCTTTGCATGCTTCTACCATTCCTAAAACAATTTCTGCAGCAATTTCGGAATCAAGTTTTCCGCAAGCCAGGTAATCCAGGAAAAACAAAGGCTTTGCACCATGACAAAGGATATCATTGGCGCACATTGCGAAACAGTCTACCCCGATAGAATCGTATTTTTTCGAGTCTAAAGCTACTTTAAGCTTTGTTCCCACCCCATCGGTTCCGGAAACGAGGACTGGATTTTTGTATCCTCCAATTTCATAAAAAGCACCAAAACTTCCCAAATGATTCAATACATTGGAATTATGGGTTTCGCCAACCGCTTTTTTGATTTTGTCAACGGTTTTGTATCCTTCCTCTTTGTCTACTCCTGCTGATTTGTATGTGTTGCTCATATTATTATGTAAGTGTATCAGTTTAACAATTTAACAATGATTTTAATTGTTAATGTGCTAAAATGGCACAATTTATTTCTATGTTTAAATTTAAATTTCGAAAATAAAAAAGCCGACAATCTTAGTAGATTATCGGCCGTTGTATTATCTCAGAATTTCAGAGCCCACAACATTCCCTTTCTTGGAGAAACATTCTTTAAAAGTGGTCTGAATATTCATCTTTTTTTCTTTTTGCAAAGATATTAATTTTAAATTAATATTCAAATCTATTTTTAAAGGATAATTTATACTGCGGAAATTTTTGCAATTTTTTCCTTCAATTCGCTGTCTTTCTCTTCATTAGAAATTTTTTGAGCCGACTTGTCGAAATTATCATTAAAGAAAGGAAGGGTAAAAGTATCTACAATATTTCCTCCGTGAAGCGGGAAACGTTTTTCTGCTGCTTCCAAAACACCTAATCCGCCTCTGGCTCCCGGAGCCGTTGCCATCAACAGCATTGGTTTTTCATTCCACACTGCTCGGTCTTTGATTCTGGAAGTCCAGTCGAATACATTTTTAAACGCTGAAGAATAGGTTCCGTTATGTTCTGATAAAGAAATGATAAGCATATCTGCCGCATCAATTTTCGCAGCGAAATTTTTTGCTTCCTGCGGAACACCACTTTCCACTTCACGCTGGTGCTTGTAGATTGGCATTTCAAATTCGTTCATGTCTACAACTTCCACTTCTGCATTCTGAATAAGTGAAGCTGCATAAGTCACTAAAAGTTTATTGATAGATGTTTCGGAATTGCTTCCTGCTATTGCTAAAATTTTCATTTATTTTTAATTTTCTTTTGTTTTCTTTATGGGATTCCCCATTTTTATTTAAATTGAACCACTTCGCGGTTCGTTGATGTTATGTCATTTCTTCCCAGGGTTTCACCCATGGCTATTTATATTGAACCACTTCGTTGTTTACAGATCGGAATCATTTCATTTTTTATTGTAATTCCTTCAATGATATCAACCTGACGCTGCAAAATTAATTGTTTATTTCAAATAATGGGGCAATTCCATTGGAACTTCCATTAAAAGGATTTCTGTGTCTTCGATGGCTTCAACGTTGAAACTTTGGGTATCCCAGATTCCAAGCCCGTCTCTTTCATTTAAAATCCGATCGCCGATTTTAGCACTTCCTTTTAACACAAAGGCATAGACTCCGTTTTCTTTTTTATGAAACATATAATTTTTACCGTTTCCCTGGGTAAATTTTCCCAGATTGAACCATGCATCCTGATGAATCCATACTCCGTCGTCATTTTTATCGGGAGACAGAATCTGCTGGAAACCGTTGATTTTTTCGCCTTCTTTAATACTTTTCTGATCGTATCTTGGCTCAACACCGGTTTCTCTCGGGAACACCCAGATCTGTAAAAATTTTACCGCCTGGTCTTTATTTTTGTTGTATTCGCTGTGCATGACACCCGTTCCGGCACTCATCACCTGTATTTCTCCTTTTTTGATGACCGCCGTAGTTCCCATGGAGTCTTTATGTTCCAGATCTCCTTCGAGCGGAATTGAAATGATTTCCATATCTCTGTGCGGGTGTGTCCCGAAACCCATTCCCTGCGTCACGGTGTCATCATTCAGCACTCTCAGTACACCAAAATGTGTTCTTTCCCGATTCTGGTAATTGGCAAAGCTGAATGTATGATAGCTGTTTAGCCATCCATGATTGGCGTGGCCTCTTGTATCTGCTTTATGATATACTGTTTTCATGTTGTTCTTATTTATGATACAAATGTACATTCAATAAAACGTTAAAATATTGATGTAAGGTAAGAACGTCAAAATCAGTCTTTCATCGGATTATCATTTTTAATCTTACACAAGCATATTGAGAACATCGGGGTTTTCATTGAGATAAGATTCAAGATAATCCAGGGCCTGCATTCTCTGCCTGAGCCCTTCAAAATCCGAAGGATCGGAAAGCTCGATTCCGACAATCGCCAAAGCTGTTTCTCTGGAGTTTTTCTTTGTATATTCAAAATGGGTGATATCATCATTTACTCCTAACACATTAAGGACAAAATCTTTAAGAGCACCCGGACGCTGTGGAAATTTTACCATAAAGTAATGTTTAAGACCATTGTAGAGCAAAGCGCGTTCTTTAATTTCCTCCATTCTTGTGATATCATTATTGCTTCCGCTTACGATGCATACTACATTTTTACCTTTTATCCGGTTTCGGAATTGGTCTAATGCTGAAATTGACAAAGCTCCGGCGGGTTCCAGCACGACAGCGTCTTTATTATAAAGCTGAAGAATGGTATTACAAATCTTTCCTTCATCTACGGAAATACATTCGGATAGTGTATTTCTGCAAATCTCAAATGTTAAATCCCCTACTTTTTTTACAGCAGCTCCATCTACAAAGCGATCAATTTCAGGAAGTTCCGTATTGATTTTATTTTCTATGGATATTTTCATAGATGGCGCCCCTTTGGGCTCTACTCCGATCAGTCTTGTTTCTGCCGACAATTCTTTGAATACTGTGGAAATTCCTGAAGCGAGGCCACCTCCACCAATGGGTATAAAAACAAAGTCCATTGCTTCTTTTTGCTGTCCTAGAATTTCGAGTGCTACCGTTGCCTGCCCTTCAATAATCTGGACATCATCAAAAGGATGTATAAAGGCTGCACCGAAAGTTTCTGCAAAATCCAAAGCGGCGTTTTTCGATGCGTCAAAAGTATCTCCGAAGAGTTTGATCTCTACAAAATGACCGCCAAACATCTCTACCTGCTCCAGCTTTTGTTTCGGGGTTGTGACCGGCATAAAAATCGTCCCTTTAATCTGCAGCTGTTTACATGAAAAAGCTACACCCTGAGCATGGTTCCCTGCGCTTGCACAAACTATTCCTTCTGAAGTTTTACCTTCATTGAAAAGACTTTTTATTTTGTGATAAGCGCCTCTTAATTTGTAAGATCGTACCGGCTGTAAATCTTCTCTTTTAAGGTAAATATGCGCGCCAAATTTCTCCGACAAACGAGCGTTATATTGCAAAGGCGTGTAATTCACTACATTTTCGATACTTTTTCCGGCCTGTATGATGGATTCCAGTGTGGGAAATGTGAGGGTATTATTCATCTTCATTTATTTTAATGATTCTTTATGATCTTTATTCCCTGAAGCAGCAATCTGCCGCAGCCCGACCTGAGTGGAGCTCTTTTTCTTTTTCGGAAAAGAAAAAAGCGGGAACGGAGGGCGGAAATAGCTGCCCAAAAAAATTTTATGCGGTTTTAATGGATTTCATAGCCGTCATTGCCTGACGAAGTGTTCTGCCGACAATTTCCACAGGATGATTTCTCAGAATGTCGTTAACGCGAACCAGCTGCGCATTGTCTACTGCTGTGTCTTTTCCTTCGTTGAAGTTCTTCCCTACCAAATCGGTATCTACTTTTTTCATAAAGTCTGCCAGTAAAGGTTTACAGGCCTGATCGAAGAGGTAGCATCCATATTCTGCGGTATCGGAAATCACGCGGTTCATCTCGAACAGTTTTTTTCTTGCAATGGTATTGGCAATCAGCGGTACTTCGTGCAGGGATTCGTAATAAGCCGATTCCGGTTTTATCCCTGCCTCTATCATGGTTTCAAAAGCCAGTTCTACGCCGGCTCTTATGAAAGCTGACATGAGCAGATAATGGTCGAAATACTCCTGCTCCGAAATTTTTATATCTGCCGCGGGTGTTTTTTCAAAAGCCGTTTCGCCTGTTTCCGCCCTCCATTTCAAAAGACTGGTGTCCCCGTTTGCCCAGTCTTCCATCATGGTTTTGGAGAATTCTCCGGAGATGATATCGTCCTGGTGTTTCTGGAAAAGCGGTCGCATAATGTCCTTCAACTCTTCGGAAAGTTCAAATGCTTTTATTTTTGCCGGATTGGAAAGACGGTCTAACATTCCGCTAACACCGCCGTGTTTCAGGGCTTCCGTGATGACTTCAACGCCATACTGAACGAGCTTGGAAGCATATCCTGCATCAATGCCTTTTTCTACCATTTTGTCGAAGGAAAGAATAGAACCGGTCTGCAAAAGTCCGCACAAGATTGTTTGTTCTCCCATAAGATCAGATTTAACTTCTGCCACAAAGGATGATTTTAGTACTCCTGCTTTATGTCCGCCAGTTCCAACACAGTAAGCTTTCGCTTCTGCCCATCCTTTTCCCTGAGGATCATTTTCGGGATGTACGGCAATAAGTGTAGGTACTCCAAAACCACGTAGGTATTCTGCACGGACTTCGGAACCGGGACATTTCGGTGCTACCATGATTACGGTAAGATCTTTACGGATCTGCATTCCTTCTTCCACTATATTGAAACCGTGGGAATAGGACAACGTGGCGCCTTCTTTCATGAGTGGCTGTACGGTGTTGATAACGGAAGTATGCTGTTTATCAGGGGTTAAATTGATTACTAAATCTGCCGTGGGAATGAGCTCCTGATAAGTTCCTACATGAAAGCCGTTTTCTGTGGCATTTTTCCAGGAATCTCTTTTTTCGTCGATGGCTTCTTTTCTGAGCGCGTAAGAAACATCGAGTCCGCTGTCTCTTAGGTTAAGCCCCTGATTAAGTCCCTGAGCGCCACATCCTATGATTGTTATTTTTTTCCCTTTTAAGGCTGCTACCCCATCGGAAAACTCTGTACTGTCCATAAATTCTGCCTGTCCAAGCTGATGCAGCTGTTCTCTTAGGGATAAGGTATTGAAGTAATTTTCCATATTTTAAGTAAAATGTAAAAAGTATTCGGTAAAATGTTTACTGTAACTACTTTTCAGGATTAATGTTTTTATTTAGGTTTTGTTTTGAATATTTTTTGAAACAATAAAACATTGTATTTCAATTTCGGGATTTGAATGTTTTGACTGATCTTTTACATGGTAAAAACATCATCCCGTTTATCAAGATATTCATTCTCTACAATATGCGGAGACGGATCCCGGTTTTCAAACTGAAGGACTTTTTCGTGGATTCCCGCACTGTTTTTAATGATAGCGATTCTGGCGCCACGCACGAATTCTATGAGACCGTATTTGTTAAGTTCTTCGGTTAATCTGTCTATTTCTTCACGATGTCCTGCTGTTTCAAACACGATATAATCCTGACGGATTACTACGGTGGATGCGCCATACTGACGAAGCAGCCGTTCTACGTATACTTTTTCGGTTACCACATCTGCGGGTACTTTATAAAGTGCCTGTTCCTGCCATACAATTTCATCGTCTGTGTTGTAATAGGCTTTTAATACATCGATCTGCTTTTCCAGCTGCCGACAGAGTTTTCGCACTACTTCTTCGTTTTCATGGATAACAATGGTGAATCTGTGAATGCCTTCCACTTCTGAGGGTGAGGTATTCAGACTCTCGATATTGATTTTTCTCCGTGAGAAGATTCCTGATATTCTCCCGATTAATCCCACTGAATTTTCAGTGTATAATGTGATGGTAAATTCCTGTTTTTCCATTTTTTTTATTTAAGTCTGATCTCTGAAACTGAGCTTCCCTGCGCCACCATCGGAAAGACATTGTTTTCTTTTCCCACCATAACCTCAAGAAGGTATGCCCCATCATGACTAAGCATTTTTTCAAGAGCGGATTTTAAATCTTTTCTTTCGGATATTTTCTCACCATCAATGTAATAACCTTTGGCAACTGCCACAAAATCAGGGCTTGTGATATTTACGAAGGAGTAACGTCTGTCGTGGAATAATTGCTGCCATTGTCTCACCATTCCCAAAAACTCATTATTGAGGATGAGAATTTTAACTTTTGCCCCAAACTGCATAATGGTTCCCAACTCCTGAAGTGTCATCTGAAATCCTCCATCGCCAATAATGGCTACTACTGTTTTTTCGGGAGCGCCATACCATGCTCCGATAGCAGCCGGCAAACCAAATCCCATTGTTCCCAATCCTCCGGAAGTCACGCTGGATTTTGAATGATTATACCGGACATAGCGACAGGCAACCATCTGATGCTGCCCGACATCTGTCGTGATAATGGCTTCTCCCTTGGTAAGCTCATTTAATACTTTGATAACTTCCCCCATCGTTATAGCATCTGTGGTGGGATTAAGTTCATTATGGATGACTTCTTTTATTTCTTCTTTTTCCAGTTCGCGAAATTTTGCTACCCAATCTGAGTGATCGTTTTCTACGAGAAGCGCTGTAAGCAAAGGGAGCGTTTTTTTACAGTCTCCCCAAACAGGAACCGTTGTTTTTACATTTTTATCAATTTCTGCAGGATCAATATCGAGATGAATTACTTTTGCCTGTTTTGCATATTTATCGAGACGTCCGGTAACGCGGTCGTCAAACCGCATTCCTACAGCGATCAATACATCGCATTCATTCGTCATTACGTTGGGAGCATAATTGCCATGCATTCCCAACATTCCTACGTGTAATTTGTGATGGGTAGGCAGTGCACTCAGTCCCATTACGGTAGCCGCTGCCGGGAGATTGGCTTTCTCAATAAAAGATTTAAATTCTTCTTCTGCTTTTCCCAGAATCACACCCTGCCCGAAAAGAACAAATGGTTTTTTGGCGTTATTGATAAGTTCTGCTGCTTTTTCAATATATGCTATCCTGATCTCGGGTTCGGGACGATAACTTCGGATATGAGTGCATTTTTTATAGCCTGAATAATCGAATAACTGAAGTTGTGCATTTTTGGTAATATCAATTAAAACAGGACCGGGACGACCGGTGTTTGCAATATAAAATGCTTTGGCAATAGCTTCAGGAATTTCTTTAGCATCGGTAACCTGATAATTCCATTTGGTAACTGGTGTGGTAATATTAATCACATCGGTCTCCTGAAATGCATCTGTTCCCAACAACGAAGCGTAAACCTGCCCTGTAATGCAGACAACCGGGTTACTGTCGATCATGGCATCTGCCAGACCGGTCACCAGATTGGTGGCTCCGGGACCACTTGTCGCAAAAACAACCCCGGTTTTCCCTGAGACTCTTGCAAATCCCTGCGCAGCATGGATTGCGCCCTGTTCGTGACGAACCAGAATATGTTTTATTTTTTCGGAATAATCGTATAACGCATCATAAATGGGCATGATTGCTCCACCGGGATATCCGAAAACAGTATCTACATTTTCCTGCAATAAAGCTTCCAGAACTGTTTTGGAGCCTGATATTTCAATAGCTCCCGAACTTTTAGGGTCTTTATATTTATTTATTTCAAGTGTATTCATTATATTTCAGTTTAATTTGATTAGAGGTCAGTTACACAACCCTGCGAAGCATCTGCTACAGATTTGGCATATTTATAAAGAACACCGCTTTTCACTTTATATTCAGGCTGACGAAAACCGGCTTTTCTTTTTGCAATTTCTTCATCCGTGAGCAATGCATGGATGGTATTTTTTTCTGCATCCAGCTCGATAAGGTCTCCGTCCTGTATAAGACCAATCAGCCCTCCTTCAAATGCTTCGGGTGTGATATGCCCTACAACAAAGCCGTGGGTTCCTCCGGAGAATCTTCCGTCTGTTATCAGCGCCACATTTTTTCCTAAGCCGGAGCCCATCAAAGCAGAAGTTGGCTTCAGCATTTCCGGCATTCCGGGAGCGCCTTTCGGACCTTCGTTTTTAATAACAACGACATTTCCTTCTTTAATTTTTTTATCTTCAATTCCTTTGATGAATTCTTTTTCACCGTCAAATACAATGGCTGTTCCCCTGAAATAGCTTCCTTCTTTACCGGTGATCTTGGCTACGGAGCCTTTCTCGGCAAGATTTCCATATAATATTCTGATATGTCCTGTTTCTTTGATAGGATTTCTGATATCATGGATAATGTTCTGATCTCTTTCGATAATGGAAGTTACATGCTCCAGATTTTCAGCAATCGTTTTTCCGGTAACTGTAAGGCAGTCGCCGTGCAGTAATCCCAGATCCAGCAGATATTTCATTACAGCAGGCACTCCGCCTACTTTATGAAGGTCTTCCATTAAATACTTACCGCTGGGTTTGAGGTCTGCCAGAAACGGCGTTTCATCACTGATACGCTGAAAATCATCCAAAGTCAAATCATATCCTATTGATTTTGCAATGGCGATAAAATGCAGTACTGCATTGGTGCTTCCGCCTAAAATCATGATCAGTCTCAAAGCATTTTCAAAGGCTTTCGGTGTCATGATATCAGAAGGTTTGATGTCTTTTTCGAGAAGAATTCTGATGTAATGTCCCGCAAACCGGCATTCCTCTTTTTTCTCGCGACTGAGCGCAGGATAGGAAGAGGAATACGGAAGACTCATTCCCAAAGCTTCAATAGCAGAAGCCATAGTATTTGCGGTGTACATGCCGCCACAGGCTCCGGCACTCGGACAAGAGTTTTGAATAACTCCTTGAAAATCTTCTTCTGAAATTTTTCCGGCAATTTTATTTCCCAAAGCTTCAAAAGCAGAAACGATGTTCAGATCCTGCCCTTTGTAATGTCCGGGAGCAATACTTCCGCCATATACCATTATGGAAGGCCGGTTGAGCCTTGCCATGGCAATAAGGGAACCAGGCATATTTTTGTCGCATCCGGGAACGGTGATCAGCCCATCGTAATATTGTCCTGCACATACAGCTTCGATGGAATCCGCAATGATGTCTCGGCTTACCAGAGAATACCGCATTCCATCGGTACCGTTGGTCATACCGTCGCTGATTCCTATTGTGTGAAACATTAAGCCCACCAAGTCCTTTTCTTTAACTCCCTTTTTTACCATCTCAGCAAGGCTGTTAAGATGCATATTGCAGGTATTGCCATCGTAGCCCATACTTGCAATTCCGATCTGCGCTTTATCGAAATCTTCTTTTTGGAATCCAATTCCGTAAAACATTGCCTGAGTTGCAGGCTGAGTCGGGTCTTTTGTAAGGGTTTTGGAGTATTTGTTCAGTTCTGTATTACACATTTTGTAAGCTTGATTTCAGGTATGAATAATTTTCTTCCACTACCAAGTGACGGTAAGCCTGCTGAATTTTAGCTGATAAACTGTCTTCCCAATTCATTCTGAAAGGAATATCATTCAAAGATTCTACAGCGACAATTTCTGCTGCTGTTCCACAGAAAAATGCGGCATCTGCGCCCTGCATTTCCTGCGGTGTAAATAATTTTTCTTCGTATGAAATCCCTAACTGATTACATATTTCAAAAACTGTAGCTCTTGTAATACCGGGCAAGATGTTTCCTTTTTGAGGAGTATATAGTTTTCCGTCTTTTTCATAGAATACATTTGCGCCGGAGCTTTCTGCTACATTTCCATTTTCGTCCAGAACAAGTGCTTCATCAAATCCTTTATCTTTCGCTTCCTGACTTGCCAGAATAGAATTTACGTAATGTCCGCTCACTTTAGCTTCAATTTTAAATGCTTTCGGGTTGGGGCGCTGAAAGGAAGACGTCATAATTCTCAGCTTATTTGCCAGATAACCATTATCCCAGTTCCAAGCTTCAATAACAAGGTAGCTTTTCTGTCCTTTTGAAAGGGACATATTGGGGGAACAGATAACTAAGGGGCGGATATAAGCGTTACTTAAATTATTTATTTCCAACAATTTATAAGTAACATCAATCATTTCACGGGTTGAATAACTGAACGGTATATGCATGGCTTCCGCTGATTTTATCAATCTTTCATAATGTTCTTTGGCTTTAAAAATTTTGGTTCCATTGGCTGTTTTGTAGGATTTAATACCTTCAAAAACCGCATATCCGTAATGTAATGATTGACCGTACAAATCGGTCTTTGCTTCTTTTGCTTTCACATATTCTCCATCGTAGAAGAGAATAGTCTTGTCATTGTAATACATTCTATATCGTTTTTAATTTTACTTTGGCACATCTGTTAAGCAAAAAACCATCCTCGTAGATGAGAATGGTTTGGTATTGTTTCAATAAAATTATCACAAGCCATTACTCATCACCGGAATCCGATAATAATAAGAATGACAAGAATAATAATTGAGTTATACATGTGCTTGTATTTTAATGATGCAAATGTAATAAACTAATTTTTACATGTATTTAATTTTTCATAAAAATTCTTTTGAAATACTATTAAAAATAAAACTTTCTACGATATTCATTACCATAAAAACAACAAATAACCTACTGAATATCAAAACTTAAAATATGACAAAAATACGATGTCTAAAAATTCATCTACATTCCCGGACATGGCGCTTTATCTTAAATCCACCGACTCTTTTACAGTTTTGAATGATAAGTCCGTAAAATATTGACCAAATATCATTCAGGAAAAAAGTTCCTTTTTATCAGAAATGTACCTGCTGAATTTCTTCTTCAATTTCTTTTGGCGTTTCATCTTCGGATTTAACAAAAATCATTGTTAGAACAGCTCCCAATAACATACAGGCACCTCCAACTACAATATAATCGATGGCCATTTTACCAAAGACTCCACTTACGATAGGTCCTCCGAAAAGTCCGTTGATGATCTGTGGAATGACAATAAAGAAGTTGAAAATTCCCATATAAACTCCCATTTTCTTTTGCGGAATAGAATCGATCAGCATCGCATAAGGCATGGCTAAAATACTTGCCCAGGCAAATCCAAGTCCGACCATTGAAATCCACAAATAATGAATATCTTTAATAAAATACATTGCAATCAATCCCAGTCCACCACAAGTCAACGCTAATGCATGTGTTTGTTTTTTGCCTATAAATTTTGCAATCGGTGTTAAAGCAAACGCAAAGAAAATGGCGTAGAAATTATAACTTCCGAACAGGCTTCCCGTTAAGTCTCCGGCTCTATTAAATTCCGCAGAATGAGTATCATCAGGTGACAGTCCGAAATGATGCGTTGCTAAAGCACTTGTTGTAAAAACCCACATCGTAAACAGGGCAAACCAGGAAAAGAACTGTACAACTCCTAATTTTTTCATTTGAGAAGGTACATTTGCAAAATCTTTAAAGATATCAGAAAGTTTAGATTTTTCTTCAACAATTTCTTTTCCGCCTTCAAATGAGGCAAACTCTTCCGGTGAGTATTCTCTGGTGGTAATAATCGTATATAAAATCGATATGAGAAGAACTGCCGCACCGATATAGAAAGAATAAATGACGTTATCCGCTACAAATCCTTTCGGTGCTTCATTGGAAACGCCCAATTTCGTGAGCCAACCGGGAAGGTCTGAACCGATTACCGCTCCGATTCCAATGAGAATCGTCTGCACTGAAAATCCAATGGTTGCCTGATGTTTCGGCAACATATCTCCTACTAAGGCACGGAAAGGTTCCATAGCCACATTGATGGAAGCATCCATCATGGCAAGGAAAATTACGGCCATCAATAAAACATTTGCAGCCATCATCTGCGTTGCAGAAGCAGCATTCGGAAGCATTACCAATCCGATTGCACACAGAACTGCCCCCATTAAAAAATATGGTTTTCTTCTTCCGAGCGGGCTCCAGGTATTGTCTCCCATGTGGCCGATGATCGGCTGAACAATTAAACCGGTAACCGGAGCAACCAGCCAGAACCATGATAATTCATGAACATCTGCCCCGAAATTAGCCAAAATCCGGCTTGCGTTTCCGTTTTGCAGACCAAAAGCCATCTGAATTCCCAGGAATCCCATGCTCATATTGATAATCTGAAGCATTGACAACTCCGGCTTTTTCACTTTACCCCATTTATTTTTATCGGATTTCCCTATCATCTCTGCCATTATTGCTTCATTTTTTGAATTAATATATCTTCGATCGGCGCTTTAATTTCCACCACTTTATCTACTACCTCATTCGGAACCGTTACGGAAAGAACGTATTGTTTCACTTTCCACTGTCCGTTTATTTTTTCAACAACACCGGAGCCACGGCAGATTTTCATTTGCGTGTCCAGCAGCTCATCAAACCAAGCCAATTTCCCATCTTTACTAAAATAGATATTTCTTTTCAACGAAGTGAAATTCCAGGTTTTGTTTTTGTCGAAATAAGGCTTGGCCCAGCTCATAAAGGCTTTTTTGTCCCAAACTTCGGTGGCATCGGTCCCTATAAAGGTTGATTCTTCAGCAAAGTAGTTGAAATAAGTGTTAAAATCTGCCTTTGCTGCAGCGACATTGAATCCATCGAGCATCATTCCGATTTCTTTTTTCTCATCTTCAAATTTTTTTTGAGCAGAAATAGTTGTACAGCTGAATATAATTAGAAAAAGCGTGAAGAATATTGTTGTTTTTTTCATGTTTGATTGTTTTGAATAATCTTATTTAAACCTAACAGGTTTTAGAAACCTGTTAGGTTTGTTACTTATTTTTAGTATCAGGATCTCTATTTTTCCATTCAATTTAATTCAATAACCATTGACGATTTTGCTGGAATTTTAAAGTTTTCTTTTACTGAAAATTCTTTGCCGGAAATCACGTCTTTTCCTTTTGAAAAACCATTCAAAGATTCTGCGAAATGTTTAACATCAATTGCCTGCTCTGCTTCATTATTATTTAAAATAATCATTACGCTTTCATTATCGTTATACCTAAAATACACAAAAACATTATTCTGCGGAACGAAATTTTTGGTTCTTCCTGTGTGAATTACATCCTTGCCCTTTCTCCAGTTTAGCAGCTTCTGAGTAAACTGATAAAATTCTTTTTGTTCTGAAGTCTGTAACGAGGGATTAAAAGCGTTGATTTTATCTGATTTCCATCCGCCCGGAAAATCTCGCCGGATATCTGCGTCCCCGCCTTTGTTTTTGTCACCCCGCATCCCGACTTCCGAACCATAATAAAGCTGTGGAATTCCCCGAACTGTCGAGATTAAAGTCATTGCCAGTTTGTATTCTGCCGGACTTCCATTGAAAATTTCGTTAAATCTTTCTGTGTCATGATTTTCGAAAAAGACAAGGAGATTATTGATATTCGGATATAGAAAATCGCTTGTAAAAACATTATATAACTTTACCATTCCGCCATCCCAGCCTTCTTTCTCTTTTAATGCTTTCGGAAGGTCGGAATAAAGGGTGAAATCCATTACAGAAGGCAGATTTGAATTGTAATGTGCCGCTTCCCCTACTTTAGAATCTTTTTGCCACGCCGCAATATGCGCAGTGGAATACAGCCATGCTTCGCCAACGATATTGAAGTTGGGATATTCATCGGTAATCGCTTTTGCCCATTTTGCCATCGCTTCTTTGTCGTTGTAAGGATAGGTGTCTACACGAAAACCGCCTAATTCGGCATACTCTATCCACCAGACTGCATTTTGTATCAGATACTTTAAAACTAAAGGATTTTTTTGGTTAATATCCGGCATTGTGGTATCAAACCAACCATCCAAGGCCAGTTTTTTATCAATGTCGGCAGCGTTCGTGTCGAACTGAGTAGTGGTTTTGTAATTAGAGCGCTTAAAACCATTTTCCCCATCTTCGAACCAGTGAATCCAGTCTTTTGTTGGCAGATCTTTGATCATCCAATGTGAAACTCCCCAGTGATTGGTTACATAATCCATCACGAGCTTCATATTTCTCTGATTTAATTTTTGGGAAAGCTCTTTATACTCTTCGTTGGTTCCGTAACGTTCGTCTATTTTATATAAATCGGTCTGCGCATATCCGTGGTAAGAATATACTTTTTCATTGTCTTCATTCACAGGAGTAAGCCAAACCGCAGTTGCTCCAAGATTCTGAATATAGTCTAAATTATTGATGATCCCGCGTAAATCACCGCCGTGACGACCGTTAGGAAGATTCCTGTTTGCTTTTTCGATTAAATTCGGACTGGAATCGTTTTTTTCATCGCCGTTCGCAAAACGATCCGGCATAATAAGGTACATTACATCTTTTGACGTGTACGATTCTCTGTTGGCAGAATTTGGATTTCTCTGCTTTAATTCATAGGTATAAGAGCTGGTGATTTTTTTGCCTTTTCTAGTATTTATTTTAAATTTCGGAACATTAATTTCACTGATATTAACGGTTACAAAAACATAGTTTGGATTTTCAACTTTTTGAATATCCTTAATCTGAACTCCGTCTGAAAGTTCAATTTCGTTTTTGGCAATATCCTTTCCATAAACAAGAATCTGGAGTTCGGGGTTTTTCATTCCTTTCCACCAGAATGCAGGTTCTACTTTCTGAATCTGAGAAAAAAAATGTGTTGACGCAAAAAGCGCAATAATGTAGATAAGGTTTTGAGACATAATTTAATAATTTATATATTTTAAGGCTCATTAAACACCGCATTATAGTGTGTTACTCCTGAATTTTTGAATTCAACTCTTCTATTAGGCATGTTTTGGAGCTCATACTTTCCATTTACTGTAAACTTTACTTCAGTGAATTTATATCCGGTTATAAATGTAACTTTTGTCTGGTACAAATCGCTGTTATTGATCTTTTTAAGTTCAGTATCCTGATCCCAACTTAAAGGCTGGTCATTTCCTCTGATTCCAACGGATTTAATTTCTTCCTGTACAGGAACCTTTAGTGTATAAATTACAGTTTGCTTATAAGCTTTCTGAACGCAGCCCGTCAATATAAAACAACATGTTATTAAAAAAAGTAGTTTTTTCATCTTTTTGTTTTTTTAGCAATTACATCATCTAAACCAAATCTTCCTGAACCTAAAATAATGTAAAATAAATTCACCCACATAATGCCCATCGCAGGAAGCATATTCCACATACCCTGATTAAACTGCTGAAAGAATACAGCGACAAACATGGTTATAAAAATAAGTACAGCAAAAGGTCTTGTAAATAATCCTAACAATAAAAAAATTCCGCCAACTCCTTCACTGAAAGCACCCATCCAGGCAAAAAATGCCGGGAACATGTTGAAAATACCTCCATATTCAGCAACGTCATTCGGAAACCAATAAGCAACTTCAAAAAATTTTAAATTGTTATCTTCAGGAGACCAGGGTAAGCCAAATTTTGCTGCTCCGAAGTCAACCGTAAGTAAATATCCGCACACTATTCTAGGAATAGCCAACAGCAGATCCTGCCACCAAAATGGCATCTGAATGGGTTTAAAGATTTTTTCTATCATAAGATTGTGTGAAAAAACCTTACAGCATATTATCTGTAAGGTTTATTATTGTTAAATATTTATTGTACAGGCTTTACTGAGATCGCAAAACCACCGCTTCTTACCATTTTAAGGTTAATTTTAGATTTGCTGGTAATCTGTTTTTTGTAGATATTGTAGCTCTGCGGATTGTTGATATAATCTGCATCTTTACCGTCTTCGTAGATCGTGGCTTCATATTTTTTACCTTTATCTAAAAATGAAAAATCCACAGTGTATTCACGTTTGTTTTCATCGGTAATTCCTCCCACAAACCAGTTCTCTGTACCTTTTGCTTTTCTTGCGGTAATGATATAATCTCCGGGCTCCGCAGATAAAATCTTCGTATCGTCCCAGTCTGCAGCCACATCTTTGATAAACTGGAAAGCATCCATGTGTCTTTGATAATTCTCCGGTAAATCTGCAGCCATCTGAAGCGGCATGTACATCACTACATACAATGCTAATTGCTTTGCAAGTGTTGTTTTGACAAAACGTTTATCTCCCGGAAAATAATAATCTAATTTCGTCTGGAAAATTCCAGGCGTGTAATCCATTGGTCCACCCATCCATCTCGTGAACGGAAGAATAGTCTGATGGTCCGGATTATTTCCTGCAAAAGCTTCAAATTCTGTTCCTCTTGCTGCTTCTGCGGAAATCCAGTTCGGATAGGTTCTGCTTTCTCCTCCGGGTCTTACCGATTCATGGGAATTGACCATAATTTTGTACTCATTAGCTTTCTCAGCAATTCGATAATAGTGGTTGATCGTCCATTGCGAATAGTGATGTTCTCCTCTTGGTATGATATCGCCTACATAACCGGTTTTCACCGCATCATAGCCGTAATCATTCATTAATTTGAACGCCTTGTCTGCCCATCTTTCGTAGTTTGTGGCCGAACCAGAAGTTTCATGGTGCATGATGAGCTTAATTCCTTTTGAATGCGCATATTCGTTCAGCATTTTGATATCAAAATCCGGGTAAGGCGTGATGAAATCGAAAACAAATTCTTTGGAATGTCCGAACCAATCTTCCCAACCTGCATTCCATCCTTCGATTAATAATCCTCCGAAGCCGTTAGCCGCAGCAAAATCAATGTATTCTTTGACTTTCGTATTATTGGCAGCATGTTTTCCATTTGGTGTTAATTTAGAAAAATCAGTTACTCCTATATGAACATTTTCAGCTGTAGAATAGGCCCACTGCGATTTTCCAATGATCATTTCCCACCATACGCCCATGTATTTTGTAGGGTGAATGTAGGAAGTATCGGTATATTTTGTAGGCTCATTCAGGTTGAACATCATTTTGGATGCTAATACTTCTTCAGCTTTAGGAGAAACGATAATTGTTCGCCATGGAGAAGCAGAAGAAGTCTGAATATATCCTTTTGCCCCCTGTCTGTCCGGAGTTAAGTGTGTTTTAAATTTAAAATTTACAGGATCCACTTCAAGGTGAGATGCAGGATAATTTAAAACAGCAGCCTCCCCAACATTGACATACAAAGGATCTTTACCTTCTTTTTTCAGCATTAATGGAGACTGAACGGCGTTAGGCACCATTTGCTGCGAGGCGTTGCTGTCGAATGAATTCGGCCATCTTGCCGGAATTTCGGATATTCTAGTGGTTTGCGGCTGGTATTCCTGAGAATCGTAATCGGCTGCAATCCACCATGCTTTCATATCGGTAGGAAAATCAATCTCTGAATCTTCCTCACGGATTACAAAATAATTAAGATTTTTCTGTTGTGGAAATTCATACCGGAATCCTAATCCATCATTGAACAGTCTGAATTTAACGACAATATTCCTGTCGGTTGCATCCTGATGAAGCGTTACCGCCAATTCATTATAATGGTTGATGTAACTTTTCTTTTCTCCTAAAACAGGCTGCCAGGTTTCATTTTTAGCGTCCCGTTTTTCTTCCGTTTTTGTGAATCCGTTGTTCAAATCAAATTTGGCATCTTCGGGTTTTGCAATCTCCGAAGCAAATTTGATGGCGGTATCTTTAAATAATCTAAGACCCAATTTAGAATCTTCCACCACTACATTGCCATTGTATTTCAGATTATAATATGGAATTCCCTGCTTCAGCTGGAAGTTCATTTCAAACTTCCCGTCCGGGGATTTTAAGGATTGGGCATTAATACCAACAAACATTGTCGAGAACAATAACGCTCCCACTGTAATTTTCTTCATAATGATTATTTATAAACTTTTAAAAATAAAGAAAGTGCTGCTTTTCAGCAACACTTTGCTATGTAAAATTTCATTAGGTTATTTTTTAATGAAAATATATCTGCCATCTAAATCATTGAAATAGACATCATAATTACCAGCTTCATTTACAGGAATATTAGCACCACCAGACGTTCCCACTCCGGAAAAAGGAGTATTGCTTCCCCAATTTGCCCCCCAATCATTATTAGCTCTAAATTTTGCTTCTCCTACAGTAAGTGCTATATTAATAATTTTCCATATATGAGGATTAAAGGTAGATGCCACCATATCCTGATCACTATTCCAACCGTCAGGAGTTGAAGATCCAATGATGCCAATAGTCGGATAAACATTTCCAGAGGTCGAAGGTGCTAATGTGTATGTTTTTAAATTAATATCGATTTCGAAACTGTAATATCCAG
Source organism: Chryseobacterium takakiae (assembly GCF_900129385.1). Classification (GTDB taxonomy): domain Bacteria; phylum Bacteroidota; class Bacteroidia; order Flavobacteriales; family Weeksellaceae; genus Chryseobacterium; species Chryseobacterium takakiae. The sequence continues at coordinate 178,959 of NZ_FQVO01000006.1, read as the reverse complement.
CAGCAGGTATACTAAATACAGCAGGCTCATTGGAACCATTAGGGTTGCTCGATGAAACTGCACTTCCATTTACTCCCCATTGCGGGTGCCATTCTCCAAGTTTTTCTAATACTTTAAAAGATCCTGCAGCAAAATATCCTCTGAAGTAAAATTTATTAACGTTAACGGGATCTCTAAAAAGTACAGGGTTATTGTTATTATTATTCCAACCAGCTTCTGTAGCATCGCCAACAAGGTATAGGTTTTTCAGATTAACAAAAGGTGTTACTTTTAATGATACAACATTAGAATAATAATTGGTATTTTGACTAAAAGATGTTCTAAGTCTTATTTCAACATCTGTCTGCTCTCCTGCTTTTGCTCCTAAAGCTATTAATCTATCGTTAAAAGCTTTATGCGCTAACGTAAACATAGCAGGATCTGTAATTACAGATATTGATTCTGATTTACTAAAATTTGTACCTTTTAAAGCTATTTCAATAAAATATTGTGGTACGACCGACAAATCAAATTTAGGAATAGTATATGTAAACTTTATTGCTTCATCTGCAGGTGTTGTGTTATCAAGTACTAAAGAACTTTTATTAGCAGAGATATTTCCTTTGGAGACTTCATTCAAAACTATTTTATCATCTTCTCTTACACAAGAGAAAACAAATAAAAATAGTATTGAGGTTAACAATATATTAAATATTTTTTTCATTTTAGTTTCTTTTTAAAATTAATAACCAGGGTTCTGTGTTAAATTAGGATTTGATTGTAATGCTGAACTTGGAATCGGGAACAGCTTGTAGTTGTCGGAAATAGATGTCCCGTTTTTCACACCACCTTTCCATGGCCATAAATAGCTACCACCTGTGAATTTCCCAAATCTTATAAGGTCTTGTCTTCTCATACCTTCGAAATTAAGTTCTCTTGCCCTTTCGTCAAGAATGGTATTTAGGGTAATAGAAGTTAACGGTGTAGCACTTGATCTGGCTCTAACCTGATTGACATAAGTTAATCCTTGGGAAACGGTAGTTCCTGTAGCTCCTCTTAATGCACATTCAGCATACATTAAATAAACATCAGCCAATCTGAATAATGGGAAATCTGTTGATGAGAATTTAGTTGCACCACCGTTTCCATTAGAATCTTTATTCCAAAATTTATCTGACGGTAATCCATCAGTCCATGCTTTATAGTCATTCATTTCCCAGTTGTGACCTTGAGTCCAGAACAATTTTGCTCTTTTGTCAGTACTTGCCTGAAGATCTGCAACACTATTTCCGAACAGACCGTACCAAGCTTTTGTAGCTCTGTGGCCAGCCCACCCTTCTAAAGCGCCGAAATTTGCAGGCACCATAGTATCTGTACTCAGACTACCATTAACAAGATAAGTGGTATTTCCAAAACTTTGACTGGAAACTGCATCTGCAAGAAGCGGGAAAATTATTTCTTTAGATGTATTGTTATCAGATGAAAAGTTTTTTCTGATATTAGACTCCAGCTGATATCCTCCTTCATTGATAATTTTATTGATATAGGTTGCAGCATCATTATATCTTGCTGTTCCTGTATACACTTCTGCATTAAGATACAATTTAGCCAAAAGCATTCTTGCACAGGATTTGTTTGCTCTACCGTAAGAGTTTGCTGCAGGTAAAGTAGACTCAATTGCCAAAAGTTCACTTTCAACATAATTGAAAAGATCTTTTCTCGAAGTTTCCGGTAAAAGTGCGGTTGTATTAAAGTTATCATCTTTTACCAATACCCCTTTTCCAAAAAAATCAATTAAGTAATAGTATGATAAAGCTCTTAAAAATCTTAATTCGTCAACAACCTGATCTTTATTTGCATAATTAACCTGGCCACTCTTCATGATTAGAATTAAATTAGTAGCCTGCGGAATCGTATAATAGATTCTGTCATAAACATATTTGAAGAATTTATTATTGGATGTCCAGTTTGAAGTCGTTGTAAGCTGATCCAGCCCATTATCTCCCCATCTGTTCTTCATATCATCTGCAGTAAAATCCTGAAGATTTACCAAACCTCTTACAAACGGAGATTCTCCAGGGTCTGCACCTGAGATATCGGATTTATCCGGTCCTTCCACACTCGAAAGGGCAAAACTTGCATATAATCTTGAAAGCAATCCTTCTACCGCGTTAGGATCAGCTGCCAAAAGGTTTTCCAAGGTTAATTCTACTTTAGGCTCTGTATCTAAATCGCTAATACAAGCTGTATTCACAGCCAGAAACGTGAGAAGAGTAAGTACTTTATATTTAATATTTTTCATTTTAGTATTTTTTTAGAAATTAAAGTTAAACCCAATTGTATATGTTCTTGGTCTTGGATAAAAATTATTATCAATTCCGTTAAAATTTTCAGGGTCCTGGCCTGAATAATTGGTCCATGTGTAAACGTTGTTTACTGATGCATATACTCTTACATTTGTACTTTTAAATACATTTTTAAATAAATAACCAACTGTTACATTATCCAGTCTTAAAAAAGAAGCATCTTCCAGGAAGTAATCTGAGAAATATAGATTATCGGAAAGAGTAAACGGAGAATCTGCAGTAGATACCAGAATGTTATTTAAACTCTGTGAGTTTTGAGGTACTGTATAACTCTTAAATCCTTGAGCAAGTTTTCTTGTGTTATAAATCAATCCTCCTATCTGCCCTCTGAAAGCTGCATTCAGATCCCAGTTTTTGTAGGTTAATGAGGTGCTGAAACCATAAGTCCATCTTGGTCTGATCGCTTTGTAATATCTATCACTTTCATTAATGATTCCATCATTATTTTTATCAACATAAACATTATCAAGTGGTCTTCCGTTTGAATCATATACCTGCTCTAAAACCCATGCAGAATAAGGCTGATAACTCACAGCATTATTGGCAATTTTCACACCGGTTCCGATAGGCAATGTACTGGAGTTATCAGGAAAATAACTTACATCTCCAAGATCTAATATTTTAGAATCATTGTATCCGAAATTACCCGATACCGACCAGTTTACATTTTCATTTTTCACAGGAACTACCGTTAAATTCAATTCAACTCCTTTGTTCTCCAAAGAACCTACATTCTCAGTGAATTCGTTTGTTAAACCTTGTCCTGATGGCAAAGGTACTTTTGCAAGAAGATTAGTGGTTTTTCTCGTATAAACATCTATACTTCCTGATAATCTATCCTGTTTGAAGAATGAGAAATCTATACCTCCATTCCATGTATCCGTTGTTTCCCATGTAAGTCCAGGGTTAAATGCCAAAGCACTGTAGGTACCCACACCCGGAAAATACTGAGAATTTGATCCTCCGATTGAAAAGTACGGACTAGAAGGATAAAATCCTGCAACGCCAACAATATCTGCGTTACCTGTTCTCCCCCATCCTAATCTCAATTTGAGGTCGTTTACATTTGAGGAACCTGTAAAGAAATCTTTATTAACTTTCCATGCAAAGCCTACTCCCGGGAAATAGCCCCATCTTTCGCCTTTCTGAAATAATGATGAAGCATCTGCTCTGAAGTTTAATGTAAATAAATATTTATCATAAAAGTCAATATTTGCTCTTCCAATGAAAGACTGTAGATTTAATACATTATAATACCTGTTATTAGGATTCAGGGCAGTACCCGGATTCGGAACTCTTAAACCTGTTGCATCATCATATCTGTAATTATCTTTGTATCCGTCATTTTTAAAGTTTTGGTAAGAATACCCTCCCTGAATAAGGAAATGGGATAAAAAGCCGGAATATTTTTTTTCATACACCAAGTAGGCATCCATGGTCTGGTTGACAATATTCTGGTGTTCTGCATAATCTACACCCGGACTGAATACGTAGTCATTAGGAGCTACAGAATTCTGAGGATTTCTGTATGTTGCAATGGCATTTTCACCATAAACTGTTTTAAGATTAGATCTTGATGCTTCCAATCCTAAATTCACGATAGCTCTTAAATCCGGTAAAAAATGGAATTTATAATTAATTTCTGCATTTCCTAAAAATTTGGTAATCCTCTGTGGAGATTCTCTTTGCAAAAGAATGGCTAAAGGATTGCTCTGTCCCTGAATAAGGTATTGATTTCCAGTCAAAACAGTATTTTGGTAATATCCTCCGAATCTGTTATATGCTCCCCCCGACAAACTTGTTTGAGAAAGATAAACTGGAAGTGTAGGATTCATATTAACAGCTCCTCCGATTGCTCCTCCATCGTCAATAGCATTAAGTTTCGAAAATAATCCTTTTAAACTGAAATCAATTTTCAAATGATTATCAAAAAAGGTAGGAGTAATATTTAATCCCGCTGAAAATCTTTCGTAATCACTGGTTTTTACAACCCCTTCTGTTCTATTATATCCTAATGATAGCCTAGTTGGGACTTTATTAAATAAGCTTCCGGAAATACTCAGGTTATTATCTGAAGATACCGAATTTCTATAGATCGCTTTTTGCCAGTCTGTATCATATATAGTTCCCGCCTGGGTAGGATTAGAAGAATTTCCTCCAACACCCAATAAGTAATTATAATCGGGATAGTTCTGGTTAATAAAGCTTTTAAACTGATCGGCATTCATTACGTCAACATATCTTGTGACCGTACCTACCGAAACATTTGTGTTCAGACTTACTCTCAGCTTTCCACCTCCTCTTTTGGTTTTAATGATAATAACCCCATTAGAACCTCTGTTTCCGTAAATTGCCGTAGCAGAAGCATCTTTTAAAATTGAAAAAGATTCAATATCATTCGGATTAATCAAATTCAATGGATTGGCAACTCCAGCTGGATTATTGGTATCCAAGGGAACACCGTCGATTACAATCAAAGGATTGTTGTTGGCACTGAAAGAAGATCCGCCTCTAATTCTGATGTTTGGTGCAGCATCAGGAGAACCGCCTGAATTTGTTATTCTCACACCTGGAGCCTTACCCGTTATCAATTGATCGGCAGAAACAATTGCCCCTTTGTTGAAGTCTTTTTCAGAAACTGCTGTTATTGATCCCGTAAGATCCGTTTTCTTTTGCTTACCATAACCAATGAGTACCACTTCTTCAATTTTTTTCTCTTTAGTCGCAGTATCACTGGTTTGCGCATGAATCATTGCACTTGCCAATAGAAATGCAGGTGCAATTTTTAATACCGTTGTAAAATTTCTCACAATATTATTTTTTATATAGTTACTTTTTTCATCATACTGGCGTGAGCCTTCTGCAATTTAAAAAAAAAACATAATTATCTTAAATTTTTTAAAAAATTTGTTAAAATTATGTAAATTAAACCATGAATTAATATTAATACATTAATTATCAGTACATTAATACAAAATATGCATCGCATAACACAATATTAAATTAACAAAAAGTTAAACATCAGTTTAACTAAATGTAATATCCGATCGTATTAATAGACTACAAAATACTTTAAAAGTGGTACCGTATACTATTCCGGAGATATTCGTTATCTTTGCAGACTAAAACTTACTATAAATGTCGAACAGAAAGATGATTACGGCAGCCTTGCCTTATGCAAACGGGCCGGTTCATATAGGACATTTGGCAGGGGTATATATTCCTGCAGATGTATATGCAAGATTTCAGAGAAGATTGGGAAAAGACGTAGCGTTTATCTGTGGTTCGGATGAACACGGAATCCCTATAACCATAAGAGCAAAAAAAGAAGGAGTCACACCTCAGGATATTGTAGACAAATACCACGAAATCATTAAAAAGTCTTTTGCGGATTTAGGAATTTCATTTGACGAATATTCAAGGACTACTTCAAAAAATCATTATGAAACCAGCCAGGATTTCTTTAAGGTTCTTTATGAAAAAGGAAAGTTCACGGAAGAAATGTCTGAGCAATATTTTGACGAGCAGGCCGGAGAATTTTTGGCCGACCGTTATATTGTAGGAACCTGCCCGAATTGCGGCAATGAAAACGCATACGGCGATCAGTGCGAAAGATGCGGTTCTACCCTCTCCCCGTCTGAGCTGATTAATCCTAAATCAATGCTCAGCGGAAATGTTCCTATCCTAAAGGAAACAAAAAACTGGTACCTCCCGTTAAATGAATATGAAAGCTTCCTGAATGAATGGATCATTGAAGGTCATAAAGACGACTGGAAGCCTAACGTTTACGGACAGGTAAAATCATGGCTGAATGACGGTCTGAAACCTCGTGCCATGACCAGAGATCTGAATTGGGGTGTTCCGGTTCCGCTTCCCGGCGCAGAAGGCAAAGTATTATATGTATGGTTTGATGCACCCATCGGCTATATTTCTTTCACCAAAGAATGGGCAGAGAAAAACGGGAAAGACTGGAAAGACTACTGGCAAAGCGAAGCTTCTGATCTTGTTCATTTTATCGGGAAAGATAATATTGTTTTTCACTGTATTATTTTCCCAAGCATGATGAAGGCACACGGTGATTTCATTATGCCCAAAAATGTTCCTGCCTTTGAATTTCTGAATCTTGAAAACGATAAAATTTCAACCTCAAGAAACTGGGCGGTGTGGGCACACGAATATGTGGAAGATTTCCCGGGACAGCAGGATGTATTGAGATATGCTCTTCTTTCATCGGCTCCGGAAACCAAGGATAATAATTTTACGTGGAAAGATTTTCAGACGAAAAATAATTCTGAGCTGGTAGGAATCTTCGGGAACTTTATTAACAGGGTTGCCGTTCTGATTCATAAATATTACAACGGCGTTGTTCCTCAAGGAGATGTAAATGCATCTGAATTACAGGAAATCAGCAAATCGGCTAAAGAAATTGCAGGATTTTTAGAAAACTATGAATTCAGAAATTCTTTAAGTGCCTTAATGAATTTAGCCCGTTTCGGAAACCAGTATCTGCAGACTGAGGAGCCGTGGAAAACCATTAAAGATAATCCTGAAAAAGCAGCACACTCATTATTTGTGGGTGCTCAGATTGCAGTGGCTCTGGCTCAGCTGTGTGAACCGTTTATGCCTTTCAGCTCTGAGAAGCTTTTAAACATGTTTAATGTCCATAAATCAGACTGGAATGATATTGAAACAAAATCTGTTTTAATTGAAACCGGTCACCAAATCAACGAAGCATCCCTTCTTTTCTCAAAGATCGAAGATGAGGTGATTGAAGCCCAGATTCAGAAATTAGAACAGACCAAACAGAATAATAAAAAAACCAATCCAAACGCCAACCCTATGAAAGAGGAAATCACTTTTGATGATTTTACGAAAATCGACCTGAGAACAGCCACAATTCTGGAAGCTGAAAAAGTGGAAAAAGCAGATAAATTATTAAAGCTTACTGTAGATACAGGAGTTGATGTAAGAACCGTTGTTTCAGGGATTTCGGAAAGTTTTACGCCGGAAGAAGTAATCGGAAAGCAAGTGATGATCTTGTTAAATCTTGCGCCGAGAAAAATCAGAGGTATCGAGTCGCAGGGAATGTTGTTATTAACGACTAAACCGGACGGAAAGCTATCTTTTGTAACGCCGGACGACAGCAATGTAGAAAACGGTATTGAGATTGGGTAAATAAAGCCAAACCTTCAAGGTTTTAAGAACCTTGAAGGTTTTTTATTATTATATATGGTCAGCAAAAATGTTTTGAGAAAACTCTCTGATGCCGAATTGGAGAGATACTTCATTCCCGGAAACCGTTTTACCCCTGAAGCCGTTGAGGCAGCCTTTGAAATCCTAACGGAAAGAGGCCGGCTTTTTAGTGAATCCGAAAAAATTTTCATTCGTGAAATGATCCTGGCTAAAAAACAGCAAGATGAAACCCGTACAAACCAGGAAAAAGAAGTCTGGAAAGACTATATTACCACAGACCCTTCTGCTATAAAGCTTTATTCCCGCAATACAATTCTGATCATTTCCTTAGTTTTTGGTACCATTCCGGGATCCATTCTATTATTTTTAAATCTGGTCACAGTAAAAAGATACACCGCTGCTGCTTTAACTTTATTAATTGGTTTTGGATTTTTCTTTTTGCAGCAGTATATTTTATCAACAGCCCCTCATGACGGGAGATTTAACACAAAATATAATCTGGAAATAGGAATTCTTGCACTGGGAGCCGTATTATTATTGGTTATGTCAGTAGTCGCAATGCCTAAAAAATTAGCATATCAAGCAAAATCACCGATACTTCCAATCGTTTTGTCCGTACTTAGCATCATCATGTATATCCTTTTCAAAGAATCATTATCAGGATATCCTATTATGTCAGTATTTAGATTGCTGGGAAGTTTTTAAACGAAATTAAATAGATAAATAATGCTCAACCTTCAAGGTTTTTATTTTTATATCTTAGTCAGCCTCGCCAGATAAGCATCTTCATCCTTAAGCAATTTTTCGATCTTAAAACCATTGTTTTCCGCTGCATTTTTTAATGTATTAAAATCAAGATACAGCCATTTGATAGGATCTTCGGATTCTCCTTTATAATGAACGATATAATCCAGTTCACCGTAATACCCTTCTGCCGGAATATAAACCCCGCCATCTTCATCCCGGTCAAACATATACAAAATATCGGTACTGTCGATCAAGACCTGTCCGTTTTCATTAAGGAGCGAGTAGAGTTTTTTGAGATAAATATCAATTACCTGAAGGCTTTGGAAAATCCCGGTTCCGTTCATTAATAAAAGAATTGTATCAAAAGTTTCACCGGAGAATTGCAGCATATTTTCAGCCACTGCTTTTTTTATTCCTCGCAATTTGCAAACCTCAACAGATTTTGGTGAAATGTCTAAGGCCGTTACGTCAAGATTTCTTTCATTCTGAAGGTACAAAGAATGCGATCCTGCTCCGGCTCCTATATCCAGGACTTTTCCGTAGGACAAATCCAGAGCTTTTTGTTCGATTTCATTCATTTCTTCAAAATCGCGAAAGAGATATGCAACTGGAAGTTCATCCAGTTCGGAAATTGAAGTTTCGGTCTGCAGATCCTGAGGATTTTCCTGATGGTAATAATCCCGGATCGCCTTTCCCATAAGGTCTTTCATAGTGCTAATTCTGACTGTAAAGATAGAAGTTTTTGATGTATTTTCAGAATACTAATTTAGATAGGATATTTCTAATATTATAGAAAACCTTAGTCCGTATAAAAGGTGCAAGGATTGTATCAACCTAAAGAATCATCCTGTTATGCACGGTCAGTACTTCATAGATCGGGCGGTCAACGCACCTTCAACAGTACGTCAGCACCGCAGTAACAAAAAGCAGCGAATTCGGCCAAAAAACCACTTTTAAAAGATAATCCGGTAAAAAATGCAAAGCTCCATTCTATAAATAAAATGAAGCTCTGACTGAGTAAATGAAAAACAAGGTATCGTTACAACACAGGTCCTGCTGCGTCTTTTATTTCTTCTAAAAGTTTTCTTCTTTCACGGAGCCTTCTTCTGGCAATCACCGATTTACCCGTAAGCATTCTGATAAAACGCATAGAGACGAAACGTTCTTTTCCGAAATGATGGGTAAAAACATAGATCAAAACACCCATTCCGGCCAGAATAATGTATCCGAATATTTTTTTGGAAGCGATGATAATGGCATTCAGCTGAATCAGCTTTAAATTACCTGCCACATTCTGCGGTGTTACCGTCATTCCATCCATATAGACTGCAAGATCACCAACCGCCACTACTTGAAAACGGTACTGAAACCAGGAATACAAGGCAGAGAAAACACCCACTGCCAGAAAGGTTCTCCATACCAGAACCAGACCGATTGCGGCAAGCATATCATCCATCTCAAGCTTATCCAGGGTGTAAAACCAAACGGAAATGAACAGCGCTCCCATTCCAAATCCTTTCAGGAACATCGGGAGATACCAGTAATCATAGCTGAATTCCAGCACCATAGAAAAATACATAATAATGGCATATGCCAACATGGCGGCAAACCCCAAAAAGATGTACATTTTCAGCGGGATTTCTTTTTTAAACCAGACAATAGCCATTATACCTGCAAGAACCAACCCGGGAATCATTAAAAGATTCAATTTGGCATTGGTGAGCTGATCATATCCTAAAACCCCTACTGCAAAAGTATTCTGAATGGATGTTGTTCCTAAAAACATACCCAGACATAAAAGCATAAACAATCCGTGCTGCACATTATTTTTAGCGAAAATTTTAAAAGATAAATAAGGTCTCTTTAAAGTCTGTTGCCTAATGGCAAGCAATGCAAAACTCACGAAAGCCGCAATTCCGGCATTGATGATTTTGGTTGAATGAAGCCAGTCCTGCTGTTTTCCAAATGAAAAAACATACGCTGAAAACATAAAAGTAGCCACAAAAAGCAATACACTGAGCCAGTCTATATAATGCAGGGGAACTTTTAAGGCAAAATATTTGTCGTGCATAAAAACCCAGTGCAGCAAGGCCAGTATGAAACATCCAACTGCAGCGATGATATAAAACTGTTGCCAGTTGTAACGTATTGAAATATCAACAGCATAATAAGCTGCGACCTGATTGAGCACCAGAACAAAAGTATAAAATGCCCCGTAAAATATTCCGCGGTTGCCGATCATCGCCATCAGCGGAAGAAACAGCTCTATCGTTACCATCATTTTTAAAAACCCGATCACCAGTGAGCTGAACACAAAGATCATAGGATCATAGGTTGTGGAATTCAGGTAACTTAATAACCCTAAAAGCACCAGCAAGACCGTCATTTTATCACGGACCTTAAATCTCATTTTCATCCTGAGAACAATCGGCATACAGGCACCCATTCCGATGGTTGTGGCGTAATTGGCCCATATGAAATATTCTGTCATGGCACCGGTTCCGTTTACGAGATAGCTGATGTTTCCTGTATATACACCTCCCAACGGCATTACTACGGCAAGCAGCAATACGATAAGAAGAAGCTGTAGCGGTTTGGGAACCCAGTCGTTGTATAGTCCTTTGTTGTACATAGATTTTGTATTATGGAAGTGAGAAGTTGGAAGTGAAAAGTAAGAAGTGAGAAGTTAAAAGTGAAAAAGTAAAATTATAAAGGTTCAAGAGGTTTGAAGTAAGAAAAATGTATAAAGACTCGAACAGATTTTATGAATTTACAATCTGTACTATACTTGGTCTTCTCACCTCTCACCTCTCACTTCTCACTTCTCACTTTTCACTTTTCACTTTTCACTTTACTCACTAAATTCACATTCATTCCCGCGCTCAGTTTGTTGAGATCGGCTTTTTTATTAGACTCGGTAAATTCTATCCTCACCGGAATTCTCTGCTGCACTTTAATAAAGTTTCCGGTAGAATTATCGGTCGGCACGCTGGAATATCTCGATCCTGTTGCCGCAGAAATTGCCGTTACCACGCCTTCAAACTGTTTTCCGCCCAACGCATCCACAGTCATCATCATTCTTTCTCCTATTTTAACATCAGGCATCTGGCTTTCCAGAAAATTGGCAGTGACCCATTTTTGCCCGTTTAATACAATGGTGGCTACCTGCTGTCCGGGCTGGATCAGCTGACCTTCGGAGATGGTTCTTCGTCCCATTACACCATCATAAGGTGCAGTGATTACCGTGTACGAAAGATTAATCTTCGCCATATCAAGAGCCGCTTTTGTTCTTTTAATTTCGGCATCATTAATTCCTAATTTGCTTTTCACTTCTGTTGTAGAAAGGCTCGCCGAATGCTTCTGGTTGATTAAAGTTTCATACGCTGCTTTCTGAGCATCATATTCAGTTTTTACCTGATCATATTGCTGCCTGGTCACCGCTTCGGAAGCCAAAAGATTTTTATACCGGTTGAGATTCTGCTCTGCATTCCAAAGCCTTGCTTTTGCTCCGGCAATATTGGATTCCATAACACTGACATTGTTGGATACTGTATTAACAGAAGAACTGGTAGCCGTTCTCTGGGCAAGAGCGTTCTGATAAGCTGCTTCTGCCTGGCCAAGCTGTGTAAGAATTTCACGGTCATCAAGAATAACCAGGGTATCTCCTTTTTTTACAGGCTGATGCTCTATAAATTTAATTTCTTTGATGTATGCAGAAACTCTGGTGTTGATAGGATTAATAAATTCTTCCACCTGAGCTGCTTCCGTATAGGTTTTATCACCTACATGGAAATATTCCCGTACCAGCCAGAATAGCCCGAAACCGATTATCAAAAATACAATGATATTGGAGATAATTGCTCTGATCCTGTTCTTTTTATTTTCTTTTTTCTTCGCTGCAGCGGTGGTCTGTACCGGTGCCGAAGCTGTATTCTGAATATTTTGTCCCTTGTTTTCCATTGTTATATTTACCTTAAAAAATTATAATGTCCCTGTTGATTTCCGCAGATTGTAATATTGATACAGCACATTGATCTCTGCATTGGCATAATCTAATTCCGACTGTAATTTCTGATTCTGCGCATCGATCATTTCCGCCTGAACCGCAAGCTGATTAAGGTATTTTGCTTCCGTAATCTTATAGTTTTCTTCTGCTAATTTTTTAGCATCATTAAGAATCTCTGCCTGCTGAATTGCTTCCTGATATTTGATATAAGAAGCATTTACTGCCATATCTACATTCTGCTGTGTTAACGTAACCGCATCATTGGCTTGGTTTTTCTGAAGCTCTCCCAATTTTACCCTTTCTTTGGTTTTATATAAATTATCAATATTATAGCTGAGGGAAATTCCGGTTTGCCATCCTCCTGAATACATATCCAGAACAGGATTTCTGGTGGTTATCGGTCTCTGCAAACTATATCCTCCAAATCCTGAAATGGTTGGTGCCTTATCCGTTTTAATGATTTCGATATTTTTGTCGGCAACATTCACGTTGGTTTGTGCCGACTTTAGCAGAGGATTGTTGTCATGGGCAAGATTCAGATAATAGTCAATACCAATTCCTGATTCTTTGTTCTCCAGACTTTCAACGGGAACGATTTCCGTATCCGGAGCTAATCCGAGGGCAATATTTAAATTATAATTAAGAATCTTTTTATTGTTGGCTAATGTAAGAATGCCCTGATCCAGGTTCTTGATCGCCAACTCCCCACGGATCACTTCATTACGGGTCACCATTCCCTGCTGATAAAATTTCTGAATATTCTTAAGCCTTTCCTGAGCCAGCTTTTTGTTATTCTGAAAAACCTTCTCCTGATTTACGATTTTATAAACATCCAGATAATTGGACATCACCAGAATTTTCACATCCTGTTTGTTTTTCTCCAGATCAAGCTCAGAAAGCTGCTCGCGAAGACCCGCCATCTCAATAGATTTATTCACCAGTCCGCCTTTAAAGATCAGCTGGGTTGCCTGAACCCCATACGAACTTCCATAATGAGGCATCGGAACGTTGGCAGAGTTTGAAAAATCTTTATCTATCGCTACAGCATCACCCAAATAAAACTGACTTGTAGAAGCGGTAATATTCGGGAGTTTCTGCAATTTTACAACATTTGTATTCTGTTTTGCGATATCAATATTCTGTGCAGAAACTTTCAGCTGCTGATGGTTCTGTAGCGCAAGTTCTGCTACTTCATTTGCCGTCATCTGTTTTATTTCCTGTGAAAAAGACAGCGCAGGAAAGACTGCTATCATTAATGACAGCACTGTTTTTATATTCTGTACCATTTTACCTTGTTTTACGAATGCAAAGTTATGGCACCTCCAGACTCAAACAAATGTTTGAATTTTGGAAAAAGATGTTCAAATGTAAGATTTTAATTTTCGAACTGGTTTCTATACTGTGTCGGGCTCTCGCCTAAATGTTTCTTAAAAAAATGAGAAAACGAATATTGATCACTGAAACCCAGGATAGAAGAAATTTCGGATACCGGCTTACTGGAGGAGTTCAGAAGCACCTTTGCTTCATTGATCACAATTAAGGCAATGATCTCACTGGCCGATTTGCCGGTAACCGTTTTAACGACTGACGATAGATGTCTGGTTGTAATCGACTGCCGTCCTGCATAAAACTCTACACTTCTTTCAGTTGTATGATATTTAGCCACATCATTCAGAAAAACAAAAACAATTTCTTCCTGTCTTGACATCTGGTTCATGGCACTGCTGTCTTCTTTGGAAATAATTCCGGCCATTTGGTAGCAGAATACGGAAAACAGATGTTCCACAATCTCTTTTTTATAGGTCATTTCCGTTTCAGAATCTAGCATATATTTTAAGAAATTAACGCTTTTCCATACGACTTCCATTTCATCGGCATGAAAAGGAACGCCGATGTTCATCTGCTGACGAAAATACCGGTATGTAATTAATCTGTTGAATTTTAATGATAAAGCAGAAATAAATTCTCTTTTATAAGATACCATTCTGGATTGAAAATCATCGCTCACCGAGATCATTTCATAGACCGTCTGCGGATCTGTAACCATGAACATATTGGCGGAAAGTTCCAGATCCCGAAAATGCTGTTTCAGCTTGATCGTTCCAGATTTTATAAAGATAAAGGCAGGATTTTCAGGACGGAAAGGTTTGTCGACAGCAATTCTCTCGAAAATATTATGTTGTGTAAAAATTTCAACTCCGAATTTTTCTAGGACAGACATAGAACAAATGTAAGCAATCTGCTGAGTGATTACAAAAATTTATTATTTTAGTGTGTCCAAATTACAGCTATGAGAAAAATTGATTTGCTTTTTGCAGAATACAGTGAAAGCCACAGGAATTCTACCAATAAACTGATCCACTGGATCTGTGTTCCGTTGATTTTCTGGAGCATTTTAGGATTTATTTCCCTTATTCCGTCAAAGTCGATCGGCTTTATCTACATCGGTGAAATTAGTTACGTGAGCTTTACAGCCATCGCTTTGGTTACCATCTTTTACATGAGGCTTTCGTTTGTTGTGAGCATCATCATGTTTATTCTGATGGTGATTATGGAAAGCTTTGCGTATGGAATCAATATACGTTTTAAAGAAAATTCATGGATCGTTTACTTCTCGGTCTTTGTAATCACCTGGATTTTCCAGTTTGTGGGCCACAAAATTGAAGGAAAAAAACCATCTTTTCTTAAAGATTTACAATTTCTTTTAGTCGGGCCAATCTGGCTGCTGAGTTTTATCCTTAAAAAATTGGGAATCAGATATTAAATATAATAATTGATGATTGATGATTGATGATTGATGATTGATGATTGAAACTGATGATTGAAGATGGGAGCTAGTTTTTAAGCTACATAACTTCACTCTATCAGCATCACGCTTTAAATGGGATTAATCTTCCAGAGCGTACACTGCGAAACTTGCCAGCCAGTGATCGCCGCCATAATTTCCCTGGAAAAGCAATGGAAGCCCGTTGCTCAGGAATACGGCTGCTGTTTTCTGAAATTCCTTTTTTAAATGATGATTATCGGGAAGAGATTTTGCAATTCCTTTCATGCACCACGCCTTCGAAAAAGATAAACCAACTAAATGTACCGTCTGATAATCTGAGAGATCACTCACAACGGGGATTTTTTCTATATTTTGAATACTGCGTTTCTCATAAAACGTATCCAGCCATTGTACAAACTCTTTCTGTGGTAAAACCCTTCGCATTAAATCTGCTATTTCGAGGCTCGGAGAAAAGAAATCTGATCCGTCCGGTTCAAGATAGGCAGGCGTTTTTTCATCTTTTAAATAAAAATATTTTGCTTTTTCAATCAGCTGATTTTCAAATTCCTTATCTCCCGCCGACCTTGCCCAGTCCACCGCGAAAGCCATGGCAAAAGCACTGTTAGGGTGAACACCCGTTCTGTTCGGATAAGTTTGTTTTGGAAGATAGGTTTTCCAGGCCACAAGAATCTTATCTGTTAACGGTTTAAGGTTCTGATGCCATATTTTTGCTTTAGGATGATTCCATGTAGTGAGCTCTTCATCGAGCTTAAGAAGCCACGCCCAGCCATAGGTTCTTTCAAAAGTTCCGGTAAGCTGATATTTGGTAAAATAATCTGCTTCTGCCTGCAGATTTTCTTTGCTGAATGATTGATCCAGCGTATTTTCAATGTCTTTTGCAATGGAAAGTCCCGGCTTTGTTTTTAATAAACGAACCAGCATCCAGTGTCCGTGTACAGAACTGTGCCAATCGAAACAGCCATAAAAGCTGGGATGCAGTGCTTTCGGACTTAAAGGAACTTCATTTTCATTGTTGATGATATGTGCGGTTTTATTCGGATATTCCTGAGTAATGCAATGAAGCGGCTTTTCGGATAATTTTACGGCCACCTCATCGGTAAGTTTCGGAACTTCCTGGGCAAATAGTAAAAATGGAGAAAAAACAATAGCTAAAAGACTTTTTTTCATGGACTAAAAATATAAAATTATTTCAATCTGCTTTTAAAATAATTGGTTAAAAAAGAGAAAAACCGATCATTGCCGTTCTGATAAAATTTTCAGTACACTTTTTGCTGTGATTCAATCAAACTTTTATCCATGAAAAAATTACTGATCCCTTTATTCTGTTTATTTCTTATACATTGTAAAAAAAATGAACCGCAGGCACTTAATGCCAATATGGCTGATATCATCCAGGAAGATAAGGTAGCAGGAGTCAGTGCCCCAGTTTCAGTGTCTGAAAAAATGATGCCTCCCAATCTGGAAGTTGGTTCTGAAAATTCGCCTTCGCAGAGTAATACAATTACCAAGAAAATTATCAAAAACGGTGAAATGAGAATTCAGGTTGGCGATATCAAAAAGGCTCAGGAACAGATCAATTCCATTCTTAAAAACAACAAAGCGTATATTCAGAAAGAAGAGTTTCAGAATACGGATACCGATGAAAATTTAGATATTATCATAAGAGTTCCTCATCAGAATTTTGATGCATTGATCCATTCTTTTTCTAATGGAATAGGTTCTGTCCTGTCAAAAAACATTTCATCCAATGACGTAACGGAAGAATATACTAACGTTTCCATAAAACTCGGAAACAAAAAAATCTATCTTGAGAAATACCGCGACATGCTGCAAAGCGCAAAAACAACGAAAGACATTTTGGAAATCCAGGAAAATATTCGTGCTCTGGAAGATGAAATTGACATTGCGGAAGGCAGGCTTCGTTTTATTGATGACCGTGTAAATTACAGCACTTTAAATCTGAGTTTATACAAAGAAAAAATCAGAAGTTCTGCGACATCGAAAATTGGTTTTGGAAGCCGGTTCGGCGATTCGGTAACGGAAGGCTGGAACAGTTTTGTAGCTTTCTTGTTGGGAGTCGTTTCGCTTTGGCCTTTCTTCCTGCTGATTCCTGTGGTTGTTTTCCTTTGGAGAAAATGGAGAAACAGGAAGAAAAAATAGAGGGTAAATGCCTGTTAATAAAAGTCTCTACCAAAAGACTTCGACAAGCTCAGTCTGACACTGTTTTAAAATAACTAGCATGCATAATACTTAGGTATTCTCTATTATAAAGACCTTGAAAGGTTCAGTCTTACACCACTACATAACAACAGTTAGTATTAGAGATATCATGCTGAGACAAGAGTTTATCCTGAGCTTGTCGAAGGAAAGCATCTTTTAACAAATATAGAAATCAAATTTGACCGTAAATCTGCTCGATCTGCAAAATCAGCGTGAGATGTAAATTTTCTATTTCCCTAAAACAAAAACCGCCGGAATTTTATGCAGTTCCGGTTTCTGTTTCTGCCATTCTTTTATGGTTTTGGTTTTGATGAATTCATGCTCCGGATCGTTGATATTGGCAGCAATGCACAGCTTTGTATTGGGAGATAAAAACTTGATTAAATCTTCAAAAAGTTGATTATTGCGATAGGGGGTTTCCATGAAAATCTGCGAATAACCTGTTTTCTGAACAAGGTTTTCCAGATGAAGGATCTGTTTCTTCTTTTCACCTTTATCAATCGGAAGATAGCCGTTGAAGGTAAATTCCTGCCCGTTGAAACCGCTCGAAATCAACGCCAGAATGATAGACGAAGGACCCGAAATAGGAATCACCCGAATATTCTTTTCGTGACACCATTTTACCATGAGACTCCCCGGATCTGCAATACAGGGAAGTCCGGCCTCAGAAAGCAATCCAAAGTCCTGCCCTTTCAGCATCATTTCCTGCGCTTCTTTAATATCCGCGTTTTCAGTGTACTTATCCAGCAGAAAGAGTTTAAGATCAGATTGCTTCTTTTCGGGGGCAAAGAATTTTACCACTTTTCTTGCGGTTTTTTCATTTTCCACGAAAAAGTAATCGGTCTGCATGATATAATCTTTTATCACTGGTGAAAAATGACTGATAGAAGTATTTTCCGAAAGATAAGCAGGAAGTAGAAAAAGCATTGTTTTATTTTTTAGTCTTTCTTAAAGTTTAAAATTTTAGATGTCCTGTAAAATTGACATCATTAAGCAAAGGTAAAGCTTTATGCCGGAATTTGTTTTAAAATAGCTTCACAACCACGATCCAGCAATTGAAAAACTTCTTCGAACTCTTTCATATCTCCCCAATACGGATCCGGAACTTCAGCATGTTGATGATCGTCCAGGATTTCCAGAAATAAGGAAACTTTTTTTCGCTGGTCTTCGTTTCTTGCCTTGGAAACTACGTCTGCCAATACATCTACATCCATGCAGTAAATTTTATCAAATTTTTCAAAATCTGCTTTAGTGATGGGTCTGGATCTCTGTTGGGAAATGTCAATTCCGTGGCGGGCTGCGGTTTGTATGGCTCTTTTATCGGGGTGTTTCCCTTCGTGGAGTGAAATGGTTCCTGCAGAATCTATATAAAAATTATTGGGAGCTTTCGCTTTCATAATTCCCTCGGCAAGCGGACTTCTGCAAATATTTCCGAGACAGACCATCAGTATTTTCATGGCGGTATTGTAATAAAATTAAATTCAGACAAAACTAAATAAAAAATGAAGAATAAAATTTATTCTCCATTTTCAATATTTACATTAAATAATTTCTTATTGCTTAATTCTTTCGGATAATTCCTTAACGTATTTCTTCACCTCTTTATCGATTTTAGAAACATCTTTAATTGTTTCGCAGGCATACATTACTGTTGAATGGTCTTTTCCTCCCATTTCCTCACCTATTTTAGTAAAGGTTGCATTCGTAAGCTCTTTTGCGAAATACATGGCGAGCTGCCTTGGAAGCGCGATTTCTCTTTTTCTTGTTTTGGATAAAAGCTGTTCTCTTTTGATCCCGAAATAATCGCAAACCACTTCCTGAATATAAGGAATATTGATAATTTTCTTCTGGTTCGCTGCAATCTTGTTGATGGTATCCTTTAATAATTCAAGACTTAAATCTGATTTATAAATGGTAGAATACGCAATCACGGAATTGATCACCCCGATGAGTTCTCTTACATTTGTTTTAGCTTCTGATGCCAAGAAATCCAGCATATCTTCAGTAAGGACGATACCATCTCTGCTTAGTTTATCAACGATAATCTGTTTACGGGTGCTGTAATCCGGAGATTTAATTTCTGCGGAAAGTCCCCATTTGAAGCGGGAAACAATTCTGTCCTGAATATCCATGATATCAGCCGGAGCTTTATCAGATGTCAGGATAATCTGCTTTCCATTCTGGTGAAGATAATCGAAAATATGGAAGAAACTATCCTGGGTTGCAGATTTACCGGAAAGAAACTGGATATCATCAATAATCAAAACATCCACCATCTGGTAAAAATTGGCAAATTCTGTCTGTTTGTGGGCTTTGGCAGCCGAAATAAACTGCTGGATGAATTTTTCAGAAGACAGATACAAAACTACCTTATCCGGAAACTGGCTTTTCACTTCCAGTCCTACCGCCTGGCCAAGATGGGTTTTTCCTACTCCGTATCCTCCATATAAAAATAAAGGGTTGAAAGCTGTTGCTCCCGGTCTTTTGGCAATAGATCTTGCTACGGTTGCCGCAAATTTATTGCTCTCTCCTTCTACATAATTATCAAAAGAGAAATCCGATTTTAAGTTGGAATCAATATTTACTTTTTTGATTCCCGGCACTACAAAAGGATTGACGATATTGGATGAAAATCCCTGAGGCATTGTTTCCTGAACTTTAGGTGTAGGAACGGTTTTTCCTTTCATATTCATGGTAACGGGCTTTTCTAAACCGGAAGGCTTATTTTCCATCACCGAATACCATAATTTTACACCTTTTCCTATATTTTTCTTCAGGGCAGCAGAAAGCAAGGACAGGTAGTTATCCTCAATATATTCCTTGTAAAAATCACTCGGGACCATTAATGTAAGATTGTTGTCAACCAAAGAAATTGGCTGTACTTTATCAAACAGTAAATCGAAAGATTTTTCAAGTTTTTTAAGATCAGAATTGTCTTCAGCAGCGTTTAGATTATCGCGCATGAACTGAAGGCACTTCTGCCATGTCAACATTAAATTTTCATTCATAATTTATGCCCCGATTAATTCTTAGTTAGTATTGTTTTATAGAAGGAAGACAAAGGTCTAAATTTTTTATTTCAAAAAAAAATATTGCGCTTATTGATTATTTAAAAATATATTTGTATGTATATATAAGCAGGAATAATGATACACACAAAACACTCATTACGAGTACGTTACGGAGAAACAGACCCCATGAAATACGTTTACTACGGCAATTATGCAGAGTACCTCGAAATTGGCCGGGTAGAACTTTTCCGCAGCATCGGAATGTCTTATAATGAGATTGAAAATCAAGGAATTTGGCTGCCTGTTTCAGAGTATAAAATTAAGTATTTGCGGCCGGCTTTTTATGATGAAGAACTGGAAATCCACACCTATGTTAAAAAAATTCCGGGTGTGAGAATTGAATTCGAATATGAAATTTTTAACGAAAAACATGTTAAAATTACAGAGGCTTCTACCACACTTTTTTTTCTTGACGCTAAAACCAATAAATTAGTGAAATGCCCGGATTACCTCATGGAACTGATTAAAGAAAACTGGAAAGAATAAATTAAAGAATAATGAAGATTGCATTTTTGGGCCCGGAGGCCAGTTTTACACAGCTTGCAGCGATTCAGCTCTTCCCGGAAGAAGAGCTTATTCCTCAACCCAACATTCTCGACTGCTTTAAAGCGGTAGAAAAAGGCGAAGTGAAAAAAGCCGTTGTCCCCCTGGAAAATTCTATCGAAGGAACAGTTTCCATGACACTGGATTACTTATACAAAACACCCGGAATAAAAATACTGGCTGAAGCAGTAATGCCGATTGCCCATCATCTTATGGTACATCCTGACTCACACTCAGGATCTGTTAAGAAAATTTATTCTCATCCGCAGGCCTTAGCCCAGAGCTTTCATTTTCTGGATACGCATTTCAAAGAAGTTCCAAAGCAGGACTTTTCTTCAACTGCCGCCGCGGCAAGATATGTCTCAGAAAATCCGGATAGAAATTTGGCAGCCGTTGCCAATCAGTTTGCAGCCAATCTGTACGGACTTAAAATTATCCATCACAATATCCATGACTTTGAGCAGAATCATACACGGTTTATTATTATTTCCAAAGATCCGGAGAGCTATGAAAATGAAAACCTGAGAGTTTTAGGTGAAAAATCAGGATTGCTGGTTACCCTTCCGGAAGATCATGCAGGAGGCCTTCATCAGGTATTATCGGTATTTGCATGGCGAAAAATGAATCTCAGCAAAATAGAATCGAGAACGCTTAAAACCGGACTGGGTAATTATTTCTTTTTCATCAACGTGGTTGGAAAATGGGAATCTGCACTTCACCATAATGCTCTGGAAGAATTAAAAGCGCTGCATGCTGAAACTTATTTCCTAGGCAATTACAAAGAGTTTGGATTAGAAAGTTAAAATTTTAGTTTATCTAAAAGAATTTACCATTACAGATCATCTTTTGCTTGTAAACATTTGATTATATTTGAATAACATCAATCCGGAAAAAATGTACATCCTGATCATCATTTTATGTATCATCATTATTATTCTTTTCAGCAGCCTGAATAAAAGGATCAGGAGCCTTGAAAAAGAAATTTTGAAAATCAGGGAAGAACAAGACGGAAACCGCACAGAGGAAATAAAAAATCTTCCGGAAAACCCACTGTTGCCAGCAGCCGAAGAGATTATTGAAAAAGAGGAAAAGCCCTGCGAAAATAACGATATCGAAGAGGAACCAGCCATAAAGATAAGTCCCGTTTTTGAATTTTTACAGCAAAATGCACTGGCGATAGCCGGGATTTTCACATTGGTTCTGGGAATCGGGTATTTTGTGAAATATGCGATTGACAACAACTGGATTGGCGAAATTTCAAGAGCAGCAATAGGTTTTGCAGTAGGTGCGGGAATAATCGCTATCGGGCATTTTCTGAGAAAAAATTACGCCGTTTTCGCTTCCATTATCACAGGGGGTGGTATTGCCGCACTCTATTTTACGACAACCATTGCCTTTCGGGAGTATCATCTGTTTTCGCAGAATGCAGCATTTTCAATTACATGTTGTGTAACATTGGTTTCCCTATTTCTTTCCTATTATTATAAAAGTGAAATCCTCATCATTTTTTCGCTGTTCGGAGGATTTCTTGCGCCATTGATGATCAGTACCGGACAAAGCAATTATCTGTTTCTGTTTACTTATATTTCCGTCATCAATGTCGGGATGCTTATAATTGCCTTTCTTAAAAAATGGAAAAGTATTGGATGGATTTCATTTGTTTTCACCAGCACTTATCTTTTTTACTGGACGTTTGCAAAGACAGAAATCAATGCAGTATATTTTTATGTAATAAGTTATATTATTTTTTACGCATTTGCATTACAGAATTATTTCACGCAAAAGAAATTATTGCCTGCTTATATTCTAATGCTTATTCTGGTGAACTTGACAGCCATTATCGGGACGGTGTTTATTTTCAAACAATTACAATATGATCCTATTATTCTTTTCCCGACAGGATTTGCTTTACTCAATGGGATTCTGCTGTACAGAGAACATAACGAGAAAAGATTGGATACTGCTCATTCGGTATTTTCAGGAATTGTAGTGAGTCTTATTACCATCGCTTTCGCACTTCAGTTCAGCGCTCATTTAATCACCAGTGTCTGGGCTATTGAAGCCACACTTCTTCTTTTCATCTGGAAAAAGACCGGTCTTCGGATCTTCAGAGGCTTTTTTCACATCCTCTTCCCCCTGGTGATCATTGCCCAAGTGATAACCTGGGCTGAATATATGGATGCAAAAGATCTACGCATTATTTTCAACCCTGTATTTCTAACGAGCCTGGTCACCGTCTTTACCATTTTTATCAACCTTAGACTGCTCAAAAGAATGCAACAGAAACCAAAAGACAGCTTTTTTGAAAACCTGTTTTCGGCGGTAAGTTATGGGGTTTTTTATGTTGCGATGTTATCAGAAATTATTTATCACATTTCGGAAGAACCACTGATCATTATTTTCAGTATCGGAATGCTTTTCAGCCTGTATTTTATTTTCATCATTCTGCTTTTCGGAAGAAAACTTGAGATCGGAAGAATGCTTGAAACAGGATTATTGTATATCTTTTTCTCCCTGATTATTCTGAACACCATCATCGCCGGTTCCGGAATCATCACCCATATTATGATGAAAAATATTAACCTAAACTTTTATTTCATGTATGGGACATACCTGCTTCCCTTAATCTGTATGATAATAAAAATTATTCCCCATTCATCTTTTTTTAAAATAAAGCTTTCTTATTGGCTTCTTGTAACCGCTGTTGTAATCGCTGTAAGCATGGAAGCAAACCATATTTATCTTTTAATACGCTCGGAAAATATCGCCGACATGAAAAAACTTCAGGAATATTTTGTTCTTCTTTACCTTCCGATTATCTGGGCCATACTGGCAAGCATTTTTATTTATAAAGGGTTGAAAACCGATGCCAGAGAATATGCAAAGGCAGGATTTACCTTATTGGGCATCACCATTATCAAGCTTTATTTGTATGATGTCTGGAAAATGGATAATGTTTCAAGGATTGTTGCATTTATTATTCTCGGTATTATTTTGCTGCTCAGCTCTTTTTTGTTCCAGCGACTGAAAAATATAGTGGCAACCATGGTTGAAAAAAAGCAAGAAACAGATAAGACAAACTGAAAAATGGTTTATTTTTAATGATTTGATTAAATTATTGTAAAATTTTCTTTACGCTTTCTAAAAAATAACTATATTTATCAAGTTTTTAACAGATACTTATTCCAAAAACATTATGAAAAAATTGCTCTACTCCTTTTTATTATTGTCTTCTGTCACGTTATTTGCTCAGAAGAATGCTTCTACAAAATTTGCAGTAGCTGATGATATTGTCGGAACAGTAGATATGTTTACTGCCAATCATAAAAATGCTATTCAGAGTACACAGACTTACAAATCTGCGGCAGAACTTCCGCAAAATCTTAAAAAATACAGCTTTATCGCTGCAAACGGTTTGGTAGTATACAAATTAAAAAGCGAGGAAGGAGCGATTGACAGGATTCCACTTTCTGAACTCAATGTGTATTATGGCCTTGCCAAAGATACACCCGTATTTATTGATGGCTATGAATTTAAAAACAGCGATACAAAGGTTTTCGGTGATATCCTGAATAAAATGGAAGTTATAGATAACCATGGGGCAAAAGCCGTTTCTATCACTACTGCTGCTAAGAAATAATTTTTAAAATTAAAATATAAAGAAAGGATACTCAAACAAAGTATCCTTTTTTATTTGGCCGTAATCTGACATTAATATTTATTGTTCCATTTCTTTTTAAGTTCTTCATAGATTTTCTTTTCCGTTGCATTGCTGCCCGGCTGATACAAGGTTACATCCCGAATCTCTTCCGGAAGAAAATCCTGGTCTACAAAATTACCTTCATAAGAATGAGCGTACTTGTATTCTTTTCCGTAGTCCAGGTCTTTCATCAGCTTGGTGGGTGCATTTCTCAGATGCAAAGGAACAGGAAGATTTCCTGTTTTCTTTACCAGCGCCAATGCTTCATTAATGGCCATATACGTTGAATTGCTCTTGGGTGAGACTGCCAGGTAAACCGCCGTTTCACTTAAGATGATCCTTGCTTCCGGATTTCCGATCACATTGACCGCCTGAAAACAGGTATTGGCCATCATCAAAGCATTAGGATTGGCGAGTCCGATATCCTCTGCTGCCAGGATCAGCATTCTCCGCGCTATGAATTTAATATCCTCACCGCCTGCAATCATCCTTGCCAGCCAATATACTGCTCCGTTGGGATCGCTTCCGCGCATCGATTTGATGAATGCCGAAATGATATCATAATGCTGTTCGCCGTTTTTATCATACAATGCCATCGTTTCCTGCAATACTTCCAGAACATCACTGTTCTGAATTTCGTTCTTGCCAGAACCTTTATATTGATTCAGCACCAGCTCCACAGAATTGATCAGCTTCCTTGCATCACCTCCTGAATATTGTATCAATGCTTCTTTTTCAATAATCTTAAAATCCGACTTTTCATCAGTATTAAATCTTTCAAGAGCAATATCGATTAATTCCTCAAGTTTTTCATAGCTCAGTGCTTTAAGGATATACACCTGACTTCTTGAAAGCAATGCCGAAACCACTTCAAAACTCGGATTTTCGGTGGTGGCACCGATCAGAACGATCCATCCTTTCTCTACAGCATGCAAGAGCGAATCCTGTTGCGATTTGTTGAACCGGTGGATTTCATCAATAAACAAAATCGGAGATTTTCCCGAAAAAAGATTCTGTTTTTTAGCATCTTCTATGACGTCGCGAACATCTTTAACTCCCGAAGAAACGGCAGAAAGCTTATAGAATTTCCTTCCCGACTGTTCCGAAATAATTTCCGCCAGGGTTGTTTTTCCTGTTCCCGGCGGCCCCCAGAAGATTAAGGAATTCAGCGTATTATTCTGCAGCATCTTCCGTATGGTTCCCTTCTCGCCGGTAAGGTGTTCCTGCCCGAGAACATCTTCCAGTGTCTTCGGCCTTAATTTTTCTGCTAATGGAATATTTTGATTCAAGGTAGGTAAAAGTATTTGTTAAAGTTAAATATTGTGAACTGGTATTAATACGTAATGCAAAGTTAATAAAGTAATACAAATCTTATTCCTGTCACAGTGTAAAGAAACCCGCCAATGTATTGACGGGTTTCCTGGGCTAATTACTTTCTTATGGTTAAGGTAGTTCTTATTTTCCTTCTAAAGGCGGGACATCTTTTCTATTCATCAGCAGCACATTGTATTGATCCGTAAGCGCATTCAGCTGCTTGATGACGGTTGCGTATGGTGACGGCGGGGTTTCCACCAAGAGATGAAGCGCATCGATCCGGTCACGCAATGCGTAGTAAGCGGAATTCACCTCTTCCCTTTTGGACTTAATGGTTTCCGGATTGGCATCTCCGTATTCCTGGGTACGGGAAAGATAAGTTGTGTTGAACAGGTCATTGGCAGTTTTCATCTCATTGATCCATGCAGAAAGATTAAAGGAGGCAACCGCATCGATGAGCTCTGGTTTGTTTTCCCAATCTCTGATGAGATTGTTAAGCGTGGCGGTTTCTGCCTGATAGTTTAAACGCGCAATACCGCTGCCATACAGAGCCATATTGTCGAGAAGCAATTGTGCCTTCTGTTTTTTATCTGCTTCGAAATGATAAGAATGCCCCAAAAGAAAATAATAAATTCCGTTAATGGCATTGTCCCTTCTTTCATCCAACAGCAAGAGATCCTGTGTTTTCTCGTTGGCCAATGCTTTCTTATACAAGTTTTCCAGATCGGAAATTTTGGTATTGAAGGCGGAAAGCTTGGCATCAATCTGTAAGGTTGCGGGATTGTTCAGGGCGATAATTCCTGAGAAGTCTTTTACGTATTGCAGGTATTCTGCATTGCGAAGTAATTGTAATTCGATTGTATTCATATTTTTTTACATTATTTGCGTTTTTATCGGAAAACCTTGTTGCGGAGGTGCAAGAAGGTTTCCTGCTTTCCGGAAAGTTTGCCGCAGGGGTGCAACAGGCTTTCCGGGTTACCGGAAAAGTTGTTGCAGGAGTGCATGAAGCTTTCCGGATTTCCGGAAAACTTCCCGCGAGGGTGCGGCAAACTTTCCGGAAGATTAGATATTATTTGCTGTTTTCAGCCTGGTTTTTCCAGAAGGCAAGCTGGTTTTTGAGCTCCTGGTTCCTTTCCTGTAGTTCTTTGATGCGCTCTTCGTATTGCTCTACAAGCTTTTCTGATATATAATAATTGATAGTTTTTACCGCATTATTAACGAATTATCATATGTATTATTAAAATTATGATTTCCATCTTTATTTTCCAGCAGATCATAAATATCCGTCTCATAAAATTCAGAAATTTTCAGCAGGTTATCGAGTCCCGGTTTCGACTGGTCACTCTCCCACTTACCATAAGCGGTCTGCGAAACATCAAGCTCCATAGCGACCTGTGTCTGCGATAAATTTCTTCCTGTTCTCAGTTCCCTGAGTTTAGTTCCTAAAGACATATCAAATAATTTTCAGCTAATTTACTATTTTTACATTAAACTTTTTTAAACTTTTAATTAACTACAAACCGAAGGTTTAACGCAAAAAGCATAAAGATTAAGATTTTTTTTTGATATAATTTTTTTAACCATTAAGAAGTTAAGATATCTTTTCTTAATGATCTTCATTTAAAATCAATGTATTGATTTCTTATCTTTTTCAGCTTAATCAACTAAATTTCTTAATGTTAAAATTAAGAATAAACAGAGTTTATTTGAATGAAGCAGATTAAGTAAAAACCAATTAAATACAACTTTTGTTGGCGATTTTACAACTTTAGTTCAGATGCATGTGAAATATTTTCTTTAGATTTGCCGCACAACTATAGATTGGTTTTATCCCTTTCCAACCTTACGGATAAAACATGCATCTATAGGTAAAAAGAATTATTAACTAAAACAACAAATGCAAATGATGAGAAAGAAAATTTCATGGCTGTTTTTAGTAACGGTGTTCCTTTCCTTATTTTCCTGTAGGAATGAGCAGGATATTTTAAATGAATCCTCTGCAAATAGAAATCGGGATATTATTTCCTTTGCTGCTTTCCAAAAAGAAACACAGATTCAAAAAGTTGGAGAGGTGATTTCACCGCTAAGCATCTCGCAAAAAAGCATAGAGTATGACGACACACTTTCTGGGGTTCCTTATTGATACAGAAACGATCAACCGTATTAAAGCCAACGCAGATATTTCTACCTATTCATTCAGGATCTATTCTTTGTTTGGTAATCCCCAGGATGTTTATAATATCGTGTACCGCAAGAGAAATGACGGCACGCTTCATTATTCTATTATAAGGATAATAGGGGATACTCCTTACGTTCTTTACGACTCCGAAGCGGCTTCCGTTGCCCAAAAGCACTCTCACAAAAATGCGTTTGCCAAAACTTCAAATTATGAAGACTGCCTGGCTTCTTACAGCGTGAGTGTATGGCACTGTAAAAACGGTTCCAGTTGGGATGCATGCGACAAATGTGAGAGCTGCCTGGAAACCTTAACCGTTTGTGTAGGAAGTGGTGGCGGAGACAACTCCGGTGGTTTTGGCGGTCAGAATAACGGAAACCCTTCCAATCCACCTCCTCCTGTAGACCCTATTACAGAGGGTGGCTCTGCTGTATATCTTACCGACCCGAGCGGATATGTTTTTGATCCCAATCTTCCTCCTTCTACCGATGCGGGTTATGTAAGAGCATTGAGAGCCTATCTGTTTTGGGAACAGCTTCCGGGAGCGTTGTACCGACAATGGGCAAATGAGCATGTAGATATTTACCAGAATATCATAGAGAGCTACCTCAACCATTATTCTACTGCCAATAATACAGAAAATTTGAATTTTCACAATGAAGCGGTACAATATTTTATGGACCATCCTAATGCTGCGTGGGAAGAGTTTTATAATCAATATCTGTCAGCGGACAGCCCTTGTGAGAAAACGAAGAAAATGCTGAACAGATCCAATGTAAAAACAGGCATAAATAATGTAAAAGCCCAAGCATTAAATACTCTAAGCAATATAAATGCAGGTGAGATTGGTTTCAAAGAGAAAAAAGATGGAACAATAGTTCCAGCAAATGTTAATGCTTCTCATCATGTTATTTTTAGTGATGTAACGGATGGTTACGGAGGTTATCATAATCATACAGCAACAGGAACACACATGTTTTCTCCACCAGATATAGAAACATTATTTGGATTTGCAGCCGCCCAAAGTATACAAGACGGTGTTGGAAATGCCTATTTTGGGATGATTGCAGCGGAATGGTGTAATTGTCCACCAAGCAATCAGCAATTTATAAACTATGTAATAACTTATACAGGAACAGGTGCGGAATTGGGAGGTTATGTTTATACTCCTGCACAAATGAAACAATTTGAAAAAGATTATCAAAAAAAAGTGGATAAACTATTGAAAAATCCATTATATTCGAGTAATAATGGAGCTAAACTTAACCAAATAGGACTCGAAAAACTATACTTTGATACTTTAAAAAATATGGGACTGGGTGGAAAAGTAAACTTACAACGTGTAGAACCCAATGGAACAGTTTATAATGTAAATGAAGATAGTAATGGTATGCCTGTTGGAATACCTTGTCCTTAATTTAATTTAATTTAAAAAATAAAATATGAAAACAATATATTTAAGAATAGTAATTTTTCTTTTAATTACAAACTTTATTTCTTGCAGAGCTCAACAAGTCTATCCATTAAATGCAGATTATGAAGAAGTTCCCCCAAACTCATATTTAAAAGACTTGTATAATGAACTCACACCTTACGTTGGAATTTATAAAGCTAACTTTAATGGAAATGAAATTACACTTTATATAACCAAACAAGAACAAAAACCAGAAAAAACTGGACAAAAAGATTACTATATGGATGCTTTAATAATAAAGTATATTGTAAAAAGTTCTACAGGAGCAATTTTACAAGATACTCAAAATAATGTATATGATATTGAATTATATAGTATTAGTACTACACCTGCTCAAAATAAAGTGAACTTTTTTTATAGTGGCACTAATTGTAGTGTAGGTTGGGGAAGAATAATATTAAAAAAAGTTAATGCTAGTCAAATATCTTGGGACTACTATCCGGATGATATTACAACAACAGCTGCTAAGTGCCCCTCTAATTTGGATACAACAATTTATCTTCCGGAAACGAAGGATTTAATTTTTACAAAGCAATAATGAAAAGTGTTTTGCTTTTAATAATTTTTACTGTGGTTTCTTGTAAATCACAGCAAATTTCGCCAATGAACACACCCTTTTTAGATATTCCAAAGGGTGCTTATCTAAAGGATTTAAATAATGAGTTGAATCCTTATATTGGAGCTTACAAAGCAAATTTCAATAGTAATGAAATTACTTTATTTATTACTAAACAAGAAAACAAGTTAGAGCAAACAGGGCAAAAAAATTATTATATGGATGCATTAATTGTAAAGTATATTGTGAAAAATTTATCAGGAGTTATTTTGCAAGATACTCAGAATAATGTTACTGATATTGAATTATATATCATAGGAACGAGTCCTTCTAAAAATGCAATCACATTTTATTATAGCGGTACAAATTGTAGTGTTGGCTGGGGAGATATTTATTTAAAAAAAATAAATGCAACACAAATTTCTTGGGAGTATCATCCAGATGATATTGTAACTACAGCAGATAAATGTCCTCCTACTTTGGACACAAACATTTATCTTCCAGAAACAAAGGATTTAATTTTCACAAAGCAATAGATATAAACCGCTGAAAGGCGGTTTTTTGCTTATGGAAAAGGTTGGAAAAATTATTTCTCGAAACACTAAAAACTATGAATTTAAGTGGAAAAGTCAGTTTACAAAGAGTAGAATCTAATGGAACTGTCAATAATATATCTTTAAATAATATTGGTGTGCCTGTTGGAACGCCTTGTCCATAAAAAAATAAATAAAATATGAATTTAATACAATCAAAAATATTACTAATGTTATTAATAGTTGGAAATTTAATTTCATGTAATGCTCAACAAATTTATCCTCTATTAACTTCTTTAGATAACGTTCCAAATATGTCTCATATAAAAGATACTAATAACGAGCTTCAATCTTTTGTTGGAACATATTTTTCAACATACAATGGGAATCAGATCACACTATACATTTCTAAGGAGAATGATAAATTTTTTGATTATGGTAGTCAAAAAGTATATATAGATGTTCTGTCCGTAAAATATATCATAAAAAATTCTTCAGGAACTGTTCTTCAGGATACGAAGAACATGCTATTACCAGCAGATGATCTCAAGCATACAATTTATAGTATATGGGTTACAGATAACGGAAATAAGGCTGAATTGATATACAATGGAACTAATTGCAACATAGGTTTTGGAGGAATTAAATTGATAAAAATTAGTTCTACGCAAATTTCATGGGAGTATAGACCCAACGATATTGTTACAACAGCTGAAAAGTGTCCCCCTAATTTGGATACAACAATTTATCTTCCGGAAACGAAGGATTTAATTTTTACAAAGCAATAATTTAAAGCCTCTCCGGAGTTTTTTTCAATAATGAAAATATGAAAAATATTATTTTACTTATTATAGCATTATTAATTTCATCCTTATATAAATCTCAAAGCGTGATTATTGATATTAATGATTCAGAATTAGGACAGCCTAATGGATATTACAGCAAAGATCTTCATAATGTTCTTAATCAATTTGAAGGCACTTATCTTTATACCAAAGGAAATACAAGTTTTAAAATTGTTTTAGTAAAAAAAATAAAACAATACAACAGCAGTTATTACGAAGATTTAATCATCGGAGAATATCAATACATTGTAAATGGAGTAGAAAAAGCCAATACGCTATCTAATTTAAATGTTGTATACAATAACCAATTTGCAAAGCATGCGATTGCTGGAAATTATACAATAGACAATAACACTCGACTTTGGAAACGCCCACAATGCAATCCTAATGAGAAAAGATTAAGTGCAAGTATTACTGATGTAAGTACAAATAGGACGGCAGATTTTTTCGTAAGAAAGACAGTTGTAAATGGACAAGAAGTATTACAAGTCAAAGTAACTAATATTTTACCGGATTTGGAGAATATGAACCCGGCACCATTTACTTTACCTACTGGAGAATTTACGATGATAAAACCATAGAAGTAATAAGCGACCTTTTTTAGTCGCTTTTGTTTTTATAGTTGGTTTTATTTAAAGCCAATAGTGATTTAACAAATTGGAGTAAACTCACAATAAGTGAAAATTCAGATACAGCAGTAGTAACTCCTGTTAATTGTAATTAAAAAAACTTAATAAAATGAAAAATATAATTCTATTGGTAGTAATATCATTAATATCATCTTTATTGAAATCTCAGAGTGTAGTAATTGATATAAGTAAATCGGGAATTGGACAGCCTAGTGGATATTATAGAAAAGATTTAAATAATATCTTAAATCAATTTGAAGGCACTTATCTTTATACCAATGGAGATAAAAGTTTTAAAATTGTTTTGGTAAAAAAAAATTAAACAATATAATAGCAGTTATTATGAAGATTTAATAATTGGAGAATATCAATATATTGTAAATGGGATAGAAAAAGCCAATACCCTTTTTAATTTGAATGTTGTATATAATAACCAATTTGCAAAACATGCTTTGGCAGGTAATGCTCCTGTTGACAATAATAATAGAACTTGGAAATGCCCACAATGCAATCCAAATGAGAAAAGATTACGTTTAAAGATTAGAGATGTAAGCGCCAACAGATCGGGAGATTATATTATAAGAAAAACAATGATAAATGGAAAAGAAGTTTTACAAGTAAAGTTAATAGATATTTTACCCGATTTTGAGAATATGAACCCACCGGCATTTACTTTACCTGCTGGAGAATTTACGATGATAAAACAATAGAAGTAATAAAGCGATCTTTTTCAGTCGCTTTTGTTTTTATAGTTGGTTTTTATTCAAAGCCAATAGTAATTTAATTGGAATAAACTCGCAGTAAGTGAAAATTACTATTCGCAAAATCATACAATTAAAGAAGGAAGTCCATTAGGAAAACAATTTTATAAAGCAAGAATATTCGCAACAACAAGTTATTCAGGATTTAAAAACAATCATTAAATAAAATTTACGAGTAAAAGCTGCCTCAAATGAAGGCAGCTTATTTATTACAGTAACATCATCTTATGATTCTTTCTCATTTTCTAAATCCACAAATCGACCAACACCAAATTATCTCCGACGAACCCCCTTCCGCCCTGCCGAAACTTCCGGTATATTTCAACCAACTTCCGATTTTTTACGCTATTTTTGCAATGTTTTGAAACCTACAGCCAACAAGATCATCACCTTTCCTCTGGTAATCCTAATTAAGTTTTACCAATGGTTTATTTCGCCGCTGCTGCCTAAAAACTGCAGGTATGAACCTACCTGCTCGCATTATATGGTAAAGGCGTTACAGGTACATGGCCCATTGAAAGGATTCTGGCTGGGTGTTAAAAGAATTTCAAGATGCCATCCCTGGGGAGGAAGCGGCTATGATCCTGTTCCTCCCAAGAAAAAGTAAAATTTGAATATAACAAACTATAAAAAATAGAAATGAGCAATATTTTTTTCAGAATGTATCTCGTTATTTTTGCGTTGATTACTCAGTGTTTATTTGCGCAGAATTATCCGGACGGAATGTCGGAAGGAACTTTAAAAATCAACTCAGCAGGTGTGCCCGTAAAAATTTACAGCACTACCGAACTGGCGGATCTCAACGTCTTTCCGGATAGAAAAGTAGATGGCAATGTGCTGATAATCCTTAATGAATCTAATCTGGAGCCTGCATCTTTTAATTATAGTGCATTAACACTGGATAAATTGAAAAATAAAAAATATCAGTTTCTGGATAAAAACTTCAGACTGATAGAAACACCTGCTACCAAAGAGAATATCACAGCTTTTAAATATGCCGTAAAATCAAATAAGCTAATCGCTTCTTCAGATCAGGTAAGCCTGGAAACGCCTTTTAAGATCTGGGATCCGTCGAAAGGTAT
Organism: Chryseobacterium takakiae; assembly: GCF_900129385.1. Classification (GTDB taxonomy): domain Bacteria; phylum Bacteroidota; class Bacteroidia; order Flavobacteriales; family Weeksellaceae; genus Chryseobacterium; species Chryseobacterium takakiae. The sequence continues at coordinate 144,976 of NZ_FQVO01000006.1, read as the reverse complement.
TGTTTTAGGACCGATTACCCTGCATTTTTACAGTTTGATGTTTATTTTTGCCTTCGGTTTCGGGTATATTTTAATGAACAGGATATTTAAAATTGACAATGTTAACCAGAAATATCTGGAGCCTTTATTCACCTGGACATTAATAGGAACGATTCTTGGGGCACGTCTGGGGCACGTTATTTTCTATCAGCCGGAACTATTCAAAGAGGATTTCTGGAGTGTGTTTTTACCGATCAGCACCAAAAACGGTCTTAAATTTACAGGATTTTCCGGCTTAGCAAGTCATGGCGCAACCATCGCATTGATTTTTACCACCCTATATTATTCATTTAAAATTATTAAGAAAAATCCTTTCTGGGTGTACGACAGGCTTGGAATTGTGGTAGCATTGGGCGGCGCATTTGTAAGGCTTGGAAATTTCTTCAATTCCGAAATCATCGGAAAGCCGGTAGATCCCAACTCACCTTTTGCGTTACTTTTCCCGCAGCAGAGCAGCGAGTACGGCGTGACGGTACCACGTTATCCATCACAGCTTTTTGAAGCATTTGGGTATGTTTGTCTATTTGTCCTGTTATGGATTTTATACAAAAAAACCAACAAGAAATATCAGCAGGGATGGCTGTTCGGATTATTTTTCATCATTCTTTGGGCAATACGTTTCTTTGTAGAGTTCCTGAAAGAGCCACAGGGTGATGAATTTATTCAGTTCGGAGGACTGAATACTGGGCAGGTATTATCCATTCCTTTTATGATTGCTGGCGTCGTGATCATGATTATGTCTAAAAAATTCAGAATTACACAAGCGGAAAACGAGAAACCTGAGTAATTTTTAAATAGTATTACAAGCATAAAAAGCAAGTCGTGAATGGACGACTTGCTTTTTTATATCCGGTTATCCTGGTTGGTTAAGATTGTTCAATTTTCTTTTGTCTTAAAACAAAAGAAACAAAAGTTCAAGACTGAAATCTGAAAGCTAAAAATTCCTTCTGCTCTCTAAAAATTCTAAACTTGCGCGAATTTACTATCGGTTCTTCGGTTCTATATTTTTGTCGCGCTTCGGACAGGAGAATTTTCTTAACGTTCGCAAAAGTAATTTTCTTTACGCTTCAGCTTCCTAGGTCGGGTTTACATTATTGAGAATAAAAATCCTTCGACTGCTTCGCGCTCAGGATGACAGATCGTGTTAGTTAAGTTTGTCATTCTGAAAAAATCTAAACTTTCTTTTTAATTGCATTTTCTTTTGTCTTGAAATCGAAGATTCGACGTAGTCAAACAAAAGAAACAAAAGTTCAAGACTGGAATCTTACGCTAAAAATTTCTTCTGCTCTCTAAAAATTCTAAAACTTGCGCGAGTTAACTATTGGTTCTTCGGTTTTATATTTTTGTCGAGCTTCGGACAGAAGAATTTTCTTAACGTTCGCAAAAGTAATTTTCTTTACGCTTCAGTTTCCTAAGTCGGGTTTACATTATTGAGAATAAAGATCCTTCGACTGCTTCGCGCTCAGGATGACAGAAACTGTTTATTGAATATTGTCATTCTGTAAGAATCTCAAAATATTTTTTAAACAATTTTTCTTTTGTCTTGAAATCGAAGATTCGACGTAGTCAAACAAAAGAAACAAAAATTTAAGACTGGAATCTGAAAGCTAAAAATTCCTTCTGCTCTCTAAAAATTCTAAACTTGCGCGAATTCACTATCGGTTCTTCGGTTTTATATTTTTGTCGCGCTTCGAACAGGAGAATTTTCTTAACGTTCGCAAAAGTAATTTTCTTAACGCTTCAGTTTCCTAAGTCGGGTTTACATTATTGAGAATAAAGATCCTTCGACTGCTTCGCGCTCAGGATGACAGAAACTGTTTATTGAATATTGTCATTCTGTAAGAATCTCAAAATATTTTTTAAACAATTTTTCTTTTGTTTTGAAATCGAAGATTCGACGTAGTCAAACAAAAGAAACAAAAATTTAAGACTGGAATCTGAAAGCTAAAAATTCCTTCTGCTCTCTAAAAATTCTAAACTTGCGCGAATTCACTATCGGTTCTTCGGTTTTATATTTTTGTCGCGCTTCGAACAGGAGAATTTTCTTAACGTTCGCAAAAGTAATTTTCTTAACGCTTCAGTTTCCTAAGTCGGGTTTACATTATTGAGAATAAAGATCCTTCGACTGCTTCGCGCTCAGGATGACAGATCGTGTTAGTTAAGTTTGTCATTCTGAAAAAATCTAAACTTTCTTTTTAATTGCATTTTCTTTTGTCTTGAAATCGAAGATTCGACGTAGTCAAACAAAAGAATCAAAAATTTAAGACTGGAATCTGAAAGCTAAAATCCCTTCTGCTCTCTAAAAATTCTAAAACTTGCGCGAGTTAACTATCGGTTTTATATTTTTGTCGCGCTTCGGACAGAAGAATTTTCTTAACGTTCGCAAAAGTAATTTTCTTAACGCTTCAGGTTCCTAGGTCGGGTTTACATTATTGAGAATAAAGATCCTTCGACTGCTTCGCGCTCAGGATGACAGCGTGTTTACCTAAGTCTGTATTCCTTAAATAAAAGAAACAAAAGTTCAGGATCTAAAATTCGAAACCTCTCGAATCTATTATCTATTCGTCTATTATCTAGCCTTCTCTTACAAAAGCTTCCTTATTTTGCCATTCAATTCAGAAAAAACAGTCCCAAACTCATTGATTACATCTGACGGAAGCATGGATTCTTTGGAATGTCTCTCTGCAGCAAATTCGGCTGCTTTTCCATGAAACCATACCCCTAAAATGGCTGCTTCCTGCTCGGTATACTGTTGCGCCAGGAATGAAGTGATAATTCCTGTAAGAATATCTCCGCTGCCACCTTTGGCCAGCCCGGAATTTCCCGTAATATTATAAAATACCGCACCTTCCGGTGTGATGATCTGGGTATGATGATCCTTTAAAACAATATAAATCTGCAGTTCCCGGCTTTTATTTCTAGCCAGCTCCGTTCTTTCAAAAGAATTTTTTGTTTTTCCGAAAAGCCTTTCAAATTCTTTGGGATGGGGAGTGATAATCGATTTCTCAGGAATTAAATTTAAATTGGCAGGATCCTGGGCAATAATATTTAAAGCATCTGCATCAAGAATCAACGGTTTTGAATAGCTTTTTAAAAACATCAAAAGACTTGCCGCCGTTTTTTCATGAGTTCCGATTCCGGGACCTATTCCGCAAACAGCTGTTTCATCAACATCGAAACTTTCAATATAATCTTTTCCACCTTCGATGAACATGGCCTCCGGATCAGAGGTCTGCAAAATTTCGTATCCGCATTTTGGAGCCAGTGTAAAGGTGAGACCTGCACCTGCCTTCAGAGCAGACCTGGTAGAAAGTACTGCCGCTCCCATTTTTCCATAGCTTCCGGCAATGATGTTTACCTTTCCGTAGGTGCCTTTATGAGAAAATTCACTTCTTATTTTAAAAATAGTTTTAATGATCTCATCATCAATTACAAAATCTTCCGTATCCGTTTCATCAATATAATCCTGACTTAAACGAATATCCAACACCTGAACTCTTCCTGCAAACTTTCCGGTTTCGGCATGGAGAAAAGATTTTTTCCAGAACTGGAAGCTTAACGTATAGTCTGCCATAAAGACAACCGAATCAGAATCTGAAACAGCATCAGCCATAAGACCGGAAGGCAGATCAATGGAAATTTTTATGTTTTTTTTCTGATTTAAAAATTCCACCAGGTCTTTCATATCACCGTCCAGACTTCTTGAGAGCCCGGTACCGAAAAGCGCATCAACAATCACTGTTCTGCTGTCGAAACGGTAATTGAATACTTCTTTAAACTCCCTGATGGTAATTCCTGAAATCTCTTTGATCTGCTTAAAATTTTCCTGAGCCTCGGAAGAAAACTTAGCTTTTGTATGGGTAAATACATCTACATCGAATCCTTTCTGGTAAAGCATTCTTGCAATAGCAAAACCATCGCCCCCATTATTTCCGCTTCCGCAGAAAACAGCAAAATTACGGTGATGATTACAGTTTTCAGAGATCCATTCCACACATGATTCTGCTGCTCTTTCCATAAGCTGTACAGAAGAAACCGGCTCGTTTTTTATCGTGTATTGATCACAGTTGCGGATCTGCCCTGCTGTAAAAATTTTCATTGATTGATATTTAATAATACGCTATCAGCAATTTACAAAAAAAGTGATTTTAAAAACCCTATATATATAAAATTTATAATATAATATTAGGAAACAGTGAGTTTTATGTAAATTATTCGCTAAAGAAGGAATTAAAATAAACCAGTTACATATTTTTTTGTAAATTAACCTGCTTTTAGACAACAATTAAAAATATAAATATGGGATTTGTTAAAGAATTTAAAGAATTTGCGTTCAAAGGGAACGTGCTTGATCTTGCAGTCGGTGTCATCATCGGTGCTGCATTCAGTGCCATTGTAAAGTCATTTGTTGATGATATCATAACGCCGCTTCTTCTGAATCCGGCTTTGGAAAAGGCCAATGTAAAAAATATTGCAGAACTTTCCTGGGGAGGGGTAAAGTATGGTAATTTTTTATCTTCGGTTATCAGCTTCCTTATTGTTGCTTTTGTTTTGTTCCTTCTTATTAAAGGCGTAAACAGCCTTAACAAAAAACCGGAAACAGCACCTTCGCCACCGGTACTTACGGAAGACCAGAAATTACTTACGGAAATCAGGGATTTACTGAAAAATAAAAACAATATATAATGAAAAAGCACTTCGCAATGAAGTGCTTTGTTCATTTTTGAATATTACTGAATTTGTAAAATACTGGAAATCTGCTCTGCAAGCGAAAGCCCGATTCTGTCCTGAGCTTCCAGTGTTGAGGCACCTGTATGCGGTGTCATGGAAATTTTAGCATGGCTCAGTATTTCTTTGGAAGGTGTAGGTTCATTAATGAAAACATCCAATCCTGCGAATTTTACTTTTCCGGAGTCTAAAGCTTCTATAAGAGCCGATTCATCAATAACACCGCCTCTTGAGCAGTTTACGATGGCAACGCCGTCTTTCATCATCTCAAATTCATTTTTACCGATCATGTAGCCATCTTTTTGTGCCGGTACATGAAGCGTTATAAAATCTGAATGTTTAAGAACATCCTGAAGTGGTTCGGTTTCTATATCAACATTAATGAACTGCTTATTGTAAAAGGTTACTTTAATGCTTGCCTTTCCGACATTGCTATCAGCTGCAACAACTCTCATTCCAAGGCCTAAAGCAATTTTAGCAACTTCCTGCCCGATTCTTCCCATTCCTACAATACCGATTGTTTTTCCTTTCAGTTCGATACCGGCTGCGTATGCTTTTTTAAGCGTTGCAAATTCCGTATCGCCCACCAAAGGCATTTTTCTGTTGGAGTCCTGCAAAAATCTGGCTCCGGAAAACAGGTGGGCAAAAACAAGCTCTGCCACAGACTCTGAGGAAGCTGATGGTGTATTGATCACATGAATTCCTTTTTCCCTTGCATAATCCACATCAATATTATCCATTCCTACACCACCTCTTCCGATGATCTCAAGAGACGGGCAGTTGTCAATAATATCTTTTCTCACCTGTGTGGCACTGCGCACCAACAGGGTACGAATCCTATGCTCATTAATGTAATCAACTAAAAACTCCTGGGGAACTTTTGTGGTGATTACTTCAAAACCTTTTTCAGTCAATGCATCAATACCGGATTGATCCAGGCCGTCGTTTGCTAAAACTTTCATAAACTTTTTGTAGATTAAAGTAAAGACTAGCGATTAACTTAAAAACATTAATCGTTTAATCTTTGAATTAAATTTTTATTCTCCGTCTTCTTTAAAAACTTCAATGGTAACCTGCTTTTCAACAAGATCTGTAAATTTACCTTTATATCGTGTTGCTCTTACCAGGTGGTTATCAATCCAGTGGTAATTTCCGCCTCTCGGCTTTCCGCATAGTACACTGTGGTATTTAAATCCGTGCTTATCAAGCCAATCTATAGTAATTTGTTTCAGGTTTTCTGTTCTCGAGGTGAAAAAACAGATCTGGTGACCTTCATCATACCATTTATTGATGGTTTCCAACGCATCCGGAAAAGGTTCGCAGGTTACCATTCTTTCGGGTTCTTCGTTCGGAACATCCTCTGTAATGGTTCCGTCGATATCAATAAGGTAGTTTTTTACGCCGTCTTTCAGGATAGGGCTAATGTGATCTTTGTACTCTAATTCCATCATAAAAAATTGAATGGCAAAGTTACGTTTTTTACATTAATAAGCCCCGTTAAACTTAGTAAATGTAAATTTTTTAAATCAAAAATCAATATTTAATGAAAATTTTTAATTAAAATTGTTAGTTTTTGTAATTAAAGTTAAAAATATTCTCTTCATGCGGCAATCATATTCTTATTTAAGAACATGTGCGGTATCTCAAAATCATGATGTTTTACCAAAAATTTTCAGAATACATTTATTACACTTACATTTGTAGAAATGGAAGAATTCGTAGTTTTAGTAAACCCGGAAGACCAGGTTCTTGGTTTAATGGAAAAGCAGCAGGCCCACATCAACAGCCTTCTGCACCGTGCTTTCTCTGTATTCCTTTTCAACAGCAAAGGCGAAATGCTTTTGCAGAAAAGAGCTTCTGGAAAATATCATTCACCGTTAAAATGGACCAACGCAGTATGCTCTCATCCCAGAATTGAAGAAACCTATCTTGAAGGAGCAAAGCGCCGACTGAAAGAAGAACTGGGAATTGTAGCCGATCTTTCGGAAAAATTCAGTTTTATTTATAAAGCAGATGTAGGAAACGGACTCTGGGAACATGAGCTGGATCATGTTTTTACCGGGATTTTTGAAGATGAATTTCACCTTAATAAAGATGAAGTTGAAGAAGTCCGATATATTTCAATTGAAGATCTCGACAAAGAAATATCTGCAAATCCTGAGCATTTTACAGAATGGTTCAAGATTATCCTTAATGAATATAAACATCATCTCAATTCATGAAAAAGATATTTCTTATATTGGTTCTGTTCACCGGAAGTTTATGGATGGCACAATCCATTCCGACTGAGGTCTATGATCATGACAACTACTTCATTGTTTATCCTCAAGGCTGGAAAGTTACCAATGACAGCGAGATTGTCAATATTTTTCCGCCAAGCCAGATCGGAGCCATTACCATTTCGGAATACCACAACCTGAATCTGCCAAAATCCGAAACTAAAAAATTCATTCTCGCCCTTTATAAATCTTCCGACGACGAAAAGAAAGTAACTTCTAAAAGCGGCAAAAAAGGATATACAGAATATTTTTACGAATACCTTGATGAAAAGCAAAATCTGGTCTGGCTTACAAAAGTCTACCAGAAAGATAAAGAGCTGTACCTGATTTCCATCAACTGCGGACAGAAATACTGGAACGGCAATTCTATGAAGCTTTTCAATGAAGCTTTTGACAGTTTTAAAATAAAGAAATAGAAATAAAAATTAAATATGAAGAAAACAGCATTGTACGACAAGCACGTATCTTTGGGAGCTAAAATCGTACCTTTCGCAGGTTTTGAGATGCCTGTACAATATTCCGGAGTTACTGAAGAACACTTTGCCGTAAGAGAAAAAGCAGGTCTGTTTGATGTTTCCCACATGGGACAGTTTTTTATTGAAGGAGCTGGTTCCAAAGAACTTTTACAATACGTTACCACCAATAATGTAGATACACTGGAAAACGGAAAAGCACAGTATTCCTGTCTTCCCAACGAAAACGGAGGAATTGTTGACGACCTTATCGTTTACAAAATGGATGACGATAAGTATTTCGTGGTTGTAAATGCTTCAAACATCGATAAAGACTGGAATCATATTTCCAAATATAATACTTTCGGAGCAAAAATGACCAATGCTTCAGACGATATGTCGTTACTGGCAGTTCAGGGCCCGAAAGCTACCGAAATTCTTCAGAAATTAACGGAAACGAATCTTTCCGAAATTCCTTATTATCATTTTACCGTAGGTTCTGTTGCAGGAGTAAGCGATGTTATCATTTCCAACACAGGATACACGGGAAGCGGCGGTTTTGAAATTTATTTTAAGAACGAATCTGCCGAAAAGCTTTGGGACGCCATCATCGAAGCCGGTGCGGAAGAAGGGATTATTCCTTGCGGACTGGCTGCCAGAGACACCCTGCGTCTTGAAAAAGGGTTCTGCCTTTACGGAAATGACATTGATGATACGACATCACCTATCGAAGCCGGTTTGGGATGGATCACCAAATTTGATAAAGATTTTCTCTCTAAAGAAACATTCGCCAAGCAAAAAGAAGAAGGCGTTACCAGAAAACTGGTTGGTTTTGAATTAACGGATAAAGGAGTTCCAAGACACGATTATCCTGTTGTAGACGCAGAAGGAAATGTAATCGGAAAAGTGACTTCCGGAACACAATCCCCAATGAAAAAAGTAGGATTAGGCCTTGCGTATGTAGATAAACCTCACTTTAAATTGGGTTCCGAAATCTTCATTCAGGTAAGAAATAAAAACATTCCTGCCAAGGTAGTAAAAGCGCCTTTTGTATAACTTTTTGACGCCACTTTGTCAAAGTTGAAAATCTTTGACAAAGTTTAAACATACCATAAAACCTGCCTCGTTGCGGGTTTTTTGTTTTTTTGGGAGCTTAATCCGGCTATCCACTTTATCTTTTTTTACAATTCTAAAAAACCTCACAGGTTTTGAAAACCTGTGAGGTTTGGGTTTGATGTCTTAAAAATTAAGACTCTATTTGAAATTAACTTTAAATAATAGAAAAAGAGATGATATTAAAAAAGGAATTCCGCTTATTAAAGATAGTCTATCTACATTAGATTTTGAAAAATCTTTAACCAAAATAAAAAATATGAATATCAAAATTATACAGAAAACATTCATTACAATCTTCTGCAATTGGCTTCTTTTAATCTTTAAACTCATCAAAAATAACAGCTGGAATAGCAAAGACAGAAATGCAACAGGAATCAATCTCCCATCATAATGATCCCAATTAAAAGCATTTGAGTCGGTAAAAATAAATTGAGGACTTATAATTTCATAAATGAGCAAAATCCCTAAGCCATGTCCGGCTCCGATTACGATAAAAGAATTTAAAATTACCGTTGTAATGACAGGGAAATTAAGTTTTTTCATGTAACAGATTATCGTCGGGTTTTGAGTATATCTACAATTTCACTCCAAAAAACTCCTGCAATGCCTCCACATTCTTTTTATCATTTCCCACAAAAATCCGATCATCCGTTAAAAAAACCGGACGCTTCAAAAAAGTGTAATGATCCAACAGAAGATCTTTAAAATCATTTTCAGTTAAAGTTTTTACATCCAAACCTCTTTGTTTGATCTGAGTAGATTTTTTACTGAACAATGCTTCATAAGATTTTGTCTTCATGTACATTTCAGCCAGTTCTTCTTTTGTAATCGGCTCTTTTTTAATCTCACGCAGTTCCCAGTCGGACAAATCGAACTGCGCTAAAATTTTTCTGCAGGTATCGCAGGTATTCAGATAAAATACTTTTTTCATAAATAGGGTTGTTAAAACAAAATTTTCTCCGCCAAAAGTAAGATTTAATCTAAGATTTTAAAAATTATAAATATCTTTAGTTAAATTTTAAGAGGATGGAGAACAAACCTATTACTTTTCAGTTTATTTCAGAGCCTTCAGACGTCAATTACGGAGGAAATGTACATGGAGGAAGTGTCATGAAATGGATTGATCAGGCCGGTTATGCTTGTGCCACAACCTGGAGCGGAAATTATTCCGTAACCGTATATGTAGGCGGAATACGGTTTTATGAGCCCATAAAAATCGGGGAAATTGTAAAAGTAGAAGCCCAGGTGATCTACACCGGTTCTTCAAGCATGCATATTGCCATCAATGTTTTCTCAAGAAACCTTAAACAGCCGAAATTCGATAAGAAAACACACTGTATTATTGTATTTGTAGCGGTTGATGAGAACGGAAAAAAACTACCGGTCCCAAAATGGATTCCTGAAACCGAAGATGATAAACAGAAAGAACAGTATGCCATAAGACTTATGCAGTTGCGAACTCAGATTGAAGACGAAATGAAACCTTTCCTATAATGCATAGAAAAGACTTCATAAAACTTTCGGCGTTAGGAATTTTATGGTTATATTCCTGCGGAATCTCTCATGTTAAAAACAGAAAAAAAACTTTGGCTATTCAATTATACACCGTGCGGGATGCAATGTCTGCAGATCCAGAAAAAACGCTTGAAAGACTGGCTGCAATGGGTTTTACCGGGTTGGAAATCTATGGGTACGACGGTACTTTTTTCGGAAAGACCTCTAAAGAATTTCAGAATATTCTTAAGAATACAGGATTGCGGGTGATCAGTTCACATCATACGACCGGAATTTTTAACAAGGGACAAGGAACATTACTCAATAATTGGGAAAAATCTGTGGAAGCTCTTCATTTCATCGGTTCAGAATATATGGTATGTTCGTATCTATTTCCGGAAGAAAGGACGATCGAAAATTATAAAAAGCTTCCTGAACTGCTTGAAAATTCAGGGAAAGTGACTAAAGAAGCCGGAATTCAGTTTGCGTACCATAATCATGATTTTGAATTTGAAAAATTTGACGAAACCCGAAATGTATATGATTTCATTTTGGAAAATTCTTCATCGGAACTGGTTAAAATGGAGCTTGATCTGTATTGGATTGCAAAGGCCGGAATTGATCCGTTGGTGTATTTTGAGAACTATCCGAAAAGATTTCCGCTATGGCATGTTAAAGATATGAAGGAGGGATCAAAAGATTTCACCGAAATCGGAAATGGCACTATTGATTTTGAACGTATTTTTAAAGCCAAAGAACAGGCAGGACTTGAATATTGGTTCCTGGAACAGGATTCCAGTGATAAGGATATTTTTGAAAGCATCCGGATCAGCAGCGAATTTGTTGCTAAAAACCGTTTCTTTTTAAAATAATTTTTATCTTTGTCTAACAAAAGGAAATGGTGTTCTTCCTTACCCAACCGCTTTTCAGAAAGCTGATGACGCCTGATTAAAAAGATTATTAACAGTAATTTGATCAGGAAAATTATGTCTCAGAAATCAAGAACTTTATTTCGCTTACTACAGATTAAAATCCTTGTGCTGTCAAGGAAATATCCGGCATTCTTATATATTATTAAATGGCTTTTCATCAGCATCATTATCGGAATAACTGCAGGAACTGCTTCTGCCGGCTTTCTGGAATCATTAGCATGGGCCACCCATTTCAGGGAAGCGCATATTTGGCTGATTGCTTTTCTTCCTCTTGCGGGATTGGCTGTAGGAATGCTGTACTATTATTTTGGAAAAGACGTGGAAGCAGGAAATAATCTTCTCATCGAAACCATTCATGAACCTGTCCGAAAAACCATTCCATTTAAAATGGCTCCTTTTGTTTATCTGGGAACTGTTATTACGCATTTATTCGGAGGATCGGCAGGACGTGAAGGAACAGCATTACAAATGGCCGGTGCTATTTCAGATCAATTTACCAAGCTTTTGAAGCTGAATGAACAGGATCGAAAAGTGCTTATCATTTCAGCAATTGCTGCAGGATTTGGGTCTGTGTTTGGAACTCCTTTAGCCGGAGCAGTTTTTGGGCTTGAGGTTTTTCTGGTAGGCAAAATCCGCTACACCGGCATCTTCCCTGCTTTTGCATCCGCTATTCTGGCAGATCAGGTTACCCGAATGTGGAATGTTCACCATACATCCTATCTTATCGGATTTATTCCGGAAACGAATGTTATTTCTTTTGTTTACTCTGTAATTGCCGGGATTGCTTTTGGAATCTGTGCCGCCATGTTCAGCCGAATGATGCGTTATGGAGGCTCTTTCTTTAAATCAAAAATTGTCTATCCTCCGTTGCGTCCTTTCGTGGGAGGATTTATAATTGCTGCCGCAGTATTTGCGATGGGAACCACAAGATACATTGGGCTTGGAATTCCGGTTATTGAAGAAGCGTTCGGAAAACAGCTGCCTTTGTATGATTTTGTGTTGAAAATGTTATTTACCGTTGTAACGCTTTCAGCCGGTTTTAAAGGCGGCGAGGTTACGCCATTATTTTTCATCGGAGCTACCTTGGGAAGTGCATTGTCTATATTCATTCCGCTTCCTTACGGATTACTGGCAGGAATGGGTTTTGTAGCAGTCTTTGCCGGAGCTACCAACACGCCTCTTGCCTGCACCTTAATGGGTATTGAACTGTTTGGCGTGGAATGTGGAGTTTATGTTGCTATTGCCTGTATTGTATCGTATTTATTTTCAGGGAATAACAGTATTTATACAAAACAGAAAATCGGGGAAGCTAAGAATAGCCGATTCGGGAATCTTATCAATAAAAATTTTGAGGATCTGTAATCACAGTTCAATTGCGTCGATTTCTTCTGCAACATATTTTGATTATAAAAGGTTTATGAAATATCTATTCTTTTAAGGTCTGCAACCCTAGCCCCATTGCAGCTTTGTCTGAGCTCATTTTTTTGTTTTCGGGCGCGGCGGCTTCGCCGCCGCCGCGCCCGAAAATAAGAAAAATAGCGAGTGCGGAAAGCGGGAAAAAGCTTCAAATAAAATAATAAATATTGCTTTTCGATGTAATCAAAAAGCTCCTAAACTGAATTCTAAGAATTACAAAAACCTTTTGGGATTACCAAAAGGCTTCTGCGTATTAAATGTGGAAATGTTTATTTCTAATGAAATAATTTTTTATACAAGATCTCTGCAAGTATATACTTGTGGACATGCTATGTACTGAATGCAATATTTAGGTCCTGTTACAGATCCCGTGCAGTCGCATCCGCAAAGGGAAAGATCAGGAGTTCCGCTAATACCACCCGTAATGTTTTTAAGATCTGCTTTGTTTAATTTTGTGGCGTTTTTCAAAAAATTTTTCATTGTGATTCGGTTTTGGTGATTAATTACAGTTTCAAAGTTAAACAAATATTAATTATTCACAGCATAATTTAATATTAAATTTTATAAATAATTTATTTTGTTCAACTTAATATTTTTATAACGGTAAACCATACTAATTTATTTCTTAAACAGCTGAATTTATTCTGTAAATTCAAGATCCCTGTTGTGGGTTTCGGAAATGGTAAGCGATGAGTAGAAAGCAAGTGCAAAAACGATAAGACCTACCCATGCGGCACTTACAATTACCGTGAAATCATTTTTAAAAAAATCAAAAGCCACGATCATTACAGGAACTAATCCGCGAACCATATTCGGCACCGTAGTGGTTGCCGTATTTCTGATATTCGTTCCGAACTGTTCTGCTGCCAATGTAACGAACATAGCCCAATACCCTGTTCCGAGACCAAGCCATACACAGAAGATATAATATTTTGTTTCCGTATCCGTATTCCCAAACAGCATAATGGCAACTCCGATAATCGTAAAGATGAGCATATAGAAAATAGCCATTTTCCGGGACTTCAGAAGATGCGAAATAAACCCGCTTGCCAGATCACCTACGGAAATACCGATATATGCCCACATAATGGCTTTACCTGGACTCAGGTCTTGAATTCCCAGCTCAGGAGCAAACTGATTGGCAAGGACGGCCAGAATCCCGATACAGTACCAGGTCGGCAATCCAATGGCAATACATTTCAGATATCTTATAAAACGGTCTTTATGGGTGAAAAATGAAAGAAAATCACCTTTGGAAACAGATTTATGTTCAATATTTTTATAAATACCGGATTCCGATACACTGATTCTCAGGAATAGTAATAAAATACCGAGTACCCCTCCTATAATGTAAGAAATATTCCAGCCACCGGCCAGTTCTACCGTAAGCTGCGCCACGACCGCACCCATTAATCCGAAACCGGCAACTACAGAAGTCCCAATAGCCCGTAAATTTTTCGGCAGGCTTTCAGAAACAAGGGTAATTCCGGCTCCAAGCTCTCCGGCAAGACCTACCCCTGCAACCAATCTTAATCCGGCATACTGATACACTAAATATTCTTTTGGAAAATAGGGTAAAAAACCACAGGCAATATTCGCTAAAGAATAAACGAGTATGGACCCAAATAAAACTGACAACCGGCCTTTCTTATCGCCAAAAACGCCCCAAAATATTCCTCCGATCAGCAATCCTATCATTTGTGCATTGAGGATAAATGTCCCATCAGTATCCGGATTCAGACCTAATGCTTTTAAACTGGGAATTCGTACTATGCCGAACAGAAGTAAATCATAAATATCAACAAAGTATCCCAAAGCGGAAATAATAACAGGAATTGAAAAAATGTACTTCAGTTTCGAAGAAGTGGAAAGTTCTTGCATTTCGGAGTTTTAAATTTTACTAAAAATAAAAAACCTTCCAATTTCTTGAAAGGTTTTTATCAAATATCTTTTTACGATTATTATCTCGCAATATTTACGGCTCTTGTTTCCCGGATCACGGTTACTTTTACCTGTCCCGGATAAGTCAGTTCGTTCTGGATTTTTTCGGAAATATCATAAGAAAGCTGGGAAGCGACCTCATCATTTACTTTACCACTTTCTACCATCACTCTTAATTCTCTACCTGCCTGAATTGCATACGCTGATGAAACCCCATCGAAGCTTAATGCTGCAGATTCAAGATCTTTTAATCTTTGGATATATGATTCAAGCACCTGTCTTCTTGCTCCCGGTCTTGCTCCTGAGATCGCATCGGCCACCTGGATAATCGGAGACAATAATGAAGTCATTTCCACTTCATCGTGGTGAGCACCGATAGCATTGACTACCTCTGCATTTTCACCATATTTTTCAGCCCACTGCATTCCTAATAAAGCGTGAGGAAGCTCAGATTCCTGCTCAGGAACTTTACCGATATCGTGTAAAAGACCTGCTCTTTTCGCCAGTTTTACGTTAAGTCCTAATTCAGCAGCCATGGTTGCCGCAATGTTTGCTACTTCTCTGGAGTGCTGCAGTAGGTTTTGTCCGTAAGATGAACGGTATTTCATTCTACCAACGATTTTGATCAGCTCAGGGTGTAATCCGTGGATTCCTAAATCGATGATGGTTCTTTTTCCTACTTCAATGATTTCCTCTTCGATCTGTTTTCTGGTTTTTTCCACCACTTCTTCAATTCTTGCAGGGTGAATTCTGCCGTCTGTTACCAACCTGTGAAGGGATAGTCTTGCGATTTCTCTTCTTACCGGATCAAAGCATGAAAGAAGGATTGCTTCCGGCGTATCGTCTACAATGATTTCTACTCCTGTTACCGCTTCTAAGGCACGGATATTTCTACCTTCTCTACCGATGATTCTACCTTTAACTTCGTCCGATTCGATGTTGAATACTGATACTGAATTTTCAATGGCCTGCTCGGTACCGATTCTCTGGATCGTCTGGATCACGATTTTTCTTGCTTCACTTTTAGCGTTAAGCTGAGCTTCTTCCATGATGCTCTGAACGTGTGCCTGAGCTCTTGTTTTGGCCTCTGCTTTCATGGTTTCCACCAATTCCGCTCTTGCTTCTTCTGCCGTATAGTTGGCAATTTTCTCAAGAATTTCAACTTTTTTAGCTGTTGCAACATCAAGTTCCTGCTGTTTTCTGTCTAAAATCTCGTTTTTCTTCGCATAATCTGCGATTTGCTTATCAAGGTCTTTTTCCAGTTTTCCTGCTTTGCTAAGCTCATCGTTCAGTTTGTGTTCCTTGTCCTTAATTCTTTTTTCAACCTCCTGCATTTTCTTTTCTCTTGCCTGAATATCGGCATCATGCTGTGATTTCAGCTCCAGGAATTTTTCTTTTGCCTGAAGGTTTTTTTCTTTCTTTATGGACTCAGCCTGTACGTTGGCTTTTTCTATAAGGTTTTCGGCATTTTTCTTTGCATCATCTATAATAAATTTTGCTTTAGTATTGAGTGAACTTTTGGAGAAAAACACTCCTGCTGCCGCTCCGATTACCAAACAAACAACGCCGACTATAACTTCTATCATAATGTATATTGAGTTTTAATTGTATTACATAAAAAAAGCCCACAATAATCCAGAGATTGAGAGTAAACTCCTAATCAACACGATTTGAACTGATTTCCACTGTCTGTAATCCGGACGAACCGGCACGCCATTCAATGGACATTTGTTCGGTAATTGTTTAGCGTTGAGTTTACCTTTAATGTGTTAGAATTATTGTAGGCAGCATTTTCCGGGAAAAAAAATCTATTTCCCTGTTTCATTCAACGACTGATTGATTGTTGCTAATCTTTCGTTGGTAGATTGTATTGTTTTTTCGTAGTTCATAGACACCACTTCTGCATTGGTTCCCAATTTCAGGGCACACATGGCCAAAGCATCCTGTTTGTCTCTTACATCGAAATTCTGTTCAAAATCTTTAATCATATTTTCAATCTGCTTCCCAACTTTGCGCAGCGTTTCTTCTTCTGCTGCGGGTACGTTCAGCGGATACACTCTTCCTGCAATATTAATGGTTATTCTTCTTACTTCCATTATAATCCACTGTTTTGAAGCTGTGCAATACAGAAATCTATTTCTTTTACCAACCTGTTGATGTGGTTTTTCATCAATCTGTTGTGTTCAGGGTTTCCTGATATTGCTGAATAAAGTTTTATATTTTTTTGTTCTTCTGCTAATACCTGATTCTTTTTCCTTTCTTCATCATACCTTTTTTTCAGGTCTTCATGCTCCATGCTTAATTCTGAGAACTTTTCAGTAAGATTTCTGTAATTCTTTTGTAATAGCAAAATCTTTTTCTCTAATTCTGAAAAATTGTTTTCTAAATCTTGAAGCATTTCAGGTTTTGTATATTCTAACTAGTAGCAAAAATAACAAAATATTAACACTAACAAAAATAAAAGTCTTTATATTTTTATTTCAAACAGAAAAGGAGACACAAATGCGTCTCCTTTTTATATCTTATTTTATTTTCTTATTCAAATTTCAGTACGAAGAAAACAGCTCTTGTCTGTAAGGTAGACATTGCTGCCGTCCAGTACGGAGGTGTTGTCGCATTATCTGCCACAATCTCGTTATTCATAATGAATGTTCCTCTGATTGCAGGAGTAAGCTTAAACTTATTAAAGTAAAACTGGATTCCCATTTCTGCAGACCATGCAAAATTATGCGTTGTAGATCTGAAAACCTGCTGTAAATTATCATCGCTGGAGTCTGAATTTGACTGTAGATTAACAATATAATTAACCCCTGCTGCAACGTATGGTCTTGAGTTGTACCATCTCTGCCCATGGAATTCCAGCAATACAGGTACGTCAACCAAAGTTGTTTTAATTTCTCTTACCCTGTCTTTTTCTGTTAGAGGAAACGGAATAAAAGGATCATTTGTCAAAGTACCTGCTGCATACTGATCATTAGACTGTGTGTTGAAAGTTAATTGTCTCTGACCGAATTGTAACCCTGGTTCTAATCTTAAATCCAAATAATCGTTCAATCTCCATTTTGCGATTAACCCGGCTCCAAAACTGTAACTCTCCTTAGAGGTAACAAGATTCTGATTGTTACTTGAGCCATATCTTGGATTAAGAACGATACGGTAGTCTAGTCTGTTACCATTCAGATAAAAACCCCAGCTGAATTTCTGTTCATCAAAGTCTTCCAACTTATCCATTCTGTTTCGGGTTCTGAATTGCGCGTTTGCTAACAACGCAACATTTACTGAGGCTAAAACCAGTGCTTTTAATAAAAATTTATTCATAGGTTACTTTGTTGCTTTATAAATTGTGGCTATACCTAAACTTAGTTTTTTATATTCAACTTTTTTAAATCCTGTATCTAAAAGAATTTGTCTCATCTTTTCCCCGAAAGGAAAAGCGTTTACAGAATCCGGAAGGTATGTGTATGCCCTATTATCCTTGGAAACCAGTCTGCCAATAGCAGGTAATATATTTTTGAAATAAAACATATAGAATGGTGCCATGAAACCCTCAACCTTTGAAAACTCCAGTATATAAACACTCTTGTTATCTTTAACAACTCTTCTCAACTCTGCCAAACCTTTGGTAAGGTTTTCAAAATTCCTCACTCCAAATGCAACAGATACCGCATCAAATCTATTATCCTCGAAAGGTAAATTTTCCGCATCTCCTTTTTGCATGGAAATTTTGCCGTCTAATTTAAGTTTTTTTATTTTAATAACGCCAACATTTAACATTTGTTGCGATAAATCCAATCCGATCACTTTTGAGCCTGTCCCTTTTTCAACAGCAATGGCCAGATCTCCGGTTCCGGTAGCGACATCCAGCACTTCCTGCGGGCTGTCTTTTTTCATCCAGTTTACTAAAGTATTTCTCCATAAAACATCAATTTTCATGGACAGCACATGATTGAGCAGATCATACTTCGGTGCAATATTGTCGAACATATCCTCTACCTGGCTTTTCTTAGTAGCTTCAGAGTTGTAGGGCGTAATTTTGGTAATATCTTTTGTCAAAACTTAAAACTTGTAATATTCTTTATAATAATTAAGGTAATCCTGTTTTCTGAAGATCTTTGATCTCGATTCTACCTTCTGAACGTTTTTGATTACTTTATCATAATCCTCATCAACGTTATAATAAAAATCGTCGGTGAAGAGTTTATTGAAGAGTTTTGCTCCTCCAAAATAGGCTTTTCCGTCGATGATGGTCTTATCCAGTGCCAAAAGTAGTGAATCTTTCTTAAGGTTGTATCCATAATACTGTTCATTGATATAATAATCCTGATGCGCAATATTAATAAGTCCTCTTACTTTATTTACTTCAAAAGCAGAATCAAACAGCATTTTTTTATTCCGGTCAAACACTTTAATGGAGTTTTTCCCTTTATTCAGCTCAACCTGAACGGTCTGACCTCCTGCGATGGTTCCTTCGGAACCGTTGTTTATTTTATAATAAAATGTATTGGCCGTAGGATTGTCGACCACGTAATAATTCCTTTTGGCCAGAAAGAGAAAGTAAATCCCAAAGGCAAAGATAAATGCCGCAATTGCAATAAGTAAGCCTTTCAAGGATGCATTATTTTTCATAGGATTGTAAAGTACAATTTTTGCAAATTTAATAATATTTTTAATTCTCTGTTATTAATATTAATTATTAACTTTGCATCTTTAAAAAATCATTTAAACGAATGCCGAATACGATCATAATTGGTTCTGGATCTTACCTTCCCGGCAGAATTATCGGGAGAGACTATTTCTTAGGTTCAGATTTTTATTCAGAAGACGGGGTGAAAATTGATAAACCTGCTGAAGAAACGATTGCAAAATTTGTAGAAATTACAGAAATTGAGAACAGAAGATTCATAGAAGAAGATCTATCCAATTCACAAATCGGGTACGAGGCTGCCAAAGTTGCGATTGAAGACGCAAAAATAGACCAGGAAGATCTGGATTATATTATTTACGCCAGCAATTTCGGAGAAGTCACTGTACACGGATATGCGGATTTCATGCCAACGATGGCGGCAAGAGTAAAAAATAAATTAGGCATTAAAAACCGAAAATGCGTTACTTATGATATGCTTTTCGGATGTCCGGGATGGGTGGAAGCTATGATTTTAGCTGATAACTTAATTAAAGCTAAAGTTGCCAAAACCATTCTTGTGATCGGTGCAGAAACATTAAGCAGAGTAACCGATCCTCATGACAGAAACAGAATGATTTTTGCAGATGGTGCCGGTGCTGTTGTTGTAAAAGCAACAGACGATGAAAATGTAGGAATCATTGCCCACAACACCATTTGTGACAACGGTCCGGAATTGGATTACCTGGCAAACGGTCCATCCATTAATAAAGAATCTGACCAAACCCGTCTTTTTGTAAGGATGCAGGGAAGAAAAATTTACGAATATGCCTTAAAAAACGTTCCTGCAGCCATCAAAGAAACGATTGAAGATGCAGGGCTTTCTATAGAAGATATCAATAAAATTCTGATTCACCAGGCTAATGCCAAAATGGATTACGCCATGATTGAAAGACTTCATAAGCTTTATAATGTGAAAGATTATGATCATTCTATTTCTCCAATGACGATTCAGGAGTTTGGAAATTCTTCCGTGGCAACCATTCCTACGATGTTTGATTTAATAATTAAAGGAAAAATGGACGGTCAATCGTTTAAAGAAAAAGGTAACATTGTGATGACTTCGGTAGGTGCCGGAATGAACATCAATGCTATCGTATACAGATTTCCTTAATATTATTATTTAATTTAAAATATAAAAAGCACAGGGAAACTATTCTTTGTGCTTTTTTAAACGGATTATGCAAAGAAACTTTTTAATTATCGCAGCGTTATTCCTTTTTCTGGAAATATACATTTATCAGGCTATCAGAACCCTTACAGATAATTTCTGGCTACGGATCGGCTACTGGGCAATTTCTCTTGCGGTGTATGGCTTTTTCGCCTATGAGGTGATGCATTTCAGCAGGGCCGACAGAAGTATGATGAGAGCACAGATCATGATATCATTATTTTTGATCTTTATTCTACCTAAAATTTTTGTCGTTTTATTTCTTTTAATTGATGATATCCTGAGAACCGGAGGCTACCTTATCGGATTGGCCGGGTCATCAGAGAATTACTTTCCCGAAAGAAGAAAATTTTTAAGCATTGTAGGATTAGGGCTCGGAGGCGTACTTTCCGCTCTTTTTATTGATGGAATTACTTTTGGGAAATACCGTCACAAAGTAAGAAGAGTAAGAATCAATTTTGCCAACCTGCCTAAAAGCTTTAAAGGATATAAAATTGTTCAGATCTCCGATGTTCACAGCGGAAGTTTTTCTGATCCTTCAAAACTGGAACATGCCATTCATCTCATTAATGAACAAAATCCAGATCTTGTTTTATTTACCGGAGATATGGTGAATAATGTGGCGGAAGAATTTAAACCGTTCATTCCGCTTTTTTCAAAAATTAAAGCAAAAGATGGTAAATTTGCCGTGCTTGGTAATCATGACTATGGCGATTATGTACAATGGACCTCGCTGAATGAAAAGAAACAAAACCTTGATACTTTGATTGATTATGAGAGACAGGCCGGTTTTGATATGCTTCGGAATGAGCACCGTATTATTGAGAAAAACGGTGAAAAGCTGTACATTTTGGGTGTTGAAAACTGGGGATTGAAACCTTTTCCGCAATTCGGGAGAATTGATGATGCCTTGAAAGATGTTCCGGAATCGGCCACAAAAATTCTGATGAGCCACGACCCTACCCATTTTGATTATGTAGTAAAAAAGCATCCCGGAAACATTCACCTGACACTTTCGGGGCACACTCATGGAATGCAGTTTGGGCTTGATCTTAAAAATGTAAAATGGTCTCCGGTTCAGTACAAATATCCGAAATGGGCAGATCTTTATGAAAGCGAAGGAAAAATGCTTTATGTAAACAGAGGTTTTGGTGTACTGGCTTATCCCGGAAGAGTGGGTGTTTTACCCGAAATCACGCTTTTTGAACTGGCATAGTTATTCATTTAATTAGTACCTTAAAATGAAAGATACCGGAGAAAGACATATCATTCATCAGCAATTTACCAATACATCTGAATTGTACCTTCACTTAATGCATATTGCAACTTATGAATACGCCAAAAACCTTGTAAAAGACAAAAAAGTTCTAGACTACGGATGCGGTTCAGGATATGGATCACATATGCTTTCTATGAATGCTGCAAGCGTTACTGGTGTTGACATCAGCAAGGAAGCGGTAGACTTTGCAAATAAGGAATATAGAGCTCACAATCTGAATTTTAAAACAATTGCTGAATTAGGAAATGAAAAGTTTGACGTTATTACCTCTTTCCAGGTTATTGAGCACGTTCCCGACGACAAAAAATACACTTCTGCGTTAAAACAGCTTTTGAATCCCGACGGCATAGTCATTATTTCAACGCCGGATAAAAAGCACAGGCTATTTAACTATATCCAGCAACCCTGGAATATTTTTCATCTGAAAGAATATACGCCTGAAAGCCTGGAAAAATTGCTTAAGAAGTATTTTGCACAGGTTGAAATTTTAAAAATAGGCTCAGATTCAGATTTAATTCTGGAAGAAATCAGAAGAACCAGAAAGCAACGAATAGCGGTACTTCCTGCCACTTTATCCATTTACCCTTATCCCGTGAGGGTTTTCCTTTTAAATGTTCAAAAAAAGATGTTTCAGCTTTTGAGAAAAATAAGGAAAGGTAATAAAAATACAGACCAGGTACTGGACAATACCTCAGTTGATTTCGCAGCACAGTATTCCCATAAAGATATTGTATTTAAAAAAGATATGAAGTATTCAACAGATCTTCTGGCTATATGTAAAAGTGAAGAATAGATTAAAAAATATAATCTTTCATGCGGGAAGTAGCCATTTCTTTCTCGTTGATCCAGCTCAGGAGGTCATCTAACTTGTCCTCCATTTTTTTTCCCGAATTCAGCCTCCTGTAAAAGGGAACATCAAAATGATATCTAGCGAAATCGGTAAACTGCCAGGAGTTTAAATAGATCAGCACAAACTCATCGTTTTTTAATGTTTCAAAAACCATATTTCGGTAATACTTCATCGGCAAAACCTGAAACACAAAATCATTATAAGGAAGCTGGCTGTAAGGGGAAATACTCTCCGGAACAATACTCAGTCCGTCCTGCTCAATAATCTCCGTATCTCTTTTAAGCCGTTTAAAAGGAAAAAGAATACCGGCGTTGTCAATATTTGAAATATAACTGAACTCCATTAATTTCAAACTTTCGTAAGAAATTTTGTTATCCTTCTGGCGAATTCCCTTAATTTGTTTTTCTAAAAAATCCTGAATAATTCTTTTCGTATTTTCTATTTCTTCAGAACTTGAATTCTGATTGTAAAAAGCAATCTCATGCCCTTGGGATGAAATTGCTTTTAGTAAGTTCCGGAGCTTTTCTACTAAAGAAATTTCTACAAAAAAGCTTGCTTTAATATCCTGCTTATCTAAAATCCTTAAAATAGCTTTGGTGTTATTTTCTGAAATTTTCAATCTTTCCTCATCAGAAACCTCAATGCCATTTTTACATTTTGCTTCGATGTTTACAATATTAAAAGTTAACAAAACCATTTAAAGTGAATTTTAAATAAAAAATATAAAGAATTAAAAATCAGATGTTAAATAAACTTGTATTTAAAATTATACTTTACTTCTAATTTTTGTTAAGTTTTACTCTTAGATTCTTAATCATATCCTTTGTCATTTCAGAAATTCCATATTCATAAGATAATCCCCAGTCTTTTTTTGCAACAGAATCATCAATGGATGCCGGCCAGGAATCTGCAATCTGCTGTCTGAAGTCAGGCTTATAATCGATTTCAAAATCCGGTATTTCTTTCTTAATTTCTTCTGCTAATTCTTTCGGAGTAAAAGACATTCCGCCTAAATTATACGAAGAACGTACGCTGAGATTTTCTTTCGGGGCTTCCATCAGTTTAAGCGTTGCATTGATCGCGTCATCCATATACAGCATTGGCATCCCGGTATTTTCAGAAATGAAACTTGTGTATTTTCCCTCTTCAATGGCTTCATAAAATATCTCTACGGCATAATCTGTGGTGCCTCCGCCTGCAGGAGTTTTCCAGGAAATAAGACCCGGATAACGAATACTTCTCACATCTACTCCATGCTTATCAAAATAATATTCGCACCATTTTTCTCCCGCCATTTTGGAGATTCCGTAAACGGTGGTTGGATTTAATACTACATCCTGACCTACATTTTCTTTTGGAATTCCTTTCCCGAATACAGCAATTGAACTTGGCCAGAAAATCTTCTGAATAAGGCCTTCTCTTGCCATTTCACAGAAATGAAGAAGCGGTTCAAGATTAAGCTTCCATGCAAAAACAGGCTGCTTTTCTGATGTACCGGACAATAATGAAGCCAAATGATATACTGTAGTGATTTCATAATCTTTAATGATCTGCCTCACCAGCTGTGTATTGGTTACATCCATTCTCTCATAATATCCTGCTGAAGTAATGCCCTTCTGCCATCTGTCAAGCCCAGAAGCGACTACATTTTCTGCTCCATGAATTTCAACAAGTCTGTTGGTAAGCTCGGTACCGATTTGTCCTAAGGCACCCGTTATAAGTATTTTTTCCATAGTCGATTCTTTTTACTATTATTAGATCTCGCAAAAGTAAAAAAATCAAGCCAACCAAAATAAAAAAGGTGCGTAAAACACACCTTTTTTCATTTATTCAAAGAACAAATCCTTAAAAGCTCATATTTATTCTTGCAAAAAGAAACCTTCCGTTCATTCCAAACTGAGAGACATTTCTTGAATAAACGAATTGATTAGCGTTTGACAAATCAATTGTAGACGGAGAGGCAGAATAAATTACATTACCGTTACTATCTACACCTGTAGCACGTCTTGCAGTCACGGGACCATAATTTTCAGTTGGATAAATATCAAATATATTATTGGCTCCCAAAGTAAGCTTAAATGATTCCGAGAAATTATAGGCCACCGAAAAATCGGTAATTAATTTACCATTCCAAACCGGATGCTCTACTTCCACAGCCTGCCCGTTAATCACTTCAGCCTGAATTACCCCATCTCCGTTTACATCTACAACGTTGGGATCTGTAACTTTTCCGAAAAATACATTTCTCAGAAGAAAATTCCATTTGTTTATTTCCAAAGAATTATTTAATGAAGCTTTAAATCTCGGAATCGCTTCCTCAACATATATCCTGCTCGCCTCTGAATAATATCTGTTAATTTGTCCCGCATTCACCAAAATATCAGAACCGTTAATATCTCCAACCCTGTTTGTCTTAGAAACCGTAACAGCCAAATCTGAATTCAACGAAAGCTTTCCTACGGAAGCTTTATGGGAAATCACAGCTTCCATACCTTTGGTCTGCGTATCAATAGCATTAGCAAAAAAGGTAGCCGCCGTTGCGTTCGCCGCATCAAAAGCCAGCTGAAGGTTTCTAAGAGGAGTACCATCCGCATAAGTTCCTGAAGGCCTTGAAAATTGGTCTGTAAGAACAACTCTGTCATTTACTCTAATATAATATCCATCCAGAGTTAGACTAAGCTTAGCAGTGGGAAATTTAGCTGTAAAACCCGCAGAATAACTTTTGGATTCTTCCTGTTTCAGCTGCGGTATACCTAATATTTCTGCAGCATTTGAATCGTTTGAAAAAGTACCTACTTCAAAAGGAACCCCTCCCACAAACTGTGTGGAAGTGGAATTAAAATACAGCTGCTGTAAAGACGGCGCTCTGAATCCTGTGGAATGCGCTGCCCTAAAATTCAATTTTTCCGTGATTTTATAGCGGGTAGCTATTTTATAATTAAATGTAGAACCAAAATCCGAATAATGCTCATACCGCAATGCTGCACTTACCAGCCATTTGTCTGTAATATCCAGTTCCGTATCTGTATAAAGAGCCATGGAATTTCTTCCTTTACTTAAAGCATTTTCCGGTCTGAATCCCGGGAAAACCTGTGCACCACCAGGTCTTGTATTCCCAAAAAAATCGGTAGGTTTTAAAGATGCTGTAGTGGAAGAGGTCTGTATATTCCCGTTGATGTCATAAAGGGCCCAGGAAGCTTCTTCCCCATTTTTTATTTTAAAATTTTCGAACCTTGCTTCTCCCCCAAAGGCAATATTCAGCCCTTTCAGCCAATCCACTTTAGTATCAAAATCTGCATTAATGGTATTTTGTGAAAAACCAAGACCTCCGGCATCAAAACTGGTCTTACCAGGATATTTCATACTTGCATTAGCCGTATTTTCAATGGTATAATCGAAAGTATTTTTTCCGAAAGTGTTGCTAATATCGTAGTTAACATTTCCCAGTTTTCCTTTGAAACCAGCAGCAAAAGATAAATCAATAACATCAGAAGATATTTCCGGCAAAAAACCATTCGGATAAATGGAAGTTGATGTTCTGTTTTGATTGGGCAACCTGTAAAAACCTGCTGCATTACCACTTCTGTAAGAATATCCTCCAAAAGCATACCCTCTTATCCCAGAAGCTACGTCAAACTCAGAATTCACAAACAGCTGACCGCTTGTAAGCCTGGATTGCCCTACTCTCATATTGAAATCCTTCCGTGTTAATCTTCTATAATCCAACTCGTTATTAGTAACATCAAAATTCAATGCAGTCTGCATGGCAGCAATAGTATTTGCATTTTGAATCTGATTGAGCTGCTGTGCAGTAAAATAGGAAACTTCTTGAGAATATTGTTTAATATAATTAAGAATCTGACTGGAATTAGGAGTATTATTAATATTGCTAAAAAGTGAAGAAATATTTACCCCGTCATTAAGAGCACGCTGTTCAATCGCGTTATAAGCATTGAATATATTGGATGTATTTTCTCTTGCCCTTCTTGTATCATCCCTATTCATTAAACTTACGGTAAAATTAATAAATCCGTTTTTACCCAGATTAGTTCCGTAATTAAGATCCAGCTGATACTTTTCCCCGTCCCAGCCTCCGGAATGATCATTGGAGCCTTTAGAATTAAATCCTCCGGCCGTAATGGCTGCAGTGAATTTTTTGGTGTTTTTTTTCATCAGCACATTGATAACTCCCGCAATAGCATCAGAGCCATATTGCGCAGAAGCACCATCTCTTAACACTTCGAGTCTATCGATGGCAAAAGCCGGAATCGCATTTAGATCCGTCCCTACAGAGCCTCTTCCAGGCGAGCCATTAATATTCACCAATGAAGAAGTATGCCTTCTCTTCCCATTGAGTAAAACCAGAACCTGATCCGGGCCCAATCCTCTCAACTGAGCCGGATCAATATGATCAGTTCCATCTGCAACTGTAGTAGAATTTGAGGTAAATGAAGGGGCAGCATAATTCAGGATCTGATTGAGATCAGTTTGCGGACTCAGAACGGATTGCGAATTGATATTGATAACATCTACCGGAACGGGTGTATCTGTAGCAACACGGCTTTTGTTCCTGGAGCCTACCGTAATCTTAACTTCTTCTACCGTATTGATTTTTAAGCTGTCATTTACTTGAGCGCTAACATTACCCGAAACAAAAAACAAAACACCGATCAAAATAATTTTTTGATAATTTTTTCTCATAATTATATGTTTTTATAGTATATTTAATTTTCAAACATAATAATAAAAATTCATTTAAATGAAAATTTGACAAATAAATAAGTCGTTTTGTTTAAATAAAATCATTTATTTAACATAATTATTGATAATTGTACATTAGAAAATAAAATTTATCTTATACCCTATGAAAAAGATAGTAATAGTAATTATCCTTTCGACATACAATATTTGTTCTTCCCAATTCACCTCATTTAATATTGTAAAAGAAGTTAAAGTTAAAAATAAAGGCGTTGTTGTCTCGGCACATCCCCTGGCCAGCGAGGCAGGCGCTAAAATATTGAAGATGGGAGGAAATGCTTATGACGCTATTGTTGCCACTCAGTATGCGCTTGCAGTAGTTTACCCGCAGGCCGGAAATATCGGCGGCGGCGGCTTTTTGGTAGGGATAAAAAATACCGGTGAAAAATTTACACTTGATTATCGCGAGACTGCACCTTCGCAAGCTTCACATGATATGTATCTTGATAAATCAGGAAAGGCAGATACAGACCTTTCTCAAAACGGGAGACTTGCGGTAGGAGTTCCGGGAAGTGTAGCCGGTTTTTTTGCAACACTGAAGCATTGCAGGCTACCGATGGAACAGCTGATTCAGCCGGCAATAGACTTAGCAGAAAAGGGATTTGCTATTACCCGCCAGGAAGCTGATCTCCTAAACGCCAATAAAGAAAAATTTGTACGCCACAATAAAACGAATATTGCTTTTGTAAAAAATATTCCCTGGAAAACCGGAGACCTGCTTATTCAGAAAGAATTGGCTGAAACTTTAAAACGCATCCAGAAATCCGGTCAAAAAGGATTTTATGAAGGAAAAACTGCTGAACTTCTGGTTGCCGAAATGAAAAAAGGCAACGGAATTATTACGTCTGCAGATCTTATCAATTATAAAGTTGTAGAAAGGAAAGCACTTGAATTTGATTATAAAGGAAACCAGATCATATCTATGCCGCTGCCATCAAGCGGAGGTATACTTCTGGCACAAATGCTGAAAATGGCATCTTATGAAAATCTGGAAAAATACCAGCAGAATTCTACAAAAGCCGTGCAGATTATGGTGGAAGCAGAAAGAAGAGCTTATGCCGACAGGGCAGAATATATGGGAGATCCCGCTTTCATCCAGGATAAAACTTCATATCTTATTTCAGATGAATACTTAAAAAACAGATGGAAAAGTTTCAGCTTTGATAAAGCAACTCCAAGTGCTGAAGTCGGGAAAATCATAAAACAACCTAAAGAATCAACAGAGACTACGCATATTTCAGTGATTGATAAAGAGGGTAATGCAGCTGCCGTAACAACAACCCTGAATGGTTTGTACGGAAGTAAAGTTGTGGTTTCCGGTGCAGGTTTTTTTCTAAATAACGAAATGGACGATTTTTCCATTAAGCCAGGTGTTCCGAATATGTTCGGAGCCGTGGGCGGAGAAGCAAATTCTATACAGCCTAATAAAAGAATGCTTTCTTCAATGACTCCCACAATTATTGTGAAAAACGGAAAACCTTATATGGTTGTCGGAACACCAGGAGGAACAACAATTCCTACTTCTGTTTATCAGTCTATTGTGAATGTAGTAGATTTTAAACTCAGTGCCAATATGTCTGTCAACGCTCCGAAATTCCATCATCAGTGGCTTCCGGAAACGGTTGCTTTTGAAAAGAACTTCCCTGAAACCACTATTAAAGCTATGGAAAAGTTAGGTTACAAAGCGGAAAAATGGGGTCAGATCGGGAGAACAGAGATGATTATGGTTGATGATGAAGGGAATATCCATGCTGTTGCGGATGGCAGAGGCGATGATTCTGTAGCGGTGGAATAACAATTTGAGTATTTTCTTCAAGAATTTTGATGATTTAGTTTCGGCGGAGCCAAAGGCTCCGCCGAAACTTTTACTGATATTTATCATCATAAACAGTATTTTTTTCATAATTTCCGTTCTTCAAAACAATTTCATTGAAAGCAAAAAAACTTTATCAGCAGCTTTATTTTCAGGTGGTGGTCGCTATAATTGCCGGAATTCTTTTAGGAAGATATTATCCCGAACTGGGAGAAAAAATGAAACCTTTGGGTGACGGATTTATCAAACTGGTAAAAATGATCATTGCTCCGGTAATTTTCATCACCCTTACATTAGGAATTGCCCATATGACAGATCTGAAAAAAGTAGGAAGAATTGCCATTAAAGCCATGATCTACTTTTTAACCTTTTCAACATTGGCACTGATTATCGGGCTTGTAGTTGGAAATATTCTACAGCCTGGCCATGGACTGAATATAGATCCTGCTACCCTTTCCGGAGATGTCTCGCAATACCAACAGAAAGCACATGAATCTACCCTTACCGGATTCATCATGAATATTATCCCCGAAACACTTTTCAGTCCGCTGGTGGGAGAAAATATCCTTCAGGTTCTTCTGGTAGCCATTTTGATGGGGATTGCTTTGGTTTTAACAAAAGAAAAAAGCGGGAAAGTAACCGAATTCCTGCAAGATCTTTCCACGCCGGTTTTTAAAATTGTTCATATGCTGATGAAGCTGGCTCCGATTGGGGCATTTGGGGCAATGGCATTTACAATCGGCAAATATGGGCTTCATTCTGTTTTGAATCTTCTATTTCTGGTGGGAACTTTCTACATTACTTCCGCATTGTTTGTGGTATTAATTTTAGGCGCTGTGGCTTGGTATAATGGGTTTAATATTTTCAAACTGATGTATTACCTTAAAGAGGAACTGCTATTGGTTTTAGGAACCAGTTCGTCCGAATCTGCACTTCCCGGAATTATGGAAAAACTGGAAAAAGCGGGTTGTTCAAGAGCTATTGTAGGATTGGTGGTTCCAACGGGATATTCTTTCAATCTGGATGGCACTAATATTTACATGACCCTGGCATCTTTATTTATCGCCCAGGCTCTCAATATTCATCTTCCGATTGAAAAGCAGATTATGCTGCTGTTAGTAGCGATGTTGAGCTCAAAAGGCGCTGCAGGAGTTACCGGAGCAGGTTTTGTGACATTAGCTGCAACGTTGGCCGTTGTTCCTGAAATTCCTATTGCGGGAATGACTTTAATTTTGGGAATTGATAAATTCATGAGTGAATGCCGTGCCTTAACCAATGTAATCGGCAATTCCGTAGCAACGGTTGTAGTTGCCAACTGGGAAAAACAACTGGATAAGGATCAGCTGCAGTATTCTTTGAATCATCCCGCTAATATTGAAAAAAAGCTTGAGGTATAGTTCATCATTAGTTGCTTATGAATGCATCTGGTCTTGTATAAACTGCCATTTTAGTCTCAATCGTGCGATATGTCTGAGCTTGCGGTATTCGGCGGCGGCTTCGCCGCCGCCGAATACCGGAAAAGCGAGTAGCGAAAGCGAGAAAAAGCTTCCAATAAAAATAAAAGTATAGCTTTTCGATGTAATCAAATTGCTCCTTAAAAAATGATAAATACAATTCGACGGAGTCCAAAGCTTCCAATAAAATATATATCGCTTTTCGATGTAATCAAATAGCTACTAAAAATTAATAGAAAAAATTCATTTGAATAGGAATATCCGTATTTAAATTAAAATATTCAGACTCGAAGGCTGCACTTTTACATGAATAGGTGACTTTATCTTATTGAATTCACCGTCAATATGCCAGTTTTTGGTATTTACCTTAAATTCCACTTCTGATACAGGGAGATACGTAATATAGCTGTCATCTTTCAGTTTTTTGGTAAACATTCTGAATGCAAATAGCGGGGAATACGTGATCGGAAATTTTTTAACCAAAACCATATCCACCAGTCCGTCACTTTTGCTAGCATGGGGTGCTATGTACGCATTATTCCCAAACTGGCGCGTGTTGGCAATATTTACCATGAGGTATTTACCATCATATTCTCTATACTTTTCATCCAAAAATTTAACTTTTTTGGGCTTATATTTGAAGAATGTTTTGAGGGAAACTTTAATGTAATTTTTAAAACCCCGCGTTGTTTTTTCAAATTCTTTTACCACTTTTCCGTCGAAACCGGTGCCGGAAACGTTAATGGAAAGTCTTCCGTTGATGGTAAAAGTATCAATTTTTCTGGATTTCTTTCCTTTGAGCTTTTCTAGAAGTTCATCAAGATTTCTGCTGAAATTGGTCTCATTGGAAAATCCGTTTCCGGAGCCTGCCGGAAAAATAGCCAGAATTTTTTGTGTATTGATGAGATTACGGGCTACCGTTGAAATAGTTCCGTCTCCTCCTATCGCTACAAAAATATCAACTTCAGAAAAATGGTTCCGAATAAAATCGTCTGTTCCCAAAATGGATTCTGAAATATAATACAAAGGAGTTTTCACCTTGGCATGCAGTTCAGTAAGAAACGGCTGATAGTTTCTCTTGGCCGAAAAGGGATTGATAATGAAGGCTACTTTTTCCATTGATGCAAAAATAAAAAATGCTTTCAGATTAGAAAGCATTAAATTCAGTTAATTTTCATTCTTCTGGCAAAGTCCGGCTTAATATATCCGCTTAGATCTTCCCATGAAATGGTGAGAATAATATCTCCGATATCATAATTATGGCTGATCTCATTCATATTGTAATGAAAATACAGGTTGGAATCATCAAAATAAAAATTCTTGGTCACCGGAAAGGTAATAGAAGAAAGAACAGCATAGGCCTCCCGGTCATAGGTTTTAATCTGCTGCATCATGGTTGTTTTCTCAAGGCTCAGTTTTAATATTCTTCGGATGGTTTCTTCAGAAAGAACTACTACATCTGATAATTCAAGCTTTTTCTGATTTTTAAAATCGAAAACTTTTTCTTCATAATGATACTGAACTTTACTCTCATTCAGAAACTGACTGTTATAATATTGAATAGCTACATAATTATTTCTGTTCATACGCACGTTCATCTGAGAGATGTAAGACCATTGCTTTTGCTGTTTTACATCCGGCAGTCCACGAGAGTTTTTAGTTCGGTCAAAAACGGATTCTTTTTCTTTATCAATATAATCCTGAAGTCCATTTTTGGAGTAATCTGATATTTTTTTCCCGGAATAAATTTGTGCAAGAAGTTTTTTATTTTCAAGATCGGGAAACCACAACACCTTAGATGAATAGCGCAATACCACCGAATCAGAAATTTGCAGGGTATCTTCTTCTATGGCAGAATCTATATTAATCCTTCCAAATCCGTTTTTTTCAGAATTTTTATTTTCATTTCCAAATTCTTTGCAGGCAAAAAATACTGAAATCAAAGCCAACATCCATATGACATACGTTTTTTTCATCATTTATGCATTGATCTTAATATTGGCTAATAGGTTATCCCCATTCTTTTTTCGAATTCAGGATTGATGGTTCCTTTTAGCTCTGTCCATGAAATAGGAATGGTAATATCTCCTGCAGCAAAGGCGGCAATTTCGTAAGGACTGTAATGGAAATACAGGTTTTTTTCATCAAAATAAAAATTTTCCGTTGCAGGAATCACATCTACCAAAAGCATTTCCGAATTATTTACTGCTCCGGTGTTATCTGTAGTTCCGCTGTTTATTTTATTAATGTTTTTCAGCAGCAAAGCTTCAATTTTTGAGACAGACATGCTGGTAATATCTTTTAGCTGAAGCTTTTTACCGTTTTTTACATCAAATACTCTTTCCGAAAAACCATAATTGTCATGAGCACCTCCTTCATAAGAACTCCAGATATACTGAATATGCAAATAATCGTGCAGCTTTGATTTCAGCTTCATTGCTTTATCGGAATACCATTCCTGGGAAAAACTTATATCTGAAATCCAGTCTTTGGAATCTTTTTTAATAGTGTTGAAGTATTCGGTTTTATCTTTTTCAAGCCATGTTAGAATGCCGTTTTTCGAAAAATCACGGATGTTCTTTTCTCCGAAATAAATACTGTCCAGAAGCGTTTTGTTTTTAATATCAGGAAATACCAGCATTGTAGCTGAAAATTTAACCTTAAGGGAATCGCTCAATTTCAAAGAATCACTCACTTTTACAGAATCTACCGTAAATGTGTTTGTGTGAACAGAGTCATTCTTAATAATTTCCGTGCTGCTGTTTTCGTTTTTTTTACATGAAACGATAAAAAGCGCTGAAAGAGCAAGAGCGGCTATACTGTTTTTCATAATCCTTTTTCTACATACATGCAAAAACCATTCAAAAAATGAATGGTTTTCAACTTATTTTAAAAATTATATTGTTTTATTTTTTCACCAGGCTTATTACCTGATTTTCCTGCTTGGATGCCACGCCCCAAATCTGTTTGAATGCAGGATAATATTCTTTTGGATAATTTGGGCTCAAAACTTTTGTAGTAGAAACAATTTCCAGGTTATTCCCTTTTTTCTCGGCAATATAACTGTACTCGATTTCTTTATCTTCCGTCACTATCTTTTTGTTTTTAGGCATTTCTTCAATTGTGTATCCTTCCGGAATTTCAAGAACAACTTTTTTGACCCGCGTAAAAGGGGTAGTAAAATCAATCATGTATTTTCTCTCTTCCGTCTGATCAAATTCATTGGAATTCTTATTCAGGAAAAGCATTGGGTTAATAATGATTTTCTTTCCTACTTTATCTATCAGGTTTTCGGATGAAAACTTCATGGTACTTTCAAAATCACCGTTCTCCATAACTTTAGAATCAATATCAGTAAAGTCTATAGAGAAATTCTCTTTGTATTGTTTTTTGTATTTATCGGCGTTTTCATCGTAGAATTCTTTGGCAAACATAGCATACGTTCCGGTATCTCTGTCTGAATAACTTCCGGAAATGCTTCCGTCATCATTAATTTTAGCCGTTGCCGTGAGATAGGTAAAGCTTGCCTTGGCATTGCTCATGGTAACCTGCTGAACTTTATCTTTAGAGATAAGAATCCCGAATTGATTCCAATCTCTTGGAGGAAGCTGATCGATAGACGACTGTTTTACCGTAGCATCAAACAAATGAATACCGTCTTTCGTCTGGATTGCTGCAATTACAAAATTCATTTTAGAAACATTGGGAGAAGCAAGATTGATCAATCCGTTACCTATCGTAGAAATAACAAGAGGATCTGCTTTTAAACCGGCCTCACGAAGCAACATTACCAGGAAAAGATTCATCTCAGCAGCATTTCCTGTTTTAGTTTCGAGCATTTTTTTAATACCGTCTTCCACATACAGGCCTGCATCTTTATTCCAGGTAAAAGTATTTTTTACATAATTAAAAATGGCATTGGCTTTATCCAATTCATTGGAAATACCGGCAATATTAGCCGGCATATTATCTTTGGCAAGCTTTGTTTTCTTCAGCTCTCCTCCAAAATCTTCACTTTCATAAAGACGTTCTTTAATCTGTTCCCATGATGAAGAATAGAGTTTCAGCTCCCTAAAATTTGTAGAGTGAAGCTCAGCACCTATTTTTGTTCTGTAATTTCTGTCATTGTTTACAAACTTTTCCGTTTTGAATGATTTCAAATTTTCATAAGCAAACCTATAAGTTCTGTAGTTTGCTCCATACAATAGCCTTTCATCAACTTCTTTATATTTTGGGAGCAAAGAACCAGTATAGTTAAGATTGTAGGCAATATTTGACGGACTGTCCAAAATGTATTCCGTGTAAAGAGAAGGGGTATCCGTTTCAATCAAAATTTCGGGAATAATGAACAGAAAGGGTGATATCACTTCATACTGATATTCAATAACAGACCCGTTTTTCACATTAGGGAATGCAAGCTTGCTGATAGAAATATTTTTGCTTTCTTTACTTTTATATTTTGATGTTTTGTCAACTTTGGTGGCAACCGCAGCTCCGTTTTCAAGATTATAGGTAAATGCCTTCATTTTGGAAAGTGATTCCTGGTCACTTCCGTTCTGATAAAGCGGTATTTCGACATTCAACCAATCTTCAGCTTTATCTTTATCATAAATTTTTACCCTGTAAAATGTATTTTTGATGAGATTACCGGTGGTGTTATCAATACTGAAATGTAATGATCTGTAAAGAATTTCCGCCGGAGCATTTTCATCCAGAGTTGATTTCTGTTTCGATAAATCTGCATCATTGAATTTTGGAGGATCGAGAAATTTATGTTTTTGAGCATTCACAAAAATAAATTGAGCTGAGCAAAGAGCGATGAATACTATTTTTTTCATGTTAAATTTTAGATATTAAAACTTTTGAGTTGTCTATGTTAATTGTTTTTTTTCTGAAATTGATATAATCATTATATTTCTCTTTCGGGTAAATACCTTTATTGATTCTGATGGATCTTGTGACCTTCAGGGATTCTGCGTTTTTCACAAAACTCAGCTTATAGGTTCCGAATTCTGAATTCAACACAACATTTTCGGGAAGCTCTTCTACTTTATATTGCTGCGGGAGGATAAAGCTTACTTCATATTCATCTTCAAAAGATTGTCTTAGTTCGAAAGGCAATTCTCTGTTTTCTTCATTTTTATAAACATTATTCGAAAAAATAGGAACTGCTCTGAAAATAATACTGTTTCCCGCATTTTTAGAATAATTGTTGGCTTTGAAATCCAGGTCGTATTTCGCAACTGCATTATCTTTATCATTCAGGAAATTTTTCATCTCAATTTTCTCGAAATGCAAAACATCCAACATACTTTTTACCGCTTCGGTTCGTTCTTTTGAAGACATGGAAGCAAGAGCAAGATTATTATCATACTGAATTCCGGTATAAGAAAAACTTCCTTCACCGAGAATGCTGTTATCTTCATTGATTTTGATTGTAAGCTTCTGTTTTTCTTTACTTTGTTCAGCGGAATAATCCGGAGTATCAATCAGTTCAATTCCATCTTTTCTGATCGAAAGAACGTTTCTTGCCGTTGTATTGTAGCTTAAATGATTAAATGCCACTTGCTGAGAAGTATTTTCCAGCCATATATTTCCTTTTTCTGTTGGCACCATTAAAATAACGTGATTGCCACCCATCTTTGGGAAATCCTTATCAAAAGATACAGGCGAAGCATTTGAATTGACCACTGAATAATACGAAGGAATACCGGCTTCATCCAGCAAAGTTTTCATATAATTGGTAAGCCCTTTACAGTCACCATATCCTTTTTTCTGCACTTCATCAGGAAGCATAGGCTGCCATCCTCCTATCCCAAGCGCAACAAAGATATATCTTGTTTTAGCCTGCATATGCTGATATAATTTTTTCACCTTTTCTTCTGTTGTTCCCTTAAGATCAAGGCTCATTACTTCAGCTTTAATAGCAGGTGTAGATACGGAAACCGGCTGTAAGATACTATTGTAATACCAGCTTCCAAAATCTCCCCAGCTGTTGATACTTCCCTGCTTTCCTTCAAGGTTGAATTTCGTTAAAGCAAAGCTTACTTTGGGTAAAATTTTTACGGGTTGAGGCAGTAAAAATACGTCATCTATAGCCGGAACATTTTTATAGGTATAGGTTTTTTCGCCAGCACTTTCACTTTCAGTTACGGCAGTATAATTATAGGCTGACGGATAAATTTTTGTTTTAAGGTCTATTCCGGATTTATTAATGATTTTCATCTGCGCTTCTTCCAATGACACTTTCGTTGATCTGAAAGGAGTAAAATCCGGTAAGAACACCGTATTTTCATCACCGATCTGGTAAGAAAATTCAACGGTGTAAGGATATTGTGTGGCCATATAAGGCATAACCATCACCCTACTGTCCGAATAAAATGTTCCCTGATTGTTGTTGGCAAAATCACTGAAATCGGATTTGGAAAAAGACTTTATTTTTTTCCCGGCTTCATCATAGATATTCACCTTCACATCGGAAATACTGTTTCCTTTTTCATAGGGGATGAACACTTGCGCATCCGAATCTCCATCTTTATTAAGAACTGTTGTTACGGTATAGTATTGGTATCTGATATCATCGATCTTATTGATCTGAACAGTAGTGAAATCTTTTCTGATAACTGCGTCTGCATTCTTCTTCAAATTTTCAGGAATTGCCGAAGCAGGAAAGCTCTGTGCATAATACAATGATGCTGTGGAAAGAGCTACGGTACAAAGTATTTTAATCATGGTTATTAAAATTTAGCAAAAATAAGAAAATCCCATTAAGTGTTATAATTATTTTTTTATGTTAAACAAGAATTAAAATAAAAGTAAAAAGACCTCATTTATTGAGGCCTTTTTATTATGTTAAATGCTATTCTATTATGCATCAATTTTTGCATATTTTGCATTCTTTTCAATAAATTCTCTCCTCGGAGGAACCTCATCTCCCATAAGCATGGAGAAAACACTGTCCGCTTCTACGGCATTATCAATAGTTACCTGCTTAAGGATTCTGTGTTCAGGGTTAAGAGTTGTTTCCCAAAGCTGTTCAGGATTCATTTCTCCAAGACCTTTGTAACGCTGCACTTCCACTCCTTTACCGTCCGGAGACATTTCGAGGGTAAATTCTTCACGCTCCTTTTCGTTGTAAGCATATACTTTTTTGTTTCCTTTTTTCAGTAAATACAAAGGCGGCTGGGCAATATAAATATACCCGTTCTCAATCAGCTCTTTCATATATCTGAAGAAGAAAGTCAGGATCAGGGTAGAAATGTGAGATCCGTCGATATCGGCATCGGTCATGATTACGATTTTATGATATCTCAGCTTAGCCATATTCAATGCCTTGCTGTCTTCCTCTGTTCCAACGGAAACACCAAGAGCGGTATAAATATTTTTGATTTCCTCGTTATCATATACTTTATGAAGCATTGATTTTTCAACATTCAGAATCTTTCCTCTTAATGGAAGAATCGCCTGGAAGAATCTGTCGCGGCCCTGTTTTGCCGTTCCTCCTGCTGAATCTCCCTCTACAAGGAAGATTTCAGATTCTGCAGGATCTTTTGAGGAGCAGTCAGACAATTTTCCCGGAAGTCCGGAGCCTCCCATCGGAGATTTTCGCTGAACCATTTCGCGGGCTTTCTTTGCTGCCTGTCTTGCTTTTGCCGCTAAAACCACTTTTTGAACAATCTGCTTCGCTTCAGTAGGATTTTCTTCAAGGAAATTGGTTAACATTTCCCCTACGATTTTATCTACCGCACCGGAAACTTCTGAGTTACCGAGTTTAGTT
This sequence comes from Chryseobacterium takakiae, assembly GCF_900129385.1. Classification (GTDB taxonomy): domain Bacteria; phylum Bacteroidota; class Bacteroidia; order Flavobacteriales; family Weeksellaceae; genus Chryseobacterium; species Chryseobacterium takakiae. The sequence goes on along the minus strand of NZ_FQVO01000006.1, from coordinate 106,796 downwards.
TTAGTTTGTCCTTCAAACTGAGGTTCCATCACTTTTACAGAAATCACAGCTGTTAATCCTTCACGGAAATCATCACCGGTAACCTCTACTTTTTCTTTTTGCGGAATGCCCAGATCATCGGCGTATTTTTTAAGGGTTCTCGTTAAAGCCCGTCTGAAACCCGCAAGGTGAGTCCCTCCTTCATGCGTATTGATATTATTAACATACGAGTGAAGATTTTCAGTAAATGATGTGTTATAACGCATGGCTACCTCCACCGGAATATCATCTCTTTCGCCCTCCATGAAGATTACATTCTCCATGATGGATTCACGGTTTCCGTCGATGTAGGCAACAAATTCCTTTAATCCGCCTTCGGAATGAAAAACTTCAGATCTGAAAGATCCGTCTTCAAGCTTCTCTCTTTCATCCGTTAAGGTGATCGTAATTCCTTTATTAAGGTAAGAAAGTTCTCTTAAACGGGTTGCTAAGGTATCATAGTTATAAACCAGTTCGGTAAAAATAGTATCATCCGGCTGGAAGAACTGCTTGGTTCCTCGTTTGTCACTGTTCCCGATTTCTTCAACACCGGTTTGTGCTTTTCCTCTGGAATAGATCTGTTGATAAATGTTTCCATCTCTGTAAACGGTTGTTACCATTTCATTGGAAAGTGCATTCACACAAGAAACCCCAACACCGTGGAGACCTCCGGAAACCTTATACGAATCTTTATCGAACTTACCTCCGGCCCCGATTTTAGTCATTACAACCTCAAGAGCAGATTTTTGTTCTTTTTCATGGAAGTCTACCGGAATACCTCTACCGTTGTCACTTACTTCAATTCCGTTTCCTTCTTTAATGCTGACAAAGATGGTGTCGCAGTATCCTGCCAAAGCCTCGTCAATAGAATTATCCACTACTTCATAAACCAAATGATGCAGGCCTCTTACCCCTACATCACCAATGTACATTGAAGGACGCATACGAACGTGTTCCATCCCTTCCAATGCCTGAATACTACTAGCTGTATATTGTTTCTGACTCATATAAAATATTAAAAATTTTGCTAAATGCAAAGACCCACAAATATCGTGATTTTTTTCGAGGTATGAAAGTTAAAATGTGTCAAAAACCTATAGACTTTTCCACAGAAACGGAATAGAATTTAGCCATAAAAAATACAAAGTTAAAATCTTCAATCTGAATAATAACTGTCGGAAATCATATTCGTAAATAGGCAATTTATCCTTACATTTATTTACTTAAAATTATATTTATGGACGATTTCCTTGCAGCCCGTGCCCAAATGGCAATGTCCCTTGGTTTTCATATTATTTTTTCGTGTGTGGGAATGGTTATGCCTTTTCTGATGGCGTTTGCCCACTGGAAATATTTAAAAACAAATAATGAAATCTACAAAGGTCTCACCAAAGCATGGAGCAAAGGCGTCGCCATACTTTTTGCTACCGGAGCAGTTTCCGGAACGATGCTTTCTTTTGAGCTCGGACTTCTCTGGCCGCAGTTCATGAAACACGCTGGTCCTATTTTCGGGATGCCTTTTTCCCTGGAGGGAACAGCCTTTTTTATAGAAGCGATTGCCATAGGATTTTTTCTATACGGCTGGGACAGGTTTAATAAATGGTTTCACTGGTTCTGCGGCTTTCTGGTTGGGATCAGTGGCTTAGCTTCAGGAATTTTAGTAGTTGCGGCCAATGCATGGATGAATTCTCCTGCCGGTTTTGATTATATTAACGGACAGTACCTGAATATAGACCCTATCAAAGCGATGTTTAATGATGCCTGGTTTCCGCAGGCACTGCATATGACGGTTGCCGCATTTTGTGCCACAGGATTTGCTGTTGCGGGAGTTCATGCCTATATGATCCTTCGCAAAAAGAATGTTGAATTTCACACCAAAGCCTTTAAAATTGCTGCCGGATTCGCATTAATAGGAGCTTTTGGAGCACCTCTTAGTGGTGATGTTGCCGCGAAATCCGTGGCAGAGAGACAGCCTATAAAACTCGCTGCCATGGAAGCACATTTTGAGACAGAAAAAGGTGCAGCTTTTGTAATTGGAGGTATTCCGAATGAAGAAAAAGCAGAAATAAAATATGCTATAAAAATCCCTAAAGTCTTAAGTTTTCTCGTGAGCAATGATTTTAATTCTGAAGTAAAAGGACTGAAAGATTTTCCTAGGGATGAATGGCCGCCGGTTGCTGTTGTCCATTTTGCATTTCAGATCATGATTTTCTTTGGGGTTGTAATGATTATTATAGGAATTATTTATTTGTACGCTGCATTTTTCAAAAAAGAATGGCTGGAAAGAAAATGGCTGCTAAGGACATTCTTGACAGCAACTCCATTCGGATATATTGCGCTTGAAGCCGGGTGGACCGTAACGGAAGTGGGGAGGCAGCCCTGGATTATTTACGGAATTATGAAAACTGTGGATGCCGTAACACCAATGCCCGGAATACAATATTCGTTCTATTTCTTTACTGCCGTTTTTGTTTCGCTGTCTTTCGTCATTATTTTCCTTCTGACCAGGCAGATCAAAATGGTTCCGAAACTTTATGACCCTACCGATCCTCAGTTTAACGCTAAACAAAAAAAATTATGATATACGTAGTTATAGGTTTTCTCTGGCTGTCGATCTGTCTTTACGTGATTTTGGGCGGAGCAGATTTCGGGGCAGGAATTGTAGAGCTTTTTACGAGAAAAAAGAACCGTCCGAAAACGCAGATGATCATGTATGAATCGATCGCTCCGGTGTGGGAAGCCAATCATATGTGGCTGATCATTGCTATCGTTATTCTTTTTGTTGGTTTTCCTGAAATTTATACCACTTTGTCAACGTATCTCCATATCCCATTGGTTTTAATGCTCATCGGCATTATTGCAAGAGGAACGGCATTTACTTTCAGGCATTATGATGCTGTGAAAGATGAATGGCAGAGGCTGTACACCCAAATTTTTTATTTTTCGAGTCTGCTGACACCGTTTTTCCTGGGATTAATTGCTGCCGCTACGATTTCCCATTCGATCAATCCTAATGCTACCAGCTTTTTAGATTTATATATTTTCAGCTGGCTGAATTGGTTTGGCGTTGCTGTAGGACTGTTCACAGCTGCCATCTGCGCTTATCTGGCTTCTATTTTTGCCTTGAGAGAAACAGTTGACCGACTGGAACTTAATTTAATGATTAAAAAATCCAAGCAAACCATGATTTTTGTAGTCATTACCGGAGCATTGGTTTTCTTAACAGCTTATCTCTCCGATATTCCTTTAATCATGTGGGTCTTTTCAAAACCCCTGGGAATTATGGCAACCGCCTTTGCAACCATTTGCCTGGTATTGATCCTGAGAGCCATGAATACCAGGAAACTTCTTCCCGTAAGAGCATTAGCAGGATTCCAGGTTGTTATGATTTTAGTGGCCGCAACCTATCAGCATAATCCCAATATTATTCTTTTTGGGAATGGTCAGCATCTTTCTTTGCTGGAGCATGTTGCAGCTCCGAAAACCATCTCCGCTTTAGGATGGGCATTGATCTTGGGGTCTATCTTTATTCTACCGTTTTTATTTTATCTGATGGCTTCATTCAGCAAACTGAGACGAAATTAATAATAAAGGTCACGAAACAAATCCTTGATAATGAATTTGATTTGGAGTGGATTTCGGGCGGAAGCTTCGCTTCCGCCCGAAATCCACTATTTTTTAAGCACCACAATTTCCACTCTTCTGTTTTTTATCATATCTTCCTCAGTACGTTCAGGATAAACGACGGGATTGAGATGTCCCATTCCGGTAACTTTAATTTGTCGAGGATTTACTCCCTGCTTTTCAAGGAACTCTTTGATCGCATTAGCTCTCGTCCAGGAAAGATTAAAAGTTTTCAAATCAAGATCTTCACCGTCAAAATTATCGTAATCACAACAGATATGTCCCTGAAGCTCAACTTCAAGAGATGGGTTATTTTTCAGCACATCAGCCAGCTGAATTAGAATCTTATTTCCTTTCGGGAACCAGACATGACGGCCTCCGATAAAATTGACATTCGGTAAAGAATAGGTATCTCCGACTTTCATATCAGACACCTTTTTGCTGAAAAAACTTTCAAATGACCGGCCGGATTTTATTTCTCCAGCCATCAGTACCTGATCAACAAAAATATCTACTCTCCTGTTTCTACGGCGTAATTCTTCGGTACTGTTGTCATTGATCTGCTTTTCTTTTCCTAAGCCAACCACACTTTCCAAAGCAATCGTATTTCCGATTCTTGCCTGAAGGTATTTGCTGACCGCGCTTGCCCGATTTTCAGACAGCTTTTTATTGTATTCTGAGCTTCCGGAGATGTCACAGTTTCCGAAAATCCTGAATTTCAGATTGCTTTTCAGGTTTGCCAAACTATCTAATTTCTTTTGGGATTCTTTCGTGAGTGTATAACTGTCATAGTCGAAATAGACAGAAGTAAGCATTTGTGATTGGATACTGATACAACAAAAAACCAGCAATACGAGAGTTTTCATCTGATAGTTTTTAATGGAAACGTAAAATCAGCAAAAATAGTTTGCGTCTGTTTAAAAAAGTTCCGGCGGAAGCTTCGCTTCCGCCGGAACTAAATTATATAAAAATAAAATCTTAAACCAGTTTCATCAAAAGATTGTCATCAATCTTTTCTACTTTCACCAGATTATTCTTTGTTAACGTCTTAGACGCTTTATCCCATTTTTTACCGGAAAGCTGACTTCTTTCTTTCACTTCTGCCAATAAAAACGGCTCTTCCTGAGCGTTTAAAATTTCTAGAATCACTTTTTCGTCTTCACCTAATTCGACTTGAGGAACAGTTTTCTCAGGCTTCATCTGCGGGAAGAACAATACTTCCTGGATGGAGGCATTATTTGTTAAGAACATGATTAATCGGTCCATCCCGATTCCTAATCCTGATGTTGGTGGCATTCCGTATTCCAAAGCTCTAAGGAAATCTTCATCAATGAACTGACCTGCTTCGTCATCTCCTTTTTCAGACAGTTTTAACTGGTCCTCAAAACGTTCTCTCTGATCGATCGGATCATTCAGCTCAGAATATGCATTGGCAATTTCTTTTCCACACACCATCAATTCAAAACGTTCAGTAAGTCCTTCTTTGCTTCTGTGTTTCTTCGTCAATGGAGACATTTCAATAGGATAATCGGTAATGAAAGTCGGCTGAATGAAGTTGCCTTCACATTTTTCACCGAAAATTTCATCAATAAGTTTTCCTTTACCCATCGTTTCATTAACATCAATCCCGATAGACTTGGCAAAATCAAACAATTCCTGCTCTGTTTTTCCGGTAATATCAAAGCCTGTAAACTTCAAAATCGCATCCGTCATCGAAATTCTTTGATAAGGTGCTTTGAAATCCACTTCATGTTCTCCGAAAGTTGCTTTCGTTGTCCCGTTTACCTGAATCGCACAAAATTCCAACAATTTTTCCGTGAAATCCATCATCCAGTTGTAGTCTTTATAAGCTACATAGATTTCCATGGCGGTAAATTCCGGGTTATGGGTTCTGTCCATCCCTTCATTTCTGAAGTTTTTGGAGAATTCGTAAACTCCATCAAAACCACCTACAATTAATCTTTTCAGATACAATTCGTTGGCAATTCTTAAATATAATGGAATGTCTAATGCATTATGATGAGTGATGAACGGCCTTGCAGCCGCACCTCCCGGAATCGACTGTAAGATCGGAGTTTCCACTTCAAAATATCCGGCGTCATTGAAGAATGTTCTCATGGCGTTGAACAACTTGGTTCTTTTCACGAAAACTTCCTTTATCTGAGGATTTACCGTTAAATCTACGTAACGCTGTCTGTATCTTAGTTCCGGATCATTGAATGCATCATGCACTACTCCGTTTTCATCAGTTTTTGCCTGAGGAAGCGGTCTTAGTGATTTTGTAAGAAGGGTAAAGTTTTTTACCAAAACCGTTTTCTCACCAACCTGCGTTGTGAACAATTCTCCTTCAACGCCGATAATATCTCCTATATCTAAAAGGTGTTTGTACACCTCATTGTATAAAGTTTTGTCTTCACCTGTACAGATTTCATCTCTGTTGAAATACACCTGAATTCTGCCTGTAGAGTCCTGCAATTCAGCGAAAGAAGCTTTTCCCTGAATTCTTCTTGACATTAATCTTCCTGCAATCTTAACCTGTTTATTATCAGCGAAATCCTGTTTTATAGATTCTGTAGTATCTGTAATTACATATTCATCTGCCGGGAATGCGTTAATCCCCATTTCAACAAGCTTGTTCAGCTTTTCTCTTCTGATAATTTCCTGTTCTGATAATTGCATTATTTCTATATTTCAATAACGCGCAAAGATAAGGGTTTTTGTCCTTAAAATTCAAAATTTTGTCTGCTTTCGGAGTAAATTAGGTAAGATTATTGCTAAATAAGTATAAAAAAAGCTGTGTCCCGTAATGAGAAACAGCTTTATTATTTTTCAGGATGGATTATTTTTTCTTTAGCATTAAAATATACTCCACCATTTTTTTAGCCTCTTCTTTTGATACCTGAGGATGCGGTGCCATCGGTACACTGCCCCAGACTCCGCTGCCGCCTTCTATAATTTTTGAAGCAAGCAGATCAATATCTTTTTCAGAATACTTATCTGCAATTTCCTGATAAGAAGGTCCTATCATTCTTTCATTAACCGCGTGACATCCGGAACAATCCAGGCTTTCGATGATCTGATCTCCGGAAAGACTGTTTTTCGCAGATTCAGTATCAACCGTTTTTTCCGAAGATGCTGTGTCCACAGGCACATTTTCTTTTTGAGAACAAGAAAACAGGCACAGCCCAATAATTCCTGCTAAAAAAAGTTTTCTCATTATTTTGTAAGCGTATCGGCTTTTGCGTCTTTAGCAGGAACTGACATTGCCGCATTTACATCAGCTTCCGGTGTATCTCTTGTTTCTGCGCTGGAATCCTGCTGTACTGCCGTTGGTGCGTCCGGTTCCGGCAACATTGTGTTGCTGTCTTGTAAGTCATGATTTGGCTTTTTAGAACAGTTAGCCACTAATAAACCTCCGATAAATGCAATTGCTAATACTTTTTTCATTTTTTCTATAAAATTATTAAGCAAAAATATAAAAAATAAACTTTTAAACTCATGATAAATATTCATTTTAAAGATATTCTAAGAAAAGAAACACCAATATTAGTACTCTTAAGACAGATCATGCTGTAATTATTATGACGAGAAAGAAATTAAATTTTCTGGATTTTATTTTTTGTATTAAAAAAAATATTTACATTTGTGGCATGTTTCATATCAGCAACAATAAAAATTGGTGGTGGCTTTCAAACTCTTCGTCGGGTCTGAAGTTATTGTCGTGTTGGTGATTCTTATACAGCGATTATAATCATAAATTATATAATAAAGACTTTGACGTATCCCGTTGAAGTCTTTTTTTGTTTAAACTATATAAAAAAACTGTGATGTTCAGTAAAAAAATAAAAATAAAAACCGTTTCCAGAAAAACCCTTGGAGATCTCCAGACTCCGATGAATATTTACCTGCAGGTGCGCGATAAATTCAGAGACACCATTTTGCTGGAAAGCTCAGATTCCAAAAACATGGATAATAATTTCTCATTCATTGCCATCAATGCCATCGCCGGAATTGAAATTAAAAATCTAAAAGAATATGAACTAAAACTTCCTGGTGAAGAACCTGTAAAACAACCTTTAGAAAAAGATATTGCCGGTATTTTTGACGAATTTTCAAATGTGTTTGAATGTGAAAAAACGCATGATCCGATTGCAGAAACCGCTCAAAGTCTTTTCGGGTATACCAGCTTTGAGGCCGTGCAATTCTTTGAAAAGCTTGAATTTAAACCGCAGAGTCCGGAAGTTGAAATCCCGCTTCTCCGCTACCGCCTGTATCAATATGTAATTGCTATCAACCACTACAATGATGAAATGCATCTTATCGAAAACCAGATCGAAGGAATAAAATCCGATATGTATACGCTGGAAAGTTATATCAAAAATAAAAATTCTGCCATTTATCCGTTTGAAAAAAATGGAGAAGAAATTTCAAATATTACAGATGAAGAATATATCGACCTGGTGAAAACAGCCCAGAAACACTGCATGAGAGGGGATGTATTTCAGTTGGTTCTGAGCAGAAGATTTGAACAGAAATTCAAAGGGGACGAGTTCAATGTGTATCGTGCTTTGAGAAATATAAATCCTTCGCCGTATTTATTTTTTTTCGATTACGGAAGCTACAAACTCTTTGGTTCAAGCCCTGAAAGCCAACTCATTATTAAAGATAACAAAGCGATTATCCATCCTATTGCGGGAACTTTCAAAAGAACCGGCGACTTTGAAACCGATTTGCAATCCGCCGAATCTTTAAAAAAAGATCCCAAAGAAAACGCAGAACACACCATGCTTGTTGATTTGGCGAGAAATGATCTCGGAAAGCTTGGAAAAAACGTCACTGTGACAAAGCTGAAGGAAATACAATTATTTTCACACGTTATTCATATGGTGAGCGAAGTTACCGCCGATTTATCTGAAGGAACAAAACCTTTCGAAATGATGGCAGCAACCTTTCCACAGGGAACGTTAAGCGGAGCTCCAAAACATAAAGCATTACAGCTCATTAATACCTATGAAAAAGATTCAAGAGGATATTACGGTGGATGCATAGGATTTTTCGGGTTAAACGGAACCTGCAACCAGGCCATTATGATCCGTACTTTTTTAAGCAAAAACAATACGCTGTATTATCAGGCGGGAGCCGGATTAGTCGCAAAATCAAGCCCAGAAAGTGAATTGCTGGAAGTGAATAACAAGCTTAATGCCCTGAAAAAAGCAGTGGAGAAAGCAGAAAAGCTATTTAATGGTTGATCGTTGTTGGTTGATCGTTGTTGGTTGATCGTTGTTGGTTGATCGTTGTTGGTTATCAGTTGATGGTAATGGCTAACTTCATGATAGTGATCAAAATAAATAAATAAATAAATAAATACAAATTATGGAATACACAAATCTTGATGTTTGGATTGAATCAAGAAAACTTACTAATCTTGTTTATAATGCAACAAAAAAATACCCAAAAGAAGAAATTTTCGGACTTCAAAATCAAATCAGAAGATCTGCAATTTCTGTTCCCTCAAATATCGCAGAAGGTTGCGGAAGAAATACAAACAAAGAAACAATACATTTTCTGTTTATCGCAAGAGGTTCATTATATGAATTGGAAACACAGCTGTATTTATCTTCCGACCAAAATTACATAAATGCCAAAGAGTTTACTGAAATTTTAAATCAAATAATTATCTGTAAAAAGTTATTAAATGGGTTTATAGCCTATTACAAAAAAAAATAAAATGAAACAAAATATCCCAACAACCAACAACCAACAACCAGCAACTAAAGTTCTGGTCTTCGATAATTACGACAGCTTTACCTACAATCTTGTTCAGATGATCGAAAGAATTCTGCAGACAAAAGTAGACGTTGTAAAGAACGACGAAATTACGTTGGAAGAGATTAGCAAATACGATAAAATTGTTCTTTCACCCGGTCCCGGAATCCCCGAAGAGGCGGGAATTTTACTGGATTTAATTAAAGAATATGCGCCCACAAAAAGCATTTTAGGAGTTTGCCTCGGCCAGCAGGCCATTGCTGAAGCATTCGGCGGAAGCCTGATTAACCTTACTGAGATTTTCCATGGTGTTGCCACATCCACAGAAATTGTAAAGCCGGAGACCAAAATTTTTAAAAATCTCAATAGCGGAATGGAAGTCGGAAGATACCATAGCTGGGCGGTAAATCCTGACGGTTTTCCGGAAGAACTTGAAATAACAGCAATAGACAAAGATGGTATGATCATGGCACTGCAGCATAAAACCTACGATGTTCATGGCGTACAGTTCCATCCTGAAAGCATTCTGACCCCGGAAGGAGAAATTATTATCAGAAACTTTCTTCTGAATTAATAATCTATTTAAATTAAAATCAATGAAAGAGATTCTAGAATATCTTTTCAATCATCATACGTTGTCCAAATCTCAGGCAAAAGCCATTATGATTGAAATTGCTCAAAATAAATTCAATATGACCGAAGTTACCGCTTTTGTAACGATTTTCCTAATGCGTAATATTACATTACCCGAACTTCAGGGTTTCCGTGAAGCTCTTCTGCAAATGGCTGTTCCGGTTAATATTGATGCAAAAGATGCGATTGACATAGTAGGAACCGGTGGTGACGGGAAAAACACCATAAACATCTCAACCCTTGCGAGTTTTGTGGTTGCCGGCACCGGACAAAAAGTGATAAAACATGGAAATTACGGTGCATCAACCCTCACAGGTTCTTCAAATGTTCTGGAACAGGCAGGCTATATTTTTAAAAAAACTTCGGAAGAATTACAGGAAGACCTCAACAAAGCCAACATCTGTTTTCTGCATGCACCCTTCTTCCACCCTGCCCTACAATCGGTTGGCGCATTGAGAAAATCACTTGGGTTACGGACATTTTTTAATCTCCTGGGACCGTTGGTCAATCCTGCCAAACCGCAATTTTCAGTAATTGGTGTTTATAATCTTGAGATTGCAAGGATTTACCAATACCTCCTTCAGAAGGAAAGCCGCGATTTCATTCTTGTTCATGGAATGGATGGTTACGATGAAATCAGCCTTACCCACGACAGCAAAATCATCACCAAAGAAGGCGAAGAGATATTTTCAACACTTGATCTGGGTTTTGAACCTGTAACGGCAGAAAGCATTCAGGCGGGATCAACTATTGCGGAAACAGCTGAAATATTTAAAAACATTCTAAAAGGAAGAGGAACACCGCAGCAAAATGCAGTGGTTTTGGCCAATGCTGCCGTTGCGCTTTTTCACACAGGGAAATTCGGAAACTATGAAAGCTGCCTGGTTCTTGCCAAAGAAAGTCTTTACACTGGAAAAGCATTAAACAGCTTTGAACTGTTATTAAAATAATGCTTATGAATATACTTGACCAAATCATTCAGAGAAAAAAGGAGGAAATTGAGTTTTCAAAGTCGAAAATCTCCGTTCAGCAGTTGAAAGATTCAGCATTCTTTGGAAGAAAAACGTATTCTTTAAAGGAAACATTAAAAACCAAAAGCGGAATCATCGCCGAATTCAAAAGAAAGTCTCCTTCAAAAGGAATCATCAATGATCAGTCTTCTGTTTTAGACGTCGCTTCAGCGTATCAAAAATTCGGAGCCAGTGCAATCTCGATATTAACTGATCATGATTTCTTCGGAGGAAGTCCTACAGATATATACCCAATAAGGGAACATATCAGTATTCCTATTTTAAGAAAAGATTTTATGGTGGATGAATATCAGTTTTACGAAGCAAAAAATATGGGTGCAGACATTGTACTGCTTATTGCGGCCAGTCTTTCCGTTTCCCAGGTTGATGAGTTTACAGATCTGGCTCATACGCTCGGCTTGGAGGTTTTATTGGAAATTCATACCGAAGAAGAATTACAACATTATAACAAAAACATAGATCTGGTAGGAATTAACAACCGGAATTTAAAAGATTTCCGGGTAGATCTGGAACATTCGGTCCGGTTGAAAAATCTGCTGCCTAAAAAGACACTCTCTGTTGCAGAAAGCGGAATTTACAGTGTTGAAGATTTCATGTATTTGAAAGAAAAAGGGTTTGACGGTTTCCTCATGGGAGAATATTTTATGAAAAATGAAGATCCGGGAAATGCATTCAGGGAATTTGCTTTGAATGTAACAATATAACAGTATAAAAATTTAACAATGATCGAGACGCAACTAAATGATCTGCTAAAAATAAAGGTGTGTGGTTTAACACAATTGGAGCAAATTGAGGAACTGATTTCAATGAATACCGATTTTCTTGGTTTTATTTTTTATGAAAAATCACCGAGGTTTATTTTGAATCACCTGAATATGAAACAGATTTCAGAGGTTGCACATCAGGGAAAAGTGGGGGTTTTTGTAAATGAAAGCTTAGAAAAAGTGACAGAAACCGCAGAAAAGGCAAAACTGAATCTCATTCAGCTGCATGGTGATGAAGATAACGGTTTTATGATCGAACTAAGAAAACAATTATATCCTGAAATCAAAATTATTAAAGCCATACGAATTGGAAATCAAAAATCAGATCAATTACAGCAAACGATAAACACCAATAAATCCATTGTTGATTATTTCCTCTTCGACACCGATTCTGCAGCATTTGGCGGAACAGGAAAAACCTTCGACTGGAATATATTAAATGAAGCAGAAATCCCCTTTCCTTACTTTCTAAGTGGCGGCATTTCACTGGAAAATATTGAAAATGTAAAGATCTTAAAGCAAAAACCTTTTGCCATCGATATCAATTCACGCTTTGAAATAAAACCCGGCATTAAAGATCTGAAAAAAATAAAAATATTAAACAAATATTTCCACAAAACCGAGTCCCGAAGGGACGACCTATAACAGAATCGGATGCAAATCCGATTAAATAAAAATTTTAAACAAAAAGAGTCCCGAAGGGACGACCTACAATAGAATCGGATGTAAGCACGATTTAAATAACAATTAAAAAAACAAACAAAGTCCCGAAGGGACAACTTATAGCAGAATAGGATACAAACCCGATTAAATAAAAATTTTAAACAAAAAGAGTCCCGAAGGGACGACCTACAATAGAATCGGATGTAAGTCCGATTTAAATAACAATTAAAAAAACACAAAGATGTCACAATCATTAGTAAAAAATTATGTTCACATTGTTTTCAGCACAAAACATCGGGAAGATTTCATTGATGAAAAAAATAGAAAAGGAATTATTTTCATATATCGCGGTCATTTGTAAAAATTTAGAAAGTACAGCATTGCAAATTGGAGGAACAGATAACCATATTCATATTCTTTGTATGCTTTCAAAGAAAATTGCACTAATGAAATTAGTACAGGAAATTAAAGCAAATTCATCCAAATGGATAAAAACTAGAGGAAAAAAATATGAAAATTTCTTCTGGCAGGATGGGTACGGAGCTTTTTCAGTGACTGAAGAAAATCTATTTGTTGTAAGAAATTATATCAGAAACCAAAGACAGCATCACCAGCAAATCCATTACAAGGAAGAACTGATGGACATTCTCGAAAAACACAAAATGAAATATGACGAAAAATATTTATGGGATTAGTTTAATTGGATTCCATCCAATTCTGACATAAGCCGTCCCTTCGGGACTTGCTCAATCAAAATAATATAACATTAAAAACCAAAATATGAATTACAAAAATCCCGATAAACACGGATACTATGGAGAATTCGGAGGAGCATTTATCCCCGAAATGCTTTATCCCAATGTAGAAGAATTACAGTCTAATTATTTGGAGATCATTGAGTCCGAAAGTTTTCAGAAAGAATACCAGGATTTATTAAAAAATTATGTTGGGCGGGCGACACCTTTGTATTTTGCTAAAAATTTAAGCGAAAAATACAATACCAGAATATATCTTAAAAGAGAAGATCTCAACCATACGGGAGCCCATAAAATCAACAATGCGATAGGGCAGGTTTTACTGGCAAAACGTCTCGGCAAAAACAGGATTATTGCTGAAACCGGCGCCGGACAGCATGGAGTCGCCACTGCCACAGCATGTGCTTTGCTCGGACTGGAGTGTATTGTTTACATGGGAGAAATTGACATTCAAAGACAGGCTCCGAATGTTGCCCGTATGAAAATGCTGGGCGCAGAGGTGATTCCCGCAACTTCAGGCTCCAAAACATTGAAAGATGCGGTAAATGAAGCCTTGAGAGACTGGATCAACAATCCCTCAACTACACATTATGTCATTGGAAGTGTCGTTGGGCCGCACCCTTTTCCGGATTTGGTGGCGAGGTTTCAGAGTATTATTTCAAAAGAAATCAAAGAGCAGCTGCTGGAACAGACGGGACACGAAAATCCCGATTACGTTATTGCCTGTGTTGGCGGCGGAAGCAATGCTGCAGGAGCTTTTTACCATTTTGTAGAAGAAGAAAACGTACAACTGATTGCAGCCGAAGCCGGAGGTTTCGGAATAGATTCGGGAAAATCTGCTGCCACTACTTTTTTGGGAACGTTAGGCGTTCTTCATGGAAGCAAAAGTCTGGTGATGCAAACCAGTGACGGACAGGTTATTGAACCTCACTCTATTTCCGCAGGACTGGATTATCCCGGTATCGGACCTTTTCACGCGAATTTGTTTACAGAAAACCGGGCGGAATTTTTCAGCATTACTGATGAAGAGGCATTGCAGTCGGCATTTCAGCTCACCAAAATTGAAGGAGTTATTCCAGCTCTGGAAAGTGCCCATGCTCTAGCCGTTTTAGATAAAAAAACATTTGAAAAAGATGATATTGTTGTGATCTGTCTGAGCGGTCGTGGAGATAAGGACATGGAAACCTATCTAAAACATTTATAAAATAATTGGGCGATAATTCCCGTCTTCCGCTCCCGCTTTTTTGTTCCGCTTCGCTGCACAAAAAGAGCTCCGCTCAAGCCGGATCGCATATTCAGCATAAAACAAATTAAAAAGCATTTTAAATGAAAAAACTCAATATATACTTCACCGCAGGAATTCCACAGCTGGAAGATACTGCAGACATTATACAGCTTATTCAGGATTCCGGGGCCGATATGATCGAAATCGGAATGCCCTATTCTGATCCTGTGGCCGACGGACCTGTTATTCAAAAGGCTCACGAATCGGCACTGAAAAACGGAATGACAATAGAAAAGCTTTTTTCACAATTGAAATCCATTAAAAATAAACTCAAAATTCCTTTGATTTTAATGGGCTATATCAACCCTGTTTTAAGTTTTGGGTTTGAAAATTTTTGTAAAGAATGTTCTGAAAGCGGTGTTTCAGGATTGATAATTCCGGATCTTCCTTCCATTGAATTTGAAAAAAATTATCAGCATATTATAAAAAAATACGGTCTGAACTTTACTTTTCTGATTACTCCTGAAACATCAGATGAAAGGATTCTGTATCTGGATTCTTTAAGCTCCGGGTTTCTGTATGCCGTAAGCTCCTCATCAACTACCGGAAATCAAAATGCAGATTTAAAAAATGAAGAATATTTTTCAAGAATTGCATCTTTACAGCTGAAAAATCCGGTGATGATCGGTTTCGGAATAAAAACAAAACAAGACTTCGAAACTGTAACCGAAAAAGCCGCCGGCGGAATCATAGGAACTGCCTTTGTAGATATTTTACTTCATGATAGAGATTGGAAGAATAAGGCTATAGATTTCATCCATTCGATCAAAGCGTAAAAATCACTAAATTTGTATCATCAAAAAATAAAATGAATACACATCAGAATAAAGTTGTAGAATTTGAAGATTTAGGAACCAGAGAGTACCAGTCAGCCTGGGATTATCAGGAATCTCTGATGAAGAACATCATCGACCTTAAAATTAAAAACCGCGACCTGCCTGCAGAACAGCATAGTATCACACCCAACCATTTTCTTTTAGTAGAACATCCGCATGTTTACACGTTAGGAAAAAGCGGTCATGAAGAAAATATGCTCGCCGGAATCGACAAATTAAAAGAGATTGATGCCACTTTTGTAAAGGTAAACCGAGGCGGGGATATTACTTATCACGGATACGGACAAATTGTAGGCTACCCTATTCTTGATCTTGAAAACTTTTTCACCGATATTCATAAATACATGCGAAACCTGGAAGAAGTTATTATCAGGACCATTGCAGAATACGGACTGAAAGGAGAACGCTCCGAAGGGGAAACAGGAGTCTGGCTGGATGTCGGAAAACCTTATGCCAGAAAGATCTGTGCGATGGGCGTAAAAGCTTCACGATGGGTTACACTGCATGGTTTTGCTTTAAACGTCAACACCGATATGCGGTATTTTGAATACATCGTTCCATGCGGGATAAAAGACAAGCAGGTCACTTCTTTAAAAAGAGAGCTGGAAAGAGAACTGACCCCTGAAGAAGTGGAAGATATCAAAGCAAAAATCAGAAAACATTTTGCGGATGTTTTTGAAGCGGAATTGCTTATAAAATAATTTCATCTATACAATCTGTTCGTTGCGGACAGATTTTTTAATACTTATTCTGCATGCAACAGATACGGGACTATCTTGAACAAACAGTAAAAATGACAGATAAAGACTGGATCATGTTTTCTTCAAAGCTTTATCGTCAGGAATTTCCTAAAAATACATTACTCCTGGAAGCAGGCAGCACGGAAAAGCATCTTTCCTTTGTTGAAGAAGGAATTATCCGCTTTTTTATCCCGAAAGAAGAAAATGATTTAACGTTTGCTTTCGTATTTGAAAACAGCTTCGTAAGCGGTTATGATTCTTTTTTAACCCAAACACAATCAACATATACCATTCAGACCCTCACCAAAACCATTCTCTGGAGAATCACTTACGAAGATCTGCAAAGAATATATGAACAGACCGAAATCGGGAATACCATCGGAAGAAAAGCCGGTGAAGAATTGTTTCTAAAAAAATCCAAAAGAGAAATTTCCTTACTTGACGAGACGGCCGAACAACGTTATCTGAATTTGTTTACCGAACAGCCACACCTTATTAAAAATATTCCGTTAAAATATATTGCCTCTTATATCGGGATCACACCGCAGGCCTTAAGCAGAATACGAAAGCGAATTTATTAACCTTGGTTCATTGTCCGGAAAAGTTCATATTCTGACCTTTGCTAAAAAAATAATGAAACCATTGCTTATTTTACTAACTGTCTTTTCTATTTCTTTATTTACTATCAAAATGTTCCGTGGTAATTTTAACGTGATCATTTCAGCGAGAATCGCAATGGCTGCCATGCTTATGTTTACGGCTGTCGGACATTTTATCTTTACTAAAGGAATGTCTATGATGCTGCCGGATTATATTCCTTTTAAAACAGGAATTATTTACCTGACAGGAATTTTGGAAATACTAGCGGCAATTGGAATTCTCATTCCTGAAATCAGGATTACCACAGGCTGGCTACTGATTGTATTTTTTATTGTAATCCTTCCTTCAAACATATATGCGGCCATTAACCATATTGATTATCAAAAGGCTACATTTAAGGGAGATGGTATAAGCTATCTTTGGTTCAGAATACCTTTACAGATATTTTTTATTATTTGGGTGTATCTGTCAGCAATTAAATTCTGACAAAACGTCTTATTGTTCTGAAAAATAAATTACATGCATATCAAATTCTATTTGAAAATACAATTAAATTGTGCACAATTTAATTTGGCAACATTTTTGCATAGACTACTGCAAATAAAAAATATCAAAATGTCATTAATAGAAGATTTAAACTGGAGACATGCCGTAAAAGCATATGATCCTTCAAAAAAAATTTCAGAAGAAGATGTATATAAAATTTTAGAAGCAGCAAGACTTGCTCCTACTTCATCCGGTTTACAGCCATTCCGCGTTATTGTAGTTGAAAGCCAGGAACTGAAAGAAAAAATGGTGAAAGGTGCTTTAAACCCGGAAGTAATGAGAGATTCTTCCCACGTTTTGGTTTTCGCCGCATGGGACAGCTATTCGGATGAAAAAATCGACAAAGTATATGATTATCATACCGATGTAAGAGATCTGCCTAAAGGGCGTTTTTCAAGTTATACCGATAAACTTAAAGAAATATACGGAGCACAGACTCCGGACGAACATTTCGCCCATACGGCAAGACAAACTTATATTGCACTCGGCCTCGCTATGGCTCAGGCTGCTGAACTGAAAATCGACAGTACTCCAGCAGAAGGATTCAGCAATGAAGTGGTGGATGAGATTTTGGGACTGAAAGCTTTGGGATTAAAAAGCGTAAGTTTGCTGTATCTGGGATACCGCGATGAAAAAAACGACTGGCTTTCCCACATGAAAAAAGTGAGAATTCCTATGGAGGAATTTATCATCAAAAAATAATTAACCCTAAATTTTCAAGTCATGGAACAACAGGAATCTTTACAACTGCAAAATCAACTCTGCTTTCCGCTGTATGTAATCGCAAAAGAAATCACAGGACTTTACCGACCGTTCCTTGATGAGCTTGATATTACCTATCCTCAATATCTCGTAATGATGGTCTTATGGGAAAATGACGGTCTTTCTGTAAACCATATCGGTGAAAAGCTGTATCTCGACAGCGGAACACTAACACCTTTGCTGAAAAGGCTGGAAACAAAAGGCTTCATTACGAGGAAAAGGAAAAAAGAAGATGAAAGAGTCGTAGAAGTATTTATCTCGGAAACCGGAAAAGCACTGAAGGCAAAAGCCTGCAAAATTCCGGAAAAAATATCTAAAAAAATCGACGCTTCCGAGCAGGACTGGATCGATCTTAAAACAAGCGTATTAAAAATATTAAATAAAATAGAAAAATAAATGAAAACCTTATATACAACAAAAGTTACAGCAACCGGAGGAAGAAACGGCCATGTAAAAAGCGATAACGGAGTCCTTGACCTCGACGTTAAAATGCCGAAGGCGCTTGGTGGAGCTAATGATGATTTTACCAACCCTGAAATGCTTTTCGCAGCCGGATATTCAGCGTGTTTTGACAGTGCCCTGAACAGAGTGATCTCTTTATCGAAAACCCAAACAGGAGAAACAACGGTAACTGCGGAAGTGAGCATCGGACAAATTGAAAACGGTGGTTTCGGACTGGCTGTTCAGCTTGATGTCAATATTCCAGGAGTTTCTTTGGAAGAAGCACAATCATTAACGGAAAAAGCACACCAGATCTGTCCCTACTCGAACGCTACAAGGAACAATATCGAGGTGAAACTTTCGGTAACCAATAATTAAGATATCCTTATATAAATAAATCTGTTTCTTCCTGGAGCAGATTTATTTTTTTAATTAATCCCGGAATGATTAAAACTGTATATCATGCTCATTATAAGGTAAAGATTTAAATCATAATTCATACATTTGTGAACCCAAAACTATCTTCATGAAACAATTAATTACACTGACTTTCTTATTTATCTCATTATTTTTTTATGCCCAAAACTATCCTTTCGCAAAAGATTTTGCCAGCGGAAAAGTTACTCTTAAAGATTCATCCGAGCTGAGCGGACAGATCAAATGGTACCCCAGCCAGAATGATAAACTGAAATTCAGAAAAAATGAAAGTGAAAATCCGGTAAAATATAATCCTGATGATCTAATTAGTTTTTCTTCAGGAGATATGAAATTTGTACCCCTCCACAATTTTCAGACATATGCAGATAATTATGCCTTGATTGGTACGCCTACCAAAATTGAAAATACTTTCGGACAGGTAATTTCAGGAGGAAAATTTAATGTTTATCTGACTTCAATAAGAGGATACAATGCTATTTCAAGAACTGCTGAAGATTATCTGAATTTTGTATTTCAGGACACCGCTGATCCCGACAAAAAGTTATACGCTTATCCGTACATGATCAGAATGAAGGAAAAAAAATATGAAAAGGCAAAAGAAAACCTTTATGTCCTTTTCAAAGATTATCCTGAGATTGTTGAAAAGATAAGAGCATTTAAAAAAGAAAATAACTTTCTGGAAATCATTGATATGATCAGTAATATCAACACACAGAAGAATTAATCTAAATTTATCTGGTCACGGAATCCGTTTTTTTGAAAGCGTCCACTTTTTGATAAGAATTGTTTTTCTCTTTCTCCTTTTTATCAGAAATTAAAATTCCGAAAAGATGGTCGATCTCATGCTGGAAGATGACCGCAGTAAATCCCTCCACCATCTCCGAATATTTTTGTCCTTTCAGGTCAACATACTCCAGCTGGATTACCTTGCTCCTGTAAAACTGGTCCCTGAAATCGGGAATCGAGAGGTCGCCTTCCGGTCCAAGATTTTGTAATTCCGATCTCCACACAATCACCGGATTGATAAAGTATTCCAGCGGTTCCCCTGCTTTATCAAAGCGCTGTACCCAAATCACTTTGCGGTTGATGCCGACCTGAGGCGCCGCAATGCCTACGCCTCCATCCGTTGAAAGCAAAGATTGCTTCATTCTGCGGACTAAAATTGCCGTGTTTTTATCTAACGGATCAATTTCAGTGGAAATATTAAGCAGCGTTCTGTGCTGATTTTCATCAGTGGTTTGATAAATAGGCAATGCTGTGGTTACATCACCTTGATTAATAATGGAAATCTCATCAGAACTAAGCTTCTGGGCATTCAAAAGACTTATAAAAAAGACGAAGAAAAATACTATTTTTTTCATGTTGCCGGAATGTTGAGCAAAGATAAAAGATGTTTCTAAATTTTTCAAAACCGTGTCGTATTATTTTATTTATGATTATAGCAACCTTTCCGTATATCTATGACCACAGATTTCCATAGATGATTTCGTATATTTTACTGCTTATCTTACTTGTTTTAACATTTTATTTTAAAATTAAAATCTGCGTAATCCGCACAACCAGCAAAAATAAATTGAATATACCAAAGCACCTCTTACTTCTCACCTCTCACTTCTCACTTCTCACTTCTCACTTCTCACTTCTCACCTCTCACTTCTTACTTCTCACCTCTTACCTTTCACCTCTCACCATCAATACGTCTTCGTCATATCCACAGGCAATACCAGGTTAAAATCTGTAGGAATGTACTCTTTTTCAGGAATTTTCAGTTCAGGATCTTCCGACTCAAAAACGGAGATCACGGCCATTTTCAGACCGGGATTTTTCTGTTTAATAAACCAATAAATTCCCCCAAACTCTTTGCTGTGGTAATTTCCGTTATAATGAATAAATGTTTTCCCGGTTTGCATATTTTTAAGAATCGATTCCGCCATCGTGGCATCTTTAACAGCTTGTGCCGAGATAAAATTCATCACTTTCATTTCCTCCGCATGGTCGCCCATCATTTTTTTCATTTCCGGATAACCCGGCGTTTCCAGGGTGACGTTGATCGGAAGCTTTGCAATATAGCTCTTATCTTTCTGAGACAAACTATTCAGGGATTCCAGGCCTTCTTTCGAAGTCTGGGAAGCATATCTTCTCGGAACATTGGTGGCGAAAAACGGTAATTTTTTAGCTTTAGCAAAATCAACCAACGGTTGATAATCGGTAGAAAAATTATTCCACAAACGGGCAGAATCTTTCAATGTCTTGAAATCGAAAGTTCCGTTAAGGTATTTATTAAGCTGTTCCTGGTTATCCCGTTCAAACATTTCGGCACCCAGGATCAGCTGTCCGTTTTTCTTTTTATAAAGCGCTTCGGTAACTTTTAGCTGCAACCAGTGATTGATGGAGTTGTTATGATTTTCACCAAAGAAAACAACATCGTAATCAACCAATTCCTTCACCAGTTTTTCAGTGCTTATTTCCCTTCCTTTTTTATCATAAAACTGGTAGGCTTTGAAATTCTGGGCATTCAATGAACAGAAAAAAGCAAGCAATACTATTGAGAAAATATTTTTCATTTTTACTAATCAGGTTATTTAATGTAACGCAAAGATCGGAAAGTTTTGTTTTTAAATTTAATTTTAAGACCTATTCCAATTTATAATTTGAAATATTTCATATTTGATCAGCCAATTCGGTTATTAGTCCGTCTGTTCGAGTAAAGTTCTGAAACAATTTTATTATCGAGAACCTATAAATAAGGTAACCCGCAGTGCAACTTCTCGATACGATTTCTTCAAAATCTACTCGAAGTAACGAAAGCACAAATTGTCTTTTATATATCTGACGGTTTTGTTTTAATTTAATTATTAAAAAAGCCGCCCTGCACAAAACAAAACGGCCTTACAATTAATCTAACTATTTATTTTTCAAGATCTGCGACCAGATTTTTCCACTCCTGAAGTTCCGGGATTCCCGGCTTTCTTTTTCCGAAAAACTGTACGATAAAATCGCCCTCATTATTAAATACTTCAATAGCAGTAACCTCTCCGTCTTCCGTAGGTTTTTTCACGATCCATGCTTCAGCGATTTTCGTGACGTCGAGATGAAGATTAAAATCCGGATCCATCACATTGAACCATTGCTGGTGCCAAAGCGTCTTTTTAACATTTCCTGTATGGATTTGGATGATTCCTCTATTCCCAACAAAAATCATGATCGGAAGCTGCTTTTCGGAAGCGTCTTCCAATACATTAACAACTTTCGAGCTGTCGATTTTTTGGGTAAAACCTTCCGGAGCCAGTCGTAATGCCTGCGTTCTGCTCACCCCGAATTTCCTGGTCATCATGAAGAAATCGTGGGTATCTTTCAATTCTCTCCATGCTTTCTGGAAACCTTCCACATCAATTTCAGAATCTGGTTTTTCTTCGGCTTTAGGAGCAACTGCTTCGCATTCCAGGATTGAATGCTGCTCATCGGCTGTGAATTTTTCTACTATGGCATCAAAAGCAGCTTCATTGCTGTCTTTGGTTAAATAAATTTTATGAAGAGCCAGTCCGTCCTTTCCAAAGAACTGCAGGCTTTTTTTATCACCTTCCACCACTGCAAAAGCGAACTTCCAGTGATTAAGAAAGATTCTGAGATCAATATCTTCTCCCACGAAAAGCTGTGCATGAGGACTGCTGAAATCGCCGTTCAGGTACGTTCCTTTTCTTTCATGAACACACTCGTCATTGCGGGTAAGCGCCATTACTTTTCCCAACTGTTCCGTTTCGGTAAGAATATCCTTAAATTCCGGCTTTAAAACCGTTACGCCTTCTCCTACGTTTGTAGCCAGCAATTCCGCTTCGCTTACTCCTAGTTCTGCAGCTGCATTACGGATTCTCAAATGAGGATTATCTGCTTTAAGAGCTTCCCATTTTTCTTTTAGATCGTGTACTAATGTGCTCATTATTTTTATTTTTTAATGGTTAAAATTGTATAATTTCTTGTTATTGTTTCTTCTGATGTTTTGCTTTTGATCTGCTCTTCCCGTTCTGAAATTTTCATTCTTTTAAAATGACTTTTAGAAATCATTTCTTCCATTTCACTGTTGCTGTACAAGGTAAAACCAAACGGAGTGAAAGGCAGCTTTTCCATGAAATCCTTTTGTCCGAAGGTGAGTACAAACGTTCCGTTGTCTTTCAGGACGCGGTATATTTCATTTAAATATTCAACCGGCTGCTCCCAGAAATACACCGTGTTTACCGTAAATATCTTGTCGAAAGTTTTATCCTGAAATGGTAATTTCTTTCCTTCATACAAAACAAAATCTGCCTGATCTCCAAAATGCTTATTCAGCCTTTTCGCTTCCTGATGCATGGTTTCGGAAATATCGATTCCGGTATATTGTATGTTTGCAGCTTTATTTAAAATGCTTTTCACATGATCTGCATTTCCGTGCCCGATTTCAAGAATTTGTTCGTTGTCTTCTATTAACAGTGTTTTGATGCTTTCCAGCGTCATTCCGATATTGGTGGCATTCATCATTTCACCAATCTCAATCCCTTTCTCTCCCTGCGGATTCGCAAGGTTCTGTGCTATTATTTTCAAGTCCTTTTTTTCCATATTATCCAAAAATAATCATTGGCCTGCCGGTGATGGGATGATCGCAGATCGTGCAGGGAAAATTATACGCTTCGCTGATGTTTTCAGCGGTAAAGACTTCTTCCGGTGTTCCGCAGGCTGCAATTCTCCCGGATTTCATTAATAAAATTTTATCTGCGTATTGTGCCGCAAGATTAAGGTCATGAAGAACAACAATGGCAGAATTGTTTTTTTTCGTAAATTTTTTAATAATTTCCAAAGCTTTATACTGATGTTTTACATCCAGATTATTAAGCGGTTCATCAAGGAAAAGGACTTTATGGGCAATTTCATTCTGAAGCTGTGCCATGACCCTGGAAAGATGTACCCTTTGCTTTTCTCCTCCTGACAACGTGTTGTATTCCCTGTTTTTAAGATGGAAAATATCGGTTTCATACATCATGGAATTCATGGCTTCGTAATCTTCCTGTGCCGGCTGTGCATCGAAATACGGATAGCGGCCCATCATCACGACATCCTTTACTTCAAGCGGAATATCGTTGCTATTGTGCTGGGAAAATTTAGCTTTATGTTTTGAAAGTTCGCCTACTTTCCATTCGCTGATGTTTTTATCTTTAAATAAAACCTGGTGTTTTGATTTCACTTCATTCGCCAGAATGCTCAAAAGACTTGACTTTCCGGCTCCGTTTGGACCGACGATGGCCAAAAATTCACCATATCCGAGGTGAACATCCACCGAATCCAGAATATGAAATTCTTTTTGTTGATAACTGATCTGATGCGCCTTTATCATGACAGCGATTTTTTGAATTTAACCAAAATGGCAATGAAAATAGGACCGCCCATTAATGCCGTTAAAATCCCGATAGGAAGTTCCGAAGGCTCCACAATGCTTCTGCTGAATGTATCTGCCGTCAACAATAAAATACTTCCGCATATTGCTGATAAGGGTAAAATGAAAGCATAATCCGATTTAAATAAAAGCCTTAAAATATACGGCACAATAAGGCCGACAAACCCAATGGTTCCTGAAAATGCGACACAGCTTCCGATCATGAGTGCCGTAATAATAATGATCTGTTTTTTTAGCATTTCCACATTAATCCCGAGATGTTGCGCATCTTTTTCACCCAGCATCATGGCATTTAATGCTTTCCCTTTAGGTAACAAAATGATGTAGGAAATTAAAAGGACAATGCCTAAAATAATATTCTTCGTCCATGTTGCAGCGGCCAAACTTCCTAAATTCCAGAATGTTAAATCTCTCAACTGATCGTCTTTAGAAATATAAATCAGGAACCCGGTAACAGAAAAACCGATAGCCGTAATGGCAACTCCCGTTAGCAACATCATGACAACATTAGTTTTCCCACCGCTTGTGGAAATCTTATATACTAACAGCATGGATAATAATGAACCGATAAAAGCAGCAATACCCACCAGCGAAAATTGTACGGCTTCAGGAAGATACTGTCTGAAATATCCTCCTAAAACAATAGTAATTGCGGCCAATAATGTTGCACCCGATGTCAGTCCTATCAAATCTCCTGTTGCCAGCGGATTTTTAAATAATCCCTGAAGACTGGTTCCCGAAACGGCAAGCATACTTCCGATAAGGATCGCCATGATAATTCTTGCTGCTCTCACATCCCACACTACATATTTGTCGCTCAACGGCAGATTGGCATCTCCTTTTATAACTTTTCCCAACACTTCAAAGGCAGATTTTCCGGCAAAGTCGTAGACTCCGGTATTGAGTGACCATACTGCTATGATGAGAAGCAGTATGGCACTTATGATAAGGTAAACGTATAATTTACTTTGCGTTTTCAATGAGCAGTTTGTTTAATTGTACAGCCGCTTCACCCAGTCTTGGCCCGAAACCGGAAACCAGTCCGCCATCCATCGCAATAATCTTTTTGTTTTTCCCGGCGTTGGTCTGGGCAACACCCGGCATTTTCAGCGCGCCTTCATTTCCTCCGGCTCCCTGCAGTCCGCTGGTGAAGAAGAATAACACGTCCGGATTTGCTTTTACCACAGCTTCCGGTGTTAAAGGTTTAAAATCTTCAAAGTCATTAACCGCATTTTCGCCTCCGGCGATCTCAATTAAAGAAGCCATAGGTGTATTTTTCCCTGATACCATCAGCATGTTTCCTCTGGCATAGATGAATAATACTTTCGGCTTTTTAGCAATAGGCTGAATCTGTTTTAAATCCGCATCAATTTTATCATTAAGCTTTTGGTAATCTGTACTTCCGATGGCTTTTGCCATGTCAGCAATCAGCTTTTTGGTTCCGTCTACGGTAAATTCCTGTTTGAAAATTTCAGTTTTGATTCCTGAAGATTTGATTTTCCCCATCAGTTCCGGATTGATATCTTTATCAGAGGCCAAAATTAAAGTCGGAGATACCGCCATAATCGGCTCTATAGTCATGGATCTTACGTGTCCTAAATCTTTAGCGGTAGCTTTTAGCGATTCCGGATACGTGCTGGTAACATCTGTTCCCACGATTTCTTTTTCATGGCCTAATGCCGCCACAATTTCCGTAATTCCGCCGTTAAGCGTTACAATTTTATTGTTGGATTTCGGTGTTTCCGCTTTTGTTTCTGTCTGGGTTTCCGTTTTAGCACCCTCTTCTTTTTTGCAGGAGTATACTGCTACAAGAACAGAAGCTGCAAGAATGAATTTTTTCATAGATATACTTATTTGATTTATTGAATAGAGAAAATGTAAATCTTACAAAGGCTTATATTCGAAAGAAGGGAAGCCTCTTTCATCTTTCACCCCCTGATCGTCCGTATTGGCTTTGGTAAGTCTTGTGAACCTCAACTTGAAATAATATCCGTTGGGATCTTTCAGGATATAAAAACGGTCACCGTATACTTCCAGACCATTGGTACCTACAGGATTTCTCCAGTTGGAACCGATTATGCGCTGATCATTGTAAATGAATTTAGACGAATTGATATCAGAAGTTTTAAAATTATTATACGCTTCCACTCCTGAAGTTCCTGCAGGAACAATCACTTCATAAGCACCTGTTCCACCAACATTATTTATCGTTACAAAATCTGCATAAATGTAACTTCCCGCTCCGGAAATGGTGTTTGTGAATACCGTGAAACACAGATCCCATTTTTTCTTTTCGGGCTGAATGGAGACTTCGCTTTTATTTTTTAAGCTGATAAAATTATAATTGTAGGCCGCATTTTTAGCTACGGTTATTTCATAATAATTGTTTCCGTCTATATCGGCAGATCTTACTTTATATCCTTCTCCGGAACGTACAATCTGTACTTTTTTCCAGCCTCGGCTGTCGCCTCCCGTCGCAACGGAACCAACGGGTACCGAACCGGTGTAGATTTCTTTTCCCATATTGACCAGGTAAACTCCGTTTTCAGAATCATTGGCTTTGATTTCTTCAATAGCGGTATATCCAGCAGGAAAATTTCCCTTAACATCATCGATATAAATCTCATTGGAAGGATTGAAATTGGCTACCTGAACCTGGTTTTTCAGGGTAGAAACCGTGGCTTCCGTTACCTGACTAAAGTTGGTAACATTGGGAATTTTAGCCGCGGCCATCATAATAGAGGAATTCAACACCACTTTAAATTCCGTTCCTGAATAAAGGGCGATATCCCAGTCGGTCCTTCTTGTCAGCTTTTGTACAGGTCCTTTCGTTACGGGATCCGTTTCACTGAGGTCAATCCATACCTGATTAGGCTGTGTTGCCCCTCCTACTTTCGGTTCCGCAATGGATCCCTCGATCTTTGCTACCGATACCGGATCTTCGTTATCGTTAATACATGACTGAGATATAAAGGAAGCTCCTATCAGCAAACAATAGAATATTTTTTTCATTTTTAATGTATTTAAAAATTATAATTTAATCTCACAAAATAACTTCTGCCATAGAACAGATTCTGCAGTCCGGAAGAAGCATTATGGGTATCTCCCGCCTGAATGGTATTTCTTACACTCGTTACGTCGAAAATATTTTTGATCCCCGCACTTATTTCAAAATGATTGTTAAAGAAAGGCTGGCTCACCGTAAAATTCATCATGCTGAAATCCCCGATTTTCCCTAAAATATACTGCCCCGGATCTCCCGGATCATTTTCTTTTCCCTGATGCGTGTAACGTCTCTGCGTTCCCGTATATTTATAGTAAAGAGCAAACAAAGTTTTTGTAGAAGGCAAAGTATAATTGGCCGCCAGGTTTGCTTCAGCACAATAGTTATAGTCGTCAGGTGAAGTAATGTTTCCTGTATTTAAAACCTGTGAAACACCCATAACCGAAACTCCCGCATTCAATGAAAGATCGCCTTTCCTTATATTAATTCCTCCTCCGAATAGTATTGATTTATAATTATCTACATTCAGGAAAGTGATTTGTAGCGGGCTGTTGTTGATGATGACATCTTCAATCCTGTTTTGTACATCCAGGTACATTCCGGATAGACTGAAATTAAATTTCCAGTTGTCATTGTTTGTTAAAGCATAATCCCAGAATACGGAAGCAGAATATCCCGTTTCAGGTTTTAAATTTTCATTTCCCCTGATGTCATGATTGTTATCCACTACAAAGGTGTATAATTCATCATAGGTAGGAAATCGGTTGGCAGAACCGAAAACGGCACGGATATCCGAATTTTCAGAGGTTGTAAACCGTAATGTTCCCGAATAGTTATATTGCGAACTGAACCTGTCGCTCAATGCAAGCCTTACACCGGGACGAAATGAAAGCCAGTCATTGACCTTCCATTCTGCCGACAGGAAATTGGCATAATTAAAGATCGCTCGTTCAATATTTTTACCGTTGTTATTGCTTTCAAAAGTGGTGGCATCGGCAAAGCCTTTTGTTCGGTCTAATTCGTAGCCAAGCTGGAAATTAATTTTTTCATTGTCCAAAAAATTACTGAACATCCCTCTGGAATACAATACATTCGATTTGTAAAATGTAATCTCAGGATCTCTTGAGATTTCCTGTCTGTTGGGAACATCATACGTATAAACTTGTGATTTTCTTTCCTGGCTTTGATAAGAGAAATCTCCGTTATAGTTAATTCTTCCGAATTTTGTCTGAATATTAAACTGATGAATCCAACGGTTGGTATGGTAATCTTTGTCGTTAGCGGTGTAGGTTCTGTTTCCCCCTCCCAAAGGAAGATCCGTAACTAAAGGATTGTAATAATTTATTTCTTCCGTAAGAAAGTTCAGCTTATAAAAGAAACTTGTATTGTTTTTGCTGTAACGGATCGTACCGTTTGCGGTGAGCTGGTCCTTCGGTTGCCAGTCGTATCCGCGCTTTCCGTCGTTGTTTTCACTGAAATATTTATAGCCATTCAGCGAACCTTTAAATCCCTGGAAATCATTATGGTTAATATCTGCAGAGATGGACCAGCTGTCATTAAATCTGTACCCGAGATTCAGTGACTGGATGTGGCGCCCGTTTCCTTTCTTGAACCAGTCGTAATCTTTCCCTACCGTTTCTTCCTGTACAGATGCCAGTGCGGTAAATTTTTTACTGTAATTTTTCTTCGTGATAATATTGATGACTCCGGCCACTGCATTGTTTCCGTATTCCACACCCATTGAACCTTTTACCACCTCAATTCTTTCGATGTTGTTGACATTGATTTTCGTAAGATCCACAAGATTTCCCATCCCTTCATCACTTACCACAGGAATATTATCAATAAGAATCTTCGTGTACTCACCACTAAGTCCCATAATATTTGCTGTGGAGTTTCCTGAGCTTTTGCTGGGTTCTATTAAAATATTAAGATTTTGATTGAGCACTTCGGCAACATTGGTTACGGCCATATTTTTGATCTGCTGCACATCAATTACTTCAACCTTGTAGATTGATTTATCAATGGACTGTTGCATGAATTGCCCTGTAATAACAACCTCATCGATTGTTTTTTGCCTAAGTGAATCTTTTTCCTGTGCGTTCACCCATAAAATAACGGATAAGGATAGTATGGAAAGCACTTTCTTTTTCATAAGGAGAAAAAATTTTTGACAAATATATAATTTTATTTAGAACAGTTAAAAATAAAATTATAATTTTGTGGAATAATTCTAAATAAAAATAATGTTATGAAACTAAAATTACTTTTAGGAACTTTATTATTTACAGCGATTACCGCTCAAGCACAGCTTGCAACACTTAATGAAAATTTCGACAGCTTTACTGCCGGGAACACCACTTTCCCACAAGGTGGATGGTCTGCGATAACAGCTTCTCCTACTCCAGATTTTCCTCCCGTATCTCCAAGAATGATTGTTGCAGTGGACAATGGAAATTCTTCCAATAAGTTTGTACAGTCTTATGCCGGAAATAACGGTGCTGCACCTTCTTACCTTATTTCTCCACAGATTGTGGCTCCTGCTGGCGATAAAATCTTATCTTTCCAGACGACTTTAGTTTCTCCGTCGCCTGGCCCGGGAACAATCCAGATCGGTCTCGCTTCAAATCCTTCGGATATGTCTACATTTGTTGCTGTTGGCAATCCTGTTACGGTAGCAACCATTGGGACCATTCAGAATATCAGTATCACGATTCCGGCTTCTTCTTCACAATATATTGTTTTCAGGTTTACCCCTTCGGCGACACACGTTGCGATACAGATTGATAATGTAGTGTATAATACCGCTTCAAACCTTTCGGTTTCTAATCAGATCAAATCCCAGGAACCTATACAGTTTGCAGTGACTTCAGATAACACTGCCTTACAGTTTATCACCAAAAAAGATCCTAAAAACATCAGTATCTATTCCGCTTCCGGACAGAAAGTTGCAGATGGAAAATTATCCGGAAAATCATTTGATATCAGCACCCTTCAGACAGGAATTTATTATATCATTATTGAAACTGCGGAAGGTTCTGCTGTTAAATCCAAGTTTATTAAAAAATAAATTTATTAGACAGCCTTATATAGAAGACTGGTTTATGATTTTCATAAGTCGGTCTTTTTTGATTTAATACGCTATCAAAATCACTTCTTTGTTCAATATAAACAGAATTTGTGCTTAAACACGATAAAAATCATATTTTATTTAGAACAATTAAAAATAATTTATTTAGTTTTGTAGAATAATTCTAAATAATAATTTACATCTGATATTATGAAAACAAAACTACTTTTCGCTTCAATGCTTGCAATAGGGGCACAGCAGATGGCCTTCTCACAGACAGATGCCAACGGATATACAACGGTAAATATGACGATGGGGGCAAGCTACCAGAACCGTGTATTTTTTGACCTGAGTGCCAATTCAATGGTGGCTCAACCAGCTAATACATGGGATATTGCATTTTACAGAAATTCCAGCATGAACTTCGGGACGAGAATAAACGATGCCCAGAATATAGAAGTTTACCAGGCGTCCAGCAACCCGAACGACTGGAATTCCATCACCACGAATGCAGTCTCTTCCTACGGATCGCCTTTATACAATCTGGACAATACAACTTCCATCCAGGAAGGTGCTTTCGAGCAGGGAACAGCCACGTACGGATGGGGCGAATATAATCCGGGAAATCACCACATTGAAGGAAAAGTAATTTTTATCCTGAAGTATATTTCGAGCAATACCTATTATAAATTCATGATTGACGATTATTTCGGAGGCTACACTTTTAAATATGCCAAATGGAATGCTGCCAATTCTTCATGGGATACTACGGTTTCAAAAACAATTGCCAACGGAACCGATGATGCTTATTTCAATTATTTCTCTTTTGCAACAGGAGATAAGGTGACTAATCTGGAACCTTCAAAAACCAACTGGGATTTCATGTTCACCAGATACTGGACCGATTATCCCTACACCGATCCAAATACAGGCCAGCCTGCTACCATGAAGTACAGAATGTCCGGTGTGATTCAGAATTCAAATATTACCGTAGCGAAAGTACAGCCGGAAACGCAGGCTACTGCTACCACTACTCTTCCTGCATCTGCTTCATTTTCAAGCAACATTACAGCGATAGGACATTCGTGGAAGCCAACGATGGGCGTGTACAGCGATGTGGTATATTATATCAAACAAGGTTCCGACTATTACAGAATGTATTTCACGTCAAACGAAGGTTCGCAGACCGGAAATATGTATTTTAAGTATAAAAATATCACTTCTGTTTTGGGAACCAATGAAATTGCAGGAAAGAAAGCATCTTTCGGAATCTATCCGAACCCTACGACAGCTGATAAACAGGTGACTGTTTTATTTGATATTAAAGAAAAGCTAAGCAATAAAGGAAATGTGGAGGTATTCGATATGTCAGGCAAAAAAGTATATTCCGCAGAACTGACAAACCAGGCAGGTTTTTATAAGCAGGATCTGAATCTTTCTCATCTCTCTTCCGGAAACTATCTTGTAAAAATAACATTCGGAGGACAAACAGAAACGAAAAAGCTGATCGTTAAATAAAAGTCAATGGTGAATGGTGAACAGTCAATTTTCACAATTCACAATTGACAATTCACTTTCAAATAATACTTTCTATTTTTTCTGATAAAAGGCTGCCCGCATTTGTGGACAGCCTTTTAGATTTTTTGAACTGGTTCTTATTTCCTTTTTAAAGTGTTTTGAACCCTTTATATACCTGGGTAGAACTTTCCAGCATTTTGGATACGTCTTTTCTGAAATCCAGCACATGGTCCTGCCCGCTGTGACGGTTCAGATGGTCTTCGGTTTCCCATAGTTCCACCATAAAGAAGGTTCCTTTATTGTTTTTATCTTCAATAAGATCATATTGCAGGCAGCCTTCTTCTTTCCGGGTTTCTCTTACGAGCGTCTGAAAAAGCTCAACAGCCTCCATCAAGTAGTTTTCATTAAATTTAAAAACGGCAACAACGTGTATGTTCATAGTATTTTTTTAATGATGTAAAAGTAAAATATTTTCAAAACGGAAGATATTTTTATTGCTTTTATTTTTCCACAGACAAGTGGTTTACATTAAAAAACAGATTTATAAATCGTTATGGAACTCATAATGATTACGAGGAGCCCGATTACCACGAACATGCTTTTAACGGGAAGTTTCGCCGTAAGCATCGCAGAAAAAGGTGCGGTAAAGATCCCGCCGATCAGAAGCCCGAGAATGATGTTCCAGTGCTGAATGCCCAATGTGAGAATAAAAGTAATGGCTGCGGTAAGCGTTAAAATAAACTTGGCCACCGTAGAACTTCCCACTGCAAACCTGGGTGTGAAAGAATTTTTAATTAGCGTTCCGGTTACCAGAGGTCCCCATCCGCCACCCGCAAAAGAATCGATAAATCCTCCCGCAAGACCAAGTCTCGTAAGATTTGTTTTCCTTTTTAATTTTTTATCCTGCTTTTGTTTAAAAGCATTCGAGAAAATCTGGATTCCCAGATACAGCGTGTAAAAAGAAATAATTGTTTTCGTAATTTTTGAATAATATTCTCCCAGATACGTTAAGGAAACAGCCCCAATCACAGCTCCGATCACAGCCGGAACAGCAAGTCTTTTCACCAGATTTTTACTCACGTTTTTCAGCCTGATATGACTAATGCTTCCGGCGGCTGTTGTAAAACTTTCTGCGGAATGAATGCTTGCACTCACCGCATGTGGAGGAATTCCGAGAAACAGCAATGTGGTAGTACAGATGACACCGTAGCCCATTCCCATAGATCCTGCAACAGTTTCAGCTAAAATTCCCACCAGCAGCATCCAGTAAAAAATATAATTATCTTTGGCAAGAATGGTGAAAAGTTCATCCAGATACCCGAGTTCGAACATTGTGAAAACAGTAACCGACAACACAGCGGCCGTTACAAAAAATACATTTAGCCTGAACTGGACTTTCCTGGAGATGATCATGCGGTTTAATTTAATGCTGATAAAAAATCTGTATTTACACTATAAGATCATGACAGCGCCAACTGTAGAATTGCTTGTCTCGTCAATCAGAATGGCATTTCCTGTGTTCCGGCTTTCTTCGAAACTGTCGAATACAAGCGGTGAAGCCGTTTTCATCCGGATCTTTGCCACTTCATTAAGCCTGATATTTTCAGTAACCGGTATTTTTTCTAATGTGTTAACATCAATTTTGTATTCAATTTCTTTTACAAGAGCCTTCAGAAGTTTGCTTTTATGCTGAATAAAATATTTGCTGCCTTCGGTGAGTTCCTTTTTATCCAGCCAGCAGACTATAGCTTCAATTTCATTTTCAACTTTTGGTTCAGTTCCCGGCTTTACGAGACAATCACCCCGGCTGATATCAATATCATCTTCAAGATGAATAACGGCAGGCTGACCGGCAAAAACGGCATCCGTTTCTTTTCCTCCGGTTTCAATTGCGGTTATTTTTGTCCTGATATTTTGCGGAAGCACGGTAATTTCATCTCCTTTTTTATAGACTCCGGAAATTACTTCCCCGGCATAACCTCTGTAATCATGAAGCTCATCGGTTTGCGGCCGGATCACGTACTGTACCTGGAATCGCGGATATTCAAATTCATTGTTACGGCCTACCTCAACCGTTTCCAGAAAATCAAGCAGTGAAGGGCCTTCATACCAGTTCATATTCTCCGATTTTGAAACAATATTATCACCATGAAACGCTGAAATCGGGAAATAATTTACATTTTCCAGTCCCAATTTTTGTGCAACCTCATCATACTGAATTTTAATATCATTAAAAATTTCCTGCGAATAATCAACAAGATCCATTTTATTAATGGCAACCACTACATTTTTCATCTTTAATAATGAAGCAATGATGGAATGCCTTTTAGTCTGCTCAATCACCCCCTGTCTTGCATCAATAAGAATGACAATCAGCTGTGAGTTTGATGCCCCTGTAATCATATTTCTAGTGTATTGAATATGTCCCGGAGCATCGGCAATAATAAATTTTCTTTTGGGCGTTGAAAAATAACGGTACGCAACATCAATGGTAATTCCCTGCTCCCTTTCCGCCCGTAATCCATCCGTTAAAATCGCAAGGTCTATTCCGTTTTCATTTTTGTTTTTTGATTGCTTTTCCAGCGCTTCAAGCTGATCGATCAATATATTTTTACTGTCATACAAAAGCCTGCCGATGAGGGTGCTTTTACCGTCATCCACGCTTCCTGCAGTGATAAATCTTAATATGTCCACGTTTAAGTTTATTAATAATGGGTAATGAGTATATAATAAAAATTGGATTGAAAAACTTCCGGCTTCCTTCATCCATCTTCCAGCCTAAAAATATCCGCCCTTTTTTCGGTCTTCCATGGCGGCTTCCGTCACTTTATCATCGATTCTGGTTTCACCGCGTTCTGAAATTCTGGAAGCGGTAATTTCGTTCACTACCTCATCGAGTGTTTCCGCGTAGCTTTCTACGGCTGCCGTACAGGTCATGTCTCCTACTGTTCGGTACCTGACTTTTTTATTGACAATCGTATCATGCTCATCAATTCGGATAAAATCCGAAACGGCAATCAGCTGTCCATCATGTTCGATAACATCACGATCATGCGCAAAATAAATGGATGGAAGCTGAATATTTTCTTTCTTGATATAATTCCATACATCCAGTTCGGTCCAGTTGGAAATTGGGAAAACCCTTACATTTTCACCTTTATCAATTCTTCCGTTGTAAATATTCCAGAGTTCAGGACGCTGTAATTTCGGATCCCATTGCCCGAATTCATCACGAACAGAGAAAAAACGTTCTTTTGCTCTTGCTTTTTCCTCATCTCTTCTGGCTCCTCCGATACAGGCATCAAACCCGAACTCTTCAATTGTATCGAGTAAAGTATGCGTCTGCAGCCAGTTTCTTGAGGCAAATTTCCCTTTAGGTTCTGCTAATTTTTTAGCTTTAATCGTATCTTCCACGCTTCTTACGATCAGTTCCGCACCGATCGTTTCTGCAAGATAATCCCTGAACTGCAACGCTTCCGGGAAATTATGTCCGGTATCAATATGAACCAACGGGAAAGGGATTTTCATCGGCGCAAAAGCTTTTCTGGCCAGATGAACCAGGGTAATAGAATCTTTTCCGCCGCTGAAAAGCAAAGCCGGTTTTTCAAATTGTGCGGCAATTTCCCGCATTATATAAATACTTTCAGCCTCCAGCTGTTCCAGATAGTCTAGTTTATATGTTTCCATTTTTGAAAGTAATTTTGAATTAATGCGAATGAAGACCGCATTCTTTTTGTGAATTTTCCCACCACCAGCGTCCTGCACGGGGATTTTCTCCTTCAACGATTGCTCTTGTGCATGGCTGACAGCCAACACTGATGAAACCTTTTTTATGCAAAGACAGCTCCTGAACGTTATTCTGCTGTAAATAAACCAGAACCTGCTGGTAATTCCAGTTGATTAACGGATTATATTTGTACAGCCTGCGTTCTTCATCCCATTCGATAATCGGCATATTTTCGCGGTTTTCCGATTGCTCTGAGCGTAATCCCGTGATCCAGATTTCTGCCTTTTCAAGAGCACGGTTTAAAGGTTTAACCTTTCTTATAAAACAGCATTCTTTCCTGTTTTCCACAGAATAGTAAAACGCGTTGATCCCCTTTTCATTGACGTATTTCTCAACATCCGAAGGATCCGGAAAATAGACTTCCGTTTTTTTCCTGTATTTTGAATTGTTTTGTGAAAGCAGTTCGTAATGCTCATAAAAAAGCCGGCCTGTATCCAGCGTAAAAACTTTTATCGGCAGTTTATTTCTGAAAATAATATCGGTAATAACCTGATCTTCCTGACCAAGCGAGGTTGAAAAAACAGCTGTTTCCGGAAACCGTGATGAAATAAACATCAATCCCTCCTCTGCTGAAAGCTGTTTGAGTGTTTCTGCATCTTCTTTTGAAATCATATTTTATTCATTTGAAGTATTGCAAATATCCAATAAAATTATTATCCCACCAAAAAAGTAGACTAATAATTCAAAAAAAAGGACCGGGTCAGTCCACCAGATCCATTAAAGTTTTTCTTTCCAGAATGTTCAGCGAAGCATCCCTCACTTCAATCAGTACATCATGCAGACCACAGTGATCTTCGGTACAGTCTTCGCACTTTTCATAAAAGTTAAGGCTTACACAGGGAAGCAGTGCAATCGGCCCGTTTACCAGACGGATGATTTTGGCAAGCTTTACGTTTTCCGGATTTTCTTTAAAAAAATATCCTCCCCCTTTCCCTTTTTTACTGTCGAGAATGCCAGCTTTTTTGAGTTCAAGCAGGATATTTTCCAAAAACTTCAAAGGGATCTTCCTATGATCCGCAATTTCGGAAATAAGAATGGGCCCGTCATTCCTTTTTTCTACAAGGTAAGACAGTGCTTTAAAGGCGTATTGAGATTTTTTAGACAGCATTACTACAAAAATAAGAAAATTGTTTTAAATGGATCAACATGCTGATCAATTGAAAGATCCGGATATGGATTATGACTATATTATAATTTATTTCATTTAAACCAAATACTGCTGACAGATAGTTGTCATAAGACCGAACTAATTTTGTGATATAATTAAATATTAGAAGAATGAATTTATTGTCAGTCCGCATTATTACCGGAGAAATAGAAAGATTAATAAGCTTTTATGAACACATCACAGAATTATCCATAGTAAGATACACACCGGATTTTGCTGAATTGCGGACGGCAACAACAACATTAGCCATCGGAAGCACCAAAACATTGCAGTTTTTTGGCGGTGATGAAGTAGCAAAACCTGAACAAAACCAGAGCGTTATCATTGAATTCAGGGTAGATGATGTTGATAACGATTACGAAAGATTATCGGCTTATCTTAAGGGAAGCATTGTTCAGGAACCAACAGTAATGCCGTGGGGAAATAAATCACTTTTATTTCGTGATCCCGATGGAAACCTTGTTAATTTTTTCACCCCTGTGACACCAGAAGCATTAGGAAGAACTGAACGAAATTAATATTCTTTCAGCAACAAATCAAAAAGTCCTTCAAAGAACATGTATTCTTTGGGGATTTTTACTTTTTTACCCAATTTCATTCCATTCAAAATACCTACTTTTGCTATATGTTCAGCAAACAGGAAGCACAACAGTTAAAAAAAGAGTTTTGGACGGCTTTTGGAAAGTCTTTTCCTAGAAAATGGATTTTATACGATACCAAGATCAAGGATATGTCGTTCAAGTTTTATGCAGATAATAAAAAAGCAGAAGTGTCTCTGGATATCGAAATGAAAGATGAAGTTTTCAGAGATGCCTATTACAACAAGATCTGGTCGCTGGAAGATATTCTGAAAGATTTTATCGGCGATTTTCATAAAGAAGAATTTTACACGCTGGAGAACGGAAAAGTCATCAGCAGAATCTGGGTGGAAAAACACGGTGTTTCTGTTTTCAATAAAAATACATGGCAGGAAACTTTTCAGTTTTTTGTTGACAAAATGGATGGCTTTGAAAGGTTTTATTATGAATATGAGGATTTTATAAAAGATGTTTAAATCATGAAAATCAGATATTGCTGGAGATGCAGAATGGATGTTCCTATGCTTGATAAACAAGAAGGAGAAATTGCATCAAAGTTATTTGCCGAAGGATTTCAGGAAATAAAAAATTCACAGAAAGTCCCATTTAAACAGAATTTTAAGAAATTGCTGGACTATTATAATGATCTAACAGGTTTTGAAGAAACCAATCCCAATGCTATCATGCACCATTTTATAGAAATGTATGGCCCTGATTGTGAAAATTGCGGAAAACCATACAGAACAGAAACAGCTACATTTTGCCCGAAATGTGGTAATAAAAGAAAATTGTAACAGAAAAGATTGCATACATTAGTACAGGTTTTTTATTTTTTATTTGCCAAATGACAAATGCCGGAACATTTTCTTTCCTTACCTTGCATTCATGAAAGAATTATTTGATTTTATCCTGAGATTCGGGAACCTCAACCAGCAGCAGATGGACTTTATCGCCGGTAAAGCCATGGAATTAACTCTTCCGAAAGAAGAATATTTTTCCGAAGCTGGTAAAGTAGCTAAACAGGTGGGATTTGTGGTTAACGGAATTCTGCGCGTTTGCTACTACAACAATAAAAGCGAGGAGATTACCAAATATTTCATTGAAGAAAACAACCTGGTTGTAGATCTCGAAAGTTTTGATAACCAGATTTGTTCCAGCGCTTACGTTCAGGCCGTGACCGACTGTAAACTTATTGTTTTTGAAAGAAAAGACTGGCTGGAGCTCCTGCAAACTATTGTAGGTTTTGATGCCATTGTCCACAAAATCATTTCACGGGCATTGATGCAGAAGGTGGAAAGAAGAAGCCCGCTCGTTACAGAGGATGCAACAACACGTTATCTCAAGTTCCTGGAAATTTATCCAACGGCAGTCAACAGAATTCCTCTTTCTTACGTAGCTTCTTATCTCGGCGTGACGCAGTCTTCTTTAAGCAGGATAAGGAAGAATATCAGGCTATAATTGTATAGACTAATTTCTATTTTTTTTAATCTTTACTTAAACCACCCCGTCAAAAATTCTTTGAATTTTTGAAACCAATGCCTCATTACTTTTATAATTATAAATTGGAATCGGCGAATCACGTTCCTCGATTTCCAAAGGAGGGGAATGTATGCGCTTCTGACATAAAGTGATCAGTCAGTTTTATTTATCATTCTTTTCTCTTTTTGCCAAATGGCAAATGCCTCCTTGTTTTATTATCGGAATTTTACACCATCAATTAAAATAAAAAAATGAAAACAGTATTCATTACAGGCGCCAACAGAAGCATTGGCCTTGAAACCGCAAAACAACTTTCAGAAAAAGGATTATTTGTTTATTTAGGAAGCAGGAATCTGGCAAAAGGTGAAGCAACCGTAAAAGAATTAACAGCGCAGGGATTTCAGAATATCAAAGCAATTGAAATCGACGTTACCAATCCTGAATCCATCGCAAACGCGAAAAGTATTGTTGAAAACGAACAGGGAAAACTGGATATCCTGATCAACAATGCCGGAATTCTGGGTGTAAACCCACAGACCGCTGCCGAAACATCCGTTAATGACATCCGGGAAGTTTTTGATACGAATTTCTTTGGCGTCATCAATGTAACGCAGATATTTTTGAATCTTCTTAAAAAATCAGACAGCCCGCGAATCAGCAATATTACTTCAGGGTTAGGCTCGCTTACTTTACATAGTGATCCGGAATGGAAATACTATCATGTGAAGACCGCAGCATATGGTCCTTCCAAATCAGCATTGAATGCCTATACCATCACCCTGGCTTATGAACTGAAAGAATTTCCATTTAAGGTTAATGTCATTGATCCCGGATATACGGCGACAGATTTCAACGACCACAGCGGTCCAGGTTCTGTGGAAAGCGCGGCTTCGTTCATCGTAAAACATACGCTGACTGATGAAAACGGACCGACCGGACAGTATTTTAGCAATGATATTGAAGATGAAACAGGAATCAGCCCATGGTAAATTTAACAACATTTAAAAGAGAGACTTACGTTTCTCTTTTTTATTTAAAACCATAATTCCTGCAACTTATTTATAAAAATATGATCATTCACGATTTGGTTACATCATTCGTGGATTCGGCTACTTTTAAAAATGCTCTTCTTGTCATCTTTGTACCATCATTTAAAACAATAAAAAATATTAAAAATGGAAACAAAAAAAGTATGGTTCGTGACAGGAGCGTCTAAAGGACTTGGATTCGAACTGGTAAAAAAACTATTATCTAATGGCTATAAAGTAGCTGCAACAAGCCGCAGGGTAACATCGTTAACAGATGCATTCGGAGAGGTTTCCGAAAATTTTCTCCCGTTAAGTATGAATATTACGGATAACAATGATGTACAATCTGTTTTAGCCAAAACAGTAGAACATTTCGGAAATGTTGATGTCATCGTTAACAATGCAGGTTACGGTCAATTGGGAACATTGGAAGAATTAAGCGATGCTGAAGCAAGAGCGAATTTCGACGTTAACGTTTTCGGAACCCTTAATGTTATCAGAAATGCAATGCCATATCTGCGCGAACAAAAATCAGGGAATATTTTCAACATTTCTTCTGTTGGAGGATATTACGGAGGTTTTCCGGGATGGGGTGTTTATTGTTCTACCAAATTTGCGGTAGCAGGTTTTACAGAGGCACTGGCAGAAGAAGCAAAAGATTTCGGAATTCATGCAACGGTTGTTTATCCCGCTTATTTCCGTACGGATTTCCTGACAAAAGATTCGGTAAAAACGCCTGAAAATTCCATTGAAGCCTATGAAGCAGCAAGAAATTCAGAGAAATCGCATCTGGATGAGATCAACGGTAATCAGCCGAACGATCCTGTAAAAGCGGCCGATGTGCTGATACAGATCAGTAAAGAAGAAAATCCGCCCGTACATCTGCTGTTGGGAGTCGGAGCTCCGGAATTCCTGAACAATAAGATCGAAGCCATCACAAAAGATGCAAAAGATTGGGAAAGTTTAACCTTATCTACAGCTATTTAAAAATCAGAATGCAAATTCAGACAAAGCTTTATACTTAACAAAAGTATAAGGCTTTTTTATTTTAAATTAGAACAGAGAAAGCTGGATTGGTTTCGGAGGAGAAGGTTTCTGAGCATCACCAAATACCGTTTTCCCACCAAATCGCCATGAATTCTGTCTCTCTTCTTCAATTACTTCCTGAATATCAAAACCCGGGGTAAAATCCTGTTCGGTTTTTACGACAATATCGTGAAGTTTATTTAAAGTTTTCAATTTATCGGAATTACCGAGCTTTGACTTTTCGATTCCTTTTCTGATGATACTGATGCTTTCATCGTACACTTTAGTGGGAACCGGAAAAGGATGGCCGTCTTTTCCGCCGTGGGCAAAAGAAAATCTTGCGGGATCCGTGAACCTTGACGGCGCCCCGTGAATTACTTCGCTCACTAGTGCAAGCGACTGCATGGTTCTGGGACCTACTCCTTCCAGCATCAGCAGATCTTCAAAATTTTGGGGCTGCTGTTCGCGGGTCACATACAACAACGCTCCGAGACGTTTCAAATCAACATCGGAAGCCTGAACATCGTGATGTGCGGGAAGAATTAACCTTGCAAAA
This sequence comes from Chryseobacterium takakiae, assembly GCF_900129385.1. Classification (GTDB taxonomy): domain Bacteria; phylum Bacteroidota; class Bacteroidia; order Flavobacteriales; family Weeksellaceae; genus Chryseobacterium; species Chryseobacterium takakiae. Next base: position 65,255 of record NZ_FQVO01000006.1, on the reverse strand, counting down.
TCGCTCATAATCTCCGCAGAATCGGTATGGGAGATTTCCAGAATGCCTTTTCTGTTTTCGGAAGCATCCGAATCAGTAAGATTTAAAATTTTACCTCTTGAAATTCCGTTGATTCCCGTATGCGGTTCTTCCACAAAGGATTTTATGTTTTCAGAGTGCCAGTGATAACGCCTTGCCGTACTATCGGTTTCGTGCATACCCTGCTGTACAACACTCCAATTCCCGTTGTCTGCAAGGATAAAATTATGCAGGTACAGCTGATAACCGTCCTGAATAGCCGTATTATCTACTTTTGCAGAAAGCTTGCTGGCTCTTACCAGTTCATTTCCGTTCAAACCTGTCTTATCGGCGATTTGAATCAGCTCCGAAGGTGTTTCTCTTGAAAATTTTCCCTTTCCACCGCAGATATACAATCCGAGGGTCTTGGAATTCGGGTTAATGGAACGTTTTAATGCTCCCATCACGGAAGTAGTAATCCCCGAAGAATGCCAGTCCATCCCCATCACGGCACCAAAACTCTGAAACCAGAACGGATCTGCGAGTCTTCTCAAGACCTCATCTTTCCCGTAATCCGCAAGAATTACCTCTATAATCGAAAGCCCCAGAATAGACATACGCTCATACAGCCACGGCGGTACTTTGCCATAGTGAAGCGGTAAATCTGCTGTTCCGGAACGTTTCATAAGGTAAAGGTAAGATTATTAGAATTAAATTTTGGTGATTAAGGTCAGTAATTTAAGCACAAATATTTTTCACAAATATTCAGTAATTAAATTTATAAAGTTGGCTAAAGCCAATTGAATTGCTATTTGATTAAACGGGCTAAAGCACGTTCCTATTGATTGAGGTTTGTATTATCCGTAAAAATATTCGTGACATTTGTGTTTAAATAAAAAATGCCCTGCGGAAATTTCACAAGGCAATTATTAAGAGCCTGTTTAAATTTTTTATTGTATTTTAACATTAAGGAAGTAAGCACCTTAGCTTAAAAAGTTTAATAAAAGTCAATTTATTGACTCCTTAACTTGAATAAAGCCTAACTCACTAAAATTCTTAATGTTAAGAATAAACAAAGTTTATTTAATTCAGAAAATTGAGAAAAAACTTATAAAAAATTTATTTAGTAAAATTTAAACAGGCTCTAAATATAATCTTTAATTATTTCAATGCAGCTAAAGCAGCTTCATAGTTCGGTTCGTCTGCAATTTCCGAAACCTGTTCTGTGTACACTACTTTATTATCGGCATCAGTAACGATTACAGCACGGCTCAAAAGTCCTTTCATTGGAGAATCAGTAATGGTTACTTCATAATCGTCCCCGAAGCTGCTTCTGAAATCGGAAAGGGTTTCTACATTATTCAGACCTTCCGCAGCACAGAATCTTCCCAAAGCAAAAGGTAAATCTTTAGAAACATTAATAACAACAGTATCTTCCAGTGCAGAAGCTTCTTCGTTGAATTTTCTTGCAGATGATGCACATGTAGGCGTATCAATGCTTGGGAAAATATTAAATACTTTTTTCTTTCCATTGAAGTTTTCAAGCGTTTTCACCTGTAACCCGGAATCTACCAAGGCAAAATCCCTGATGGTTGTTCCTATTGATGGCAAATGCCCTATTGTATGCACTTCATTTCCTTTTAAAGTAATTGTTGTTGACATAATTCTTTTTTTAGTTCATCAAATTTAATTAAAATACGGCGGTTTTTATCCGGTTTGAGGTTAAATTAATCTTAAAGTGGAAAATATTGGCTCATAATCATCTAAAAAATTAATTTTTACCTAAATTTGTGAGTCTTAAAAAATCAAATAATAAATAACAGTATAATGTCAGACAAATCAAAAATCTATTACACCCTTACAGATGAGGCTCCGATGTTGGCAACACACTCGTTTTTACCGATTGTAAAAGCTTTCACAAAATCAGCAAACATTGAGATTGCAGTACCGGATATTTCTTTGGCAGGAAGAATTTTAGCCAACTTCCCGGAATTTCTGAAAGATGATCAGAAAATCGGTGATGCTTTGGCTGAATTGGGTCAATTGGCTACACAACCTGACGCTAATATTATCAAACTTCCTAATATATCTGCTTCGGCACCTCAGCTTGATGCGGCAATCGCTGAACTGCAGGCTAAAGGTTTTGCGGTTCCGGATTATCCTGCTGAACCCAAAAATGACGAAGAAAAAGCAATTAAGGCTAAATATGCAAAAGTTCTCGGAAGTGCTGTAAATCCTGTACTAAGGGAAGGAAATTCTGACAGACGTGCTCCTAAAGCTGTTAAAAACTACGCCAAAGCAAACCCTCACAGAATGGGTGACTGGGCTGCTGACAGCAAAACCGATGTGGCTCACATGGAAAGCGGGGATTTCTACGGAACGGAAACTTCCACTACAGTAGAAAATGCTACTAAATTCAGAATCGTATTTAAAGGAAATGACGGTTCTGAAACTCAATTAAAAGATTTTGCAAGTCTTCAGGCTGGAGAAGTGATTGATTCATCCGTAATGAACTTAAATGCTTTGAAAGCTTTTGTAGAAAAAGCAATTCAGGAAGCTAAAGATAGAAACGTATTATTATCAGCGCATTTGAAAGCGACGATGATGAAAATCTCCGATCCTATTATTTTCGGAGCTATCGTAGAAACTTTCTTTAAAGAAGTTTTCACTAAATATGCTGAAACATTCAAATCTTTAGACATCAATCCTAACAACGGTCTTGCCGATCTTTTCGATAAAATTAAAGGAAACGAGCAGGAAGCCAATATTAAAGGAGATATTGAAGCTGCTTTGGTAAACGGACCGAGAGTAGCTATGGTAAATTCAGATAAAGGAATTACCAACTTCCACGTTCCTTCCGATATTATTGTGGATGCTTCTATGGCTGCTTTGGTAAGAGGCGGCGGAAAAATGTGGAACAAGGACGGAAAAGAAGAAGATACGGTTTGTATCATTCCGGACCGTTCTTACGCAGGATTCTACCAGTCTGTAATTGATGACATGAAAGCGCACGGAAAGCTGGATCCTACGACAATGGGCTCTGTTCCGAATGTTGGATTAATGGCTCAGAAAGCTGAAGAATACGGCTCTCACGATAAAACATTCCAGGCTTCTGCTGACGGAACAATTGAAGTTCAGGACGAAAACGGAAATGTTCTTCTTTCTCAGAAGGTTGAAAAAGGAGATATTTTCAGAATGTGCCAGACGAAAGATGCACCTATCCAGGATTGGGTGAAATTGGCCGTAAACAGATCAAGATTATCTGATACGCCTGCAATTTTCTGGCTGGATAAAGGAAGAGCACACGACAGAGAAATCATCAAAAAAGTTGAAAAATATTTAGCTGATCATGATACCAATGGTCTTGACATCAGAATTATGGATGTTAAAGATGCAATGACAGAAACTTTAAAGAGAGCAAGAGAAGGAAAAGATACGATTTCTGTTTCCGGAAACGTATTAAGAGATTATCTTACGGACCTCTTCCCTATCCTTGAGCTTGGAACTTCTGCAAAAATGCTTTCTATCGTTCCGTTGATGAACGGTGGTGGACTTTTTGAAACAGGAGCCGGAGGTTCTGCACCAAAACATGTTGAGCAGTTTGTGGAAGAAGGTTATTTAAGATGGGATTCTTTGGGTGAATTCTTAGCTTTACAAGCTTCTTTGGAGCATTTGGCACAAACTCAGGGGAATACAAAATCCCAGGTGTTGGCGGATGCATTGGATGAAGCCAATGCTAAATTTTTAGCTACGGATAAATCTCCTGCACGAAAAGTAGGACAAATCGACAACAGAGGTTCTCACTTCTACCTGGCTATGTATTGGGCTGAAGCATTGGCGAATCAGACTGCCGATGCGGAGCTGGCTGCTGAATTTGCTCCGGTAGCACAGGCCATGAAAGAAAATGAAGAAGTAATCAACGCTGAACTGATCGGCGCTCAGGGTAAACCTCAGAATATCGGAGGATATTACAAAACAGACACATACAAAACGTATGCTTCTATGAGACCAAGTACGGTTTTAAATGAAATCATCGACGGAATTTAATTTCCAAGTTTTGATATAAATGAAGCTCCTTTTTAAGGGGCTTTTTTTTATTAGAGCCTATTAAATTTTTATAGCTTTTTTTAATTTTCTAAATTAAAATAAACTTTGTTTATTCTTAATATTTAACATTAAGAATTTCAGTAAGTTGACCAACTATGATTAAGAAATCAATAAATTGATTTTATTAATTTTTTTTAAGATAAAAGAGCTTAATGCCTTAATGGTAAAAATAAATTCAATTAAACAGGCTCTTAATTTGCCTAAAAAAAAATCCTCCCGAAAATGAGAGGATTTTTAGTATTGAAATAGGTTGTAGAAAATTTAATTAAAATAAAAACTTAGTTTAGGCATGTGCCTTTCTTAATTTAATCATGCTTAAAATAAACAGTCCTAAAATTCCCAGCACGAAATACCCTTCTGCAACTTCCAGCTGAACCTGAGGCTTTATTGCCGCAACAATCCCGTAACTGATGGCAGAAGTAATAATAAATGCCACGCCGCCGGTAAGTCCGCCTGCTATGCCTGCGGAATTCGGGAACCTTCCGATACAGTAAGAAAAGTAATTGTTGAATATAAATCCGGCAGTAACATGAATCAAAAATGCAAAAGCAACCAGACTGTAAATATTGTTGGAGAAATAAGATACGAAAAACATCAGGACAATTAACAACAGCTGAATGAAATTTGCATTCCGTATTTTAGGCAGAAATGCTTTATTGATTAATGCTTTTCCTAAAAATCCGCCGATCATCCAGGCAAAGCCCAGAACCAGTGAAACGTAGCCTGCTACTACCTCAGAATAACCCATTTTATGCTCGATAATGAATGATCCGCAGAGATTGAAAAACATAATCATTGAATAGCTCAATCCGCACATAATCATCCCGTAAAAGAAATCTTTAGCCTTGAACATCGTGTTGTATTCCTTAATGAGAAACTCAAGACGAAAAGGATTTCGTTTTTTCAAGGTCTCGCCGGAAAAAATTAATTCTAAAAGCAAAAGCAGTAAGCTGTAGCCCGCCAATACATAAAAATTGGACTGCCATCCGAAGTTTTTCTGTAAGTATCCGCCAATAAACGGCGCAATAATAGGACCAACAGACCAGACAATTGTCATAATGCTGAGATAATGTTTCCGCTCTTCCCCTTCATACACATCTACAAAGTATGCCCTTTTCGCAACAACGGCAAATCCTGAAAGAATTCCCTGCAGAACACGCATGGCATAAATCACAAAAATATTATGGGTAGTTGCCGTAATTAAAAAAGACGCTACAAACAAACCAAGCGACAAGAGAGAAATCCTGTATCTGCCGAATGAATCTACAATGCTTCCTGCAAAAAACTGGGTAAGACCATAACTAATCAGAAATATGGAAAGCGTCAGTTGGATATTACTTTCCGGCTGGTGCAGCTCTGTTGCCATACTCGGCATAGAAGGCAGGTAAATATCTGTCGCCAGACCCGACATCGGAATTACGGCGAATGCCAGAATCGTCGCAATAAACTTATTTTTTTCTTTAAGTGTAACCATTTTTAGACTTCGTAACATTCAGATTTCCTGATGAGAAAACCTGAAAAATGTAATATTAGTTATTAACCAATTTCATTGCGCCTTCGCTGTACCGTGCGCCAATGTTGGGATATTTTTTTAGAATTGAATCAATCGTTTGCAGATCAGACTGAGAAAGTTCGAGATTTGCTGCTTCGATATTTTCTTCTAAATATGGAATGCGTTTCGTTCCCGGAATAGGAATAATGTCCTCTCCCTGGTTCAGAACCCATGCTAAAGCCAGCTGCGTTCCTTTAACCCCTTTAGATTGAGCAAATTCATTGATCTCGTTTGCAAGATTTTTGTTGTTCTCCAGGTATTCGTTTTGATAGCGTGGCAGAGATTTTCTGAAATCATCATCCCCAAAATTCGCAGTTTCAGTGATATTTGAAAAAAGTCCTCTTGCCAGCGGAGAATACGGCACTAAAGTAATTCCCAGCTCCCTAATCGTTGGAAGAATCTCTTTTTCAATATCTCTTGTCAACAAAGAATATTCAGACTGCAGGGCAGTGATCGGATGAATTGCATTCGCTTTTTTAATAGATTCCGCAGAAGCTTCTGATAATCCTAAATAACGGACTTTCCCTGCTTTTACAAGATCTGCCATCGCTCCCACGGTGTCTTCAACAGGAATATTCGGATCTATTCTGTGTGCATAATATAAGTCGATTTCATTAATTTTTAATCGCCGAAGACTCAGATCCACCGCTTGTTTAATCCACTCCGGTGAACCGTCAAAGTAGGTTCCGGGAACTCCGCTGTGACCGGCTTGACCATCTTTAAAGCGAAATCCGAATTTGGTGGCAATAAAAATTTTATCGCGGTTCGGCACCAACACTTTCGAAATCAGTTTCTCGTTTTCGCCATTGGCGTACATATCGGCAGTATCCCAGAAGTTTACCCCTAAATCCAATGCCTTATGCAATGTATCGAGGCTCTGCTGTTCATCGGTTGGTCCATATGCCGTGCTCATTCCCATACATCCTAATCCAATGGCAGACAATCGTTCTCCTGTTTTTCCTAAGGTTCTAAATTTCATGATAACTGTGATTTAAAATTTACAGTACAAAATTATAACAGCCACACTTGGTATTCAATATAGAATTCAAACAAAGAATTATAAAAATCAAACAACAGCAGTTCTTACTGCATTGGGTGATATTCCGGTCTGCCTTTTAAAATAATTGGTAAAATAAGAAGGTTCTTCAAATCCCAAACCATAGGCTATTTCGGCAATGTTCCAATCCGTATGTTTCAGCAATGCATTGGCTTCCTGAATAATTCTTGCTGCAATCTGCTGACTGGTGGTTTTTCCGGTGATTTCTTTTACAGACCGGTTTAAGGAATTAACATGAATAGAAAGACTTTCGGCATAATCAACCGGACTCTTCAATTTGAGAAACCTTTCCGGACTGTCAATAGGAAACTGTCTTTCCAGCAATTCCATGAATAAAGAAGCTATTCTCTGTGAAGCATTCTGGTAAGATTCGAAATTTTCCGCAGGATGTATTTTCATAGCTTCGTGGATCAGCAGATGCAGATAGGCTCTAAGCATATCATATTTGTGAAGATAATCCGACTGAATTTCGGTCATCATCTTCATAAAGATGTCCGCAACAGTTTTCTGCTGTTCCTCATTAATAAAGAAAACCGGAGTTCCGCCAATTTTAAAAAGGCTGGAATCCTGAAGATTTCCCAAACGGTTTCCGTCATGCACAAAATGATCGGTAAAAAGACAGAAATATCCTTTTTGGTTATTATCTTCTGCTTCCCAGGAATAAGGAATTAAAGGATTTGAAAATAGTATAGCAGGGCGATCTACATAGATCCATTTATCGGCGTAATGCAGTTTACCCTTTCCTATAATCAACGAAATTTTATAATAATCTCTTCTGCTGTAAGGTGTTATTAGAGAACAGTTCTCGCGTGAAAATACATTGAAATGACCTACACCGGGCGTTTTGATACATTGCAGCCCTACACGTTTGTAAAAACCTTTTATTGTTTCGCTAAATTCCATTTATTAAAATTATAAAAATCAAACAACACTTACTATAAAAATAACTACAATAGATAAAATAAAAATAACCAATCTCGTGACCGGTTATTGAAAAATTGAATGTATAGTTGGTTAATGAATAAATTCTGTTTCTGTTTATATATATTATTTTTAATTTGTAATTTTAAGAGGATAATTCTCAAAATCATTTCATTAACACTGAAAATATCATTATCATGGAAAATATAAAATTTGAAATATCTCCCTATGAAGATGAGTTGCAGATACTGATAGACGATAAAAAATCCGGCTATATGTCTATAGAGGTTGATGGCAGGCTGTTAATTGTCTATTATACCAAACTTAACGAAGATCGTGAAGGAAAAGGGTATGCTAAAATGCTGCTGGACGAACTCGTACGGTATGCCGAAGAAAAAGACCTGCTGATAGATCCCGAATGTGACTTTGTGCGGCAGCAGTTTGAAAATCATCCTGCTCGATACAAAAATATCTGGCACGCCTAATTATTCAAATTCCCACCACTTTTCAAAATGATGTTCTGCTGTGTTAAGATCTACAGGCTGACCGATCATGGGTATTACAACAGAAAGGTTCTTATTTTCTGCCAGGCTTGTCACTTTTTTTAAAGGTTCATTCCATGAATGCAGAGCAAGGGCAAACTTGGAAGAATGGACGGGGATTATATTTCTGGCCTTCACATCAATACTTGCCTGAACAACATCTTCCGGCAAAGCGTGGATATATTTCCAGGCTTCATTATACTGTCCGTTTTCGATGATCGCGTAATCAAACGGCCCGTAAGTTTTTCCGATTTCTTTAAAATGGGTATCATAGCCGCTATCCCCACCGAGAAACAGCTTTCTAGTAGGCGTATGCAGAACATAGGAAGTCCATAAAGTAGCATTTCTTCTCATTTTACGCCCAGAAAAATGCCTGGCCGGTGTAAATATGATTTTAATATTATTTTTCAGATCAACTTCAGTTTCCCATTCTTCTTCAATCAGCTGTTGCGGTGCATAGCCCCATCGTTCAAGATGAGCACCTACTCCCAAAGGCAGAATAACTTTTCCAACCCTGTTTTTAATCGCTTTTACCGTAGGATAATCAAGATGGTCGTAATGATCATGGGTAATCACGAGATAGTCAATGACAGGAATATCTTCCGGTTTAAAAACATCTGCTCCCGGAAATGCTTTATTGAAAAACTTAAAAGGAGAGCCGTACGAACTTAGCACAGGATCAATCAGGAAAGAAACGCCATCACTCTGAATATAATAGGACGAATGCCCAAGCCATATAAAAACATCCTGGTCTTTAGAAAAACTTTTCAGGTTAGTATGTATAGATGGAATTTTTGATAGAGGCTTAAGATGAGGATCTTTTTTATCAAACAAAAAATTAAACATTACTTTAGGCATGGAATACCCTTCTGCCAATGCGGGAGTATTAGAAATATTCTGGAACTGCTTATTTTTATAATATCGGGAACGCTGCATTCTAAGCAGCCTCTTCCCTTTTGCTTCTGCACCGAAAACCTCCTGTCCGGTAATAATAAAATACAGCAGGACGAGTAAAACAGCCAGACTAATAACTATGTAAATCATTTTCTTAGGTAATGTTAATGGATGATAATATGATATATGACGGTTACAGAAAATAAAACCTTTAATTTATATGAAAAAAGTACGCCTTTTTTTTAAACATAATAACTAAAATTTTAATTTTGAAATAAAAAAAGTGAAGAAAAATTATTTCATCCTGTTATTTCTTCTGTTAATTTCCGCCTGCGGATCTGTGCGAAAACACAACGAATTGCAGAAAACTTCTATTCCGCCTGAGAAGCTGAGGCAGGATGTGGATTTTGCTTATTCCAAGATTAAAGAAATGCACCCCCAACTCTTCCTGTACATTTCTCACCAAGAACTTGATCATAAATTTGACAGCATAAAAAAGACCATAGATGCACCGCTTACGCCGCTTCAGTTTTATTTTAAGCTGCAGCCGGTAATTTCAGATATCCGTGAAGGTCATCTTTCGCTGAGAATTCCATCCAAAAGCATCAGTAAAAAAGAAATCAGAGAACTGGAAAATAAAAAAGGAATGTTCAGCCGCTTTGATTATTACATTCAGGGAAACCGTCTTTTTATTATCAGGAATAAAGATTCTATTGAAAATATCAAACCCGGAACAGAAATCCTGTCCATTGATCATACACCCGTATCTTATTATATTGAAAGATACCGTAAACTTATCAGTACCGACGGATTTAACACGACCTTCAAGCCTTATTTCCTGAAAGACCTTTTCTTCAGTTATTACGTGGCGGAAAAAGGTTTTCAAAATAAAGCGGTTATTGAAACGGTTTATAATGGTGAGAAAAAAATCTATCAGCTGAAACGCGAATCAAAATCTGAGGCTGATTTAAAAAAAGAAAAAGAAAACAAAAAAAGGACAGACGAGAAAAAAATCAATGATTATGTGGCTTTGAGCGATTCATATAACAGGAACTTCAGATTTCTTGATAAAGACAGTACCATTGCTTATATTCAGGTAAAGAGTTTTTCGGGAGTATATTCAGGAAAGTTTTATAAAAATGCTTTTGAAAACATAAAAAATGCGCAATCAAAATACCTTATTATTGATGTAAGAAACAATTACGGAGGCTCGCTGGAAGAAATTCACAAGTTGTATTCTTATCTTTCTCCTGAACCTTATATTTTGATTAAACCTTCTGAAGTAAATTCTGCTGCAGCACCATTAAAAACCAACTATTTCAGGAAAAGCAATCCTTTGCAATACACTTTCAAAACTCTTGCTTATCCTGCTTTTTTCTTTGCGCAGACTTTCAGTACCTACAAAAAAGACGGAAAATTTTATTATAAAATAAAAGCGGACAAAGTCTCAAAACCCGATAAAAATGCTTTTACCGGGAAAGTTTTTGTACTGATCAACGGAGCCAGTTTTTCAGCATCATCGATTCTTACTTCTAAACTTAAAAATGACAAAAGAGCTGTTCTCGTCGGTGAAGAAACAGGTGGCGCCAACGACGGAACAGTAGCCGGATTTTATTCATACCAGACCTTGCCTAATTCAAAGATAGATCTGCCGATCGGGCTTGTTTTCGTACAACCTGATATCACACCTACGCATACAAAAAAAGGCGTTGTTCCTGACATTCCCGTTCAGGAAACAATGGACGATATTATCCATAAAAGAGATCCTCAGCTCAATTGGATTCTCAATGAAATTAAAAAAGAAAAAACGATAAAATAATCATATTAAAACTGATGATAAAAAATACATTGAAAGTATTTAAAATAATTGCTCTTATAATACTTACATGGTTTCTTGGACATTCGGCACTCATCATTTATGACGGTCTTTCCGACAGCGGTAAAAATGCAGAGCTTGCCGTTATATTGGGAAATAAGGTTAATGAAGACGGAACCTTATCCAAACGACTGGAAATGCGGCTGAAAACCGGTGTACAACTTTTTAAATCCGGACGTGTCAAACGAATTCTGGTAAGTGGCGGACTGGGAAAAGAGGGTTTTTATGAAGGAGATAAAATGAAAACATTTCTTGTAGCCCATGCTGTTCCTGATTCTGTGATCATTGTTGATAATCTCGGAAACAATACAAGAGCAAGTGTTGAGAATACGTTAGCACTAAGAAAACAGATGCCTTTCAACAGCCTGATTGTTGTATCTCAATATTTTCACGTCAGCAGAACAAAAAAACTTTTCAGGGACAAAGGCTTTAAAAATGTAAGCAGTGCAAGTCCGGATTATTTTGAATGGCGGGATATATATGCCATAATAAGAGAATTTCCGGCTTATTATACACAATAAAGAGTTTCGGCGGCTTTCAGCCGCCGAAACTCTCATCGAAGCTCATTAACAAGATCCTCAATCTGACGGATGAATTTCCCGTAAAACTTCTTGAACCACCATTTTCCCATCACAAACAACAAAGGCATTACAATAACGAGACTGCCGATAAGAATACCTGCAATTTTGATATTTGATAAAGGAAAAGGCCGCGGTATAAACTCAAGAACAATTATAATTTCGCACACTAAAAATGGAACAAAAGAAAGATAAAATGATGAATAATACTGCTTATTGAGCTCGAACTGGTGAAGCAGGTCTTTCAGGCTGTCGTACGTTTTCATCATCGGGCTGCTCATATTTTTATACAGCTTAAAAAATTTACTAAAGAAAAAGAAAGTCACAAAAACCATTGAAGCGATCAGGATGGTGATATAAAATTTAAACTTAAACGGACCAGGAGATAAAGCGATTACCCCGAAAGCAAAAACAAAAATACCTACCGTAGACCAGAATTCCATACGCATATTGCCGCGGATTTTTTCAAGCGGAAGATTAATTTTATTCTTCTGCTCCATACTTATTTCCGGTGTTTCTTCAAAAGAATCATCCTGATTCCATGTATTTTTCAATTCATCTATATTCATGATAGTTGATTTTAATATTGTGATTTATCTGAGTTTAAAATATCTTTAAGTTTATTTTTTGCGCGGTTCATTTTTACCCGTACATTTCCTTCAGAGATTCCCATCTGCTCAGCAATTTCTCTTCCTGAAAAATCTTCTAGATAATAGAAAATAAAGGCTTTGTCGATAGAATTCAGCTGGTTGATGGCTTTGTACATGCCATTCAGTTTTTCTTCTTTCTCATTATTAAATTCTTCATGGGCAATTTTATATTCGGTATAAGGTCCGCTACTGATGAAACTTCTCTTTTTCTCATTTTTAAGGAAGATAATTGCTGTATTCAGGGCAATTCGGTACAGCCATGTAGAAAATTCACTCTGTCCTTTGAAATTAGGATAAGCCTTCCAGACCTGGTAGGTAATTTCCTGAAACAGATCGTCACGGTCGTCTTTATCGTCCATGTACATTTTAGAAATCTTGAAAATGATTCCTTTATGCTTTTCCATTTTATCTAAAAAGTCCTGTTCAGTTGAGGCCATAATTTCGTACTCTCTGTGAGGTTAGTTCTACCTTTTTAAAAATGTTACAGCGAATATTAAATTTTTATGCATTTTTTTTATTAGGTCTGACGTAATGCTAATTTATATAAAATGATTGGCTTAATATTTGTGATTCCTGAGGTACACCAAAAAATATAAATATGCCTTTTATTACAAAACAGGACGATCAAAACGTCCAGCTTTACTATGAAGATTTAGGATCCGGACAACCCATTATTTTGATTCACGGATGGCCGTTGAGCGGAAAATCCTGGGAAATGCAGATTCCCGTTTTACTTAATCTCGGATACCGGGTTATTTCTTACGACAGAAAAGGTTTCGGGAAATCATCTCCAAGTCTTGATGGGTATGATTATGACGGATTGGCAAAAGATCTTCATGAAATCATCACACAGCTTGAATTAAAAAATGTGATCCTTTTCGGATTCTCAATGGGTGGCGGCGAAGTTGTTCGCTACATTACCAACTACGGAACCGAAAACATCGATAAGGTAGCTTTAATTTCATCCATTATTCCGATTGTCAAGCAGAAAGACGACAATCCGGATGGTGTTCCGCAGGAAAAGCTGGATGAGATCATGAATGCCTTAAAAACAGATCGTATCACGTTCCTGGAATCATTCCACAAAGATTTTTACAATGTCGGACTGCTTTCAAAAACAGTCAGCCAAAAACAACTCGACTATGATTGGGCCATTGCCTCATTCGCCAATCCTATTGCGACGATAAAATGTGCAGAAAGCTGGGCCAATACGGATTTCCGTCCCGAACTTAAAAATGTTACCGTAAAAACACTCATTGTTCACGGAGATTCTGATAATATTGTTCCGATTGATACCGCAGGCAAACAGGCTGCTCAGGGAATCGTCAACAACGATTTTATGATCATAGAAGGAGCGCCGCATGGTCTTAATGTGACCCATGCCGAAGAGCTGAACGGTATCATCAGCAGATTCCTGACTTCGCACTAACAATTCTCTTCCAATATATGTTTTGATTTCATTAATCAAAATCCGCAGCACTTTTGGTACTGCGGATTTATTTTATAATGTAAACTACATAATTTTTAGGCAATTCCCCTCCTTTGGAGAGGTGGCGGAAATTCAAAGAATTTACGACGGGGTGGTTTAAAAAGATCACAACATTAGCAATTCACTCAAAACAAGTATTCATTGCTTCAACAAATCCGTCTCTATATCACTATGACGAAGGAAGAATCTTATCCAACACGATAAACACACAATCATCCGTGCAAATCCGGGAAATCTGCGGTTAAAAAGATTCTTCACGCCGCGCCGCTCTGTTCAGAATGACAACAGACCATCCTTCGTTTACGATCTAAAAAATATAATCCGTACTCAGGAAATTAGAATCATGATCCCTTACAATCGTATTCAAAAGATTCTTATTCGATTCCGTTACTTTCGCCGCTACCAAAGAGCGGATTGAGAACGAACGCAACGCATCAAACACCGAAAGCGTACCTTCCGCACTGTCTTTTCTTCCCGTGAAAGGAAAAACATCCGGACCACGCTGTGCTTGGCAATTGATATTCACACGGCTCACCAGATTAACAAACGGATCGATTAATTTCGATAATTCCATCGGATCTTCACTGAAAATACTTACCTGCATTCCGTGATCTGCGTTTACCTGGTAGTCAATCGGTTCATCAATACTGTCAAAAGGAACCACCGGAATTACAGGCCCGAACTGCTCCTCATGATACAGCTTCATATCACTGTTCACCGGATAAACAACCGCCGGAAAGAAGAAAGACTCTTCTCCGAAACCACCGTTTTCGTTAAGCACATATGCTCCTTTTGACTTAGCATCTTCAATGCATTCTTTCAGATAAGGCGGCTTATTCACTTCAGGAAGCGGCGTTATTTTAACATCCTTTTCCCACGGAAGTCCCGGTTTCATCGCCGCAACCGCAGCTGTCAGCTTTTGGGTAAATTCTTCAGCAACGTCTTTCTGTACAAAGATCAGCTTCAGAGCCGTACAACGCTGTCCGTTAAAAGAAAGAGATCCCAGAATACACTCGCTTACTGCAACATCAAGATTCGCATTCTTGGTAACAATGGCTGCATTTTTTGCATCCAAACTTAAAATTGCACGTAAACGATTAACCTTAGGATGAAGCTTTTTCAGACCGTTGGCCACTTTACTCGAACCGATGAAGGCAAGGACATTTACCTTGCCGCTTTCCATAATCGGGGTGATAATTTCAGATCCTTTTCCATACAGCGTATTGACCGTTCCTTTAGGAAAGGCTTCCTTAAATGCTTTTAACAGCGGATAATGTGCCAGAACACCATGTTTCGGAAGTTTAAACAAAATCGTATTTCCCATGATCAGCGCAGGGATAAGCGTGGTAAAGATTTCATTTAAAGGATAATTAAACGGCCCCATGCTTAACACAACCCCAAGCGGTGCTCTTCTGATCTGTGCAATCGTACCTTCCGCCTGCTGGAAACGGGACGACTCGCGGTCAAGATCTTTCAGCGCATCAATCGTCTGGTTGATATAATCTACCGTTCTGTCGAATTCTTTTGTAGAATCGGCCAGTGTTTTTCCGATCTCCCACATCAGCAGCCTGATAATCACATCGCGCTCCTTAATCATCAGGTACACAAACTTCTGCATGCATTTGATTCTTCCTTCCACCGACATGGTTGGCCACTCTCCCAGTCCGTTGTCGTAGGCTTTTACGCAGGCATCAAGCACATCCATTGCTTCCTTAGGGCCAATATTGGGAACGCTTCCCAGCAGCTTTCGCTGCAAACCGTTTTCCGTAGGAATGCAGACCGGCGAATAAATTTCCTGTACCTCTCCGCTCCAGGCTACCAGTTCTCCATTAAGGAGGTATTCGCGCTGATGGATTTCGGGAACTTTATATTCATCTGGAATTTCGTTGTAGGTTTTAAATATTTCCTGAAATGAAGGAGTGTTTGATGATTCCATAGATCTTCTTTATTAATTAATATTTAGCGTTTTTATTTGAATAGAATAAAGGTAGACCTAAAAATTGATTTTAAAAAGAGGGAATTAATAGATTTGCTCTATTTGAAATAAAATTAACACACAATATCTAAAATTCTTCCTTAAAAAGGTACATAAAAAATTCCCCAACTCTGGAAATTGAGGAACGAGATTCGCCGATTCTATTTATAAATAAAAGCACAGAGGCACTGGTGTCGAAAATTTGAAAAAATTTTTGACGGGATGGTTTAGAAACGTCCATCACTACAGTCCATCGAAACACCAAACAAGTAACTCATGTTTTTAAAACATATTCGTATTTGTCATCCTGTTAAGGATCCAAATAGAGCAAGAAAACACATCATAAAAAGCTGTAGAGATGCTTCCAGCATGACAAACTAAACGCAAGCAGAAACGCAGATTGATATAACTTTACTGTCATTCTGACGAAGGAAGAATCTCATCCACCACCATAAATACTCAATCACCCGTGCAAATCCGATAAATCTGCGGTTAAAAAGATTCTTAACGCCGCTTCGCTCTATTCAGAATGACAGACGACAATATATCCACCAACACGATAAAAATTCCATTGTCATTCTGACGAAGGAAGAATCTCATCTACCACGATAAACACTCAATCATCCGTACAAATCCGAGAAATCTGCGGTTAAAAAGATTCTTCACGTCGCTTCGCTCTGTTCAGAATGACAGACGACAATATATCCACCAACACGATAAAAATTCCATTGTCATTCTGACAAAGGAAGAATCTCATCTACCATGATAAACACTCAATTATCTGCGCAAATCCGAGAAATCTGCGGTTAAAAAGATTCTTCACGTCGCTTCGCTCTATTCAGAATGACAAATAAAACAATTATTCATTGTTTTAAGATCATCGCTTTATCTTAGTGGTCACTACGATGACTCCGTTTTTCGCTTTCCTTCCGTAGGCGGCAATCGCAGGCTCATCTTTTATAATCCGTACGCTTTCAATGTTTTGGGTATCAATATTTCTGAATCTTTTCTCACTCATTACTTTTCCATCAACCACATACAAAGGAACATTCGTTCTTATACTTACCGTTTGAAGCCCTCCAACCACCATACTCATCCGCCTTACAGAATCCTGTTTTACCGGCGAAACCACTTTTCCTTTAATTTTTTCCCTGTCCAGGCTGTCGCGTTTAGGTTCGCATTGCTGGGCTTTAACAGCGGCAAATCCTCCGGCGGTCAGGATAAAACCTACCGCAAATTTTGCGAAAAGGGTGTTGATAAAGGAAAACTGCAGGTCCCGGTTGAGCTGTGACTTTTTAAAACGCCCGCAGACATTTTCCGAATTTTGCGAAAAGGCGTTAACGATTTCTTCATCCGGAACGGCGGTAAAATCTTTTACGGTTTTGGAGCATACGGAGCAGAATCTTCCCTGCTCTGCCGGAGACATCCGGTTCCAGTTTTCATGACATGGGATAGGTATCGTTAATTTCATAGGGTATCTTTTCTTATAAAGATGCGCTTTCGATTGAAAAGGTTGGAAAGGACAACATTTATTACCAATAACTCTTCCATACGATCATAAAAAAACTCAGCGGAGTGCTGAGTGTATAGAATTATTCGCTTTTGGGCTGATTGTTTTCCTTATCATTCCCGGAGGAGTTTTTGGCGGCTTTTACCAGTTCATTCACATCGCTGTAGAAAAGTTCCCATCCCGGTACGTCTTTCATGGCCGTGAGCAGATTGAAATACGATTTCAGATTTTTCTCAAGATCCTTTCGGATGGCGGAGGCGCTGGACATCTGCCGCAGGTCTGCATTGGCTACAGCCTGATCGGCAAAGATCTGTTCAAAAGTTTCATGCTTCGCTTTCATTTCCGTAAATGCCGTATCAATAGACAGCGCCACAATTTTCTGTGCATTTTCAGGACGTTCCAGTTCCTCGATCAGCTTTTTCATCTGGGCAGTCTGCGACGAATAGCTCAATCGCTCCAGGTTCAGTCCGAACTGCTTAAATACCTGGTACAGCTCTTCCGCCAGCTGCTGATTGACTGCCGTCGGAAGCTTGCGGTAACCGTTCAGGAATGCTTTGAGGTTTTTGTAAGCAAGATCTCTTTCACGGTCTGCCTGGGCAACATCTACTCCTTTCCCACTGTAGATTTGCTTGGTATATACCTCATCATACGCCGCATAGGAAGTCTGCATCGTTGACACAAGAGGATGGTTGGAAATAACAGGATATTTTCCCGACTGGGCATTCGAAATAATTCGCTGGGCAAGAGTAGCCAGGTCTTTGGTACTCAGCCTCACTAATGAAATTTTCATACTTGAAATGTGTTTTTATTGTTAATTATTGATGAATTGAGACCAACAAATATAAATAATTCTGCATTTAGTTTGAAAACATTTTGCGGGAAACAAAATGCAGTTGCATGAAGTCTCCTGCAATCTGTTGGAGACTTCATGCAATTGCAGGAGGTTACCAACAGACTTGTTTTAAACAAAATGCAGTTGCAGGAGGTTTCCCGCAAGTTGTGGGAGACTTCATGCAGTTGCAGGGGGTTTGTTTCAGCGTTGTTTTAAATTACGTAGAAATACGGAGATAAATATGGTGGTGGTTTTTTATTTTTAACGGCTATTTGTTTGATAAATAAGCAAAAAAGTATGCTGCTACGGGAATCCGTAATGATAACATACCAAAGTTCTATACATTTGATTATAAAATTAAAAACAAAACTATGAACGAATTAGATTACAATTCAATTAAAAGAAAAATTGAAAGTCAAAAATGTGCTGAACATAATCAAAACCCACAATTCATCAAAACTTCAAAAGGATTTGAAATTAAAGCATGCTGTGAAAATTTTAGAAGCCAATTAGTAAAGAAAGCAGAAAAAATTATTGCTGATGAAACACAAAAAGCGATTGAAAAAATGATGAAAAAATATTCTTAAAAAATAATAGCTATGAATCCAATTTTTGTAGATATACATATACACACTTCTGATAATCCTGATAGTTTGGATCCAAACTATTCTGTTGAAACACTTGTAGATAAGATTAAAGAATTTACTGATGAATCTGATTTTCTTATTTCATTAACAGATCATAATACTATCAATACCAATGCTTACATGAAAGCTAAAAATTTAGGAGTAAATATTATAGTTGGTGTAGAATTACATATAAAAAATTATGATGATTGTCCTGCGTATCATTGTCATATTTATTTTGATATTGATGAAATTACTCAGGATGTGCTTGATGAGATAAATAAAAAACTAGACAAGCTCTATCCTAAAAAGGTTGTTGAAAAATTAGATCCCTCAATACCAACAATTCAGCAAGTTATAAATGAATTTGATAATTATGAATTTATTTTATTACCTCATGGAGGGCAATCACATGCAACATTTGATACTTCTATTCCTGCAGGAGTTAAATTTGATACAACTTTAGAAAAAAGTATTTATTACAATCAGTTTGATGGCTTTACAGCAAGAGGAAACCGTGGTTTAGAAAGAACACAAGAATATTTTATAAAACTTGGTATCAATGAATTTGTAAATCTAATAAAATGTAGTGATAATTATAATCCAGCGCTTTACCCAAACGGTAAAGATCAAAATCCTTATGTACCAACTTGGATGTTAGCATTACCTACATTTAATGGGTTACGTTTGTCTTTATCGGAATCTTCAAGACTGATCTATTCTGATACTAAACCAGAATTTTGGTCAGAAAACATCGAAAGCATTTCGCTTAATAAAGAAAATATTAAAATAGATGTAGAATTCAAATCAGGATTAAATGTTGTGATTGGAAGTTCATCAAGCGGTAAATCCTTACTTGTAGATTCAATACATAAGAATATTTGTGCTACAACTGATCAATCAATATATTTAGAGCAATATGATATTGATAAAGCAATTATAAAAAATCCTTCAGGTATGACACCTCATTTTTTATCTCAAAATTATATTATGAGTGTCGTTAATAATGTATCAGAAAATAAAATAGATGACATAGACATAATTAAAAATGTTTTTCCGGGAGATGATGAAGTGAAAGAACTAATCAACAAAGGGTTGGCTGAGTTTAAACAAGATGTAATTGAATTAGTTAAACAAGTAAAAATAATCGACAAGGAAATTCAAAATTTAAATAATATTCCTGTTATTTCAAGGTTAATAGTTAAAGACAATCTGAAATCAAATCCTTTTAAAAAATTGCAGCCTAGTGACTTGGAAAAATCTAAATTGGAATTTTCTAAATCAAAATATGATACTTATAATTCTGATTTAGATGAAATAGAAGATTTCTTAGGAAAATATCCATTTGTCAATCATAATTCAAGTTTGATAAAAGAATTAAAAGACGAGTTAAAGTTAGCGTATAAAAATTTTTTAAATGAAAGTTCAACTAGGAAAATTGTTGATAATTATAAAAAAGAATTCGATGATTTGTTGAAAGAAAACAATTCTGAAGATCAAACGAAAAAACAAAATTTTGAAAAACTAATTGAAACACTGAAAATCTATGTAAATGCTAATAAGAAATTTAATCTCACGCTTTCTAAAATTTCTAATTATAATTTGAATTTCGACTCTGAAGTTATTGAATCTATGGGTCATAAACTTCATATAGAAAATGGTTTTAAGCTTGATAAAGAAAAATTTATAGAGATTGTTAATCATTATTTGAAAAACAAAATTGATAGATTTGAGAACATTACGCCAAATATATTATTTGAGGATAATCATAAAAAGCAACAGCCGAAAGTTCATGGTTACGAAGATTTTGAAAAGAAAATCTACTCAGATTTTGAAAACTTAAATAAAAAAAATTATAAAATCATAACAGATGGAGGTAAAGATTTTGATTCTTTAAGTCCTGGTTGGAAAACCTCTGTAATTTTAGATTTAATACTTGGGTATGAAGAAGATATATCGCCAATAATAATTGATCAACCAGAAGATAATCTTGCAACAAATTACATTAACAAAGGGCTTGTAAGTGCTATTAAAAAAATTAAAGCAAAAAAGCAAGTGATTTTGGTGTCCCATAATGCGACTATTCCGATGCTTGCCGATGCTCAAAATATAATTCTCTGTAGAAATATTGACAATAAGATTGTTATAAAATCATGTGAACTTGAAGGTAAAATTGGAAATAAAAGTGTTGTCGATTACATTGCTGAAATTACTGATGGAGGAAAATCATCAATTAAAAAACGTGTAAAAAAATATAACTTAAAAAAATATAACGAGTCATGAGATTAGTATTTACAAAAGACGAGGATGATGATATCAAAGCACAAATTCACACTGGTACAATTCTAACAGATTTTAGCTATGTTGAAATGGTTAAACAACTAATTGAAAATAAAGAAATAGATGATGTGTCCTTTGAAGGAATTGAAGATGAAGAAAAGACTAAAATAGAAGAAATGTTAGATGAAATCAGTAAAGTTTTTGCAGAGGAAGAAGATGATAACTCTGATTCTAATGTTGAAAATGAAATTAACGATTTGTAATTTATTACTGTATATAAAAAGATTCAAATATGTTACAAACATCTTTCATTGTGAAACAAAAACCTGCCGTACAGCAGGTTTTCTTATTGTCCGTCACTGCGAGCAAAGCGAAGCAATCCTTTCAAATAGTTTGACGAATTCAACAGATTGCTTCGTCGTTCCCTCCTCGCAATGACGTCTCGTTTATTGAGTACTAATTTTCTATTATTTCTATATTATAACATAAAAAAGCGAGCATCACCAAAGCATGCGGGAAATGGTCTTCAACCTCCAAGTGATATTTCCGGGTAAAAAACAGATTTCGGTATTGCATGGACATCAGCAGGCTGTCGTCCCGATGATTTAGCAAATAGGTAGCACTGTTCCACCTGCCTTTTATTTTAATGGCATAAATGTCAGTGTAAGGGTGACCGTAATAGAACATCCTGTTTGAAGAATCAATCATCACCGCTAATTTTCCTTTTTCGTCCAAAAACTTCCAGGTATTCCCTGCGAAACCGGAGCGTTTTAAGGTAAATAGCTGATGGTCTGTTTTGATCTTTATATTTCTTCTCAGAATATAATCGAAAACAATTTCGCCTACCAAAATTTCATGGTCATCAAACAGCTGGTACGAAGCTTTTGTTTTGTTAATTGTATATATTTTCATGCAATAAGTACCACTGCTCTACGTTAGGTTTCCGTCATTGCGAGCAAAGCGAAGCAATCCTTTCAAATAGTTTGACGAATTCAACAGATTGCTTCGTCGTTCCCTCCCCGCAATGACGGAATAATTAAAAATATTTTCAAATTAGCTCATTTTCAAATTATCAAATTAAAAAAGATTCTCATCCACAAAATTCGGGAGCGTTACTTTCAGTTTCGGTTCTGCTTCCATGGCTCTTTTGATGGCGAAAACAGCGCCTTCATTTCGGGCCCAGCTTCTTCGGGAAATTCCGTTGTTGACATCCCAGAACAGCATGGATTTTAATCTTCGGTCGGCATCCTCGCTTCCGTCAAGCAGCATTCCGAAACCGCCGTTGATCACTTCGCCCCATCCTACGCCGCCGCCATTGTGAATGGAAACCCAGGTTGCCCCACGGAAACTGTCACCGATCACATTGTGGATCGCCATATCTGCTGTAAATCTGGAACCGTCATAAATATTGGAAGTCTCGCGGTACGGAGAATCCGTTCCCGAAACATCGTGATGGTCTCTTCCCAATACCACCGGCCCGATCTCCCCGTTTCGGATGGCCTTGTTGAATGCTTCGGCGATTTTCATTCTTCCTTCGGCATCAGCATACAGAATTCTGGCCTGTGATCCCACGACCAGCTTGTTTTCCTGCGCGCCTTTGATCCACTGGATATTGTCTTTCATCTGCTGCTGGATCTCTTCCGGAGAATTCTGCTGGATTTCTTCTAGCACCGCACAGGCGATATCATCAGTTTTCTGCAGGTCTTCCGGTTTTCCGCTGGTACACACCCAACGGAACGGCCCGAATCCGTAATCGAAACACATTGGTCCCATAATATCCTGAACATAAGAAGGGAATTTAAATTCTCTTCCGAGCGTAGGATTTTCCGCCATGACATCGGCTCCGGCTCTGGAAGCTTCCAAAAGAAAGGCGTTTCCATAATCGAAGAAATAGGTTCCTTTAGCGGTATGTCTGTTGATCGCATCTGCGTGTCGTCTTAACGTTTCATGTACTTTTTCTTTAAATAGTTCAGGGTTTTCCGCCATCATTTTATTGGACTCTTCAAAGCTCTGCCCAACCGGATAATAGCCTCCCGCCCACGGATTGTGAAGCGACGTCTGATCTGAACCGATATCGATTCTTAAATTTTCCTGATCAAATTTTTCCCAAACCTCAACAATATTTCCGAGGTAAGCCAGGGAAACGGTTTCTTTGCTTTCCTGGGCTTTTCTTACCCTTTCCACCAGTTCATTCAGGTTTTCATGGATTTCGTTCACCCATTTCTGGTCGTGGCGGATTTTGGTGATCTTGGGATTGACTTCCGCACAAACCGTAACACAGCCCGCGATATTTCCTGCTTTCGGCTGCGCACCGCTCATTCCGCCCAATCCTGAGGTAACGAACAGTCCGCCTTTTGGTTCTTTATTTATTTTTCTGAATGCGTTGAGTACTGTGATCGTTGTCCCGTGAACAATTCCCTGCGGCCCGATGTACATATAGCTTCCCGCCGTCATTTGTCCGTACTGCGTTACGCCCAATGCATTAAACTTTTCCCAGTCATCCGGTTTGGAGTAATTCGGGATCATCATTCCGTTGGTTACGACCACTCTCGGTGCATCTTTGTGCGAAGGAAACAGTCCCATCGGGTGCCCGGAATACATGACCAGAGTCTGCTCATCCGTCATTTCAGAGAGGTACTTCATTGTTAAAAGATACTGCGCCCAGTTGGAGAAAACCGCTCCGTTTCCGCCGTAAGTAATCAGCTCATGCGGATGCTGTGCGACCGCGTAATCCAGGTTGTTCTGAATCATCAGCATGATCGCTTTCGCCTGCTCGGATTTTCCGGGATATTCTGAAATCGGCCTTGCCTTCATCTCGTAATCCGGGCGGAAACGGTACATATAAATTCTTCCGTATTTTTCAAGCTCTTCCCTGAATTCAGGCAGTAATTCTGCATGAAACTGAGGCTCAAAGTACCGCAAAGCATTCTTCAGGGCAAGTTTTTTCTCTTCTTCCCCTAAAATCTCTTTACGCTTGGGAGCATGGTTGATAGTAGTTTCGTATGGTTTCGGCTTTGGCAATGTGGCGGGAATGCCCTGCTGTATCTGTTCCTGGAAAGTCATATTACAGTTTAAAGTTCTATGTTTAATATTTACAGTTGATTGAAAATTCAAAGTTTTAAAGATATTCAAATTCAAAAATTCCTGCAACTAATGCGTGAAAATTTGATGAGTGGCTAATTCCCCTCCTCTGGAAATCGAGGAACGAGATTTCCAAGGAAGGGGAATTCTGTCCATTAAAATACTTCCACATAGGGAAATTCTTTAAGGGAATAACGAATGTAACTTTCAAAAATAAAAAAACCTCACTGAAGATTCAATGAGGTTTCAATTATCTGATTAAGGTTTAATTATTATTCTTTACCAGAATCCAGCCGGTGAAAGTTCTTCCGTCAGGAAGAGTGATAACATACCAATAGCTTGAGGTTGGGATTGCCCGCCCTTTGATTGTTCCGTCCCAGAAAAACTGGGTATTGGAGCTTTGCTCAAAAATCAGCATCTGATAACGGTCAAAAATCTTCACGGTAGATCTTCTGTCTCCGAAAACATGTAGATTTTTAACAATCCATTCATCATTGATACCGTCTCCGTTTGGCGTAATGGCATTTTTAATATCCAGAACTACACCCTGCTGCTTCACAATGCAGTCGCTGTTTACATATTTTACATAGAAAGTGGTAATTCCCGTTGGCAGATTGTAGAATGTATTTCCGGACTGCCATGTTACTCCGTCGATAGAATAAAGGATCGTCTGCAGACCTGTAGCATACACTACGGCTGTATTTCCGTTGAATTCCAGTTTTTCTATTACAGGAACATCAAAATACTTGACTTCAAATGTATCGGTGAATGTACATCCGTTTTCGGCGGTGACGGTAAGCGTATAGTTTCCGACAACTGTAACTCCGGTAATCGTATCTGTTGTTGAGATAATTTGTCCTGCCGGATTGGTCCAGACATAACTAATAATGGTATAGCCTTCAATATTCACCGTATAATCCAAAGAACCTTCCGGACAGAAATAAAGCGTAGGAATATCAAACACCGGAGTCGGTTTCAGTGAAAGATTAATCTGTACAACATTCGGGCAAGAGCCGGGAACACTTACTTTTACATACACGGTATTGGAACCCGGGCCCTGAGTGTAATCAAAGGCTGAAGGTGATGTAATTGCATTGGTTCCCGCATTAAGATCTGCCAGAGAAGGGTAATATGTGAAAGTAACATTTGCTCCTGTATAGATCTGGTTTTGAAACTGCGTTAAATCAATGGTTTCCGTTCCATTATTTCCCGTATCGCAGACCGCAATCTGGAAAGGTCCGGGATTCTGTAAAACCAGTTTATTTCCGAATGTGAAATTTACAGCTGCAATATCATCACAGCCAGGAATATTCTGAACTTTCACCCAAATCTGCGCAGGAAAAGGATTGGCTGTAAAATTAGCAGGATTAGCGATCGCATTCGTTCCGTTTTCCGCATCCTGCTGGGTAAGATAAAAGAAGAATGAATTGGCAGAATTCGGGATATCGACCATCAGATTTGTAAAATTCAGCAGATTGACTTCATAACTTCCGTCTAAATTTTCATCACAGACTGTTATCGTTGAATTAATGGCTTTTGGCGGAAAATAGGTTTTAAGCTGAATAGGCGCCACCGAATAACATCCGGTAGTCTGCGACTGAAATCTTGCCCACAGCTGAACGGAAGAAACAGTTGTTGTAACCGTTGGCCCGATCTGATTGGCTGAATTTCCTGCGTTGGCCTCAGCTGCAGTATTGTAATAGCTGATTGTCATTGATGACAATGGATAGGTATTCTGTGAAGCAACAAATAATTGGGAAACTGCATCACTGAGCATGAACGTTTCATTCAGATTAAATTCTTCGTCACATTTTTCCAGAACGGCAGGAGTTAAAACAACCGGCGGTAAAAAAGTGATCTGAATATTGAGTTTAGATACAGAGAAGCATTCACTGTTATTGAATTTTACTTTTACATATACCGTTGCATTTCCCGCGGAAACAGGAAACTGTGCAGGATTTGCAATCTGATTGGACAATACATTAGTTGCAGGGTTATAATTCAGATAGTATGTAAAACTTACGTTGGATCCTGAATAAATCTGAGGCTGTGCCTGGGTAAGATTATAATTTTCGCTGCCGTCATTGTTATTATCGCAAATGGTATTAAGTGTTAAAGTAACTTCAGGATTTACTGTAGGTGTTGCAGCCAGACTTAGATTTACCGGGTAAATCTGTTCGCAATTATAGGATATTATTTTTACAAAAACCTGCTGGGTTCCGGTGAGGGTAATATTGGTAATCGGATTGGTTCCTGCTATGGCATTGGCAGAAGTCTGATAAAAGATAGTTGTTGCATTCTGATTTCCTATAATTGCCTGAGAAAACTGGGAGAGCTGTACATTTTCCGAATTATCATTATTGAAATCACATACCGTAAATGCAGACTGCACAATTACCGGATGTACGAGATTTACCACCAGAGGCCGCACCGTATAACAATCATCAGAATTTTCAAAACGAACAAAATAAGTCTGTGTTACGAGGTTTCCGTCCGTCGTAATTGTCTGGTTGGGACTTATCGGATTAATTCCCGCATTGGCATTTGCTGCTGTGGTATAAAATTCTGTCACGGGAACCGAAGGTGGAGAGACCAGCATTCCGGCTGAAAGTGTATTCAGATTTACGGCAATATCGTCCGTACCGTTAAAACAGATGTATGTTTTCTTTTCATCAGCAACAATTGTAGTGAACGTTACATTCATATTTACGGTAGCCACAGCAAAACATCCGTTTGGAATTTCCACTCGTACATAGATGGTATAAATCCCGCTTTTAATGGTATTCAAAACTGTTCCCGTTCCGTTAAATGCTTCATTATAGGTATTATACGCTTCAAATACAACTCCGGTTTGGGTTGTAATAAGCGGTCCGATAACCGTTGAATAATTAAATGGTTCCTGATTATCGGCATTGATATCACAGACCGTATAAGTAAAATTTACAGGGTTATTCAAGTTTACACCGGGTCTGAACTGAAAATTAACAGGTCCTAAAATATACGTACAATTGCCTTCCTGTAGCCTTACCCATAGATTGGTAGAAGCTGTGATATTTACTGTTGTTAATGCATTGGTATTGTTCTGGGCATCTGATTGTGACGGATGATATGAAATTCCGGTGGTTCCGGCCGGGAAAAGTTCCGTATTGAAAGAGGTTACATCATAATTGGATTCTACTCCGTCATTATTGGTGTCACAAATTTCAATTGTATTTTTAAGTAAGCTTTTAGAAATAATATTTAACGTAAGCACTGCAATCCTGAAACAGGAAGGTATAACGGGGTTTTGAATTCTGACGTACAAAACCGTATTGCCCGTAAGCGTATAGTTATTGGGCAGAGGATTCACATTGTTCTGTGCATCCTGCTGACTGGTATGAAAGCTGAACTGAAAATTTGCAGGATTCTGCGTGGTGACATTTCCCTGAAAGCTGCTTAATGTAATGTTTACAGCAGTATTTCCACAAAAATTCTGGGTATAATTTTTTGCTATAGGATAAGTAGAATCAAACGTTACCGGAAAGTCATCAGTTAATATAAGATCACTGTTTCCGCAGATGTTAAATTTTACATTGGCGGTAAAGGTATCGTTTTGGGTGGGACAAACCGTTGTCTGTACTCCTGTACCGACATTCTGGCCTGCAGCATTTGTCCATGTAACCTGAGGTTCTATCACATTTCCCAGCGGACTGAATTTCCATCCTTCCTGGAGAGCCTGCCAAACGCCTGTATTCCGGTTTGCAGGAGATATGCCCTGCGTTCCGTCGCTGTTGAGAACACCGATCAAAGCATTTTCAAATTTTCTGGTAGGACATGGGGTAAGTTTTTTTTCAACAAAAACTTCGATGATATTCGTTGTCTCATGCAAAACAATTTGTGATGAAGATCTGTCGGTACACCCGGAAACGCGGCCTTCAAAAAAATTAACAATAAATTTTCTGTAAGGAGCGGTACCAACGGTAGAATAATAAATTTCCGATGCATCTCCTGTAGAAAAAACCATATCATGATAGGCTCCGAAAATTGAATTTTTAGGGAGATTCTCGCTTGGGTTTGTCCACTGTACATTTGGATAATTGATATTTCCAAGCTGAGTCAGGTCAAATGTTACCATTCCGTTCGATCCCACTACAATGGATTGAAAATATTGATTGTAGAAGCAAAATTTAAAAGGCAGATCCAGTTTT
Organism: Chryseobacterium takakiae; assembly: GCF_900129385.1. GTDB lineage: Bacteria > Bacteroidota > Bacteroidia > Flavobacteriales > Weeksellaceae > Chryseobacterium > Chryseobacterium takakiae. The sequence continues at coordinate 37,101 of NZ_FQVO01000006.1, read as the reverse complement.
ACTGCAAAAACATCATCATAGTTTGCATTAAGCGATGTTCCCTGATTCATAGGAATCACAGGACTGTATGTCTCCTGGCTAACCTGATAGCTGGCTGTCTGTCTTAGTACAGGATATTCAACACTTAAGGCAATGCATCCGTTTGTGTCCAGATTATTATTACAGGTAACATTAAAACTTTCATTTCCGGCGCTATCTTTTACCTTTACATTCACGGGAACCTGTGAAAATGTAAATACGCTCATAGAAATGAACAAGATTTGTAAATATTTTAGCATAATTTAATTATAATTAATCACTATTCAATGATAAATTTAATAATTAAAAAATTCAATTGCTTCAACATTAATTATTATTTATGTTAAATAAACATGCTTAACATTTAAATAACTTTCTTTCAATCATTTAGTTTTTTTAATTAAAAAATTAATTATTTCTTACATTCAGGAAATAAAAAACCTTACCGGTTAAGGCAAGGTTAGCGTATCAAGTCGTCGTTTTGTTCTTCGTGATCGTCTTCGTTATCACTATATCCCCAGTAGCTGTTTTCTTCATCCTCCCCGATATCATCGGTTCCGGCCTGATCATCAACTCCGGGAATATCCAGTCCTTTGTCTAACGTATCATCGTTAGTATTTTCATTAAATATGGGTTTTCCATCACCATCTAAAGGGATATGTTCTTCCTGATTAAATATATCTTCACTAGGTTGGTAATCTCTCTGTTCCAATCTTCTTTCCTGTTCCTGTTCGCTGTTTTCTGGTATCATAATATTGTATTTAGTGTTATTATAACATAAACAAAAATAATTCCAAGTCTAAAACAGGTGGTTTGATTTAATAGCTGTAATTCTCTTTTGAACTACGCCTGAAACTGCAATTTAAATATTAAAATTATATAAGGCTTTAATTCCTAAATCCTTACTATTAAAATTGTAAAAGTTTAAAACAGGTTTATCGTAAAACCTATATTAATATTTGACAGATTAAATTTAAGAATAAAATCAATTACTTTTCTATTTTTCTGAATAAATTTCAGGATTGGCCGAAGCAGGCATTTTTTCACCTTTTGAAACGGCAATAAGATTTTCTGCCGCTATTTTTGCCATTCCGTTTCTTGCTTCAGCTGTTGCCGAACCGATATGTGGGAGAACACAAACATTTGAAAGTTCCAAAATCGGGTCATCTTTGTATATAGGCTCCGGATTGGTTACATCAAGTCCGGCTCCCCAAATTTTATGTTCCGTAAGCGCATCATAAAGATCTTTTTGATTGTGAAATCCTCCTCTTGCAGTATTGATAAAAATAGCATTGTCCTTCATTTTTTCAAAAACAGATGCATTGAACAGTTCTGCCTGTTCAGGCTTAAAATTCGCATGAATACTCAGTACATCCGATTGCGAGATCAGTTCTTCGAAGGGAACATATCTTGCGTTCAGTTCATTTTCAGCTTCTTCATTACGATTTCGATTGTGATAAATGATCTCCATATCAAAAGCAGCCTTTGATTTTTTAGCCATTTCATAACCGATTCTTCCCAATCCGAAAATCCCCAGTGTCTTTCCATAGAGCTCCTGTCCAAGTGCGTGAAGCGGATCAAAATCTCCCCAGTTTCCGGACTTTACTTTTTCAAAATTATAGCTGGCTCTTCTCGCCACCGACTGCATAAGGAGAAATGCAATATCTGAAGTGGCCTTACTTAACACATCAGGCGTATTTCCTACGGGGATTTTCCTGCGATTGGCCTCCTGAATATCAACATGATCAAAGCCAACAGAATATAAAGCAATGGCTTTTAAATCCGGGCATTCATTAAAGAAATCTATATCAAATTTAAATTCAGATCCGACACTTAAAATCATGTCGTGACTCTGGCAATATCCTAACCATTCTTCTCTTGTTAAATTGTCATGATCAGGAATAAAAATTTCAAGACCCGCATCCTTTAACATATGGATTCCTATCTCCGGAATCTGTTTATTGATAAATACTTTCATTGTAATGCATTGATTTTTTTAGATGCTGATATTTCATCAAAAAGCAAACCACCAGAGAAAAGTCTCATTAAATTAATAATGGGACGGACCATTTTTACGTTAAATTTATATTGCAAAAACTATAAATTCGTATTGCCCAGCATTGGGACAAATTTATAAGCACCGAACTCTTCTTTCTCAAATTCGGTTGGTGAAATTTTGGTAAACCTATATAAAACCTGCTCATCTGTAGGACCTAAAGGAATCACCATTTTACCACCAACTTTAAGCTGCTTCAGCAATTCAGTAGGTAAAACAGAAGCCCCGCAGGTCACAATAATTTTATCAAAAGGTGCAAAAGTAGGAAGTCCCGCAAAACCGTCGCCGAAACTTTGAAATTTAGGATAAAGACCCATTTCACGAAATTTCTTTTTAGAAAAATCAAAAAGGTCTTTTTGTCTTTCAACGGTGAAAACCAAGGCTTTCATAGCCAGTAAAACGGCCGTCTGATAACCACAACCTGTGCCGATTTCCAGTACTTTTTCACCTTCTTTTACCTGTAAAAGCTCAGACTGTTCCGCCACAGTAGAAGGATGAGAAATCGTCTGATGGGCAAGAATGGGAAAAGCTCTGTCTTCATAGGCAAAATCTTCAAAAATACTTTCTATAAAAAGATGTCTTGGGACTTCATTCATTGCGGAAAGTACATTTTCATCTGATATTCCGATCCTGTTCCTGAGATAATCCACCAAAATCTTTCTTTTACCTTTGTGTACGAACGAGTCTTGCGCCATTTAAATTTAGTTTATATTCCAGGTTTTATTTTTACAAAAGTAAAAAAACATTCAGTATTTGTCAACCTAAAAATGATCATCTGCCTACCGTTCTCTAAAATTCTTATATTTACAAAAATTTAATAAACGTATGTTAAAAGCAGGTTTGGTAGGCGCCGGACATTTAGGAAAGATTCATTTAAAGCTTCTGAATCAGTCGGATAAATATGAATTTGTAGGTTTTCATGATAAAGATGCTGAGAATGGAAAAAAGCTGGAAGCCGAATTCGGATATCCTTATTTTGAAAATTTTGATGAATTGCTGGATAAAATCGATGTGCTGGATATTGTGACACCAACCATTTATCATTATGATTATGCTTTGCAAGCCATTGAAAGAGGCCTTCATTTTTTCATAGAAAAACCGGTAACCCAAACGCTTGAGCAGGCTGAAGAGCTTTTAAGAAAGTGCCGGGAAAAAGGAATCAAAGCGCAGGTGGGCCACGTTGAAAGGTATAATCCTGCTTTCATTGCCACAAAAGAATACATCAAAAACCCGATGTTCATTGAAATCCACAGACTTGCGGAATTTAATCCGCGCGGAACGGATGTTTCGGTGGTACTGGATCTAATGATACACGATCTTGATATCCTGTTAAGCATTGTGAAATCAAAAGTAAAAAACATTCATGCAAGCGGTGTATGTGTGGTGAGTAAAACTCCGGATATTACCAATGCAAGAATTGAATTTGAAAATGGCTGTGTTGCCAACCTTACCACTTCGAGGATTTCCATGAAGGCCATGAGAAAGAGCCGTTTTTTCCAGAAAGATGCTTATATTTCCGTAGATTTCCTAGAGAAAAAAGCAGAAGTCATCCGAATGAAAGATGCACCGGAAAATCCTACTCCTTTTGATATGATTATTGAAAATGCAGAGGGAGAAAAAAATCAGATTTTATTTGAATATCCTGATATTCAACCGAATAATGCAATTCTTGATGAATTGAATTCTTTTGCGGATTCTATTATTGAAAATAAGAATGTGGAAGTTCCCATTGAAGACGGAACGGAAGCGCTGAAAGTAGCTTTACGAATAATGGAACTTATTTCCTGATTTGAAGTAATTTGAAATAAATAATTCCGGCTGCCAGAAACTGGCAGCCGGAATTATTTTTAATTATCTGATAAAATCATACAATGCATTCCAAAATTGATCATAGACTTCAATATGCGGAAGATGGCCTACGTTTTCCAGTTCAACCAATTTTGAGCCTTTAATTTCCTGTTGCGTTTTTTTTTCCAACAACTGATATTGTCCCATTTTTGCCTGCAGTTCCTTTGGTGCTCTATCCTTTCCTATAGCGGTACGGTCTCTTGTTCCGATAATTAAAAGTGTTGGAACGTTAATATTCTTAAATTCATAGCAAACAGGTTGATTGTAAATCATATCTGAGGTCAAAGCAGCATCCCACGCTACTTTGGGATAATCAGGATGTAATGTCCAGCCTGCAATTAAGTCCAGCCAGGGCTGATATTCAGGCTTCCATTTGTTGTCGTAATAGAATTTCATCTGATAATTCTTGTAAGATTCGGCCGTATTCTTTAATTCCGACTGGTAAGCCTGATCTACTGTCTGGTATGATGCAAATGTTTTATAATCTTCCAACCCTATTGGATTTTCGAGAATTAATTTTTCCACTATGTCAGGATAAAGAAGAGTAAATCTTGTAGCTACCATTCCACCCATGGAATGTCCTAAAACGATAGTCTTATCTATATTAAGTTGATCTAAAATTGCTTTCGTATTGTCGGCAAGCTGTGAAAAAGAGAATTGGTAATGCTGTGGCTTGGATGATTTTCCAAATCCGATCTGATCCGGAATAATTACCCTGAAACCCTTATCAGAAAGGTCCTTTGCCGTTTTTTCCCAATAGGCTCCATTAAAGTTTTTACCGTGGAGAAGCAGGATTGTTTTCCCATTCGATTTTTTAGGTTGTAGATCCATGTACGCCATTTTAAGATCGTTATTCTGAGATTCGATATCCAGAAAATTTACCTGAAAAGGATACTCATAATTGGTGAGTTCGGCATCCAAAGGTTTTATTTGTGAAAACAAAGTCCCCGAAAAAAAAACCAGAATTATAATAGCAAGAATATTTTTAAGATGTTGCATAACGGTATATTTATTATTCCATTTAAAGACTGCTTTAAAAGAAAACATTATTTAAATTCATGAATTGTTCAAACTTTATACCACAGCAGGTTCTTTTTTAGAAGGAAGATTCATCAAAACAATCGCAAAAAGAATCAATGCGATCCCAACCCATTGTATTGCGTTTACTTTTTCGCCCAACAAAACAAAAGCCATTGTTACTGAAACAGGCAACTCCAGGGACGATACAATACTTCCCAATCCCAGTCCCGCATTAGGAAATCCAATATTAAATAAAATCGGTGGAACAATCGTGCCGAATAATGCTAGAATAAAACCGTATTTCCAAAGAATTGAATATCTAAAAGCATGGATATGCTCCGTATTTTCCGTAAAATTCAGATAGAAATTTTTTAAGCCATCAATATATAACGGTCCGATTTGTGCAAAAATCAGGAACAAAAAGATTACCACACCACCTCCCGCAAGCATGATGATACTTTTTCTGAGAACCGGAAGATGGGTGGCCAGTTTGTTCGAAGTGAACATGGTAAGCGTGTATGAGGCTGCTGCCATCAATCCCCAAAAAACTCCCTTTAAATCCAGTTCAATTTGTGTATTAACCAAATCTGTCGCCAATACTGTTCCTGCCAGTACAATAATTACGGATATGATTTTTCGTATCTGCGGTATTTTTTTGGTTATAAAACTCTCAACAATAACACTGAACCATACCGACTGCATCAGCAAAACAATCGCAACTGAAACATTAATATATTGAACGGCAATATAATAAAACAGACTTGTACAGCCTAAAGATGTACCCGCCAACAGTAAGTTTCTTACTTCTGCGGAATTGGGTGACGAAAGTGATTTTTTTGAAGTAATGGTCTGGATAAAATTCAATATCAATAGCCCGATCAAGCCTAAAACAAACTGCGATGTTGTAACCTCTGAAGTTGTATAACCATCCTGATATGCGAGTTTTACAAATGTTGCGAGCATTCCGTAAATGCTTGCTCCGATTCCTACAAACAAAACTCCTTTCAATACATTTTTCTTCTGCATGATTCATTTTTAAAAGCCTGCAAAGGTACGGCTAATAAATGAAATAATTTGAGGTGATGCATATAGATAAAGATTCCGGCGCAAGCTACGCTTGCGCCGGAGAATTTTATTGTTGTTTGACTTATTTTTTTACTATTAGTTTTGATGTTTTATCAATACCTATTCCTTTTACTTTTACCAGATAAGTTCCGTTTGTCAGCTTATCGGTAGAAATTGATTTTTTCATATCAGGAGAAATTTTATTTTCAGATAAAATCAGTTTTCCGGACATATCATAAATCTCAACATTTACTTTTCCTAAAACGTTGTCCGGAAAATTAATGAAAAACTCATTTCTAGCGGGATTAGGATAAACTGTAATTGTATTATTGGCAGTATTAACCTCACCTGTTGCTAAAATACAATCTGCCGGCGTAGTAAAATCTTCTATCTGATCATATATATCCGTTTTAGATCCTGCTGATGCATTAACTCCGAGCCCTCTTTTTGCAAAAGTCCGCCAGATCATACAACGGTCCGCTCCTTGTGTGGTAGCAAGTTCGGCATTAAGAATTGCATTTCTTCCATCTATAAATGTAGGATTACAAACCTGAAGTTTCAAAGCATCTGTTACCAACTGAAGTATTCTTGAGCTTCCATTGGTTGTATTGGCTGTAACATCTGATGAGTAGCCATACTTTGCCACATATTGCCAGTGAAGATCCCAAAGTACTGAAGCCCAAATGAATCCGATTGAATGTACATTCGGAACTATTTGCCCACTTGAATTGGTGAATTCCATGCCGTTTGTATCACCATAAGTATAGTCATTGATTGCAAAATCCGGTGAATATTTTGCCGGTCTGATTCCTCCTCCTGAAGTGGGCTGCACTATTGCATAGGTTCCGATTCCTCGTGGTATTGATGCATTGTCGCCCGGTTTATTGGTTAGCATTAATGCAAAAAAATCAGACCAGCCTTCTCCCATTTGCTCTTTGCTTACAGTCGAATTTAAACAGCCGGAACCTGTCCCCGTTAATCTGTTTGAAATACCGTGTCCATATTCATGAACGATAATTCCATTATCAAAACTTCCATCACGAGTCGTAGCATCTTTTTTTAAAGTTACGTTCACAGCGGTATTAACAGAGAGCAGGTCTTTAATGTACTCTCCTTCAGTATTCGAGACTAAAACAGAAGGAATTGTTATTGTTGCATCAGTTCCCGACATATCTGTAACCGTATTGCCATTAGCTAAACTATTATAAATAATCACAGCAGATGCTCCGGCATTCTGTGCATTCTTTACTTTTACGGTAAAACCGCAGGTTCCCCTTTCTATCAAGCCTATTTTTCCGGTAAGTGACCCTGCCGGGATTGCTGTACAACCGTTTAACACAGATGATAACTGCACGTTACCGGTAACTCCTACAGCATCTAAAGGATTTCCAAATTGCGCCGTTCCGACTACAGGCTGTCGGTTTACAGCAGTACCTGGAGCATTATAGAAAAAGATCCTGTTTACAGTGGACCAAAGATACATCTGCATTCTTGGCCTGCTTCCATCAGCCGGACTTGCGAAGTTTGCATTATTGGTTCCTCCTCCATCTTGGGCTTCAGCCTGTACATAATCGTTACCGATACCTCCTAATCCAAAATTCGTATTTTGAAAATTCCTTGCTGAAGGAGTGAATCCAAACGTATAGAAAATATCATGAATTATATTATTCGTGTAAAATAAATTGGTAATAGAAGCACTTTGATTGGTAAAAGGATCATCATTAATACCAAAATAATAATTAAAGTTTCTGGTTGTACCACCATCCGGAGAATATCCGGCTAAATTTTGGTTGGCATTATCATCATAAGCATAGACATTATTCCCTCTTGTAATGGTATATCTTGTATTTCCGTCATAATGCCATCCTTCAGGGGAAGCTGACAGAATCCAGGGATTATTCACAATAGATCTGGAACCGAAGGTAGGAGCTTCAATAGGTAAAGGAAAAATGTTATAACTTGCGTTATCCGGAACTAAGAGTGAGAAACTATTGTCAGAACGTTCGAATACCGGACCGATAAAATGATGCTGAGAATGATCTTCATCATGAGAATATGCGTCATGACGAAAACTGCATGAAAGATTAAGATCTGTTTTGCTGATGATATTTCCATTATCAGCGTCAATAAGAATATCCCAATAATGTGAGGTATCCGGTTCCGGAAAAGAAAAATGATAAGCTAACTTTAAAATTCCATTGTCATAAACATAGATTAATCTTTGCTTTACCATTTTACCATTTTCAGGTTCAGGATCTTTAAATTCTAATATTGGATAAGATTGTATTTTCGGTTGTTGAAGGTATTCAGAAATTTTTTGCAACGCTGCAGCTTTCGTTATTGCAGAATTGCCTGATACTGCTGAATGGTAGTCTTTCACAAAAGTATCTGAATAATAAATAATTTTATGGTCTCTGATGAGTACCGTTCCTTCAGCATTATAAACCGGATATCCATTATACATCTGCTGAAATTTCACAATTTCTCCATTCATTGACTTTGAATTGTCAACATTATCAATGATAAAATTTATAAGATCAGATTTTTTATACTCCCTGATTTTATTTTGAGAAATATACTCTTTTATTAATACTTCATTATCCTGCCCCAAAAAAAATGAGGGTAAAAATGCGTAAAAAGCAAATAGCAATTGTAAATTATTTTTTTTCATAATATCAAATAAAGGAACTAAAATAAAAATAAAATACAATAAAAACAATAAAATATTAAATAAATCAACAAAATATGATTCTAGAAATTAGAATTATATAAATTAATATATTTATAAATTACTTTAATTTATTTATTGAAATTAAAATTATTCATAAAATGATATTAAAACAAAAAAGCCACTCAAACGAGTGGCCTATTTCAAAAATATGTGAAGATTATTTACCTTCTTCCATTTTTCTTTTTAATTCTGCTAATGCATCGATATCTCCAAGAGTTGATCTCTCTTCATTGTTTGAAGATGAAGTAGTATTAGATCTGTTGTTAGAAGCTTCTCTGGCATTCTTTTTCTCTTCATCTCTGAAGATACCTGTGTGAGAAACTACTACTCTCTTAAATTCTTTATTGAACTCGATTACTTTGAAATCAGCTTCTTCTCCTTTCTTGATTTTAGATCCGTCTTCCTTCTCTAATAATCTTGATGGGCAGAAAGCCTCAACTTCAGCATCTTCAAACTGTACAGAAGCTCCTTTATCGTGAACTTCTACCGCTTTACCAGCGTGGATTGTTCCTTCAGCATACTTCGTTTCAAATGCATCCCAAGGATTCTCCGTCAATTGTTTGTGACCTAGAGATAATCTTCTAGCCTGGATGTCAAGTTCAAGAACTACAACATCTAGTTTATCACCAACTGCACAGAATTCAGACGGGTGTTTGATTTTCTTAGTCCAAGAAAGATCAGAAATGTAGATCAAACCGTCAATACCTTCTTCTAATTCTACGAATACACCGAAGTTAGTGAAGTTTCTTACTGTTCCTACATGCTTGGATCCTACCGGATATTTAGCTTCGATATTTTCCCAAGGATCTTTGCTTAATTGCTTGATACCCAAAGAAATTTTTCTTTCGTCTCTGTCCAAAGTTAATACTTCTGCTTCTACTTCATCACCAACTTTTACGAAGTCACCTGCAGATCTTAAGTGAGTAGACCAAGACATTTCAGAAACGTGGATTAATCCTTCTACACCAGGAGCGATTTCTACGAATGCACCATAGTCAGCAAGAACCACTACTTTTCCTTTTACTCTGTCTCCAACTTTAAGGTCAGCAGAAAGAGCATCCCAAGGATGAGCTTCCAATTGCTTCATACCTAACTGGATTCTTGTTTTCTCATCATCAAAGTCAAGGATAACCACTTTCACAGTTTGTCCGTCTTCAAGGATTTCAGACGGATGGTTCACTCTAGACCAAGAAAGGTCTGTAATGTGGATTAATCCGTCTACACCGCCTAGGTCAATGAATACCCCGTAAGAAGTAATGTTCTTAACAGTTCCTTCAAGAACCTGACCTTTTTCAAGCTGAGCGATGATTTCTTTTTTCTGACCTTCGATATCTGCTTCGATCAATGCTTTGTGAGATACTACAACGTTTTTGAACTCAGGGTTGATTTTCACAACTTTGAACTCCATTGTTTTACCTACGAACTGATCGTAATCTTTGATTGGCTTAACATCAATTTGAGAACCAGGTAAGAATGCTTCGATTCCGTGTACGTCTACGATCATACCCCCTTTCGTTCTTGATTTTACAAAACCGTTTACGATTTCACCTGTTTCGTGAAGTTCGTTTACTTTATCCCAAGCTTTAAGCGTTCTTGCTTTTCTGTGAGATAACTGTAATTGACCGGTTTTGTCTTCTCTTCTGTCTACCATTACTTCTACCTCGTCCCCTACTTTAAGGCCTTGGTTGTAACGGAATTCGTTAAGAGAAATAACACCTTCAGATTTGAAGTTGATGTCTACGATAGCCTCTTTGTCAGTTAATCTAACAACTTTACCAACCAATACGTCATTATCGTCCAGGTTGTTTAAAGATCCGTTGTAGATTTCTTCAAGATCGCTTTTCTCTTTTCTAGCATCAGCATCAAGACCGGACTCGAAAGAATCCCAGTCAAATTGTTCAGGTGCTACGTTTTGGTTTAATATTAATTCTGCTGAATTTGTCTCTTTTGACATAATTCTAATAAAATTTGTATTCCTTCTCTTTCAACGGTTTGAATAAATGTGAATTGAAAAATACGGAAGTAATTAATTTTTAGTTATTTACTTTTCAAACCTTTAGTCACAAAAGTGGGTGCAAAGGTACAATATTTATTTGAAATAAACAATTGTTGCAATCAATCCCACAATAATCATAACCCTCTCATTTTCAAAATATTTTAAGGAGCTTACTCTTGCTATCCACTCTTACTCCTCGCTCCGGCGCACTCCGGTCCGGAGCCTTTTGTTCCCCTGCTCATGCTGCGGGGTAACCGTTTCTATCAAGGCTAGGTTCTGTATCATGTGGCTTCGGGAGCCTCAGCCACCTTTGAAATGGCAGTCTTTTTCATTACATCAACACGATCAATATATTTTAAAGCTGAATTTCCGATACTATTAATAAAGCTTAATAAAGAAAAACTGAGCACAATAACAACTCTTGTAACGATTCCTGAATACTTAGCCCGGATTGCAGCAATTGTCTGAGCTCATTTCATGAGTTTCGGCGCGGCAGCTTCGCTGCCGCGCCGAAACTCATGAAATAGCGAGTGCGGAAAGCCGGAATAAGCTCCTGAAAATATAGTTTGAGAGTTAGAGGGTTTGAGAGTTCGAGATTTCGAGGATTTGAGAGCTGGAGGGTTTGAGAACTTATCAATTAATGATCATCCATAAGCAATATTGCAAACTCATATATGCTAAACCACTGCCATTCCAAAACTTTTCAAACATGATTCACTACCTTTGCAGCCATGGAACTACATTCTATTTACCAAAAACTGCAGATTCAGGATATGAATCAGATGCAGAAATCTGTCTATAAAGCGGCGGAGAAAAGCCAGGACATTGTTTTACTATCCCCTACCGGCTCAGGAAAAACACTTGCTTTTTTATTTCCTTTGCTGAGAAATTTAAAGAAAAACGTTACGGGAATTCAGGCTTTGATTTTGGTCCCGGCAAGAGAACTGGCTTTACAAATCGAACAGGTTTTCAAATCAATGGGAACAGATTTTAAAGTTTCGGTTTGTTATGGCGGGCATGATAAAAAAATTGAAGTCAACAACCTTATTGAAGCTCCGGCAGTGCTGATAGGAACTCCGGGAAGGGTTGTTTACCATTTAAGAAACAATAATTTCGATCCGAAAACAATTCAGACATTGGTTTTAGATGAATTTGACAAAGCTTTGGAATTAGGTTTTCATGAAGATATGGAATTTATCTGTAATTCGTTAAAAGGTCTATCTCAAAGAATATTAACGTCTGCAACGGCGATGGAGGATATCCCGGCATTCACCGGACTTAAAGACGAAAAGGTCATCAACTTTTTAAAATTAAATGATGTAAAACCCGATATTCAATTAAAAAAAGTGACAACCACATCGGAAGAAAAGCTGGACACTTTATTTAATTTAATATGCAAGATCGGAAATAAGAGAACCCTGATTTTCTGCAATCACCGTGATGCTGTGGATAGAATCTCCGAACTTCTGCGCCAAAAAGGTATCGACAGGGAAACTTTCCACGGAGGCATGGAGCAGGATGAAAGAGAACGGGCACTTTTGAAATTCAGAAATGATTCGGCAAGAATTTTAATTACTACCGATCTGGCGGCAAGAGGTTTAGATGTTCCTGAAGTTGAATCGATTGTACATTATCAGTTACCTCCGAAGGAAGATGCTTTCATTCACCGGAATGGCCGTACTGCAAGAATGAACGCCAAAGGTTTCGCTTATATGATTATGACAGAAGAAGAAAATTTTCCTTTTATTAAAAATGATACGCCAATAGAGAATGTTGCCGGATTTGAGAAAGTTCCCGAAAAAACACCTTTTCAGACTATTTACATCAGTGTCGGGAAAAAAGATAAAGTAAACAAAGTGGATATTGTGGGATATCTTCTGAAAAAAGGCGAACTGCAAAAAGAAGATGTCGGATTGATTGAAGTAAAAGATACTGCTTCCTATGTTGCAGTTTCCAGAAACAAAGTAAATTCTGTTTTACGAAAGCTAACCAATGAAAAACTGAAAGGTAAAAAAGTGAAAATGGAAGTAGCTTATTAAAAGAGTTGCTTTCAGCAGAAAGCAACTCTACACCACCATTATATAAACACTATTTAGGGCATTATTAAAATTTTATATTATATCCCAGCATAAATTGTGTCCCAAAGATGCTGAAATGCTGCGCGTCATAGCTTGATTGCTGATATCTTCCATTAAAGGTGACTGCATTATAAATTTCATCATAAGAAGTACCGGAAGGCAGATTTACCAATTTCCATTTAGGAATAACATTAAAGATATTCATAACGCTCAAATTGATTGTGTTTTTATCATTAATATTATAGTTGATTAGAAGATCTGATGTTACTCTGGGACTAAATTCCAGATATGACTGCGAAGATGCAGCAGGATCATTCCAAGCCAAATTGGCTCCCGGCATTCCGCTATTCGCATACTTAGCTTTTCCAAACAGCGTGTTATTCAGTGAAAAGTTCCATTTCTGAATGGCATAATCAATTCCAAATACTGCTTTTAAAGAAGGTCTTGATGTTGTAGCAAGCGCTTCTTCTGTTCTATTGAAAGGAGCTACGAGATTTAATCCATCCAATTTGCTTGAATTCTCTGTGATTTCAGAATGATTGATATTCATCGCCAGATTGAGAGCAAGTTTTCCCGCTGCTATATTGATATTTCTGTAATTGGCAACAAGGTCTACACCTAAAGTATTGGTATCTACTCCATTAATAAAAAAGCTTGCTGCTGTAACGTTGGAAATTCCAATTGCTGATAAAGGATTTAAAATAGTAGCCTGGTCATTCATTCTGGAACTCAATAAAATTCTATCATAAAGCTTGATAAGATAGCCGTCTATAGTAATTGAGAAATTTTTATTGGGCTGAATACCAAGTCCAAAAGTGAAGTTCAGGGATTTTTCGGCATCAAGACTAGGAATTCCTACTGCTTTAGCCTCTTTTCCTACATTATTAAAAAGTCCTTCCGATACAATATTTCCGTTTGAAAAAACATTCTGAATAGTTGAGAGATAAACCTGTTGAAGAGACGGAGCTTTAAATCCTGTAGACGCAGAAGCTCTTGCAATAAGTTTTTTTCCTATGATATTTTGTTTCGCACTCACCTTCCAAACCAATGCATTTCCAAAATCACTGTAATTTTCAAAGCGTGCTGTAGCATTAAACGAAGTAGCTTCAGAAATGTCAAATGCAGCATCTGCATATACACCAACATTATATCGTGAAAATATTCCAGCATTGTCCTGAGAAATACCCGGAAAAGATATAGCTCCCGTCTGAAAATAGGAGCCGGGATCCCCGGCATAGATTTCATATTCTTCTCTTCTTGCTTCCGTACCAAAAGCCAATGCAACACTTTCTGAAAATCTTTTGGTGACATCTATATTACCCACAATATTATTGAATCTAAAACCACCAGGTTTAAAATTGATAGGACTGGATGCTCCCAAAGAGGAATTAAAAGTATTTCCAACTGTATATAAAATCTTATTGCCCCCAAATGTAGCACTCATATCTATATTCCAGTCGTTTTCAGTTTTATTTTTATACCCGAGTGTTGCTCCATAATCGGTAAGATCACCAATAAAAGTCGGAGTAAATCCATCCGGTGAATTAATTACATTATTAGGATTCACCCAATAAGGAGTTCTGTGATTAGCAAAACTATTCACTTTTTTTACCGCAAGTGAAGCATTAGCGTACAAACTGGAATGCTCAGATAAAACAACGGAAGAATTTACTAAAAAGCTTATATTGCTTTTTTTAGGATAGGCATTTTTGTTCTGTGCGTCTGGGTATTTCGCAAGGTATGATTCCACTACATTTTGATTGGCACCGAAAGTTTGTGCTTCCCAATAAGCATTTACATTTCCATTTCTGTAGGCATAGTCATTATTTTGAATATTAGATGAAAAAGTCACAAATCCTCCGTTTTTAAATGTTGTTCCGGTAATGATATTAAAGTTTTGAGAAAATCCGTCGCCTTTGGAAAACAATCCGAAGTTCGCGTTGGCTTCAGTAAAGTCTATTTTATCCTTTAAGATAATATTGATAACCCCTGCAATTGCATCAGAACCATATTGTGCAGAAGCTCCATCACGAAGAATTTCTATTTTTTTTATCGCAATACTGGGTATAGCGGAAAGATCGGTTCCTGTCTCGCCTTTTCCAATTGTATTTTGTGTAAAAATTAAAGAAGATTGATTTTTTCTTTTTCCGTTGACAAGAACAAGCGTTCTGGAAGATCCCATATTTCTTATTTCAAATGGGTCAAGCAATGAAGTTGCATCCTGCACTGCAGCACTTGTAGAATTAAAGGAAGGAATTCTGTATTGTAGAGTCTGCCCCAACGGAGTATATCCGGACGACTTAATAATAGATGCATCAATATTATCAATCGGAAGAGGCGTAGTGACACTTGACCGCGGCGCGGCTCTTGTGCCCACCATAACAAGTTCATCAATTTTGGTTGTTGACACCGAGTCTTTCTCTTGTGCTTTTAATAAACTTACGGCGCATATCAAAAATGCAACCGCAACATAATTTTTTTTCATCATTCAGTCTTTTTAAATCAATTTCGAGTAAATGTATTGAATAAAATTTAAATTTACATCAATTTAATTATCAATTATTCAATCAACTACTTTAATAATTTATTTAAATTATAATAAAGGATTTAATTTTTTTTTAATAATTCTGTATTATGAAAAATATTATCACCATTTATTGATATACAATTAATCTTTTTTTTGCTATGCTATGCATATAAATTGGTTAAATCTATATATTCATATGATGTTGCTTTTCATAATAAAATTTAAAATAAAAAAACCTTGTCAAAAATGACAAGGTTCAGTATTTATTGAACATACATTAAACACTAATTTCTATTCTACACCCTTTACTTTTGTAGGAAGAATGTAAACTGATTTGGAAGCCGTTATAAATAATACATTATTATCTTTACCTCCAAAAGTCACATTTCCTGTCCAGTCTTCATCAATAGGAATATGGTAAATCTTTTTTCCTTCATGATTAAAAACATGAACCCCATTTCCGGTTAAATAAAGATTTCCGTGTTTATCTATTGTCATACCATCAGAACCCATCTCACAGAAAAGTTTCTTTTCAGATAATTTTCCTTCCCCCAGCATATCATAAACATACGTTTTTCCGGCATCAATATCTGATACATATAATTTTCTGAATTTTTCACTTCCCACGATTCCGTTCGGCTGCGTAAAGGTTTCAATTTTTGTCACTACACCATCTTTGCTTCTATAATACAGGCTTTTGTGAGGGGTTTCCTTTTTAAAATCTACCCAATAATCTCTTTCATATAAAGGATCTGTAAAGTACATTCCACCGAATTTATCATTCCATACATCATTAGGGCCATTCAGTCTTTTACCTTCCACATTTGTCAGCAAGACTTCAACTTTTTTGTCTTTTGAAATTTTCCAGATCTCTCCTTTATTATCAGAGCAGGTAATGAGATTATCATCTTTGTCGAAATGAGTACCATTGGCTCTTCCCGTATTATTTAAAAACTCAACTATCTGGTTGGTTTTCCAATCCCAGTAATAAATCTTATCGTTGGGCTGATCGGTAAAATAAACATTTCCCTCTTTATCCGAAGAAGGTCCTTCTGTAAAAGTAAACTGATCCGAAATTTTTTTCGGCTGTACGTCTTCATAAAACATAGTATTGGTATTAACTGATTTGCAGTTGAGTACTACTAAAACCAAACCAACCGGAGCAAACCGTAGAATATTTTTCATACAACATTAAATTTTAAGGGTACAATTTACGATTTGTACCATCAGATTCAAAAGTTTATTTTCTCATTTGTGGACATTAATCAAGATTTTAATTAATATTTATTTTTTCAATGGATTGAAATTGAAAAATGCAAACCAAGAATGATTTTTTACCTATGACCGAACTTTTCAGGGAGGGTTTTGCTGATGAAATTTAAAAATTTTTTATCTTTGAAAATTAGGATTCTAAAAATGAAGATAAATTTACCAGATAAGCTGTATTATTCCATAGGAGAAGTTGCGAAAGCATTTGATGTAAACACTTCATTAATAAGATATTGGGAACAGGAATTTCCTATCATTAAGCCTAAAAAAAACAAAAAAGGCAACCGATATTTCACTCCGGAAGACATTAAAAATCTTCAGATCATTTATCATCTGGTTAAAGAAAAAGGCTATACGCTCGACGGCGCAAAAATTGCCCTTACTACCAACAGCAAAATTTCAGAAACCATTACCCTGATCGACAGACTGGAATTTGTAAAAGCAGAACTGCTGAAACTCAAAGATTCCTTGGTAGAAAGAGATTCGGAATAAGTAAAATTTGAAGTTGATTTCTTTTTATCAGCATATTTTTCAACCATTTTCCTGAATTTATATTCTAAAATCATCCAATTGCAATCCGCTCATTGCTATTAACTAACAGAGTTGTTAAGTTTGCAGCGATGAAAAAAAATTATTACCAACAGCTTGCATTCATGGGAATGCTGCTTATTATCTTATTCGGGTTTCAAAAATATAGGAGTAAAGGGAAGGAAGAATTCTCCAATGTACATTTTATCGGCAATAATACTGCTGCTTTACATTTAGCAGAATTTGATCCCAATGATCTTGATGAAAAGCAATGGAAGCATTTAGGGTTTTCCGAAAAACAGACGGCAACCATTCTTAATTATAAAAAAGTAGTCGGCGGAAAATTTCTTTCCAAAGAGCAATTTAAAAAATGTTTTGCGGTCTCAGAAGAAAAGTTTTCAGAACTGGAGCCTTATATCACATTACCACAAACTAATAATGAAGCAAAAATCAAGGATTTTTCTGATTTTAGAAAGAAATCAATTACGGTTTCAGGAAAATTTAATCCTGATTTTTATGCTGTTGCTGACTGGATAAAAATTGGATTTTCGGAGCGGCAGGCGGAAGCTATAGTTAAATATAAAAATTATCTGGGCGGAAGTTTTGTAAGCAAAGAGAAATTCAAAGAGTGTTTTATTATTAGCGAAGAAAATTATCAAAAGTTATCATCTTATCTTATTCTTCCTGAGAAAACGCCTGCCGGATTTAACCACCACACTAACAATTTGATATCGAATGCATCAAAAATTCAGTACCGTCCTTTTGACCCGAATCTGTTAGATGCAGAAGGCTGGAGATCGCTGGGTTTTTCCGATAAGCAGGCACAGATAATTGTCAATTACCGAGACCGGAATTTAAGAGGAAGTTTTAAAAGTTTAGGAGATATTCAAAAATGTTTTGTAATATCCAATGAAAAATTTGAGGATCTGAAACCTTTTATAAGATTAAATCCGGCATCCGTTGCAGAACGACACAATATACAGTCTGAAACTAAACAGCAGGAAAAAACAGACTTTTCTAAAGTTGATTTAAATGCAATTACTTTCAGACAGCTTTTAGAGTTTGGTTTTGATGAAAAAGCGGCAGGTTCTATGATTGGTTTCAGGAAAAAATTGGGCGGATTTATGAATAAGGAGCAAATACTAACGACCTATAATATTGATATCCCTTTAATGCAGAAATTGCTCTCTACAGCGCAGCTTAACACTTCCAATGTTATCAGATATCCTTTGCTCGAAGCTCCCGAAGAATGGCTTAAAAATCATCCGTACTTCAAATATTCAGCAGATAAAATCATTTTCTACAGGCTAACAGAAAAAGACGAAAAGAAACTTTGGAAGCTCTTAAAAATCAAACCTGAATATGAGGCCAAGATGAAATTGTATCTTAAATAACATTCAATAGTTATAGAAAGCAGGTATATCAAATAAGTAACAAAATAAAGCTTATAATAAGTTTAGGCAAAGTCTCGGAGTTTAATCAAAAGTTTTGCTGGAGCCTTCTACAAGATTTTGCAATGTGGCAAGCTCTTCATTTGTAAGATCTCTCCATTTTCCGATGGGCAGATCCAGTTTAATATTTAAAACCCGTATTCTTTTGAGTTTTTTCACTTCATATCCGAGGTATTCGCACATTCTCCGGATCTGGCGGTTTAATCCCTGTGTAAGAACAATCCGGAAATTCATTTCATCAATTTTTTCAACCTCACACTTTTTAGTTATCGTGTCTAAAATCGGTACACCGTTTCTCATCTTTTCGAGAAATTTTGGTGTAATCGGCTTATCAACCCGTACGATATATTCTTTCCCGTGGTTGTTTCTGGACCGCAGGATTTTATTGACAATATCGCCATCACTGGTCAGAAGGATTAACCCTTCACTTGGTTTATCAAGCCTTCCGATAGGAAAAATTCTTTTCGGGTGGTTGATGTAATCGATGATATTATTTTTTTCTCTTTTGGTATCTGTGGTGCAGACGATTCCCACAGGTTTATTGAATGCGATATAAACATGGTCTTCCTGCGGCTCACGGATCGGTTTGCCATCTACTTCAATTACATCCTCATCTGAAACTTTTGTTCCCATCTCCGGAATTTTTCCGTTGATCTTAATTCTCCCTTCCTCCAAAAGCTTGTCTGCCGCTCTTCTGGAGCAGTAGCCAACTTCTGATAAATATTTATTGATGCGAGTTTTTTCCATTAATCTTCTCCGTACCCTGTATAATTTTTATTACTGAAAATCGTTACTCCATAGCTTAACCCAACAAAAAACGGATTTGAATTTCCTAATTTGTGAGATTCCAGGAAAATACCTCCTTCCTGGCTGATTCTTTTTGAATAAGAGACCTGCAGCCCCAGTCTTCCACCCCAAAATTCAGCATCGGAAACCAAAGAATGATTAAGCTGTCTCCCATAATTCAGTTCAATATAGAATGGTCTCTCTCCCGGATCAAAAATAAATTTCGGCTGAACCATCAGATAAATCAGATGGTAATTATCCTGAATAAAGCTGTACCTGAATCCTGATCCTATTGCAAAGTTAGGAAGAAAATTGTAACCGCCGATCGCCGTAATGCCATACATAATTTTACGTGGCGGCTCTGGAGTGATATACTGCGTATTGTTGGGAATTTCTTTTTCTTTATTTAATTTTAAACCCAGATGCATGGATGGGTTGAAATAAAATCCCATTGTCTTTCCTGAAGTTTCTCTTTCCTGGGAAAATACTGTTAAAAAAGAAATTAAGGCAATTAATACAAGTATATTTTTCATGGTTGATTAAATCTAAAATCATTTTCCAGAAAATCTGATGTTGCATCTTCAATTTTATATTCTCCTATTTTGGTTCTTCTCAACTGAGTAAGGTAAGCCCCGACCTCCAGCTCCTTCCCAATATCATGAGCCAGGCTTCTGATATAAGTGCCTTTTGAACAGCCAACTATGAAACTTACCAGAGGTAGATCAATTTTAATTTCATTGATGTAAAGAATGGTGGTTTTCCTGGATTTCATTTCCACTTCTTCTCCAGCTCTCGCAAGATCGTAAGCTCTTTTTCCTTCGATTTTTATTGCGGAAAAAACCGGCGGAGTCTGATCTATTTCTCCCACAAATTTCTCCAAAGCCTTATGAATCTGATCTTCAGTAATATGCGAAATATCCTGATGAAGAATTTCCGGTTTTTCAGTATCGTAGGATTCGGTCTGTACCCCGATTTTTATTTCTGTCCGGTATTCTTTTGGTGCATCCTGGATTTCAGGAATTTTTTTAGTGAATTTTCCGCAGCATACAATCAGAAGTCCGGTTGCTCTTGGATCTAATGTTCCGGCATGACCGATTTTGAATTTTTTGGGAAGATCAAACTCTCTTTTGAGCTTGTATTTCATTTTATTGACCGCCTGGAAAGAAGTCCAATCCAAAGGCTTGTCCAATAAAAATAGATGTCCTGACTGTAGTTCTTCAGCTGTCATGGTCAAATGATAATGATAATGGGTAATGGGTAATCAGTAATGTTTGATTTATTTTAGTTTACTGGAAAAAATAAAAATAGATCAGCAAAGCGACTCCAACGAAAATACGGTACCATCCCCAAGGTTTGAAACCATATTTATTTAAAACGCCGATGAATGCTTTAATGGCTATCAATGCAACAATGAAAGCGACAATATTTCCGACAATGAAAATCGTGATGTGATCCTGTGATGACATGATCATCTCATAACCTTTCTGTGGATTTGCCGTTTCTTTACCCCACGTTTTTACAAAAACAGAATATACTGTAACCGCCAGCATCGTAGGAACGGCCAGGAAAAATGAAAATTCTGCCGCTGCCTTTCTTGTTAAACCCTGCGTCATCCCGCCAATAATTGATGCGGCACTCCGGCTGGTTCCCGGCATCATGGCCAGACACTGCCAAAAACCTATGGTAACTGCTTTTTTTATGGTAATGCCTTTTTCATCGTCAATTTTAGGATTTTTAAACCATTTGTCCGCAAATAAAAGAACAACTCCACCCAATACCAAAACTGATGAGATCGCAATCTGATTACCCAGTACAGCTTCTATTGTATCATCAAAAAGGTAGCCTAAAACAAGAGCCGGAATTACTGCAAAAGCGAGTTTAAAGTAAAACTGTAAATTTTTCAGATCAAAAAATTTCTTCCAATAAGCAAAAACTACGGAAAGTATGGCTCCAAATTGAATAGAAACCTGGAACATTTTTAAAAATTCATCTTCCGGCAGTCCCATTAAACTGGCCGTAAATCCCATGTGCGCTGTAGAAGAAATCGGGAGATATTCTGTTAATCCTTCGATAATCGCGATGATTATTGCTTTGATTAAATCCATATTTTTTTTGTATTTATCAAAAAAAACTTTGTCAAAGTCCAGAACTCTGACAAAGCTTATATCGTAAAATATTATTTATTTTCTTTTTAAAATTGCGTATACTTCGATTATAAAGCCTATAACTACAAAAAGGGGTGCAATTCTGATCCTGCGGATAGAAAAGATGCCGTCGTTCCAGGAATTAGGATCAAATTTTCCATCTACGGTATTGGCATCAGGCCCCATCATCAGGAGAAATCCTACAATGATAAATGCAAGACCGATCAGCATCCACTTAAAGTTTTCCTTTCCGAAATAAAAGTTTGTTTGCTGAGGAACTTCATTGGGTTCTTTTCCGAAGTCATCTGCGGAAAATTTATTTGTTTTTTTGCTCATTTTAAGAATAATATAAGTCGTCAACGTTTGATCTTAAGAATCTCCAGGTAGCAACTACCGTACTCAGAACCGTAATAAAAATACCTACTCCGATTACCAGCAATACCAGCCAGAAGTACTGATTATTGTCCTGTACAAAGGCAGAACCAATCTGGCTTGTAAAGTAATACCAGATCCCGAACAATGCCAGAAGCCCGATTAAAGAGCCAATGGCTCCAAGCACCACCGCTTCAATAATAAAAGGCTTGAGAATAAATCTTCTCTTTGCTCCTACAAGCTGCATGGTTTTAATAATAAATCTTTTGGAGAATATTTTCAAACGGATGGAATTGTTGATTAAAACCACCGCTAAAATTAAAAATAATATGGAAAAACCTAAGATCCATTTAAGAATACGGCTCAGATTATTGTAAACATCCACCATCAGGGTACTGTCATTCTTCACTTCAGCAATTCCCGGAACGGCTTTGATTACTTTCAGGGCTTCATCAATTTTGGCAGGATCCACATATTCCGGTTTCAGTGCAATTTCTATAGATGAAGGAAATATATTTTCTTCGAAAAGAGCATCCGTATCGATTCCCATGCTTTTTTTAGCTTCCTGAGATGCCATTTCACGGCTGATGTAAGTTGCCTTTTTCACCGGAGCCAGCGTCTGAATTTCCTTGAAAACTTCGGCTTCCATTTTCGCAATCTTTACAGAATCTTTAGCGTTATAATTTTCAGCGAAGTAAGCATTTACCACAAGCTGTTCTTTGATATAATCGGAATATTTCTGGGCATTGATCAAAATAAGTCCCATTAATCCGAGTAAAAATAACACTAAGGCGATACTTATTACCACTGTAATATTGCTAGACCTAAGCCTTTTCTTATTAAATTCATCTACAGATTTAGCCATTAATATTAAAATTTTTGGCTAAAATAGAAAAAAACTTCCGAAATTTGGGAACGAAAAAGAGAAAATCACTGTTAATAAAATCATAAAAAACATTGAGTGTAAAAGCAAAAAAGCATCTTGGTCAGCACTTCCTGACAGATGAAAACATCGCAAGAAAAATTGTGGAAGGTCTGAGTTTTGAAGGCTACAAAAATGTAATGGAGGTTGGACCGGGAATGGGAGTTCTTACCAAATATCTGCTGGAAAAAGACCAGCATATTTACCTGGCGGAGATCGACAACGAATCTATTGAATATCTAAAAAATAATTATCCCAAAGTAACGGAAGAAACTTTCGTCGGTGATTTTCTTAAACAGGATTTTCAATTTACTAAAAACGAACAAATTGCCATTATCGGGAACTTTCCGTATAATATTTCATCCCAGATTTTATTTCAGATTGTAGATCATTATGAGCTGATTCCGGAAATGGTGGGCATGTTCCAGAAAGAAGTTGCTGAAAGAACAGCCGCGGTTCCGAGAACAAAAGATTATGGAATTCTTACCGTTCTGATACAGGCGTATTATGATACATCGTATTTGTTTACGGTTCATGAAAATGTGTTCAACCCTCCTCCGAAAGTAAAATCCGGAGTTATCCGACTGACAAGAAATCCTAAGGAAGGACTTTCAGGAAATGAAGTTTTGTTTAAACAGATCGTAAAAGCCGGGTTTAACCAAAGAAGAAAAAAGCTTTCAAACGCTTTAAAAATACTGAACATTCCCGAAGCGTTAAAAACCCATGAATTTATGGACAAAAGAGCGGAAGAACTAAGTGTTTCCGATTTTATTTCATTTACACAGCTTTGGAAAGACAATCAATAACAAGAGCCAGTTTAAATTTATATGTATTTTAACATTAAGGAATTAAGCACCTTAGCTTAAAAAACTTAATAAAAATCAATTTATTGATTTAACTTGAACAAAATCTAACTCACTAAAATCCTTAATGTTAAAATAAAAGAATAAACATAGTTTATTTAATTTAGAAAATTAAGAAAAACTTATAAAAAATTTATTTATTAAAATTTAAACAGGCTCTAAATTTAATTTATGACATAAAAATTGATTAATTTTCTAATTTGTGGACTTTTTTAGTTCCTTCGTACATTTCATACTGCAGGAATCTTGTCTCTAATTTTCCGTTGAAAAGCTTTATTTTTCTTGAAGGGCGAAGCCCTATTTTCTTTACCGCTTCCAGATCTGATGAGATCAGCCAGGCCAGCGTATTCGGATAATGTGTTTTGAAGGTATCTCCTATTTTCTTGTAAAAATCATCATCATTAATGGAAATTCTTTCGTCATAAGGCGGATTGAAAACCATTAGTAACGGGAAAAGCTCTTTTTTAGAATCGAAAAAATTCTGTTTTTTAACTTCAATCACATCTTCCATTTCTGCAGCTTCAATATTGATTCTTGCGGCATTCAGCATTCTGGCGTCAATATCATAGCCTACGATTTTCCCGGTAAATTCTTTGATTCGGTTGACTCTGAATTCTTTTATTTTCGAAAATAAATCAGCATCATAATTTTTCCAGTTCTGGAAGGCAAATCTTTTTCTGAAAAGCTGCGCCGGAAGATCCATTGCAATCATTGCCGCTTCAATCAATAAGGTACCGGAACCGCACATCGGATCCAGGAAGTTTCCTTTTCCGTCCCATCCCGCTAACTGTAGCATTCCGCTGGCTAAAACTTCGTTAATCGGCGCTTCACCTTGTTCTCGTCTGTAACCTCTTTTAAATAAAGGATCTCCTGAAGAATCCAGCGAAATGGTAATTAATTCGCGATCAATATGAAGGTGGAATTTAATATCCGGATTTCTTGTTTCCACATTGGGACGTCTTTTGAATTTCTTCTGAAAATAATCGACAATTGCATCTTTCATTTTCAGGGTTACGAATTGCGAATGCTTAAATGTTTCTGAATTTACCGTTGCATCAATCGCAAATGATTGTTCAACATCCATAAATTCTTCCCAATTGAATTTGAAAAGCCTGTCGTAAAACTGATGCTGGTTGAAAGCTTTAAATTCATGAATCGGTACTAAAATTTTTAAAGCTGTTCTTGCAGAATAGTTTATTTTGTATAAAAAACCGAGGTCGCCTTCACAGTTGACCGCTCTGTTCTTCACTTCCACCTTTCTTCCGCCGAGTTTTTTAATCTCTTCTGCTAAAACCTGTTCTAATCCGAAAAATGTTTTTATCTGAATTTGTATATTTTCTGTATCCATATCGTATTATTAAAAGTTTAAATATTTAAAAATTAAAAGATTAGATATTCCGATTATTGCATCATTGAATATTTCGATCTTTCAATATTAAATACTTTTTCCTTTTACCGCACAAATTTAGTTATTTTTGCATTATGGAATGGTTTGAATCTTGGTTTGATACCCCTTATTATCATTTGCTTTACAGTAACAGGGATTACACGGAAGCAGAAAACTTCATTACAAAACTCACGGAAGACCTTAAACTGCCTCAAAATGCCAAGATTATCGACCTGGCCTGCGGAAAAGGAAGACATTCTGTGTTTCTTAACAAGCTAGGATATGATGTTTTAGGATTAGATCTTTCCAGAAAAAGCATTGAATTTGATAAACAGTTTGAAAACCAGACCTTATTATTCGACGTCCATGATATGAGGAATCCCATTGATGCGGATCCTATGGATGCGGTATTCAATCTTTTTACAAGCTTCGGATATTTTGATCATGAAAGTGATGACAGGAAAGTTTTCCAGTCGGTGTACAACATTTTACAACCGGGAGGTTTTTTCGTGCTGGATTATCTGAATGAAGAATTTGTAAGGAAGAATATCGTTCCAGAATCTATTGTTATACGTGGAGAAATTGAATTTAAAATTACAAAAAGAATAGAAGGAAGACATATCATTAAAGATATCCGGTTTGAAGATAAGGGAAAACCTTACCATTTTTTTGAAAAAGTAAAACTTCATACATTGGAAGCAATTAATAGCTATGCTGAAGAATGTGGTTTTGAACGAATTAAAATCTGGGGAGATTATCAGCTGAATGAATTTGATAAAGAAAAATCTCCGCGCTGCATTAATTTATTTAAGAAAAAATGATAACGGTTTTTTTACTGATTTTAAGTGTTGTTTCCGGAGTATTTTTAGGAAAATATTTTGGAAAAAAAGAAAAGCTGGCTAAAAACTTATTGATTTTAAGTGCAGGATTTTTGATTACCATCTGTCTTAATGAAGTCTTTCCTCAAGTATATACTGCGGAAACAGGAGCCAGCCTGGGTATTTTCGTTATTGCCGGTGTTTTACTGCAGATGATCCTGGAAGCGCTTACCAAAGGTTTTGAACATGGCCATTTTCACCACCACAGTGAACATAATATTCTTCCGGCTGCGTTAATGGTAGGACTTTTCATTCATGCATTTATAGAAGGAATTCCTTTAGCCAATGATGAGCATGGGCTTTCACCTTATTTGTGGGGAATTGTTTTTCACAATCTTCCGATTTCCTTTATTTTGGGAGCTTTTTTGTTCAATAGGAAAGATGAATCGAGATCTGCGCCATCTTATCCTTCCCTGATGATTGTAGCTTTATTTGCGCTGGCTTCACCGATGGGAATGCTGTTGGGCAATTACTTTGATCCGGATCTGCAGCCTTATTTTCTGGCTATTGTGGGAGGTATTTTTCTGCATATTTCTTCAGTCATTATATTTGAAAGCAATAAAAACCACAATATTGACTGGCTGAAAATTGGTTTGGTCATTCTGGGAGTTTCTCTTGCTTTATTAATGCATCTTTTCCATGATCATTCTCATTGAGGCATCACCATTAAATTAGATCATTTTTTATCTATAAATAAACAAAGCTCCGAAATTATCGGAGCTTTGTTTTATATTGAATATAATCTATAGTACGTTAGAATTTCCATCCAAAGGTAATAAAGAAGTTATTTCTCACATTTTTTACATCCGATACCGCATAAGCATCACTTGAAATCAGACGGCTTGGAGAATAATATCCTGCTTCATAAGCATTGTCCACCACACCATATAAAAACGGATTGCTATATTTTGAGGTTACATTCTGATAAGATGCGTCA
Organism: Chryseobacterium takakiae; assembly: GCF_900129385.1. Taxonomy (GTDB): domain Bacteria; phylum Bacteroidota; class Bacteroidia; order Flavobacteriales; family Weeksellaceae; genus Chryseobacterium; species Chryseobacterium takakiae. The sequence continues at coordinate 10,225 of NZ_FQVO01000006.1, read as the reverse complement.
ATATAAAATGACCTGAAATCATATCCCAAACCTACTGAAAGTGCATTCCTGTCATTTAAGATCAGATTGCTATAAGACTGACCGGTAATACCGCCATTATCAGTATATCTGTCAACATTTAGTGCATCAAAAGGACTCGAAGCATAGGCGTACCCTCCTCTAAGCCTGAATTGCTTAATTCTGTATTCTGCACCGATCTTTACTTCTGAAAGATTTTTATAATTATCTTTGAAGAAATCATTCAGTTCAGTTTCTGCATCTCCATATACTTTATATTTAGGCTTTGTTAAACCTAATGTATAATCGACATTTAAAGCAAAACTTTTATTAGCAATAAACGCGGCACTTAAGGTAGCTTTCATCGGCGAAGTCAGCCTTCGGTCTTCAACAGCATAATCATCTCCGTAAATAGGATCATTATAAAAATTATAGCTTCTGTCAATATTCCAGAAAGTAGGAGTTTCCAACGCCGCACCCAGTCTAAAATTTCTACCTAATTTCCCAATTACACCAAGAGATGCTGAAAAACCGTTACCTCTTTCATAAAAAGGAGTGTTTTGCTTACTGAAGTATTCTGAGCTTCCATTTGATAAAGAATTAAAAATTGCAGTATCAGATTGGTCGATGGACGAATTGAAAAAATTAAGTCCCGCTCCCAAATATAAATTATTGTTATAATTTGCCCCTACACCAAAACTTGTTTTAGACATATACCCATATCTGTCGTAGGCGTGTCTGCCTAATGACGAGCTCGTAGCATCAGGAAAATCATAAATTAAATTACTGTTACCCGGAGTTTCAATATAATTGTCTATATACTGATTGGAATAATTCACACCAATATTAATGAATTTCCATGCACTTTCGGTCATCAACTGAAAGGTCATTACCCCTCCCACATTTCCCAGATCACCCTTATTAATAGTGTATCCGTAAGATGATCCTGCATAAGAAGATGTATTTTTATTACTGGTGACAGAAAGGGTTCCTGAAACTTCTCCTGAAATGGCAACTCCCAAACCGGCAGGGTTGGTAAGAAGAGCGTTGGCGTCTCCACCCAAAGCACCATTAGATCCTGCCATGGCATTAAATTTTGCTGAACCGATATTAGGTGCATTGGAATAAACATCCACCGTATTCCTGATCACTGAAACATCTTGAGCCTGCGCAAAAAATGCAGCAGAAATACTCATTATTGCTAAAGATTTTTTTAACATTATTTTTTGAATAGTTATTAATTTTAAAATTATCTGCCACCTCGGAAGCCACCGCCTCCACCGCCGCCGGATCTGAAACCGCCACCGCTACTTCCTCCTCCGAAGCCACCGCCTCCTGATCTGAAGCCGCCGCCACTGTTGGAATTATTAAAGCCGCCGTTGTTTCTGAAACCGCCGTCATTTCTTGGCTGGGAAGGCTGCTGATAATTGTAATTTGGTCTTGGCTGCCCCTGATTACGGAATCCTCCCTGAGGTCTTACACCATTTTGATTTCTGAAACCACCATTCGTAGTATTTCCCTGTCTGAAACCACCACTGTTATTGGATCCTCTGAAACCGCCGTTATTTGCATTATTTCTGAAGCTTCCTGTACCGGTAGAACTTCTTCTGAAACCATTCGAACTGGTAACTCCATATTTGTTGGCAAAGCTTCCGTTGTAGGTATTAAACCCTCTTCCGTTGGCACTACTTCTTCTGTAATAAGGAGCATAATAGTTACCTCCCCAATAGCCACCCCAGCCCCAGTAAGGATTTCCACCCCATCCCCAATAAGGGTTATATCCCCAGAAAGGTGAGTAGCCCCATCCTAAGTTCCAGCCGGCACCCCAACCCCATGAGCCACCCCATGAAAGTCCGATGCCCCAGCCACCGCCCCAACCCCAATAAGGATTGTTCCAGCCGCCCCAGCCCCAAGGATTACCCCAACCCCACCCCCACGAATTATCGTAGTAGTTGGTTTCACTTCCTGCATACATTCCCCAGTCGGAATCGGTTGCCGTATTATTCCAATTATAGCTGTTCCAGTCTTCATAACGCCCCGTTCTGGAATTGATTTCTGCATTCTGAATAAGATTAGAATCATCCTGATAATAATTATAGTCCTCTCCTACCCTGTTTCCTCTGTCGTTGATAATTACGCCTTCCGGAAGGGTATCCTTATTCGGGTCGTAATAAACGCCATCTGTCTCGCTGTATCCACCCATCTGGGCGCCGCAAGACACAAGTAATAATCCGCCTGCCACCGCCAGAATCCCTTTGGATTTAATTGCGCCAAGCAAATTTTTATGTATATTTCTTTTCATGATAACGTAAAAATTTTTTATTTAAATTATATTTGCAAAATGTACCAAAAATGTACCATTACCACAGGTACAAAAATCTATCAAAAATAGATTTTTATTTTTAGATAACAATAATAGCGAAAAGTTAAAAAAATTAAAAAAAAATTAATGGCAAAATTAACCTCAAGAAGCGAAGATTACAGCAAATGGTATAACGAGTTGGTGGTAAAAGCCGACTTAGCTGAAAACTCAGGAGTACGAGGATGCATGGTAATTAAACCATATGGCTATGCAATCTGGGAGAAAATGCGTGACGAAATGGATAAAAAATTCAAGGAGACAGGTCACGTAAACGCTTATTTCCCGCTTTTTGTGCCCAAGAGCTTGTTTGAGGCTGAAGAAAAAAATGCAGAAGGTTTTGCTAAAGAATGTGCCGTTGTTACGCACTATCGATTAAAAACAGATCCGGATAACCCTTCCAAACTGATTGTAGATCCTGATGCTAAACTTGAAGAAGAGCTGATTGTACGTCCTACTTCGGAAGCAATTATCTGGAACACCTATAAAAACTGGATCCAGTCTTACAGAGATTTACCGATCCTTATTAACCAATGGGCCAATGTGGTACGTTGGGAAATGAGAACACGTCTTTTCCTGAGAACTGCTGAATTTCTTTGGCAGGAAGGCCATACTGCTCACGCAACAAAAGAAGAAGCGATTGAAGAAGCGGAAAAAATGAATAAAGTGTATGCGGATTTTGCAGAAAATTTCATGGCAATGCCGGTAATCCAAGGATTAAAAACACCTTCCGAAAGGTTTGCCGGAGCCGATGAAACGTATTGTATTGAAGCATTAATGCAGGACGGAAAAGCGCTTCAGGCAGGAACCTCTCACTTTTTAGGCCAGAATTTTGCCAAAGCTTTTGATGTAAAGTTCACCAATAAAGAAGGAAAGATAGAACATGCGTGGGCAACTTCCTGGGGAACTTCAACACGCCTTATGGGAGCATTGATCATGACCCATTCCGATGATTTCGGATTGGTGCTTCCTCCTACGCTGGCTCCTATTCAGGTGGTTATTGTTCCGATTTTTAAAGGAGAAGAGCAGCTGGAGCAGATCAGTGAAGTAGCATTGGACATCCAGGCTAAATTAAGAGCGAAAGGAATTTCCGTGAAATTTGATAATGACACTCAAAACAAACCGGGTTGGAAATTTGCAGAATATGAACTAAAAGGTGTTCCTGTAAGAATTGCGATGGGACCTAGAGATCTGGAAAACAAATCTGTGGAAATTGCACGAAGAGACAATCTTACGAAAGAAGTACGTTCTATTGAAGGACTGGATTCTTACATCGAAGATTTACTAAAAACCATCCAGCAGGATATCTATAATAAAGCTTTCGAATTCAGAAAGAACAATATTACCAAAGTTGATTCTTACGAGGAATTTAAAAAAGTTCTGGAAGAAAAAGGCGGCTTTATCTATGCGCACTGGGACGGCACTGCTGAGGAAGAAGAACAGATCAAAGAAGAGACCAAGGCAACCATCAGATGTATCCCTTTGGATGATGATATTGAAGAGGGAGTATCTCTTATTTCAGGAAAACCATCCAAAAGAAGAGTTTTATTTGCAAAAGCATATTAACAAATCTTAAAAATGATATTGAATCTGTAAAAATCCAATGGATTTTTGCAGATTTTTTTTTATCATCGACGTTTGGACAAGTTTTTGCTAGCATCATTCTACATTAATCTCAAAATAATTTACTATGTCTCTAAACATTATTGATCTTATTAAAGGACAGCTGGGACCGGCTTTGATAACCCAAGCTGCTTCACAGTACGGTGAAAGCGAATCCGGAATTACAAAAGCCATCGAAGGATTATTGCCTGCTGTGGTGGGAGGATTGGCCAACAATTCGGATAATCCTTTAGTATTGGATGCTATCATGAATTCTTCCTCACCACAAATTCTCGCAAATGCGGTGGGAAATTCTTCCAACAATTCATCGATTGCAAGTGTACTTACACAGATATTCGGCGATAAGCTGAACGGACTTGTCAACTCAGTTGCCACTTATGCGGAAGTCAGTAATAATTCTTCAAACTCTCTTTTAAATTTGGTCACCGGAACAACTATTGGTACAATTAGTAAGTATGCTGCAGATAACAATCTGGATAAAGCAGGAATTTCAAGACTCCTTAATGACCAGAAAGGGATTGTTTCAACATTATTGCCTGCAGGACTTTCTTTTGCTTCGCTTAGCATGGGAGACTGGGATGCTAGATATAAATTTGACAATGATAAGGATAAGATCAATATGCCGGCTCAGGAAGAACCGAAAGTGGAAGTTACGAGAAGCACCGCTATGAATGGAACTTTCCCCGATAGAAATAAAGATAAAGACAGTTCTATCTGGAAATGGCTTTTGCCACTTTTATTATTGATTGCCGCAGCCTATTTCATCTGGAGACAGTGTGAACAAAGAGAAACAACGACAACCACTATTGTAACTGACTCCGGCGAAGTGGTAACCGATACAGCAACTACTACCGGAAACAGTAACTCGACAGGAATTTCTGCTACTCAGGCTGATGAAGACATTGATCTGAATGGCACCCCTTTAAGAGGATACAAAGGAGGGATGGAAGACCGAATGATTGCTTTTCTGAAATCAGAAGGTTATAAAAACGCACAGAATGACGACGCATTAAAAGATACTTGGTATAACTTTGACCACGTCAATTTTAAAACGGGAAGTGCTGATCAGCTTGAAGCCGGCTCCGATGCACAACTACAAAACCTGGTAGCCATCTTAAAAGCTTATCCTGATGTAAAGGTTAAAATTGGAGGTTATACCGATAAGACAGGTGACGAAGCTAAAAATCAGAAATTATCTGAAGACCGTGCAAAATTTATAAGATCCTGGCTGGACCAACGAGGTGTAGGATCGCAAATTACCGGAGCAGACGGATATGGAAGTGAATTTGCAACTGTTGATGCTTCTGCCTCTGATGCTGAAAGAGCCGTTGACCGTAAAATGGCTGTACGTTTTGCAAAATAATTTTATTACGATATAATGGCAGATCCCGAAGCATTTCGGGATCTTTATTTATGATTTTGTAGTTTTCATTTATTTAATTACATTTGTTAGTCATTTCTAACATTCTATGAGTTTGAATTTAAAGAACGCCTGGCGTAGAGATAAAACATCCAATTCACTATCTGAAGTATATTCTTCCGTAAAAGTTCCCCAAAACGGCAGCTTCTGGAGAAAATATCTGGCCTTTGCCGGTCCGGGACTTATGGTTGCGGTAGGATACATGGATCCCGGAAACTGGGCAACGGATATTGCGGGAGGAGCGCAGTTCGGTTATACGCTGCTTTCCGTAATACTGATCTCGAATATTTTCGCGATGGTATTGCAACACTTATCCGTAAAACTTGGAGTGGTTGCCGAAAGAGACCTTGCTCAGGCCTGCAGGGATCATTTCAGTCCTACTACCAACTTTGTATTATGGATATTCTGTGAGATTGCTATTGCAGCTTGCGATCTTGCCGAGGTGATTGGATCTGCCATTGCACTCAATCTCCTTTTCCAGATTCCTCTTACCTGGGGAATTGTTATAACGACAATAGACGTACTGTTCATTCTTCTGCTCCAGTCTAAAGGATTCCGGTGGATTGAAAGCATTGTGGGAGGACTAATTTTTATTATCCTCGCCTGTTTTGTTTATGAACTGGTAATTTCAGAGCCTGCCATGAAAGAAATTTTCGGGGGGCTTATTCCAAAAGCGGAAATCGTTCAGAATCCTGCGATGCTTTATATTGCGATAGGAATTTTAGGAGCCACTGTAATGCCGCATAATTTGTATTTACACAGCAGTATTGTTCAGACAAGAGATTACCCACGAAATGCTGAAGGAAAAAAAGAAGCCATAAAATTTGCGACATTAGACAGCACTTTTTCTCTGATGCTGGCTTTCTTTATTAATGGTGCGATTCTCATTCTGGCAGCCGCCACTTTCCACGTTTCGGGGAATCATGACGTAGCGGATATTCATGATGCATATAAATTACTGACTCCCATTTTAGGCGCTTCTATGGCAAGTATTGTTTTTGCGATTGCTTTACTGGCTTCGGGACAGAATTCTACTTTAACAGGCACTCTTGCCGGACAAATCGTAATGGAAGGTTTTCTGAATATTAAATTAAAACCCTGGCTGCGACGACTGATTACAAGATTAATTGCTGTCATTCCGGCACTTATTGTTGCTATTCTTTACGGTGAAAAAGGAACTACGGATCTTTTAGTTTTAAGCCAGGTGATACTATCCATGCAGCTGAGTTTTGCGGTTGTTCCTTTAGTCATGTTTACCAATGATAAAGCAAAAATGGGGGAATTTGTGAATAAACCTTTTTTAAGAGTTTGTGTCTGGATTATTTCATTTATTATCATTATTCTGAATGTTTATCTTTTGTACCAGACTTTTTTTGGAGAGGGTGTTTAAAGTGAATTTATTAAGAACTTTTTATATTTAAATATTTTCAGTTTTTTAATTTACCATTTTATTTAAGTAATTTTAAACCACCCCGTCTTCTCCCTTTGGTCAAATCCACCCCTCCTCCGGATGAGGGGAATTTTGTAATGCTATTTTTATATATATTAAAATAATAGTTTTAACAAACAGTAATTTCAATGGTGCCTGAGGTTCCGAAGTTACCAAACCTGATACCCTAGCCGCGATAGTAACGGTTACCCCACAGCAAACGCGGGCAATGAAAGCTGCGGCTGCGCGAGGAGTATGAGTGGATAGCGCGATAAAGCTTCTTAAAAGAAGTTAATGGTGAATGGTGAATTATTAAAAATTACAATATCTGCCTAAATGTCACCCTTTGTCCTTTGGCAGAATGTTTGTCAATACTAACCCAAATAAATATTGAATTATGGAAAATCAGGATATCAACGAAGAAAGCATCAATAATCAGGAAGAAACCAATATTCAGAATGAGGCTGCATCTGAAGACAATGTGACAGCAAAACCTTCTGCGGAGGAACTTTTGGCAGAAGAAAAAGACCGTTACATCAGATTATACGCTGAATTCGAAAACTATAAAAAAAGAACGTCTAAGGAAAAAATGGAATTTTTCCAGTATGCCAATCAGGATATGATGGTTTCCATGCTGGGCGTTCTGGATGATTTTGAAAGAGCACTAAAGGAAATTGCCAAAAACGGTAATCCTTCGGATCTTCAGGGCGTTGAACTGATCTACAATAAATTTAAAAGTAAACTAACTGAAAAAGGACTGAAAGCGATAGAGGTAAATCCGGGAGACAGCTTCAATGTAGATTTCCACGAAGCCATTACTCAGATCCCTGCCCCGTCAGAAGATCTTAAAGGTAAAATTGTAGACGTGATTGAAACAGGATATACTTTGGGAGATAAAGTGATCCGTTTTGCGAAAGTAGTTACAGGAAATTAAAAATTTATGAATGATAAATGATGAGTGATAATTGATGTACATTCATTTGTTTACCCATTTAAATCTATTATCATTTATCAATAATCAATTATAGAAAGAGATGTCAAAAAGAGATTATTACGAGGTTCTTGAGATCAGCAAATCTGCATCAGCCGACGAGATAAAGAAAGCATACCGCAAAATGGCTATCAAATATCACCCTGATAAAAATCCGGGCGATAAAGATGCTGAAGAAAAATTCAAGGAAGCAGCAGAAGCTTACGAAGTATTGAGCGATGAACAGAAGCGCGCAAGATATGATCAGTTCGGTCATGCGGGAGTTGGCGGAAACGGTGGTTTTGGCGGCGGCTTTGGCGGCGGAATGAACATGGAGGATATTTTCAGTCAGTTCGGAGATATTTTCGGTGGCGGTTTCGGCGGTTTTGGCGGCGGAGGCGGACGTCAGCAGGTGAAAGGTTCCAATCTGCGAATCAGGATCAAGCTGAATCTTGATGAAATGGTAAACGGAACGCAGAAGACCATTAAAGTAAAGAAAATGAAGTTAGCTGAAGGGGCGACTTCAAAAACGTGTCCTACCTGCGGCGGTTCGGGAGTTCAGCTGAAAGTCATGAATACGATGTTCGGACAGATGCAGACCCAGACTACCTGCGGAACCTGCCAGGGAATCGGGAAAGTTGCCGATAAAATTCCGGCCGGTGCCAATGCGCAAGGACTTATTAAAGATGAAGAGGAAGTTACCATCAATATTCCTGCAGGAGCGAGAGACGGCATCCAGCTTAATGTAAGAGGAAAAGGAAATGATGCGCCTTTCGGCGGTATTCCGGGAGACCTTTTGGTGATTATTGAAGAAGAAGTTGATAAAACCATTAAAAGAGAAGGCGATAATCTTCACCAAGAATTGTATATTTCTTTTGCCGAAGCAGCTTTGGGAACAAAAAAAGAAGTACCGACTGTTGGCGGAAAGGTAAAAATTACCATCGATGCCGGAACGCAATCCGGAAAAATCCTGAGATTAGCAGGAAAAGGTCTTCCAAGCATCGACAGCTACGGAAAAGGCGATATGTTTATCCACATTAATGTCTGGACTCCACAAAAGCTGACGAAAGAACAGAAAGATTTCTTTGAGAAACAGATGGACAGCGGAGAAATGATTGCTGAACCATCAGGAAAGGAAAAAACTTTTTTTGATAAAGTGAAAGATCTATTCAACTAATATATTAAAGAGGCTTAGGCCTCTTTTTTATTTAATAGTTTCAACATTTTTAATTATATATTTGTTTTTAAATTTAAAAAATAAGCTAAAAACAAAAAAAAACAGAAAAATGTTACCTCAAATTAAAGAAAATCAAAAAATTTATATTGAAATTACAAACTTAAAACATGGAGGAATCGGATGGGAATTAGGAGCTTGCTTATGGAGCCCAAAATTTAGCCGCAATTCTTACACTAGATCTTGGAAATTGATGGAAAGAGTAAATATAAATGATACTATAATACATCTTGTAAAAATTAAAGACAAGTATCATTTTTATGGCATTTCTACAGCCAACTCGGAACTAATTGAAACGAATGAAGAACCACCGTTATCCGAAGACTGGGGTAATAGAGAAATTTATCAAAGAATTAATATTACCAATTTTACAAAAGTTGAAGTCCCGTATCCAATCGATAAAATTTTTATTGAATATCACCAAAATTTAAAAGATATTCTTCAAAATAACAAAGATGGACAATTCTATAATTTATATAGGGAAGAACTTAGAGTTGCACAAAAATATTTCGCTACATGTTCTCCAGAATTGTATAATGTTTTTGACTTGATTTCAAGATCAATTGGTTTTAAACCTGAATTGGGTATAGAAAATAATATTAATGTACCAACTAAAAACGAACCACAGAGTCCAGATTACAATCCTGCAGGGCGTGTTAAAACAATTATTTCAAGACTAATTAGAGATACTAAATTATCAAGATCAACTAAGGCTGAGAACAATTGGAAATGCCAAATATGTGGAAAAAGTATTCAACTGCCAAATGGGTTTTACTATTCTGAAGGTCATCATTTGAAACCATTAGGTGGAGAACATCAAGGACCAGACACTAAGGGAAATATAATCATTCTTTGCCCTTATCACCACACTGAATTTGATTATGGAAGTATTGCCATAAATCCTGAGACAAAATTAATAGAGCACATTGATTCTCATAATCAATATCACCTTAAAGAATTAGCCTATAACCGAGAAAATCTAGGATCTGAATTCTTGCGATATCACTATAGTCTTATTTTTAATAAATCATAAAAACGATTAGGAGGCCGTCTCACAACTGAGGCGGTTTTTTTATTAAAAAAAGTTGTAACATTTGTGAGTATTTTGTATATTTATCTGGTAATCAGTCATATATATGGGATTTAGACATTATAATCAAAATCAGCTGGTTTTGTTTCCGCACACTTTTGAG
>NZ_FQVO01000014.1 GCF_900129385.1 Chryseobacterium takakiae | reverse complement strand
CTCAAACACAATCATCATTTTAAGAGATTTATGCTAAAATCTCTCAAAAAAGTAGAAATTGAGTTCGGATTGCATGCTTTAGCCCACAATTTAAGGAAGAAAGTCGCCTAATAAGCCATTTTCAATGATCGCAAAGAAAATTTCCAAAATAATTTGAATAACAATAATATCAAAAAATGAAGCCGAATCGTGAAATGAGACGGCTTCGAACTTTATAACGATTATCTATAAAATCCTATTTTTTGCTCGCGGACAATGAATAAATTCCTTTTCCAGCTGTGAAAACAGCTACGGCAAGCAATCCTCCACCGATCCCGAAAACAAGTTCTTTCAGAATGGAAGGCCAGGTTGGAAACAGATGGTGAAAATAATCAATTCTGTGTGCAAAAATTCCTCCTGCAACAAGAATCAGAGCGATGGTACCAATGATTCCCAATGCTTTAATAACTATCGGTAAAGCATTTACCAAAAGATGTCCCAGCTTTCCGAAAAATCCTTTGTCGTTGCTTTTTTTGATTAACCTGAATCCGGCATCATCCATTCTTACGATTAAAGCAACAATTCCGTACACGCCAACCGTTGCGATAAATGCGACAAGGCTTGTTACGAGAATTTGTGTAATGAAGGGATGACTTTCTTCCAATACGGTACCCAGCGCAATAATAACGATCTCAATAGATAAAATAAAATCTGTGGTAATGGCTGATTTTACTTTAGCCTTTTCAATTTCTTCAGGGCTTTGTCCCTTTGTAGCTTCAATTTCCTCTTCTACTTCATGGCCTTTTTTATCGCGGTGGAATAAAAACTCAATAATTTTTTCCATACCTTCAAAGGCCAGGTAAAGTCCTCCAAGGATCAGGATATAATTAATTGCGGGTTGATACAACCAGTTCAGTAAAAATACGACAGGTAAAATAATCAGTTTATTTATGAAAGAACCTTTAGTGATTGCCCACAATACCGGAATTTCGCGCGATGAAAGAAACCCGGTTGCCTTTTCGGCATTTACTGCCAGGTCATCTCCCAGAATTCCTGCCGTTTTTTGAGTCGCAATCTTACTCGTTACCGCCACATCGTCCATCAGAGCTGCGATGTCATCCAAAATAGCAAAGAAACCAGATGCCATAAATTTTAATATTTTTTTAATAATTGTTAATGACAAAAATAACTATTTAATTTGACTTGCTCTATGACTTACTGCTGTTTTAGAAAGATTACTATCATTAAATTCTAATCAAAACTGATGGTGAACATCTTAAAAAATAAAGCTTCATTTAAAATATAGCCATTCATCAAATATGTTTATACTTTATCAACTTCCATGCAAAAGATGTGAAAATAAATTCATGATGAAGAACATCTTTTTAATTCATCTAATTTTTGTGTACCTTTAATCTATGAAAAAGCTGGTTTTAAAGTATCATTTTTTCGTTCTGGGATTAATCAGCTTTGTATTACAATCATGTAATACGAAATTCAGAGTCTGGGTAGGCACGAATAACGAACAGAAAATATACAATCTCAAGTACGGCGAAAATAAAAGGCAGAAAATGGATGTTTTTCTTCCTTCGGATTATCCTGAAAATGCACCGGTTGTCTTATTAATTCACGGAGGTGCCTGGAAACATGGCAAGAAAGAGCATATGATCCACATTCAGAAAATGCTTTTTAACAACAATATTCCGAGCATCAATATGAATTACAGGCTGGTTTCAAAATCAAAAAAAATTACGTACCGGGAACAGCTGGAAGATATCAATGCAGTGATTTCAAAATTCAACGTCCTGGCGGGAAAGGCAGAACTGCAGCCCGACAATTACATTCTTCTGGGTGAAAGCGCAGGCGGCCATCTTGCTTTATTGTACGGATATCAGCATCCTGATCAGATCCGGAAAATTATTTCCATGAGTGCTCCCACCGATTTTTATTCGGGGGAATATCTGAAGTCGTTTTATTCAAAATATTCTTCTCCAACCGTTCAGGCTGTGGTAGGGAAAAAATTTCACAGGAAAAAAATTTCGGAGGAATTCAAAAAAGCAAGCCCGATTGCCAATGTTTCTGATGTTCCTACTCTGATCTTCCAGGGAAACCAGGATTTCCTGGTGAATAAAAAGCAGGGCCTGGCTCTGGATTCGGCTTTAACCGCCCGGAATATTCCGCACAAACTCATTTTTATGAAAAATACAGGCCATGCTCCGAGATTTTTTAACAAGAAAAAAAGAGACACGCTGATTTATCCTAATATTCTGGAATGGATAAGATCATGAGCAATGAGTAATTGTTATTGGTTGATGGTTGTTTGTTGAAGACAACGAAGGCTTGTTTTGAAATTTATTTTTATTTTCGCAAGCTTTCAGATTTTAAAGCCTGATCTATAAAAAAAGCCCGCATTTTGAGCAGGCTTGTATTATTTAAGTTAAATTTTATTCCTCGTCTTCATCAAATTTATAATTTTCATATTTTGAAAAATCTTCTTTTTTGCCGAATAAAAACTTTAGGATTACCGGTACTGTTGTAATCAGAACAATAACGATAATTATCAGTTCAAGCTTTGTCTTAAGATCAATTCCAAATTCTTCCTGAAAAAGTTTATCTAAATAATGTCCTGCAAAAATCAAAAGGAATGACCATAAAATCGCTCCAATAATATTGTCTCTTAAAAAGGCTTTTTTATCCATTTTTACAATTCCGGCAACAATCGGTGTGAAAGTTCTTACTACCGGAAGAAATCTGGCCATGATGATCGCCAATGCCCCATTTTTTTCAAAGAAATTGTGTGCCTGATACAGGTATTTCTTTTTAAATAACCACGTGTCCTGTTTCTTATACAAGGCAGATCCTGCCTTTCTTCCGAAATAATACCCTACTTCATTTCCTATGATTGCAGCAAGCGCTACAGAAGAAGCTAAAATAGTTGTATCTAAAAGATCGCTTCCCGTTGATCCAAAAGTCTCTGAAACAATTCTAACCGCATAAATTCCCGAAACAAAAAGGAGTGAGTCTCCCGGTAAAAAAAAGCCTACAAAAAGCCCTGTTTCAGCAAAAATAATAAACAGAATAAGCCAAAATCCGCCAAGCTTTATATAAAACTCCGGATTTAATAAATCTTTCCAACTATTGAAATCTTCCATACGTTTTGATAAGTAACAAAAATAGGATTAATAAACGTCATTCCGAAATTTATTATAAGATTTTAACGAAAATTAAACATTGTTTTACAAGTCCATATCATCATCTGAAACAGCGGTTCCATCGGCCATGAGAAAAGCTTTCAGGAATGGCGTAAGATTTCCGTTCATTACCGAATCTACATCCGAAGTTTCGTATCCGGAACGCACATCTTTTACCAGTTTATAAGGATGCATCACGTAATTTCTGATCTGGCTTCCCCACTCGATTTTCATTTTGTTGGCTTCGATTTCATTTCGGGCTTTCATTCTCTCTTCCAGCTCCATTTCATATAATCTGGAACGAAGCAACTGCATCGCTTTCTCTTTATTTTGAAGCTGGGAACGGGATTCGGAGTTTTCAATGATAATTCCTGTAGGCGCGTGACGGAGACGTACGGCAGTTTCCACCTTGTTTACGTTCTGCCCTCCTGCTCCGGAAGACCTCATCGTTTCAAAGGAAATATCCGCCGGATTGATGTTGATTTCTATCGTATCATCTACCAAAGGATAGACATACACCGAAACGAAACTCGTATGTCTTTTGGCATTGGAGTCAAAAGGAGAAATTCTTACCAGTCGGTGCACTCCGTTTTCGCCGCGAAGATACCCGAATGCAAATTCGCCGTCAATTTCAAGCGTTACCGTTTTTACACCTGCAACATCGCCTTCCTGGAAGTTCAGCTCGCGAATTTTATAGCCCTGTTTTTCCGCCCACATGGTGTACATTCTCATCAGCATGGAAGCCCAGTCGCAGCTTTCGGTTCCTCCGGCTCCGGCTGTGATCTGCAATACTGCAGAAAGTTCATCGCCTTCATTGGAAAGCATATTTTTGAATTCAAGGTCTTCGATCTTCTCTACCAGCTGAGGAAAAGTTTCATCAAGCTCTTTTTCAGAATCAGGATCTTCTCTGGCAAAATCCATCAACACCTGGAGATCCTCAAACTGGGTATAAATTTCTTCATACGCTTCTACCCATTTTTTCTTGGAACGAAGTTGCTTTAGAAATGCTTCAGCTTCTTTCGGGTTGTCCCAGAATTCCCGAGCTGCGGTTTTTTCATCATCATTCGCAATTTCAATCTTCTTTTTATCAATTTGAAGATATTTATGGAGGTCGTCAATCCTTGACTGAATTTCTTTTATCTGGTCGTTGTTGATCACGATTTTTATTTTTGCAAAAATAAGAAATTTTTATTCCTTTTATCCCTTGTCTTCGCCTTGAGTTTTATCTTTCTCCTCATTATGAGCAAATCCGATAACTCTTCTCTGTTCTTCCACCACCCGGTAGGAATCAAGCTCAGATTTAAGATCTTTAACCCTGTTCTGGAACTGATCAAAATTATTAACAATGACATCTTTTAAAAATATTGCAATCTGATCCAGGTATTCTGCCGTTAGTTTTCCTGTCGCATCTCTCAAAGCGGCTTTCAAAAGGTTCTGGTCGATCTTAAGGTGTTCATTTCTTGTTTTCTGATACAGATTTTTAATTCTTTTCTTTAGGCTTTGTGTAAAATCAATGAGCATCGTATTGCTGAACACTTTCATCTGGGCGGAAATCTCATGCCAGAAAGGAATTTTATCGGCTTTGTTGTTTTTCAGAATTTTAAATAAAAGAGAATCGTTTTCCAGATTTTTCGTCATCGCATACAGGATTATTTCTGATCTTTCTGCAAGATTAGGCGGAAATACAGGAATCATCACATCGAATCTTCCCGGAGCCAGGATTTCTTCGTCTATTTCGGAAACAGAGTTGGCAGAACCTACCATCAGCAGCTCTTCCTGTTCAAATTTTGAAATATAATGGAGAATGATTTCCTGGGTTTCCAGATTACAGGAAGCAACGTTGTTTTCAGCTTTCCTGGCCATCATGATATCGTCAAAATCTTCCATAAACAGGAGGACTTTTTCTTCCCTCATCATCGCAACAAGAAAATCATTGAAGTTGGTCTGGTTTCCGTCTACAAAGGAGGTTCCGAGGTAATGCTTTTTTACTTCCTTAAACTGATAGCCTATAATTTCTGCAATTTTATTGGCCCAGAAAATTTTTCCGCTTCCCGGAGGTCCGTATAAAATAATTCCTGTAGGCTTGTTGATTCCCCAGTCTTTGATCTGCTGCGGATTAAGGAAAGGTTCCAGAACAGTGGAAATATGGAAAAACAAATCCCTGTACCCGATAAAATCTCTTTTCTGCAGGCTTGTTTTATGTCCGAAATAATCATACACAAATTTATAATTGCCTCCTAATCGGTTATCAATTCCATAGCTGGAAACCGAAGATTTAAAGAATCCGTTATCGAAAATATTAGGATCTGATTCTTTGATTGCTTTCTCTACCTTTTCTTTAGGCTGATTGATCTTTTCAGCGATCTGTTCGAGGGTTTTGGTTTTATCGAGGTCTTTTTCGTACAGCCTTAAAAACTCAATGTTTTCACGGGCAAACTTTTCAAAGTCTTTTTTTATTTCAAAATTGGTACTGATACAATCTACAAGATCAAGATCGAAATCCTGAATAAACTGTTTTATTGCTTCCGCAGAAACATTCAGTTCTTTTGCCAAATCAACTAATTTCATAAGATTCTATTAATGCTAAATTTTATTAACCACAAAAGACACAAGAGATTTAAATAATATATAAAGTATAATTCACAATGAAAAAAGAATCCATAAGGTCTAAAATCTTTGATTTTTATTATGTTTTATAGATCATAAAATGATGAATAACTTTTTGAATTCAATATGTTAAATTATTTCGGTTTGTCGTTAATTTAAAATTATGTAAACAGATTTAATACCAAAAATAGCGTATTTGAAATTAAATTTAAATTGATTTTTCGATAAAACTGTAACAATTTATTTTTTATAAAGACTACTACTATGTAAAACAAATTACATGGAAAAAATTCTGTCAGTAAAGAATCTTACTAAAAAATTCAAAAGAGTTGTAGTCAACAATATTTCTTTTGATGTAGAAAAAGGGAATGTGTACGGTCTACTCGGCCCCAACGGAAGCGGAAAGTCTACCACCTTCGGAATGCTTCTCTCCACCATTAACCCCACAAGCGGCGACTGGTATTGGTTTGGGAAAAAAGGAACTGATCCGGACACACTCAAAAAAATAGGTGCCATTATCGAGCAGCCCAACTTTTACCCGTACCTGAGTGCGGAAACAAATCTGAAAATAGTTGCTGAAATTAAAGGCACTCCTTACAGCAGAATTGATGAAGTTCTTCAGACAGTAGGTCTTTTGGAAAGAAAAAAGGATGCTTTCAAAACTTTTTCATTGGGAATGAAACAGCGTCTCGCCATTGCTTCTGCGATGCTGAATAATCCGGAAGTAATGATCCTGGACGAGCCAACCAACGGTCTTGACCCCGAAGGAATTATCCAGATCCGTGAAATCATCAGCAATATTGCAAAACAGGGAATTACCATTATTATTGCAAGCCATTTACTTGATGAGATCGAAAAAATATGCAGCCATGTGATTGTACTGAAGGAAGGAAATTCTATCTACTGCGGAAGGGTGGATGAAATGACAGCCAACAACGGGTACTTTGAACTGAAAGCAGACAACAATACATTGCTTTTGAATGCACTGAATTCGTTGGGGTGGTTTACTTCTGTGAATCATGATGGGGACATCCTGAAGGCCCAGATCCGTGACGATGCATCTATTTCAGCATCATCCCTGAATCAAAAACTTGCTGAGCAGGGCATATTCCTTTCTCATTTAACGAAGAAAAAAATGTCTCTTGAATCTCAATTTCTTGAACTTGTAAAAAACACCAATTAATCATGATCAAATTATTAAAACTCGAATATTATAAAAATCTGAATTACAGACCATTCAAGATTTTTACGATCCTGTATTTTGCGATTCTTATTGCATTGCTCTTTATCGGACTGGTAGATTTTGATCTTTTCGGAGGAAAGATCAATTTAAAAGAGCAGGGAATTTATAATTTCCCTGAGATCTGGAATTTCACAACGTATATTGTTGCTTTACTGAAGATTTTCTTAGGTTTAATCATTGTTTTTTCAATTTCACAGGAATTCAGCAACCGGATGTTTAAGCAGAATACCATCGACGGATTGAGCAGAAAAGAATTTATCTCTTCAAAATTACTGACCATCAGTATTTTTACTATTGTTTCTACGATAATTGTTTTCGCGATCACGATGTTTCTGGGGTATAAATATTCCAATACTACGGAATCTGCGAAGGTTTTTGAAGAAATTTTCTTTATCGGAAATTATTTTGTAAAATTGTTTACATTCTTTTGTTTCCTGATGTTTCTTTCTGTGTTGCTGAGAAAATCTGTTTTTGTTTTTCTTGCACTTTTTGTATTCTGGGTGGCTGAAGGTATTTTATCAGGTGTAGAAGTTTTTATGAAAGTGCGTGGCCTTCAGGAAGCTCAAAGAAATGAGGTGCTTCAGAATGACTTTTTTATATCGCACCTTCTTCCTTTGGAAAGTATGTCCAGCCTGATTCCAAGCCCTCTTATGAGACTCAATATGGCGAAAATGATGGGAATGAAATATGAATTCCACTATCCTACGGAAAGCATGATTGCCTGTCTGGTTTGGTGCGGCATCTTTATCATCGGCTCATACTGGATTTTAAGAAAAAGAGACTGGTAATTCTCTTATTCAAGATTCAGAATTCAAGGTTCAAAGTCTAGAGTTTAGAGTTAGAATTTTATTTATTACATAGTAAAGTGATTCGTTTTTCGGGTCACTTTTTTATTTTTACTGAAGTTTTCTTTATATTTAATGAAAATTAATCCCATGAAAAGAATATATTACGTTCCGGGACTCATCAGTGCTTTACTGATACCGGTCTTGTTTTGGTTTTACGGGAGCCAGAGAACACATGAACCATATACTGTGATGGATCTGGGACTTCCCGCAAAAGTAAAGAAAGGAATGGAAAATTCTCTCAATACTTTTGAACCTTACCGAAAATGGAATTATAAAAAAATCATTGTACAGCCCAATACGGCCCTGCAAAATCAACAATACTATGTTTCTGAATTGAAAAAGCTCCAGGCAAGAAATGAAAAAGAAACCGGGATTGAATTTGTAATCGGGGATAAAAACAATTATCAGGATTTTGTCGCCTTAATTGATGCGATGAAGCTGGCAAAGCAGGAAGCCTACGGAGTAGATGTGGAAAAAACCAATCATTTTTTTGCCGTTCATATGTACAAAGATCCGAATGCTGTAGAGCGGGAATCTATTTGTGGAGGTATTGTAGGAGGCGAATATGATCAAGAGAAAACCGCATTGAATTTTCTTAAGCCTGAGACATTTATCAATCATGTTCCTCAACAAACGTATTACATCATTTTTGGTTTTTTACTGTTCTTAAATATTTCCATGTTCAGTATTAAAGAAAATCTTCAACTCAAAAAAACATTTGCATGAAAAAGATCTATTATTATCCGGGACTTATCAGTGCCTTGATTGTACCGGTTTTATTTTGGTATTATATCAATCCGTACATTGACAGCACAGTTTATAATGTTGTAGATATTGGATTGCCTGCAAAATTTCATGACGATAAAGAACCAGGTTTTGGCAGTTTTGAGCCGTTACGAAACTGGGATTACAAGAAAATAAAGGTTGATCCTTCAAAAGCTAAAGAAAATTCAAAATTCTATGTTTCGGAAATTAAAGCACTTCAAAAACGTAATGAAAAAGATACCGGAATAGAATTTATTTTAAACAACAATAATACGTACGGTGACTTTGTTTCTTTATTAAATGATATGGCGATTGCAAAACAGGAGACGTATGCCTTGGATTTGGAAAAGACAGGACATTTATTTGCCACGGTAAATTACATTGATCCCAAAGCGGAAAAATATGAAGAAATAGAATGTCTTCTTTGTAATGATGTTATCATGGATTATCACGAATCGACCTTTACTGACGAAACTTATGATTTTATCAACAGACAATATTATCAAACAATGTTCGATAACTTTTCTAAACTTCCTAAAGGAGCTTACTATATAATTTTTGGATTTTTACTATTTTTAAATATTTCCATTTTCAGTATTAAAGAAAGATTTCAGATTCAGAGATTTCGTTTGCTGTGATGAATCCTTTTTAAACATTGTGGAATTTATTATCGTAAAGTTTTTTATAAAATATTCCGTTCTATTAAGGAGCAAAGATTAATCAACAAGTTGATCTGATAAAGCTTATGATTGAATTTTACTAACTATATTCTGTTATATACATTTAAAATCTGCGTAATCCGCGAAATCTGTGGGATATTTTATTCGGAGGCTGTACTATTGTTTCATAGATTCTTCACTGTGCTCCACTTTGTTCCGCTCCATTCAGAATGACATTGCAAAAGATTAATTAGCCAGATGATTATACGAAGCTATGATCAAATTGTAGATAAGCTATATTTTACGATAAAATTAAAATCTGCGCCATCCGTGAGACCTGCGGGATGTAATATTTCAAAACTTATCCTTTGATTTATAGATCTTCACTGTGCTCCACTTTGTTCCGCTCCATTCAGAATGACATTGCAAAAGATTATTAGCCAGATGATTATACGAAGCTATGATCAAATTGTAGATAAGCTA
The DNA here is from genome assembly GCF_900129385.1 of Chryseobacterium takakiae. GTDB lineage: Bacteria > Bacteroidota > Bacteroidia > Flavobacteriales > Weeksellaceae > Chryseobacterium > Chryseobacterium takakiae. The sequence continues at coordinate 77,697 of NZ_FQVO01000014.1, read as the reverse complement.
TATTTTACGATAAAATTAAAATCTGCGCCATCCGTGAAATCTGCGGGATGTAATATTTCAAAACTTATCCTTTGATTTATAGATCTTCACTGTGCGCCCTTCGTTCTGCTCATTCAGAATGACATTTTTCAGAAATAAAATAAAAAAGAAAGGACTGCCTTTCGGCAGCCCCCTCAATCACTTCACTTAAAACACTAGTTATTTTTTGTCAAGGAGCGCGATATATTCGCCATATCCTTTTTCTTTCATTTCCGCTTTCGGGATAAATTTCAAAGAAGCACTGTTGATACAGTAACGCAGTCCGCCTTTATCTTCAGGACCATCATTGAAAACGTGCCCCAAATGTGCATCTCCCGTTTTACTTCTCACTTCTACCCTGGTCATTCCGTGGGAACGGTCCAGCTTTTCTTCAACTAATTTTTTGGTAATCGGTTTTGAGAAACTTGGCCATCCGCAACCAGATTCAAATTTATCGGTAGAGATAAACAAAGGCTCTCCCGTAGTGATATCCACATAAATTCCTTCACGAGTTTCGTCCCAGTATTCATTCTGGAAAGGTCTTTCCGTTCCGTTTTCCTGGGTCACATTGTACTGTTCGGCAGTCAGCTTTTCTTTTAAAACTTTTTTATCCTGCTTTTGATATTGGGTTTCTTTTTTCTTCGGAGGGTTTGCATTTCTTGCCATTTCAAATAATCCCGGTTCTATATGGCAGTATCCTCCCGGGTTTTTATCCAGATAATCCTGGTGGTAATCTTCTGCTCTGTAAAAATTCTTTAGCGGAATGGTTTCCACCAATACAGGCTTGCTGTAATTTTTAGCCAGTTTTGCGACTTCCGCTTTTACGATGGCTTCCGTTTCTTTATCTGTGGAATAAATTCCTGTTCTGTACTGATCTCCCCTGTCATTTCCCTGTTTGTTTAAACTGGTTGGATCGATGGTTTTAAAATAAAGATCTATTAAAAGCGTAAGATCAACCTCTTCAGGATCGTATTTTACCTTTACTGTCTCAGCAAAGCCTGTAGTGTGGCTTACCACTTCTTCATAAGTAGGATTTTCTTTATTTCCGTTCGCATATCCCACTTCGGTTCCTACGACACCGCGTATCTGTTGAAAAAAATGTTCTGTTCCCCAAAAGCATCCTCCCGCAAAATACACTTCTTTTACATTTCTATTGTCCATAATGGTCTCATTTTCTTTTTTTGTAGCGGTAGATTTTGTTTTGGCATCCCCGCAGCTTGTTGCAAATACTGCTATTCCCAGCACGACGCCGAGTAAAATCAATATGTTCTTCATTTTTATATTTTTTTTCATTTTTTCAGATTTAAAATCATTAACCCAAATCCTAAAAACATCACATCTTTTACGATAAAGAAATCTGTGACAGGAATTCCGTCTACGGTCTTCCAGATTCCCGGAGTTGTAAACAGATAGCTCAGCGTCATCAGGAAAGTGATAATCATTCCGGCTGCGGCATACTTTCTCAGTGATGCAAATTTCACACTAAACAGCAATAATACCGCAATGATAATTTCTATGACTCCGATAGTATTAGACACTGCCTGAATGCTTACGATATCATATACGAAAAAAGTCAGGAAATGGTTTTCCACCAAAGGTTTTATGGCGTTTGCTTCCGTAGGGGTGAATTTGAAAATCCCGATCCACAGCAGAATAGTGGCAGCTCCGAAAAGAGAAAGATAATATCCTGCTTTTCCGATACGGTTTTCATGATCAATTTTTAGTACAGTTCCGTCCATTTTTTAATGATTTTGATTGAATACTTTATTATTTTCAAAAGTATAGTCGGAACCATTTCAAAATCCTGACAAATATTTTATGAAATATCTAAATTTTTCAACACTTTCTCTTTAACATACTGAATATCAGATTCATTAATTTCAACCTGATTTTCATTGGAAAGCTTTCTTTCCAACATTCTATCCAGCATTTCCAGCTTTTCTTTGTAGGCTCTGCACCATTTACAAATCGCAAGGTGCAGAGAAAGTTTACGGTTTTCTTTTGGGGAAATATTTTCCGCATTCCGTTTTTCCATGAGCATTGTCGCTTCGCTGCACGGTAAAAAGATAATATGAATCAATTTTTTAAGCATTTTAAATCAGTTTTGATTGGCAAACCAGTTCATTTCCAGGCATTCCCTCAATTGCATTCTGCCTCTTTGCAGGATCTTCCATAGATTAGTCGTGGAAATATCAAGTACCTGACTCACTTCCGGTGCTTTTTTTTCTTCAAGGTAATATAATTTCATGGGAATCTTCCATCGGGAAGGAAGATCTTCCAGGCAGTCTTCCAGGGTTTTATTGAAATCTTTATTGTCTAAAAGTTCGGTGTCTTCATTTCCTGCATTCCAGTCATTCAAAATATCATTGTTTTTCCATGCACCGTCATCATCAAAAAAGTGATCCAGTTTAATGTTGGGTTCAGATTTATATTTTTTGCGGTAAAAATCAGCAACCTTTCTGTTTAGGATGGTCATCAGCCAGGTGAGCGGCTGGCTTTTTCCCTCAAAAGATTCATAGGATGAAAAAGCGGAAATAAAAACCTCCTGAACAATATCTTCTGCCTCGGCTTTATCAGACAACAGATACACCGCCCTTCTCAGTAATGGTGCTGAACACTGCTCTATCCAGTTTTTGAATGTTTCGTTTTTGGTCATATTGAATAGTCTTGATTCGAAAATTAAATCCCTGAAGTTCATTTAATCGTAAACGAAGATAGAAAGTTAGTACCATACTTTGCAAAAGTTTTGTGAATGGATTTATTATCCTGTATGTTATCTAAAATGTATAACATAATATCCATTGAATTAAACTCCTCAATTGATAATTTGTCCGCAGCCTAGCCCCGATTGCAGAGAAAATCCCGCAATGGAGCGGTGAAGCCTTCGCAGGGCTCAGGACAGGCCAAGGCGGAGCCGCGCAATGAGGAATTGTAACGGAAAGCGGGAAACAGCTCCTGAAAATGTTTTCATTTATTGAAACAAATCTTCGTAAAGTATCAAATATTTCAAACGAAATCCCCCAAAAACCTTAAATTTGCATCTTATCAAAAAACTGTAAAAAGCAAAGCCATATAAATTATGACATCACAAGAGATTCGTCAAAAATTTTTAGATTATTTTAAAAGCAAAGGACACCTTATTGTGCCTTCAGCACCGATCGTTCTGAAAGACGACCCTACCCTTATGTTTTCCAATTCGGGGATGACGCAGTTCAAGGATTTTTTCTTAGGTTATAAAACGCCTACTGCACCCAGAATTGCAGATACCCAAAAGTGTCTGAGAGTATCCGGAAAGCATAATGACCTGGACGATGTGGGCCGCGATACCTATCACCACACCATGTTTGAAATGCTGGGAAACTGGTCTTTCGGGGATTATTTTAAAAAAGATGCTATTGCTTTTGCCTGGGAATTGCTGACGGGAGTCTACGGAATTCCTAAAGAAAACCTTTATGTAACCATTTTTGAAGGAGACGCTTCCGAAAACCTTGAGAGAGACCAGGATGCTTATGATTTCTGGAAGTCTCACATTTCCGAAGACAGAATTATCAACGGGAATAAAAAAGATAATTTCTGGGAAATGGGGGAAAGCGGACCGTGCGGACCGTGCTCGGAAATCCATGTGGATTTGAGAACTCCGGAGGAAAAAGCGAAAGTTTCCGGACTTGAACTGGTGAACAACGACCATCCTCAAGTGGTGGAAGTATGGAACCTGGTTTTCATGGAATTCAACAGAAAAGCGGATAAAACCCTTGAAAAGCTTCCTGCACAGCATGTGGACACGGGAATGGGCTTTGAACGCCTTTGCATGGCGCTCCAAGGAAAATCTTCCAATTACGATACGGATGTTTTCACTCCTTTAATTGCTAAAGTTGAAGAGCTTTCAGGAAAAAAATACACCGGGATTTTAGAAGACGAAAAAGATATTGCAATCCGTGTTGTGGTAGACCACATCAGGGCAGTTTCGTTTGCCATTGCAGACGGGCAGCTGCCTTCCAACGGAGGAGCAGGCTATGTGATCAGAAGGATTTTAAGAAGAGGGATTTCTTATTCGTACCGTTTCCTGGGAATGAAAGAACCGTTCCTTTATCAATTGGTTGCTGTTTTACAGGAGCAGATGGGTGCATTCTTCCCTGAGCTTGAAAAACAAGGAAAACTAGTTTCTGAAGTGATCAAAAGTGAGGAGGAATCTTTCTTAAGAACCATAGAAAACGGATTGATCAGGGTTGAAAAATTAATTCAGCAGACGATTGCCGACGATCAGAAGGTTTTGCCAACGCAAGAAGTTTTTGAATTATACGATACCTATGGTTTCCCGGATGACCTTACGAGAATTATTGCGGAAGAAAAGGGATTAACCATTGACGAAAAAGGTTTTAAGCAGGCGTTAAATGAACAAAAACAGCGTTCAAAGGCTGATTCTGCCCAAAAAGTGTACGACTGGGTAACGCTGGAAGAAAAACCTGAAAATTTTGTAGGCTATGATCAATTTGAATCTGAAACCTACATTACAAGATACCGAAAAGTAGAAAATAAGGACGGAGAATTTTACCAAGTGGTTTTAAGCGAATCTCCTTTCTATCCTGAAGGCGGAGGCCAGGTAGGTGACAAAGGCGTTCTTGAAAATGCAACGGAAAGTTTTGAAGTACTGGAAACCAAAAAGGAAAACGGACTGATCATTTCTTTAATCAACGGTCTTCCAAAAGATGCCGGAGCCGTTTTCTATGCTAAAGTGAATGTTTCGGAAAGAAAAAATTCTCAGGCCAACCACTCGGTAACGCACTTATTGCATGAAGCATTAAGGGAAGTTTTGGGAACTCACGTAGAGCAGAAAGGTTCATTCGTTGGTCCGGATTACCTGCGTTTCGATTTCTCCCATTTCAATAAAATGACGGATGAAGAACTAACCTTGGTAGAGGAAAAGGTTAATGCCAAGATCAAGCAAAATATTGCCTTACAGGAATTCAGAAATATCCCGATCCAGGAAGCGCTTGAAAGAGGAGCGATGGCTTTGTTCGGGGAAAAGTATGGTGACAGTGTAAGAATGATCCAGTTCGGAACTTCAATGGAACTTTGCGGGGGTACTCACGTGAAAAGCACCAGCGAAATCGGACATTTCAAAATCATTTCCGAAAGCTCTGCCGCAGCAGGAATCAGAAGAATTGAAGCGATTTCCGGAGATAAAGCGGAAGAATATTTCAAAAACCTAGAAAAGCAGATTTCCGAGCTTTCACAATTGCTGAAATCAAAAGATATTGTACGTTCTATTGAAAAATTAATTGAGGAAAATACCGCATTGAAGTCTGAAGTAGATGCATTGAAGAAAGAAAAAGCCAAAGGAGAAATCAGCGAATGGAAAGGAGCTTACGAGCAAAAAGGCGATAAATTACTTCTGGTAAAAAGAACTTCTTTAGATGCCGGTTCGGTAAAAGATATCGTCTTCCAGTTAAAGAAAGAAATCCCCACCTCCATTACGGTTATTCTGTCCGATGCCGACGGAAAACCCATGATTACCGTTGGCGTTTCTGATGATTTAGCAGGAATTTATCAGGCGGGAGCATTGATTAAAGATTTGGCAAAAGAAATCCAGGGCGGCGGCGGTGGAAACCCCGGCTTTGCCACAGCCGGAGGAAAAAATCTTGACGGTCTGGAAAATGCATATCAGAAAGCGCTGAATCTATAAGAAAATATTTTAAATTTATTTAAAACAATCATCCCTTTCAGTTTTGAAAGGGATGATTGTTGTTATACGTAACTTCGAGTAGCTTTGAAAAAAGCGTATCGAGAAGTTACTCCACAGCCCCTTCATTCAACGGTTCTCGATACATTTTTCTGCGCTTCACTTCGAAAAACACTCGAACTGACGAGCTTTCATTCTCACTGAATAGTGCTCAACGTCACTTCGAGTAGATTTTGAAAAAGCGTATCGAGAAGTTACTCCATAGCCCTTTTCATTCAACGGTTCTCGATACATTTTTCTGCGCTTCACTTCGAAAAACACTCGAACTGACGAGCTTTCATTCTCACTGAATAGTGCTCAACGTCACTTCGAGTAGTTTTGAAAAAGCGTATCGAGAAGTTACTCCATAGCCCTTTTCATTCAACGGTTCTCAATACATTTTTCTGCGCTCTGCTGCGAAAAACACTCGGACTGACTAGCTTTCATTCTCACTGAATAGTGCTCAACGTCACTTCGAGTAGCTTTGAAAAAGCGTATCGAGAAGTTACTCCATAGCCCTTTTCATTCGACGGTTCTCGATACATTTTTCTCCGCTCTGCTGCGAAAAACACTCGAACTGACGTAGGAATCATTATTTCTTAGTAAACTTCTTTTTTGCCAGATTAGGCAAGTCTTCGTATCTTCCTTCAATCAGAGCCAGTTTCTTAGCCTGTGACCATTTTTTTATCCTTTTCTCAAAAGCAATAGCTTGTTCAACATCAGTAAACTGATTAAAATAAACCAATTGAAGCGGACGTCTTGAGTACGTATAAGAACCGAAATACTTACCATCCTGATGCTCGTCAAAACGCTTATAAACATTTTCAGTAACTCCGGTGTAATAGTTATTGTCCGAACAATGCAGAATATAGACAAAAGATGTTTGCATGTTTATAATAAATTGAAATTGATGATTCGTCACTTCGTGAAGCTTTAAAAATCGTATCGAGAAATTACTCCATAGCCCCTTCATTCAACGGTTCTCGATACATTTTTCTGCGCTTCACTTCGAAAAACACTCGAACTGACGAGCTTTCATTCTCACTGAATAGTGCTCAACGTCACTTCGAGTAGCTTTGAAAAAGCGTATCGAGAAGTTATCTTTAAATGTGATGGGTTATTGAATTATTGCAAGAATCGCATTCCGCTTTGTAATCATTTGCTGTTTTCGACAAATATAAATATTTTGAATCAATAGGATTAGGATTTAAAACAGTCAGATTATTTTTAACAAAACATTATATTTTCTTCTGTGGTATTGTAACTTTCTTATCAATAGTTTTGTCTAACTATAAAAAAAAGACTAATGACAAGACTTTTATCCCCGCTGTTTTTATTTTTTGCAGTATTGGTTTTCGGACAGACTCAGCTGAAGGTTTTCAGTAAGACAACCAAGCAACCTATCTACAGTGCAGCGGTGTACTGCGATGATGAGCTTCTCGGGAAAACCGATCTGAACGGAACTTTATCCTTTAAAACAAAATGCAAGAAAGTTGAAATTCTGGCCAGCAATTTTGAAGATGTTCTTGCAGAGGTAAGAAATACCATGGAAGTTTCGATGCAGCCGCTGGCGGAAAAGAGAGGGAATATTGACCGTGTCATTATTAATGATAAAAGTGATCCGCGCGCGCTGAAGATTCTTGATGAACTTAATAAAAGGGCTAAAGAGAACTCACCGAAGTCATTGGATTCTTACAATTTTAAGTCGTACACCAAATTTTCTCTGGATCTGGATAAAGATTCCATTGATATTTACAAGAATTTTTTAGCAGTCAGGAAAGACTCCATTTCGAAGGTTGATCAAAATGGTTTTAAGCAGAAAGAAAAGGAGAAAAAAGATTCCCTTATCGCTGAAGAATTTATTGATGCCTCGGCGGAAGGCCAGATGTTCCTCTGGGAAAAAGCTGCGGAATATAAATACTCGAAAAAGTTTGGTGAAAAAACAAATATTATCGACAACAGAATGTCCGGTTTTAAAAACCCGATTTATGAAGCGATGGCCCTGAATATTTCCAATCTTGAAAAATTACCCAGACAGCTGAGACCTGAGAACAGGGATTTATTTCATTATTATCTTTCAGATACCATACAGCTGGACGGAAGGCAGACTTATGTCATTAAATTTAAAGAAATTACCGATAAAAAGAAGCAGAACCCAAGAAAATTCAACGGGAAAATATATGTTGACACCGAAAGTTTTGCCCTGAAAAAATTTGAAAGCATCAGCAAAAAAATAAACGAAGGAAATATTGTCTCCGTATGGAAACCCATCAATAATAAATGGTTCCTGGATTATGAAGATATCAGGCTTAAAATGGGAAATGCCAGCTTCGATGTTTCCAAGAAAGACAGCGTGAAAGCCGGTGATACCAAGAAATACAATCAGAAAAAATTCGGGAATTACCTGTATGTAAAAAACAGGTTTTTTGATTTTGATATTAACGAACCCCAAAAAGCGTCTGATTTTAAAGGCTATTCGCTTGAAGTGAAAAATTCAGACGGCAGCCTTTTGCAACAGTACAGAACCGACAGCCTTACCACAAGGGAAAGTAATACATACACAAAAATCGACAGCTTTGTACAGAAGCATGATTTTGAAAAGAAACTCAATACGTTAACCCAGCTTTTAAGAGGAAACCTTCGCTATAAAATGATTGATTTTGACCTTACCAAATTCATCAGCTACGATAAATATCAGGGAATCCGTCTTGGCGCAGGATTGAAACTGAATGAAAAATTCAGCAACACTTTTTCACCGGACGGATACTTCGGTTACGGTTTTAAAGATCACCGTTGGAAATACGGATTGGGGATGGATATAAAGCTGTCCGCCAAAAGAACATCCGTTTTCCGGGTTGAATATCTTGATGATGTTTTTGCGGCAGGGAGATTCAGCAATTACATGTGGGATAAAATGATGAAGCTATCTGATATTAATCTTGATCTTCACAATGCTGTTTTCTACAAAAACCAGAAATGGAGCGCTTCCTACCTTTATGATATTTCCAATTCATTAAGTATGAAACTCGCCGTGAACAAGGAAAAACAGGAGGCTCTTTTTGATTATCAGTATAAAAACCTGGGCAATAACTTCGATAATACCAGCGCGGTTCTTTCATTAAAATTTTCTCCGAATGACAAAAATATCATGACGCCTGCCGGAAAATACACTTACGAAAAAGGATATCCGCAGGTATTCGTTAATTATGAAAAAGGATTTGATGCATTAGGAGGTGATCTCGATTATAATCGTCTGGATGCCTTATTTATTCATCAGTTCAGAACAAAACTAGGATCTACCAACATTAAACTATTCGGAGGAATCTCATCCGGAAGTGCACCAATCTGGAAAAATTTTGAAATAGCCGGTCAGAATGATGCCAATATTGATCAATGGTATTCCAATATCAGTACCCCTTCAAACCTGGGATTTGCAACGATGCCTTCGGGAACATTTTTCGCCGACAAATTTGCAGCATTTAAAATTTCACAATACCTGCCTTTTAAATTTAAAACGTTGGGAAAAAGATATTCAGATATCGAACTGGAATACCAGTCGGCGATCGGCGGTTTTAAAAACAGGCAGGACCACCAGTTTGAATTCATCGCTTTAGACCACTATTACCAGGAAGCGGGACTGATCTGGAACCAGTTCCTGGGAACCGGTTTTGGCGTAGGATTTTCCTACAGATTGGGATACTACCAGACTTCGGAATTTAAAGACAATATCGGAATTAAAATAAAATTCAATCTTTTAAGATAATTCGAAATCAGCTCAGATATCAGGTAATCCCGGAATTTCCGGGATTATGTTGTTTAACTACCGGATCAATGGAAACGGCTGTTAATATCAATTAACAAAGTTTTTGCAGCATTATAAATATTACTAATTTTGCCCTGTCTTTATGAAAAGGATTTTAGTAATTTTATGTTTCTGTATATGCATTTTTGGTTTTTCACAATCAAAAGTTACTTCTATTGAAGCTGTTGTCATTAAAGATCAAAGTGATCCGCGGGCCCTTGAAATTCTGAAAAAAGTCAATCAGCAGTTTAGTGATAACTCTCCCAAGACGCTTGATTCTTACTCCTACAAATCCTACGAAAAGATCTCTCTGGATATTGATGAAGACAGCATTACTCAATACAGACAGTTTTTTGAAAATGCTGAGTTATTCAGAAAAAAAAGAGAAAAAGATTCCCTGAACAATGTAACTGCCAGAAAAATATTTTCCAAAAGTAAATTGTTCCTTTGGGAAAGAGCTCAGGAATTTTTATATTCAAAAAAATACGGCGAAAAAATCAATATCCTTGACAACAGGATTTCCGGTCTGAAGCAGCCGATCTATGAAATGATTGCCTTACAGCAAAGCAACAGAGACCAGATCCCTACCCAGCTGAAGCAGGAAAACAGGGGCTTGTACCGGTTCTTTTTAACCGACACTATTGAAATAGAAGGAAGAAAGAATTTTGTGATCCGTTTCAGGGAAGTCAATTATAAAAATCCCGACAAAAAAAGGAAATATAATGGTGCCATTTATATTGACACCAATACTTATGGTATTAAAAAAATCGAAAATTTCAGCAAAAATAAAAACGACGGCATCATTACAAGCACCTGGGTGTTCTTCAACAACAAATGGTTCCTTTCCCATGAAACCGTAAAGCTGAAAATGAGCAATATGGTCATGCAGGAGGAGAATCAAGATGATCCCGTACATAAGCATGAGAAGAATAAAAAACAGAGTTTCGGGACCTATGCTTTCCTCACTTCCCGGTATTTTGATTACCGGTCACCTGCCGAAAACGATAAAAAAGACTTTAAAGGCTACACCTTTTCCGTAAAAAATATTGACGGGAAAACCCTTGACCAGTTCAGGACAGATCCGCTGACAGAACGGGAACGAAATACCTACAAAACCATCGACAGCCTTGGAAAAATATACAATATTGACCGGAAAGCAAGGGTTGTAAGCGGCCTGCTTTTAAACGGCCAGATAAAAGCAGGAATTGTGGATTTTGCGGTTGATGAGATCGTGAATTATAATTTATATGAAGGTTTCAGAGTCGGTTTGAAAGCGAAGCTTAATGAAAATTTCAATCCGTACTTTTCTCCGGATTATACTTTTGCTTATGGATTTAAGGATGACAAATGGAAATACAGAATCGGACTTGATATTAAAACCACGCTGGAAAAAGATTCCTACTTCAGAATTGATTATTATGATGACGTAACCGCTTCAGGAGAGTTTTACCGAAGACTCTGGAATTTCAAAATGAGAACTGCCAACTATGGAAATAACCTTAATAATGACCGGTATTATCATTACAGAGGGGGTTCGGTTTCTTATCTTAATGATGTTACCAACGGGTTGACATTAGTTTTTGCAGCCCGCACCAACCTGGAAGAAGCCATGTTTGATTATTCCTTCCGTAACAGAGGCTCATCTTTTAATAATTTTAATACGTTACTGACTTTAAAATATTCCCCGAACTCTACCAATATTATGACGCCTCAGGGGAAATCCCTCATCGATCAGAAATATCCGGAGCTGTATTTCAATTATGAACAAAGCTACAAGGCGCTGAGCGGCGATTTTAATTACACCCGCTTTGATGCGCTTTTTGTTCACAATTTCAAGACTATGCTGGGAACGACAGGATTTCGGCTCTATGGCGGAATGGTCATCGGAGATGCACCAATATGGAAAAATTTTACGATGAACGGACTGGCTTCGCCGAGAAGGGATTTTAATTTTAACTTAACCTCATTTCTCGGATTTGCGACACTGGAAGGAGGAAAATATTACAACGACCGTTTTGTGGCGTATTACTTTACACATAAACTTCCCTGGTATTTTAAAAGTTTCGGCCAGAATATTTCAAGTTTTGATTTTGTACTGAGAGGAACCATAGGAAATATGAAACATCCCGAATACCATCAGTTTAAATTTAAGCCCCTCGATCATCTTTACCAGGAAGTCGGCCTGGAATGGAACAATTTCCTTTCTACCTACTTTAATCTGGGCTTATTTTACAGAGTCGGTTACTACACCACTCCGAATTTTAAGCAAAACTTTGCCGTTCAGTTTAAACTGAAGCTTCTGGAATTTTAAAATAATAATTAAAAATAGAAATTAAAACAAATGCAGACCATCCAAATACAGGCAGAACAATTTTTTGAATTGTTAAAATTAAAAGATACTTCCATGTGGGAAATTTTTGCCCAGATGATTGACGGAAATGAGAAGGAAATTGTTTTTACAGATGGGGAAAACAAAATATTGTTCAACTATATTCTGCCTTCCAATCAGGAAAAGCTGGAGGAAGACCGAAAGGAGTTTTCCAAGCAGTTTGCGGATAAGCTGGCGAATCTTAATTGAGTTTTAGAGTTTTAGAGTTTTAGAGTTTTAGAGTTTTAGAGTTTTAGAGTTGAAAGTTATGGGGTGATTTTCTAAGGAAAGTTAATTCCGTATTAATTTTAATAAAATTCACCATAAACGATCTATAATTCTCTCATACGCTCTAACCCTAAAATTCTAAAACTCTCATACGCTCCCACTCTTAAACAAGTCAACCGTCTTTTTGGCTTCGGCAACGTCATGAACCCTGAGGATTTTTGCGCCTTGCTGTAATACTTTTAAGTGAAGTTTTTGTGTTTCTTCGTTGATATCCAGCGGTGATTTTCCCAAAGGCTTGTAGATAAAAGATTTTCTTGAAATACCAATCAGCAAAGGAAATTTTCCAAAGCCTAAATATTTTACCTCATCCATCATTTTCATCTGATCTTCTACTGTTTTTCCGAACCCAAAACCCGGATCCAGAATAATATCTTTAACGCCTTTATTTAATAATTCTGCCGTTTTTTCAGAAAAATAGCGGTTCACAGAGAGTGTAATATCGGCAAAGTCAATTTTATCATGCATGGTTTCATAAGAAGGATTTACATGCATTAAAATATACGGAAGCTTTGTTTCTGCTGCGGCATCAAACATCTTTTCATCATATTGACCTCCGGAAATATCGTTAATGATATCGATTCCTTCATTATATCCAAACTTTACCGTTTCCGCATAAAAAGTATCCAGAGAGATCAATGTTTCCGGAAACTCCTTTTTGATGAATGCAATCATATTTCCCAATCTTCTGATTTCCTCTTCTGCTGTTAAGAATTCAGCATTGGGTCTTGTGGATTGCGGACCGATATCAATGATTTCCGCACCTTCTTTAAGCATCTTGTGAGTTTGTTCCAGCGCCCCTTTTTCCGTATTGAATTTTCCGCCATCGGAAAACGAATCGGGCGTGAGGTTTAAGATTCCCATAATTTTTGGAACCGATAGGTCTACCAGTCTTCCGTTGCAGTTGATTGAGTTGGAGCGTTGGAGCGTTGAAGAGTCAGAGAGTGAGGGTACTTGCAAAGCTTATAATTATGATTAGACTTAAAACAATTTAAACTGAAAATTATCTTACAAAAATAAAAATAAAACCTTTATCACTCAAAAAACTCAAACTCAAAAACTCAAACGCTTATACGCTCCTACCCGAAAACGCTACACGCTAAACGCTCTACCAAAACAGTGCAACACACAAAATTTCGTATATTTGGGAGATTAAGAAAATTTATGTCAGAAACATCAGTACAGTTTGAGAAAATTATCAGTCAGTGCCGTGAGCTTTTCAGCAAGAAATTACAGGATTACGGACCGGCGTGGAGGGTTTTAAGACCAAGCTCTATTACCGACCAGATTTATATTAAAGTCAACAGAATCCGCACATTGCAGATGACCGGAAAAAAGATGGTGGATGAAAGTGAAGAGGACGAATTTGTTGCGATTATCAATTATTCGATTATTGCACTGATTCAGCTTGAAAAAGGTTTTTCCAATGATTTTAATGAAAATAAAGAGGAAATTCTGAATCTGTATGATCACTATGCTAATGAAGCCAGACAACTGATGGAACGAAAAAATCATGATTACGGCGAAGCATGGAGAGACATGCGCATTTCATCCATCACGGACCTGATTTACCAGAAAGTTTTAAGAACCAAACAAATTGAAGATAATGAAGGCGTTACCGTTGTTTCCGAAGGTCTGGATGCCAATTATTTTGACATGCTGAATTATTCCGTTTTCTGTCTTATTAAATTTTCTGAAAAGAAAAACAGTATAGAATCTCAAAATTAATTATATGATTAAAGGTTTATTACGTTTCGTTGTTGCCGTTATTTTCATTCTTTCAGGGTTTGTAAAAGCGGTAGACCTGGTTGGTTTTTCCTTTAAAATGGAAGAGTACTTCTCCCCTGCCGTTTTCAATATGCCGTTTTTTGAAAAATTTGCCCTGCTGTTTTCGGTAATTGTGGTGATCCTTGAGCTTCTGTTAGGATTTATGCTGCTTCTTAAACTGAAGCTTAAATTTACCCTTTCTGCACTGATCGCCCTTTGTATTTTCTTTGGTTTTCTAACCTTTTATTCAGCCTATTTCAATGTAGTAACGGATTGCGGATGCTTCGGAGATGCCATTAAATTTACCCCATGGCAAAGCTTTATCAAAGATATTGTGCTTTTATTGGCTTTACTAATTTTATTTGTACTATACAGAAAAGAGTTCAGGAAAAAAGATACTTACAGCTACGGCGCGAAGAAAGAATCCAATAAAACCAGGTACATCCTGTTGGTGGTATTTTCTCTCGTTATGATCGGAATCGGAGCCTATGGAATTTTATATGAACCGGTGATTGATTTCCGTGATTATAAAATTGGTACCGACCTGAAGGCGGAAAAAGAAAAAATCAATAAAAATCCTTCGGAATACAAAACATTTTATTCGCTTAAAAATGAGAAGACCGGAGAAGTATTGAAAGTAAACCAGGACGATTATATTAAAGAAACAAAATATTGGGCAGAAGGATCGCCGTGGAAAATAGAAGAAGGGAAAAATGAATCTGTTCTGATCAAAGAAGGCTATAAATCTGAAATTGTAAAATTCAAGATTGAAGATCCTTCCGGAATGGAGGTTACGCAAGAAATCATCAACGCACCAAAAGCCATCCTTGTGTTTTCTTATCATCCGAAAGAAGTTTCACCGGAATTGCTGAAGCAGGTGGAATCCAAAGTGAAAGCACAAAAAGCGAATGTTGTGTATGGTGTATCAACCGAACCAAATACATTTAAAACCATTAAAAATATGATGATGGACGGCACTGCCATTAAAACCATTGCAAGAAGCAATCCTTTCGTGCTTGTTTTAGAGAACGGAAAAATCATCGACAAACAGCCGGCAAAAGAATATATAAAATAACGCCGTACTTACATTTTAAACACTAAACTAATTATATTTAAATAATGCAGAAATCAAATAAACCGATTGCAGGATACCATTTATTGATGATCTTATCTTCGGTAGACGGAGAATTTGCTCCGGAAGAGGGAATGCTGGTGCAGCAATATCTGGCAGATGAATTTCCATTTAAAATGGATCTTGATAACGAACTTGAAACGATTGCTCTTCTTAAGCCTGAAGAATGGAAAGGTCATTTTACATTCCATGCCAATTGTTTCTATGATGATTCTACGGAAGAGGAAAGAGCAAATTTCATTCAGTTTGCCAAAACGCTGATTAAAGCTGATAATAAGGTAACAGATGAAGAACATTCTTACTATACGCTTTTGAAAAAAATCTGGAATATTGATTAATGAAACAGGATTAGAAGTAAATTTTTTTAGCATTTGACTTCTAAGCATAACTTAAAAAAATAAAAAGAAACTATGAGAAGAAAAATAGTTGCAGGAAACTGGAAAATGAATAAAAATGTAATTGATGCACAACAATTGATGGTTCAGTTACTAAGCTATAAAAACAACAACGCAACCAACTGCGAGGTATGGATTGCGCCTCCAGCTTTATATTTAATGATGGCAAAAGATATTTTCGAGAAAGATGAAATCGGAGTTTTTGCGCAGGATATGAGCGAGCATGAAAGCGGTGCGTACACCGGGGAAATTTCTGCAGACATGCTGGAATCGATTGATGCAGCAGGTTCTTTAATCGGCCATTCTGAAAGAAGACAGTATCACGGTGAAACCGATTCTCACTGTAACAAAAAAGTAAAGCTTGCTTTAGATAAAGGGTTGATTCCGGTGTATTGCAACGGAGAAACATTGGAACAGAGAAAAGCCGGACAACATTTTGAAGTGGTAAAAAACCAGACCGAGGTTGCTCTTTTTACGCTTTCTGCGGAAGAAATTAAAAAAGTGGTTATCGCTTACGAACCGGTTTGGGCCATTGGAACCGGAGAAACGGCAACTCCCGAACAGGCACAGGAAATCCATGCCCACATCAGAAGCATTATTGCTGCGAAATACGGACAGGAAGTTGCTGATGAGGTTTCTATTTTGTACGGAGGTTCTGTAAAGCCTGACAATGCAAAGGAAATCTTCTCCCAGCCTGATATCGATGGCGGACTGATTGGCGGGGCAGCTTTGAAGCTGGAAGATTTTTCAAAAATTATTGAAGCTTTTAACTAAAACAATCTCATTAGTAATAAAAAATTTCGGCGGCATCTTCGATGCCGCCGAAATTTTTATAGTAAATATGCTTACTCATTTGAGCTTACAAAGTCTGCTCTTCATGTTTTCCTTCCTTGATCTCTTCCACCATTTTCGTGTTGAATGCCGGAAGATCTTTTGGTGTACGGCTGGTAACCAATCCGTTATCGACTACCACTTCACTGTCTTCCCATTGTGCTCCCGCATTTTTAAGATCCTGACTGATAGAATTCACCGAAGTCATATTTCTACCATCTACTACCTCAGCATTGATTAAAATCTGTGGTCCATGACAGATAGCTGCCACCGGTTTATGTTGTTGGAAAAAATCTTTCACAAAAGATAGTGCGGTTTCATTGGTTCTCAGTTGGTCCGGATTAATAACTCCGCCCGGTAATACCAAAGCATCGTAATCTGAAGCGTTTGCTTCGTCTAAAGTTTTATCTACAGGATATTCCTGTCCCCAGTCTTTTTCTGCCCACGCTTTGATGGATCCGGATTCCGGACTGATGATATGAGCAGTCCAGCCCTGTTGTTCCAAATGTTCTTTTGGAGATTTCAATTCGCTTTCTTCAAAACCGTGTGTTGCTAAAATGGCAATTTTCTTTGACATAATTTTTATGATTTAAGTGTTATGTCATTTTAATTGGAAAAATGATGCCGTTCTTACCTCTGAATTTTATAAAGTTTGTTAAAGTCTTTATTTCTGATCTAAAATATAGGTGTATAAATAATAATGACAAAATTTAAAGGGGTGACTTACGTTTTTAGCCCGGATTGAAGCTATTGTTTGAGCTCATTTTGTTTATTTCGGCGCGGCAGCTTCGCTGCCGCGCCGAAACAAACAAAATAGCGAGTGCGGAAAGCCGGAAAAAGCTTCAAATAAAAAAAATAAATACCGCTTTTCGATGTAATCAAATTGCTCCTTAAAAAAAATAAAATACAATTCGACGTAGTCAAAAAGCTTCAATAAAAAAATAAATACCTCTTTTCGATGTAATCAAATTACTCCTTAAAAAGAAATAAAAAATACAATTCGACAGAGTCAAAAGCTTCAAATAAAAACAAATGCTGCTTTTCGATATAATCAGCAGCTCCTAAAAACAAAAAACGCATCAAAACAAATTGATGCGCCTGTTCTATTTTTTACAAAAATTATTTTTTGTCTTTAGATCTCTGTAATACTTCATCTACCATTCCGAAACCTTTTGCTTCTTCGGAAGTCATCCAGTAGTCACGGTCTGATGCTTTTTCCACCCAATCGTATGTTTGTCCTGAATGTTCAGAGATGATTTCGTATAACTCTTTTTTCAGCTTTAACATCTCTCTTAAGTTGATTTCCATATCAGAAGCCACCCCTTGTGCACCTCCTGAAGGCTGGTGAATCATTACTCTTGAGTGCTTCAACGCAGAACGTTTTCCTTTTTCTCCGGCAACCAGTAATACGGCTCCCATTGAAGCGGCAATCCCCGTACAAATCGTAGCTACATCAGGCTTAATGATCTGCATGGTATCATAAATACCCAATCCGGCATACACACTACCGCCCGGCGAGTTGATATAAATCTGAATATCTTTAGAAGGATCTGCGCTCTCTAAGAAAAGAAGCTGAGCCGTAACGATATTGGCAACCTGATCATCGATCCCTGTTCCCAAGAAAATGATTCTGTCCATCATCAGACGGGAGAATACGTCCATCTGTGCAACGTTCAATCTTCTTTCTTCCATGATGTATGGCGTAAGATTGGTAGGACCATACATTCCCATATACTGATCGGTAGCCAGACCGCTGTTTCCTAAATGCTTTACAGAGAAATCTCTGAATTCTTTTTTAATGTCCATATTTCTGTAATGTATTATTAAATTTTACGAAGTTTAAATTACAACTTTTATTCCTAAAATATTATAGGACTTTTTGTCACAGACTTTTTATGAGGAAAAAAAAATTAAAGGTTATCTGTCAGAATAAATTCCGGTAATTGCAGAGTAATTCAGCACTTTTGATAATTCTACTGACACGAGAGTGAGCATCTGTATCTTTTTGATCAGCTCAAAATATTTACTTTCATCCGAATCCGCATAGTCTGCCAGCTCCTTTTTAGTCTTTAAAATCAGGAAATTAACATAACGGAATTTATGGATCAGGATGTCACCCGCAACCTGCTCGGGAATTTTGTCACCGTAATTGGGCGAAAAAATATTCCGGGTCGACCAGTCATTCAGTTCGCTGTAGATATTCATGGAATTAACGGCCGCTTTACTAAGCTCTTCATCCATGAGCCCGAAAAAGAAATTTCCTTTTCTCAGCTCTTCCTTTTCAATTCCTTCTTTGATATAATCTACAATTCTTTTGTTAAGTTCCACCTGGAATTCATAGTCATCTTCCTCGAAATGATGAAGAATCTCCTCGATGACCGTAATTTCATATTTCTGTTCATCAGGTGTGGTTCGCTGCAGTACTACATCTCCGTAGTTCAGCATGTGGTTGATGAGATCGTTTTCCAGTTTGGTAACATTAAAAACAATCGGGTCCACCTGATCTCTAGGCTCATCCACAATCTGCAGTTTCGCAGGCTGCTGCGCTTCAGCTTTAATCTGGGCTTTTTGGGTCTGGTTCTGCGTAATCTGCTTCTGAACATCCAGCTCATTAAAAAGACTCTGCTCAGACAGTCCGAATTTATTGGAAACTTCTTTAAGGTAGACTTCTCTTTTTAAAGCATTCTGAACAAACGACACCGATTTCACGATATCGCGAATGGCTTCCGCTTTTTTAATTGGATCGTTTCCGACTTCTTTCAGAAGGATTTCCGCTTTAAAATCGATAAAATCCAGAGCCTGGTTTTCAATAAACTTTTCGACGTATTCCTGCGGATGTTTTCTGGCAAATGAATCAGGATCATCGCCATCAGGAAAAAGAAGAACACGGATGTTCATGCCTTCCGTCAAAAGCATGTCAATACTCCTGAAACTCGCTTTTATTCCGGCATTATCCCCGTCAAAAAGAATGGTAACATTTTCGGTTAGCCTTTTGATAAGTTTGATCTGTTCCGTAGTAAGCGATGTTCCCGAACTTGCCACCACATTCTCTATCCCGGACATATGGAGTGAGATCACGTCCATATATCCTTCCACCAAAAGGCAGACATTTTTTCTCGAAATAGCCTGCTTGCTCTGGTTTAAACCATAAAGAACATTGGATTTATGGTAAATTTCGGTTTCCGGAGAATTGAGGTATTTTGCGGTTTTTATATTATTCTTCAGAATTCGGGCACCAAAACCCAAAACCCTTCCCGAAAAACTGTGGATCGGGAAAATCACCCTTTCACGAAACCGGTCCACCCCGGAAGGCGTATTTTCAGGAAAAATAGAAAGTCCGGATTTCTCCAGTATTTCTTTTGTGTATCCCTTTTCCAGCGCATAAGCCGTAAAAGCATTTTTCTGCTCGGGAGAATACCCGAGTTGGAATTTTTTAATGATGTCATCTTTCAGCTCACGCTCTTTGAAATAAGAAAGTCCGATCGATTTGCCTTCCTCCGAATCCCAGAGTATTTCCTGGAAATAATTATTAGCCACTTCATGGATCTTATAGAGCATATCCCTTTCCGTGTGTGCCTGTTTGGCTTCTTCGGAATATTCCCGCTGGTCTTCTTCAATTTCGATCCCGTATTTCTTAGCAGCATGGCGAAGCGCTTCAGGATAGGTAAAGTTTTCAATTTCCATCAAAAAGGAAATTGCCGTTCCTCCTTTTCCCGTAGAAAAATCTTTCCAGATCTGCTTGCTGGCAGAAACCACAAAACTCGGCGTTTTTTCGTCATGAAACGGACTGAGTCCTTTGTAATTAGACCCTGCCCTCTTCAGCTGCACATACTCTCCCACAATCTCTTCTACACGGATCGTTGAGAATATTTTATCGATGGTCTGTTTGGAAATCATGATGCAAAAATATACAAAAAAATGTTCTTAATATAATACAGCAAAGTAACAAGATTAATTCCTGCTTAAAGTGATTTTAGAGTTTTATTTTAATTATTTTTGAATAAAATAGCTCCATTTTTATATGATCAAATATTTAAAAATCTCGATAGCTTTAGCTTTTGCAGCACTTGTTTTACTGTTTTTATATGTTGAGTTTGGCGGAAAATTTATCATTGGTAATTCTGATAAACGAATGATTCATCACGAAATAAGAAGCAGAGAAAAGCTGCCGGAAAATTTCACCAATTTTTACAATACCCTTTACCCGAATGCGCTGCATGAAAATTCGTGGCATTTGTTATTGCAATCAGTAATAAATAAAAATAATCAAAGAAAGGAATGCCCTTGCAATATTACTGCTTTTCAACTGACACCCATTTTAGCTATTAAGGGCAAAAAAAGTATTGATCAATTTGTTGTTGCAAGATATCTTGAGCATCACTACCGTCAGGAAGAATGTCTTTCATTTAATTTTAGCCACTTTGATTTTCTGGAAAACAGAAAAGGTATTTCCAACCTTTCGCAATCGTTATTTAAAAAAGATATTAAAGATTTACAGTCTATTGAAATGGCAGAAATTGTGTCGCTTTATGAAAACCCCGTAAAAAATAACCGCTTCAGAAACCCTGAAAGAGCAAAAACACGGGCAAAATTTTTAAATCAGGTTTACAATAATAATCTAAAAAATAACAAATAGTTTTTATATTCGGATCGTAATTAAAAACCATCAATAAAACGAGAATTTCTTCAGTATTTTTTGTTTATAAATAATTTATTGTAATTAATTATCTTTGTTTAAAAATATGCAATTCACGATTCATGATATGGACGACTGGCAACATATTGCAGAAAAAGTCGCTTCAGAATTAGAGCACAACATCCTCCTCTTAAAAGGCAATCTCGGAGCAGGGAAAACCACGTTCACACAGTTTTTACTTAACAAATTAGGCAGTGAAGACGAGGTAAGTTCGCCAACGTATTCTATTGTTAACGAATACAATACACCACAGGGAAAAGTTTTTCATTTTGATCTTTATCGGTTAAAAAATATTGATGAAGTATATGACATTGGAATTGAAGAATACCTTGACAATGCTTTTTTATGCATTATCGAATGGCCCGAAGTGTATGAAGATGATCTCTATGGACTTAAATACCATGAAATGAGCATCATAAATACAGGTATACAAAGAGAAATTTCATTCGAGTAAATATTATGTATCTTTGTTTCTGAAATTGAATGTAAAATAACGGTCTGTAAGAATTTAATTATTTAAAGGATGAGTACTACAAATATTTTTACTCCTTTTACCGAAGAGGAACTGATGCCGAAAGAAGAAAAGCTGGAGGTTATCAAAAAAGGAAAACAATTCAGCATAGGAATTCCGAAAGAAACATCCCTGAATGAAAGAAGAACCTGCATGACACCCGATGCTGTACAGGTTTTGGTAGAAAGTGGTCATGAAATTATTATAGAATCCGGTGCCGGCCTCGGTTCTTTTTTTACAGATCTTCAGTATTCCGAATCGGGAGCGAAGATAACCAACGATCCCAAAGAAGCCTTTTCGCAGGATCTTATCCTGAAAGTTAATCCTCCAACTGAAGAGGAAATAGAATACATGCGGCCCAATACGTACCTCGTATCTGCCCTTCAGATCAATCTTAGAGATAAAAATTATTTCCTGAAGCTTGCCGAAAAGAAAGTAAATGCCATCGCTTTTGAATTTATCGTTGATGAATATAAGCAACTGGCTTTAGTAAGGCTCGTGGGCGAAATTGCAGGAACGGTTTCCATTCTGTATGCCTCCGAATTATTAGCCTTATCAAACGGACTGATGCTGGGAGGAATTACAGGAGTAAGACCCGCCGAAGTCGTTATTCTGGGTGCAGGAATCGTAGGAGAATTTGCCACTAAAGCAGCCATTGGACTCGGTGCAAGTGTAAGGGTTTTTGATAATTCTCTTTCAAAGCTCAGAAGGCTTCATACCTTGGTAGATAGCAGAGTACCAACATCTATTATTGATCCTAAAGAATTAAAAAAAGCTCTGCGAAGAGCCGACGTAGTAATCGGAGCGTTACCAAGACTTAATATGACCCCGATTGTGACCGAAGATATGGTCATGAAAATGAAAAAAGGCAGTGTCATCATTGATATTACCATTGATAACGGAAAGGTAATCGAAACATCAGAGCTGACAACCATGGAAGATCCATACATCATCAAACACGGCGTCATCCACTGCGGGCTTCCGAATCTTACTTCAAGAATGCCTAGAACCACAACCAAAGCCATCTCCAATTTCTTCCTCTCCTATATCCTTCACTATGATGAAGAAGGCGGTTTTGAAAACATGCTGGTCAGAAAAAATGAAATGAAGCAAAGCCTTTACATGTACAAAGGACGGCACACCAAGAAAATCATCTGCGACCGTTTCGGGCTTACGTATCACGATATCAATCTTTTAATCTTCTAATGAAAAAACTCAAATTTTATATGATAGGTCTTATTCCGGGACTTATTATCGTATTTTTTATCTTAAACAAAAAAGGCGCAAGCTGCAGCGGGTACCTTCCCAACAGCCGCGTTATTGCAGAAACACTGTCTAAGGATTTTACCTATTCCGATCAGTTTAAAGCTGAAATGGCTGCATTGAATGTCAATGAAAAATTCTTAAAAGACAGCATCATCACCAAAGGAAAAATTGATTTTGATAAAAGTCACGCCCAGAAAAAACCCTGTCCTGATTATCTCTTAATATATCCTGAAGAGAATCCTGCTTACGAAATCACATTTGAAAAGTGTGAGGAAAAAGCAACAATGACATCTCTGAAGAAGCTGAAGTAGACTATTTTTATATGAATTTAAAATGAAAATAAGAAACAGATTATCCGCATTTTTTTGTTTTTTATCTGCAATGGTACTCAGTTCCTGCGAGGCTATATTACATTACGAAGGAAATGTTTATAATCATAAACACGAACCGATAGAAAATGCTTATATCGCTTTGATTCTCGACAATAAAGACACCATAACAGAAGCAGGAGATAAATTTGATCCCATTTCGCTTGCAAAAAGAAAAGAATTGCGAAAAAAAGGAGTAAAAGATAATTTCAGGTATACTAATAAAGGACTATCTGAACCCGTAAGATTATACACCGATAAAAATGGATACTTTACAACAACTCCTTTTTTAGTAAGCTGTCTTTTTAAGTGTCCTAAAGTAAAAATGCTTGTGCAAAAAGATAAGCTGTCAAAAGAATTTACAATAGAATCCCTTGAAAAAATTCATGTAAAAAATGATTCTATAAAACGTGGCACCTTCAGAGAAAATATATCGGAAAAATATCTAATTTTTTTATAAAACTTAATGGAAGGCAATTACTACATGATTCATGATTATCTGATATTCATCGGGGTTTTTGCTATTTTCTTTTTTTTGACGGTAAGTATTTATCTGTTCAGTCAGAACCAGAAGTTTAAGATTAATAATGCAAAACTTTCGGAAGCCAATAAAATGATCCAGCAGCGGCTGAACGAAGTGCAGCTGGAACACATCGGTACAAAACTGAACCCGCATTTATTCAAAAACATTCTTAATTCCGTACAGTCCCATGCCTATCAGACGTATATGTCGCTGGATAAGCTGGCGAATGTTCTGGATTATATTTTATATGAAAGCAATAGCAAATTTGTAAGCCCTAAAGAAGAATTAAATTTTGCTTTAAGCTTAATTGAGATTAATAAAATAAAGATCAATCCGCTTTTTGATTTCCGGATTAAATCTAAAATCGATAAATCAGATGCCATATTTGAAGAAAAGGTTTTTGCGCCGCTCATTTCGGTTGATTTGATTGAAAATGCTTTCAAGCATACGGATTTTTTGGCTCAGGATTCATTCATTTCTGTTCAGATGGAGTTGCAGCAGGGGATTTTTTCCATGAAGGTCAGCAATAAAGCTTCGCTGAAAAACACCCTGCAAAAAGAAAAGAGCGGCTTCGGAAGCCAGTCGCTGGATCAACGTCTGAAAATGATCTACAATAATTTTTACACGCTGCATAAAAATTCAAAAAACGGGATCTTCACCGCAGAATTAACCATCAACTTAGGAGAATTTTATGATAAAATGCATTATTCTTGATGATGAATTATTAGCCATCAGCTACTTGAAGCTTCTTTGCGAGCAGATCGAAAACGTAGAAGTGGTAAAGGCATTCAATGATCCCAAAGTTTTTGTGAATGAAATCGGAAACATTGACTGCAATGTCTGCATTCTGGATATTGAAATGCCGGGAATGAACGGCCTTCAGGTTGCAGAACTACTTCCTGATTCAAAGAAAATTATTTTTACCACAGCTTACAAAGAATATGCAGCAGAAGCTTTTGACCTGAATGTTGTTGATTATGTTCGAAAGCCCATCAAAAAAGAAAGGCTCATTCAGGCATTCGAAAAAGCCGCGGAGCTTATTGGCAAAAAACAAAAAAAAGATTTTATCGAGTGGAATACCAATATCGGTAAAACGGTCATCTTTACAGAACAGATTGCTTATATCAAAACTTCGGAAATCGACAGCCGCGACAAGGATATCATCCTCAGGGACGGAACAACCATCTTACTGAAAAACCTCAACTTTAAAAACCTTCTGGAGATGCTTCCTGCAAAAAATTTTGCACAGGTGAATAAAAAAGAAATCATTGCGCTCTCTTCTGTAAAAGTTTTTTCAACCAACGAAATTATCACTACTATTGCCCTTGACACCGGTTTCCTGAAACTCCAGATTGGAGAAATATATAAAAAGAGGCTTTCCGACCTATTTGGAAAATAATTTTACTGCATTTTTTATTGCTTTTATTACATTTAAAAGAGAAGAGTATCTGTTATAAGTTTATTCTTACCAATTTTGCAAAAAATCGGGACTATGAAACTTGGAAAATACAGGAATATTATTTTTTACGTAAGCACAATTGCATTTTTTTCGATGCTGATGTACTGGTTTTTTGTTGAAGGAAAAACACTGGAAATCAGAGAAAATATTACCCCGCCTAAAAACACAGGTTCTACCATGTGGCAAAGTTTTACAGAATCCTTCCTAGAAAACCTCCATCATCCGTTAGCACTATTATTGGCGCAGATTGTTACTATCATTCTTGTCGCAAGACTTTTCGGATGGATCTGCATCAAGATCAAACAACCGTCCGTAATCGGTGAAATGATTGCCGGAATCGTTTTGGGACCTTCACTGGTAGGAATGTACTTCCCTGAATTTTCAGCATTTCTTTTCCCGAAAGAATCATTAGGGAATTTACAGTTTTTAAGCCAGATCGGGCTAATTCTATTTATGTATATCGTAGGTATGGAACTGGACCTCAGTGTATTGAGAAAAAAAGCACATGATGCTGTAGTGATAAGCCACGCCAGCATTATTATTCCTTTTGCTCTGGGAGTAGGTTTGTCTTATTTTATTTACCGGGAATTTGCTCCTGACGGAATCCAGTTTACCTCTTTTGCCTTATTCATAGCGATTGCCATGAGCATTACCGCTTTTCCGGTTTTGGCAAGGATCGTTCAGGAAAGAAATCTTCAGAAAACCAAGCTGGGAACCGTAGTGATTACTTGTGCTGCGGCAGATGATATTACAGCCTGGTGTATTTTGGCTGCGGTAATTGCTATTGTAAAAGCAGGATCTTTTGCCAGCTCGATTTACGTGATTTTAATGGCAATAGCCTATGTATTTCTTATGATAAAAATCGTAAGGCCTTTTTTAAAAAGAATCGGAGATCTTCAGGCCGGAAAAAATACGATCAACAAACCCATGGTCGCTATCTTTTTTTTAACTTTAATTCTTTCAGCATACACTACTGAAGTTATTGGTATTCATGCATTATTCGGGGCTTTTATGGCCGGTGCCATCATGCCGGAAAATACTAAATTCCGAACGATGTTTATTGAAAAAATAGAAGATGTTGCACTCGTGCTTTTGCTTCCGTTGTTCTTCGTTTTTACCGGGCTTCGTACACAGATAGGACTTCTGAATGACGGTCACCTCTGGATTACGGCAGGATTTATTATCCTCACCGCTGTTGTAGGGAAATTTGCAGGCAGTACATTAACGGCTAAATTTTTAGGTATCAACTGGAAAGAAAGTCTTACCATCGGAGCATTAATGAATACGAGAGGTCTGATGGAATTAATTGTTCTGAATATAGGATATGATCTTGGCGTTTTAAGTCCTGAAATCTTTGCCATGATGGTAATTATGGCTTTATTTACCACTTTTATGACCGGACCAGCACTGGATTTTATCAATTTTATTTTTAAATCTAAAAAAGAAGATGAAAATAAAGTTGATGATGATGTGCAATACAGAGTTTTACTCTCTTTTGATAATCCCGAATCCGGAAGTACGCTCCTGAAGCTTGCGCATGATTTCACAAAAAAAATGAACGCCAATAAGAACATCACCGCAATGAATATTGCCCCGGTAAACGAAATGCATGCCTACGATATCAATGAATATGAAAACGAACAGTTCAGAAATGTAATTGATACCTCACAGGAACTCAATCTGAAAGTGACTACTCTTTTCAAAGCTTCTACAGACATTGAAAGTGATCTTACCCATATTTCAAACAAAGGAAATTATGATCTCCTGCTCATTATGTTGGGAAAATCGATGTATGAAGGAAGTTTACTCGGAAGACTATTAGGGTTCACCACCAAGATCATCAATCCCGAAAAGCTGCTCAATACCGTAAAAGGAAAAGGCAATATCTTCAACACCTCTCCTTTTGATGATTTTACCCTTCAGATTTTAGATAAAACCAATATCCCGGTAGGCATCATGGTGGATAAAAATTTCAGATCGGCAGACAAAGTATTCGTTCCGATATTTAATCTTAGCGATTTCTATCTTCTTGAATATGCCAAAAGGCTTATCAACAATAACAATTCCCAGATCATCATCCTTGATGTTGCCGGACAGATCCGAAGCAATATTGAAGTAAAAGAACTGATCCGAAGTATTGAGCAGGTTGCCCCCAATCACATCACTTTATATAATGAGAAGAAAATTGAAAAAGAATTTCTCACTTCTCAGGACTTAATGCTGATCAGTAGCAAAAGCTGGAAAAATCTGATCGACAGTAAGAGCCTATGGCTGTCCGATATTCCTTCAACACTGATCATCAGTAATCCTTAAAAGTCAATGGTGAATTTGCTTTGCAAGTCAATTGTCAATTCTTTACATTCACATGAATTATTCAGTAATGCTAATTGACAACGAAGTTAATTGACTTTAAAATTCACCATTCACTTTTTAATTTCAATTAAAAAAATTGTTACCTTTGTCTCGTGATTACAAAAAACGGAACATATTATTACGGAATTTTTAGCTCAGCTTTGGGATAAGGATTTCTTATATAGATAAACATAACCTCGTCCTTGGGCGGGGTTTTTTATTTTTAAATTTAAATAGATGAAAATAAGTATTGTAGGAGTAGGCCTTATTGGAGGATCAATTGCCTTGAAACTGAAATCGAAGGAAATAGCAGACTTTATCTATGGAATCGATAATAGCATTGATCATTTGAATGAAGCATTAAAATTAAATATCATTGATGCCCATGCAGATCTTGAATACGGAATCAGCAATTCCGATCTCATTATCCTTGCGATTCCGGTGGATGCGGCAAGAAAAATATTGCCCCAAGTGTTGGATCTTACTTCTGAAAATCAGACTGTGATGGATACCGGATCTACCAAAGCCGGAATTGTACAGGCTGTAAAAAACCATCCCAACAGATCAAGATTTGTTGCCTTTCACCCAATGTGGGGAACGGAAAACAGCGGTCCGAAAGCTGCTGTGTCAGAAAGTTTTGCCGGAAAAGCAGGAGTAATCTGCAATAAGGAAGAATCTTCGGAAGACGCCCTGAAAACAGTGGAGAAAATTGTTGAAAGCCTGGATATGCATACGATTTATATGAATGCAGAAGATCATGACGTTCACACGGCATATATTTCCCATATTTCCCATATCACTTCCTACGCTTTGGCGAATACTGTTTTAGAAAAGGAAAAAGAAGAAGAAACGATTTTCCAGCTTGCAAGCTCGGGGTTTTCCAGTACCGTCCGACTGGCAAAATCGCACCCGGAAATGTGGGTTCCTATCTTTAAGCAAAATAAAGAAAATGTTCTTGATGTGCTTAATGAGCATATTTCGCAGTTAAGAAAATTCAAATCGGCTTTAGAAAAAGAAAATTACGAATATCTTGGAGAACTGATTTCCAATGCCAATAAAATAAGGGGAATTTTGGATAAATAAATAATAATTTTAAACAAGAACTTCGTTTGGGGAAGCCTGATATTACGGTGAAAAAGTAAGTAAAGTCACCTGAATTACAATATTAATTGAAAATCCTCAGAAATATTCATTCTGAGGATTTTTTATTTTTAATTTAAATTAACCTTAACATTCCGCCACGTTCACAGCTATCGCCAAACCACCTTCGGAGGTTTCTTTAAAACGGTCATTCATCGATAAAGCAGTTTCCCACATGGTCTGGATGACCTGGTCCAAACTTACCTTTGCTTTCGCCGGATCACTTTCCAGCGCGATATTTGCCGCAGTGATTGCTTTGATGGCGCCCATTGTATTTCTTTCAATACACGGAATCTGCACCAATCCTTTGATCGGGTCGCAGGTCATTCCCAAGTGATGTTCCATAGCGATTTCAGCCGCCATAAGAACCTGTCCTACACTGCCGCCAAGAATTTCCGTAAGCCCTGCTGCAGCCATTGCAGATGAAACGCCAACTTCAGCCTGACAGCCGCCCATCGCCGCGGAAATGGTTGCATTTTTCTTAAATAAAGTACCAATTTCTCCTGCCACCAGCAAAAACCGGATGATATCGTCTTCACTCGTGAAAGGGGTAAAGGCCTGCGCATACATCAACACCGCCGGAATAACGCCGCTGGCGCCGTTCGTGGGTGCCGTGATGATTCTTCCGAAGCTTGCATTTTCTTCATTTACCGCCAATGCAAAACATGAAATCCATTTATTGATATTGGTGAAATTTTCTTCCGCATCTACCACCTGCTGAAACCATTCATCTTTGTTTTTATAGATTTTATCTCCTAATAATTTTCTGTTGATCCCGGCTGCTCTGCGGGAAACATTAAGTCCGCCCGGAAGTACACCTTCTTTGTTGACTCCTTTATAGATACATTCTTTGATCTGCTGCCAGATATACAACGCTTCTTTTTTCGTTTCTTCCTGAGACCTCCAGCTTTCTTCATTCATTAAAATAAGATCTGAAATTCTGGTAAGGCCGAGTTTCTCACAATATTTTACAATATCTGAAGATTTATGACACGGATATAAGGTACGGATACAATGCTTTTCAATAGATTTTTTCTCCTGGCTCATAATGAAACCTCCTCCTACAGAATAAAAATCCTGAACCAATTCAGTTCCGTCCTCAAAAATGGCTTTAAAGATCATTCCGTTCGGATGATAATCCAGCGACTGTTTCATATTTAAAACCAGGTGATGCCCGTATATAAAGGGAATTTCTTTTTCGCCACCGAGGTTGATTTTTTGAGAACTTTTAATCTGATCTATTTTTTCATCAATTTTGGTGGTATCAATCGTTTTAAAATCTTCGCCATTTAATCCTAACATTCCGGCAATATCAGTTCCGTGTCCGATACCCGTTTTAGCCAGGGAGCCAAAAAATTCAAGGAACACTTCTTTTACCTCTGCAATTGATCTTTCCCTTTTTATAATTCTGATAAATGCTGAAGCCGCATTCCACGGACCCATTGTATGAGAACTGGACGGGCCAATCCCCACTTTTATAATTTCAAAAACCGATATTGATTCCATATAGAAATTCTTCCTTTTTCTTTATCACAAAGATACATGATAAATCCAAATGCAAAAGCCGGAGATGAAAAATCAGCTCCGGCTTTCTAATTAAAACTATATGAACACTAGTAGATTTTTTTATGTCAATGGTGAATTGTCAATTCGCTTCGCTGTCAATGTAAATCCACATCTCAATAGATTCACAATTCACTATTGACAATTCACTCTATACACATCTTCCTTTAACACAGGCTTTCTTCGTGTTGGGAAATGTCTAATCCAAGATCTTCCGATTCTTCCGAAACCCTCAGGGTAATAATACTGTTTGTTATTTTATATAAAAGCAGTGATCCGAAAAAGGTAAATACGGAAACCAACAGCAAAGCCGCCATGTGATGTGCAAAAACTTCCAGTCCGCCATGAAGAAGGCTCGCATTTTCTCCATGTGCGAAAATTGCGGTAAGGATCATTCCCATAATTCCGCCGACTCCATGACAGGCAAATACATCCAGCGTATCATCTATTTTTTTCAGCGCTTTCCAGTTGAGCATCAGATTAGAAACAATTGCGGCAATAAATCCTATGAATAAACTTTCCGAAACCGAAACAAAGCCACATCCCGGAGTAATTGCTACCAAACCTACCACAGCACCGATGCAGGCTCCTAAAGCAGAAACCTTTCTTTTATTGATACGGTCGAAGAAAATCCAGGTCATCATCGCAGAAGCAGAGGCAATTGTTGTGGTTCCGAATGCTGTCGCAGCTGTAGCATTGGCACTAAGTGCCGAACCGGCATTGAATCCGAACCATCCGAACCAAAGCATTCCGGTTCCCAGGATTACATAGGAAATATTAGAAGGCTCATGATGCGGTCTTTTTCTGTTTCCTACAACTAAAGCACCGGCTAACGCCGCGAAGCCTGCACTCATATGAACAACCGTTCCTCCTGCAAAGTCTTTCACCCCGAAGTATTTGTTGAGAAGTCCGTCCGGATGCCAAACCATGTGACAAAGCGGAGTATAGATAAAGATGCTGAAAAGCACCAT
Organism: Chryseobacterium takakiae; assembly: GCF_900129385.1. Taxonomy (GTDB): domain Bacteria; phylum Bacteroidota; class Bacteroidia; order Flavobacteriales; family Weeksellaceae; genus Chryseobacterium; species Chryseobacterium takakiae. Next base: position 46,531 of record NZ_FQVO01000014.1, on the reverse strand, counting down.
GAATAAAAGATATGAGATGAAACGTACCCGCTCTGCAAAAGATCCGGTAATCAAAGCAGGGGTGATAACGGCAAATTTCATCTGGAATAAAGCAAACAAAATAAACGGAATGGTAGAAGCCATATATTTATGAGGCAACACTCCTACTCTGCTGAAAAAAGGATAACTTAATGGATTTCCGATAATTCCGTAATGTTCACCATTTAATGTGAAGCCAATAGAATCTCCGAAGGATAAAGAAAAACCGATGACTACCCAAAGAATCGAGATCACTCCCAACGCGATAAAGCTCTGCAACATCGTAGAAATTACATTCTTTTTGCCGACCATTCCTCCGTAGAAGAAAGAAAGCCCGGGAGTCATGAGAAGCACCAGTCCTGCAGCAGCAAGAATCCATGCGACATCGGCACCTACAATATTTTCTTCAGCCAGGAATTCGCCGGTATTCGGAAAATCTGCGATGGGGCTCCAGAATAATCCGCCAACGGCAACAAGTGTAATAATGCAAAATGAAACGATCCATTTTAAACCAACTGTCATACAATTTATGTTTTACCCCTCCAAAAGTAAGCATAAATTTTCAAAATAACATAAAAAAAATACTTTAACCCCTACTTCTTAACGCAATATTTACAAATAATTAATAAAATTATTTAAACACCCCCTTTAAAATATAGGACACTTCCTTAGATTTTGTTGCAGGAAACAAATGAGTGCCCCCTTTAATAATATAATCAGGACGGCAGTTTTTGATTGGGAAAACGATGTCTTTATCTCCGAGAATCTGTATAACATCAGGATTTTCTTCAAACTTCCAATCAGATATTTTTTCAATAGACCATTTAAGGTAGTATGGATCTCTCACCTGAAAATACTGCAAAATCCTTGGATTTTTGGGATCAAAAAATTTACGAAATATAGAATAAATGTTTGTTGTCTTTTCATTGAAAAACCTTACAGGTAAAAGTTTCGGGATTCTGGTCACCTGTCCGGTCTTTATTAAAACTGACTTCTCCTTATCTGATCTGATACTTCCCATAATCACTACTTTTCTCGCAGGCTTCAGTTTGTTTATTTCCTGAACCAGAATTCCGCCAAACGAATATCCCAAGAGATAAAATGGTTCCGAATCATCAATTTTTCCTGCCATTCTATGCACGTAATGCTGAAATTCCTCATTCTGCTCCGGAATCAGCCAGTCAATAAAAACCACTTCATGCTGCTTTGGAAATTGTATTTTTTCCAGCACCTTAAAATCTGCGCCAAGACCGCTTACTACATATATTTTCATACTACTAAAATATAAAAAAGCATCAAGACATGATTTTATATGATATAAAAATTAATCTTTATGATTAGAAATTCTTGTAACGCTATCAATATTTAAGGTTGTAATATCATCAGAGGCTACCCATTCTAATATATACCCGTTACCTGTACCGAAAGGACTTGGAAGGCTCGCCTGGTCTGCAATTGATGTAAAATTGTATACAAGAATACCACTCGTTTTACCTGATGGAATAACACCACTAACTTCAAGCCTGAAACCTGAAGAAGGATTTCGTAAAATGAATCTGATATCCTGACTTAATATATTTGAGCTTTTGGTATAATTGACAATAACTCTCCATTGATGCACCTGCCCTAAAACTTCATTTTCTAAAAATCGTCCTCCGTTATAGATCTTAATGTCGCTAACTGTAGAGTTTTCCGGCCAGCTTGTTGTAGGAGAAGAAGCATATACTAAGGGCGACGAATAAGTAACCTGTCGTGTGGTATTAGCCGGAGTATTGTTCCAACTCGGTTTTACGCCACCACTAGATCCACCAGCATTAATCTTCACCACTCCTTCATTAGGTTTCGTGAGCTGCGTACTGTATATTAACGTATTCCATGTACTACCGTCAAAATATCTTATTGCTTTGTTGGTTGAATCATATAATATCATCCCTGCGACCGGAGTAACAACCGATACAGGATCTGCAAGTCTTGGAAGAACCACTGCTGAATTTGCAGAAGTAATATCCAAAACTCCTTTTGGATTTGTTGTGTTAATACCAACCTGTGCATTATTAATGCTAAAATTAATTGTAAATAAGAATAAAAGAATAGTTTTAATTTTCATGATCGTGTAATTTTAATATAATTATTTCAATGTTATCAATAGCAAATATGTAACAATAGATTGGGAAATCAAAAAAATAATCCAAAAAAAAAAGATATACTTGGATTAGACTAAAATATTATTCAGAACAAAATCAACAATATCTTAAGTTATTAAGTATATAAATCACTTAAAAAACAAGAGTCGTATTCCGCAAGTAAAATTATACTAAAAAAGTGACTTCAAATGAAGTCACTTTTTTAGTATAATTTTAATGTAATTATTTCTTCTTCTTTACCGGAGTTCTGTTTTCATTATCCAATTTTTCAGTAGAAATTTTAAACTGAATATCCATTTCGTTTTTAATGAAATAATCTTTAAGAGAAGATTGGTAGAATACTTTGAAATCTCTTCTGTTTAAGGAGAATTTTGCAGATTCTATCACCACAGTGAACTGTGTAATATAAACATTTGCAGGGAAGGTGATGGTTTTTCTAACACCTTTTATGGTTACATCTCCGTAAACTGTAGAGTTATACTCGCTGTTTGCCAAAGGAATAATTTTCGTTAAGTGAAATTTTGCCAACGGAAACTTTTTAACATCAAAGAAATTTGAACTTTTAAGATCATTCGTTAGTTTTACCATATCTTCATCCTGGCTTGAAACATCACCTGCCATAATTGACTTCATATCGATCACGAATTCTCCATCGATAAGAACGGTTTTGTCAAAAGTAAACTTTCCGCTTTTCAGCTTTACCGTCCCCGAGTGCGTTGTAGGAACCGTTTTCACCACTTTATATCCCCACCATCTGATCTCCGACGATGTTACTTTTACCACTTTATCTCCTTTCTTCTGACCGAAAACAAATGACATGCATACACACATCATCGCAAACAATAGTAATCTTTTCATTCTTTTTTATTTACAATTCAACAAAAATAAAAAAAAGTGTAGAACTTCTACACTTTTAACAATCTTTTTTTGATTAAATTATTTTGCTGTTACTTTTACCTGCAAATCCATATCATCTTTCACAAGTACATCCTGCATAGTAGATTTGTAAGCAACATCAAATTTTTGTCTGTCGATAGAGAATTTTTTTGATGCCAGACTAACGGTTCCGTTAGCATACGTAATCTTCGCCGGGAAAGAAATAGTATTGGTTTTTCCTTTAACCGTTAAATTACCTGTTACCAAAGAATTGTACACTTTATCGTTGTTTTTCTTAATGCCAGTGATTTTAAAAGTCGCAGTAGGATATTTTTCTACTTCGAAGAAATCCCCGTTTTTAAGGTGTCCGTTTAGCTTTTGCTGATATTCTCCGGAAAGATCGGTTGCATTGATAGAATTCATGTCCAACACAAAAGTACCACCCACCAATTGATTTCCTTTCATTACCATTTCACCGGATTTTACCTTTACGGTTCCATAGTGTGAGCTTGATTCAGATTTTGCAATTTTATAGCCCCACCACTGCACATCAGAGCTCACCACTTTTTTTGTCTGTCCGAATGCTAGACCACTCGCTAATACTGCTAATAAAAATATTTTTTTCATTCTGATAAAAATTATTTGCTTGTTTATTATTTACTGATGCAAATGTAATCAACAGAAATGATAGATTTCATTGATGTATATCAATTAATACAATAATTTTATTCATAAAAAAACTCCGGAAAACCCGGAGCTTAAAGTTAGTCTTGGTAATAAGCAGTGTATAGCGCTGCGCCATTCAAAGCTGTATTTTCGTTTTTATTGAGATAAATAGGAATATTTCTCAGCATTTCTTCCATTTTATCACTAATCTTGAATTTTTCGTAGAACTTGTCTTTATCAATATAGGATCTGATTTCCTGTGGAATATCCCCTGAAATTAACAATCCTCCCGTTGCTTTCAGTTTTAAGGTAAGGTTATTCGCCTCTCTTGCCAGGAACTCCAGGAAGGTATCCAGCGTAATTTTACAGATCAATACATCATCTTCAACAGCTGCCTTGTACAATTCCTGAACAAAATTTCCTTCAGACAGTCTTTGAGCAAGCCATTCAGGTTCAGGATGTCTTTTCACATCTCTTAAAAAACGATAAATATTGAATAATCCTGTTTTTGACAATACATTTTCCCAGCTTACAATGCCGTAGATATTATTCAGGAACTGATAAAATTCTACCTCAACATTGGTTCTTGGAGAAAATTCTGAGTGCCCTCCTTCTGTTGCAAACGGTCTTATATACTTTCCGTCAAAGAAATACCCTGCTTCTCCAAGCCCATTTCCGGGAGCGAGGATGGCCACATTTCCTTTTTCGAGATTTCCGCTGGTATAAATGGGATCAAGATCAGAATCTTCCAGAAGTCCCATTCCGTAGGCAGAAGCTTCCTGATCATTAAGCATATCTGCTCTCTCGAAATTAAAATCTTTTTTAAGCTCTTCAATATCAAGGTTCCATCCCAATCGTATCGGATTACTTTTGCCGTTGAGCACCGGTCCGGGAACTGCAAGACTGAGTCTTTTAACGTTCTCAAGTTGATTATCCTGAATGAATTTCCTTAAAATATCTCCAAATGAAGCATATTCTTTGGTAGGATATATATTCTGGATTTCAAGTTTAAGGCCTTCGTTGGCGGAAATAAAATAGCCTAAAGTCGTAATATCTTCACGAAGGTTTGCGCCAATGATAGAAATGTTATCATTGCCGGCATTTTTTACTCCTGGTAAATAAAGCGGAAATTTCGGATTCAAAATCATAACCTCAAATTTTATCAAATATAATAATACTTTTCGTAAATTTTCGTTAGAAATAAAAAACCTTCTCAAAAACTCGAAAAGGTTTGGCTAATAATTGCTTATATTTAAATCTAACTACTTTCCTAAAGGAATATTGTAGGAAAATCCTACGCCAATGTTACCCACATTGTAGTCCTGGCCCGGCAAATCTCCTTTGCTTCCCACAAATACCTTCTGATATTGTACAAAGAAGTTCCAGTCCTGATTGTGATAGCCGATCTCCGGTTTTAGGTAAAAACCACCGCTTGGCCTGTCCAGGGTTGTATTAGATGCTACCTTATCATCTCCAACAAGAAAGCCGTACCCTAAATCTGTTCCAAAATAAAACCCGGTTTGCTTCGGATAAATTCTCAATAAGGCAGCTACAGGAACTACACCTACATCGTTATTGCTATATCCGTTGTTATCTTTTCCGAAATAATGGGAATATCCTGTAGCGATACCTAATCCGAATCCCGGAGTTACCAGATTCTGATAGGCTACATCTACACCTACAGCCATAGAAGTGTTATCAGACGGAACTGCTAAACCTACATTTGCTCCTACTTTAATCATATTATTCATCTGCGCACTTTGTGCACTCAAGGCTCCAGCAGTAAAAATCCCGGCAAATAAAATTGCGTGTTTTAACATTTTCATAACTCTGATTTTTTAATTTTACTAAACTGAAAACTGTAAAAATCGTGCCAACCACGGTGTTTCCGGACAATTTACATCTTCTTTAAATTACAAAATAATGATTTTCAATTCATTAAATTTAAATGATTGTTTAAATTATTTCATGCGTAAATAAGTTCATCTCCAATATTAACAATTATTAACCGTTATTCTATTTAACATTATTATTACGACACCATCCAAAATGCAAATTAAAGCTATGGCAACTGAGTCCGTTATCCGAAATAAACATCTTCTCTGGCGCGCAGGTTTTGGCGCCGGGATTCACCAGTTTGAAGATCTTACCAATAAAAGCTCAAAAAATTTTCTTGACGATTTGCTGAAGGAAGAAGCTTTTACTTATATCAATTATGATACTCCGGATACGGAAACGCTGGATTATATGAATGACAAATCCCCTGCGGAAAGAAGAAAAGAAATACAAAAAATCAACCGCCGGCAGAATGAAGAGCTTAATCTTAACTTCCTGTATAAAATGGTTACAGGAGAACAGCTTAGGGAAAAAATGGCGTTCTTCTGGCACGGACATTTTGCTTCGAGAGTACAGAATCCGAAATTCAACCGGCAAATCCTGAATGTCATCCGAAAAAATGCGCTCGGAAATTTCAGGGAACTCTTGTTTGAGGTAGGTCAGGCTCCTGCAATGCTGAATTTTCTTAACAATCAGCAAAATAAAAAAGACCACCCCAATGAAAATTTTGCCCGTGAAGTAATGGAACTTTTTACCATGGGAAGAGGAAATTATACCGAAAAAGATATCCGGGAAGGAGCAAGAGCTTTTACAGGCTGGGGTTATGATAAAGAAGGAAATTTCCAGGAAAGAAAAAAGCTTCATGATGAAGGTATCAAAACATTTTTAGGTAAAACCGGAAACTTTACGGGAAGCGAAGTTTTAGATATTATTCTTAAGCAGAAAGCAACCTCACGATTTATTACTGCAAAAATTTACCGTTTTTTTGTCAATGAAATTGAAGATAAAGCAATTATTGACCAGCTTGCAGATCATTTTTACGAATCCGGCTATGATATTAAAAAACTGATGATCGAAATATTCTCAAGCTCGTGGTTTTATGATCAGAAAAATATCGGCAACAGAATAAAATCGCCGATAGAACTGATGGCCGGAATCATGCGTACGCTGCCGATGAACATCCAGAATCCCGAAAACCTGATTGTTTACCAGAAGCTTTTGGGACAAATGCTGCTTTATCCTCCGAATGTTTCCGGCTGGCCGAACGGAAAATCCTGGATCGACAGCTCCACGCTGATGTTAAGGCTCCAGATCCCGCAGATCTGGTCGGGCTTACGGCCTTTAGAATACAGTCCGCGGCCGGATGATGATATTGACATGGGAATGAAATCCCGTGAAAATGCTTTAAACAAAGCTTTTAAAAATCCTAATATAACCATCGACTGGGATCGTGTGGAAAAAGTTTTCAGCGGAAAAAACCCTGCAGAATATCTGATTCAGAATTCAAAATCTTTAGACATGAATTCTGTTAAAAATTTTTCGGATAGCAGCATTAAAATGAACGTTATTAATTTAATGTCCACCCCTGAATATCAGCTCATGTAATTTAACCTGCTTGCAGTCTTTAACTCAAAACCTGACTTTATGTTAATCAAAAGAAGAGAATTCCTGAAAATAAGTTCGTTGGCTACCGCTTCATTGCTGATGCCGAATTTCCTTAAAGCGATGACCTTGGATGATGCGCTGGAATCTAATCAGAAAATCCTGATCGTACTGCAGTTTACGGGAGGAAATGATGGACTGAATACAATAATCCCGGTTCGGAATGATATTTATTTTAAAGAGAGAAGCAGCATTGCCATCAACAATTCATTGTCTCTGAATGACGAAACGGGGATTAATCCTGCCCTTTCTTATTTTAAGGAGCTGCACGACAACGGCGAACTTTCGGTAATGAATAATGTTGGATACCCGAATCCCGACAAATCCCATTTCAGAAGCATGGATATCTGGCATTCCGCCAGCAAAAGTGATGAATACCTGGAAACCGGCTGGCTCGGAAGATTTCTCGATGAAGAATGCTACCGCTGCGAACATCCCACCCAGGCTCTGGAAGTAGATGATATACTCAGTCTTGCATTAAAAGGTGAAAAAAATAAAGCTTTTGCATTTAAAGACCCCAAAAGACTGTACCAAACCAGCCAGGAGAAATATTTTAAATCGCTCTATGATCATCATCATGATGATGAAACCGTTTCTTATCTTTACCAGACATTGGGTTCTACCATCAACAATGCCGGATATATTTTTGAAAAAAGCAAAGCGAAACAAACCACACAAACGTATCCTAATTCTCAGTTGGGGAAAGATTTTAAAACGGTCGCTTCATTAATTAAATCAGATATCAATACACGGGTGTATTACCTTTCCATCGGAAGCTTTGATACGCACGTTAATCAGAATGAAAGACAGCAGAAACTTTTCAATGATATTAATGAAGCCGTTAAATCTTTTGTGGCAGATATGAAAAGCAATGGCCTTTTTGATAATATTTTACTGATGACCTTTTCGGAATTCGGGAGACGGGTTGCCCAGAATGCAAGCAAAGGAACCGATCACGGAACCGCCAACCAGATGTTTTTTATCAGCGGCGGACTTAAGAAAAAAGGAATTTTGAATACATTACCCGACCTTACCAGGCTGAATGAAGGCGATCTTATCTATTCCGAAGATTTCAGGAAAGTATACGCTACTGTTCTTAAAAACTGGCTCAAAGCAGATTCTTCTAAAGTTCTGGGCTGGAAAAATGGAATCTACGATTTTATATAAAAAAAGAGGCTGTTTTTTTATTAAAGCCTCTTTTTCACAATATTAAATCTAACTACTCCCAGTTTTGTACGGGAACCCGTTTTTTATCTTCTGCCGGTTTTTCATCAAACTTTTCAGCGATTTTTTTAATAACAAATTCTATCACCAAAGGTGCTACCACAGCTACCACAGCTTTTAATATTCTTGATTTCATATTATTATTTTTGTGTTTTGGGTAATACAATTTCCAAGCCATTCAGAATTCGGTTTAGTTTTCATCATCTAAATGCAGGTTCTTATAATTATTAAATCCCGATCTGAATTTCTCCTCCATTCTCATTCTCAGTTTCTTTGGTTGATGCACAATAAGACATTCCCCGAAACCTAATAACAGGCGTTCCAGTTCATAGTTAATCTGCACACAGATTCTGAATATTGTTCCTTCTTCGGTCTCGCTGATAATTTGCTGGCTTTTATGAAACGGTTTTGTTTTAACATAAGGTGCGTTGGATGAATCTACAAAAAAAACAACATGTCGTGGTTTCATGGTCTCGGAAACAGTTACCCCTACAATATCCTTGAAATACTCATCGCCATCAAGATCCCGGTCTATATATTCTGCTTTTTCTTCCTGTTCAATTTGTTCCATGCGGTCCAGCGCCAGATTGAACATTTTGCCTTTGTAAACACAAATCAGGAACCAGCGGTTGTTATATTCTTTTAGAAGCTGCGGATGAACGGTAAAACTGTTAGCTTCCCTTGCTGTAAAGCTTTTGTATAGAATACGGAGCACTTTTTTACTGACAATACTTTCATAAATAATATCAATATGCTCCAGCCCTTTCAGCTGTTCGTTTTTATCAAGATGAATAATTGACTTATGGCTGGTAGCATGGATGGAATCTTCCAGTTTCTGGATGACCCCGTTCATTTCTTTAAACATGGAAAAATCCTTAAACTGCTTCAGAATCTGCACAGCATTGTTCATGGCTTTCAGATCGCTTTCGTTCACGGAAATATTGTGAATGCTGTAATCCGGATCACTGTAGCGGTAATACTTCCGTTCATACACTTCAATCGGAGCCTCATACCCGAATTTTTCACTGCGCATATTCTGCAAGTCAAGCTGTACCGTGCGTCTGCTTACGAAAGATTCTTTTCCTTCGTATTCAAACAATGCTTCGGAACATTCGTTGATCAGATCTTCCAGCGTGTATTTCCGGTATTTGTTTTTCAGGCATTTATCCAGGGTTTTATAGCGGATCAGGGCGTTTTTGTTGGATGACATCGTTTTTAAATTAATGGTATGTTTTTATTACAGCTCAAACCTTATAGGTTTTAAAAACCTATAAGGTTTCTTCAAGGTTTCTCCATCAAAAAAATTACAGTATTTACGTAAAATCTTCTCCTGTAATGGTTTTATAAAAATAATCGGTTGAATAAATCCTTTCTTCATATTTGAATCTTTTAGAAAATGGATCTATTTCTACTGAATAATATTTTGAGCCATCAGGATAAATCCTAAACTTTATTTTCAAAATCCCTTCATTTACTTCTTCAATAGTATCAAGATTAAAATGGGAAAGTAATGGAAGAATTTGTTCACCTGTCAGTGCATTTTCCAATCCGAAACCGTTAATCCATAAAGACATTCTAAACTCGTTCATTTCTGTAATAAGTTTGAAATTTCCATTGCAAAATATTTTCTCTTGCCTGTATCTCATTTATATTGGCTTTCTTAAAGGAATTATTAAATCTATATTGTATATAAATTTCTATTTTCTTTGTAGAGCCTTTCCCTCAAAAGAAATTCCTTCCCAGCCGGATTCCATAAAATTTCTGATATTCTGGTGGTCAATTCCGTCAGGATTTTTCAGGACATCTTCTCTGTAGAACTCTCCGAAAAGGGTCAATGTTTCCTCTTTTGAAAGATCATTCAATTGGGCAAAACTGAAGATCTTGCACGATCCATTATTTTGCCCGGCTTCATTTACCGTATTTCCGTTGATAAATTTCGTCGGCGTAAAATCATAATGTTCGTCAATAAAAGCAATAACATCTTTAAATTCTACGGTTTCCGGAGCTCTTTCTAATTGTTCAAACATTTTATATAATTTTTTCAAAAATAATGAAAATAATTACAACTGCGCAAAAACATTGCATACTTATGTTATTACTTTGCATCAACAAAAAGATAAAAACATGGAATTTAACGGAACGAATTTAATTGAATTAGGATACCGACCAGGAAAATGGTTTAAAGAAGCAATCGAATTCATTAATGAAAATAATTTAGACGAAAATCAAATCAAAATATATCTGGAGCAATTTAAGCAGCCTGAGCTGATTCCGCTTCACGAAACGGCAAAAGATTTTGTGATCAATATCAGAGCAGAACATGAAAGCGAAAACGATAATGTGGAAAAGGTAATCAACACCATGGAGGTTTTGATGAAAACGCCGACCCTGCTTAACGGAGCAATCATGCCGGATGCCTGTCCGACAGGTCCTGCCGGTCATATCCCTGTTGGCGGAGTGGTTATTGCTAAAAATGCGATTCACCCTGGATTTCACAGCGCCGATATCTGCTGTTCGGTAATGCTGACGGATTTTGGAAAAGCAGATCCTAAAGAAGTGCTGGATGTTGCCCATTCTGTAACCCATTTCGGATACGGAGGAAGACCGAGAGGCGAACAGATGCCGATGTCGCAGGAACTCATGGATGCTTTCAGAGAAAATGATTTTTTGAATGACGAAAAATTAATCAGCATTGCGCGTTCGCATATGGGAACTCAGGGCGACGGAAATCATTTCCTGTTTGTCGGAATTTCAAAAAATACCGGAAATACGATGCTGGTAACCCATCACGGTTCAAGAGCTCCGGGAGCTGCTTTGTATGATAAAGGAATGAAAGTGGCCAACAAATTCAGGATGGAAATCTCTCCGGAAACGTTAAAGGAAAACGCATGGATTCCTTACGACACGCAAGAAGGAAAATCATACTGGGAAGCCTTGCAATTAATAAGAGCATGGACGAAAGAAAACCATATTTCTATTCACGATGCGGTTTTAAACAAAATGGAAATCGAGAAAGAAGACCGATACTGGAATGAGCATAATTTCGTTTTCAAAGAAGGAGATTTGTTCTACCACGCTAAAGGAGCAACGCCTTTGGATGATAAATTTCTGCCGGATATTACAGGTCCGAGATTAATTCCGCTGAATATGGCAGAACCGGTATTGATTGTACAGGGAACAACCAACGAGAGAAACCTGGGTTTTGCACCGCACGGAGCAGGAAGAAATTTCAGCAGAAGCCAGCATAAAAGATCCCTGGTCCATAAAACGATTGAAGAAGTTTTTGAAGAAGAAACCAAAGGATTAGACATCCGTTTCTTTACAAATGATATTGATATTTCAGAACTTCCGACCGCTTATAAAAGTGCAAAAAATGTACGTGCACAAATTGAAGAATACGGATTATGTGTAGTATTGGATGAGGTAATGCCTTACGGATGTATTATGGCAGGTGATGTGCAGAAGAATGCGCCCTGGAAGAAAAAGAAGAAGTTTAGAAAGGCATAGAATTTCTTTTGTCTTGAAACAAAAGAAACAAAAGTTCAAGACTTGGAAACTTACGCTAAAAATTAAAACTCAATCCTAAAATTCCCAAAACTTGCGCGAATTCAAGATAAGTTCTTCGGTTCAAAATTGTAGTCGCGCTTCAGGCAATGGAAATTTTTTAACGGATTAAATTTTAATTTTCTTAACGCTCCATTTTCCGAGGTCGGATTATTAAGATTAGGAATTCAAAATTATCCGTAAAAACAGATTAAGAACAATACGTTAACAAAAAGAAAACTAATACCCGAACCTTGTAGGTGTAAAAGCCTGTAGGGTTTAATGAAAACCTTAATCATAAGGTAGGAACAGTAGCTCAGATGGTAGAGCAACAGATTACTTTTCGCTTTTTGGCAAATAAAGTTCCTGTAAACGTCAAAGTTGTGGGTCGCAGGTTCGAGTCCTGCCTGTTCCTCAAAACAAAATTTAGGTAAAATTTAAAAAACTTTAAGGCAAAGGGAGTTCCTATAATTTTGGAAAATTACTCCCCGCTTTTTTTAGAAACTATTAGGTAAAAGGAGTTCCTATAACACTTCACTTTTAATGAATCTTACTCCTCACTTATTTTTTAAACTAAAAACAATGAAAACATTAAAATTATTCAACGCTGTACTGGCAAAAGAGTTGGATGCCGAAGTATTTATTTCACAGGATGGCTTCATCATTGAACCTCATGCAATGTGGGCAAAAAAAGAAATTATTTCTTACTACGCTAAAGAAAAGCTGAATGGAAATGATCTCAACAAAACCTTCCATAAATCGTGGCAGAAGATTAAAGAAAGTACAAGATTCGAACTGTTAATGGAGCAGATATTTCATTATTTTTCCACCTACGAAAGTAAATTTCAGGGAGAAGACTATATTCCGGATGAAGTATTGAATATCCCGGATCTGAAGCTGAATTTCAAAGTAATTAAAGCATATTCCGAAGAAGAACTTCAGGAAAAATGTCTTGCTCTTCTGAGATCAGGAATTGCTTTGAAAGAAGAAACGATTGATGACTTGCTGCATATTTTGCATCACGAGTTGGAATATGATTTCACAGGAAAAGAACACATTAGAAACAAGGAAGCGATTATAAAAATTGCTGACCGTTACGATGTTTATCCCGAAAATAATGTTGAATTTTTGCGTTATGTGATCTACAAAACCACAAGAGAAACATTATTAATTAAAAACGGCGATTTAATTAATGATATCAAGCAAAGCAAATTCAATCCGACGTATCTTTTTGAAAATTTCGGATTGGAAAAAATGGCGGAAATTTTCAACCGTTTTAAACCTCTATTTTTAGCCTATAAAAACAGATCACCTAAAACGATCAATAAAATTTCGAAACTGTCAAAAATTTACCACAAACCATTAATTTCCAACCCATTGAATAACGCAACCAATATGTTACTGGAAAACAGCGATCTGCATTGGCTCGAAAATGCCACTCCGTTTGCTTTGTTTAAAGCTTTATCGGCTTGTTATTCAAGAATGTACGGTCAGGATACTTTTGTGTACAGAATCCGAAACGGGAAATCATGGACGAAAAAATCAATTGCAACTTCCGTGAATGAACTGAACTATGATTTTATTTTAAATTATTTAAAATCAAAGTATCATTTTGAAGGAAAAAAATTCTATTTCCCTAAAGACGTAGAATTTGCGTTACCGACTTCTGAAAAGATGTTTGTAGGAAATATTCCGACGGGAACAAGATTCTTTGGTGAAAGATTAGCTATAGGAATTTACTGGGACAACGCTTGGGGAGCTTATGATCTTGACCTTTCGGGATTAAATATTGCCGGAAAAATCGGATGGAATGCAGCTTATAACCAAAATTCAGGTCAATTGATGTATTCGGGAGATATGACTTCTGCGCCAAACGGTGCCGTAGAATATCTTTACGCGAACAGAGGTTTAATGGCTCCCACTCTGGTGATGAACAACGTCTTCTATGGAAACAGCGACTGCGGATACAAAATTATTATCGGAAAAGGCGATGCCGTTTCTTACGATTATATGATGAATCCGAACAACCTTTTTGCGGAAGCAAAATGTAATTCTGTACAAAAGCAGACCGTTTTAGGAATGTTGTTGCCAAAAGACGGAAAACAGTGTTTCGTATTGCTGAATTTCGGAGCGGGACACGCTCATGTTTCAGGAAGTACGGAAATTTCCCTGATGGCGACGAACGCATTGTATCAGCAATGGTACGAATCTCTATCCTTTAATTTTTTGATGTCGGAATTGGGGGCCGAAATCGTTTCTGATAAAGAAGAAGCTGACTTTGATTTTTCTTTGGAAAGTCTGGAGAAAAATAGTTTTACAAGTATTTTCGCATAGTTAATTCAGGCTAAATCTGCATGATATTTGTACCATAAGAACGTAACGCAAAATCTCATTTTCTACTGCATCTATCAAAGAGAGCATAGAATGGATCAGCAAGCTGATCTGATTAGACGAATGTCTATACGTAAGCTTCATCAAAGGCTTTACCGTCATGCTTTTCTCCTTAGGAGTAAAGAGATTTTAGCAAAAACTTTGCGTTACTAGAAGTATAACATGAAAAAAATAATCCTGCGTAAAAAGATTGCGCAGGATGTTTTTTATTTTGTATCAAATTTAAAAAATCATGACACCAAAAATATTAGAAAAACTAAAAGAAGTCGAGGAAAAACACGGTGTTGAAATACTTCTTGCCGTAGAATCGGGAAGCCGTGCTTGGGGATTTGCTTCTCCGGACAGCGATTATGATATACGCTTCATATACAGACACAAAAAAGACTGGTATCTTTCTCCCTGGGATAAGGACGAAACCATAGAATTCATGACCGAGGACGACCTTGACGGTTCCGGATGGGATCTCAGGAAAACTTTTCATCTATTGTTGAAATCGAATGCGGCTTTGCTGAGCTGGTTCTACTCTCCTATCATTTATGTAAAAAATGAAGAATTTTATGACCTGTTCAAACCTTTAGCAGATGAGTGCTTTTCTCCGATAGCTGTTTCATATCATTATCTGAGCATGAGCAAAAAATACCTGGATGCCTGCAGAAATGATGAAGTAAAACTGAAATCTTATTTTTATTGCCTTCGCACTGCCTTAACCGGAAAATGGATCCTGGAAAAAGGAACCGTGCCTCCCGTTCTGTTCAGTGAATTGTTGGTCTTAGTTGATGATGTTATGAGAAATAAAATAGAAAATTTAATAACTTTAAAAGCGACTAAAGGAGAATCCTATTACCATCCGAATGATTGGGAACTTTTCGGGTTATTAGAAAAAACAATACTGGATAATGAAGAAAGAGCGAAAAAGCTGAAAGGAGGAAATGCGGATAAAAATGAGATGGAGCGGGTTTTTAGGGAAATATTAGCAATATAAATCAAGGTAATCATGAAGCAACTATCTGAAAGAGCAATAAAGTTCATTGAAAAAGCCGGAAAAAATAAAGATTATGAAATTGATTCGCACCTTTTGGAAAAACATTTAAGATTTTATCATCTCAAGAATTCTTCTGAAATTATAAAATTTCAGGATAAATTTGCCGGACTTAAAATTCAGGATATTGTTATTCACATTTTTACTCAAAAACAAATAAAAGAAAATAAAACAGTTATCACTTACCATTGGGAAGGACAAGTTCTTTTTCCCATTAATGACAGCTTTTATATTGCAGAAAATGGAGAGATTGCTGTTAGAGACTGTGGTTGTGATTCGTATGATTTTTATATTTATTACGAAAATTTTGAAACATTTATTGAACAACAGGCATTTTTTGAAAAGCATCAGTATTATAAGAATCTCCCTGCTTTTAGCTATGAAATTTCTGATCTAGGAGCGTTTTCAAAGTATATGTCTGATTATGATTTTTTAGATGAATGTTCAGATAAATATAATCTTATATGGAAAAACGATGTAAATATTGTACATGCTACCAACAGCTCAAACGAATGGAGTCTTGTTGTTGATAGTATTTCTGAACAAAACTATCATCTTTTAATTCGTAATTTAATCGAAAAAAAATTAATTACATGAAAAACATCATCGCCTCTCTCCTATGTACACGGAAGACAGCAACAATCTGAAAAAAGCTTCCCTCAATTCACCCTACGAGTTGAGCCTATTTAATGCAAAATGGAATGTTCCCGAAGAATTTGGTGCGGATGTAATTGCGGTATATGGCGAAGACATCTATGCTGAAATTGTAGCCGAACAATGCATCTTACCTTAACAAAACCTGATGACAATTGGCTTTCAAAAGTTCGGAAGAATTTACCAAAAGGAAAATTTCCTATGGAAAGCTTAAAGATTTCGTACATGAAAAAATATTTTCATCAAATGTTCCGATTTTAAAAGTTTTAAAGCCGGAGTTATGGATAAAGTCACCAATATCAAAGGTTTTGATACGCTGGATCTGGAAAGCATGGTTTTCACTTCCGAAGTGGTAGAATGGGAACTCGAAGTAAGATGTTTTGTGTTAAATAATCAACTAATTACCCATTCTTCTTATTGGCGAAATGATGCTTTTGACACCAGCCCGCTTTCCGGATCAGAGCAAAAAGAACTTTTTGATTTTTTCGAAAATTTCATTCAGCAATATGGCGAAACGCTTCCCAAAGCCATTGTTCTGGATTTTGGGATCATCAAAGGAAAAGGCTGGGCTTTGATTGAAGCGAATCCAGCCTGGTGTTCCGATTTGTACACGTGTGATGCGGAAAAAGCATTAGAGGTGATTGTGAAAAGTTGTTTTAAGAATTAGGTAGTTACAGGAATCCGTTCTAACACAAAAATTAAAATATAGATTTTAAATGACCATCCAAGACATAAAAGCCAAAAACCTCATCCTTTTCGAAGCTATCTCCGGAAGCCGTGCTTTCGGGTTGGCTACGGAAAACTCCGATACAGATATTCGAGGCATGTATTATTTACCGAAAGAAGATTTTTTTGGGTTAAATTATACTCCGCAGATTTCCAATGAAACGAATGACATCACCTATTATGAAATCGGAAGATTTGTAGAACTTCTTCAGAAAAACAATCCCAATATTCTCGAAATCCTGGCAAGTCTGGAAGATTGTATTTTGCAGAAAAATCCATTGATGGATCTCCTGAAAACCGAAGATTTCCTGTCGAAATTGTGCAAAGATACGTTTGCAGGATATGCCATTTCACAGATCAAAAAAGCAAAAGGACTCAACAAAAAAATACTGAATCCTGTTGATAAAGAAAGGAAATCAATTCTTGATTTTTGCTATATTTTAAAGGATCAGGGCTCCGTTCCGTTGAAAAAGTGGTTGCGGGAATTCCCCTCCTCCGAAGGACGGGGTGGTTTATTACAGGAAAAATGCGGCCTGGTAAATATTGACAATACCAAAGGAATGTTTGCGCTTTTTTATGATGAATCGGGAAAGTTACAGTATAAAGGAATTATCCATAATGAAGATGCCAATCAGGTTTCCGTTTCATCAGTCCCGAAAGAAGAAAAGCCTATTGCTTATTTATTTTGTAACCTCGATGCCTATTCCATCTACTGCAAAGATTATCGCGAATACTGGAAGTGGGTTTCCGAGCGTAATGAAGACCGATATAATGTCAACCAACAGCATGGACAAAACTATGACAGTAAAAACATGATGCATACCATCCGCCTCCTCCAGTCATGCGAGCAGATTTTTAAAAACGGTTCTCTGAACATTCGTGTGCAAAACCGTGATGAACTGTTGGACATTAAAGCCGGAAACCGGACATACGATGCCATTATGAAAAAAGCGGAAGATCTTATCAGATCAATAGAATTTCATTATTCAGGCTCGAAACTTCCGGACTTTCCTGATGTTCATAAGACAACAAAAACACTGACAGAAATCCGGGAAGCACTTTATATAAAACAATAACTTTATTTTAATGCTGTTAATAAAAATCCCCGGAAAGTTAAACTTTTCGGGGACTCTTTATTTGAAACCTATCAGCTGATATTATTCTCTGTTTTTAAGCATAATCCATCCGGACTGGCTCATCGTGGATTTTGTTTTAGGATACTGGAAGTTGAATTTATACCAGTACGTTGCAGTCGGTAATTTTTTACCACCAACGGTACCGTTCCAGATCGGATTTTCTTTTGAGAACCTGAACATTTCAGAACCATAACGATCATAGATAGATCCTGTAAAGTTGTTGAAACCTCCAAGTGCTGTAAGATCAAGCGTATCGTTGATACCGTCATCATTCGGAGTGATAATATTTTTCACCTGGAAAGTAAAGAATTCCAACGCTCCCACACAATGTGTTCCTACGGATCTCACCTGGATGTTATACGTTGTATTGTCCTGAACGTTGGTGAATACATTAGAATCCTGCCAAGAGATACCACCGTCGATAGAATATTCTGCTGTTTGAGGGATATTATTGATCGTTGGAACTTCTGCCGTAATGGTTAAGGTATTGTTGCTGTAATCAACATTCGAAACAAATGGAGATGCTGCACCCATTACATTAACCGTGAAAGTTTTTTCACAATATCCGTTATCGATTTTCACCGTATAAACGCCCCAGTTATCTACGTTAATAGTCTGTGTAACTTCACCGGTGCTCCATAGGTAACTGTAGTTTGGTCCTGCTCCTGCATCAAGAGTAATTCTGTCACCCTGACACATTTCCACATCTCTTAGTGGAGACGTAAGCTCCGGTACTACTTCTACCGTTACTTTAGCCGGTAATGAAGACTGACATCCTTTTGCTCCTAAAGCATATACTGAAAAAGTTGTTGTATTATAAACCGTTGCCGTTTGTACACTTCCTGTTCCCTGGAAATTAGCCCATTCATAAGTAGATCCACCTGTTGCAGTAAGTTCTACGGTTGATCCCGGACAAACTTTAAGTTTCGATGCTACTAAGCTTACAGTTGGTCTTGTTTCTTTCAATAATGTTAACTCAACCATGGTACTACAGAAACTTCCATTGGAAACAACGACATAAAGGGTCTGTCCGTCATTGCCAGTATAATGTAGAACATCCTGAATATAATCATTATTCTGCGCCAGTGCGTCTGCCTGATCTTCGTAAAAATGGAATACTGCACCCGGAGTTGTACTGATGGACGGCATAGCATCTGTCAGGTCAAACCAGGTAACATCAGGAGTTGAACATAATAACAATGATGCATCAACTGCCGAAGGGGTTGCTCCCCCGTTAATTTTAATACTTGCTTTTCCAGGGCAAGGATTCCCTGGGAATGTTACCTGAATTTCATAACTTCCCGGCTGTGTAGCAGTAATCGTAGGAGTGGTTGCTCCTTGGATGGCAACACCGTTAAAGAACCACTGGTAGTTCATGTTCGGGTCATTAACAGAAGCCGTAATTACCTGAGGAGCATTATTACATACATTGATTTCTTCCGGTAGGGTTCCTCCATTAGGATCTAATAATTCAACACCGATATTAAATGATCCTCCTTCCAGAAATACCGCAGAATCATAGCTGCTGTCTATCGCATCTGCTAAAACCATCTTAAAGTGGTAAGACTGTCCCGGAACGACTGTTGCCGTTGCCTGTAATGGCACTGTTCTACCATTAAAGTTGGTTTCAATATTTGTGGTATTATATCCTCCGAAAAAAGCAACATTCGGTGCTCCGCATCCCATATCAAATCCAGCAAAACTGTTTTGTGGGTGAATATTGGTAACGCTCACCGGTCCTGTTCCCGGAGCTGGCAATACCGCCATATTCACATAAGGTCCCCCTGCTGTTGGTCTTAACAATAATGCGAAAGCATCAGAAAAACTACAAGGAAACGATCCTGTATATTCCTCGGAAGCAAATAAATAATTGAACTTCACCTGAGAAGAGGTCGGAACGAAATCAAATTCCAAAATAACAGCGTCATTGAGCGTTGCTGTTGGATTTGTAGCAGCCACTAGATCCGGATCACTTCCGGTAGGTAAATCATCTCCTAAAGTAGTGTCTATATAGCTATTTCCTGCTTTATTTGCATAACCCGTAGTAAGCACAATACCATCTTTAAAAGGAAAATTGGTTGTTCCTTTGTGAAAGTAACCCCAGGATCTCTGAACATTACCTGCCGGTAAATTCGGGCTTACCTGAACATTGGATACAGTTGGTGTTACACAAGAATTTGTTCCTGAAGAAATCAGTATATCTTTTACCAATTGTAAAGGGGTGTAATCGGTAGGTGCATATCCCGCAGCATTTACATCAATAAAAGCACCAGCTTTCATTGTTAAATTAGATGCTTTTTCTTTCTGAGGTTTTCTCGGAGTAATATGTTGTGAATAAAAGAGACTCGACGACGAGACCGCGAATAAGGAAAACAATAGTAGGTATCTCTTCATAAATAAATTGTTTCAACAAATTTAATTTTTTTTTATAAATAAATATACTAATTTAACTTTTTTCTATCAAAAAAACAAATAAACCTCCCAAATTGAGAGGTTTATTATATTTATAACTATTAATTTCTGTTTTTTAACAAAATCCATCCACTGCGCTGCTCAAGTTTCTTACTGGCAGGGTTTTCCCATTGTACCCGATACCAATAGGTAGCAGTTGGAAGTATAAGACTTCCCCTAAGTAATCCGTGCCAGCTTGTTTCATTTTTACTTGCTTTAAATACCTCCTGTCCGTACCTGTCAAATATAGAGGCTGCAAAATTATTATACTTGCTGATTCCGGAAAAATCTACAGTATCATTTTTACCATCGGAATTAGGAGTAATAGCGTTTATCACTACAAAAGTAAAGAAGGATAATGTAGTACCGCATTTCGCATCTTTCACACGAACCATAAGGCTGTAATTATTATTATCCAGCATATTGTAAAATATGTTGGAAGCCTGCCATGTCACTCCTCCGTTTGAAGAATATTCAAGCTCTCCTCCTGTAGGATTTGTTGCTGATATGGTTAACACATGATTTTCGTAGGTAACGTTTGTAAACTGCGGGAGTGTTGGATTGATTAATTGAGCACTGAATACTTTGGAGCACGTACCATTGTTGATCGTTACGGAATACGTTCCAGGAGTATTTACAGAAATAGTTTGGGTAGTTGCCCCCGTATTCCAGAGGTACGTATAATTTGGACCTGAACCCGCATCCAGAATTCCGGAGTCACCGGCACATGCGTACACATCCTTTAGTGTTGACTCAATAGCAGGTACAACTTCAATGGTAATGGATGTAGGAGTTGCCACTTTGCATCCGTTTCCACCTAAAGCAAAAACAGAATACGTGGTGGTAGCTGTAGGAGAAACAACCTGAGTACTTCCGTTACCCGGTAAACCTACCCATTCATAGGTAACACCACCTGTAGCTGTTAATGTAACTGATTCTCCCACACAAATTTTAGATTTTGATGCTGCCAGTATCGCCACAGGTGGCCCCACTACGATTGTAATGGTCGCAGGATTGGCAGAGATACATCCATTTGCACCTACCGCAAAAACCTGGTATACAGTAGTGTTGGCAGGAGAAACGACTTGGGTATTTCCATTCCCTGTAAGATTAACCCAGTTATAGGTAGCCCCTCCGGTTGCCGTTAAGGTAACAGATTCACCCGGACAGATTTGTTGTACAGGTGCTGTTACTGTTGCTACCGGAAGCGTAGTATTCTGCGTAACTGTAACATTGGAAGTGTAAGTACAGTTTAAATTTCCTGGCTGATTTACATTGGTCACCGTTAATGTATAGGTTCCTCCTGCATTAACAATAGGAGTTAATGTATTGGCTCCGGAAACAATATTTCCTCCGCCGGCTGCAGTCCATGCAATAGTAGAACCTGCCGGAATTACAGAAGCAGAAGCATTAAGTGTAACTTGTGGTGTATTACAGGTAATCTGCTGAGGCTGAGCTATTGTTAAAGTTGTTTCAGGAGTTGCCAGTAACTGTAAATTTACAACATATCTGCATCCTCCACTTATAACCAGCACATAAATTGTCTGATTTCCTGTACTGTTAAACGATGCCGGATTGGCTATTGTATTCATATTCCCTGCATTGGCATCGGAAACATTCAGATAATATGAGAATGTAACACCAGGAGCAGTGGTTATCTGCGTTTGTGCCTGTGTTAAATCATAATTGATTCCACCGGCCTGATAACATTTTAATAAAGTAGCATTCTGAACTGCAATCGGCTGAGAGACCTGTATTGTAATCGTTGCCGGTGTCTGAGATACGCATCCATTTGCTCCGACTGCCGTAACCGTGTAGGTTGTATTTGCAGTTGGTGAAACGGTTTGTGTATTTCCATTGCCGGGAAGGCCTACCCAGTTATAAGTTACTCCGCCGGATGCAGTTAATGTTACAGATTCTCCGGAACATATTAATATTTTAGAGGCCGTTAAACCTGTTGTCGGCGGTGCGCTGTCACCAGTTACCGTTACGTTTGCTGTTGCCGTACAAGTTAAGTTTCCCGGCTGATAAGTATTTGAAATGGTTAAAGTATAGGTTCCTGCCGTATTTACTACTGGATTAAGAGTATTAGCTCCGGACACAATGTTACCGTTTGCAGTTGTCCATGCGAAAGTAGATCCCGCAGGATAAGTTGAACCGGAAGCATTCAGTGTGGCCTGCGAGTTGGTACAGGTTAATGTAGCAGGTGTTGCTATCGTGGCAGTTATCTCAGGAGCTTTAATCAATTGTAATTCTGCAACTTTTGAACAGAATCCATTTTTCACCAGAACGTAAACTGTTTGTCCGGCACTCTGGAAAACCGTTGGATTTGCGATCGTGTTACCATTCCCGGCTAAGGCATCAGACTGGTTAATATAATAACTGAAAGTTGCTCCGGGTGTCGTACTTATTGAAGTTTGCGCAGAGGTAAGGTTGAATGTTGCGTTACCCTGTGTATAACAAGCCGTTAACGTAGCATTCTGTACAGTTGGTGAAGTTCCGCCCACTATATTTACCGAAGCTGTTCCCGGACATGTATTTCCCGGTAAAAAGACCTGAACTGTATATAATCCGGGCTGTGTTGCCGTATATGAGGCACTTGTTGCTCCCGGAATAGGATTCGTTCCCAATAACCACTGGTAAGTTGCGCCACCTCCCTGAACCGAAGCTGTAAGAACCTGTGGTGCATTATCGCATACATTGATGGATGAAGGCAGCTGCACACCGGCAGGGTTGAGAAGCTGAACGCCAATATCAAAAGATCCTGCTTCCAGAAAAACAGCCGAGTCAAAGTTTGAATCCTGATAATCTGCCAGGACCATTTTAAAATGATAAGTCTGTCCCGGAATTACAGTTGCCGTTGCCGTAAGGGGAATCGTACGTCCGTCAAAATTAGTTTCAATCTGAGGGTTATTGATTCCTGCAAAATACTGAACATTTTTAGGTCCGCAAGGCAGGTTTGCAGGGATAATATTGGTAACACTTACGGGATCACCGTTGGGAAGTAGTGCCAAATTGGTATAGGTAGGATCTCCTACTTTTTTCAGTAACAGTGCAAACCCGTCTGAAATATTGCATGTAAAATTACTCTGATACTCTTTGGAGGCAAACAAATACCTGAAAGTAACTTTAGTTGAAGCCGGTACAAAATCAAATTCTATATATGTAGCGTCCCTTAAACTTAAATTGTTTACATTTAAAGCTGTTGCAAGATCTATATCTCCTCCGGAACCAAGTCCGTCACTTAGGTTTCCCTGAAAAGTATTTCCGGCTTTTCTGGCGTATCCGGTAGTCAGAACAATACCTTTGGCAAAGGGAAAGTTGGTAGTTGCTTTATTAAAATACCCCCAGCTTCTATTCTGATCGGTTACTGCAAGATTCGGAGAGACAACTACATTGCTTACATTGGCAGCCGAACATGTAGATCCGCCACTGATAAGTACATCTTTTACCAGTTGCGTAATACTGTAAGCCGATTCCGGATAACCGGCAGCATTCACATCAATAAAGACCCCTGCCTTCATACTTGCGGCCGTCGGTTTTTTAGCCAATACTTTGCTTTGCCTATCCTGGGCAAATGCAAGAGACCCCATAAAAACTAAAAATAAAGCCAAAAGTAAATTTCTTGTCCTCCTATTTAACATTTTTATATTATTTTAAACAAAAATACTATTTTTTTTGATTAAATATCAATTCAAAACAAATTACATTATTAGTAATACAATTCTTATGATTTTGCAATATTTATTCAATTACTATAAAGAACGAAAAAAAGACCAACAAATTGTCGGTCTTTCTTTGAATATTTAAAAATTATTATTTCATTATTATTCTATATTCTTAAGCAGGATCCATCCTGTTTTCAATGCAGGTTTTTTACTTGCAGGATCTTCAAAACTCACCTGATACCAATATGATGATGTAGGCAGACGTTTCCCCTGGAAATAGCCGTCCCAATATGGCTGAAGACTGCTTGCTTTATACACTTCTTTTCCGTAACGGTCAAAAATAGATGCCTTGAAATCTTTATTCTGATTCACACCTCTGAAATCGATGATATCATTGATATTATCTCCATTCGGTGTTATTACATTCTGCATTACAAAAGTAAAATACTGAAGGAAACCAACACAGCTTGTTTTTTTAACTCTTACTCTAATAGAAACAACGGTATTTCTCGGCACATTACTGAAAGTATTGGAGTTTTGCCAGGTAAGACCATTATCTATTGAGTATTCCAATGCTCCGTTGCTTGGGTTACTTGCGGTAAGGATCATGGTTCCGTTCTCATTATAATTTACATTGATAATCTCAGGAATAATAGCCTGAATCACCTGCGTTGTAAATATTTTTGAACAAACCCCGTTATTAATTGTTACAGAATAGGTTCCCGGAGTTCCTACAGAAATTGTCTGTGACGTATCTCCTGTGTTCCATAGATAGCTGTAATTTGGTCCGGACCCTGCGTCAAGAGTGATTACATCCCCTTGGCAGATCATTCCACCGGAAAGATTTGAGGTAATGGCAGGAACTACTTCTATCGTAATAGACGCCGGCTGAAGTGATTTACATCCTTGTGCACCGATAGCATAAACAGAATAAGTTGTTGTCTGAGTTGGAGAAACCGTTTGTGTTGCTCCTGTTCCCGTCATTCCTACCCATTCGTAAGTAGCACCGTTGGCTGCTGTAAGAGTTGTAGATTCTCCCACGCACAATCTTACTTTAGTAGCCGTAAGCTGTGCAATTGGTGTTGCCTCTTTTCTTAGAGTTAATGTAACCATTTTACTACAGAAAGCGCCGTTGGAAACAACAACGTACAATACCTGTCCGTCAGTACCATTATAACTGCTTACTGCAGAAGTATTCAGGAAATTATTATTTTGTGCAACCGCATCAGCCTGATTAACATAATAACGTACAACAGCAGTAGTTGATGTAGTAATTAGAGGTGTTGCATCATTTAAATTAAATGTAGAAACCGAAGGAGTTGTACACAGCTTCAGTGTTGCATTTTGTGCGGGTGGAGTAGTTCCTCCAACAATGGTTATTACTGCGGAAGCAGGACATTGATTTCCCGGTACAGAAACCTTCACTTCGTAAGCGCCCGGAGATGTTGCTGTATAAGAAACATTGGTAGCACCATTG
This sequence comes from Chryseobacterium takakiae, assembly GCF_900129385.1. Lineage (GTDB taxonomy): Bacteria > Bacteroidota > Bacteroidia > Flavobacteriales > Weeksellaceae > Chryseobacterium > Chryseobacterium takakiae. The sequence goes on along the minus strand of NZ_FQVO01000014.1, from coordinate 21,020 downwards.
ATTGCCACGCCATCCTTATACCATTGGAAAGTCATTCCCGGAGATACGGTAAGCAAAGCTGTTAACACCTGTGGCGTATTGTCACACATGTTTACCGTATCAGGCAAAACAACACCATTAGCATCTACAATTTTAATTCCTATATCAAAAGAACCCCCTTCAAGAAAAACGGCAGAATCTAAAGTCTGATCATTATAATCTGCAAGAACCATTTTAAAGTGGTAGGCAACGCCCGGAGTTACATCCGCAATAGCAGTTAACGGCACTACCCTTCCGTTGTAATTGGTTTCGATACTTGTTGTGTTATATCCTGCGAAATAAGTAGGATTCAATGCACCGCAGGTAAGTGCACCACCTCCAAACTGGGTTGCAGGACGTATATTCGTAACACTTACAGGACCTGCTCCTCCCGGAAGAATGGCAACATTTGTGTAAGCACCTCCCGCTACGGGCTTGATAAGCAACGCAAATGCATCCGAATAATTACACGGAAAGCCTCCGGTATACTCCTCGGAAGCAAATATGTAATTAAACTTTACCTGATTGGAGTTGGGTACGAAATCAAATTCCAATGCCACGGCATCACGCTGATTGGAGATATTGGTATTGGTTGCAGCAGCAAGATCCGCATCACCACCTTCGGAAATGAGACCTGCAAGATTGGCGGCAATTGCAGCATTACCAGCTTGTCTTGCATAGCCTGTAGTTAAAACAATTCCATCTTCAAAAGGAAAATTGGTTGTTCCTTTATGAAAATACCCCCAAAACCTGTCGGGATTAGTCACTGGATGGTTAGGTGTTACCGTTACATTGCTTACATTCGGTGTTGCACAGCTTGATGTTCCGTTGATGAGAACCTGCTGAACGAGCTGCTGAATGTTATAAGATGATTCCGGGTAAGGAGCAACATTAACATCAATAAAAGCGCCCGCTTTCATACTTTCTGAAGTTAATTTTACTTTACCATTTTTTCTTGATGCATGCTGAGCAGCAACAGAACCTGAAACCAAAAGCAACACTAAAAAGAAGAAGTAGTTTTTCAATCTATAATTTAACATTTTGTTGTTGTTTGTTCAAAAATAATATTTTTTTTGATTAAAATTTGATTAAAAATGAAATAATTGCAGTAAAAACCTATTCTATTTCATCAAATCCATACTTATCAGATAATATATCTGTAATAATATGAAAAAAAGACATTTTTTTATTAGCCTTTTTGTAAGAGTTATTTGAATAAATCTAAATTTAAATCATTTATTTTTAAGCTCATTAATTTTATCCTGGAGTTCCAGAATTTTATCCTTCAGCGCTTTGATTTCATTTTTATTTGAACTTACATTGCTTTTCAGCATTACATTTCTTGCACGCTCACTGTGATCGTCTTCTTCATCTTCTTCATTAATTTCCTCAATATCTTCCTGAATATCTTCAATATCTTCATTAATTTCTTCAATATCTTCGCTGATTTCCTCTATATCTTCGCTAATTTCTTCAATATCTTCCTGGATATCCTCAATATCTTCCTGAATATCTTCAATTTTCTCATGGCTTTTATTTACGGACATCTGAATAAAGATAGCAAGATATATCGCTTCCAGAGAAACTACCGTTGTAAGAATCAGCAACATTTTATCAAATTCCACCAAACCCAACAGCGGTAAAACAAATGATATGATAAAAAACAATGTATGTGCAATCAGAGACGGTATAGAACCTATCCACCAGGTAATTCCGTTGGCAATCTTTTCTAAAGCCTCAGTTCTTTCTTCGTACTTTTTCATTATGTTCTGCTTTTATAATAATTCTTTGGTAACTCCCAACCCGAACAATGCAAAATCATATTTTGCGGGATCATTCTCATTAAACTTTCTGATTACGGCATCCAGCTCTTCTACCGTTTTCCAGTCGTTCTGCGTTCTTGAAATCAACCCTAATTTCCTTGAAATATTTCCTGTGTGTACATCCAGCGGAATGGAAAGATATTGCTGTCCTGTATTTTCCCAGATACCAAAATCTACGCCACGCTTATCCTTCCGCACCATCCAACGGAGAAACATAATAATTCTTTTGGTGGATGAATTTTTATACGGCGAACTTACATGTTTATGACTCCTGTGTTTTTCAGCACCTAAAAAACTGCTTCTGAACCGTTCAACAGAATGCAGAAAACTGGTTTCCGATTCGTGGAGTCTGAATAAGCTTTCAAGACTTTGATTTTCATGGTAAATCCTGCTAAACTGCTTCATAAAATACACAAAATCTTCTCCATTAAAAGTACGGTGAATGCTTTTATTTTCAATTGATTTTAAATCTTTTTCCGAATGATTCAATACGAAATCATAAGGAGCATTTCCCATGATATCCAACATTTTTTCAGCAGATTTTATGATTGCTTTCCGGTTTCCCCAGGAGATCGTTGCTGCCAGAAAACCCGCTATTTCAATATCCTGTTTAAGGGTAAACCGATGTGGGATCTGTATCGGGTCATTCTCAATAAAATCCGGATGATTATACTGATCTGCTTTTTCATCCAGAAAGATTTTCAGTTCTTCAAATTTCAACATCATTTATTTTAAATTTTCACAGGCTCCAGTGCTTTTGGTAAGAAAGTATTCGGGAAAATGGTTCTCGCTTCATCAGTGAATACGGTAAGATCTGCATACCTGTTGGAAAAGTGTCCTAAAATAAGTTTTCCTACTTCAGCCTTTCTGGCAATCATTGCCGCTTCCAGTGCGGTTGTATGTCCGGTATAATCTGCCATATCCTTTAAATCATGTAAAAACGTGGATTCATGATAAAGGACGCTAACGTTTTTAATAACAGGAATCACATTTTCAAGATAGCGCGTATCGCTGCAAAATGCGTAAGAAACCGGAGGAACCGGATCTGTGGTTAGAATTTCATTTTTGAGAACATATCCATCGCTCAGCACAAAATCTTTTCCGGCCTTGATATTGTGGTAATCGCAGGTTTCAATCTCTTTATATTTTGAAATTTCCTGCATATTCAGGTGTCTTTCTTTCGGTTTTTCCTTAAAGAGATATCCGTTGCAATAAATCCTGTGGTCAAGAGGAATGGTATATACCTCTACCCTGTTGTCTTCATAAATTTTTTCGGAATAATCCTTATCCAGTTCGTGATAAACCACTTCAAAACCACGGTGTGTTTCGGTAATGGTAAAGATGGTTTCAAGCATTTTTTTTATTCCCTTCGGGCCGTACACATGCAGCGGTGTTTCTCTTCCCAAAAGACGGAATGAAGCAATAAGTCCCGGAAGTCCGAAACAGTGGTCTCCGTGAAGATGGGAAATGAAAATATGATTAATCCTTGAAAATTTCGCTTTTGCTTTTCTCAGCTGTACCTGCGTTCCTTCGCCGCAGTCGATCAGAAAAGACCGCTCTTCCATTTCCAGGAATTGTGCGGTAGGAGAAGAATTAATGGTAGGAATTGCTGAGTTAAAGCCTAATATCGTTAAATAAGTACTCAAATCTATCGTTTATTATACAGACAAATGTACGGAATTTAGGCTTAAGATTGAGCTTGAGACTGAGTCTATGGCTGAGGTTAAGATTAAATAAATATATTAAAATAGCTAAGAAGAAGTATGATCTCTTTTTTAGCAGTATTCATTTAAAATTGATCTACATTTTAATAATCTTATTCTTCACCTCAACCTTAGTCTATTAATCTTTCAGAAAATCAAGGAACAGATCCAGCGCCTGCTTTCTGTGGCTGATTTTGTTTTTATCTTGAGGGTCCATTTCTGCAAAGGTTTTATCGTATCCTTCAGGAACGAAGATCGGATCATAGCCGAAACCTTTGAAACCTTTATTTTCATTCAATAAGTTTCCATGCACTCTCCCGTCAAAATATTTTGCTCCGTTTTCATCATAATAGCATAAAACGGTGATGAAGTATGCTTTTCTGTTTTCAACACCTTCCATTTCGGCCAATACTTTTTCGATATTTTTGGCAAAATCATGATCGCCTGCATAGCGCGCGGAAAATATTCCTGGTCTTCCATCCAAAGATTCTACAACAAGACCGCTGTCGTCTCCCAGACTTGGAATGCCTGTTTTTTCAAAGCAATATTTAGCCTTAATCAGAGCATTGGCATTGAAAGAATCACCGTCTTCCACAATTTCTTCGTGAATATTGTAATCCGTAAGACTTTTTACGATAAAGCGATCTCCCAGAATCTGTTGGATTTCTTCTTTCTTGTGTATGTTGTGGGTTGCTACCAGTAACTCCATTTCCTTGTTCATTTTATTTTTATTGTTAAGCTTAGATACATAAATATTTTGTGAATACGTAAAGCCTGTTTAAATTTTATAATTTATTTTCATTAAGAAATTAAGCTTTTTAGGTCAAAGACTTAATAAAGCCAACTTATTATCACCTAATCAGAATCCTATTAACCCATTGAAATTCTTACTATTAAACTTAAGAATAAACAAAGTTTATTTTAATTTAGAAAATTAAGAAAGTTCTAAACAAAATATGTTTCTATTTAAATCTCAGAATAATGTACTTTATATTTCCTTGTAAAAAGATAATAAAATACTGAAAAAAGTATAATTCCACCGGCAAGGATCATCCATTCCGGGATTTTAAAAGCATCTGCGAAGCTTTCATTTTTTGTGTAAACAATCAATATGGTGGAACATAAATTATTGAAACCATGCAGCAACATTGGCAACAATAAAGATTTGGTTTTGTAATATACCAGCCCCAAAACACAGCCCAATAAAACAGCTCCTACAAACTGCCATGGATTCCCATGAACCAAACCGAAAATAACGGATGCCATAAGAATCGCATTCACCGGCTTTACTCCTTTATTGATCAATCCTTTCTGGATAATTCCGCGGAAAACAATTTCTTCAAATATCGGTGCACAAATCACCGCGGTGATGATCATTACTACCGGATCGTCCGTGAGCTGTTCCATCAGTTTGATGAAAAAGTCATAATATTTCCCGAAAAAAGGTCCTGTTGTAGGTATTTGTGAGGTGATAAATTCCGCGATGAGCATCATCCCGAACATCATAGGAAAAATCAATAAATAGGTGTAAAAATTAGTGGGTGAAAAATTGAAATTCAGTTTTTTACCGGTATTTGGTCTTACAATAAAAAAATCAAAAAAAGCAATAGCGGTAAGAAATCCGCCTGCATTGAGCAGCATCAAAAACCACTCTTTATACTGCAGATTTTCTTTAAAAGCAAACATCCAGAAGACATTAAAAAATGCCACGGCCATGTTTCCTATAAAAAATCCGGCCACGAGGACAAGTCCTCCTATCCATGTAAATGTAAATTTCGGATACCTGCTGTTTTCCATATTGTATGCTCAGATTTATCGGGCAAATATAAAAGTTTTTGAGAAGTTTCTTTATTGTTTGAATAATGAAGTAAAAAAAACATCTGCATTTTTTGGATGTGCATATCTCTTTCCTGAACGAAATCACTTTCAGATTCCATTAAAAATTACGATTTTTGCAACTTCAAAATACGATATGTCAGACTTAATCAAAGAAATAGAGAAAAGAAAAACTTTCGGGATTATTTCTCACCCCGATGCCGGAAAGACGACGCTCACTGAAAAGCTACTTCTTTTCGGAGGGGCCATCCAGGAAGCGGGAGCGGTAAAATCCAACAAAATAAAAAAGGGAGCTACCTCTGACTTCATGGAAATTGAAAGACAGAGAGGGATTTCCGTGGCAACTTCCGTACTTGCTTTTGAATACAGGGATCATAAAATCAATATCCTGGATACTCCGGGACACAAGGATTTTGCGGAAGATACTTACAGAACTTTGACGGCCGTAGATTCGGTGATTGTTGTCATAGACGTTGCAAAAGGGGTGGAAGAGCAGACTGAAAAGCTTGTACAGGTTTGCAGAATGAGAAATATACCCATGCTGGTTTTCATTAATAAGCTTGACCGTGAGGGTAAAGATGCTTTTGATCTTTTGGACGAGGTTGAACAGAAACTAGGATTAACAGTGGTTCCGCTTTCATTACCTATCGGTATGGGAAGTGATTTCCAGGGAATTTATAACATTTGGGAAAACAACATCCAGTTGTTTTTGGAGGAGAAAAAGCAGAAAGTTGGAGAAGCGGTTAAGTTTGATGACATTAATGACCCTGCGATTGATGAATTAATCGGCGAAAAAGCGGCCGCTACGCTTCGTGAGGAGCTTGATCTTGTACAGTCGGTCTATCCTGAATTCAGCCGTGAAGATTATATGAAAGGTGATCTTCAGCCTGTTTTCTTCGGATCTGCTTTAAATAATTTCGGAGTACGCGAATTACTGGATGCTTTTATTGATATTGCACCGATGCCGCAGCCGAAGGAAAGTGATACGCGTCTGGTAAAGCCTGAGGAAAATCAGTTTACCGGTTTTGTGTTCAAGATTCATGCGAATATGGATCCGAAACACAGGGACCGACTGGCTTTCGTAAAAATCGTTTCTGGAACTTTTAAGAGAAATGAAAATTACTTACTGGTAAGAGAGGGTAAAAAAATGAAGTTCTCGTCACCCAATGCTTTCTTTGCCGATAAAAAAGAGGTGGTGGAAGAAAGCTTTCCGGGAGATATTGTAGGGCTTCATGATACGGGAAGCTTCAGGATCGGTGATACGTTAACCGGAGGTGAAAAGCTGAATTTCAAAGGAATTCCGAGCTTCTCTCCTGAACATTTCAGATATATCAATAATAATGATCCGTTGAAGGCAAAACAACTGGCAAAAGGTATCGACCAATTGATGGATGAAGGTGTGGCACAGCTTTTTACGCTTGAAATGAACGGAAGGAAGATCATCGGAACGGTGGGAGCTCTTCAGTATGAGGTAATCCAGTACCGTCTGGAACATGAATACGGTGCAAAATGTACTTATGAACCACTTTCGATGCATAAAGCCTGCTGGGTTGAAGCGGATGAAAAGTCTGAAGAATTTAAAGAATTTGCTAGATTAAAGCAGCGATTTTTAGCAAGAGACAAATACAACCAACTGGTTTTCCTTGCTGATTCTTCTTTTACAATTCACATGACGCAGGAAAAATTCCCGAATGTGAAGCTGCATTTCATCAGTGAATTTAGGAATGCTTAAGAAAATAATTATTAAATATTTAATCCGCGGAAAGTTTCTGCGGATTTTTTTGTTGAACCAAATTAAAATTTTTATACATAAGTTGTTTAAAGTAAAAGATTTTTGCACCTGTAGGAGCAGAATCTGTGTAGCAATAAGAACAAGTATATTAATCAATCCATAGAATTAATATCTATAATTCGTGCTGAATTTTCTAAAGATAGCGTTCCTACGGAACGCCAAACGCCTTCCGAATATGATGTCTACACAGATAAAACTCCATAGAGTTTTCTAACATTTACCTTACAATTTTACCCTGAAGAGTCTTTTAAAATTGAGTTATTTGAAGTTTTTCGACTTCCCGTTGTTTTGTTCAAAATGACAGTTTCATAAATTAAATTTAGATAAGATTCATTAACAGAAATGACGAAACTTTAAAAAAACTTTGTAAAAAACAGTTTTTCAATTTTACAAAAATCTAAAAATCAAACCCTTAACAATTTACACCTTTAAAACAATTCTTTTACAATCTTTACAACAGTTCCGCTCCTAATTTTACCTCATCGAAAAAATTAATCGTATGAAAAAATTCATTTTACTTGTTGCCGTATCGGGAACATTCATCATGTGCAAAAAGGGAGAAGCTGCAACATCAACGCTGGAAAACGCCATCAGTTCGGCCGACAGCACCGTTTCTGACGCTTCGGAAAAAATCAGTGAAATTGATGAAAAAGCGAATGCCGCCCTGGATTCTGCCAATGTAAAGATCAAAGATTTTCAACGGGCAGGAAATGAGATCAAAGAGAATATTGAAAATACATCAAAAGTTGTGGATTCTCTATCTGAAAAAATCTCATCCGTAAAACTGGAATCCAAAACGGAAAAGAAAGATTCTGCAAAAGAAAATAAAATTGTTGTAAATGTTCCTGCCCCGAAAGTGATTAAGGAAACTAAAATCGTTTATAAAAATGCTCCGAAGAAAGAAAATCCTGAACTCATTCAGCAGAACAGATTCATCAAAAAAGGGACATTAGAAATTAGCGTAAATGATGCGGAAACCGCAAAAGAAATTGTAAAGGATGAAGTTGCCAAATACAACGGTTTTGTAAGAAGCGAAAGTGTTTCCCTACAAAATGACGATAAAAAAACAGCATACCTTAAAGTGAAAGTTCCTATCCAAAAATTTGATTACCTGATGTCTGATCTCAACTATAACCTGGGAATGGTGGAAAATATGAATATTGAAACTTCCGGCCGTGATATTGTTGAAAATACGATGTGTGAGATTGACATTACCCTATACGGAAAGGAAGGAACTGTTGCTGAGGGCAAAAACCCTGAAACACTGGGAGCGCAATCCTTTGCCGCCATTTCTTCAGGATGGAATGTCATTACATCAATTTTCCTGTTTATTCTTCCGCTTTGGCCGTTATTTGTGATTGCAGGAATCGGATATTATTTTTATAAAAAAAGAAAGACTACAGATAAAAATCTTTAAGAAAGAATATTCGGATAAATTTTTAATAATATTTTAATTAGAATTACGTTATTCCGGAAAATGATATTCCTAACTTTACTTCATTGATTATTAATTTACATCCATCATTTAACTTAAGCTAAAAAAGTTAATCAAAACAATAGTTAAAACAATATATTATTAATATTTTGTGGTTCGTGTGAAAGTAAAAAGGCTCCCATTTTTGAGAGCCTTTTACTATTTTATTTTAGTAAGCGATTACTTTGCAATGCTTCTTGAGATAACAATCTTCTGGATTTCAGAAGTTCCTTCGTAGATCTGTGTGATTTTTGCATCTCTCATCATTCTTTCCACGTGGTATTCTTTAACATATCCATATCCGCCGTGGATCTGTACCGCTTCAATCGTTGTATCCATTGCCACCTGAGATGCGTACAACTTGGCCATTGCTCCGCTTTCTGAAATATCTTTTCCGGCATCTTTTTCTACTGCAGCCTTGAAGCAAAGCATTCTTGCCGCTGTAATCTGCGTTGCCATATCCGCCAGTTTGAATGCAATAGCCTGGTGGTTGATGATCTCCGTTTTAAAAGCTTTTCTTGTTTTAGCATATTTTAACGCCAGTTCGTAAGCTCCTGAGGCAATACCTAATGCCTGGGAAGCAATCCCGATTCTTCCTCCGTTCAGAACAGCCATCGCAAAATTGAAACCGAAACCATCTTCCCCGATTCTGTTTTCTTTCGGCACTTTCACATTGTTGAAGATCAAAGAATGCGTATCACTTCCTCTGATTCCCAGCTTGTCTTCTTTAGGTCCTATTTCAAATCCTTCCCATCCTCTTTCAACGATGAAAGCATTGATTCCTTTATGTTTTTTCTCAGGATCCGTTTGTGCAATTACAATATAATAGCTTGCCGTACCCCCGTTGGTGATCCAGTTTTTGATCCCATTCAGCAAATAATAATCTCCTTTATCTTCTGCAGTGGTTTTTTGTGAAGTAGCATCAGAACCTGCTTCCGGCTCAGACAATGCAAATGCCCCGATTACCTGTCCGCTTGCCAAAGGTGTAAGATATTTCACTTTCTGCTCTTCAGAAGCAAATTTCTCCAGTCCGGCACATACTAATGAATTGTTTACAGACATTACCACGGCTGCAGAAGCGTCTATTTTTGCAATCTCTTCCATGGCCAATACGTAAGAAACACTGTCCATCCCTGCACCTCCGTATTTAGGATCTACCATCATTCCCAAAAGCCCCATTTCACCCATTTTCTTTACCTGTTCTGCAGGAAACTTCTGATCGCGGTCTCTTTCGATTACTTCGGGTAATAATTCGTTTTGTGCAAAATCCCTTGCTGCCTGCTGAATCATCAGCTGTTCTTCCGATAAATTAAAGTCCATAAAATTGAATAATTAGATGGTCGCTAATTTACACTTTTTGATCAAATCTGAAAACAGAATTAAAACTTAAGTCTTACATTCTGAAAACCAGCTATTAAACAAATTTTAAAAATCAGATAAACTGATTAAATTATTGTTAAAAATTTTAGCTAAAAAACAAAAAAAAGTGATACATTATATATATAATCTTCTGTAAACGTAAATTTCAGAATGTGGTATTGCCAATTAAAAAAAATGCTTATATTTAAAATCCTATAACTAATTACTTTTACCATTATGACTATAAAAAGATTATTCGATATTCCCCATTATGCTTTAGAAACCTACCCAAAAACGGATATGTTTGTAACGAAGTATCAGGGAGAATGGAAAAAAACTTCTACCCAGGAATTTATCAATGAAGGCAATAAAATTTCCCGCGGACTTCTGAAACTGGGCATAAAACCCGGCGACAAAATCGCACTGATTACCACAAATTCCCGTACAGAATGGGCGATTATGGATTTGGGACTTTCCCAGATCGGGGTAGTTTCCGTGCCGGTTTATCCCAGCATTTCACCGGAAGATTATGAATTTATCTTTACGAATGCCGAGATCAAATACTGCTTTGTATCTGATAAAGATCTTTTGAATAAAGTAATGAAGGTAAAGCACAATATTCCTTCACTGCAGGGAATTTTCACCTTTGAGAATATCAGCGGAGCTGCCAACTGGAAAGAAGTGCTGGATCTTGGAGAAGACGATTCTACACAGGTTGAGGTAGAAGATCTTTCCAAAACCATCAATCCTGAAGATCTTGCTACCATTATTTATACTTCCGGAACTACGGGGAAGCCTAAGGGAGTGATGCTGACGCATCATAACATCGTCTCTAATGTTTTAGGCTCAATCCCGAGAATTCCTAAGAAAAAAGGAATGGATTATAAAGATACGAGAGTGCTGAGCTTTCTACCCATTTGTCATATTTTCGAGAGGATGCTTTTTTACCTTTTCCAGTATAACGGTTTCTCCATTTATTTTGCAGAAAGCATTGAAAAAATGGGTGAAAATGTGAAAGAAGTAAAACCGCATTACATGAGCGTTGTACCGAGGCTTGTGGAAAAGGTTTATGATAAAATTTATGCTACCGGGTCTTCAGCAGGAGGTCTCAAGCAAAAAATATTTTTCTGGGCACTGAATCTTATTTCTAAAAAGAAAACAGTTTCCAAACCTTCGGGTTTACAGGAAATTATTGCCGATAAACTGGTTTTCAAAAAGTGGCGCGAAGGATTGGGCGGCGAAATCATCACGTTGGTTTCCGGCTCTGCAGCCCTTTCCACAAGACTCAACCTGATGTTTCAGAATGCCGGGATTCCCATCCTGGAAGGATACGGTCTTACAGAAACGTCACCGGTTATTTCTGTGAATGCTTTTGGGAAAATGAAAATAGGAACTGTGGGACTTCCCTTGGACAATCTTCAGGTAAAAATTCAGGAAGACGGAGAAATTACCGTGAAAGGACCTTCTGTTTTTAAAGGGTATTTTAAAAATGAAGAAATGACAAAAGAAGTTTTTACCGAAGACGGATTCTTTAAAACAGGAGATATCGGGCATATTGACAGCGACGGATTTCTTCAGATCACAGACCGTAAAAAAGAGATGTTTAAAACTTCCGGCGGTAAGTATATTGCTCCCCAAACTATTGAAAATCTTGCAAAAGCATCGAAGTTTATCGAGCAGATCATGGTTGTTGGGGATGGCGAAAAAATGCCAACCGCCCTGGTACAGCCTGATTTTGAATTTGCCAAAAGCTGGGCTCAGAGAAATAACCTGAATATCGGTTCTACGCCAAAAGAAATTGCCAGCAGCAAGGAGCTTAAAGAAAGAATAGAAAAAGAAATTAACGGCATTAATGAACATTTAGGAAACTGGGAACAGATCAAAAAAATTGAACTGACTCCTGAAATCTGGAGCATTGATACGGGTCTTTTAACACCTACTTTAAAGCTGAAAAGAAAAGCTATTAAAGAGAAATTTATTGATCTTTATAATAAAATGTATGACCGTAAGGAATAATATTTAACCGCTTTTCTAAGTTTTTTCAAATTTCAACTTATAAATATGTTCACATTCTGATCAATGGAAACGGGCTAAAAGCCTGTTCCTACTGAATAAAATTAAAACCGCTTCTCTGAGGCGGTTTTTTACTCGCTTAGTTCAAGCGGATTTTTGTATTTTTCATTTTCATCCCTTGCTTTTTCTCTTTGCTTTAGCATTTCCTGCCCTTGCATAATTGTGGTTCCGTAGCTTGCCAGTACAGCGGCAGCATTTTCATCGGCTGTTTTTTGTGCCTGCTTTAATTTAGCCTGCGTTGTTTCTATAGCTCCGGTATATCTGCTTTTTTTGATATTGATGAATTTGCCTTTCAATTGAGAGACGGGCAATGATTTTACCAGTTCAAAATCAAAATCCTCCTTCTCGTCTGTTATTTTGATGATTAATCCAGGCAAACCGCTAAATTTCATAGGACCATACGGAAGCGGAATTTCCGGAGCATACCATGCGATCCAGTTTCTTCCCTTAAACTTCACTTTCGCTTTTTTACAGGTAATGGTATTGATTACTCTGGTTTCATCTGCAAGCTCCCAGTTTGATATTACAGGTTGTTTATAAGTAAATAGTGACATTGCTGCGGAATCAAAATACTGTATATTTTCATTGGTCTGGATGATAGTAAAATTGAAATTTGTCTTTGGAATTGTGACTCCTGTTTTCCAGCCGAGCGATATGCTTCCGTCTGCATTATGTGTTGTTGTACCGGATTTTGCCATTACAGAATCTCCTTTTAACGATACAATACTCGCAAAAAAAGCTCTTCTTTCTCCAACTTTCAGGACGAACAGCTCTTCATGGTATGTATTTATTCTTGTATCAAATTTAGCTTTTAAATTATACGTAAATTCCCCTTTTAAAGTATCATTTTTATACGATTTTGGGGAATACATCGTACTGTAAAAAAAGACCAAAAACCAAAATATTTTTTTGAAGTAATTCATAAGCAAATATCATTTATAAATATGCACTTACAGCAAAGAATTCCCACCATAAGTGCATAACATTTAAGATTAAGCGAGACTATTACTAGGTCCAGAGTGATAAGCGCTTGTGCTTTTCGGGATTAAATATAAAGAGAAATCATATGCTAAAAACAATAATCCTTCGTAATGAGAATTATATTCGCGACTTTATTACTCTTTAACTTTATTTATTCATGTAGAATTCATTATGAATGTAAATTGTCATTCAGAGCGGAACCTAGTATAATGTGGAATTTCAGTTTTTCAACGTATTCCATGATCTCTTGAACAAAAGATTGCTTCGTCGCGATGCTCCTCGTAATGACACAAAAAAAAGCCGCCTCCAATGAGACAGCTCTATATTCTGAAAAACCGTTGTTAATTAAAACTTAATTACCGATTTCATTTTCTCGTTTTCTTCCATTACCAACTCGTCATCTACAAGGATTTTTCCTGAATGCTCATCAATAATGATTTTCTTTCTCTGAGCGATTTCCATCTGCTTCTGAGGTGGAATCGTGAAGAATGAACCTTTTGGTGCGCCTCTCTCCAATCCTACTACCGCAAGTCCGTTTGGAGAATTGGTTCTGATTCTGTTGTAAGAAGCCAGCAATCTTTCATCGATTTTTGCAGCAAATTCTTTAGACTGCTCAATAAGATATTCTTCTTCTTTCTGTGTTTCAGAAATCAAACCTTCCAATTCTTCTTTTTTGAACTTCAGGTGGTTTTTAAGATCATCGATTTTTGCGTTAAGCTCATCCAGCGTTTCGTTTTTGTGGCTGATTTTAGCACCGAATTCCTTAATTCTTTTTTCAGCAAGCTGAATTTCAAGCTCCTGATATTCAACCTCTTTACTTAATGCTTCAAACTCTTTATTGTTTCTTACATTATCCTGCTGAGATTTGTATTTTTCAATTAAAGTTTTTGCATGGTTGATCACTTCATGCTTGGTTTTGATCTGATCTTCCTGATCTTTGATATCCGCATGAAATTTTTCAGCTCTTTTTTCAAGACCTTCGATTTCAATCTCAAGATCTTCTACTTCGATTGGCAATTCTCCTCTTGTATTTCGGATTTCGTCCAATCTGGAATCAATGATCTGCAAATCGTATAAAGCTCTTAACTTTTCTTCAACTGAAATATCGTTGGTTTTTGCCATATTTTAAATGAAATAATTTACCGGGTTCGTTTTCTCAATAGATTTTGAGATTGCAAATGTACTAAATTTTTGTGACAAAATTTCAAATAATTGTTGAGTAACAAATTGTTCTGATTCGAAATGGCCGATATCGCAAATCAGCATTTTAGATTCGGCAAGGAAAAAATCATGGTATTTTACATCTCCCGTGAGATAAGCATCACATTTTTTGGAGATTGCAGACTTGATACCGCTTGCCCCGGAGCCCCCTAAAACGCCTACTCTTTTTATTTTCTTCCCGGTAAAATCAGAATGCCTGATCACTTCAAGATTAAACTTTTCTTTAACAAATTTCAGAAAATCTTTTTCATCCATTGGTTCCTCAAAATCACCATACATTCCTAATCCGCTGTAATGATTCGTATTATCCAGGCTGTAAATCTGGTGGGCCACTTCTTCGTAAGGATGTGCCGATTTCATTGCTGCCACTACCTGTCCCTGTTTATATCCTTCAAAAATAACGGAAATCATATCTTCATCTGCATTTTCCCGAATCCCCAACTGTCCTGAAAATGGATCCGAGCCTTCTTTAGGACGAAAAGTTCCGTTCCCGTTTATGCTGAAACTGCACTCATCATAAAAACCTATATTGCCTGCTCCTGCTTCAAAAAGGGCTTCTTTTATCTTTTCAGAGTATTCTTTCGGAACAAAAACGGTGAGCTGCTTCAGATCATTTTTTTTAGGCTGAAGAATTTTAAGGTTTTTAAGTCCGAGCTGTTGACAGATTCCTGCATTAACACCAAAAAAATCATTATCGAAAGCCGTATGAATTGCATAAATGGCTATTTTATTTTCAATGGCCTTAATAACCGCTTTTTCAACATAATTTTTTCCTGTTAACGATTTTAAACCTGAGAAAATGATTGGATGAAAACATACAATAAGATTGCAGTTTTTAAAGATTGCTTCATCTACAACATTTTCAAGGGCATCATGGCAGACCAAGATCCCGCTAACATCTCGATCCCACAAACCACAGAGCAGTCCCACATTATCAAAATCTTCCGCCTGCTGAAGGGGAATACGCTTTTCTATCTTTGAAACGACCTCTCTAATTTTCATTTTATTCTGTATGTTTGTTACGAAAATAAGGATAATTTGTTATATTTAAAAAAACGTTAAATGGAAAGAGAACATAATCTTGTTCCGGAAGATGCATGGTGGAAACATTATCTCTACAGAATTATTTACCGATCTGATACAAAGCTCGGAAAGCTCTTTGATGTCATTCTGCTGCTGCTTATTCTAGTAAGTACCGCCATCATCATGATGGAAAGTATTCCCTGGCTTGATAAGCGGTACCATCTTACTTTTCTTATCTTGGAATGGATTATTTCCATTCTATTCTCGATAGAATATGCTACAAGAATTGCTGTTGTCAAAAATAAGCGTCATTATATTTTCAGTTTTTTCGGAATTATAGATTTTTTATCGCTGATTCCCTTTTATCTTAGCTTTTTCTTTCCTGTTACCAAATATTTCCTCATTTTCAGGATGCTTAGAATGCTTCGGGTTTTCAGGGTATTCAACCTGATGGATTTTATGAATGACGGGTCTGTCATTGTAAGAGCATTAAAGAACAGCTCAAGAAAAATCTATATTTTCCTGCTATTCCTGATCATTTTTTCAGTAATTGTAGGTTCTATGATGTTTATGGTGGAAGGCGGAAGGCCGGGATTTGAAACAATTCCGCAATCTATTTATTGGGCGGTGGTCACTGTAACTACAGTCGGTTATGGTGATGTTTCTCCGATTACGCCTATGGGAAAGTTTTTCGCAGTGGTTCTGATGCTTGCCGGTTATTCCATCATCGCTGTTCCTACAGGAATTGTAACTGCGGAAATGCGGAACAAGAGACAGAATCTTGAAAAGATATGCGATCGCTGCGGAAATGAAGATATTGATGATGATGCAAGGTACTGCAAGCAATGTGGCAAGAAATTAGCTTAGTGTAAAATATTATAATATTTCTATTAACTAAAATACAAACATCATGGAACCAAAAAAGAAAAATAAGCCCAATACTTTAGTAGTCATACTATTTTCTTTAATTGTATTAATGGTCATTGTTTATTTCATTCTCGTTACTTTCTTCCCGGCGGTTTTTGAAAGTCTTAATACCGGAAATTTACAGCCTGTTCCTGAAAACAGATAATTTGATAAAATTTTTAATATTCAATAAAAAAGGCGATCCGTTGGATCGCCTTAATTGTATTAAAGTTGGGTATCGTTATTTCTTAATCGTTTTGATCGTTTGTTTAGAACCATCTTTCATAATAAGTGTCAACAAATACATTCCCTGTCTTAATTCACTCAAATGAATTGAAGATCCGGGGTTATCAATGACTTTTATTAGTCTTCCGGAAAGATCGGACACTGAAATTGATTTCACATTGGCAGCATCGGAAATATTTATCACATCTGTAAATGGATTAGGATATGCTTTGATATTTTTCTTTTCCGTCTTGACATCAGAAGTTCCCAGTACACCTTTTGAAATATTAATGGTGAACGCTCCTTCCGGTTCATCAGACCATCCGCTGTAGTATCCAACATTTACATAGTAGGTATTTCCTGAAAGTGTTGGGATTGAAAGTGTTTCAGTAACTCCTGTCCCTCCTGAATCTTCAGAATCTTCACATGACAATGCAGAGCAGGTTCCGCTGTAGACTCCGATCTTAGGATCAAAATCACTTCCTGCAGGCATTGTAACGGTGATATTAAATGTATCTCCATCTCCCACGAAGGTAAACCATGTACCGTCATTCATATCGTTATTGGTACAAGCAGTAACCATACCGCCGTTATTTGTAGCCGCTTCTCCGTCGTTCTGTACAAAAGTATATGGGAATGTAGCTGCTACAAGAGCTCCGCTGCATTCATCATTTGCAGGTGGCGGCGGGAACGTTCCTACACAGATATCAAAACTCTGATTGCTTCCTGTATCATAATAGCTGTATACTCTTACCAGATATGTTTCACCCACAGTAAGACCTGTAACAGTTCCCGAAGCAGGATCTGAGCAATAAATACTGGACAGTGCGCCACATCCTCCACTGAATACCTGGAAATAAGTATCCGTATCATTTTGTGTAGTTCCTACCGACTGAATATTTAAAAGAGATATTTTATGAGTAGTTGCTGTTGCTACGAACTTAAACCATACATCATCATCAGGGTTTCCATAGCATGGATCCGGTATCATTCCTGAATCGGTAGCACCAATAGTATAACCAGGAGTTACGGTTCCACAGCTAAGGTCCGGGTTTACCGTCAATGTAACCGCAGTAGCACATTCATCATTCGTAGGTGGCGGCGGCGCTGTTGTAAACACAACTTCTGAGCAGCCGGAAGATTCACCTCCGGATCCTACAGCCACTACTTTTAAATAAAGTGTTGTATTAGGCGCAAATGGCGCTGCCGGTGTAAAGCTGTTTGTGGTTACAGCCACCTGGTTGGCTATGTCAGTTCCACCGGAAGTGGTTCCGATAGAAACTTTATATCCTGTTGCTCCTGAAGAGTTAACCCAAGTAATTGTTGAAGCTAAAGGAACAAAAGTTGAATTGTTTGAAGGATAAGAAACTACCGGGCAGAGAGGAATGGGATTAGCGGTAAGGCCTGTAAAAGTAGTAACGGATTTATAATCTTTCAGATCTCCTGAAGAAGGAGGCGAAGCAGGATCCGGATCGTTATAATCATTTTTATAATTAAGTGTAGAGTTCGCTGCTGACGGATAAACATACATTGCTTCATCATAATCGTTGCTGTCATAGCCTGAAGAGTTTTCTTCGGCGGCTAACACCAGATTGGCAACGTTATCATAGGCGAAAGGAGTTGCAAAGGTAATCTCTATAACCCCGTTATTATTGGTAACGGCTCCTGAAAAAACCTGTGTCAGCTGGGAAAGAGGAATCCAGTCAGAATCCGATGCAAATGTCGTTTTTGAAGTCTGACCCAGATAGACTACCCATTCTGATGAGCTTGCAATAGACATGGAAGGATCCAGATAAAATTTTAATCCCGTAATGTTTCCTGCAGCATTAGCATTAATTTCCTGTTTTGTAAAAATCTGCTGTGTGTAAGAATAACCATAATATGTACTTATCGGGGCTGTCCCGACATTCGTACTTCCTGCACCCAAAGTTATTTGTGCATTAAACATCATACTTAAAAATAATAAGCATGAAAGTAGAAATTTTGTCATAAATTTATTTTTGCTGATTAATACACTAATTTAGGAATAATACTGTTATTTCATCATAAAAAACACCACTTTTTTTTAATAATTTTAATAAACTTGAAAATAAAAAGATATATAAATAAAATTTTACAATTCAATTATCCGCATAAAATAGCATATATTCTATTAAAATTTAATTTTTAAATCAACATTTAATGGCTTTTTTACAATACAAAAAAGACAAGATTCACATCATTAATTCACATGATTTAGAAATAATATCAATTAAAAAAATAGCGGCTGATATTAGCCGCTACTTTTATCTTAATACAATAAAAAATTATTTTTTAATTGCCTTAATAGTTTGCTTAGAACCATCTTTCATTTCTAAGGTCACTAAATACATTCCTTGTTTTAAATCTCCTAAATGAAGTTCATTACCAGGATTTGCAATAGTTTTCAACAATCTTCCAGAACCATCTGTTATCTGAACATTTTTCACATCAGAAGCATCAGAGATATTTAATACTTCGGAGAATGGGTTTGGATAAATCTTAATGTTATTTTTAGCATTAGAAACCTCCGAAACAGCCAGTACAGGCATAGGCTCTACCACAAAATTATCAATATAGAAATTATAGTCTTCAGCATCATCTACTGTTCCATCACTTCCATAGAATGCAAAAATTGTATTAGCGCCTGTATAACCAGTTAAGTCTAGTGAATACGTATTTGATGTATTCGATGGTCCATTAGCTTTGTTCCAGGTTTGCAAAACCGTCCAGGTATTTCCTCCATCCTGTGACACCACAAACTGAACGACATCATCAGAACCCATTGCAGAAGCAGCAGTACCTGAATATGTTGTTACAGCATAATCAAATTTCACTCTATATCCTCCAGCTGATAAATTTAAAGGAGGCATTCTAAGCCATCCAGATACATTAGTAAAAAACAAATTCATTCTCATCGATCCTGTTCCAGTATTAGCTGCAGGTGTATTTAACCAGTTATTCTGTACCCAATTAGCAGTTGCCCCTGTTGGTGCCGTTCCCGTAGGAGAGCCTCCAGAAGCTTGTGAGGTACATGCACCTGCTGTTGATGTGAAATTATTTGTGTAGGATGGTACAATAGCAGAGCATACCGTTGTAAAATTTCTCACTGTACAACTTGATGAAATAGAACCAGCAGAATAGGCATTTAATGTATAATAATACTGCGTACTATTTATTAAAGGAGTGCTAAAAGAATAAGAGGTCACATTTCCCAGATCAACATTATTCAGTACATCAGTACCTCCAGATGTAGTTCCTACTGATAATTTATATCCTGTAGCACCAGACAGAGCCGTCCATGTAATAGTTGGTGTCAAACTAACACCTGTTGCAGCTGATGCTGGAGCCGTTACAGTTGGACAAGGTATTGTTACGGTTGTGAAACTTGTCTCTATACATCCTGTTGCCGACCCAAAGCTATTCTTAGGTATTATAGTAATATAATACATTGTAGAATAGGCCAATGTAGCAGCAGGAACCGTGTATGATGTAGTATTACCTACGTCCATTCCTGCCATTACCTGCGTACCACCTGGAGTTATACCCATATTGATAACATAGCTGGAAGCACCTGCCGCATTAGGCCATGTAATTGTAGGAGTTAATGAAACACCAGTAGCAGCATTGGCAGGGCTTGAAATAGCAACACAACTCGGAGCTGTTGTAGCAACTTGCGAAAGCACTACATCATCAAATCCCATATAAAAATCTCCAGTTGTAGTGCTGGTACTTTTAAGTCTCAATTTAAAGTTCGCACCTGCCGGTATCGTTCCTGCCGGTATCGTTCCGGAAACCGTTGTACATGGTATTGGAGTTGCATTAGGACTATTAAGAGTAACAGGTGCTAACAAATCACTCCATGTTGTTCCACCGTCTACCGAATAATCTGCTGCCACACTTCCACTAATATTGCCTGTAGTGGAGAATCCTTTTGCTAGATACTTAAAAGAGTAGTTTAAAGCTGTTGCATTAGAAGCTGTAGAAGAATAGGTCATATACCAACTTGTGTAAGTTGTACCATAAATGTTTTTATATACAGCTTTTGATCCAGCACATGGAGTGCCTGCCGAAGCCCCATAACCTGAAGGAGCAGATGAAAACCCCGAACCTGTAATTGAACTTACCCACCCAGCAGGCAAAGTTGTACCTTCAAAACTTTCAGATACTGTAATCTGAGCAGACATTAATGTACCTAAAAATAAGAGGTACATAAGTAAATGTTTTTTCATACTTGTTTGAATTAAATTTGTGGGTTAAAAATATAAATTTATGCAATATCACACAAAAAAATAATAAAATCATCAAATAAATCAAGTAAAAACCATACAATACTTAAAAAAATCAAACATTTATTTAAATTTCAATAAAATAATAGAAAATTTTAATTATTTCAACATGCTTATTTTCAATATTTTATAAAAAACTATTTAACATAATTAAATCCCAACCTTTCCATTTAACATAAAAAAAAAGAAGCCGTCTCATTTCACGAGTCGGCTTCATTTTTTGATATTATTGTTATTCAAATTATTTTGGAAATTTTCTTTGCGATCATTGAAAATGGC
>NZ_FQVO01000005.1 GCF_900129385.1 Chryseobacterium takakiae | reverse complement strand
CTCAAACACAATCATCATTTTAAGAGATTTATGCTAAAATCTCTCAAAAAAGTAGAAATTGAGTTCGGATTGCATGCTTTAGCCCACAATTTAAGAAAGAGAGTCGCCTAATAAGCCATTTTCAATGATCGCAAAGAAAATTTCCAAAATAATTTGAATAACAATAATATCAAAAAATGAAGCCGACTCGTGAAATGAGACGGCTTCTTCTTCCCCTCCAAAAATCATTTTGACCTTCCTGTTTTCGCGGGTTTCAGATTTTTTGGCTTCGTTGATCCATCGGATGTATTCCTTTTTGTGGGTGTAGCTCATCTTGTCGAACAAAGTTTTGGCTTCGAGATTTTCATTAAAGACGGCTAGAATATCGTCTGCTATTTCCACGGTTCTTTCTTCCTGGTCTTCGATAAGGCTTACGGAAACTTCATCACCAAAAGTTTTTTCTAATTGTTTTCTTACTTCCTGAGTCAGAATTAATACATGAAAGTCAGTTTTCATTTTGGCAAGGCTTCCGCGGTATTCTACTTTGTCATCGAAGACGGCTTTTATTTTCACCTGTCCTTTCTTGTTAAACAGTTTTTCGGTAGAAAAAGGGAATTCCACAAAAGCGGCATTCATGGTGCCGTGCTGTTTAATAACAGCGTTGAATTGAATAGACTGAATTTTCATTTATAATTTAATTTATTTATACTAATATTATTAGTTTTTAGAGATCTAGCTACAAACAAGCAAATATTGTAATTAGCATACGATATAACTTTATATTATAATCTACTCAATCTGGATAATCTGCGGGATATTTATATAAAGTTAACTGACAACATGATTCTAAAATTAAATAAAAAAACCGCAAAAAAAACTTTCGCGGTTTTAAAAATTATATCATTAAAGATTATTTTCTTTTTCCTTTAGCAGGTGTTGCTTTAGGCATTTTTGTTTTAGTATCTGCAGGCGTGTTTTCGTCTCTTACCAATTGTAATTCATCGATTAATCTTCTTGCACCGGCGTATTTGTCAATCGTCCAAAGAACGAAACGAACGTCTACGTTGATGGTTTTCTGCCATTCCGGTTCAAAAACGATGTCACCGCTTAATGCTTCACTATTTCCGTCAAATGCGATACCGATAAGGTTTCCGTCTCCGTCAATTACCGGTGAACCGGAGTTACCGCCTGTAATATCGTTGTTGGAAAGGAAGTTAACCGGCATGTATCCTTTAGCATCGGCATACTGACCGAAATCTTTCAGGTTGTAAAGGTCGATCACTCTTTGAGGAAGATCAAATTCTTCGTCCCCTTTCTTGTATTTTCCTACAAGACCGGCCATATCCGTATAATAGTTTTCCGTAACACCAAAATAGTTTCTGTCTGTTCTGATAGGTAATGTATCTACTGTTCCGTAGGTTAGTCTCATCGTAGAGTTGGCATCCGGGTAGAATTTCTTTTCAGGCATAGCCTTCATTAGTCCTGCTAAGAATAATCTGTTGTTTTTAGCAAAATTATCATCAATTTTCACGAATCTTTCTGCTGAAGCTCTCTGGTCTGCAACCAGTCCGTTGGCAATTTTCCAAAGCGGATCGGCATCCAGTTTTAATTTATCCGGATTCAACACGAAGTTCGTAGCGGATGTTTTGTTGGCAAAAATGGAAGAATAGGCAACATTGGAAAGATTCTTAGCGTCAAGTCCCATGATGGTTTCAGAAGCTACATCCTTGTTTACTCTGGTCTGGTAAAGATTAACCATAGAGTTCAGCATTTCGCCTTCAAGCTGTGTGTTGATGTTTTCGTAAGCGCTTTTTAAAGCGGCGTCCACTTTCGGTTTCATGGCAAGTCTTCCTTGCATATCCTGGTCTGCATACGCTTTAAGAACGCTTCCTACCTGCAAAGCCAAAGAGAAATATTTAGCATTTCTTGAAAGCTGGGACATGTACATTCTCTCAACATTTCTGTCTGAAGTCTGCTTGTAATAAATACCGATATCTTCTAAAACGGTTTCATATTCAGCAAGATTTTCCGGTTGTAAAGCCCAGGTTTTGAATCGCTCTTCTACTTTTTGTTTGTCTGTGATGGTTCCGTTTTTTATAACGGCGTCAATCGTTCCCTGTCTGTTTTTCCAGTAGTTGGCAACAGATGCGTATTGAGAAGCATAGTTCAGCTGGGTACCTTTGTCTTTATCCATGTACTTCTTCATCACGTCCATCGCTAATTTAGAAGCTTCCACCCAAGCCGGATAATCTTTGTTAACCATCTGCTGGATTCCGTAAGAAGTCAGGTAACGGTTGGTTCTTCCCGGATACCCTAAGATCATGGAGAAATCTCCTGGTTTTACTCCTTTCAAAGAAACAGGAAGGAAATGTTTAGGTTTTAACGGAACGTTGCTTGGAGAATATTCTGCAGGGTTTCCGGCAGCATCTGCATACACTCTGAATACGGTGAAGTCTGCTGTATGTCTTGGCCACTCCCAGTTGTCGGTATCGCCACCGAACTTTCCTAATGCGGAAGGCGGAGCCCCTACCAATCTGATGTCTTTATAATCCTGGTACACGAAATAATAAAATTCGTTTCCGTTGAAGAAATCTCTTACGACTACTGTATACTTTCCGTTTTCAGAATTTTCAGACTGGATCGCTTTGGTTTCAGCATCGATCACCGCTTTTCTTTCTGCAGCGGACATGTTGTTGTTGAGTTTGGAATTGATTCTTTGCGTAGCATCATCCATTCTTACTAAAAATCTAACATAGAGATCTTTAGCGTTGAATTCATCTTTCTGTTTCATCGCCCAGAATCCGTTCTTTAAATAATCTTTTTCCGGAGTGGAAGCTGCTGCTACCGCGCCGTAACCACAGTGGTGGTTGGTGAAGATAAGGCCCTGCCCGGAAACAATCTCTCCCGTACAGAATCCTCCGAAGCTTACGATTGCATCTTTTAAGCTGGAATTGTTCACGGAATAAATTTCTTCCGGTGTAAGATGCAAGCCTTCTTTTTGCATATCTACACCATTAAGTCTTTTAATGAGCATTAACAACCACATTCCTTCGTCTGCCCTCATCTGGGCAAAACTTAAAAGGAAAGTGAATAGTAGAAGTATTCTTTTCATTTTATAAAATAATTTTTGTGTCGCTAATTTACTAATTTTTACTGTATTCTGGCCCCGGAATGGTATGAAATTGGTTTTTGGAAGCGTATGAAAACAATATTCGTTTCGGTTTTGTGTGTTTTATTTTCAGGAATGTTGCTGAATTGTAATGCCGTAAGCAGCAATACCTCACAAAATACCGCCCAGAATTCCCAGCTTCAAAGGGAATGGATGCTTACAGCTTTCGGATCCTATTCCAAATCTGATCTGATTGCAAAAGATGCAAAAATTAACCTTACGGAAAAAGCAGAAAACGGGAAAATCAAAGGAACAGCCTTTATGGGCTGCAACAGTATGTTCTTTACTTCTGAATTTAAGAATGACGGCACCGTAAAAATGTCGGAATTAGGCTCTACCCTAAAAGCCTGCCAGGATATGAAACTGGAAATGGATTTCTCCAAAGCGTTCAGAAGCGTGACAAAATATTCTGTAAAAGGGCATTTTCTTACTCTTTCTGATGATGCGGGAAATCAAATGGAATTTATCGCGGCCGATTGGGATTAAAATAAAAGCGAAGATTTTTTCTTCGCTTTGATGGCATGCACCAATCTTGTTTTATATGAGAATGTGTTTTTAATTTTTTCCGGAAATTGCTTTGAGAATCAGAGGTTCCAGGTTAGAAGGAAGATCTGCAGATTTAATCTGATATTTGTTGATTTTCATTTCTTTGAACCAGTTTTCCCAGTATTCTTTAATGACATCTTCCTCAAATGGACTTCCTTTTACAGGGTTGATCCCGAGAACAATTACCTCAAGGTTTTCAAGATCATCGTTGGCTTTAATAAACCCGGATTTTTCAGACTGGATTCTGGATTTATAATCTGAAGCAGTAAGCTTTAAAGATTTGATAAGTTCAGGAGTTAAATAAGAAGTCATTTTACCTTCGGAAAATTTGGAATCTTTATGGTACATATATCCATCGGTAAGAATAAAAAGAATATTTCTGTGATCATCCTTAATACAGTAATCTTTAACCTTGTTTTTAAAGAACTCCCAGATATCCGAACCAATATATTTCTTATCCTGAATTGCCGACTGATAGATCTGCGATGGTAGGGAAGCGTAGGTTTTTTCAACCTTATTAATATTGTCTTTTGTGGTATTTTTGTCAAAAGAGACTTTAAGATCTTTGGTAAGCTCATTCATTTTCGGGTCCGATGGTTCGGGATTGAAGAATACCTGCATCTGGTCGTTAAGCTGAATCACTTTTTTAGTTTTAATATGATCCAGAAACCCTCTGTCAATAGCTTTTATATATTCAATATCTCGCTGAAAATATTCCATGGTGGGATTGGAATTTTTCTCAGGGTCAATTCTGTCCGAGAGGTCAATCAATATACTGACGTTCAGGTCTTTTAAATTCGTTGCATCTGTTGTGTTTTTTGAGTTAATGGTTTGTGATACAGGATCTTTAGGCTGTCCGCATTCAATAAACAATACGGAAACCAAAATAATATAGAGTATTTTTTTCATGGAATTGGTATTATAAGACTGACATATAAACGGTGTTCTGGCTTTCCGAATTTGCACCTACTTTATTAAGATTATAAGTGTACTGCTTTTTGCATTCTTCAATCATTTCCTGCTTTACAGGATAAGAAACAACAAGTTTTTCATTAATAAAGGTGATCCAGCCCTGCATGTATTCGGAAGCGTAGAGTTTATAATCTTTGGTGGGAATAATGGTTCCGTCAATAATGTTCTGAAGCTCTTCAATCCTTCCTTTAGCTTTCGCGATAAGTTCTTTGATGCTTCCTATGCTCTGGCGTACTTCTTCTTTTTGTTTTTCAAGATCTTGTATTTTTTCTTTGTAGACCAGGATGTCTTTTTGCCTTTTGGTCTGCTCGTGTTTTATTTTATCTTTTTCTTTATGTTCTTTCATCACGAAGTCAAACACCAATCCCCAGATGATATAAACAATGAATCCGGCGAAGATAATTCCCCAAAACTGATTTTTGGTAAACGCAATGGAAAGATCGAATGGGGGAGAATTGAATGTTCTATTGAGTTCATATAATTTCGACTCAATTTCGTAGGCGAGAATAGCATCAAACACGAAGGTGATCATAAAGAGCAGCGCAACTTTAGAATAATTCACGAAATTTTTATTTTCACCAAACATGTGAATCAAGTATCCTAAGCCCAGAAAAACAAAAGGAATCAGCGTTACGAAAGCTCCTTCCAGAGGGCCTTCAGCCCACGCCTTGTTGAAAGCCTGCGCGTCTAAAACACTCTGAATAATATTGTTGTTGGCGTCAAAGTTTTTGAAAAATGCAGAATAAGAAGTTGAAATATAGAAGGCGAATAAGTAAAGACTGATAGGAATTAAAATAATCAACCCGATCCAGAATTTTGTGGATGCACCTTTTGTCGCCTTTACATTATACATTTCAGGATTTCTCGGAAGGTCGTTGATTTCAAATTTTATCTTCTCAATGGTTTCCTGTACGGCATCAATATCCTCACCCAGCTTTTTTAGTTGATCTTCTTTATTATCCAGCGAAACGGTAAGTCCCTTGATTTCAGTCTCTTTATTCTTCTGCTCATTGAGATAAGGCTCTTTCAGCTTATGCTGTTTGTCGCCCAGCTCTTTTTCTTCATTTTGAAATTTTGAATAAATGGCATCCAGGCAGATTGATAAAGCCGTATGGTTTCCATTGTTCCTGGAGCTGTCCCGGTATCCGGATTCATGATAGGTTCTTCTTCTGCTTTCTTCCGTAGATTCCGGGTTGGTTTCGATCTCGAATTTTACGGGTTCGTCTTTCGGACTGTCTGCAGGAACAGGTTTTAGCCTGAAAAGATTTTTGATGTTGGCGGTCATTGGGTTCATCGTGATTAATTTTTTAGGTCATTTAGAATATCTTGTTTGGTTTTTCCTTGTTTTACCGCTTCAATGAAATAGTCTGCAATGTCTTTCACATTTTCCTCCATAAAGCCGAAAAGGGCGACATATTTATTGAGCGCTGATAGTTCGTTTTCCGTAACAACTCCGTCTGCCCAGATCATCACGGTAAGATCGAACAGGTATTCTACTTTTTCTTCAATGGTTTCGGGAATTAAAGATTTTGAATTGATGGGATTAAGAAGAATTTCATCCAGCTTCTTGGAAGAGATTCCTCTTTCTTCAGCCGTTTTGTAGAGCATTTTAAGTTCAAGAGGGCTAAAATCATCATCGCAGATAGCCATTTGATAGAGTCTTAGAAAATGGGCTTTTAAATTTTCGGTTAATTGGTTGGTTTCCATAGTTATTTAATTATTCTGTCTCTTGTTTTAGAAATTTCTTCGTGTTTTGTGTCGATGGCTTCGGGTACGTTGGTTTTTTTCTTCGGAATTAATGTGTAGAAGTAATAGAGAAATAAAAGTCCGACGATATAATCAATGATGATCCACAATGGTTTCATATAAAGATAAACCGGAAAGACGGGATTGAATATGATGAAGATCAGCATAAAAGCAATCAGCCAAAAGCTTCTGGTTCTGAACTCATTAACGATGATAACAAGCGCCATAAATGAAACTGAGATCCTGAGGAAAATGTAGTATCCGTAAGGCCATTCGAAAATGCTGATGAAGCACAGAATGGCGGCTATGATGATGAGGTATTTCATGGTTATTGGTTTTTAGTCGGACTTTATTAATTTTTAATTACAGCCGGAACAATATGACCTGTCTACATATTCTTTGCTGTTACCAGAATAATAATAACATCCGCCACGAGGTCCAACAATAAGCTGGTGTCCGTTATAGGTGCATCCTTTGCTTTGAGAATACGACCTTGAACTTCTTGATTTACTTCTTTTGCTTTTTCTCTTCTTTTTAGATTTGTTCTTTTTCTGTTTTTTTGCGGTAAATTCTGTTGCCGATGTTGTATTGTTTGCCGATGCAGAAATACTTGCCGGTAATAATAATCCTAAGGCTAATAAGCTTGTAAGTAGTAGTTTTTTCATGATAATTAAGTTGTTTTTTTAGTAAATAATTAGTTTTTACATCCGTTTTTATCGCAGGTTACTTTTGCATTGGTATTTGTCCAATGAGTAGGATGCGCATTGGTGTCTGTTCCGCACCCTGTTGTTCCTCCTTTTTGTCCTTTGTGGATAATGTCTGTTGGGGTGTGTCTTACATTCATGATAAATAATTTTATTTGTTTAACATTCCAAAAGTATAAACCTTTCAAAACCAAACCTTACGGGAATCCGTAAAACCAGGAAAAAAGAAAAAACCTTTCAAAAAATTGAAAGGCTTTATTAAAATATGGATGAAAAAAATGATGATCAGATAATCCCGATGTCCTTACAGAAGGCTACGAGTTGTTCGTTGCTCGTTACTTCCAGATCTTCCTTCAGGCTGTTGAGTTTTTTCTCAACACTGCTCAGGCTGTTGGGTTTAATATTTTTTTCTTTAAAGTGTTCAGGAATATGCTTCTGCAGAATTCCTTTTGAAAGAAGAGATACCAAGGCGATATCATATGCCGAAAACTCGTAGCTGTTGAGCTTTTTGACATCCTGCTTCAGATCGAGCGACAAATAATTTTCATTGATATACACCGATGCGATGGATTTTTTCAGCTCTTTGGAATCGTTTCTTGCTTTCCGTACATAGCCGTTGATGTGATAATCTTTAAAAAGTGAATCAATAATCCCGGATTTGTGTTCGGCAGAAAAAACGATAATCTTTAATGAAGGCTGAATTTCCCTGATCTTCTCAATCAGTTCTCTTCCGTCTCTGATCTGTTGTGGATGATGATCTTCTTCATAATACAAATCTGTGATCAAAAGGTCATAAGGCTGTTGTTCACGGAGGGACTTCTGAACTTTTGCCAACGCATCATCGCAATAATACACATAATCTACACTCGGAATATGAAGATCTTCCAGCGTTTTCTGTACGGAAATACTGATGCTTTCATGATCTTCCGCAATTAAAATTTTTTTGAACATTGTTTTTAGTTTTTTTAAGAAACAGGAAATGAAATATTGATCTTCAGTCCCTTTTCAATTTTGGTGTCAAAAATAATTGCTCCGCGGATAGCTTCTATACGGGAAACCGTAGAAGACAGCCCGTTTTTGTATAGTACATCACCCGGAATTCCGATTCCGTTGTCTGAATAGTTAATTCTGATTTCGTCTTGTATTCTTTCAAACCTGAAAGAAACAGTGCTTGCGCCTGAATGTTTTCTCATATTCACAAGCAGTTCACGGATGATCTGATATATTTCATCCTGTGTTTTTTCACGTACATTTTCCCACAGATTTTTGTCGTTTCCGGCAATGTAAGTATTCACGGACTCATTTTTAAAAGATCCGATAAGCTCCGAAACTTTTTCGCTGAAGTATTTCTCCTCAGTTGAAGCATCACTTTTTTCATAAGAAATATCCCTCGATTTTTCATACACAAATTCAAGTTCATCCAGGGCTTTTACTTTATCAAAATATTCCTGGTTTTCGATTTTCGTCATCACCTGGTAAATACCATTCGCCACTACATCATGAACTTTTTTGGAAATTTTAAGCTGTGTGTTTTTAATTTCGAGTTCTTTTTCTTGTTTTAAACGGATTTGTCTTTTTCTGTATAGAATGATTATGAAAATAATTAAAAAGACGAGAATGGTTAAAATAAAATATTGACGCAAGATATAATTGTCTTTTTCTGCTGAATTAGCTTTTAGCCTTTGATTTTCAGCATTTTTTTGTTCTACATCATATCGGACAACCGCAAATTGATTCTTGGCTCTGCTTTTTGAAATTTGCAGACTATCATTGAGTATCTGAAATTCTTTGAAATATTGTGGGTAATTTTCTTTATCAAGATAAACTATTTTTTGAAGTGCCTGTGCCTGATCTTCTTTACTATTTTTTTGCCTTGAGACGGTAAGCATCTTTTTAGCATATTCTAAAGCCTTTTCTTTATTATTCTTATCTAAAAAGTAATTAGACAATGTGGCGTAACTTGAATTTTGTCCCAAAAGATCATCATTTTCTTCTCTTATTTTTAAAGCTGTATAAAATTCGGGCAGGGGATTGTATTTGGGATTCTCGCTATATCTTGCTCTTGCTAGATTATTTAAAGCTCTTGCATAGTTTAGTTTATCCTCCGTTTTAAGGGCCAAAATAAAATTCTGTTCAGCTGCCTTATATTCCTTTAATGATACCAAGGCATCGCCTAAGTTATTTTGATATAGTGTAATGTCAGCAGGAGTTTTAGCATATTTTAAAGCTTCGGTATAAAATTTTATAGCATTTTCATAATCATAAAGGTAAGATGAGCTGATTCCCATATTATTATAACTTGAACCTAATGTTGCTCTGACTATAGTATCATTAACATTTTTAAGGTATCTGTTGCCTTCAAGAGACGTTTCAATACCTCCATAATAGTCACCATTTTCTTGTTGGATAATCGCCATATTGACTAATGATCTGCCAACTCCCGAAGAATCTTTGATATCTAAATAGGCATTCTTTGCCAAATTGTAATAATAATAAGCAGAATCTCCGGATAACTTTTTAGCTTTCTTATAATAAGTGGTGGCAATAGAATCATTCTTGATGTTTGATGTTTCCTTACTGCAGGAAAACAGAAAGATCAAAACGAGGAATAAAAAATAGTTTTTCATGGTTGTCTGGTTATAGTTTTATTTTGCAAAGTAATAAAAAAGAGCAGATTAAAACAATCTGCTCTGTACCAAATGTAATTATGGTTTTACAAGGGGAGGAGGATTTTGTCCTGTATTGCCTCCTGTACTTCCTCCATTACCCGGTCCACCAGTTCCGTCGTCTCCCGTTCCTGTTCCTGTACCTGGGTCTGTTCCATCAGTGGGAGAATATTGCGTGATTGGCTCTCCGTTGTTATCGTCGTTGCATGTTGCGGTATGAGCATTATTGTGTCCGAATGCTAAACCTAATAGCATCAATATGAATTGTAACATTTGTCAAAAAATTTAATTGTTAAGGCATTCGTGTTCTTCCCTGCGAAACAGATCGCAGACAGTGTTACACGGGAAAAATTTCGAAGCGCTTCTTAAATTTTTTGGGAAGTGAACCTTCAAAAACGGAAGAGAATCATCTGCTTCCCAACCCGGAGTTTTCTTCCGTTTTATCTGGCGGATTTTGAAATCAGTTTTGAAAATCTATTTTTCTTATTTTTGTTTTAATGTTGTGTTTCTCAACTGATTTCTGGAGCAAAGATGCAGCAAACACAGACGTAGGTGTTAGACAAAACATGGACATCGATGGACAATGTGGAGAAGAAATTCGTTACGGAATCCCGTAATGCGACATGATAAAAAATCACCTATTTTGTACTACCCTTAAAAAACTAATTATGTCCAAGAAAAAACTATTAATCAATGAAGTGTTCAGAAAAGCAAAAGAAGAATCTCAACGAGATACTAAAAATGGCTTAGCATCTTACTTATGGCTGTATTTTAAGGAAGACTTAGGGTTTGAAATAAATGACAGAAGCTTCTCAAGGTATTATGATACTTATGTAACAGGAAATGGTGATATAAAAATTCAGCCGGATCGTTTAGACAGGCTTAGTGAGTATATCGGTTACAAAAATTTCGCAGAGTTCTCAAGAACGTTTGTGAACAGGGAAGAGGATGCCAACAAAACCACAGTGAAAATAAGCGTTGATCATGACGAAGAATCTTTAACAGAAAAACTTTCGAAAATTATCATTAACATAAGTAACGAACAGCATTTTAAAATGCCGGAATTCATTAAGAAAAACGGATTGGGAATTATGGAAATGGCTCTTTTATTAGTGCTTGTTACAGGAGGTGTTGTTTTCCCGAATACTAAAAGTAATTCGCAAGGTTCTGAAAATTCCTTCGCATTGTCATTATTCGGAAAATCAGATCAGGATAAAAAATACATGTATTGGGATGGTGAAAGATATATTGCCACTGACAGCAGCTATCTTGGCCCACATGTGGACGTAATTCCAATGAATGAACAGCCTTTTAAATATCTTAAACTGATTACCAGGCCCGATACGCTTACTGTAGATAATGCTTTACACAAAGTCTGGTATAATAAAAGCAATAATGAAGTGGAATTTTTTACAAGCTACGGTGAACATCCTGAAAATGGAAAGACTTTAAAAGAAGCAACTGAATATATTATAGAAACATATGGAGGAGAATAATTTCCTTCATAATTATTTAAAACTCCATTAAACTTCTTCCCAAGATATTCCTTTACCTTCGTCTTTTTTAAAGATGCGTAAAGGAATATTTTCATTTTTGGTCTTTGCTTTTTCATTGTTTTCGGCGCAGGAGAAGCCGGTGCAGATCGCTTTTCTTTCGGATGTTCATTTTCAGGATCTGTACGGAAGCTTTTCTGATCATGATTTTAAAGGAATCATCAATCCGAAAACCGGTAAGCCGACGATTCTCAGGACCATGGATGCACAGCTGCATTCTACCCGGATTTTTAACGAAAACTATTTTGCATTCCTGAAAGCACTGGATGATATTGCAAAAAAAGGAATTAAGATCATAGCCATGCCCGGTGATTTTTCAGATGACGGACAGGCTTACAATCTCCGCGGCCTGCATAAAATTCTCGATAAATATCATGAACAATACGGAATTGAATTTTATATGACCACCGGAAACCATGATCCGGTAGGCCCGTTCCGACGGGATGCAGGAAAGGATGATTTTCTGTGGCAGGATGGTAATCAACTGGGTATTTACAGCAAAGAAAATATCGGAAAGACAGATCGGAAAATCATCACCAAAGACATTGCAGAATCAGGCTATCTTGAAATTCTGGATGAGCTGAAAGATTTCGGGTTTTATCCTAAAAAGAAAGACCTGTTTTGGGCAACACCTTTCACCCAATATTCACCTAAAGATTATTCCTACGAAAAAGCACTGCAAAATGCAGACTACACGAAAAGGATGTACGATGTAACCGAAGGTTTTCCCGTTCCGGATCTCAGCTACGTTGCAGAACCGGTAAAAGGAGTCTGGCTGATGGCGATCGACGGGAATACTTACATTCCTAAAAATACCTCTGAAAATCCTGAAAATCCTGAAAATTACAAAGGAGCAAGTATCGGTTATAATAATGTACTTACTCACAAAAAACATTTGATCGATTGGGTAAAAAGAACCATGGCTGAAGCAAAAAAAATTGGCAAAACCGTCATTGCATTTACGCATTATCCCATGATTGATTTCAATGACGGAGTAACACCGGAAATAAAGAGCCTGTTGGGTGAAAAAAAATGGCAAATGGAGAGAGTGCCTGAAGAGGAAGTAGCGAAAGCATTTGCGGAAGCGGGTTTGCAGATTCATTTTGCAGGACACATGCACATTAATGATACCGGAGTACGGAATGATACCGGCAAAATGCTGGTCAATATTCAGGTGCCGTCACTTGCAGCGTATATTCCTGCCTATAAAGTACTTACCATACATTCTCAAGATAAAATGGAGGTGCAGACAGAAGTTTTAAATGATGTTCCACGTTTTAATGAGCTATTTCCGCTGTATGAAAAAGAATATGGCACCTTGCAGAAAACGGCGGATAAGACAATCTGGAATAAAGATATTCTGAAATCTGTATCTTACCACGATTTTATGCTCTTTCATCTTAAAGAACTTGTACGATTAAGGATGATTCCGGACGATTGGCCGAAGGATTTTATAGAACGTATAAAAGATTTCAACGGTAAGGAACTTCTTCTGCTCATACAAAATAACAAAAACTTAAAGAAAAGGAAGATCGATACGGAAGCGTTCAGAAAATGGAAGACGGAAGACCTTCTTCTGGATTTATATAAATTTCAGTCGGCTGATGAACTGGCCCGGAAAGATATACCCTTTGAACGACTACAGCAATACAAAATTCTGGAAGAACTTTTTTCAGCTTATCAGGGACAACATATTTTAATTTTAAATCTTAAGAGAGTTTTTAAAATTCTGTCACACTTTTCCACTGGAGATCCTGCAGACCATTTTGAAATTAACCTAAAAAATAATTCAATAAGAAGATTGTAATATAATGTCATAAGTTCTGATTTTAACTTAAATAAAATAATTGAAGTTAAAATGAATCATGTTTATGAGATGTACCACGAAAATTCATCTTGGTTTTTTTAACTAAAAATGGTATCT
Organism: Chryseobacterium takakiae; assembly: GCF_900129385.1. Taxonomy (GTDB): domain Bacteria; phylum Bacteroidota; class Bacteroidia; order Flavobacteriales; family Weeksellaceae; genus Chryseobacterium; species Chryseobacterium takakiae. The sequence continues at coordinate 236,964 of NZ_FQVO01000005.1, read as the reverse complement.
TGTAAATCTCACAAATACAGATAGAATTTAATGCTAGAAAAGAAAGAACACAATTACGAGAAGGCCGTATTGGTAGGTGTTGTTACGCAGCATCAGGATGAGGATAAGCTTCAGGAATACATGGATGAGCTGGAGTTTTTGGCGTACACCGCAGGAGCCACCGTAGATAAACGATTTACCCAGAAATTGACACAGCCGGATTCCAAAACATTTATTGGAAGTGGTAAGGCTCAGGAAATCAGAGATTACGTAAAAGAACATGAAATAGGAACCGTCATATTTGATGACGAACTCTCCCCGTCACAGCTTAAAAACCTGGAAAGGGAAATGGAAGTAAAAATCTTGGACAGAACCAACCTGATCCTTGATATTTTTGCCCAACGTGCAACAACGTCATATGCGAGAACCCAGGTGGAACTGGCGCAATACCAATACCTGTTGCCGCGACTGACCAGAATGTGGACCCACCTTGAGCGTCAGAAAGGGGGAATCGGGATGAGAGGTCCGGGGGAAACAGAGATTGAAACCGACAGACGTATCATCCGGGACAGAATTTCCCTCTTAAAGGACAAACTGAAAACCATTGATAAACAGATGGCGACCCAGAGAAACAACCGCGGGAAAGTGGTGCGCGTGGCATTGGTAGGATATACCAATGTGGGTAAATCAACGTTGATGAATGCCCTTTCAAAATCCGAGGTTTTTGCCGAAAATAAATTATTTGCCACGCTGGATACTACGGTAAGAAAGGTGGTAATCGGGAATCTTCCGTTTCTGCTTACCGATACCGTAGGATTTATCAGGAAACTTCCGACACAACTTGTTGAATCGTTCAAATCAACACTGGATGAGGTGCGTGAAGCAGATCTTCTGATTCATGTGGTAGATATTTCTCATGAAAGCTTTGAAGATCACATTGATTCCGTGAATCAGATTTTAATGGAAATCAATGCACATCAAAAACCGATGATCATGATTTTTAACAAGATCGATGATTTCAGCTATGAGAAAAAAGATGAAGATGATCTAACGCCTTCCACAAGAAAAAATATTTCCCTGGAAGAATGGAAAAACACATGGATGGCAAAATCAAAATATCCTACCGTATTTATTTCGGCGCTTACAAAAGAGAATTTCCCTGAAATGAAAAAGATGATCTATGATGAGGTCATGAAAATCCATATCTCAAGATTTCCATACAATGATTTCCTTTTTGAATATTTTGATAACGACGAGGAAGAAAATAATCCTGACTAATCATGAAATATCACCTTTTGCTCTTATTTATAGTGTTTTCGGTCTTCAGCTTCGGACAAAAAGCTGCAATTGATCTGAAAACGATTAGGAAAGATCTTAAAAACGAAAAGTCTCCATATAATTATGAGAAGCTGATTTTCAAGTATAAAGCGTATCCTAAATCTCTTGATACGATAGAATCACAACACTTGTATTATGGACGAAATTTCAAAAGTGATCTGGTTTCCACAACGGAAGAAGATTTCAAAGCTTTGGCAGAAGCCTTTAAAAACGGAGATTTTGATGAATGTATAAAAAAAGGAAAAGTCCTTTATGAAAAAGATCCTACTAATCTTGATGTTATCCTGATCTTACTGAAGGCTTATGATTCTAAAAAGGATGGAAACAACTTTATGCACCATCTGAGTCAGTTTCGTACCCTTACGGATGCAGTCAGAAGTTCCGGTGATGGAAAATCTGAAAAAACGGCATATCTGGTTAATTCAGTGGGAGATGAATATATTCTGCTAAATATTCTGAATCTCGGGCAGGATTACACGAGGGTTTCAAAACCAGGAAAAGGGGGAATGTTCGACATCTGGAGAAAGGATGACACTACCATTTACATCAAAGTACTTTACATTGATTTCTAAAAAAAATAAATTAAAATAACAGCTTAGTGGAGTTATATTATTCATTTTCAGCTTTAATCGTTTTAGCATCTATTTTTTCATATCTTAATTACAGATTTCTTAAACTTCCGAGTACCATCGGAATTATGGTAATCGCCATTGTGGTTTCCATATTTCTGGTTTCTTTCGGCGAGACTGTGCTGCCCAGAACTTTCGGGCATCTTCATAATCTGATGAACAGCATCGATTTTACAGAAGTACTCATGGGAGCCATGCTGAATTTTCTTCTTTTTGCAGGGGGAATTCATATCAACATAAATGATCTTAAAGAACAGTTGCGTCCCGTACTTATATTTTCAACATTAGGCGTCGTAATATCAACATTTGTAGTGGGCTTCGGGATGTTTTATATTCTTCCGTTTCTGGGGATAGAACTTCCTTTCATTTACTGCCTGCTTTTTGGAGCGCTTATTTCACCCACCGATCCTGTAGCGGTTTTAAGTATTTTAAAACAAGCTAACGTATCAAAATCTCTGGAGACAAAAGTGGCTGGTGAATCTTTGTTTAATGATGGTATGGCGGTGGTGGTTTTTACGGTCGTCCTGCAGTTGGCCATCGGGAATGAAGTAGATCTTGGTGTGGAAAGCATCGGGTTGCTTTTGCTTAAGGAAGCCGGAGGCGGATTGTTGTTGGGCGTAATGCTGGGATGGGTTACCTCCCGGCTCATGCGGGAAGTGGATGATTATATTATTTCCGTCCTGGTAACGCTGTCTGTCGTGATGGGTGGATATCTCATCGCCCGGCAGATGCATATTTCCGGACCTTTAACTATGGTGGCGGCAGGATTATTCATGGGTAATTTTAATGTTAAATTTAAAATGAAATCCATCACTCAGGATTATCTGATCAAATTCTGGGAATTAATTGACGAAATTCTTAATGCAGTGCTCTTCCTTTTCATCGGATTTGAACTGTTGTTAATTAAAGATTTAAGCCATTTCATGATTCCTGGGATTGTAGCTATTGTTGTTGTATTAATCGCAAGACTTGTTTCCATTTATGGGCCAACAAAATTTATGAAAAGGACCTTTAGTCCGCAAACCGTAAAAGTTTTGGTGTGGGGAGGAATCCGGGGTGGAGTTTCCATCGCTTTGGCACTTTCGATCCCTAAAAATGAATACAGTACTGCTGTTTTAAGTATTACTTATTGTGTGGTTGTGTTTTCTATTATTGTTCAAGGGCTTACGATTGGCAAACTTGCGAATCCGAACAAAATTGCAAAAGAAGAGGAAGAGCTTGAAAATATTGCTTAAAATAAATAGATTTAAATAATTGTTATTCAATAAAGAAGATGAAAAAAATTATTGCAATATTAATTTTATTAACGTTCAAATTTAGCTTTGCTCAGATTAATGTTGAAGAAATTAAAAAAAAGGCAGTTGAAAATCCACAGGAGAATTTTTATAAATATTTGGAAATTTTTAAACAAGATCCTTCAAAACTGACTCAGCAAGACAGAAATCAAATGTATTACGGAAGCCGTTTTGTAGCGGCAGAATACAGTAGGGCAGATTATAATAAAGATTACGAAGAACTCTGGAAAATTGCTTCGAGAAAAGGATTGTCAAAAGCAAAAGCTCAAAAAATACTGCCGGCTGCTGAAGAAGCCTATCATAAGAATCCGTTGAATAGAGAAATCCTGGCTTCTATGGTAAATATTTATCAAGTGACCGGAGAAAAGGCAAAAGCGGAACTATGTATACTGCAAAACAATACAATTATTAAAATAATTGACGAAAGCGGTACCGGGCAAAACGAAAATTTGCCGATCTGTGTTATTACATTAGATGATATGATGACCTTTGCTAAACCTATTATGATGTTGGGAAGAGATTTTAAACAAAAGGATCTGAAAACAGATAAAAGTTCAATGATGACAGAATATTCTAACAGAGGAGCCAGCTTAGTTGTTAAATGTGTGGGATGCCTTAATTTTTAATAATGGAAACTTATCATCAGATTCTGGAAGCCTTAAATGATCTTTCAATTCCTGAAAAAGCAGCATTTTTCCCGAAATTTTTTAAAACGGGAAAAGGAGAATATGGTGAAGGAGATTTGTTTTTGGGAGTAACCGTTCCGGATCAGCGTTCTGTTGCGAAAGAATATTATGCTCGGGTTTCTTTAGCAGATCTTAGCAAACTGCTTTCGTCCGGATATCATGAACATCGTCTGACAGCCTTGCTGATGCTGGTTTTAAAATTTGAAAAGGCAAAAGATGAAAAGGTAAAAGATGAAATTGTAGGGTTTTATCTGAATCATCTGCAATATATTAATAATTGGGATCTTGTAGATTCAAGCTGTTACAAAATTCTGGGCAGATATTGCTTTGAATATCAGAAAGAAGACATTTTAAGAAAACTGTCCGGATCTCAGGAAATGTGGCACAAAAGAATGGCAGTTGTAGGAACATTGTATTATATTAAAAAAGGGCTATTTGAGCTCACCAAAGAATTCGTCACACAGAATTTAAACCATACCCATGATCTTATGCATAAAGCAAACGGATGGATGCTTAGAGAAATGGGACAGAAAAATAAGCAGGAACTGATTCTTTATCTCAATAAATATTATCAGCAAATGCCAAGAACCTGTCTCAGATATGCCATCGAGAAGTTTGATGAACCGCTTCGTCAGGATTATCTGAAAGGAAGAATTTAATAAATAAACAATGAAAAATATTTTAAAAATACTCTTTGTAACTTTGCCTCTGTTAGTGCTCACAAGCTGCTTTGATATTTTAGACAAAGTAAATATGAAAGCGGACGGAAGCGGTGAATATACGCTGATTTTGAATGCGAGTAAAAGCAAAACAAGGCTGGCCTCCATCTCAAAAATGGAAACGATTAACGGAAGGAAAGTTCCGAAGCGGCCTGAAATTGAAGCAAAAGTCAGTGAAGCAGCCAATATTTTTAAATCAACACCCGGTATTTCCAATGTGAAAACTTCTATGGATTTTGATAATTACATTATAAAATTAAGTTGTAATTTTAGTAAGATTGAAAATATTAACGCAGGCCTGGAACGGCTGAAAGCCAGAAATATTATCGGTAAAATGATTCCTACACAAATTTATAATCAGAATCTTGCTAAGAAGGTATTTACCAGAAACAAAGTCAACACGTTTAAAAGTGAGTATGATAAAATGAGCAGGGCAGACCGGGAAATCTTTAACGAAGCCCGCTATGTTTCCATACTGCAGTTCGAAAACGCGGTAAAATCCCAGTCGAATACTACTTATTCAATTTCTCCGAACAGGAAAGCGGTGAAACTGGAAGCCAATATTATCGACCTCATCCTTCAGAAGAAACAATTGCAAAATAATATTCTATTTCAATAATTCAATCACAGACCATGAAATCTATCCTACAAAAAACACAGGTGACCCTCTTATTGCTCTGCTTTTCACTTGCTCTTGCACAGCAGCGTATGAAAATACCTGCAGACGTGCTTTTCTATATGGAAATCAACGGAAAACAGTTGGATAAAAAAATCAACTGGGAAAAATTTAACCCGATCCTGCAGGAAGTAACTAAAAAGAATAAAGAAAAACTTTCCTGGACAGATTATTCTAAAACAGGGATTAAATACGATGCCACACAATATCACTACGCATCTTTTAATGATTCGGTGAAAGCGTACACGGCGCATTTCATCCTCGACAATAAAGAAAAGTTTCAGGAATTCATCAATTCCATCAAGAAAAAAGGACTGGAAAACTCCCGTAAGAACAACTATTCTTATGTAAGCCTGGATGATGATATTTTCGTAGCCTGGAACGACAACAGAGCTGTTCTGAAAATGATAAGCTACGAAAAACCGTATGAAGACAAATGGGACGATATGGTGGTTCAGGATAGTGCTATGGCAGTTATAGATAGCGTAGCCACTGCTGTAGACAGCGTAGCCATGGACAGCGCGTATGCCGAAGCTCCGGAAAAGCCTTTCGATTACAAGGAAGAAATACAATACCTGAAAGATGATATTACATATTTAAAAGAGAGTATCAAAGAAAATACGGCTGAAATTGAAAAGATCCGGAAAGATATCAAATATCTTGAAAAACATCACAAATATCCTGAAGAAAAGAAAGGATCAACAGATAAAAAATATGAGGAACCTATTGTAGAAGCGGAGTCTTTGCCTGGACCGGAAGAGGATATGGAAGATCTGCAAATTCCTGAATACGATGATTTTAAAAAAGAAAGGGATTCCCTGAAAACGGAAAAATTCAAAATGCACAGAAAGCTTGCGGAAGAGTCTTTCGATCTGTACTTCAACTCTAACCTCGATCTGGATGTTCCGGCTGAAATGACGGCTTCCCGGGATGCCGCATCGGATGTTTTTGTGTATACGGACTACGGAAGCCTTGTTAATAACGGAATTTATGGGAGAATGATGAAGATGTACGAATTCGGCAGTCTGATCAATTCTGCCTACAACTCCAACTCCTCGTATAATCTTTATTTTGATAAGACTCAGGTAAGGTTGGTTAACAATTATCAGCACAAAGATCCCGAGGTTCAGAAAAGCGTTTCGGAAATCTATAAAGGGCGTAAAAACAAGAAGCTTGCGCAGCTTATCAATGATAAAAGCATTGGATATTATGCAATTAACGTAAATGGAAGCAAATACTTCGACATGATGTATGCGCTGATGAAAAATACTGGGGATTCCAAATATCAGAAAGAAACCGAGCTCATTATGGAAACGGTTAAAATCGTGCTGGATGAAAAAGCAATTTCTAAAATTGCACCCGGAAACGGAATTTTCGTGCTCAATGAACTGAAATCTAAAACAGTAGAGTACACCGAGTATGAATATGATAACGACTACAATGAAAAAGAAATAAAGAAAACGAAAGAAGTGGCGGTTCCGGATTTTACTTTTGCTTTTGCTACGGAAAATGAAGGATACTGGAATCGTATTTTTAATCTGCTTGCTGCCAATAAAAACACATCAAAGAACTTTTCTAAAAAAGGAAGCCTATATTCTTTCAAAGAAGATAACAATTCCGTATATATGGATGAGCTTTTCTTTACTGTTAAAGACGGAATCGTCTATATTATGACCTCTGCGAACGGATTAAATATTGAAAACCAGGGACAAAGCTCGAAAGGCTGGATAAAGGATTCCACAAAATATCCGGCTTCAGGGAGGATTGATCTTCAGAGGCTGTTAGCCGGACTGGAAAAGGAATTCAAAAGCGGTTCCGAAAGAAAAATGCTGGATACGGTGAGAAAGAATGTGGGCGATATTTATTTTAAATCAGAATCTAAAGGAAATACGATCCAGACGGAAATCGATTATTCGATTAAAGGATCTTCGGAAAACAGCCTGATGTACTTCTTCGATCTTTTTGATGAAATGTACAAACAGCATGAAGCCGGCAAAAAACAGCCTGTTCTGTAATGAAAAAGAAGGTAGCGGCTTTTATATTGCTGATCCTGCTCGTTTATGGATACTTTATCCTTTATCACCGAAATAAAGAATTAAAATATATTCCACAGAATGCAGATGCTGTTGTTTTACTTGATGTTAAAAAGGCAACAAGGCAATATCTGCTAAGCTTTCTTGGAAATCCATCGGTATGGGGTCAATCAGAGACAAAAGATAAAAAGGGAATGTCCATAAAAGATTCGGGAGTGAAAATTCCCGATTTTTTACAGGTCTTTCACCTGGAGAAAACTGGTTTTTCAGATTGGTATTGCATTCTGGAGCTTAAAGACAAATCAAAATTTCTAATATATTTAAATCAAAATGGTTTTTCAAGAAAAGGAAATGATTTGTTTCAGAAAGGTCATTTTTTTATCAAAATGGAAGGTTCTTATTGTATTGCCGGAACTTCCGATTCTGCTTTTGAAAATATAAAATCACTATTTCAGAAATTTTCGCAAAGAACAAACTTCAGCTCAGATGATTTTATTGATGGATCACTGGGAAGTATTTCATTGATTTCTAACAATAAAATACGAAATTTTCCTATCTGCTTAAATTCGGATAATATTGAAATAAGTAACGGTCAAAAAGAAGATTTTTATTCAATTATTGATAAGCTTGAAAAAAATAATTATTTTATTGATGCAGAATTAAATAAGGGTAATATTGAAAGTATTACTTCAGTATTTAATAGATATATTTCAGATTCCGTACAGATCAATTCATTGAAGGCAACAGCTGTTCTTAAACAAGTAAATGATACCATTATTACGTATAGTTATGACGATGATTTTAATGAAATTGAAAAGAAAACCATACAGAAAATTGTACAGCCTGATTATGCGATTTCATTATCCACGTCGCATGCAGATAAAGCGTTACAATATTTTCGGAATAAAAAATGGGTCAATGCACAGAGCCAGTTTACAGCCATTCCCTTTCAACCGAATATCATTGAGAAAAATCCTGAAGGTCTGGAAATTTATTCAACAAAAAAGATGTTTAAGGCCCCGAACAGATTCAATACAAATTATATTTTTATTAAAAATAAGACATTGCTGTTTTCAAAATTAAAATTTTTAAATTCAAAAGAAAGAAATATAATTTCCGATATAAACTCTATATTTTATGGAAATGAAGGACAGAAATATTATCTGAGGCTGCAATTCAAAAAAGGAAATCTTCCGCTGATGCTGAGATGGCAGAACAATTAATTCATACTAGATGGAACATTCAGATATTGCTTTGATCAGGACGTTTGTGCATTATTTTCTGCATTTTGTATTTCCTGTATTTATTGCCTTGATTTTCTACCGCAAGACATGGAAGAAAACCTACATTATTCTTTTGGCAACCATGCTCGTCGATCTTGATCATCTTTTTGCTGATCCTGTTTTCGATCCTGATCGTGCAAGCGTTGGATTTCATTTTTTACATTCTTATTATGCCATTGCGGTGTATTTTTTGATGCTGTTCTTTAAAGGAAATATCAGAATTATTGCAATTGGTTTATTGTTTCATATGCTGACAGACCTTCAGGATTTTTATTGCTGGAGCCATTAAATAATATTAATATTTTCTTTTAATATTTCAAAAGCCATAGATTTTTTGTATTTTGTAGACGCTATGAAAATAAAAGAACTTTTACATTATACTTACATCTTTCCCATTCTTGCCGTAGGATATTATTTTTCCGGTGCTATGGGTACTGGGGTAATTTCTGATGTAATTGCCGGTATTTTATTAACAGGAAGTGTAATTTCTGCTGTTCACCATGCAGAAGTTGTGGCCCATAAAGTAGGGGAGCCTTTCGGAACAATTATACTCGCACTTTGTATTACGATACTGGAAGTAGCGCTTATTATTTCATTAATGGTAGCCGGCGGTGATCAGGCTATTACTTTGGCCCGGGATACTGTATTTGCTGCGGTAATGTTGATTCTCAACGGAATCCTGGGTATCTGTATACTGGTGGGTGGAGTAAAATATTATGAACAGTTTTTTGCAAGGACATCAGCAACAACCTATCTGGTAAGTATTGTGTCAATCCTTATTCTCACGCTTGTGCTCCCGAATTTTACTTCAAGTATCAACGGGCCTTTTTATAATCAGGCACAGCTGGTATTCGTTTCTATTGCGTGTCTTGTCATTTATGGTACTTTCCTGATGGTACAGACGGTAAGGCACCGAAATTATTTCATCGTACCCGAAGAGCATCCTGAGGAAAACTACATCCCGTCTTTTCAAAAAACGCTTAGCAGCTTTGTTTTTCTCATAATCTGTCTTGCTATTGTTGTATTGATGGCGAAAGGACTTTCTTCTACTATTGAAAATATGGTACAGAGCCTGGGTGCTCCAAAATCCCTGGTAGGAGTTATTATTGCCGGAATGGTTTTATTGCCGGAAGGTTTGGCTGCTATCCGTGCAGCAAGGAGTAATCAGATCCAGTCGAGCCTTAATCTGGCGCTGGGTTCTGCACTCGCAAGTATTGGGCTTACGATACCGGCGGTTTCCGTAGTGTGCATTATGTATGATATTCCTCTGGTTTTAGGACTTGACAAAAAAGATATTATTTTGCTTTCTTTATCAGTATTTATCGTTATGCTATCGTTAAGCAGAGGCAAGACGAACATTCTTTACGGAACAGTACTTCTGGTAAACCTTGCAGCATATATTTTTACCGTAATTGTTCCTTAAGCATATCCGAGATTAAAGTCTTCTCGCAAGATCCATTTTGAAGGCCATTAATCTGGCAATATTTTCAGCTTTATAGATGGCTATGTCTGCATTTTCACCTGCAAAATTTTCTTCAATGGTAGCTTTCCAGAGCTCAAGCCAGCGGTCGAAATGTTTTTGTTCCATCGCCTGCATTTCATTAATAGGGAAGTGAGCTCCCATAGGATTTCCTTTGTACGTCATCTGCCCGAACAATATCGATTCCCAGAACGCATACATTTTGGGTAAATGCTTATTCCATTCTACTTTAGCAATATCGGTGAAAAATAAACCTATCGTCTCATCCTTAGTAACTTTCGCATAAAAAGAATTAACAAGATGTTCTATATCTTCCCGTGATTCCAACTTTTTCATAGTTCAAAATTAAGGTAAAATTCATTCTGAAATTTAATAATCAGGTTGATAAATTTCATGATTTTGATTAAAATAGTGAGTGAAATTTGCTTGAATCTATATATCTACTAATTTGTTGTTAGGTAATATGAAAGTTATTCATCTTTTATTTCTCGGGCTTTATACTTTTCGTAATTTTTTCTGATGTCTTCTGCTAATGTTTTCAATTCTTCAAAATCATAGTTGAGTTCATCTCCTTGTAATTTAAATTCTCTGGTAAAATCAACAAAACTATTACAATAAACTACCTCCAAAAATTTCATGTCATTTTCTTCATATAAAGTAAAATTCCATGGACTATCAATTAATTCTTTTTTCATAACTTTAATTGTTTAATCTCAAATTCTTTAAAATAAATTTCATTTTTATCCTATCTGTAACGAACATTAGTGCATTTGAGCTTCTAACATTAAAGGATTTCCAGATTTAAGAAAGAATGCTTCTACTTCAAAAGCTTTGGTGCCTTTTCCGTTTTGCAATTCTACTTTTAATTGTTTTAGATAACTTTCTATCTTTATAAAATCTGCATCATCAAGAATCTGCCCTAAATACTTTCCTCGCCTTAATAGTGCAATTTCAACTCTTCTTGCACCCTTGCCACCTCTTACTAAAACCTCATCTATCCATTTAACAAATTTAGATAATTGTTTTGCAAGTTTTCAAAACAAGACTCCGAAGGCAAAAGCTTCGGAGTTTTGAGGAGTTAATCTTTCTTGATAAAAATTTTATCTTTAAAATCTTCTAATGAATAATTTTCGTTTAATATCTCTACTAAAATAGATTTACTTTCGCTATTAGGATTATTCTCCATTCCTACGCCTTTTAAAATAAATGCTAAATTATTTTCAAAGTTTTGATATTTATCATTAATCAAATATTTATCTCCCTCAAATTTTACTACAAAAATTATTTTGTTCGATAAATTAAACACTTCAAGCACTTCTATTTTATTTGTCATAATTTAATCTTTTTAATTCGTTTTTAAAATATTCCAATCTTTCTTTTATTAATTTTACTTCTTCTGTTGGTAATTTCCATTTTGTTGCATTTTCCAACAGTTCTTCCGCTGCTTCTTTTTCCATTAAGTTTTCAGCAATAATATTATTATATTTATTAACCCAATCATTATACTTTCCACTTCTAAATTGTTCAGCATGAATTAATTCCTCATATACAGCTGAAGTTGTTGTATTCTTATTAAGATAAATAAGTTCTTCATTAAAAGTAAGCGCTTCAATTTCTTCATTGTAAACTTTCTCTCGTGATGCTATATACTCAAAAGAATTTTTATCATATACTAAATCTCCGCCGAGTTTTTTAAATTCATCTTGTAATTCTCTAAGTAATTTTTTGCTTATAGGTTTTCCTACAATTTTAGAAAATAATTCAATCCGTTTGGCTTCTTGCAAAGCTTCTTCAACTTTTAGAGCACCCTTTCCACCTCTTACCAAAACTTCATCTATCCATTTAACAAATTTAGATAATTGTTTTGCAAGTTTCACAATACCTTTTACTATGCTAACGATCATTACAATAATATCTATTGCCAAAATAAGATCCTCTCCTTCATTATGTTGTATCTGGTATTGGTTAAGTTTAGGATCGTCATAGCGGGGTCCTGTTTTCGCCAGCTACAAATCAGATATAACTCCTATTGTCGGGGGAAAATAATGTCTACAGATTGAGAATATGAAAATACAGGTTTCTCTATATTATTAAACCTGATCTGCTGATTATATTTTTTACTGATGCTGACAGCAGATGAGACATTTATAAATAACCTTTACAAAAGAGTAAAATACCTTTTAATTTTATTGACGATCAACACTTAGCTTGCACAAGTACGTTTATGCAAAGCTGCGAAACACTAGGTCTGAATTGAGTTTCGGCTGATTTTAATGTTTTTAATGATGTAAGTTGGCAGATTTTATGATGTGTATGGATTGGTTAAAACTGTTTCCGACATTCTGTGAAAAATATTTGTTAAACTAAAAAAACACTAAGTATTTCGCTCATCTTATTGTGAAAAAATTATTGGAAAAAGAATAATTCCGGCTATGATTTACATATCATATATCCTGCTCAATACTATTTTGAGACTTTTTATAAATTCTTTTTACTCTTAGATATGGGGTGGCTTTTTTGTTATAAAAAACAATGAATTCGAACCTGTCGTTCTTGCAATAGCAAGATTGATCAGGCGTATTTAGCGAATTTTTGGGGTAATTTGCGCCCTTAATGATTTCACTAAAATGATATTTCTTTGTAAACTATTTCTTCCTTACTATTTTTAGTGGTTTCTCTTTTGAAAACAACAAGCCTCCAATAATATTCTTATCTTCGTATACCCAAATACTTGCATATTTTACTTCCGAATTTTTCTCAGTTTTAAAGTCAAAAATAAAAAGTTCCAGTGGGTCATAATTTTTTGTATATTTATGATAATACGAAGAATTGAGATTTAGAATTTCTGATTTTCCGTATTTCGCAAACATTTCATGGCAGTTTTCTTTAATGCTGTCGTTCAACTTTTTAGTTGACCTTGAATCAATAATGTAATTTTGAAATTTGGAATAATCTTTATTTTCGCATTTTTTTAAATATTCCTGTGCAAAACTTTTTGCTACGTTAAATCTTTCCTGGTTAATATCTTTTTCAGCAATTTGCTTGTAAAGTTTTTGTGAAAAAGAAAAATAACCTATGGTTAAAAATAAAATTGTTAATGTTTTTTTCATTTAGTGTTTTTTTGAATAAAATATCGTACAACAATTTCGTATTGCCGAATTGGTGATTTATGATTTTGATACAAACTAATCTCCAATTAATAAATGAATTAGAGGATCTACTTCAACCCATTTGGTTTTATGGCAATTCCATTTTTGTTGCGCAAATCAAATATAAATAAAAATTTGTATTTTGTTGTATCTAAGAATGTAAAGATTTCAGTGTGTAGTTGTTTTGTGAACTCAGTCCGGAGATATTAGTTCGTCCCAAAAACTTTCTTTAAGAAATCCAAAAAAAATTCTTACAATAAATTAAACCCTATTTGAAAAAGAAAAAAGCAGCCCGAAGACTGCTAAAAATTAATTTTCTATAATTTTTTTTATATCATCTAAGATACTTCCCTGATATTTCTCTATGGAATTATAATTCGTATCACAGATTATCATTATTTCTTTTGCTTCTTCAAAAGTAATTTGAGGAAAATCTTTTCTCATTTTTTTCATAGATTCTAAAGGAGACAAAGTTTTTTTATATTCTAAATAAACTTCAAAAACGTTTTTTCCATTTTTTTTAATTTGCTGATAATACTCTTTATTTTTCATAACTTTAATTATTTAATCTCAAATTCTTTAAAATAAACGTCCATTTTTTCACCAGGGTTTCCTCCAAGTGCTTCCGGAACTTCCATTAATTTTTTATCAAATTGCTGATTCTTAACAAATTTTAATACATCTTCATTAATAACTGTTGAACCTTCTAATTCAACACGTGTAAGATTCAAGCTTTTAGCGATATTAAATACCTTAGTTCTATATTGCATAAAAGAAACTAATGCCTTCCCTGATTTATCCGTAGTATAGAATATATGGCATCTTAATAAATCTCCCACTTTAACTACATACCCTGATACATAACCGGAGGTTCTAGATATAAACTCAAATGATACATATTCTCCTAATAGAAATTTGTATACAGCTCCTTCTGAAACTCCAATTTCTCTAAGTGTAATCTTCTGCAATAAATTATCCAAATATTTTATTGCAGCCTCTTCACCCATTTCCTTTAGCTCTTTTGCGAGAGTTTCTATCTGTTTTTTGCTACCCTCAAATACTGTAAAACCTTTATACTCTAATCTTGTTATAAAGTTTCCATAAGGAAGATTCATACCCGCACCAATTTGCCGGAAACCATCAAGTTTAGGTTTCAATCCAAGATTGCCTAAAGTTTCTGAAGTTTCTTTACTAAAGCCTAATCCCAGAAATTCTTTGGCTTTGGAAAGTTTATACCTTGCGCTCAAAAACCATTTTTCCAGCTCATCCCAAACTTTCTTCAAAAAGTCCTAAAAATTCTTGACAATTAATTAAACCCTATTTGAAAATAAAAAAGCAGCCCGAAGACTGCTTAAATTTATTCATGTAGTATTTTGTCTAAAATAGGTTGAGCATCTGATATTGAAATTTTGCCTAAGGTTTTTAGTATTAGTAATAGTGAAGTTGGTGTGGTTTTAGACTTAATTAATTTTAATTCATTAATAATATCATTTTGGTTATTTACCTTTTTGAAAATATTAGTAATGAAAATATATTCTTTTTCGTCTGATGAAAAGTCTTTTAACATTTCATCCAACCCTCTATTGTTAATTTTTTTTTGACTGTTTTCAATAGAAATTTTTATTATATCTTCCATAATATATTATTATTCATAAAATTTAACATAAATTTTTGTATGTGGCGGAGTAGGAGGTGTTAGTTCTTGTATAATAACTTTTTTATAACCTTGCTCTAATGCTCTTTGTCCTGTCCATGTTTCAAATGCCGCTTTCTCAGCGGTCATCCCTTTTTGTATAGCATTGTTAAAAGTAGTAACATTATCACTCGCTCCAGACCACAAACCTCTAATTCCTTTAAATGAAATCTTTCGAATTTTCAGATGCTCTATTAAAGCATTAAAAACTTGTTTTCCTGTAACTTGTGTACTTAACCCCTTACGATATATTCCAAATTCTAAAAATTCATCTACATTAATTTCTACAAGTCCCACTAATTCATCTGTCAATAAATCCTTAAAGTTATAAGATCCATCTTTGAAAATAATGTCACAATTTTCAGGAAGAAATTTATTAAATTTATTTAATAAATCCTCTAAATGTTTTATGGCTGCCTCTTCCCCCATTTCTTCTAATTCTTTGGCAAATGCTGCAACTGCTTTTTTACTCCCTCTAAAAACTGTAAAACCTTTATATTCCAATCTGGTTATGAAGTTTCCATATGGAACATTCATTGGGGTTGCAGTCGATCGGAAACCATCAAGTTTAGGTTTCAATCCAAGATTGCCTAAAGTTTCTGAAGTTTCTTTACTAAAGCCTAATCCCAGAAATTCTTTGGCTTTGGAAAGTTTATACCTTTCGCTCAGAAACCATTTTTCCAGCTCATCCCAAACCTTCTTCAAAAAGTCCCAAAATGCTTTGCCACCTTTTGAAAAGATTTCCAGTAAATTACTTATCGCCTTGTATGCCTGATCTTTTCCATACTTTGCTGTAGCTGAAAGCACCGCTCCTACTTCCTTGTTTACGGCTCCTACAATTTCGGCAATTTTACCTAACTTGGCGACTTTCAGAACCTGTGTAAAAGGTATAAAAAAACTCGCAATAAAAGCAACTCCACTTCCCGCTACATAAGAAACCCTTACCCAATCGTAATCTTCTTTATTGTGAGTTTTGCAAAAATCCAACAGCCTGTTATACATTTCCTTAACCGCTGCCTTAAGATTTTCCTTAAAATGTCCTCCAAACAAAAAGTCATAGACATTATCCAATGTTTCCATTGCTGCCCGAAAATCCTGCGCTGCATTAAAAGGAGCCTCCAGTAGTTCTCCTGCAAACTTTAACAGCGAAGATACAAAATCTACAATACCATTCCACAGCCCACATCTGTAAGCAACCCACATTTGTGTTGCTCCGGCCATAAGATTAGCAACAGCATTATTACCAAGCTGATAAAAAGCTTCTATCTCTTGGGTAACAAAATCGTTATAATCTCGTATAAAATTCTTTATAGCTGCTGAATATTCTTTGATATACCTTTCTAAAATATCGGGAGTAATATCATGTAGATCCAATCCCTTTTTATCTTCAAAAAGCTTGTCGATCTCATTAATAAGATCTTCAGAAATGGTGATTTTCTTAATGAGATTATCTTTATTAAAGAAGTAATCTTCACTTTGAGTATCCCAAAAATCATCGGATATTTTAAGATAATCCAATCCATGTCCTATTTTTCTGCACACCCACCCTAAGGCTTTTGCAGGTGCAGAAAGCCCCATCATTACATATTTGAGGAATATAAAAAAGCCTTCTGCAATTGCGCTGTTTTCTATATGTCCTTTTTTCATAAGTTCTTCAACAACATCTTGGTTGACATCTGCATATTTGCTTACCGTCTTCATGATTTCGTTATCAAAAAGGTTGCTTTTCAGGTTTCCTTTTTCATCGGTAAACTGTTTTCGTACTTTTTCTGACATTCTTCCATAAAGTACACCTTTGGTCAACACATCTTCATCGGATTCTAAAAACAGAATAACTTCATAACCAGCAGGTTTCACAACCTCATAGCATTCTTTCACTTTATTTCCGTCTGTAGAAACAAAAAGCAAAAGTTTGAAGGCAAGTACATCTTGTCCGTCTCCATAAATTCCGTTGTGGTTATTATCAAAATAATAACTGTAGGTGTCGAATTTATATCCGTTTTTTACGGTAATGTTGATATCTTCAATAATGTTAGTATTTCCATTTTTAGCTGATTTACCATCTATAAAATATTTGGATGCAATATCTTTTGAGGTTTGATTCCCAAACTTCATTGTAACCAAAGGACTCACATTATTCATTCCGCGTATCGTCTCTCCCAATTGCATTGTCTGAGCGTCATTTTTCACTTTCATAAAATCCTGAAATCCCCCATATCCCATTTGCTGCATCATAGAAGGATTATCCAGCGGAATAAGGTTTTGAAAATCGGCTAAAAGTTCCTGTTGGGTAATGTCATCAAAATCTTCTATCTCTTTTAAATATTCTTCGTAAGTCATCATTTTTTGCTTTTAGCTTTTGGCTTATGGCGGTTAGCTCTTTTTCTAACCGCCACTTGCCTAAAGCAGGTTAATATTTAACTTCTGGCTTTTAGTATACTGCCAAAGATTATTTAAGGAAGATTGTTTTTGATGCTTTGCATGGAGATCTGGGCAATGACCTTTCTCGGATCACTATCTGTGGTCAGCTGCAGATTACCGTCTTTGATATCGATATTTTCCACGAAACGGTGTGCCCCCGAACTTAACTGCGCATCCGTAATGGCAAATTCTGACGAGGTAACCACTTCTTCCGGATTCTCAAACTCCAGTGGATTTTCTGCGCTGAACGGCAATGCAGTTGTTGTTCTCAGTCCGGCAGAACCTTCCTGAAGAATCGTAAGGGTGGTAGGAAGTTTGGTAATCCACGGTTTTCCCTGCTTGATTCCTACCGGTTCTCTCATTTCATCCACAATACTCATGTACATTGGGTCTCCGATTACAGGAACTTCTTCACCATTCCAGATTTTTCCGGTACTCAGGAAGAACTGGATGGCATCTTCAAATCCCGGTCTTACGGTTACAATAACTCTCGCCATACCGGATTGTAAAAAGCTTCTGAATAAAGGATCTACGCTTTCCGAAATATACATTTCCTGCCAGTGTTTTCTGTTGGCCCAGTAATAAGGATAGAAATTATAGCTCATAATATTCCATTCAAAAGCCTGTTCCATGAATTTGGCTAAAGCAGTGTATTGATCGAGATCCTCATTTAAGAATACCTGGAAGTTTTCCATTTTGTCACCATCGGTAAAGTTTTGTCCGATGGTATTGGGAGAAAGATAATCCTGTAGCAAATAGGCAATACAGTTGTGCTTTAACACATCATTCTCCATGTAACGGTAAAAATTGCCCATTTTGTCTTTAGCTTCTGCTTCTTTCTCTTTTTGTTCTTCATCGAGACGCTTCTGCTCTTCTTTAAATTTCTCATAAGCTTCTTTATACGCTTCGATGATGGCATTAAAGTTTTCGGTCTGCCACGCCAGAACATTGGCATCATTCGGAACGCATGGGAACTTTAAGGCAATATTAAATCCGCCGATATTTTTACCGGATACCCTGTAGTTGAATACTCCGGTAAGGTTTAATCCGCTTACTCCTTCTGTTCCGTTAAGCGTTTGATTTCGGGTTTCTTTATAAAAACTGCCTCCTTTTAAGTTTCCGAAAGATAAATAAGCGGGCAAAATATAATTTCCCTGCCAGAAACCTGATCTGTTTCTCTGTTTATTGTATGCCCAAACAATGGTTGCGGTGGTTGCCTTGTATCCGTCCGGAATCTCCAGGTTGGCATCGAAGAACGTGCCTTCTCCTTCTGTCTGAGGGCTTCCGTTGGCATTAAGAATAACCTCTTTGCCGGGCATTTCGTCTGTAAGCGTTACTCCGTAAATATCCGCCCAATATTGCAGTAAGGTTTTTGTGGCTGCTTTAGAATTCGGCATCGTGTAAGGAGCCGGTGCTTTTCTTGGATCTACCGGCGCAGTAAGCACATCTGCCTTTGCTACTGCCAAAGCCAGTCTGTGTAATCTTGCCGGCTCCGGGATCATGAATTCAAACATGGTACGCTTTCCGTAATTGTAGATCTGATTCTTGTATTTCATATCTACCCATCGGTAAATGCCTACAACATGCTTGTCACCGTTTCTGTTGTCGAAGCCGTGAGCGTTATTTTCTTCAAATTCTTCAATAATTTTTTCAATCCTTTCTTCTGCAATTTTAGTAAGCAATCTGTCGGCTGCTTTATTGGTGATTTCCTGCGATTGCGTTATCGCCTGTCTTACGCTGTTTTCTTTGGCATTGTGGGTAGCAAGGCTTCCTCCGGCTTCAAATATTCCATAAGGGGTTTCTCCGCTTCTCCAATTGGCATGTGCCTGTGCGGTGGTATCTTTCATGATAACATTGGCAACTTCCGACTGCATATCGTGTCTTGTGGTGCTGGTTGTATCACTAAGGGTCTCACGTTCTGTAGCTTTAGAAGCAGTGGTCTGAATTTCACTTTTTCTCAGTCTTCGGGTAGACTTTTGCTTGAACTCTTTTGCCATGATATTTTCAATATGCGTAACATCTCCCGGAACATAAGCGTGGGTACTCTGTACTACTTTCATGTATTCTGCAATTCCCAATCTTTTCAGCCCGAACAGTTTTCTTCCGGCTGATACCACTTCCGGCTCTTCTCCTCTCGGATCTTCTTTGCCTGGTTTTAATGTAAGTAATCCTGTCTGTATTTGATTATTAGGAATTTTAAGCAGTTCCAGATACGCTTCTCTTCCGTTGCTGAAGTAAATATCAATTCGAATTTTGCTTATTGATGAAAATTTATTGACCATTACTGCAGGGAAACTGATCATTCCGTTAAGGACATCAATATTTGCCAATGTTTCTTCATGATATCCTGTATTAGATTCCAATATAATTTTTGCATTGGCAACACTCCAGGAATTATCCTGCACTTCAAAAGAGAAATTGAGAAATCCGTTATCCTGGACGAAGGCAGATCTTCTCCAGACCGGCAAAAGGCTGTACGCCAAATGTGTTCTCACCAATGAATTTCCAACCGGAATTAATGCTCCTCCCAAATTTGCATATTGAGTCTGCTCCAAAACGGTATTGTCAAGGGCAGATTGCATTTCCTGTGAAATATGATTTTGCACCTGATAAATCAGATCTTCAAAGGTTTGATAGCTTTCGTCGATCTGTAGAACTTGTGTCCCTATTCTCAATTCTGATTCTGAAACTACTTCTGTTTTTGCTGTTGGCGGTATTTGAGAGTAAAATAATTCGCCCATTTCCTGATACGCAAAAAGGGTCATAAACAGTTCGAATGACTCAGGAGACAGCTTTCTCTGAAGGTCTGAAATAGTAATCTCGTTTTGATACGAAAATTCAAACGGAGGAACTTCGAGCTCTTTCAATCTTTCATGTAAACGTATCAGCTCTTCTTCGGATGCTTTATGTTCCGTTAAATAGTTGATTTCTTCAAAAACTTTTTCATACTCTTCTTTTTGAGACTGATATGCGGCAGTATATTCATTATAAGCAGACTGATAAGCTTTCGTTTTGGAATTATGATATGCTTTCTGGATATTTTCCAGTTCCGAATTCAATTTTTCAAGCTGTTCTTTTTTAAGAAGCGCCTGAGTTACTGCTAAATCCCTTTGGGCATCAGCTTTTATTCTTTCCTGTGTTTTATTTGAAAGTGCTGATGTTTCGGATGTTGCCATTTTAGAGGCTAATGAAGATCCTGATATTTCTTCTTCTACGAAAAGTTCTTTTGGCATTACCACTTTAGCATCCAATGCTTTTGCCACTAAATTGGTACCGTTTATTTTTGTAAGTTCTTCGGTTAAAGAAAGGGTCTGCGCGTAGCCTACATGCAAAGCTTTTAAAATATGAACCAACGCTTCTTTAGCATAAAAATCTTTTTGGGTAACGACCTGAAAAATCAGATTTTCCCACAGTTTTTCAAATTCGGTCTGCCCGGAAGAATAGGCATCTTTTGTCCGGGTAAGTTCCGCGGCCGAAAGCGTTTCCTTTTTGGCTATTTTTCTGCCTATTTTCAGCAGACCGGCATATTGGCTGTTTTCAAGATCTTTTTCTGAAAAAGGGGAAGGGAAAGATTTACATTGATTTTCCAATGCCTGAATTTTTGAAATTCCGGATCTGTTTTTCACAGCCTGATCAAAGGCATTATTTAAAACAGGTCTGTGGATAAATCCTAAATTTTCTTTCTTGGTTTCGGTAAGCTGAGGGTTTCTCATGCTTATGAATCTGAATAATGTTTGAGAGGTGTTCTGAGTAGTGGGATTGCCGGGATTGGCAATTCTTTCATTTGTGGACATTTTTTTTGTAATTTTGTTTTGCTTGTTAAGGTTAAGATTTGAAGCCTCTTTTTATGAGAGTCACTTCAGGTTTCAGCCTTATTTTTTTAGGTGGTCTTCAGGCTAATCTATATCCACCGGAAGTCTTAAAATCCTGTTTCATTCTTTGTATTTTCTTAAAGCAAATATCCATCACAGAAGCGACAGAACACGTCGTATAATATTAAATCAATAAAAAATCAATAAATTGTATTAAATATTTAAAAGAAATTTCCAGAGAGCGAGATACGTTTTACTGGTATAAATTGAATGGTATTTCGTTAAATATTAAAAATGTTTTTCACTCACATTATCCGAAACATTTTGATAAATTTCATGAAAACAATATTCTATCTTTGCATGTTACTTCAGATAGATGAATGTGATAAGCATTCTGCTGATTGGGTGAAATTAAAAACAAAATGATCATACATGGCAAGAGAATTCAGGCAAAAAATTCGTCAGAAAAATACGGATAACAGTGGTTTCGGGGATAATGCATCAGGGAGATTTATCAACAAGGACGGTCTTCCGAACGTCAGAAGGAAAGGCGTGAATATTTTCAACCGGTTCAGCTGGTATCATACCATGCTGGAGCTGTCAACCTTTAATTTCCTTTCTTATCTGGTGATTGCATATGTTCTGGTCAATTTGTTTTTTGCATTCATTTATTATCTTATTGGTGTAGAGCACCTAACGGGGATTGATAAAAGTGATCCGGTAAACGAATTTATTGATGTTTTTTTCTTTAGCTCCCAGACCTTTACCACTGTGGGATATGGAAGAATTGCGCCGGTGGGCTTCATGGCAAGTCTTGTGGCAACCTTTGAAGCTTTCCTCGGATTGCTTACCTTTGCCATTGCAACGGGACTTTTTTACGGGAGATTTTCAAGACCGAGAGCCTATCTGAAATTTTCAGATATCGCGCTGATTGCTCCTTTCACGGACAAAACAGCGCTGATGTTCAGGCTTGCTCCCTATAAAAATAATTCTTTAACGGATGCCGAGGTTACGGTTTCAGCTGCTATTGAAGTGATCGAAAACAATATAAAGAAAAGTAATTTTTATACACTGAAAACACGGCTCAACAAAATTAATACGCTGGCGCTGAACTGGACAATCGTTCATGTGATTGATGAGGATTCACCGTTCTTCGGGTTTTCTGACGAGGATTTTAAAAAAACGGATATTGAAATCATCGTTCATGTGCGTGCATTTGATGAAGTATTTTCCAATACGGTAGTACAGCGCACGTCTTATGTTTCGGAAGAAATTGTGTACGGAGCCAAATTTATCCCGATGTATTATCCGGACCAGGAGCACCTTTCAACAGTGCTGGATCTGGATAAAATCAGCCATTATCAACAAACGGATCTTCCGGAATTTAAGGAAGAAAAGAATAAATGAATTTAGACTTATACAAAAAACAGGCTTTACAAAAGCAAAAAGAGCATAAAAAATTTCTTGATGGGATTAAGAAAAAGCCGCCGAAAAATCTGGACTATATAGTTCAGGAAACGCATGATGAAGTTTTCGAAAATATAAACTGTCTGCAATGCGCCAATTGCTGCAAAACCACAGGTCCTCTTTATACGGAAAAAGATATTGAAAGAATAGCAAAACATCTTAGAATGAAACCTGCTGATTTTGAAGCCAAATATCTTCGTATTGATGAAGATAACGATAAAGTCCTGCAGCATCTTCCCTGCTTCTTTTTAAACAGTGATAACACGTGCTCTATTTACGAAGTACGTCCAAAAGCCTGCCGGGAGTACCCGCATACGGACCGTAAAAAGATTTATCAGATCAACAATCTTACAATGAAAAATACCCTGATTTGCCCTGCTGCATACGAGTTTGTGGAGCGAATTATGAAAAATTTAGCAAAATAGCATATAATCCAAAATCATTCTTAAATAAATATAAAGTACGTTAAATAAAGGCTTTGCAGATAATATTCTACAAAATGATGACGTTTAAGTTAAACAACCATTTAATAAATAAAATATTAATTATTATGAAGAAGTTAGTTTTAACAGCAGCGTTTACATTAGTCGGAGTAATCGCAGTATCAGCTCAGACGGACAGCACACAACAAAACCCGTCTCAAACCCAAAATCCTAATAACCAAACGACAACTCAGCCTCAACAGGGGACACAGGCTACTTCAGAATGGGGAGCAAATTCCTCCGGAACAGCCCAAACTCAAAATACCAATGCAGCTTCAACAACAGACGCGGCGGCAGCAACCACTGCAACTGATGCTTCAGCCAGTGTAACTGCAGATCCAAATGCGGATACTGCCAAGCTTAATGATGAAGCGACCAAAGAAGAAAAGAAGTCTAAAAAGAAAAAGTCGAAGTAAGTATTTAAATTTAGTAAAGTAGAAATGGAATCCCGGATCTTATAGTCCGGGATTTTCCTTCAACCTGTTTATAATATAATTTGTCTTAAATTATTATAAATCAAGTTAAAACATTTTTATACCTACCACTTTGTATGATTATTGTACTTACTATAACACAACCAACACCAAATCATTATATTATGAAAAATTTAATTTTAGCAACAGCTTTAGCAATGTTTGGAACGATCGCAGTATCTGCACAAACTACCCCACAGAAGACAGACACTGTAAAACCTGACACAACCAGGAACAGAGACATGAGAAATGACAACATGAACAACGGAACAAACGGTACCATGAATAACGGAACCAATAACAACAATAACAACAATAACAATTGGGATACATCTAAAACCGATACAGCCAACTGGAAAAACAGAGATGCAACTACCGGCGACAGAAAAATGAAAAAGAAAAATAAGTAGATAATGCCAATAAAGAATCCTGAAATTTTTCAGGATTTTTTTTGATCTTAAAATAAAATGTTTTAGGATACTGCATTTCACAAAATAAAAAGCGTTGAATCATCAACGCTTTCTCCTTTCACTTTTTACTTTTATCCCATTTATAATCCCGGGAACAGGTTGTATGAAAAAAGGTCGGGAAATTCCCAACCTTTGTATTTTATACGACTCCCTGAGCGAGCATTGCTTCTGCAACTTTCACGAAGCCGGCGATATTGGCACCTTTCACGTAGTTTACATAGCCGTCTTCCTCTTTACCGTAGTCTCTGCAGGCTTTATGAATTCCGATCATGATTTCTTTCAGTCTTGCGTCAACTTCTTCGGAAGTCCAGTTCAAACGGATAGAGTTTTGTGTCATTTCAAGACCCGAAGTTGCGACACCTCCAGCGTTGGAAGCTTTCCCCGGAGAGAATAGCACTTTATTGTCAAGGAAATAATTGATAGCATCTAAAGTTGATGGCATGTTGGCCGCTTCAGTTACGCAAACACATCCGTTTTCAACAAGAAGTTTAGCATCTTCAAGATCAAGCTCATTTTGAGTTGCAGATGGAATAGCAACATCACACTTCACTTCCCAAGGACGCTTCCCAGCAAAAAACTGTGCAGATGGATATTTTTTAGCATAATCTTCAGCTCTGTTATTTCCGGAAGATCTTAATTCTAATAAATAATCGATTTTTTCGCCGTCGATCCCGTCTTTATCATAAATATAACCGTCCGGCCCGGAAATCGTCACTACTTTTCCGCCAAGTTCAGATACTTTTTTAATTACGCCCCATGCTACATTTCCGAAACCTGAAACCGTTACGATTTTGTCTTTAAATGTTTGCCCGATCGTTTTAAGCATCTGCTCCGCGAAGTATACTACACCATATCCTGTAGCTTCAGGACGGATCAAAGATCCTCCGTATGCAAGGCCTTTACCGGTAAGTACTCCGGTAAACTCATTTCTGATTTTTTTATACTGCCCGAACAGATACCCGATTTCTCTGGCACCTACCCCGATGTCTCCCGCAGGAACGTCGGTTTCCGGTCCGATATGCTTGCAAAGCTCCGTCATAAAAGCCTGGCAGAAACGCATCACTTCCATATCAGATTTTCCTTGCGGATCAAAGTCTGAACCTCCTTTTCCACCTCCCATCGGAAGTGTCGTAAGCGAGTTTTTGAATACCTGCTCAAAAGCTAAGAATTTTAGAACCGAAAGATTTACGGTAGGATGGAAACGGATTCCTCCTTTATATGGTCCGATAGCAGAGTTCATCTGAATTCTGAATCCTCTGTTTACCTGGATTTCGCCTTTGTCGTCAACCCACGGAACCCTGAAGATGATGATTCTTTCAGCTTCCGCCATTCTTTCAAGAAGTTTCATGCCCGTATATTCCTTCTTAGTCATAATAAACGGAATTACTGTAACAGCAACTTCTTTTACGGCTTGTAAAAATTCTGGCTCATTAGGGTTTTTGGCCTCAATTTTTGCTATAAACTCTTGGATTTTCTGGTCAATATTATATTGTTCCATATATTAGGGTTGAATATTATTGCCAACAAATTTAATTTTTTTTTCAAGATTCACAACACCTTAATGAATGATTGCTGAAAGTTTAATAATATAATTAGTTAATATTATTAAGTTAATAATTTAACCGTTAATTTTATTAAAAATTAAATGTTATGTTTAAAATAATGCAATATTAAGAAATGGTTAAATCTCATATTGCAATAAATTGTCTCCCCGAAAGTGATTTTACTTTCCCCAAAAGCTCCAAATCCAGAATTATGGGTAAAATTTTATGAGATGCTAGTTCCGTTTTCTCAATAATTTCATCTAAAGAGATCTGTGGATATTTTAATATAAGATTAAATATTAATTGTTGATTTTCAGTTAATTGAATCTTGGTTTCACTGCGTGAAAATAGTTCATCCATTTTTACTTTAGGCTTTTTAAGGCCTAAATCATCAATAAGATCTTTAATGGTAGAAATAGATGCTGCCTTGTTGTGGTAAATCAGATGATTGCAGCCCTGGCTCTGTTTATCTGTAATTTTTCCGGGCAAGGCGAAAACTTCGCGGTTGTATTGGTTGGCGAATGTCGCAGTACTTACCGATCCGCCACCAAAAGCAGTCTCAACAACGATTGTTGAAGGCGATAAACCGGCAACAATTCTGTTTCGCTGGATAAAATTTTCACGGTCCGGTTTCCGGGAAGAATTGAATTCTGTGAATAATGCACCGCCTTCTTCCAAAATTTTTTCAGATAGTTTTCTGTTTTTTGAAGGGTAAATCATATGAAATCCGTGTGCTAAAACGGCTGTTGTAGGAATTCCTTTTTCAACAGACTGTTCATGAACCTCCTTATCAACACCCAAGGCAAGTCCGCTCACGGAAATATAATTACAGGATTTAGTTTCTTCAAAAAAATCAATGAGAAACTGTTGTCCATATGCCGTCATATTTCGGGTTCCTACCAGGCTGATCCGCTGGTTTGTGTCATCAAAACTTCCTTTTTGATAAAGAATTGCCGGAGCATCATTGCATTCATTGAGCAATTCCGGAAGGTCACCAAAATGCCTGAGATTAATTATAATATTATTTTTTTCGCAAAATGTAAGTTCATTTTCCGCAAACTTCAGATGGTCGGGATTTCCGATATCAGCAACCATCCGATAGCCAAAGCCGTCAAGTTTTTTGTAGTCTTTCCTGGCATTCAGCCATGCTTTTTTTGCACTTCCGAAAGTGCGCACAAGTTTGTGGAAATTAATATCACCGATTAAGTTACATTCACGGAGGGCAATAGAGTAAAGATGTTCTTCAGAATACATTTGTGTTGTTTTGGCAAATGTATTGAATTTAGCGTAGATCTTGAAAGAGATAATTTCTTTACTGACTTATTTTCTTCTCAGCTCATCAAGGTGTTTCCAGATGTCATCTTTTTCTTTATAAGGCAGTTCCAGAAAATCCTCAGGATGATTTTCTTTGTACTCCTGCCATAATTTATCGTCTTTTTCACTGTAATAATTCGGGAATTCCCAAATGTATTTTTTCTTTTTTTCGCCTGCTTTCTTAAACATAAAGGCAAGAATTACACCCACAACAGCGCCTGCAATATGCGCCTGCCATGCGATTTTGCTCGGTTCCTGAAGGTTATAAAACAATTCTTCCGGCAGCATACCCCAAACCAAACTTCCGTAATACAACACAACAAGCAAGGAGATGGTAAGCAGCTTCATATTCCATTTAAAAATACCGCTGAAGAAAAGAAAGAAAGCGAGAACATATACCACGCCGCTGGCTCCGATGGTACATGTATAAAGATAATCGCCGGTTATAATATCGATGGGCGGTAACAGCCAAACCAAAAGACCAGTAGCAAGCCAGCCGATTATAAATACTTTATTGGCAACCATCGGATAAAACTGATACAGAAGAAACATCAGGATCACGATAGGGACGGAATTGCCCACAATATGATCCAGATTTCCGTGCAGCAGAGGAGAAGTGATGATTCCCAGCAGACCTTCAGGCAATAAAGGAATAATGGCACCAAAGCAACTTTCAAAAAAGCCTTGAAGCTGAAGAAAATATCCCAGCCACATGGCTGAAAGCATCAGCAACGGGTTTATAATAGCTTTTTTGGAAATTACATTATTTTTTAGCATGCAGTGTATATGTCAAACGAAAAGCCAACGATAAATTTCGGAAAATTTGGCGATGAATTTTTGATGATGGTCTTTTATTTCAGCCAAAAAGTAATTTTTTGCCTTGATTTAATTTTTCATCCATCGAATTGTCACTCAATTTTGTTTTTTAATACCTTGAATATGAGATTTAATACTGTGCTTTCCGTCATAAAATTTATATTTAATATTTTTGTTGAGAATTTTGTACAATGAAATCCTGAACTCATGAAGAAGCTTTTATTAATTCTTACCCTTTATTTGGGGATTTTCGTCAATTCGCAGGTCATTCTGGACACTGCATCTATAAAGACAGATACTGTTAAGCACTGGTCAGTTCTCGGCAAGCAGTCTTTAATGATCAATCAGGCAGCATTCTCCAATTGGGTTGGGGGTGGAGCCAATAACGTAGGCTGGCTTTTGGGAGCAGATTATAATATTACCTACGAAAAAGATAAGGATTTGTGGGAAAATATTATTCTCTTAAATTACGGACAAAATGATACTCAGGGAATTGGGGTGAGAAAAACCCAGGATGTGATTAATGTTTCCACGAATTACGGAAGAAGGGTTTCAAAAAGCTGGTATCTTTCCGTGGGAGCCGGGGTTATCTCTCAGTTTACGGTAGGATATGAAGATGGCAATAATCCTGAGGCTAAGAAAATTTCTAATTTTATGGCTCCCGGTTATCTGAATGTCGGGATGGGGATCACTTACCGGCCGAATGATAACATCAATGTAACATTGCGGCCTTCCAATGCAAGATGGACGTTCGTTTTTGATGAAGATCTTCAGACTGCAGGAACATACGGCTTGAAAGCTGACGGTGATAATTCTTTATTACAGTACGGTTTTCTCGGCACAGCGTATTATAAAGTTAAATTGATGGAAAATGTAAATATTACCAATACTGCTTCTGTTTTTTCCAACTATCTGGATCATCCTGAAAGACTGGTTCTTGCGTACGGATTGATCTTGAATTTAAAAGTTAATAAATTCATCTCCTCAAATATTACAGTGGATTTGATGTATGATCATAATCAAATTAAAAAAACACAGCTTAAACAAACGCTGGGGGTAGGTTTTGCTTACACCTTGGATAATGGCGTAAAACGTTCCGACAGAAAAGACAGCCAGTGGTGGATTAAAAAGTAAATACATCTGCAGATTATAACTTCAAGGTTTTTAAAACCTTGAAGCTTTGATAAAGATGAATAAAAAAAGCACTCCAATAAAATATGAAGTGCTTACTATTATCAATTATATATTACTAAAATTCTATATCAACTTCCAGTTTCTCGGCTAAAAGCTTAGAAATTTTTTCTTTCAACGGCTCAATATCTATATTCTGCATTGCATCATTTGCGAAAGCATAGAGCAATAAAGCCTGAGCTTCTTTTTTAGAAATACCTCTTGCTCTTAAGTAGAACAGAGCATCTTCATTTAATTGTCCTACGGTACATCCATGAGAACATTTTACATCATCTGCAAAAATCTCCAGCTGAGGTTTTGTATCAATACTTGCTCCTTCGCTCAGCAAAACATTGTTATTCTGCTGGTACGCATTTGTTTTCTGGGCTATTTTATCAACAAAAACTTTTCCGTTGAAAACTCCGTGAGATTTTCCGTTGAAAATACCTTTATAATTCTGGTAACTTTCACAGTTCGGGAAATTATGGTGAACCGCTGTGTGATGATCTACGAGCTGATCTTTACCGATAATGGTAATTCCGTTCATAAACGAATTGATATTGGATCCGTTATGAATAAAATCCAGGTTATTTCTCACCAGCTTTCCTCCGAAAGAAAATGTATTGACAGTGGTTAAACTGTCTTTTTCCTGTCTTGCAAAAGTACTGTCAATGAGATAAGAAGTATCGTTATCGTTTTGTACTTTATGCCAGTCTGCCTTTGCGTTGGGGTACGTGAAAATTTCTGTTACCGAATTTGTAAGTACATACGTGCTGTCAAAGTTGTGGTGACTTTCAATAATTTCCACTTTGGCACCTTCTTCTACGATTAATAAATTTCTCGTATTATAGAAGGTGTTTTCTTCCTGATTTTGAGAGATGTAGAAAATGTGAATCGGTTTTTCGATTATTACATTTTTAGGAACCTTCAAAAAGAATCCATATTTGCAATAGGCCTCATTCAGATTGGTAAAAGCAGAATCTTTCGAAGCAATTGTATTGAAGTAGGTATCGAAAACCTCTCTGTGTTGCTCATCATTTAAAGCATAATTAAATGAAAGAAACTCTACATTTTCAATAGAAACTTTTGAAAGTTCTTTATGAAGCTTACCATTTACGAAAGTAATCCAGTCAAAATTTTCTTCACCCAAATGCAGATTATCCAATTGCTCTTTGGTGATATTGTGGCTTTCTTTCGGGAAAAAGTTATAGGTTTTTT
This sequence comes from Chryseobacterium takakiae, assembly GCF_900129385.1. Lineage (GTDB taxonomy): Bacteria > Bacteroidota > Bacteroidia > Flavobacteriales > Weeksellaceae > Chryseobacterium > Chryseobacterium takakiae. Next base: position 206,817 of record NZ_FQVO01000005.1, on the reverse strand, counting down.
CGGTAATCTCCTTGAGATTGGTATATTTATATTCTTCGTCTTTTTTTGTAGGAAAACCTATTCTTTCAAATCTTTGAAGAGCTGCTTTTCTTTTTTCGTCCAGGAATCTATGACGAAGGCTCTCCAAAAATTTGTTATGATTTTCTGTAATCTGTTCTTTTAATGCCATTACTGGTATATCTGTGGTTTGCACCATTTTTTCTTTTTTTGTTTGGCTGAATTGTTAAACTAAGAGATGAATCTCTGAATTCTTATCTTTTAATTAATTTAAAAGCCAGTCGTAACCTCTTTCTTCCAGTTCCAGCGCAAGAGATTTATCACCTGTTTTGATGATTTTCCCGTTGGCCAATACATGTACGAAATCAGGTTGTATATAATTAAGCAGTCTCTGATAGTGGGTAATCAGAAGAACTGCATTTCCTTCATTTTTAAAAGCATTAACACCGTCTGCAACTATTCTCAGTGCATCAATGTCCAATCCTGAATCTGTTTCGTCAAGAATAGCCAGTTTCGGATCCAGCATCATCATTTGGAAAATTTCATTTCTTTTCTTTTCACCTCCGGAAAATCCTTCGTTTAATGATCTTGAAAGGAAATCTTTTTTAATACCTAATTTTTCCGATTTCTCACGGATCATCGAAAGCATTTCCTTGGCAGGCATTTCGTCTAATCCGTTGGCTTTTCTGTTTTCGTTCATCGCTGCTTTGATGAAGTTGGTTACAGAAACTCCCGGAATTTCTACCGGATACTGGAAAGAAAGGAAAATTCCTTTGTGTGCTCTTTCCTCAGGAGCATCTTCAATAATGTTTTCACCTCCGAAAATGATTTCTCCATCTGTAACTTCATAATCTTCTTTTCCTGCGATTACGGAAGAGAGTGTTGATTTCCCGGCTCCGTTTGGTCCCATGATAGCATGAACTTCACCCGGCTTTATTTCAAGATTAATTCCTTTTAAAATTTCTGCGCCGTCTTCAATTCTGGCGTGTAAGTTTTTTATCTCTAACATATTTTCTAATTTATCGCAAGGCTAGACTAAGATTTTTAATCTTCCTTTGGTTTTTTAAAATAACAAAGGCGCTAACGCTTATCAATGAAATACTTTTCTTTTTTTCTTTTTAAACATTAAGAATTTAAGTTATTAGTCTTAATGTAACATTTATTTTTTTTAAGCAAATCAATAAAATTGATTTTAAATTAAGTTAATTAAGCTATTGCAGTAAATTTAACTTAATTGAACAAAATATTATTCCGGGAGTTTTGAAAAATACTCATTTATTAAAGGAATCATCGACTTTGTTATATTGTCCGTATAAAAATTAATTAAAAGACCTTGAGGCTTTTCCAATATTTTCATATAAGTCATCAGCTGAGCCTGATGGACGGGCAATAAACTTTCAACAGTTTTGATTTCTATAATAATTGAATCATTTACAAGTAAATCAACTTTTAGCGGAGTTTCAATTTCAATTTTTCCATAACTGATTTTGGTGCTAATTTGTTGATTAACTAAAAATCCCTTTTCTCTTAACTCATATGCCAAACACATTTCATAAACACTTTCCAATAAGCCCGGGCCTAATTCCTTATGTACTTTGATGGCGCATCCTACAATGTCATAAGAAAGTTGTGTTATTTGTGTTTTTGTCATATTAATTTTTCTTTAAAAGAATTGATTTTATCAATTCCTTAATATTTTGAACGTTAAGAATTTAAGAGAGTTTAAAAAAACTTAACTTCTTAATGTTTACATATATTACCCGACAGAACCTTCTAAAGAAATCTCAAGTAATTTCTGAGCTTCAATGGCAAACTCCATAGGTAATTTATTTAAAACTTCCTTACTGAAACCGTTTACAATCAGAGCAATAGCTCTTTCTGTGTCAATTCCTCTTTGGTTGCAGTAGAAAATCTGGTCTTCCCCTATTTTTGAAGTTGTTGCCTCATGCTCCAGCTGTGCAGAAGGATCTTTAATTTCAATATATGGGAAAGTGTGCGCTCCACATTCATTACCCATCAGCAGAGAGTCACATTGCGAGAAATTTCTGGCTCCTTTTGCAGAAGGCATGACCTTAACAAGACCTCTGTATGAATTTTGTGACTTCCCGGCAGAAATACCTTTAGAGATAATTGTGGACTTCGTATTTTTACCGATATGGATCATTTTTGTTCCTGTATCTGCATATTGATGATTGTTTGTCACCGCGATAGAGTAGAACTCACCAATGGATCCGTCTCCTTTTAATATACATGAAGGATATTTCCATGTTACTGCAGAGCCTGTTTCTACCTGTGTCCAGGAGATTTTTGCATTTCTTTCGCAAAGTCCTCTCTTCGTTACGAAATTGAAAACTCCGCCTTTTCCTTCTTCATTTCCCGGATACCAGTTTTGTACGGTTGAATATTTTATTTCAGCATTATCTAAAGCGATCAATTCAACAACAGCTGCGTGAAGCTGATTTTCATCTCTTGATGGTGCAGTACACCCTTCCAGATAAGAAACATAACTTCCTTCATCGGCAATCACCAGCGTTCTTTCAAACTGTCCTGTTCCTGCCTGATTGATACGGAAATAGGTTGAAAGTTCCATTGGGCATCTTACGCCTTTCGGGATATAGCAGAAACTTCCGTCAGAGAATACGGCAGAATTCAGGGCGGCATAAAAATTATCACCTCTCGGAACTACTTTTCCAAGATATTTTCTTACCAGGTCCGGATGATTTTTAATGGCTTCCGAAATAGAGCAGAAGATAATTCCTTTTTCCATTAAGGTTTCCTGGAAAGTGGTCTTCACAGAAACGGAGTCCATTACAATATCTACAGCAACACCGGAAAGTCTTTTCTGCTCTTCGATATTGATTCCTAATTTTTCAAAAGTTTTGATCAATTCAGGGTCAACTTCGTCAAGACTTGCCAGCTCAGGCTTTACTTTCGGAGCTGCGTAATATTTAATCGCCTGGAAATCCGGTTTTTCATATTTAATATTGGCCCATTCCGGCTCTGTCATTTTCAGCCAGATTCTGAAAGATTCCAAGCGCCATTCCGTCATCCATTCCGGCTCTTCTTTTTTTGCAGAAATAGCGCGGATGATATCTTCATTCAGACCGGTAGGAAAATCTTCGTAATCGATTTTCGTTTCCCATCCGAATTCGTATTTTTTATTTTCTAAGTCGACGCGTAAATCGTCTTCGGTATATTTATTCATAATTTATATTCAAAAATTCAAAATTCGAAATTCAAAATTTTGTATCTCCGAATTATTTTTATTTTCTGTTTTTGTATTTGGAGCCTTTTAGATCACTATTTTCTAAATAAAATATAAAGCCTCCTATTTTCTTACTTAAATCTTAAATTTAAAGAGAAAAACTTTCACCGCATCCGCATGTTCTGGATGCATTAGGATTGTTAAAAACAAATCCTTTTCCGTTTAATCCTCCTGAATATTCAAGAGTTGTCCCTGCAAGGTAGAGGATTGATTTTTTGTCGACAACAATTTTAATATTATTGTCTTCAAAAATTTGATCAGTGTCTGCTTTTTGGTTGTCAAACCTCAAAACATATTCTAAACCAGAACATCCTCCGCTTTTTACCCCTACTCTTATATAATCTTCAGCAGGGTTAAAGCCTTCCTCTGTCATTAGCTGGACTGCTTTTGCCTTTGCTTGATCTGATACTTTTATCATTGTATTTATTTAGAATGATTTAATAGTGCAAAAATACGAACAATAATTAGTATATAAAAATTAGCGATTTTATTTTATCAATTTTTATTATTGATGGCTTTAACTTTGCAAAGATTTCAAAATCCAAACTATAAATTTACCTTAATGAAAAAATTAGGAATCATCATTTTATCATTATTCATGCAGACTGTTATAGCGCAGACTAACAGATTTGTCTATCAGGTTACCATGAAGCCGAATGCGTCTGACAAAGATAACATTAAAACGGAAAATGCATACCTGGATATTTCTCCGGAAAAATCAATGTTCTACTCTGAAAACAGGATTAAAAGAGACTCTGTTATACAGGCTGCCATGCAAAGCGGTGGAGCAAGAGGATTCAACAGGGACCAGATGGAAAGTCTGAGATCGAATATCAATTATTCTATAGAAAAAGATAAAAAAGATCAGAAGACCATTTTTAAGGACAGAATAGGAAGGGATGTTTACACTTATGAGGAAGACAGGCCTCTGAACTGGAAGATCATGCCGGAAACTACAAAAATAGGTGAATATAAAGTACAGAAAGCAGAAACTGATTTCGGAGGCAGAAAATGGACGGCTTGGTTTACTACGGATTTGCCTTATCAGGACGGACCTTACAAATTCGGAGGGCTTCCCGGACTTATCGTAAAGGTAGAAGATGATAAAGGCGAATATTCTTTCGATCTGATGAAAAATTATAAAATTGCTGATTTTCCTACATTAAACCAATTCGGTAATACCATTAAAGTAAAAAGATCCGACTACATAAAGCAGCAGAAAAAATTTATGGAAGATCCTATGGCTTTCATGTCGCAAGGTGGTGGGCCAATGAGAATTGGCGGTAACCGAGGCGGCGGTGGAAATCCTGCGGAAATGAGAAAAAGAATGGAAGAGCGGGTAAAAGAAGAAGCCAAGAAAAACAGTAATCCAATCGAATTGCAATAAACAAAGCCCCGAAGATTTTCTTCAGGGCTTTTTATTTTAGGTTAATTTTATCTATCTCAACAGCTGGTTGAAAGTATCCCCCTGTCTGATGTCTCCGGTGTTGTATCCTTTCATGAACCATTCTTTACGCTGAGCAGAAGAACCGTGTGTAAAACTTTCCTGATTGACATATCCCTGAGATCTTTTCTGGATATTATCATCCCCAACAGCTTCTGCGGCATCAATGGCAGATTGTATATCTCCAGGTTCCAGGATATTTTTTTCAGCATCTGTTCTTTTGGCCCAAAGCCCGGCATAAAAGTCTGCCTGTAATTCCGTAGCAACGGAAACTCTGTTCATTTCTGCTTCGCTGTATTGTCCGCTTCTCCGCATTTGATCTACTTTTTGGGTGGTTCCCAGAAGGGTCTGAACATGATGGCCAACTTCGTGGGCAAGTACATAGGCAACCGTAAATTCCGTTACTTTAGCACCAAACCTTTGCTGAAGCTCATTAAAAAAGCTCATGTCCATATACACAGACTGGTCTGCCGGACAATAAAAAGGACCCATTGCAGCTTGGGCGGTTCCACATCCTGATTGTGTTGTGTTTTCGAAAAGTACGATTTTCGGAGGTTCATAGGTCATTCCGTTTTCACTGAATACCTGCTCCCAGGTAATGGTATTCCATTTGCCCATCATATCTACCATTTCCCCGATTTTTCTTTCTTCTGCGGATAGTTCCCGCTGTTCGGTTGGTGCAGGTCCGGAACTGCTGCTGGAAGAAAGTATGGAAGAAGGGTCTCCTCCCAGGAAAAAAATGATGGCAGCAATAATTAAAGTTCCCAGTCCGCCTCCTACAACGGCTCCGCCGCCTAGTCCACGCCTGTCTTCCACGTTGCCGCCTCTGTCGTCAGTCCATCTCATAGTTGTATTATTTTGTGATATATAAATTTAGAAATTTAAAACATATGTTTTACGGATGGAGCAATATTTTTACCAATTATCGGTCGAGATGGTTTTTCTTCAGCCAATAGGAAGTCGACTGATATGCAGAAATGGTCTGTTCAATAAGTTTTTTGTTCTGAAGATTTCCCTTCACATATTTTTCATCATAATACAGGTTGAATTCCGGAGCGAGGCTGTTTTTTTGTTGCGTTAAAACATATTGTTTAATTTTCTTAACCGGAGAAATGATGGTTAAATAATTGTCTTTAATGAGTCCTAAATCTTCATATGTTGCCACATAGGCTTTTGGCTGAAATTCTTTAGAAAATACATCCTGTCCTAAAAACGTAGTCTGATAATTAAAATTGAGAAGACTTAAAAGGGTAGGCATCACATCAATCTGGGACATGGTTTGTGTAAATTTTTGAGGCTGAATAAAACCTTCTGAAAAGATCATCGCAGGAATTTTGTATTTATCCATCGGTAGTTCCGTATCTCCGGCGCTTGAAGCACAATGGTCTGCAATGATCACAAAAACCGTATTGGCATACCAGTCTTGTTTTTTAGCCATTTCAAAGAATTTTCTGAGAGAATAGTCTGTATATTTTACGCCGCCCTCTCTTGACTTCGCATCACCCGGAATGTCAATTTTCCCATTCGGATAAGTAAAAGGCCGGTGATTGGAAACCGTCATCCAATGGTTGAAAAACGGTTTTCCGGATTTGGCTTCGGTGTTCATGGTCTGAATTGCTTTTTTAGCCATATCTTCATCTGCAACGCCCCAGACATTGGCAAATGAGATTTCTTCAGGGGTAAAACTATTTCTGTCAACAATTTCATACCCGTTTCCTTCATAAAAATCTTTCATATTATCGAAGTAACTATAGCCGCCATATAAAAATTTTACGTCATAACCTTTGGATTTAAAAATACTTCCTGTTGTGAATTTGTTTTTATTGTTTTCTCTTTTGATAAGGCTTTCACCGGCAGTTGGCGGAATACAGAGCGTGAGTGCTTCCAAACCTCGAACGGTTCTGTTTCCGGTAGCGTAAAGATTGGTAAACATCAGGGATTTATCTGCAAGACTGTCCAGAAAAGGGGTAATTTTCTGAGTGTTGCCGTAATGTGCCATAAAATCGGCAGATAAACTTTCAATAGAAATTAATACAACATTTTTCTTCAATTCAGGTTTTTGAGGCTGAATCGTTCTTTTTAAGGCAGGCGGAGCAAACTGGCTCAGGAAAGTATTTTCTGCAACCTGTTGATTAATATGAGGATAAAACTGAAAATAATCCAGCTCGTTATGGGTGAATGCCCAATAAAATTTTGGCAATCCGTTAGCCTGAATTTCTTCTTCAAAAACATTTTCTGATTTCAATTTTGTGGTAAAACTTAATCCTAAAATACTTATTGCTACCAAAGTGCAAAATGCACCTAATAAGATGATTTTCTGTTTAATATTCGGAAGGTTCAGAAGTTCGATTTTAGTTTTTTTATAAATATAAACCGTAAATACCACGGCCAGTGCAAATATGGCCAGAAATAAAGGAACAACAGGGTAGCTTTCCATAATATTTCCTATTACTTCATTGGTATATATTAGGTAATCTACGGCAATAAAGTTGTACCGCAATCCAAACTCATTATAAAAGAAATATTCGCTCACTGCATTAAAAATGATAAGCAGAACATACAGAAAAACGGTAATAAAGTACATTGCATTCCTGATCTTTATACGTTTCTCCGGCAGGAAAAGCATCAAGCTGAATACAATGATTTTCAGGCCGATAAATGCCATTGCTATTTCAGCGACTGATCCGCCATACTGCTTGAAAATATTATTTGGAATGAGAAGAATATACAAAAGGAAAGCACATAATAATGCCAGAATAATATAGCCATAAGGCTTTTGATATTTTGAATCGGACAAAAATAAAAAATAAAGCGCCAGAAAAGGGCATGTAATAATGAATACCAATATATCATTCAGAATTCCGACGATCATAATTTGCAATACATCTAAAAAACCGAAATCTGCTGTGGTAATGGGGTGAAAAATAAAAATAATTCTCAGTATGAATGAGATTGTAAGATAGAAGATCCCTAAATAAAGGAATGGTTTAATTTTTTGAAACAAAATCTGTATTAATTCAATGTTAATTCCTGCAAATTTAGTGATTGGGATGAATTGTTTGTTATAAAATCTTAAAAGTTAAAAATAATTAGGAAATTTATAATTATTTAAAATAAAATTAAAAATGTGATATCTGTGAAAATCACAATATATAAGGCTTTTTTTTATTTCAATAAAAAAAGAAAGGATCGCTTCCGCAATCCTTAAAATAATAAAAAAAGTTAAATTAGTTAAGAATGGCCGAAACCAATATTTCCTTTTTTACCGGATAAGTTCTTTCTGAAATCGATCATCCTTAACGCGGTAACTGCTGCTTCAACCCCTTTATTTCCAAGATCTCCGCCACTTCTTGCGACAGACTGTTCTTTTGTATCATCGGTAAGCACGCAGAAAATGGTAGGAGTATCGGTAAGTATATTGCAGTCTTTAATTCCCTGTGCAACCGCAGAACATACATAATCGAAATGAGGTGTTTCCCCGCGAATCACACAGCCGATGGCAATTACCGCATCATATTTACGCTCTTTGCACAGCTGCATGCTTGCGTAGTTCAGTTCAAAGGCGCCGGGAACGGGGAAAAGCTTAATGTTTTCAGACTTTACTCCTTCTTTTTGAAGGATTTCCAGAGCTGCATCGCGAAGATTGTATGTTACAAAATCATTCCACTCAGAAAAAACAATGCCGATTGAAAATTCATCGGCATTGTTTATATGAAGTGGCTTATAATCAGAAAGATTAACTGTTGCCATTTTTTAGTAATATTTAGTCATTTCAATATAAGAGTCAGACATTCCGTTGTCGTAGTCCTGATATTTTTCATCAATTGTTGCAAAATATTTTTTAGCTTCGGCTTTTTTGTTAAGACCTAAAGCAAGAATACCTGCCTTTCTTGTGAAGTAATACATGGTATACGGATCGTCTGATGCAGAAGCTGCTTTATCAAGCAATTGCAGAGCGTCGTCATTTTTATTGAGACCAGACTGCGCATCAGCCATTGCTCCGTATTTCATCGCCATCAAAGTTTTATTGTCTGATGAGAATTTGTCTAAAAGATCGTATGCTTCCTGGAATTTTCCTTCTTTGAACTTCAGAAGTCCCGCATTATACGCAGAAAGCTTACCGATATCGGTTGCAGAATATTCATTATAGGTTCCTAAGAAACCAGGATTCGCAGCAGATTTACCACCTAATGCCTCCTTATCTTTTCCTTCAGTAAGATTTTTCTGAGCGGCAAGGAAACTTTTTACAGCTTCAGCGTTTTTAGGAGTTACCACAAATTGTTGGTAAGCGAAGAATCCCAGAACGCCTAAAACAAGCACCCCAAAAGCAATACCCAAAGGTTTTGAATATCTCTCAATAAATCTTTCGGTGTTTAAAGCTTCTCTGTCCAGATCTTTAAAAAACTCCACTGTTTCTTTACCTTCTTGCTCGTTTTGAGCATTCTTTGTAATTTTTGCCATAAATTGTTAAAAATTGAAATGCAAATTTAATTGTTTCTGAATGATTTACAAAATACTTTGTGCGTATTGTTGATTTTTATTTAAACAAATAAACTAACTGATGAATTGTTGAGCTTGAATTTAACAAAAAATGCTTCGAAAAGCTAAGCCTCTCGAAGAAATAATCTTTTAAGTTTAATATTCTAAAATATGATACACTTCCGCATTGAATTTCTCTAATTTTTCTTCTCCCTTAAGATCTTTCAGTCCAATTAGAAAGCTGAATTGTGATACGGTTGCTCCTTGTTTTTCGACCAGCTTTGCTGCCGCTTCCGTAGTTCCTCCTGTTGCAAGCAGATCATCATGAATCAGAACCTTTTGCCCAGGCTTTATTTGTCCTTCACGCGTTTCGATCACGGCGCTTCCGTATTCTAGGTCGTATTTTTCTGAAATAACCGGCGGAGGAAGTTTTCCGGATTTTCTTATCAAAATAAAAGGAACTTCCAGGGCAACAGCGATGGCAATCCCGAAAAGATAACCACGGCTTTCGATCCCGCAAACGGCATCCACTTTTCCTTTGCTGAATGCTACGAGATCTGCAATGACATCTTCATACAATTTTGGGTTTAAAAAAATAGGAGAGATGTCTTTAAACTGAATCCCCGGAATCGGAAAATCGGGTACATTTTCTATCGTTTCTTCCAGTTTCCTGATGAGTTCTTGTGACGCCATTTTTTAAGGATTGATTTTATAGCTGGAAATTTTCCATTCTCCGTTTACATTTTTTAATCCGAAAGTAGCCTTTAACGATGTTGTTCTTCCATTTTTATCGGTTACGTCATAGGTTGCATTTACACTTGCCACATTGGTATTGGAAAGATTCGTGGTAATATTTTTCACACTCACGGTTTTCACTGATCCGAAGCCGGAAGTAGGATTGGAAAACGATTCATAGCTTCCCCAGTTTGGATTGCTTGAAGCGCCGTATGCTGCCTTAAGGTTTTGAGCGCTTACATTATTCAGGAAGCCGGACACTACGTTTTTAGGATCTGCAACAGATTGTTTTGGCGTAGCCGGCGTTGTAGCCGTTGCATTCGGATCCGTTGGCGGAACTGTTGAGCCCGGATTGTTCGGGTCAATTACTGCGGGATCTTGGTTTACAGCCATCGAATCTACGACTACCGGAGCCGGAACTTTTAGTAATGAAGGGTTCACATCCAGCCCAATTTTGGTCATTTTGAATGTTTTGGCTGTTGTTTTTACGGATACGGTAATATCAATTTTATTATCAACCACTTTCGCTGCCGGAATGGATGAGAATTTTAAATTAAATCCTTTAAAATTATTATCCTGCATCAGGTTTTTTGCTGTAGATAGTTTTACGCCGTTACTGAAAACTTCAAGAGTTACTTCCAGACCTGCACCTGTGAATGAAACAGGATTTCCGGCATTGTCTACAAGTCTGGGAACGATCTGGATGGCAGTTGATGCTCCGGTTCCGTCGTCGCCTGTAGGTCTTGTGATGATGCTCAAAGAATTTGCTTTTACATCATTGGGATCACTTTCTTTTGCTTTATCGTCACCGAAAATATTCATTTCTCCTAAAGAAGGAGGGGCGTTGCTGGCCCATTCTATACCGTTTTTTTGTGCTACCTGATCGGCCATTGCCATAATTTCAGGAACTTTTTTACCATTAATCAGTTGGCCTAATGCTTTTAATTCTGCAACATCACCATCGGCTTCCACTCCGAAGGTCTTTAAAATATAAAGTGCTTCATTAAACTTAATCTGTTTAATGGTTGGGAGACTTGCCGTCATATCATTGATACTCGACTGTAAAGTTTTCGTGTTGGTGGCATCTACTGAATCTTTTTTGCATGCTGTAAAAAGCAACAAACTGAAAATTAGCAGAAAAGACAACTTTTTCATTTTTTTCCGTTTGTCACAAATTTACTAAAACGTTTATTAATAGAAGATTTTTATTTTAAATTTTGTTTTTCCTTTAATTTATCCCCGAAATAGGAACTAAAAACGGACTGCATATTCGGGAAATCCGGGCTTTCCCAGAATTTTGTAGTATAGCTGCTGTTTTTTAAATCAAACTTATTTTTTTCGGATACATTTTCATTTCTGAAGTCTAATTCCGTTGGATAGAAATTTTTGTAAATAATCAGTTGGTTATAGTCAGGTTCACTTTTGTGCTTAAGTTTGAGGAAACTAATTTCATTAAATTCCAGCAAATCTCTGAGCGTTTTTTGAGTGTCTTTTTCGTAAGCAGCATTGATAATATTTTTAACGTCATAGAAGCGGTATCCAAAAAATGCAAATTCTTTTTCCTGTAGCGCCTCGCCGGTAATTTCAATCTGGTCTTTTTGTTGCCCTTTAAGTTCTTTAATTACGGAATTTTTCTTTTTGTACTCCAGGATATTTCCTACTTCTTTCATTTCTGGAAGCCTTAATAAGGCCTGATAATCCCACATGCCGGTTTGCTTTTTCTCGAAGACGGCATCTTCCAGTCTGTAGATTCTGTATTGCTCTACAGTTGTTGCTTTCAGTTTTTTAGTTTTATTGTCAAAAATATAGGTAACAATTCCGTCTGCATAACAATTGAGTTTGTTGTTTACGGTAACATACGCGTTGAAATTACCTTTTACAAAAGCATATTTTGCAGGTTTGTTGTTTTTGATGACAACCGGTTCAATATTCCGGATTTTGTCATCAACCTTAATAATTTCTTTTTCAAAATCGGCATATGATAATGTGGCCACAGAAAAATTATCGTACACCAACTGAAACTTTTCCTGATCCGGCTTTATAAGGTTTTTATCGATCTTACCGTCAATATCTGAATAGGCAACAATGTTTCCGTTTTTTCCAAATACCGAAACTTTAGGCAGTGGTTTATTGGTTTTTTCAGAAATGAAGGTAACGGTTTGCGCACTGAAAAAATGAAATGCTAATGTCAAAAGTAATAATAGAAAACTTTTCTTCATGGTTAATTGTATTAATAATTAAAATCTGACTTTATTTATAAGACAACAAAAGTTGAAAAAGGTTGCATGAAATTTTATTTTTTTCAAATTAAAACAAAAAAGACTGATCGTAATGACCAGTCTTTTTAATTTTTATCTTGTTACAAATTCCTTAGAAAGGATATTCATAAATTTCAGATTCATGTAAGTAAGGGTTTCCTGTAGGGATAAGCTTAAGTTTAGATAATGCTGAAAGCACGGTGAACATAAACAATCCAACTACGAAAAGAATTGCTCCTAAGATCAGGATGAATACTTCAGGAGTTTTCCAGTATGGTCCTACTGTTCCCGGCATTACCATGTTGAAGTAATCTAGAATATGACCACAGATTACAACTACTGCCATTGTGGTTACTACTTTGTAGTTTCTCTTGATGCTGCTGCTTACCAATACCAATAGCGGTAATAAGAAGTTTACGATCAGCATTGGCAAGAAAGTAGGAGAGTAGTGTTGGAATCTTCCGAAGAAATAATTAACCTCTTCCGGAATGTTCGCATACCAGTAAAGCATGAACTGTGCAAACCATGTATACGTCCAAAGCATACTTGTAGCAAAAAGGAATACTCCTAAATCATGTAAGTGATTATCATTGAACTGTGGAAGGAATCCGTTTTTCTTTAAATAAACACTTAAAAGAATGATTACTGCAATACCACTTGAAAGGCAGCTCACCATAGAATACCAAATGTACATGGTAGAATACCAGTGAGGATCAATAGACATCAACCAGTCCCAAGCCCAAGCCGCAGAAGCAAATCCGAAGAATGCGATATATCCTACTGCCCATCTGTAAAGCATCTGGTAATCTACTTTTGATTTGGTTTCATCTACTTTTTTAGACTGAGCTTTCAGCTTCCAAGCGAAGAATGAAGCACCTAAAACATAAATAAATGTTCTTACAGCATAAAAAGGAATATTCAGGAAGATTCTTTTTTCAAATAGGATCACATCAAAATGAGCAGAATTCGGGTCTGTCAATTCGGGATCCATCCAATGAAATAAATGTCCCTGGTGAGTAATGTTTAAAAGCATTAAGATGATCAGAATAGCACCACCGTAAGGAATATAAGAAGCAATAGCTTCCATTACTCTTGTAATGATGATTGGCCATCCTGCGTGTGCAGCGTGCTGAATAGAATAGAAGAATAATACGCAGCAGCTCACTCCGAAGAAAAATACAGCTACAAAATGTATTGCCGCTAAAGGCTGGTTGTGTACCTGAAGAGTAGCATGCTCCAAATGAGCAGCATGATCCTGAGGACCAACCATTTCACTAGAATGTGTAGGAGCAGTATGACCAGAAGCGTTAACAGCTTCCATCATGTGTTCTATTTTCTCGGTAGTGATTCCTTTATTTAAAAAGAAGCCAATACCAAAAAGAACTAAACCTACAACAAGAAGGATTATAGAAGTTGATTTTAATTTTGGTGAAAAACTATACATTTCTTTTCTTATTTTTTAGTTTCGGTAGTCTTAGTTTCAGTAGTTGCCGGCGCTGCTGCTGGCGTTGAAGCTGTAGTAGCCGTTCCCGCTGCAGATGTTGCAGCGGCAGGTGCTGCTGCTCCTTTTTTGAAAGCATTCATCACATACATGGCTACTCTCCATCTGTCTCCAGCGTTCAGTTGCCCTGCATAGGATCCCATTGCGTTTCTACCGTTTGTTATTACATAATGAACAGATCCTACAGTAATTTCCCTATCGGCGTAGTTTGGTACACCGGAGAATGCTCCTGATTGTACGATAGGTCCCTGTCCGTCACCTCCTACACCATGACAAGCGGCACATGTTTTTTCAAAAAGCTGTTTTCCTCTTTCAAGATCCTTCGCGGAATTAGCAGGATTTAAAGGAGAAGCAGTCATGCTTTTTGAAGCATCATAACCTGCGTTGTATTCGTCAACAGTTTTAGGAAGTAATCCTTCTTCAAAAATACCATCTTTATTCTGAGCAACTGATCCTTCTACAGGAGTAAGGCCTGTTGCCCCGTTATTTTTTACGAAAGCCGGGATTTCATTTTCATGGTCTGAATAAGCATCCTGAGCTTTCATCAATGGATCATAAGCTACCGGAAAATACATGTCCGGGAAGTATACCAGCGGAGTATTTTCTTTTGGGCCGCAAGAGTTAAGCAACACTGTTGTTAAACCTAAAACTGCTGTAATTTTTAAAACATTCTTTTTCATTTTAAGCATCTTTAACAGTTATTTCTTCAACTCCGGTTTCAATCAGCAACTGCTTTACAGATTCTACATCATCAGTTACAAATTCCATCATAAATTTATCGTCTGTTGTTCTTGGGTCCGGGTTCTGTGCAGGAGCTCCAGGATACATTTTGTTTCTTACGAGGAACGTTAATGACATCATGTGCGCGGCACAAAATACCATAAGCTCAAACATTGGTACAACGAATGCGGGCATGTTATGTCCCCAGTCAAAAGCTGGTTTACCACCGATGTTTTGAGGCCAGTCGTGATTCATGGTATACCAGGTAAGGGTAGCCCCGATCGTAACTCCGTAAAGAGCGTAAAGAAAGGCTGCATCAGAGATTCTTGTTTTCTTTAACCCTAAAGCTTTGTCTAGTCCGTGAACCGGGAACGGAGTATAAACTTCGTTGATTGCGATTCCTTTATCGTTGAATGCTTTAACGCCGTTCATTAAATCGTCGTCGTCAGCATAAAGTCCGTATACAATTTTAGTGGTGCTCATCTCCTTCTTTTGCTTTATAAGTTTCACCTGAGATTTTCAAAATCGATTTTAATTCAGCCTGTGCAATTACAGGGAATGTTCTTGCATATAATAAGAATAATACGGAGAAGAACCCGATTGTTCCTAAGTATACACCCACATCAATGATCGTTGGCTTAAACATCGTCCATGATCCTGGTAAGTAGTCTCTTGAAAGGTTGATAACAATGATATCAAAACGCTCAAACCACATACCAATGTTGATGATCAATGCAACGATGAATGTCCAGATAATATTCGTTCTTAATTTTTTAAACCAGAAAGAAGCAGGAACAACAAGGTTACAGATAATCAATGACCAGAAAGCCCACCAGTAAGGTCCTACCGCAGCACCTGGAGAAAGATAAGTAAAGTCTTCAAATCTTGATCCCGAATACCATCCGATGAAATACTCAGTGGCATAAGCTACCGTTACCATACCCCCTGTTAAGATGATTACGATGTTCATAATTTCGATATGATACATGGTGATGTAATCCTCAAGGTGGCAAACTTTTCTTGCAATTAACAATAAGGTCTGTACCATTGCGAATCCGGAGAAGATCGCACCGGCAACAAAGTAAGGAGGGTAGATTGTAGAGTGCCATCCTTTAATAACCGAAGTTGCGAAGTCGAAAGATACGGTGGTGTGTACCGAGAATACAAGCGGTGTTGCCAACCCTGCAAGAACCAAGGAAAGTTCTTCGAATCTTTGCCAGTGTTTTGCTTTACCTCCCCATCCGAATGCAAGGAATGTATAAATTTTCTTAGTCCAAGGTGTTTTCGCTCTGTCTCTGATCATTGCAAAGTCAGGGATAAGACCCATAAACCAGAATACTGTTGATACCGAGAAATACGTAGAGATTGCAAATACGTCCCAAAGTAGCGGAGAGTTGAAGTTCCCCCAAAGAGAACCGAACTGGTTTGGTAAAGGGAATACCCAATATCCTACCCAAACTCTACCCATGTGGATTACCGGGAAGATTGCTGCCTGTACTACCGCAAAGATCGTCATCGCTTCTGCAGATCTGTTAACAGACATTCTCCATCTCTGTCTAAATAATAATAATACCGCTGAGATTAGGGTTCCGGCGTGACCGATACCAACCCACCATACGAAGTTAGTAATATCCCAACCCCAGTTAATAGTTCTGTTAAGTCCCCATGCTCCAATACCTGTTCCGATAGTATAAGCGATACACCCGAATCCATAGATGAATAGAACTAAGGCTGCATATAATGAGATCCACCATAATTTACCTGCTCTTTCTTCGATAGGTCGTGCAATATCTTCCGTGATATCGTGATAAGTTTTGTGACCAATAATTAGAGGTTCCCTTATCGGAGCTTCGTAATGTCCTGACATTTTTTACCTATTTATTATTTAAACTTTATTTTTCTACTCTGTTTCTTACTTTAGTATGATAGAACACATTTGGTTTGGTTCCGATCTCTTCAAGTAAATAATATCTTCTGTTGCCAGCGTATAATTTTCTGACTTCAGATCCTTTGTCATTCATGTCTCCGAACTGGATAGATCCTGTTGTACATGCTTTTGAACATGCAGTCTGGAATTCACCGTCTTTTACAATTCTATTCTCTTTTTTAGCTTCAAGAATCGTAGTCTGAGTCATTTGGATACATAATGAACATTTCTCCATTACCCCTCTTGTTCTTACAACAACGTCCGGGTTTAGTACCATTCTTCCAAGATCATTGTTCATGTTGAAATCGAACTTGTCATTCAGGTTGTAAGTAAACCAGTTGAAACGTCTTACTTTGTACGGACAGTTGTTTGCACAATATCTTGTACCGATACATCTGTTGTAAGCCATATGATTTTGCCCCTGAGAACCGTGAGATGTAGCCGCTACCGGACATACCGTTTCACAAGGTGCATGGTTACAGTGCTGACACATTACCGGCTGGAAGATCACGTCAGGATTATCAGCAGGGTGGTTCAATGCACCTCCGTCGCCGAATGCAGTACCGTACAATTCAGGAACTGCCATTCCTTCTTTTAATCCTTCATATACTTCTACTTTCTGTCTTGAAGAATAATAACGGTCAATTCTTAACCAGTACATATCTCTGGACATTCTGATCTCTTCTTTTCCTACTACAGGAACGTTGTTTTCTGCCTGACATGCAATGATACAAGATCCGCAACCCGTACAAGAGTTAAGGTCGATCGACATGTTGAAGTGAGGTCCGTCGGTATCATCGAAAGCATCCCAAAGGTCAATCTTTCTTGCTGGAAGTGCTCCGCTGATGGTATGATATTCCAAAGGCTTATTCCATCCTTTGTGTTCATCGTCGAATGCCACGTTTAAGAAATCTGCCAAAGGAACTTCTTTCGCAATTTCATAACGTCCCATTAATGTATTCTGAAGCTGGATTCCTGCAAATTCATGGTCTTCTCCTGTTTTTTCTAATTTTACATTAGATACCACCAAATTAGATCCATCGAATAAAGGGTATGCATTTACTCCGGTATCAGCTGTTGCTCCTGAGTTTTTCTTACCGTATCCAAGCGCAAGACCTACTGATCCTTCTGCCTGTCCCGGCTGAATGAATACAGGAACATCTTTTATCGTAACTCCGTTTACCGTAAGATTTACGATAGAGCCATCCAGCTGCATTCTTGCGTTAAGATCGTTTTCTATACCTAATCTTTCTGCATCTTTAGGAGAAATTGTCAGGTAATTATCCCAGGACATTCTTGTAATAGGGTCCGGTAATTCCTGAAGCCAAGGGTTATTGGCCTGAGTTCCGTCTCCCATTGCGGTTTTGGTATACAATACCAATTCTAAATCGGATGCTTTAAAGCCTGCTAGTTCAGCAACAGCCTGAGCGGCATTTCCTCCTGCATAAGATAATGCTGTTGCATTGGAAGAAGTATTAAATCCGTTATATAAAGCTTTGTTGAATGAAGTTCCTCCTAGTACGGAAGAAGCATTTGCCTTTAAATAATCGTAGTAATTGTTGGCAGCGCTGTTCTTTCCATTTTTCCAAACCAATAGGGATTCCTCGATCTGTCTTGATTTGTAAATTTTCTGGATCGTTGGCTGCATCAATGAATATACTCCGGTCTGTGGTTCAATATCTCCCCAAGACTCAAGCCAGTTGGCTACAGGAATTACAGCTTTCGCTGCTTTGTACATTTCATTTTTCTTATCAGCAACAGCGATTACATAAGGAACTTTTGATAAAGATTTTTTGAAATCTTCTCCTTTGTGATAAGAATAAATAGGATCTACATTATTGGCGATCAATACACCAACCTGACCTGCATTTACCCACCCAAGGAATTCCTCGAATCTTGCTTTGTCAAATTCTTTTAATAGGTTTGCCTTACCTGTGAAAGCTGTAGAAGCAAGCTGTTTGTTGATAAGGTGTGCTAAAACCTGAGCTCCTTTTGAACCGTCTGCGAAAACCACTGCTTTATTTCCTTTAGCCTGTAATTCTTTAGCAATTTCAGAAGCTGTTTTGTCTGAAGTTCCACCACCAACGATGGCATTATAAACTTCAACTAAGGTTTTATTTACCTGGCTAGGCTTTAATCTGAATCTTTCGTCAGCATTAGCACCAGTTAATGACATGTTTGATTCCACCTGAATGTGTCTCAACATGTTTGGTCCCGGCTTTCTTGCAGCAGCGTAAGAAGATTCAAGTCCTCCTCCGTTATAATCTCCTAAGAAATCTGCCTGGAAAGCAACTACCAATTCAGTACCTCTAAGGTCGTAAACCGGTAATGCTCTTGTCCCGAAAACTTCCTGAGCTGCGTCTAATGCAGCAGCGTAAGGATAAGCGTCATATGTCACTAATTCTGCTGTAGGATATTTAGCCTTAAATTCAGAGAATAATTTTTTGAAAGTAGGGGAAGCGAAAGAATGTGATAATAGCACAATTCTTTTTCCTGCAGCGTTAACTTCTTCCAATCCTTTGATAATGTAGCTGTCTACTTTATCGAAAGTTTCATCTTTACCTTCAAATTTGGGCTGCTTTACTTTATCGTTGTCATAAAGAGAAAGTACACTTGCCTGTGCTCTTGCGCTTGTTTTTCCAAGATCTCCTGCAACAGGGTTCGGTTCGATTTTAATAGGTCTTCCTTCTCTTGTTTTTACTAAAACACTCGCAAAGTCAAAACCATCGAAATATGTTGAAGCGTAATAGTTTGGAATCCCCGGGATGATTTCATGCGGCTTTACCACATAAGGAATCGTTTTGATTACCGGAGCTTCACATGCAGCTAATGTAACCGCTGCAGTAGAGAATCCTAATAGTTTTAAGAAATCTCTTCTTGAAGTACTGGATCCGTTTTTTTCAGCATCTCCAAGGAAATCTTCTACCGGAATTTCTTCCTGGAACTCTTTTTGAGCCAGCTTGTTGTTTAGAGCCGGATCTTTAAGTTCGTGAATACTTCTAAATTGTATTTTGTTTGAAGCCATTTATACTTCTAATTTTTAGTTATTAATAATGACATTTACCACACTCAAGACCTCCAATTGCATCTACAGTAATCTTACCACCATCTTTAGGGTATTGTTTTTTCAACTTGTCATGTAGATTCTTGAAGTATTCTTTATTATAACCGTTGTTCATATCAACCTCAGTAGTTCTGTGGCACTCGATACACCATCCCATTGTGAAGTCATTGGCCATCTGAACAACATTCATTGTATCAATTTTACCGTGGCAGGCTTTACATACAACATCAATTTTGTTGTTTGGATTCTTTTTGTTGAAAGAATTGATGATTGCCTGCTCACCTGCTACAACGTGCTGAGCGTGGTTGAAGTAAACGAAGTCCGGCATGTTGTGGATTCTTGTCCATTCAACTGGCTGGGTTTTTCCTGTGTACTGTTGTTTTTCAGGATCCCAACCTGTAGCAGCATAGATTTTCTTGATTTCACCGTCGTAGAAAGCTTTATCTTTTCCTGGCTCCATGTAGTGCTCTGCGTTGTATTCTGAAATTGTTCTGTGACAGTTCATACAAACGTTCATAGAAGGGATTTCAGATACTTTGCCATACTTAGCACTGGAGTGACATAGCTGACAATCGATTTTCTGCTCTCCTGCGTGGATTTTGTGAGAGAAATAGATAGGTTGTTCAGGTTTGTACCCTTTGTAAACCCCGATCCACATGATCCAGTTCCATACTCCGTATGCTGCCAGTAAAGCCAGAATAGCAATAAGTCCTTTACCGATGTAGTGGTATTTCTCGTAAATTTCACGGAAAGATTTTACTCTTGTTTCGTTAAGTCCTGCTAAGTCTTCAGATTGTCCCAGTTTTACTAATTGTCTTAGTTTCAATAGAATCCAAACCAATAGACCTGCAATCGCCAGAAGTGAAATGATTACTACGTTTGTAGTGGTAGAACTTTGTGGTGCCGCGTTTGCAGATCCCGCGTTTGCTGTATCTTTGGCAGCGTCCGTTTTTGCAGGTGCTGGTTCTGGCGGATTAGTTGTGTATGCTAAGATGTCATCAATATCCTTATCGGTAAGATTTGGAAAGACCTGCATCTCAGTCTTATTGAATTTTTCGAAAACTTCATTGGCGTATTTGTCACCAGAGGCTCTTAGCTCTTTGTTGTTCTTGATCCATTTGTAAAGCCAGTCTTTCCCAAGCCCCTGTTCTGTTTCAAGTCTTGCAACCACACCTTTCAATGCAGGTCCTATAACCTGTTTGTCTAACGCGTGACATGCAGTACAATTCGCTTTGAAAAGTTTTTCCCCGTTTTTAGGATCGCCGTCTTGCCCGTAAATTGAAGCACTGGTTGATAACAATAAGCCTATTGCGATCAACGTTTGTCTATAATGCTTTCTCCAACTAATCATTTAAATTATCTTATGTTAGTAAATATTGAACATTCAATCAATTCGGCAAAAATAATATATTTAACAGGAATTTAACGGTATATAGAAAGGGGAAAATATCATTTACGTTTAATTTGTATTGATTCTAAATAACTGTATTTGGTATAATTTTTTAATTTACCTAAATTTGCGGAAACAAGTTTAAATGAAAAATTTTATTAAAATATTTTCGATAGTATTGTTTGGAGGATTTTATACTCTTGAAGCCCAACAAATTGTAAAAAAAGATACCTTAGCCGGGACGGAATTGGTAATGGCAATGGATTCTAAAGTAAATGCCGCGCTGGAAGGCATTGAAGACAAGTGTTCAAGAACTGCCAGTACGGTGATTGCCAATGATGCTGATGATGATTCGGGATCTTCGAGACCGACAAAAATCTATGTGCCGAATAGGGAACTTACCAATGCGGAGATATGCAGAAGAAACCCGAGGATTTTAGGATATAAAATACAGATAACCACTGTGAAAAGCAATGATGAAGCCAATGAAGTGAAGGCGTATTTCAGAAAAAGATTTCCTAACTTGAAAGTTGAAACCGATGCATCACTCAGACCCAATTATAAAATTCTTGCGGGAAGTTATTTTACAAAACAAAGCGCTGCATCCGATCTGTCAAAGGTAAGAGAGTATTTTAAATCGGCAATTGCCGTTCAATACAGGATTTTCTGTGCGGAAGCAAAATAAATTTAATTTTTGAAATATTGTAAAAAGCTGAGATTGATTCTCAGCTTTTTTATTTCATCTTTTTGAGAAGATAATCAGATATCATAAGATTTTATTAATAATATTTATTTAAAAACCAAAAGAATTCTGTCATTCTCAGATAATTATTTGTTAATACATAAACAAATAAAATACTGACAACCACTGTTAGAAAAGACAACATTTTTGGTGATTCTTTGTAAGAATAAAAAAGCCATCCCAACAATAGCGGATAAACGAAGACAAAATGTCCTCCGTAAATGTATGAGGTATGAAGCCCGAATCTCATAATGCAATGAATCACAATATCAAATAAAAAGGAAATCATGAGTACCTGAGCCAGCTTGTTTTTAAAGTTTTTATAATAGCTCCAGGTTATAAGAATCAGTAAAACGGCAATAAAGATATATGGGATCCAAGATGAATAAACGCTCATTATCAGGCCTTTATAATGATATCCCATCATGTTGTGCTTATCCCGGATAATGAAATCCGAAAATAAAATATTTCCTCCAAAAAAATAAGAAAGAATCATATCCCATGTCGGCGTGGAATTGACGTTGGAGAATTTTTCATACTGCTCGTTGGTCTTGCTGAAGATATTCTGGTACTTAAAATCTATTCGGTTAAGGTATAATAAAACAAAGCAGATAACTGCAAAAATTACTCTGATAACAGCATTTCCAAATTTCTTCCAGCTTTTAAACAGTCCTTTTTCAAAAGCAACGGGAATGAAAACTTTAGCAATATTGGTTACGGTTAAACCTCCGATTGTAATTCCTGATAAAGCCAGTACCAATGCCGGTATTTTTTTCTCATTTTTAAGTTTTATTGCAGAGTAATGATTAAATAAGGTCAGCAAAAACAGTGTATAAGTAAAATTTTCCGGGGTGAATGAAAGCAGGATGGTCGTTGAAAATGTCCCGAAAAATAAGATGAGCAATAGACTTAGGATTAGAGGAAGTCTGATGATATTTTTCAGATATTTAAAAACCTGAAGTATGCTTAAACTAACGGCAATATTGCTGAACCAGGCGAGGATAAAACGAAAATTTCCATTCATTTTACCATCTGAAAAAAGCAATGCCAGTTCCCGGATCCAATTGAAGAAATAATAGGACAAAGGATGTCTTTCAAAGCTTCCTCCCGTCATTACAATAGACTTATTATCAAAGCTAAAATAGGCATCCCAGGGAATTCTGGAGTCAAAAATAATTTTATAATGTATGGCGATGAAGGATCCCAAATATCCGTAAACAACAAGAAAAAACAGCAGAACAAGGAGTTCGGTTCCTGAAGACGGAAATAATAATTTCAGAAATTGGATGAATTTTGTTTTGAATTGAGCCACCGGTTTATTTTTTTACAAAAATAAATAAAAAACTCACCCATAAGGTGAGTTTAAAATCTATTAAAATAGTTTGATTATTCTTTAATTATTTTTTCAGAAATAGAAGTTCCGTCTGTGAACACTACCTGCATGATATAATTTCCTTTTGGCAATGAAGAAATGTCTGCCTTAGCTGATGAAGATTTTAATACTGATTTTCCAGTGAAATCTAAAATTTCAGATGATTTTATTTTCTTATCAGATTTGATATTGATTTCTCCTTTTGTTGGGTTAGGGTATAGCTGGGCAATTTTAGACTTTGCTCCAACTTCATTGGTTGCAAGTGTACCTGTTGTAACGTAAAAATCGTCTACCATGAACATATACTGGTCTGCTGCCATATATTGAATTCCTATTCTAATGGTTTGATTGGCATAAGCATCAAGATTACGTGTAATCTGGGTCCAGTTAGCAGTCGCATTTACTGCAGTAGTGTTTGGAATGAACGTAAAATTACTCGCGGATGTTGGTGTTCCGCTTCCTACATATACACCAATTTTATATTTTTCAGTATAAGCAGGAGAAAGACCTTTTACCCAAAGGCTTAATTGATTATTCGCTGCTCCTAATGTTATTGGTGGAGATATTAACCAGTCATTATTGGCATTTACCCCACCAGCTGGAACTCCGGCCCATGCTACAGCACATTTTTGACCTGTATGAGGGGTGAAGTTTCTTACTTCTTCATCTACTCCTGTAACCGCAGTAGCATTATTTGTAGCATTGCTGGCCGAAAGATTAAAAATCTGAAAAGCCATTGGTCCTCCCGCATTTGCCCAGTTAGCGGTCCATGTGGAAACAGTGCTTCCTCCAACTACAGGGCCGCCGCCTGTATAGGTATTTAAGCCATCTAAATCAAGCGTCTGCCAGTTGCCAAAGCCTGTAATTGAAAAGTTGGTGTAACTTTCAAACGAATCACTAAACAGGGTGGTTTGAGCATTTACAAACAATCCTGCGGATAATAAATTAACAAAGAGTATAAGTTTTTTCATTATAATTTTATTTTGATGTAAAACTAATAAAAAAAGGACATACTCTTGGTAAAAATGTTCACCAAAAATTATTTATTGTTGAATATTTTTAATTTACGAGCTGCAAGAAAGCATAGAACACCCGGAAACATCATCATAACCCGATGGCCTTTTTGCTGAAAATTCGGGGTAAATCGTATGATACGGGTTTTCAAGGGCATGGTTTAATTTGCGCAGCATATCTGTTTTTCCTTCGTTAATCTCTTCAATGCATTGGTATAAAAGGTAATTCCTTAAAATAAATTTAGGATTTGTTTTATGCATGATTTCTAAAGATTTTTCTCTTGAAATAATATTTTTTTCCAACCGGGACTGATAATCTTTTATAAAATTATTTAATCTGGAGATCTTTTCTTCATTTAAAAGAATATAAGAAACATTTTCAAACTGAAGTCTCAAATCCTTTTGATCATCATATTTTTCAAGTTCATTAAAAAATAAGGTGTAATCCAACTGAAGGTCCTGCATAAGACTCTGCCAACTGGTGAAAAACTTTTCATCATTCGTCAACAGCTGATCGAACCCGAATTTCCTGCACAGCATGCGGTCATGAGACTCCCAGAAATAGCTTCCGTAATCATTCAGAATATCTTCAAGAAATTTTTCATCTTCAATTAAAGGATGAAGTGCATTGGCCAGCTGCCATAAATTCCATTGAGATATCTGAGCCTGTCTACCGAATGCATATCTTCTTCCGGGCAGATCGGTTGTGTTCGGTGTGAAATTGAGATTATATTCATCCATCATTGAATAAGGGCCATAGTCTATGGTAAGTCCCAGAACCGACATGTTATCTGTATTCATTACTCCATGAACAAATCCTACGCGGTACCAATCAACCATGAGATCAGCGGTTCTTCTGCAAACACTTTCAAAAAAATCTTTGTATTTCTGCTGTCCTTCCGACTGAATGTCTTTAAAATAACTTTCAATGGTGAAGTCGGCCAGTTCTTTCAATGTATTATATTCCCGTTGGGCAGACATCAGCTCGAAATGTCCGAAACGTAAAAAGCTTTCTGCAGTCCTTATAACTATAGCTCCTTTTTCGTTCTGTGGATTTCCGTTATACATAATATCTCTTACCACTTCTTCTCCTGTAAGAGCAAGGCTTAATGCTCTTGTTGTGGGAATTCCTAAATGGTACATGGCTTCACTCATCAGATATTCCCGCACTGAAGATCGCAGTACCGCTCTTCCGTCTGCATGTCTGGAGTACGGTGTTGCTCCGGCGCCTTTCCATTGGATTTCGTTTCTTTGTCCGAGATTGTTGGTAATCTCTCCGGCAAGTATTGCTCTTCCATCTCCCAGTTGTCCTGCCCAATTGCCAAACTGATGCCCTGCATAAGCCGTAGAATATGTCTGCATTTCTTCCGGAAGATTATTTCCGACTAAAAAATCCAGATCATTTTCTTCGTATTTACCTAAACCGATTTCTTCAGAAAGTTTTTCATTAAAAGCAATAAGTGAAGGATGATCAAAACCTGCCGGATTTACTGTTGAAAATAAAACCTTCGGGGTATTTCTCTGCATCGTGTTGCCGGAAAAATCTCCCGGAAACTTTTTTATAAAGGGTTGCTGTATGTTTTTAATATTCATATCTCAAAGGTATTAATTAAAAAAGAAAAGACCTTCCAAATCATTGAAAGGTCTTGTGTATTTCTAAAAGAGAATTTATTTATTATTGAAATCTATATCTTCACTGCTGTTAAGATTCTCATTCACATTCTCTTCTTTTTTACCCGGTGTTTTCGGTCCGGAAGGCTCAATTGGTTTTGGGTTTTTAATTTCGTCCAGTGTTTGTAATCCACCATCGTCTCCATAACCTGCGCCTAATCCTTTAAGATTTGAACAGCCGTCTTTCCATTCCGATGGTTTTACAAACTTATCACTTGGAGAAACTCCAAGGCTTTTATCAGCCCATACTTTCTTCATGAAAATCGCCCAGATCGGAAGTGCCATTTTTGCTCCCTGGCCTTCACCGGTTCCGTAAAAGTGTGTTGCTCTGTCTTCCCAGCCAACCCATGCACCGGTAGCCAGTTTCGGAACAATACCCATAAACCAACCGTCTGAATTGTTCTGGGTAGTACCGGTTTTACCTGCAATTTCTATATCTTTTGAAATTCCTTTTCTTCCTAATTCTCCCGAAGCCGTACCATATTGCGCTACTCCTTTCATCAATTCGATCATCGTGTAGGCGTATAGCGGGTTCATTACTTCTTTCGGCTCCACATTCACTTCTTTGATTACTCTTCCGTTGGCATCTTCAATTCTCCAGATCATTTCCGGTTTGTTGTAGTTACCATAGTTGGCAAAAGTACTGTAAGCTCCTACCATCTCGTAGATGGTAATGTCAGATGAACCTAATGCCATCGGAAGACTTGTGGAAATTTCTTCGGTTACACCAAGGTCTCTCGCTGTCTGAATAACACTCTGCGTGCCTGTCATTTCAGCCAAACGTAGTGCTACAGGGTTTTGCGAATGTGCCAAAGCATCTTTCAGAGTAAGCATCCCTCCTCTTCCCGGTACATGATATGTTCCCTTATTAAAACTTGCATTGGAAATTGTGGAGCATGGATTCAAACCTAATTTCATAATGGCTGTGGCATATACGAAAGGTTTGAAAGTAGATCCTACCTGTCTTTTCCCCTGTTTGATATGGTCGTACTGGAAGTGCTGCCAGTCGATTCCACCTACCCAGGCTTTTATTTCTCCGGTTCCCGGAACCATAGACATTAGTCCGGCCTGTGCCACTTTCTTATGCCATCTGATAGAATCCCAAGGAGACATTTCTACTTCTTCTTCTCCTGCCCATGTGAAACGTGAAGTTTTAATAGGTTTTTTAAATTCCATCATAATAGAATCCTCAGAAACTCCGGCTGCTTTTAATTGCTTGTAACGGCCGGTTCTCTTCATTGCCTGAACCATCAGATCATTGATCTGCTTGCTGTTAAGGTAATAGAATGGCCAGTCTTTTCTGCCTCTCTGTTCTGCATCAAATCTTTTCTGAAGGTCTGTTAAATGCTCTCTGATAGATTCTTCAGCATACTTCTGCATCTTGGAATCAAGAGTAACGTAAATTTTTAATCCGTCTTTATAAAGATTCAGCTTTTTGCCGTTTTCTTTTTCGTAATCCTTTAAATAAGCATCAATTTCCTTTTTTAAATAAAACTTATAATAAGCGGAGTAATCGTCATTGATGTTTTTGATCGGATGATAATCTAAAACAATAGGAGTTGCAATAGCTTTATCATAAGTAGCCTGGTCTATATATCCTGTCTTCAGCATCTGTTCCAATACGACATCCCTTCTTGCTTTCGCTCTTTCAGGATTTCTCATCGGGTTATTTTTTACAGGATTTTCCAGCATGGCCACAAACATAGCAGCTTCCGGTAAAGTAAGTTCTGATGTTTTTTTATTGAAATAGATTTTTGATGCCATCTCAATACCATTGGCATTATATAAAAAATCAAACTTATTAAAATATAAAGTAACGATTTCTTCTTTGGTGTATCGCTTTTCAAGACTTACGGCAACTACCCATTCTTTCAGTTTTTGAAATGCTCTTTCCAATTTATTTTGGGAAGCACCATTTGTGAAAAGAAGCTTGGCAAGCTGTTGTGTAATAGTGGATCCACCACCACGTTTTCCACCGTAAGCTACGGCTCTGGCAACAGATTGTAAATCTATTCCTGAGTGTTCTTTGAAACGTTCATCCTCTTTCGCCTGTAAAGCATATACCAAATATGGCGGAAGATCTTTGTAAATGATAGGCTGGGTTTTTTCTTTTTCAAATTTTCCCAATAGAACACCATCCGAAGAATAGATCTCGGAGGCTACATAAATATCCGGATTTTCAAGTTCTTTTACATCCGGCATTTCCCCGAGAAAGCCCTGGGAAACAGCGAAAAAGAGAGCTGATATTCCTAATACTACAGCAATAAGTCCGACCCAGATAAATTTCACCCACTTTTTCCAGCCGGTATT
Organism: Chryseobacterium takakiae; assembly: GCF_900129385.1. Classification (GTDB taxonomy): domain Bacteria; phylum Bacteroidota; class Bacteroidia; order Flavobacteriales; family Weeksellaceae; genus Chryseobacterium; species Chryseobacterium takakiae. The sequence goes on along the minus strand of NZ_FQVO01000005.1, from coordinate 178,929 downwards.
TTTTTTCTTAGGAGGAAGAGGGAATGTTTTTCCTTTATTTCCTGTAATTTGTTTGTTTACTTCCATTGATGATTACGGTTTAGCCGTTTCTATTTTTACTCCAATATCTTCAATTCCCGGAAGGATGTCATTGCGCATAGCCTGAGTGAGACCAATCTCATATTTTCCTTTTGCCGGAAATCTGTAATTCAGCTTATACTGAAATAAAGTTTCCTTAGTATCACCGAATCCTGTTCCCAGCCATTCTCCGTTAGGCTTTGCCAAAACATAATTCAGCGTATCGGTCTGCTTTTTTTGGGTTTGCATATCGGTGAAATTTACAATAAACCTTATATTACTGTAAGGATACTCATTGTTGTTTCTTACAACAAATATAATATTTTTAGGATTTTGCGGATCCGAAACTTCAAGATTAAATTTCTGTTCGCTTTTCTTATTCCACTTGTTATCAACAGAATTCATGATCACTTCTTCGGTGGAAGAGGATTTGCAGCTGAAGATAAGGGTAAGAGAGAATAATCCTAAGATTTTACGCATTATTGTCTTTTTTTGGAGGAAACTTCTTTTTAAATTTTTTCTTATTCGGGTTTGGTTTTTTGTCAGCCTGGGAAGAATCTGCTGCAGCTTCTACTTTTTCCAACTGCGGCTTTTGCTGCGGGTTGTTTTTTTGTTGTTTCTGCTGATTGTTCGGATTCTGATTTTGTGTTCTTTCCTGCTTCTGAGGCCTGTCAGATCTTTCAGAACGTTCCTGTCTTTCAGGTCTGTTGTTATTTTTTTTCTGTCCCTGATTCTGGTTGTTCTGATTGTTATTCGGTCTGTTCTGATTTCTGTTTTTATTGTTTCCTCTTCCTTTCTTTTCGAAACGGTCAACATTATTTTCCTGAATCAGATCTATGCTTGCAAACGAAGTTTCAGGCTGTTTCAGTTCTTCCAGAGGAAGGGTTTTTTCGCCGCGTTTATTTTTTGCAATCAGTTTTTTAACGAGATCAATATCAAAATCATACCAGGCAATAGAATTCTCAACATAAGCAAACCACATTTTCTTTTTGAAAACGTCGATCTTTATGCAGAATGCTCTTCCTTTTTCTGTATCCAGGGTGGTAGAAGAAGACGGGAAATTGCTCAATGCGTCAAGATAGCTGTCCAGCTCGTAATTCAGGCAGCATTTAAGTTTTCCACACTGTCCGGCAAGCTTTTGAGGGTTGATGCTCAGCTGCTGATATCGGGCAACGTTAGTGTTAACGGATCTGAAATCCGTAAGCCATGTCGAGCAGCATAATTCTCTTCCGCAAGAACCTATTCCTCCCACTTTTGCAGCTTCCTGTCTGAAGCCGATCTGCTTCATGTCGATCTTTGTACGGAACGCTCCTGCGTAATCTTTAATTAACTGCCTGAAATCTACACGATTATCTGCAGTGTAATAGAACGTAACCTTTGAAGCGTCACCCTGATATTCCACATCGGTGATCTTCATTTCGAGACCAAGCCTATGGGCTATTTTTCGCGCTTCTATTTTTACGTTTTCTTCTTTTTTTCTTGCTTCCTGCCATACTTCCAGATCTTTCTGGTTGGCCAGCCTGTATATTTTCTGTACAGATTCTTCAGAAAATTTCTTCTTTTTCATCTGAATCTTTACCAGTTCGCCGGTGAGACTTACCACACCTACATCATGTCCGGGACTTGATTCTACTGTTACTACACTACCTATGTGTAATGGAATATTATTTACGTTTTTATAAAACGATTTTCTGTCATTTTTAAATCTAACTTCAACAAAATCACATCTGTTCGGTGCGGGATTGTTGATGTTGGAAAGCCAGTCAAAAACACTTAATTTATAACTATTACCACAGGTATCTACATTTTCACAGCCATTCGCGGTCTTCTTGGGTCCGCAAGAATGTGCAGAATCGCCGGATGTTTTACATCCACAACTCATATATAATATGTTTAATTTGCAAATTTATGATTTTTATCTTTATGAGGTCTAAAATAATCAAATATTCAGAAACTTACCTGTTTAGTTTTAAACAAAGCTCTTAAAGAAGTGATTAGGTTTAACATAAGATTCTTATAATCTTGGATTTATAATAAGATTATATTGAAGTATTATTTCAAACATAGTTTTATTTGGCTATATTGTTTAAAATTTTATGATTTATTAACAGACGTAAGTAAAATAATTTTATATTTGGGTTATATAATAATAGTCTATGAAAAAAATATTAGTATCAACTGCATTATTGGCAGGTGTTTTATCTTATGCAGGAGGTTTCAGGGTTTCTCTGCAGGGGGTAAAACAATTGGCAATGGCACATACCAGTGCCCATGCTGAAGATGCGAGTGTGGCATTCTTCAATCCTGCAGGTATGTCATTCATTCCCTCGAAATTAAGTATTGTAGCCGGTGGATTTGGTGCAAGCAACAGAGTGACTTTTCAAAACCTCAATACATTACAGACCACAGAGACTGATAATCCTTTAGGAACGCCTATTTACGCTGCTGTAACATACAGACCCCTTGAGAAACTGACTGTTGGTTTCAGCTTTACCACGCCTTTCGGAAGTACCATAGAGTGGCCGAATGATTGGGAAGGAAAAGAAATGGTTCAGAAGCTTGAACTGAAAAGTTACTATTTCCAGCCTATGGTTTCTTATAAATTTAATGACTGGTTGGCTTTTGGAGCTAGCTATATCTATGCAAAGGGTACAGTAAACTGGGACAGAGCGGTTACTCAGTTTGGAGGACAGCTTAATCTAGACAGTGATGCGAGTGGCCATGGTTACGGTTTTGGTTTTTATTTCAGGCCGGATCCTAAAGTGGATGTAAGTGTTGCATACCGTTCTCCTGTGGATATGAAGGCTAAAGATGGTACCGCTACCTTCAAATTTCCATCTACATCAATCTATCCTTTATTAGGCTTAAATTCTTCCGGAACAGATGGCTTTACCGCAACATTGCCTTTGGTTGAAGAGTATACTATCGGTTTAACGTACAAAGTAACCCCGAAATGGTTAATCTCTGCAGATTTCAACTACCACGGATGGTCCAGATATACCCAGCTTACCCTGGATTTCGCAAGTGCTCCTTTGGCTACTGGAAATCCAGATCCAACAGTTGTTGTTGCTCCGAAAAATTTCAAAAATGCTAAAACATTCCGTTTGGGAACTCAGTATGCATTCAGCGATATGATCTATGGACGTCTTGGAGCTTACTATGACGAATCGCCTTACTCTGATGACCATTTTATTCCCGAGACTCCATCTTTTAATACTTATGTAGTAACGGGTGGTGTAGGATTTAAGCTGAAACAGTTCGGAGTTGATATTGCAGGAGGTTATGCAATGCCTCAGTCGAGAAATGTAAATAATAAAACCCTTGGTTTCTACGGGCAGGCTAAAGCAACGGCTTACTATTTTGGTTTAGGTTTATCTTACAATCCTTTTTAATTGAAGACTATGAAAAAAATTATAATTTCTACATTTGCGATTTCCGCACTTTTATTTACAACGAGCTGCGAGGATGATTTTGATAATGATGTAAACGATGTTGTAGTAACCAGTGGTGAAGCCAACTTTTCCAGATATGTTGCCTTAGGAAATTCATTAACTTCAGGGTATAGAGATGGCGCTCTCTATTCAGAAGGGCAAAACGAGTCTTATCCTTCCATTATTGCACAGCAAATGAAGCTTGCAGGCGGCGGTGATTTTAAGCAGCCATTGATGCCTAATAATACAGGAGGTTTTAATAACCTTCCGGGTTTCCCCGGAAAACTTACTCTTAAGGTTGTTAACGGATCATTAACTCCCGTTGCCGGTACTCCCGGAGGTGCGCTGGATAATATCGCTTCAGGAAGGCCTTACCAGAATATGGGTGTGCCGGGAGCGAAATCTTTCCATCTTGTAGCGCCTGGATACGGAAGTCTTGCGGGTCTTGCAACCGGAACAGCAAATCCTTATTTCGTAAGATTCGCTTCATCTGCTACAACTTCAGTTTTAGCTGATGCAATATCCCAGGCTCCTACATTCTTCTCTCTGTGGATAGGAAACAACGATGTCCTTTCTTATGCAACAAACGGAGGTACAAACTCTCAGACAGTGGGAGGGGTTACAACATATACGGCAGCAACGGTTCAGCCCGAAACTGCGAGTCCTGCAACATACAGATCGAATGATATTTCGAATCCTAATATTGTTGCGGGTTCTATCAAAGCGGTTTTAGATGGTCTTAAAGGAGCAGGTGTTACAAAAGGAGTAATCGCCAATATTCCTGATGTTACCAATATTCCTTTTTTTACAAGAGTTCCTTATAATGCAATTCCTTTGGATGCAGCAAAAGCCCAGGCTTTAAACACTCAGCTTTATGGGCCTATAAAGGCTGTTCTTACCGCATATGGGCAAGGAAGCAGAATTAATCCTGTTGTAGCGGGAAATAATCCTGTTCTTATTATTGATAATAAATTAGCTGATCTTTCGGCTCAGCTTACTGCTGCTTTAGCAGCAAATGGTTATACTCCTACTCAGGCTGCATTTATAGGTAATGCTTTCGGAAGAGCACGTCAGGCAAAGCAGGGAGAATTAATGCTTCTTACATCCAGCAGCTTATTAGGTTTAGATGCAACGACCAATCAGCCGGCTACTCCGAGTTCTGTGTTTATCTATGGCGCAAGTTTTCCAATTGGTGATCAATATTCATTAACGGCTGATGAAGTAAATAATATTTCTACAGCAGTAACTGCATATAATACATCCATCAGATCAATGGCAGATTCTTATGGTTTAGCTTTTGTTGATATGAATAAGAAAATGGTAGAACTGAATTCAAAATCAGGGATCACTTATAACGGGGTGAAATACACCGCAACATTTGTCAGCGGAGGTACTTTCTCTCTTGACGGAGTGCACCTTACCGGAAGAGGATACGCTATTGTTGCTAATGAATTTATCAAATCCATCAACATGAAGTATAGATCCAATCTGCCGCAGGTAGATGCCAATAAATATTCAGGGGTTACCTTTCCGTAATTCTCAATTAAATAAAAACTTAGAAACCACAGGATAGATTCTTGTGGTTTTTTTTTAAATTTGCAAAATCTTTTAAAAAGTAAAAATGGCCCACCAGTTAAGTTATCTATTTTGTACAAGGACGAGCAAGGACTTGGCAGAGAAAATTGCCCAGCATTACGGGAAAGAATTAGGAAAAATAAACTTTCAGGAGTTCAGTGACGGAGAATTTGAGCCGGTTCTGGACGAGTCTGTAAGAGGAGGAAGAGTTTTCCTGATTGGATCTACATTCCCTCCGGCGGATAATCTTTTAGAACTTCTTCTAATGATTGACGCAGCAAAAAGAGCCTCTGCAAAAAGTATTACGGTAGTACTTCCTTATTTCGGACTTGCCAGACAAGACAGAAAAGACAAACCAAGAGCGCCAATCGGTGCAAAGCTTGTAGCTAACCTTTTAACGGCTGCAGGAGCAACCAGAGTAATGACGATGGATCTTCATGCCGATCAGATCCAGGGATTCTTTGAAATTCCGGTAGATCATTTATATGCATCTACCATTTTCGTAGACTATATCAGAGACCTCAATCTTGAAAATCTTACCATTGCCTCTCCGGATATGGGAGGAGCGAAAAGAGCTAAAAACTATGCGGGCCACTTAGGTGCAGATGTGGTAATTGCTTACAAAGAAAGAAAAAAGGCAAACGTTGTGGAAGAAATGTTCCTTATCGGGGATGTGGTTGGAAAGAACGTAATCCTTATTGATGATATGATTGATACGGCGGGTACACTTTGCAAGGCTGCAGATATCCTGATGGAAAAAGGGGCAAAAACCGTAAGAGCTATGGCTACACACGGAGTGCTTTCAGGAAAGGCTTATGAGAATATCGAAAACTCAAAACTTTTGGAAGTTATTGTAACTGACTCGATTCCTGTGAAAAATAATTTGTCATCTAAAATAAAAGTGCTATCTTGCGCCCCATTATTTGCAGACGTTATGAAGATGGTTCATGAGCATCAATCAATTAGTAGCAAGTTTGTTATTTAATTGACAATTAGAGTTTTGCGAATTTAATTTTAAACAAATTTTTAAATTTTTATAAATGAAATCTATTACAATTCAAGGTACAAAAAGAGAAAGCGTGGGCAAAAAGTCTACAAAAGCTTTACGTGATGCTGAATTAGTTCCTTGTGTTGTTTACGGAGGTGGTGAGCCATTGAACTTCTCTGCAGAAGAGAAAGCGTTCAAAGGTTTGGTATATACTCCTGAAGCACACACGGTATCTATTGAGGTTGATGGTCAAACAATTCCGGCTGTTCTTCAGGATATTCAGTTTCACCCGATTACAGACAAAATTCTTCATGCAGATTTCTATCAGTTAGCTGACGATAAGCCGGTTATCATGGAAGTTCCTGTAAGAATCACTGGTCGTTCTAAAGGTGTTGTAGCGGGTGGTGTTCTTCGTCAGTCTTTCAGAAAGCTGAAAGTAAAAGCAATTCCTGCTAACTTGCCAGACGAAATCGTGGTTGATGTTACTCCATTAAGAATCGGTAACAAACTTTACATCGGTGGAATCAAGACTGAAGGTTATTCTTTCATGCACCCGGACAATGCAGTTGTTGTAGCTGTTAAGATGTCTAGAAATGCTATGAAAGGTGGTGCTGCAGCAATGGATGATGAAGATGAAGAAGAAGTTGCAACTGAAGAAGGAGCAGCTCCTGCAGCAGAAGAAACTGCAGCAGAATAAGAATTACTTATCCAGATTATATAAAACCTGTCAACTTTTGGCAGGTTTTTTATGTTTAAAAAGCATTCGTATGTGTTTTAAGTGAAAAGGCTTTGTGAACGCAATAAATATTCAGTTGTCAAAAAATCTTCGTGATCTATTGTGTTCAAATTTTAAGCTTTTATAATTTTATATAATATAGCTTTCATTTGCTAGTGAAACGTTCTTGCGAACAAAAAATATCCACAATAAATTATTCATTCCTTGCGTTAAAGAAAAATAAACATCTAGTCCATCGAATCTTTCTATCAATTTACAGACATCTATCATCTATAACAATCCGAAAAAAAGCCGTAAATTTGAAATGTTCTAAATAAGAACGTTTTAATTTAAAAATTTAATAAATGTTTGACATTCAGGAAATCAGAAGTCAGTTTTCTATATTAGATCAGAAGGTGAACGGTAAGCCATTGGTTTATCTCGACAATGCGGCAACATCACAAAAACCGGATTCTGTTTTAAAAACATGGGATCAATATTATAAAGAGATTAATGCCAATGTACACAGAGGAATTCATACCCTGAGCCAGCTGGCTACCGAAGAAATGGAACTTTCCAGAAGAAAAATTCAGAAATTCATCAATGCAAAACATGATTTTGAAGTAATTTTTACTAAAGGAACTACAGAAGGTCTTAACTTGATTTCGTATATCTTAACACAAAAGCTTAAAAAAGATGATGAGATCATTATCTCTTATCTGGAGCACCATTCCAATATTGTTCCGTGGCAGCTGCTTTGTGAAAGAACCGGAGCTAAACTGAGAGTTATTCCTATTGACGAAAACGGTATTCTCCAACTTGATATTTTTGATACTTTTTTAAGTGAGAAAACGAAAGTAGTTTCGGTAAATCATGTTTCCAATGCGTTGGGAATTGTAAATCCTGTTGAGGAAATCATTGCAAGAACTAGAAAAAATACAGACGCCTATATTGTTATTGATGGAGCGCAGTCTGCACCGCACTTTACTATTGATGTGCAAGAAATGGATTGTGATTTCTATGTCTTTTCCGGGCATAAAATGTACGCGCCTATGGGAACGGGAATTCTGTATGGAAAGCAACATATTCTTGAAGAGCTGCCACCGTTCCATGGAGGAGGTGAGATGATTGCGACATGTTCATTCGATGGAACTACTTATGCGCCACTGCCTTTTAAATATGAAGCCGGAACCCCCAATGTAGGAGGAAATATTGCGCTGGGAGCTGCGGTAGATTTTATTTTGAAAGTAGGGCAGGAAAACATTCAGAGACATGAAAATGCTTTGCTGGAATATGCTCAAAGAAAGCTTTTGGAACTTGACGGAATAAAAATTTATGGTGAAAAGGCTAACAGAACCGGGGTTGTTTCATTTAATCTTGAAGGTGTAGGAATCGCTTCCGATGTAGGAATGATCCTTGATAAATTAGGAATTGCCGTAAGAACAGGACATCACTGTACCCAGCCTATCATGGATTTTTTCAATATTGCGGGTACGGTACGAGCCAGTTTTGCCGTGTACAATGAATTTCATGAAATTGATCTTCTCGTGGAAGGCGTACAAAAAGCGCAAAGAATGCTTAGTTAGTTCGCATTTTCATTTACAATAAAAACCCGGGCGGAAATTTTTCCGCCCGGGTCTGTTTTAATTATCAGCAATTTAATTAAGACCAGATTCGCACATTTCAACAGGAACCAGGCAGCTTGTTGAGGTACATGGGTTTCCGGTAGGAATCTGCAGACAGCAAGCGTGATAACCGTTGTAAATAATGTGATAAGTATTTCCAGGGCAGGTATGTCCGCCCATTACTTGTTTTAAGTATTCTCTCTGAAGTTTTCTTAGATTTTTCATAGTAATTTGTATTAATATTTGTAATTATTTCACTAAGGTATGAAAAATAACAATAGAATAAAAGCAAACAGAAAAATTCTTGTTCTGTAAGGAATTGTATATTTATTAAAAAAAATCTTTAAGGCTGTAACCTTTTTGGTTTTTTCTTGTCTTACTAGTAGAAACAAATAATTATGAAACTTTTGTTCGGAAATAAAAAAGATGATTTGCTTGTCCGGCTTAAAAAGCAGGATCCGGCTGCGCAGAAAGTTTTTTATGATCAGAATGTAAAAAAATATTTGAGTGTAAGCCGAAGTTATATTAATGATCTTTACCAGGCTGAAGATTGCGTGATCAAAGCATTCTGCAAAATTTTTAAAAGTATTGAAAGCTTTCGCAACGAGGGAAGTTTCGATGGCTGGGCAAGAAGAATTGTTGTGAATGAATGCCTGAATTTCATCAAAAGCAACAAAACGGTTTTTTATCTTGATGATATCAGCGAAGCGTATTTGGAAGAAATACACGATGAGGAAATTGTTTTTGATTTTAACGCCCAGGAACTTCTTGATCAGCTTCCGGACGCTTACAGAATGGTTTTTAACCTGTATGTTTTTGAAGATTATTCGCACCAGGAGATTGCCGATATGCTGCAGATTTCAACGGCGGTAAGCAAAACACAACTGTTCAGAGCCAAAGAGAAAATGAGAAAAATTTACTTTCAACAACAAAAAGCCTTGAAAAATGAACGCATCTAAAAATAATATAGAGTATCAGATTAAGAAACAGATCGCAGACAGGGAAATTATGCCTTCCAGAGATTTATGGTCTGAAATCCAGGCTCATAAACCTGTTGAATCTGCAAAAACCAAAATCAACTGGTTTTTAGTGGCGGCTTGTGTTGTTTTAACATGCAGTTTAGGAATAGTACTCTTTTTTAATCAGGATAATCAGGTGACCCAGAGGTATGAAAATATTGCTAAGGCCGACAAGACTGAAGTTCAGCTTCCTGCACAGGACGAAATTCAGAATAAACCTGCAGAATTAATCATTAAAAATAATGAACAAAAAATTGCAGTAGAAAAGATTTCAACAAATAATCAAAAAGTTCTGAAGAAATCGCCGGCTGTTATACATGATGAACTGCCTTCAATACAACAAAATTCGCCACATGTTATAACAGAAATCACACCTGTTGAATCGGCTAAAATGATCGCACAATCAGATTCTGCTAAAATACAAGTAAAAAAGAAACGATATGTTGATCCTTCAACACTGCTCTTTTCAGTCGAACACAAAGATGTTATTGAAAAAACAAAAGGAAAAAGCAATGTGGCAAGCATTGATCTGAACGAAAAATAAATCAATTTTAAACAATAAAAACTATTATAATATGATCAGGAAATTTATCATGATGGGTGGGCTATGCCTATTATCTACAGCGATATTCGCTCAAAAAAAGCCGGTATTCAATCTTCAGCCAAAAGAAGACACCGAAGTAAGTCCAATTGTAAAAGAAAAGGTGGACGAATATGCAAGAAAAATTGACACCATCATTAAGGAGGAAAAAAAGCTGATGGAAGTGGAGTTAACTGAACTTCAGTCTAAAAATCTTTCTAAAGCAGAATTCAATGAACAAAAATCATTGATTGCCAGTAAGTATTCTGAGAAGATAGATCATAGAATTGAAGAATTAGGCTTTGATATGGATGCCGTTATTCAAAAACAGGTAGGGTATTCTCTCCTTAATTCTGATGTGACTTCTAATGAGGAATTGAAAGAAAAATTGTTGAAAAAATTCAGACCAACAAAAGAGCTTTCTCCTTATATCTCTTATTCTATCATGAATCTTACAAACGATAAGGCGGATAATATTTTGGATAACAATCTGCGCTATGCAGGAAATTTTGAATTTGGGTTTAAATTCAATTATCAATTCGGCAGAACAAGTCCGTGGGGATTAATTTCCGGAATCGGGTTTTCCTGGAGAACATTGAGTATCGATAACAATATGTTTGTGGCAAAAGATGCCAATTCCAATGTTTATCTGGCAAATTATGAAAAAGGATTGAGTAAAAGTAAGCTCAGAACAGGCTATATTATCGTTCCGCTGGGATTGCAGTACAATTTTTCAAAGCTTAAAAATGCAGGCCTGGATGTCCAGTACAGAGATTATTCTCATGGATTTAAAGTGGGTGCCAATATCTACGGGGGAGTAAAAATGTCTACCAATAATATTATCAAAGGTGACGGAATAAGTGACAGAGACAGAAGTGATTATAGGGTAAGTGCTTTTATTTACGGAGGGCAGTTTACCGTTTCTTATGATGATTTCAGCATCTTTGTTAAAAAAGATTTCGGAAATTTCTTTAAAAGCGGAACCTTTGAAAACGATAAAGCTTTAACTTTCGGAGTAGCACTTTGGTGGTAATGCACCCATTCATATATAACAAAAAACGCCCGGAAATTTCAGGGCGTTTTTCTACAATATTAACTGTTTATATTTAATTTTTATTTTAAACTTCCTACCATGTCTTCGGGTTTCACCCATTCGTCAAACTGTTCCGCCGTTAAAAGTCCGAGATTCACAGCTTCTTCTTTTAATGTTGTTCCGTTTTTATGAGCGGTTTTTGCAATTTTTGCAGCATTTTCATAACCGATATGCGTGTTTAAAGCAGTAACAAGCATCAACGATTTGTCTACCAATTCTTTAATTCTTTCATGATTAGGCTCAATTCCCACCGCACAATGATCGTTAAAGGAGATACAGGCATCAGCAATCAGCTGCGCCGATTGTAAAAAATTATAAGCCATCACCGGTTTGAAAACATTCAGCTCATAATTTCCCTGTGTTCCGGCAAAAGAAATAGTGGTATCATTTCCTAACACCTGAGCGCAAACCATCGTCATTGCTTCGTTTTGAGTAGGATTTACTTTTCCCGGCATGATGGAAGATCCCGGCTCATTTTCAGGAATATGAATTTCCCCGATTCCCGAACGTGGCCCCGAAGCCAGTAATCTGATGTCCTGAGCAATTTTAAATAATGAAACGGCTAATTGTTTTAAAGCGCCGTGAGACTCAACAATCGCATCATGAGCGGCCAAAGCTTCAAATTTATTTTCAGCTGTTACGAAAGGATGGTTGGTGAATTTAGCAATATATTCAGCCACTTTTACATCATAGCCTTTCGGAGTGTTCAGCCCTGTTCCAACGGCAGTTCCTCCCAAAGCCAGTTCGGAAAGATGCGGAAGCGTATTTTTTAAAGCTTTTAAACCGTAATTCAGCTGAGCGACATATCCTGAAAATTCCTGCCCTAAAGTAAGGGGGGTGGCATCCATCAAATGCGTTCTTCCAATTTTTACAATATCTTTAAAAGCCTCTGATTTTTCAGCCAACGTATCTCTTAGTTTCTCAACAGCAGGAATAGTCACTTCCACAACTTTACGATAGGCCGCAATATGCATTGCCGTAGGGTATGTATCGTTGGAAGACTGGGATTTATTAACATCGTCATTCGGGTGGATTTCAGATTTTTCACCTAATGTGCCGCCATTATTAACGTGTGCCCTGTTGGAAATCACTTCATTTACATTCATATTAGACTGTGTTCCGGAGCCGGTTTGCCATATCACCAGAGGAAATTGGTCATTAAGTTTTCCATCTAATATTTCATCACAAACTTTTGCGATCATATCTCTTTTTTCCACTGGAAGTACACCCAGATCAGCATTGGTGTAAGCGGCTGCTTTTTTAAGATAGGCAAATGCTTCAATGATTTCGTGCGGCATAGATCCTTCAGGGCCGATTTTGAAATTATTTCTGGATCTCTCGGTTTGTGCCCCCCAGAACTTGTCTGCAGGAACCTGCACTTCACCCATGGTGTCTTTTTCTATTCTGTAATTCATTGTGATGGAATTTTTTATTAATTCAGGTTGAGGATAAGGCTTAGGTTTAAAAATCTTAGCCTCAGCCTTATTCCATAAAATTACATATAAATAAAAACACTCACAATTTATAATCATTATAAATATCAATCTAAGCTTCTGATTTTACTCATGTTTTTTCGCGAAGTTTTATTTTTGCACCCAAAGAAAAAGAAGAATGGAATTTAGATATCAGGATCCGTATCCAATTCAGAAGGATGATACGGTGTACAAGAAGCTTACCTCAGATTATGTAAAAGTTGAACAGCTAGGAGATAGGGAAATTTTAACCATCGATCCGAAAGGCCTCGAATTGCTGGCCGAAGAAGCAATGGCAGACGTATCTTTCATGCTCCGTTCTTCCCACTTGGAAAGTCTTAGAAGAATTATTGATGATCCTGAAGCTACTGATAATGACAGGTTTGTTGCTTATAATTTATTGCAAAATGCAGCCGTTGCAGCGGAAGGAGCTTTGCCTTCATGCCAGGATACCGGAACTGCAATTGTAATGGGTAAAAAAGGAGAAAATGTTTACACGGGCGTTGATGACGGAGAATATTTAAGCAAAGGAATCTACAATACCTATCAGAAAAGAAACTTAAGGTACTCTCAGGTGGTGCCTTTAACCATGTTTGATGAGAAGAATTCGGGGTCAAACCTTCCGGCGCAGATCGATATTTATGCTAAAAAGGGAGATTATTACGAATTTCTTTTCTTAACAAAAGGAGGAGGCTCTGCCAATAAAACCTTCCTTTACCAAAAAACCAAATCTTTACTGAACGAAAAATCCTTGGAAGAATTCATCAAAGAAAAAATATCGGATCTGGGAACGGCTGCCTGTCCGCCTTATCATCTGGCATTGGTAATCGGAGGAACTTCTGCAGAGGCAAATTTAGCAGCGGTAAAAAAAGCTTCTGCTAAATATTATGATCATCTTCCAACCGAAGGAAACGAGGCCGGTCAGGCTTTCAGAGATCTGGAATGGGAAGCAAAAGTTCAGAAAATATGCCAGGAAAGTGCTATCGGAGCACAGTTTGGCGGAAAATATTTAACACACGACGTCAGAGTGATCCGGCTGCCTCGTCACGCAGCTTCCTGTCCGGTCGGAATGGGAGTTTCCTGCTCGGCAGACCGAAATATCAAAGGTAAAATTACAAGGGAAGGGATTTTCCTGGAGCAGCTGGAAGAAAATCCGAAGAGATTTTTACCGGATACACCGCCACATCTTGAAGAAGCGGTAGAAATTGATCTTAATAAACCGATGCCTGAAATTCTTGCTGAGCTTTCAAAATATCCTATTAAAACAAGATTGAAACTAAACGGAACATTGATCGTTGCAAGAGATATTGCCCATGCAAAAATTAAAGAATTATTGGATGCGGGACAGCCAATGCCAGAGTATTTCAAAAATCACCCGATCTATTATGCAGGACCTGCAAAAACACCGGAAGGAATGGCTTCGGGAAGTTTCGGGCCGACAACAGCGGGAAGAATGGATGTTTATGTAAACGAGTTCCAGAGCCATGGCGGAAGCATGATTATGCTTGCCAAAGGAAACAGAACGAAAGATGTTACCAATGCCTGCAATATGTATGGAGGCTTTTATTTAGGCTCTATCGGAGGACCTGCTGCTATTCTGGCTAAAGACAATATTCTTTCCGTTGAGGTAGTTGATTTTCCGGAATTGGGAATGGAAGCAGTAAGAAAGATTGAAGTTAAGGATTTTCCGGCTTTCATCATTACGGATGACAAAGGAAACGATTTCTTTGCAGATCTGGCGCATTGATAGTAAGATAGATAGAGAATAGACAGATAATAGACGGATAGAAAAATAGACAAAAAGAAATTATCTATCGTCTATCCGTCTATTATCTATTTGACTCTTAAAATTACCTGGCTTTTAAATTTAAAATCAAAATAAATAACAAAATAGGGCACCTATCTTTTGTGTAAAAAAATAAAATGTCCTATTTTTGCCTAAAATCTTTAAGAAAATGATAACGATTTTATCAGCATTTTGGCCGTTTTACCAGTTCCTTTGGACTGTATTTTTCATAATCATGTTCCTTGTGGGATTCTGGTGTATCTTTATGTTCTTCGGATTTGTAATTCCTTTATGGTTAACTGAAGGTCTGAAAGAATACTTCGGAAAAGTAAAACCTTTCGATCCTGAAGATATCAGAAGCAAAATGGTTTACGAGCAGGAAGGAGTAGAAGTAATCTACAATGAGCCAAAAGGTCACGGTCCTTTTATTCATGACCATAGCCACGACAGCCACGGACATCATTAATTGATTGTCATTGTTTTCCCACACGAATTCCGGGAAAGCAATATCAAAGCAAAACAACATATACTAAAACCACTTATTCCGGTAAGTGGTTTTTCTTTTATTCAGTTTTTTCAGTGGACCGATGATGATTGTTTTGGTTCTTTTTTCATCAGTAACAGTTTATTGCTGAACTCATTCTAATTAAGTTTTTTTAAGAAATTCTGGTTCCACTGTTTTTTTACAGTTAAATATGATGAAATACATTTCCAGAAAAATAAAATAAAAACACTCTGTATTAAATCAGGATAAATATTTATGATTTTATTAAAACCAAAAATTATTTGATAATTTTCTTTGATTTTTAAATTATTTTAACAAAATGGCTAGATAGCAATATGTTAAAATTTATCATTTTTTTCATAATAAATAATCAGTTTTCAAAAAAAGAAATTATTTTCGTGGTAACTAAAGAAACGTTATGAAGAAATTTTATTCTGGTATTTTACTGCTTATGATCACACTGGTTTTTGGCCAGATAAGCTATACCATAACACCGAACCCTTTTAATGAGACAGATGCTATTACTTTATCGGTTCCCGGAAATCAAATCGATGAAGCTGCCTGGGGAGTTGCCAATAATGCTGTTTACATCTGGTCCTGGTCTCTCGATACAAACTATCAGAACAGTCAGGATTGCCCTACAAACGGTACTTGGACTAACTCTAATGAACTGAACAGGCTGAATTACAATTCAGCTACAGACACGTATTCTATAACGTTTACACCGACTACTTTTTATGGCAGAACGGGAATCGGAAGATTCGGGTTTTTGTTGAAAAATAAAACCGGTACAAGCCAGACCTCTCCGGATATTTTTGTAAATGTCGGAATTCTGAGTTTAAATTTAACGAATCCTGCTGCAAACAGTCTTACTTCAGTACCAACCGGAAATTCAATAAATATTACCGGTACTACTAATGTTAATGCGACCTTTCAGCTTAAGGCTAACGGAAGTGTAGTACATTCCACCTCAACTCCTTCCACTTCCTATTCGTACAGCTATACCGTAACAGGAGATGCGAATATGGAACTGATTGCCACGGATGCCAATTCCAATACAAAAAACAAAACATTTATTGTTCAGGTTCCTCGAAACGTTGTGTCTGAAGCTATTCCAAGCTGGATCAAGCAGGGGATAAACTATCATCCTACCGATCAGACAAAAGTGGGACTTGCGTTATATGCGCCTTTCAAAAACTTTGTACATGTTATCGGAAGCTTCAATAGCTGGACGGTAAACGATACTTATTTAATGAAAAGGGATACCACAAATCCTGATCTGTATTGGATTGAATTAAGCGGGCTTACTCCACAGCAGTTGTATACTTTCCAATACAGAACAAATGATCTTAGAAAAGTGGCAGATCCGTATTCTCCGCAGATTTTATCTTCGTATGACGATCAGTGGATAACGTCTTCCACTTATCCGAATTTACCGGCGTTTCCGGCAGGACAGGATTTTGAAGTTTCTATGTTTAAAACAGGGCAGGCTCCTTACAACTGGCAGGTTACCAACTTCCAGCGCCCAGCTAAAGATAATCTTATAATCTATGAATTATTGCTGAGAGACTTCACACAGGAAAAAACCTGGCAGTCACTAATCAACAAGATTACTTACTTGAAGAATTTAAAGATTAATGCGATTGAATTAATGCCTATTATGGAATTTGAGGGAAATCTTTCTTGGGGATATAATACTTCTTTCCATTATGCCTTAGACAAAGCTTACGGAACACCTGAAAAATTCAAAGAATTTGTTGATATCTGTCATCAGAACGGGATTGCCGTAATTTTGGATGTTGCCTTTAATCACGCTACCGGCCGTTCTCCACTGGTTAGACTCTGGAACGTAGATCCGGATGGTGACGGGTATGGTAATGTTGCAGCCAATAACCCGTATTTCAATACAGTTCCTAAACATTCTTATAATGTCTTTGAAGATTTCAACCATTCAAGTTCTTCAACTAAATATTACGTTGAAAGATGTCTGCAGCAATGGCTTACCGAATATAAAATCGATGGTTTCCGATGGGATCTTACAAAAGGATTTACTCAAAACTGCTCTGAAAATGACGAAACCTGTACAAACGCTTATCAGCAGGACAGAGTCGATATTTTGAAATATTATGCAGACAAACAGTGGGCAATCGATCCGAATTCTTACATGATTTTTGAACATTTAGGTACAGATGCTGAAGAACAACAGTGGGCCAATTACAGAATAGCAGAAGGAAAAGGAGTTATGCTTTGGAATAAGCAGACAGATCCTTACAACCAAAATACAATGGGCTATAAGGAAAACAGCAATTACGACAGGATGAATCATGCGCTTCGAGGATTTACAAACATGCATGCGGTAGGCTTTGGTGAAAGCCACGACGAAGAAAGACTGATGTTTAAAAATCTTGCTTATGGTGCTGTGAACGGAAGTTATGACGTGAAAAATCTTAATACCGCTTTAGAAAGAATGAAAACTTTCGGGGCAACATTCTTTACCATTCCGGGACCTAAAATGATATGGCAGTTTGGCGAGCTGGGCTACGAATTCAGTATCAACAGATGTGGCGACGGCTCTATTAACCCTGGATGCAGAACGGATGAAAAACCAATCGCATTTACACTTGGTTATGATACTAATGTCAACAGAAAAGCCGTATATGATACTTGGGCTAAAATTATTGATATCAGAAATGCATATCCTGTTTTCAGATCGAAGACGTATACTGTAGAATCTAATAATCTTACCAACGATCCGAACGGACTGATTACAAGGATATATGTATACGATAATGCGATCACAAATGGGGTGAAAAATATTGTAGTCATTGCCAACTATAACACAACAGCACAGAATGTCATTCCGTATTTCCCTTATACAGGGCAATGGCAGAATTTGATGGATAACTCGATTTCTAATATTACTTCTACAACCGCAGCCATTACACTACAGCCGGGAGAGTTCAGAATTTTCGGAAATTATGTAGGAACACTTTCAACTATTGATGAAACGGCGGCTTACAAATTATCACTGCAGATTGCAGATAATCCGGTGAAAAACGGCTTGGCAAAATTGATCTATCACAAAGCCAAGAACGGAGAAATCGTAATCTACGATATGAGTGGCAAAAAGGTTGATCAGTTTAAACTGAAAAATGAAGACGGAGCGTATGAATTAAAAGCAAATTATGCACCGGGTACTTATCTGGTTCACTTAAAATCAGATTCAGGAATTGCTATTCAGAAAATGATTATACAATAAACTTAGGTCGCTGCAAGCGGCCTTTTTTTATGTTGGAATAAATAACAATCGTCATTTCCATCCGAAATTAGCACATCTACAAATCAATCCGTATCTTTGCCAACTAAATTTTTACTATGTCTAAGAGTTTAATTCCAAAATTAGAAGCTATAAAACAAAGATATAATGAGGTGGCAGACCTTATTATTCAGCCTGATGTTATTTCAGATCAGAAAAGATATTCTTCTCTGAACAAAGAATATAGCGATTTGGGGAAAATTGTAAGAGTTTACGATCAATATAAAGGCGCTTTGGATTCCATTGCAGAATCGGAAGAAATTATTGCAGACGGTTCAGACAGGGATCTTGTGGATCTTGCTAAAGAAGAAAAGCTGGAAGCTCAGGCCAGAATTCCAGGCCTTGAAGAAGAACTGAAAGTATTGTTGATTCCTAAAGATCCAGCAGATGATAAAAACGTAATCGTAGAGCTTCGCGCTGGGACAGGAGGTGACGAAGCAGCGATTTTCGTTGAAGATATTTATAGAATGTATTCCATGTACTTTAAAACAAAAGGCTGGAGACATGAAGTGACGGATTCTAATGAAGCGGCAAAAGGCTACAAAGAACTGATCATGAAAGTGGAAGGAGAAGGTGTGTACGGAATTATGAAATTTGAATCCGGAGTACACCGCGTACAACGTGTTCCCGAAACCGAATCCCAGGGAAGAGTTCATACATCGGCAATTACCGTAGCCGTTTTACCGGAAGCTGAAGAGGTGGATGTAGAAATCAACCCTGCCGATATTGAAATGCAGACGTCCCGTTCAGGAGGAGCCGGAGGGCAGAACGTAAACAAAGTTGAAACGAAAGTTCAGCTTACCCATAAACCTTCGGGAATTGTTGTAGTTTGTCAGCAGGCACGTTCCCAGTTGGCTAACCGTGAACTGGCGATGGAAATGCTTCGTGCAAAATTATATGATATCAAACTGCAGGAAGTTCAGGGTGATATCGCAGCACAAAGAAAAACAATGGTTTCCACCGGTGACCGTTCTGCAAAGATTAAAACGTACAATTATCCGCAGGGAAGGGTGACAGATCATAGAATCAACAAATCTATGTACAACCTGGATGCTTACATGAATGGCGATATCTCTGAAATGATTGATGCCGTTATCATGGCAGAAAATGCCGAAAAAATGAAAGGCGAAGAAGAAAATTTATAAAATCTTTATTATAAAATCTTTGTAAAGTCTCCGGTTTTTCCGGAGATTTTTATTTACAACCTGTTTAAATTTGAAATTTATTTAACCATTAAGGCATTAAGCTCCTCTAGTTTAATAAACTTAATACAAATCAATTTATTGATTCTTAATCATAATCAGTTTAACTTACTGAACTTCTTAATGTTAATTTTAAGAATAAACAAAGTTTTAATTAATTTAAGAAAAGGCTATAAAATTTATTAAGTGAAATTTAAACATGCCCTTAGATTATATATAGCTTTTACGATGAGGAATTTTCACTGAGATTCCTTACTTTTGGGAAAATAGCTAATATGAAATTCAGACCACTATTACTAACCGCCGGAGTCCTGTTTTCGGCAACATTGTATTCACAAAAAATGATGTATCCTAAAGCATTAAAAGGCAACCAAACCGATAATTATTTCGGAGCAACCGTTGCAGACCCTTTCAGAGACCTTGAAAACGATTCCGAAGCCACCAGAAAATGGGTAGACGAAGAAGTGAAACACAGCCAGGATTACCTTTCAAAAATTCCTTTCAGAGAAGAAATCAGAAAACAGCTGACGGATATCTGGAACTATGAGAAAATTTCAGCACCTTTTAAAGAAGGAGATTATACCTATTATTACAAAAATAACGGCTTACAGGCGCAATCTGTTTTATACAGAACGCACAATAAAACAAAAGCAACAGAAGTATTTTTAGACCCGAATAAATTTTCGGATAAAGGCACAACATCACTTTCCCAGCTATCTTTTAACAAAAAAGGAAATCTTGCGGCATATTCCATTTCTGAAGGAGGAAGCGACTGGAATAAAATCATTATCATCGACGCCGTTTCAAAAAAACAAATCGACGAAACCCTCGTGGATGTAAAGTTCAGCGGAATTTCATGGCAGGGTGACAAAGGCTTTTATTATTCAAGCTATGATAAACCTAAAGAAGGAACCGTACTTTCCGGGATGACGGATAAACATAAAGTCTATTTTCATAAATTAGGAACGAAACAATCTGAAGACCAATTAATTTTCGGAGGTGATAAAACACCAAGAAGATATATCGGAGCAGGAGTTTCCGAAGATCAAAGATATCTCATTATTTCAGCAGCCAATGCTACCAACGGAAATGAATTATACATAAAAGACCTCAAAAACGGAGGCGATTTTATACAGATTAATAAAGGGTTTGATATCAACGCAAGCATTGTCGATACTCAGGGAGACGATCTGTATATCTTTACCGACAAAGATGCCCCGAATATGCGTCTGGTAAAAACCACCATTAAAAATCCTTCTCCTGAAATGTGGACAGATGTCATTCCGCAAACGGAAAATGTGCTGGGAATTACAAGCGGTGGAGGATATTTCTTTGCAACCTATATGATCGACGCTATTGATAAGGTTACACAATACGACAGAAACGGTAAAGTAATCCGTGAAATTTCCCTTCCCGGAAAAGGAAACGTTTCAGGTTTCGGAGGAAAAGAAAAGGAGAAGGAACTCTATTACTCATTCACCAATTACATCACTCCCGGAACGACCTATAAATTCAATCCAGATACCGGAAAATCAGAAGTGTATCAAAAGCCGAAAGTGAAATTCAATCCGGAAGATTATATTTCGGAGCAGGTATTTTACACGTCAAAAGATGGTACCAAAGTTCCGATGATGATCAATTATAAAAAAGGAACGAAGCTCGATGGTAAAAATCCTACGATTTTGTATTCTTACGGAGGCTTTAACATCAGCTTACAGCCTGCTTTTTCTGTAGTCAATGCTATCTGGATGGAAAACGGCGGAATTTACGCTGTTCCCAACATTCGCGGTGGAGGAGAGTATGGAAAAAAATGGCATGATGCAGGTACGAAAATGAATAAGAAAAATGTTTTTGAAGATTTCATTGCGGCAGGAGAATACTTACAGCAAAAAGGATATACGTCAAAACAGTTTATGGCACTTTCCGGAAGATCAAATGGAGGACTTCTTGTAGGAGCTACCATGACCATGCGTCCTGATCTGGCAAGAGTAGCCTTCCCCGGAGTTGGCGTGCTGGATATGCTAAGATACAATAAGTTTACTGCCGGAGCCGGTTGGTCGTATGATTATGGAACAGCCGAAGACAGCAAAGAAATGTTTGAATATTTAAAATCGTATTCGCCGGTTCATAATGTGAAAGCAGGAACCTGTTATCCTTCTACCATGATCATTACCAGCGACCATGACGACAGAGTAGTTCCGGCACATTCTTTCAAATTCGGAGCAGAGCTACAGGAAAAGCAGGCCTGTGATCATCCTATTTTATTGAGAATTGAAAAAAATGCAGGACACGGTGCCGGAAGATCTACAGACCAGGTAATCGGAGAAAATGCAGATTTGATTTCCTTTGCGCTGTATGAAATGGGAATTAAAAAATTAGGAAAATAATTTTTGTTTGTCTGAATTAATTTGAACAACAGTCAATATTAACGGGCCTATCCTGAATATATCGCAGGAAGCCCGTTTTTTAATATAACCTTTTCAAAGGGTTTAGTCGAATGATATTTAAATCTAAATAAATATATTCAGCAAGTATCTGCGAAATCCGCGGGAGAAAAAAATTACAGTCATTATTGAATTAATCAAACATGCTTTACATTAATTTTCAATAAAAAATTAACATAAATTTATTATCTCAAAAATGCTTAATTTTAGCCATCAATAAATCTGAAAGTATGAGAAGAGAAGTCCAGAATAAAACTCCTCAATTTAATATATCCGGAAAGCATACGGAAATTTACAGTTTTGAAAAAGACGGATTACAGTTGAAATCTTCCTACAGGACAGAAGATGTTAAAGATAAAGAATTAACTCACACGACACCTGGAATCGCACCTTATTTACGGGGACCATATTCCACCATGTATGTTCAGAAACCGTGGACAATACGTCAGTATGCAGGTTTTTCAACGGCAGAAGAATCCAATGCTTTTTACAGAAGAAATCTGGCAGCCGGACAAAAAGGACTTTCCGTAGCTTTTGATTTGGCAACACACAGAGGATACGATTCAGATCATGCAAGAGTGGTTGGTGATGTTGGTAAAGCCGGCGTAGCAATCGATTCTGTGGAAGATATGAAGATTTTATTTAACGAAATTCCGTTAGACCAAATTTCTGTTTCCATGACCATGAACGGAGCTGTTCTACCGATCTTGTCATTCTATATTGTAGCAGCAGAAGAGCAGGGCGTTTCACAGGAATTGCTTTCAGGTACCATTCAGAATGATATTTTGAAAGAATTCATGGTGAGGAATACCTACATTTATCCACCTGCGCCATCTATGAAAATTATCGCCGATATTTTTGAATATACCTCGAAATATATTCCGAAATTCAATTCCATTTCGATTTCCGGTTATCACATGCAGGAAGCAGGAGCGACACCCGTTCTGGAAATGGCGTATACTCTTGCAGACGGATTAGAATATGTAAGAACAGGGATAAAGGCCGGGATGAATGTGGATGATTTTGCTCCCAGATTATCCTTTTTCTGGGCTATCGGGATGAATCACTTCATGGAAATTGCTAAAATGCGCGCCGCAAGATACATCTGGGCAACCCTTTTGAAGCAGTTCAATCCCCAAAACCCAAAATCTTTAGCCTTAAGAACACATTCCCAGACTTCCGGATGGTCACTTACCGAACAAGAACCATTTAACAATATCACCAGAACAGCGATTGAGGCATTGTCTTCTGCGTTGGGAGGAACCCAGTCTCTTCATACGAATGCTTTGGACGAAGCTATTGCTCTTCCGACGGATTATTCCGCGAAAATTGCAAGAAACACCCAGATTATTCTTCAACAGGAAAGCGGAATCTGCGATGTCGTGGATCCTATGGGCGGAAGCAATTTAGTGGAAAGCCTTACCCAGCAGATGATTGAAGAAGCCATGAAATATATCGATGAGGTAGAGCAGGAAGGAGGAATGACGAAAGCCATCGAAGCCGGAATCCCAAAAATGAGAATTGAAGAAGCAGCCGCAAGAAAACAGGCAAAAATTGACAGTGGAGAAGAATTCATCATCGGAGTAAACTCTTTCCGGTCAGCTTTAAAACAGGACCAGATTGAGATCTTAGATATCGACAATACGGAAGTTCGCAGAAAGCAGATCGAAAGATTAAACGCCATAAAATCAGAAAGAAATTCGCAGGCTGTTGAAAAAATTTTAAATGAAATCCGGCAATGCGCCAAAACAGGAGAAGGCAATCTTCTGGCATTGTGTATAGAAGCTGCGCGAAGAAGAGTAACGCTTGGTGAAATGAGTGATGCTATGGAAGAAAGCTTCGGAAGATACAAAGCCAACATCAGAACAATATCAGGAGTTTATGCCATGAATGCAGGAAAAAATGAATATTTTGAAAAAGCGCTTCAACTGAGTCAGAAATTCGAGGATGAAGAAGGGCGCCGTCCCCGAATGATGGTGGCAAAAATGGGTCAGGATGGCCACGACAGAGGTGCTAAAGTTGTAGCTACCGCGTTTGCCGATATGGGATTTGATGTGGATGTTGCACCGTTATTTCAAACGCCTGAAGAAGTCGCAAAACAGGCCGTAGAAAATGATATTCATATTTTAGGAGTATCATCGTTAGCCGCCGGGCACAAAACGCTGGTTCCTCAAGTTGTGGAAGAATTAAAAAAACTTGGTGCCGATGATATTACGATTGTAGTAGGAGGCGTTATTCCCCAACAGGACTACGAATTTTTATATGCCAATGGAGCCGACTTTATCTTTGGCCCGGGAACCAATCTTCCCAAGTGTGCGGTAGATATTTTAGAGAAATTTTTAAATTAAATTAACGACTCCAAAGTATAAGTTGCACAGCTTTTGTATAGTTTAATGAAAATTTTCATTATGGCTTATACAGTAGTTTCAGTATTTCCGGTCACTGTAGATACAGAGGAGATTAAAAGAGATTTAAAAGAAAACGGTTTCAGCGAAGCAAATATTATTGTTTCTAAATCAAGTGTAGAAAGTGGATTATCAACCGACCATTATCAGGAAGATGAACAAACAAAAGGTTTTTTCGAGTATACTTTCGCACACGATGCAGAGATGCTGGATGCATACCGTAAACACAGTATTGGACGAAACAATATTGTTGTTTATGCAGAAAATGCTGAAGAGGCGGCTTCCGCAAAATCCATTTTAAACAGAAATGGAGCACTTGAAGTCTTTAAAAAACCTTCGGATAACCAAAAAGATATTCCTGAAGGAATGACAGAACAGGAGTATGACGGAATTATTGCGAAGGCAAGACATAATATTTATTTCTTGGGATCGGAAAGAGTATATCACTCCAATGAAGTAAGAGGAATGGATGATGATATGGACAGTCTTGGTTCAAAAGACTGATTATGATTAAAAATATAAAGCCTGCCGGATTTCCGGCAGGCTTTACTGTAATTAATAGTTATGGTTTAGGGTAATAAAACTTTGTCTATAGCATGAATAATTCCATTGCTGCATTGAACATCAGTGGCAATTATATTAGATATTCTGTTGTTGTTATCTGTAATTTTCGCCCCACCTGTTGTGTTGATTTTGAATGTTCCACCCTGGAAAGTAGTCACTGTCATGTTATTGGTAAGGTTTGTGGATGCTACATTAGCTCCTGTTACAACGTGATACTTTAATGTGTTTTCAAGCGTAGCTTGTGGAATTGCAGCCAGATTTGCCAGGTTAAGCTCCGTTAATAATGAAGAAAAAGCAGTATTGGTAGGCGCAAACACCGTAAAAGGCGAATTCGTTGTTCCGCTGAGGATACCTACAAAATTTGGCATATCGCTTCTTGTAAGTGCAGAAACAAGAGAGCTGAATTGTGGATTTGCAGTGGCATGTGTCACGATTGTCGGTAACCCGATAACTGCATTTACCTTGTGGATCACGCCATTATTTACATCAATATCTGTAGCAACCACTGAAGAAACACCATTGATTCTAACACCACTGCTTGTATTAATAAACATGCTTAGCGGGCGTGTTGAGGAAGCCGGGCCAATGGCAAGTGTAGAAACATATCCGGTTGATATTCCTGAACTTTTTACTTCAGTACCCAATACGTGGTTCATCAGTAGGGTTTTTAGTGCTGCGGTGGGAACGTCATTTAAGCTTGCGTATCCATTGGCCTGCAGAAATGTTGCGAAAGCTGTGTTGGTAGGCGCAAACAAGGTAAATGTTCCGGATTGATCAAGGGTTGATGACAGACCTGCCTTATCTACGGCAGCTTTCAGATTGCTCAGATCTGTATCTGAAGAAATTCTTTGATAGACAGTCATCTCAGAGTCCATCATTACATCATCATTGTCATCGCACGAGTATATTGAAAATACAGCGATTCCTGAAAAGAGTAGAGGTTTTAAAAAATTTTTCATAATACTTTAAGTTAATGTGTAAAAACAGACAGGCAAAAAGTGTACCTTTTTTAATCTTTTAATAAAATATATTATTAAAAAAGGTAATTTAGAATAACTATAAAGGATTTCTTCCTTTGGAAAAGAAGTTTCCCATCTGAGATAGATATTAAAACAAAATCATAAAAAGCATGCCGGATTTCCCGGCATGCTTACTAATAATAGTCTTTATGGTAAAATAACTTTGTTTATGACGTGGATGATTCCATTATTACATTGTACATCAGTGGCAACAATATTAGATACTCTGTTATTCTTATCTGTAATCTTTGCACCTCCTGTAGTGGTAATTTTAAATGTACTTCCCTGGAAAGTAGTTACAGTCATATTATTGGTAAGATTATTTGATGCAACATTCGCTCCCGCAACGACATGATATTTTAAAGTATTTTCAAGGAGCGGCTGTGGAATGGCTGCAAGATTAGGAAGGTTCACTTCAGTCAATAATGATGAGAATGCCTGATTAGTTGGCGCAAATACCGTGAAGGGAGAATTTGCTGTTCCACTAAGTATTCCCACAAAGTTAGGCATATCATTTCTTGTCAGTGCAGCAACAAGAGAACTAAACTGAGGATTTGCAGTGGCATGCGTTACAATAGTTGGCAAACCTATTACGGCATTCACTTTATGGATAACACCGTTGCTGGCGTCAATATCTGCTGTAACTACAGAAGATTCTCCATTAATTTTTACACCACTGCTGGTATTAATAAACATGCTGATAGGTCGTGTTGCGGAAGCCGCACCAATTGCCAAAGTAGAAACATAGCCTGTTGAAAGTTGAGCCGCTTTCAGTTCAGAACCCAGGACATGATTCATCAGTAATGTTTTTAAAGCTGCAGGTGGAACGTCATTTAGACTGCTGTAGCCGTTTGCTTGCAAAAATGCATTAAATGCAGTGTTACCAGGTGCAAACAAAGTCAGGGTACCAGTCTGATTAAGTGTAGCAGATAATCCCGCTTTGTCTACTGCGGATTTAAGAGTGCGCAAATCATTATCTGCTGAAATTAACTGATAGACAGTCATTTGGGGGTTGTTTTCGCCATTTTCATGCTGACATGAGATTAAGCTAAGCGCTACCAATCCTAAAAATAAGGATGTTTTAATAATTTTTTTCATAATGTAATTTTTTAAATCGTTCAAATATATACTTTTTTTGCACAAGTTGGTATAGAAATAAGCTTTTTTTTTAAATTTTTTTTTCCTCTTAAAAATTATACTTTATGTAAGTAATTTTTTCAAGCCTAAAAATTTTTATATATTTGCATCTGTAAATCAAGTTTAATCCTTAAAAAATCGAAGCAATGTTCAGATCTAATCAGAATTTTACAGTTGGATTACCGCTTATGGTGGTAAGGCTTCGTGGCTTGGTACATTCTTAGAACAACAGTACAATGATATACCAAAAACCCGAAGTCGAACAGATTTCGGGTTTTTTATTGCGCAATATTGTACATTCAATACATTTCCCCGAAATCAATTTATAAATTCAGGAGCTTCCCGAATAGCAGACATTTTTTATTTGAAGCTATTTCCGGCTTTCCGCTGTTACTCCTCGCTCACCTTTCAGGTTCGCTGTGGGGTAGCCGCTGCAATCCGGACTAGGGATATCCGCTTTGTCATTCTGAAAAATAGCGATGCAAATTGAAGAATCTCAATAATAATACAGATTCTTTAAACTTTGTCAAAGGCGTTTCAGTTTGTATCAGGAATGGCAAATCAATCCACTAATATTTAGTGGGAAAGAATAAATGTGACGTATTAAATCTAATTTCTAATATCTCACATCTAAAGTCTAAAACAAAAACAATGGGAAATTTAAAACTTAAAGGAAAAGACATATTAAAAATAGGCTATCCGAACAATCAAAGTATCAATATTGCTTTGGAAGTCATGAAGAGAAATTTTGCAACGAAAAACATTCATCATGTAAAAGCTCTTTTAAAAGAAATATTGCAAAATCCGGAACACTTCGAAAAAGATTTAACCTTCGGACAAATAGCAGAAGCCCTGCTTTCATCAAAAAAAACCGAAAAAAGAATGCTCGATGCAAACCGGGCTGCGTTTCAGGTTTTTGGAGACAATATCTCAGATGAAGCAAAAAATCAGTTATATACAGCTTTGAAACTTCCGGTTTCAGTAAGTGGTGCTTTGATGCCGGATGCACACAGCGGTTATGGACTACCGATTGGCGGAGTGCTGGCTGTTGAAAACGCAGTTATACCTTACGGAGTCGGGATGGATATCGGCTGCAGAATGAGCCTGAGCATTTTGGATACTCCGGTTTCCTATCTGGACGGAGCAAGAAATAAATACGAGAAAGTACTGATGGAGCATACAAAATTCGGGATGTATGAAACTCATAAATCTCATGTTGATCATGAAATTTTCGACAGAGATACATTTGACATGATCCCGATTTTAAAAAGACTGAAAGGAAAAGCCATCAAACAAATGGGAACTTCCGGTGGTGGAAATCATTTCGTAGAATTCGGAGAGGTGGAAATTACTGAAGAAGACAGCCAGATCGGGCTTCCGAAAGGGAAATATTTAGGGATTCTTTCACACAGCGGTTCCCGCGGATTAGGGGCAGAAATTGCTCAATACTATTCCAGGGTTGCCACAGAGCAATGTCCGCTACCGAAAGAAGCACAACAATTTGCCTGGCTGGATCTGAATACCCATCTTGGATTAGAATACTGGACGGCCATGAATCTTGCAGGAGATTATGCATCAGCTTGTCACGATGATATTCACCGAAGACTTGTGAAAGCGGTAGGAGGTAGGATAAAAGCAAAAATTGAGAACCATCATAATTTCGCATGGAAAGAAATCCATAACGGAAAAGAAGTTATTGTCCACAGAAAAGGAGCTACTCCGGCCAATAAAAATGAATTGGGAATGATTCCCGGGTCGATGACGGCCAAAGGATTTATCGTGCGAGGAAAAGGAAATCCGGATTCGCTGCATTCAGCTTCCCACGGCGCCGGACGAGCATATTCCCGCGGAGAATGCAGGAGTCTTTTTACCCAAAATGATATTAAAAAAGAATTAAAACTAAAGAATGTCACTTTGATGGGCGGTAATGCTGAAGAAGCACCGATGGCATATAAAGATATCAATGAAGTGATGAATGCGCAACAGGAACTCGTCGATATTCTTGGGAGTTTTCAACCACGAATAGTAAGAATGGATAAGTAAATTGGTTGAAAGGTTTTAGTAGTTGGTTGATAGATCTTAACCGACTTCAAACCTAACAGGTTTTTAAAACCTGTTAGGTTTACAAAAACCGAATTTCAACAATCAACAAAAACAAAAAAATGGGAGCACCACATAATATAAAAAGATACGGCGAAGTCTGGCCGGAATGTAGAATTCAAAGCGGACTTGAAATTTTAGAAAAATTAAAAAAAATAATTATTATTTCAGGAGGATGGGCGTGGCATTTTATGTCTGAAACCGAACATACGGAATACAAACATGCTCACGACCATAAGGATATTGATGTCTTTGTTAAAAAAGAAAACGTTGCCCAAGCAGTGATGATTCTTCAGGAGGAAGGTTTTCAAAAAATCTGGACCAGATATGATCAT
The DNA here is from genome assembly GCF_900129385.1 of Chryseobacterium takakiae. Lineage (GTDB taxonomy): Bacteria > Bacteroidota > Bacteroidia > Flavobacteriales > Weeksellaceae > Chryseobacterium > Chryseobacterium takakiae. The sequence continues at coordinate 149,561 of NZ_FQVO01000005.1, read as the reverse complement.
CTTCCAAGTGCAGAAAATTTCCGCAGGTATGAGAAAACAAAAGAATTGGAAAACGGTAATTTTCAAAGAATTACGATAGATTTTTTTGAAAGAAATGATCTTGAAACAGTTGGAGCCAATGGATTTACAGTAGTAAGGCCTGATGTTCTACTTTCATTTTACAGAAACATCCATTCCAGTGATAAATGCTGGGCTGTAACGGCGGCTAAAGAATTACTGGAGCAAGGAATTGATCCTGTCGGTCATCCCAAATTAAGTGAAATGCCAAGAATAAATGAAGATGAAAAAAATATATAAACAAGAATATTTTAAATATAATGAAGGCATTATTATAGTGTGTCCGAATTGTGGAGAAGATGCAGCTGTAAAAAACGAAAACAGCTATAAACTCGCAACATTAGAATGTAATCATTGTGATTTGAAGAAAAACGGATATGATTTGATGACTTACAAAGCTTTTGTTAATCTTTATTGTCCGGTTTGTACACATCAGATTCGTTATGAACACTATAATCTTAAAGAAAGACTAAAAACAATAAATATAAATTGTGATGCGTGTGACTCACAATTTCAAATTCAGCCCAAAACAGAAAAATACCTGAATTCATACCCAAAAGAACAAGGTTTAATTCATGATCCTGTTTTCGGTTGTCCATATTATTTTCAGATAGATTTTAAAGGAAAGTTATTCTGGGCAAAAAATCGGGAGCATATTTTGGAAATGGAAAATTATGTTTCATCGGATCTTCGCACAAGATTGCCTTACAGAATGCGAATGGTAGAAAGGTTACCAACATTTATTAAAGAAGCTAAAAATAGAGAAGCGATCTTAAAAATTTTGCAAAAATGGAAAAACTCATACAAATAACCTCAGGAAGAGGACCTTTAGAATGCCAGTGGGTAGTGGCAAAGGTACTGAAGGTCTTTCTTGATGAGGTAAAAGACCATACGATCAGTTACGAAATTATACATCGTGAAGAAGGAGATGAAAATCTTACCCTGAAATCGGTAACGATTCTTTTAAAATCCAAAGAATTGACCGGGTTTTTAGAAAATTGGATAGGAAGCATTTGCTGGACTGGCAAAAGTACCTTCCGCATGTTGCATAAAAGAAGCAACTGGTTTATCGGAATTTTTGAACTGGAAGGATTGGAGAAAATTAATTTTAATGAAAAAGATATTCAGTTTCAGACAACCCGAAGCCAGGGAAGCGGCGGGCAAAATGTAAATAAAGTAAATACAGCGGTCCGCGCGACTCATATTCCCACAGGATTGAGTGTTTTTGCACAGGATTCACGCTCACAGCTGGAAAATAAAAAGCTTTCCATCTCAAGACTGAAAGAAAAAGTATTGGATCAGAATATTAGCATGCTTCAAAAAAGAATGCAGGATACGTGGAACAACCATCTACAGGTGCAGAGGGGAAGTCCGATCCGCACATTTTCAGGAACGGATTTTAAAAAGAATTATCAGGAAAAATCTTTCAAAAAGAAAAGAAATCAATTCAAAAAAGAATTAAAAAATTACAACAATGACCTTAACTAAAAATAAGTATTACTTCGAGGCGCTCGATAATTATCCTTATAGTCTTCCGGATTGCCTGGAGGCACTCAATTATGCCTTGTCCTACGATCCTGAAGACGCTGACAGCCTTTGTCTCATGGGAAGGATTTACAGTGAAGTAGTGATTGATTATGAAAAAGCCAAATTGTATTTCGAAGAAGCCCTGCAATGTAATGTGGCGAATCTCAATACACCTAAATATTATATCAAATGCCTGTTGGATAATGAAGATTTCCATGAAGCGCAAAAGCTTATCGAATATTCATTAAAGATCAAAGGAATTGATAAAATGACATTATGGCTGTACAGATCTTTGCTTTCAGAAAAACGCGGAAGCCTTGCAAATGCTTTAAAATTTCTTGACGAAGCTGAAAAATACTGTTTTGATGAGATCAGTCACAATGCAGTAAGAGACCGAAGGAAATTTATTAAATCGAAAATACCTAAAAAAAGAAAACAGAAGAAGGAGACGCAATAAGTCTCCTTTTTGTATTAGATAATGTTCAAATTAATCTCTAAGCCGCTATTTTTTGTTGACGGAAATCAGATAATCATATACCATTTGATGTTGCTCTTCGTTCAGCTTCGCTTTGGGAGCCATCCTGCTTAACGTTTTCAGCCATCCCTCATCGTCATGCTTTTCCGGATTTGGAAGCGCATGGCATTTGTTGCAGGAATTTTCAAAAATCGTTTTTCCCTGAGCCAGCTGTTCAGATGAAGTGTATTTTGGTCCTGTTACGGCTGTACTTTTTGGTCCGCATGATACAAGTAGTGCACAACATCCTATCGCGCTTACTATCAGTTTTTTCATAATAATATTTTATAGTGATTATTTTTTTGCAGAAACGATGTAATCGTACACCCACTGGTGCTGTTCGTCGGTAAGTTTCGCTTTGGGAGCCATAGAATTCATTATTCCGACCCACTGCACAGAAGTGTGAGATGCAGGATCCGGAAGTTTATGACATCTTCCGCATGAATTTTCAAAAATGGTTTTTCCTTGTGCGATCTGTTCGGCTGTAGATACAGCGGCTGCCGGAGTGGCTGCTGTTGTTGCTTTTTGTGTACAAGAAGCCATTAAAACGGCTGTAAAAGATGCTACAGCAATGATTTTTTTCATGTTGTCAATTATTTGAATAAAACAAATGTAGGAATTTCCCATTCGCATCAATGAAACAGAGATTTAATTTAGAAGAAATACAAATAGTAATTGGATGAATGTTCAATTCGTTTCACTTGTAAATTGCCAATTTTAAAAGGTGAAGTGTATCCGGTTTCAATTCCCCTCTTCAGGAGGGGTGGCAAAAATTTCTTAGAAATTTTTGACGGGGTGGTTATATGAAGATATATTTAAATTTTTTAGAAGCTATTTGACTTCGTCGAATTGTATTTGTTTATAATTTTTAAGGAGCATTTGAATGCATTGAAAAGCAGTATATATTTTTATTTGAAGCCTTTTCCCGCTTTCCGCCCTCGCTATTTTTAGTTTCGGCCCGGCGGCGAAGCCACCGGGCCGAAACTAAAAAATGATCTCAGACAAAACTCCGAATGGGGCTAAGGTGGGCAGTGCATATTATAAATATTTCGCAAATTTGTCATGATGGAGATCATTTAAGCAAAAAATAAAAAATATCCGCAAACTCAATTGTTCAGAATGATATAAAAAAATAAAATCTTGTTTAAATAAACACATCCTCTTGACCATTGACTTTTAATTGTCTATTTTTGAATCAATGAAATTTTCTACAAAAGAACTGTTGGAAGGAATACGGTCAGGAAACAAACGCCTGATTGCAAAAGCCATTACCTTAGTAGAAAGTAAAAAAGCTGAGCACCGCCAACAAGCTGAAGAATTACTGAAAGAGGTGATGCCTTTCACAGGAAATTCCATCAGAGTGGGGGTAACCGGTGTTCCGGGTGCAGGAAAATCAACTTTTATTGAAAATTTTGGCAGGCTTGCGATTGCCAATGGTAAAAAGGTGGCGGTTTTGGCTATCGATCCGAGTTCGTCCATTAATAAAGGAAGCATTCTCGGCGATAAAACCAGGATGGAAGAACTGGCAAAAGAAGAAAATGCTTTTATAAGGCCATCTCCAAGCTCAGGATTTCTGGGAGGCGTTGCCAATACCACCTTTGAAACAATGATGATCTGCGAAGCAGCAGGCTACGATTATATTTTAATAGAAACCGTAGGGGTCGGTCAGTCTGAAGTCTTGGTCGCAGATATTACAGATGTTTTCCTGTTTTTAAAAATAATCGGTGGCGGAGATGAGCTTCAGGGAATCAAGCGCGGGATTATGGAGATGGTGGACTTAATTTTCATTAATAAAGTTGATCAGGATAATTTTCAGAAAGCTAAAAATACAAGGCTCGAATTGAAAAGAGCTTTAGATTTTATTCCTCCAAAAGAAAAAGACTGGAAAGTTCCGGTTTTACTAGGTTCTGCCTTAAGCAATGAGGGACTTAGCGAAGTTTTTGAAAAAATCGATGAATTCATTACGCTTAAGAAAAAAACTCGCAGATTTGATGAAGTAAGAAATCAGCAAGCTGAAAAGCGCTTTGAATATTGGGTTCAGGAATATATTCTGTCAGAAATGAAAAAGAGTAATTCTTTGGAAAAAGCTTATCTTCAGCATAAAAAAAATGCCTCGGCACTGGTTTCCAATCCAAGTACCGAAGCAAAATTATTTGTGGAAAAATTTTTATCTAAAGATAAAATTTAAGGTGCTACTTTCTGTTCTTCATTTTTTGTAATATATCCGTCATACGAAATCGGCTGTCTGTCATTGCTCCTTATAGAGGTAAGTGCTTGTCCGGATTTCGAAACTTCAATAATAATTTCATCAACAGCTTTCACATCATTGGTTTTAATTCTTACAATCCAAGCTCCTTTTTTATTCTGACTTTTATTAATAGTAAAATCCTTTGAAGTAAATCGGTAACTGTTTTGTGTTGTATTTCCATAGGTAGGGTTAAAAACTCTTCCAAAATAAGGGAGTGCAACATCCAAGCTGTTGGGCCTGATATCAATGCTGTAATTGCTGCCGGTCAGGTCAAAAATCCTGGTAGCAGGAGCATTGGGCAATGAGTTCGCAATATTGATAACGTCATAATTGGTAGGATTGGCCCGCTGTGCATGAAATGAAAAATCCTGCGAATTTACAAGCGCCGTTACTGCTTGAGGATCCATATTGCTTCTTTGTGAAGAACAGTTTTCAAAAAGGAAAAGAAAGCAAAGCACACATATAATGGAGATAAACTTTTTCATAATAATAAATATACAGAATTAAACAGCAAATTGTATGCAAATATATAAGGCTAAAATTTATTTTGGAATAAAAATTGTAAAGGTTGAACTAATAACACTCGAACTATGAAATTTACAAATTTATTAGGAATAGGAGCTTCGGCTCTTATTGTAGCCGCTTGTACGACAAATCCAATCACGGGAAGGTCTTCACTACAGCTGGCAAATAATTCAGAAATCCTGACTATGTCTGCTCAGGAATACAGATCAACATTAGGAAAATCCAAAGTTATAACAGGAACAGCAGATGCTAAAAAGGTGGTAAATGTAGGATCGAGAATTAAATCTGCTGCAGAAAGATATTACCAGTCTATCGGCCGTTCGGGAGATCTGGCCAACTATAATTGGGAATTTAATCTTATTCAGAGTAATGAGCTTAATGCGTGGTGTATGCCTGGCGGAAAAGTAGCCGTTTATACAGGGATTCTTCCTGTTACCAAAAATGAAAACGGATTGGCTGTGGTAATGGGACATGAAGTATCGCACGCCTTGGCAGGACATGGAAATGAAAGAATCTCGCAGGCTATGGTTGCCCAATACGGTGGAGCCATATTAGGAGGAAGTATTTCCAATGCGCAGTGGGCCAATGTTTTTGAAGCAGTTTATCCTATCGGTTCACAGGTTGCATTATTGAAATACGGAAGAAATCAGGAGTCTGAAGCAGATCAGATGGGTCTGTATATTATGTCTATGGCAGGATACGATCCAAGAGAGGCAATTCCTTTCTGGGAAAGAATGGAGGCCGCTTCAAAAGGAGCCAGACAGCCGGAATTCTTATCTACCCACCCAAATCCTGAAACCAGAATTTCAGATATTAATAAAAATTTACCGAAAGCTCTTGAATATTACAGAGCAGCAGGAGGAAAAATGTAAATACAAAAAAAGAAATTTTAATCTTGAGTACGGCCTTATTGAATTTTTATTAATTTGGTAAGGCTATTTTAATTCAAACCCTTTAAGCTCAGTACTATGAAAAATTTAACAATTACAGGACTTATTCTTTTGGCTTTATCCATATTGCTTTTTTATCTTACAGCAAACAATTTTACATTGAATGATCTTGGGATGCCTCATATTATGGGAATTCTGGGAGGTATCGGAATCGGATTGATAATAGGCGGAATGGTAGGCTACGTAAGTAAAGGAAGTGCAATAAAAGCTGAAGAAAAAAGGAGAGAGTTTAAAAAACTGCAACAGGAAAAAGAAGATCTTGAAAAAAGAGCTGCTGATATTGCAAGACGTGAAGCAGAACTTGATCTTAGAAATCAAAATCCTCAGCTCTGATGAACTGAGGATTTGATATGTTAATATCAATTTAAAACTTATAACCTACGCCTACCATAAACAGGTTAGGTCTGTTGTCATATCTGATCTCTTCGCCTGAAACTCGGTTGATAAAATTTCTGGAATCTTTGCTGAAAGCGCCTTCATATCTGGCATTTAGAATTAATTTGGAGATTTCAACCTGGGCTCCGAATTGGTATCCTACGGTAAAATTATCCCTTGCATTTTCTCTGAAATCGTTAAACGTATCTTCTTTAGCCAAGTTGTAGCTCGCCACAGGACCTACAAAAACACCAAGAGTATTTCCTAAAATATTATAGCCTAAAAGTACTGGAAGATCCAGCCTGCTGCTCTTGATATCGAAAGTTGTATTGGCGGCAGTAAATTCATTTTTAAAATTGGTGTAGTACAATTCCGGCATCAGGAAAAATGAGGTTGGCAAGCCCACTTTTAATGAAAGACCCACGTTGAAACCTGCATTGTTTTTACCTTCGCCTTCAATGGCCTGGTTTACCGTTCCTTTGATATTCTGCCATGACGGAGATCCTGTAGGAAAAATCAGGTTTGCCTTTCCTGCCAAAGAAATCTGTGCAGAAGCAAATAGGGAAAATCCTATTAAAGCTATACTAAGAATCTTTTTCATTGTCTTCTATTTTTGTAATTGTATTATCAATTGTTTTGTTGTTCTCAAGCAGATACTCTCTCAGTTCTTTAAATAATTCCGAAGAATATACAAAGTCGATAAGATTTTTATTGCCTGCCGTAATCAGAATGTCTTTATTGCCTTCCCATTCTTTAATTCCTAGTCTCAGGTATACAATTTTCTCGCCAATCGTCATTACAGAATTCATATCGTGGGTATTGATGATAGTAGTAGTATTGTATTCTTGGGTAATCTCCAGCAGAAGATCATCAATTACATTGGACGTATAAGGATCCAGACCGGAATTCGGCTCGTCACAGAAAAGATATTTGGGATTATTCACAATTGCTCTTGCTATCGCTACCCGCTTCTGCATACCTCCGGAAATTTCGGAAGGGAATTTTTTATTAGCTTTATCGAGATGTACTCTTCCAATAACCTCGAAAACCCGTCTTTTCTTTTCTCTGAATGTTAAATTAGTAAACATATCCAGCGGAAACATGATATTTTCTTCCACCGTTAAAGAATCAAACAGCGCACTTCCCTGGAAAACCGTTCCGATCTCTGAACGCAGATGCTGTTTCTCATCTCTTGACATGACATTGATATCTTTACCGTCAAAAAGAATTTCTCCGGAAGTGGGCTGATAAACATTCAGCAGACTTTTAAGGAATACCGTTTTTCCGGATCCGCTCTGTCCGATAATCAGATTCACCTTTCCTTTATCGAATGTGGTTGAAATTCCTTTAAGTACTTCAACTTCATCAAAACTTTTCTTAAGATCTTTTACCTCAATCATTTAGCTTAATATTAATTGGGTTAATAGTAATTCTGAAAGGATAATGAAAACCATTGTCCAAACTACTGCCTGTGTGCTTGCTCTTCCTACTTCTAAAGATCCGCCTTTTACATTATATCCGAAATATGAAGGTACTGTTGCGATAATAAAAGCAAAAACAATTGTTTTGGTGAATGCATAATAAATAAAAAGATTCGGCATATACATCTGTATTCCTACAATATAATCATTGGTGGTCCAGTTTCCGGTTAAAATCCCGGCGATGTAACCTCCGCCTATACCAAATACAATACTTATTGCAATAAGTAGAGGATTAAAGATTACACACGCTACAATTTTAGGAAAAATAAGAAAATTGGGAGAGTTTACCCCCATGATATCCAATGCGTCAATCTGTTCGGATACCCTCATGGTTCCTATACTGGAAGCTATGTAAGAACCTACTTTACCGGCAAGAATAAGACTGATAATAGTGGGAGAAAATTCCAGTACGAGAACAGCTTTTGTAGCATATCCTACAAATGATGGAGGAATAGGGAACGATGAAGCATCAAAATTATTAAACATCTGAATGGCCACAACTGCTCCTACAAATATAGAAGTGAAGATGACAAGGCCAAATGAATTAACGCCTAAGTCATTGATTTCTCTCATGAGCAGCTTCCAGAAAACTTTCATTTTCTGTGGCTTCTGCATAGATTTACCGAGAAGGATGATGTATTCTCCGACTGCTGTAAAAAACTTTTTTAACATTCTGCTAAATTAGACTTTTTTTATTTAATTAATTATAGAATGGGCAGACCAGGCTCTATCAATATTCAATATATCATAATGTAGACCAAAATCTTTATTTTGCATTTTTATCTCCGCCAATTACCAGTAAAATGGTTTTTAAGATGATGACCAGATCAAGCATAAAACTCCAGTTTCTTACATAAAATGCATCTGCCAGTACTCTTTTATTCATTTCCACTTCCACATCTCCGGCGTCGCCGCGAAGTCCGTTTACCTGGGCAAGACCTGTTATTCCGGGAGTTACCATGCTTCTCAGGCTGTAGCGTCCTATTTTTGGTTTGTAATAATTGTCTACCGCAAGCATATGTGGTCTTGGTCCTACAATAGACATATCGCCTTTCAGCACATTCAGAAACTGCGGCATTTCGTCTAGGCTGGTTTTTCTCAAAAATTTTCCGAAGGGCGTAATTCTTTTATCATTTTCTGCAGTTGTTTTTGTTGATGATTCTTCATTAACGATCATCGTACGGAATTTAATGCATTTAAAAACTTCCTCATGAAATCCATATCGCTCCTGAATAAAAAATACGGGTCCTTTTGAAGTTAATTTGATTAAAACAGCAATAATAGGGAAGAGCCATGAACATATCCCAATCAAAACAATTAAAGAAAAGATAATATCGAAAATTCTTTTCATCAAATAATTAGAGTAATATTCCAGGGGATATTTTACCTGATTAAGAACAGGTTGTGTCTGTATATATCCCATATTATAAAGGAAAAAATCACTTTGGGTAATATTGGGAATTAATGAAATATGTACTTTATTCGCTTCTGCGAGTTTGAAAATTTCTTTTTCTGTATTGTGCGTATAAGAATTTTCCAGAGGAATAAACAAAGTGTGAATTCCGTTTTCTTTCCAGAATTCAATCAGCTGATCGGTTTCAATTTCATCTTTTGGATATTCGAAAATTTTATAACCGTAATCTTTTCTGTCTCTTAGTATATTTTTTAAAACTTCCGTAGAGCTGTTTTCATGGATGAACATAACATTCCGGTGATTGATCCCAAGACTTCGGACATATTTGATTCCGAAAAATATCATTGATCTCACCAAAAAAATAAAAAAGAAAAGATAAAAAGAAAGCCAGTAAATATCTGAATTAAAAAATACATTATAGCTTACCTTGCCAATCAGCAGTACTCCAAGAATAAATAATAAAAAATGAATGAAAATTCTTTCCAGAAACAAAGTATAGGTGAGGTTTCTGGGAATATTATAAATTCCGGTTCTGCCGCTTAAAAGAATCCAGAATAAAAAAAGCAATGCTAAAGAAAAAGCGTTCTGATACCATGCTTCCTCATTGTATTTCAGAGTCTGATTTCTTGTTAAAAAAAAGAATATGAAAATAGATGCAATAACCACAAGGTCAAGCAATATAATGATGGATTTAAGATATCTGGAATAGCGTATTCTCTGCATCTATCGGGTTTAACGGATAAGAAAGCTAATTTACATATTTTTATGGAATATTCAGATACTTATGGGTCTGCACAGAAGCTCTCCACTCCGGATGTTCTAGGATGAAATCTGTAATTTTAGGGTACATTTCGTCACGCTTGCTCCATTCGCTCTGGAGATACAGCGTACAGTTTTCTGAAACCTTTGATCCCTGCTCCTGCGCGAATTTAAAGTCATTATTATTAAATACAATAACCTTCAGCTCATGTGCCTTCTGATAGATTTCCTCTTTTGGGAGGCCTGTTTTTTTGGGAGATAATGTGATCCAGTCGATATGTCCGCTCAACGGATAAGCTCCCGATGTTTCAATATGGATAGAGCAGCCCAGCTCTTTTAATTTTGATGTTAAAATATCTAGATTCCACATCAAGGGTTCTCCACCTGTTAAAACAATTGTTTTACAGTGTTTGGCTGCAGTTTCTGCAATTTCTTCCGCATTCATCAGAGGATGTAGATTCGGATCCCAGCTTTCCTTTACATCACACCAATGGCAACCCACATCACAACCTCCTAATCTGATGAAATAAGCTGCTTTTCCTGTGTATGCTCCCTCTCCCTGAAGAGTGTAAAAATGCTCCATCACAGGGAGCATTTTACCTTCTTTTAATAATATGTCTTCTATTAAATTCATTTTAAAATTAGTCGTTATAGACCGAAGTTTTGTAAGCAATGATGGTGTTTTTCATCAGCATCGCTCTTGTCATAGGTCCGACTCCCCCCGGAACAGGCGTAATCCAGCTCGCTTTTGCTGCGCAGCTGTCAAAGTCTACGTCGCCTGCAAGGTAATATCCTTTCGGAGAATCGTCGTCTACTCTCGTAATCCCTACGTCAATAATCACTGCACCTTCTTTAATCATATCTCCTTTTAAGAAATGCGGATCGCCTAATGCCGTGATCACGATGTCTGCTTTTTTAGTATATTCTTCGATATCTTTTGTGTAAGAGTGCGTTAAGGTAACTGTAGAATTTCCGGGGAAATCTTTTCTTCCCATCAAAATACTCATCGGTCTTCCTACGATTTTACTTCTTCCGATGATTACGCAGTCTTTACCTTTTGTTTCAATATTGTATCTTTCCAATAAGGTTAAAATTCCGAACGGTGTTGCCGGTAGGAACGTATCCATTTCCAGTGCCATTTTTCCGAAATTTTCAGGATGGAAACCATCTACATCTTTTCTCGGATCAATCGCATTGATGATTTTTTCCTGATCGATCTGATCCGGCAATGGCAGCTGTACGATAAATCCGTCAACCGCTTTGGATTTGTTTAGCTCATCAATTTTTTCCAGTAATTCGGACTCGGAAACCGTGCTTGGAAATTTTACCAGGCTTGATTGAAAGCCAACTTCTTCACAGTCTTTAACTTTAGCATTTACATAAGCCTTGCTCGCTCCGTTGTTCCCTACAAGAATCGCTACCAGGTGTGGAGCCCTTCTTTTTCCGGCAACGATTTTTTCAACTTCAGCTTTGATTTCCTGCTTTATTTCTTTGGATATTTTTAATCCGTCAAGAATTTCTGCCATTTTTACTTTATTACTTTTTATTAGATTTTTTAAGGATATTTTTCCGGATTCTGGTGTGTGCAGAAAACGGAGAGGATATAAATCATTTTTTCATCTTCACTGATCTCATAGAAAATAATGTAAGGAAATTTCTTTACAGCGAAAGCTCTTACATTTCTATACCTTTTCTGAAAATACGGATTTGTAATTATTCTATCAATTGCCAGATCTAATTGTTTATTGAAGTTTTTTAAAACCTTGACCGAGATGTCAGCATAATAATCTGTTGCTTCTTCAATGTCTTTTTCGGCAGTGGGTAAAAATTTATAATTAAAGTCCATATTTAGCTCTGATTCTTTTTAAAGACTCTTTGCCATCTATTGCTTTTGATCTGTCTTGTTTTAAAGCTTCATCAATCACGCTTTTCATTTCATCCGTCAGCTCAAAATCATCCTCGTTTTTTTCAAAGTTGATTTTCATTCTTTTCAAAAGATTTTCCATTAAAGTTTCTTCTTCCTTATCTTTAAGATGGATAATAATGGTACTCATTTGTTTTATTTTTAATCAAAATTAATGAAAATCAGCAACAATTTATTTATTCGCTTTATAATAATTAATCAGTCCGTTGGTTGAAGAATCATGAGTGCTAACCGTCTCATTGTTTTCAAGTTCCGGAAAGATTTTGTTGGCTAATACTTTCCCCAATTCCACCCCGAACTGATCAAAGCTGAAAATATTCCAGATCACACCCTGAACGAAAATTTTATGCTCGTACAAAGCAATTAACTGTCCTAATGAAAAAGGAGTTAATTCATTGAACAGTATGGAGTTGGTAGGTGTATTCCCGTGGAAAACTTTGTAATTTAAAAGGAAATTAATTTCTTCGTCAGATTTTCCTGCAGTCTTTAACTCTGCTGCTACCTCTTCTTCTGTTTTTCCGAAAGCAAGAGCTTCAGTCTGTGCAAAAAAGTTGGCCAGTAATTTATCCTGATGATCAGAAACTTTGTTCGGACTTTTAGCATACGCAATAAAATCAGCAGGGATCAGTTCCGTTCCCTGGTGAATCAGCTGATAGAAAGCATGCTGTCCGTTTGTTCCCGGTTCACCCCAAATGATGGGTCCTGTTTCATATTCAACAAACTCGCCGTTTCGGTCAACACATTTCCCGTTGCTTTCCATATCTCCCTGCTGGAAATATGCCGGAAAACGGTCCAGATACTGAGAATACGGGAGAATTGCATATGTTGTTGCCGCATAGAAATTACGGTACCAGATTCCCATTAAGCCCATTAGTACAGGAATATTTTCGCTGAAATCTGCTGTCTGAAAATGCTGATCCGTATCGTATGCTCCTTTTAATAATTGTTCAAAATTTTCATAGCCAACGGCAAGAACAATGCTTAAACCGATAGCGCTCCAAAGGGAGTATCTTCCGCCTACCCAATCCCAGAATTCGAAGATGTTTTCTTCCGCAATTCCGAAGTCTTTAACAGCCTGAACATTAGTTGATAATGCGACGAAATGTTTTGCGACATCTTCCTGTTTTCCTGCTTTTAAGAACCAGTCCTTTGCCGAGTTGGCGTTTGTCATGGTTTCCTGTGTGGTGAATGTTTTAGAAGCAATGATGAACAAAGTGGTTTCAGGATTTAAATTCTTTACCACTTCTGCAATATGATTTCCGTCTACATTGGAAACAAAATGAACGTTTAACCTTGTTTTAAAGTGTTTTAGAGCCGAAACCACCATAACAGGTCCCAAATCTGAACCACCGATTCCGATGTTCACAATATCTGTAATTTCTTTTCCGCTAAATCCTTTATGATCGCCTGAAATAATGCTCTCTGAAAAAGATTTCATATGATCCAGAACTCTTTTGATCTGAGGTTTAATATTTTCTCCGTCTACCAGAATTTCTTTATCGGAAAAATCTCTTAAAGCGGTGTGTAAAACTGCCCTCCCTTCCGTCTCATTGATTTTATCTCCAGAAAACATTTTGGAAATGGCATCTTTTAGTTCACACTCTTCTGCAAGGCTTAAAAGAAGCTCTTTCGTTTTGGAATCAATTAAATTTTTAGAATAATCAAATAAAAAATTAGGTCTTTTGATGGAGAATTCCTCAAAACGACTTGGGTTATCCTGAAAAAGACTTCTCAGATCAAAATCATTATTCGCAAATTGTTCGTCTAATGCTTTCCAGCTGGTAGTTTGAGTAGGATTTATTTTTGATAGCATATATTAGAAATTAGGTTTGTGATTTAGGATTCAGGATTGTGAATACCAAATCCTCATGTAAAATATTGATTTGCAAATTTACGGAATTTTAGTTCAATGATGTTAATGCATGATTAAAAATCAAATGGTAAATTGGGGATAAGCTTAAAATCAGTATTTTTAGTTCAAATTATCTTGAATGACTACCAGAAGAAACTTTATCAAAAAATCATCATTAGGATTTGGCTTTTTTGCTTTGCCGGCTTCTGCAAAATTTATTTATAAAGAAGAGTATATTTCCAAGAGACCACCAATTTCGCGACGGAAATTTACTTCAGATGTTGTTGAAAGAACGATTCAGGCTGTTAAAAAGTCAATAGCAGATAAAGAACTGGCGTGGATGTTTGAAAACTGTTTTCCGAATACTTTAGACACAACGGTAAAATTTTATCATAAAAATAATAAGTCTTACACTTATGTAATTACGGGAGATATTGACGCCATGTGGCTCCGGGATTCTTCTGCGCAGGTTTATCCGTATTTAAGCCTTGCCAATGAAGATGAAAAGCTGAAAAATCTCTTAAAAGGTGTTATTAATAAGCAGGTAGAATGTGTTCTTCTTGATCCTTATGCCAATGCTTTTTTTGATGATGCGACCAAAATAAGCGAATGGAAAGATGATTTTACACAAATGAAGCCCGGAATTCACGAAAGGAAGTGGGAAATTGATTCTTTGTGTTATGTCATGCGATTATCTTACAGCTACTGGAAAACGACAGGCGATACATCGGTATTTGATGCAGATTGGAAAAAGGCAATGCTGTTGATTTTGCAGACTTTTAAAGAACAGCAGAGAAAGGATTCAAAAGGACCGTACAGATTCCAGCGATCCAACGGAAATCCTTTGGATACGCAGTTTGCAGGAGGTTTCGGAAATCCAACGAAAAAAATAGGACTTATTCATTCCATGTTCCGGCCTTCGGATGATGCAACTTTTTACCCGTTTTTGATTTCTTCCAATATGTTTGCGGTAGTTTCTTTACGGGAAACGGCAGAAATTTTTTCTAAAATTTTAAAAGAGGAAAATTCTTCAGGTCAGTTTAAAGATTTGGCCCAAGAAGTGGATGAAGCAATCCAGAAATATGCTGTTTTAAATCATCCGGAAGCGGGAAAAATTTATGCATTGGAAATTGATGGCTTCGGAAATGCTCTGTTTATGGATGATGCGAATGTTCCGAATTTATTATCCATTCCGTATTTAGGCTACAGATCCAAAGAAGACGAAATCTATAAAAATACCCGAAAATTTTCTTTAAGTAAGGCCAATCCATGGTTCAGTGAAGGGAAATTTGCCAAAGGAATCGGTGGACCACACATTGGGGAACATAAAATCTGGCCTTTGGGATTGATTATGCAGGCTTTGACAACGGACAACGATGAGGAAATTATTTCCTGTTTAAAAATGCTGAAGGCCACCCATGCCGGAACGGGATTTATCCATGAGTCTTTTGATGTTGATCATCCTAAGGATTTTACAAGGTCGTGGTTTGCCTGGGCCAATACTTTATTCGGGGAATTAATTCTTCATCTTCATACAACAAAACCTGAAATCCTGAAAAGAAAGTTCTAAGCACAAAAAAATACCTCCGAATTTACCGAAGGTTTATTGTAAAATTTCAAAATATATAGATAACCGTGAGGTTAGTATAGCTTACGCTTCTGTGTCTGGATGCTTTTTGACAGGCTTTCTTTTTCTCGCAAAATAGAAAACTATGGCTCCGATTAATAAGATCGGCCAGATAGTAATTAACCCCACAAAAATTTTCTGAATTAAATAATATCCTTCCACAAACGCTGTTTTTGTACTGTAGATAAAATCAAACTTGTATTTATCATCGATATTGTTCGTGTTGGTTATGGCAATTTCTGCGACTCTGATTTTGGGTTCTTTAAGGTAAACATCTACGGTACTGTATTTCAGGTTATCGGTCACGTCCATATTAGCCAATTGCTGCTGGTTACCTTCATCCATATTTTGGTTGTCAAGTTCCACTTTATCCTTATTCGATTTCAGCTCCGAAATGTTTTTGCTGTTCTTTTCAATTCTTTTGCTTTCCAACTGGGCATATTTGATGCTTGATGTTATATCTTCCGCGTTAATCAGCCTTGAATTGAGGAATAGTTTTTTATCATTAATCATCGTAAGAAGTTCGCCAAGTCTTTCAGTAGGGACTCTCAGCTGCATCCTGTTTTCTGTCTGGTATTTTTTCACCAATACGGCATTTTCATCGGATGTGTCATACGTGTTTTCCGAAACCACATTACTCTGCAGGTTGCTTTTTGTTACAAATCCTCCAAGTTCCTGTACAGACTTTTCAATAGAGATCGTTGTTTCATAAACGTCTTTTACTTCCATATCTACATCAGCGGTTTTAATAAACTGCTTATCTTTTACTTTCATGGATGCAACGGAAGAAATGCTGTCCGAAATCACTGCTGCCGAATCGGTGGTGGCATATGCTTCCAGATTGCTTGATGAAGTTTCTCCTTTTTTACAGGAGTATATTCCTAATAACAGAGCACCTGCCAATGATAATTTGATGTACGTTGTTTTCATAATATTTATTTTTAATGTTTCTTATTCCAAAGTTCCGGCTGAACCTCTTGTAATAGTTGAAAATCGGGCGTAAACAATTTGTAAACAAAAATTATTTTTTAATGATTTAAAAATCAGGAGTTTGTAAAATAGGCAGGCTTTAGGTACCTCATTTTCGGATTAATTTTTGCTTATCTTTTACAAGTCAAACACACAAAGAATTATTATGTCAAATACTTTTTCCAAAATCAGAAATGCCATAGAATTATTCAGATCCATAGACTTTGACCAGCTGAGCACCATTTCTCAAAAGGTAAATCTTCCCAAGTTGATGGAAAACTTCTCCAAACTGGATGATAAACAGCTTAATGGAATGATGAAAATGCTCGATCCCCATAAAAAGAAAAAAGAGCTCCCACCCATTGATGGCGATTTTTACGATATCTATCATACGTTGAGTCCGGAGCAGAGAGAAATTCAGCTTAAAGTAAGAGCGTTTATGGAAAAAGAAGTGAAGCCACTGGTCAATCATTACTGGCTGAGAGACGAATTTCCACACGAATTAATACCGAAATTTCAGAAACTGAATATCTGCGGCGTTACCTACGATGGATATGGCTGTCCGGGATTGCCTTTTTTGATGGAGGGCGTCTTGGCTATGGAAATGGCCAGGGTTGATGCTTCCATTGCAACCTTCTTCGGAGTGCAGTCGGGTCTTTCCATGGGATCTATTTACATCTGTGGCTCTGAAGAACAAAAACAAAAATGGCTTCCGCAGATGCAGAAATTTGAAAAAATCGGGGCTTTTGGCTTAACGGAACCTGAAGTGGGTTCCGGAGCGGCAGGAGGATTAACGGTAACTTGTAAAAAAACACCCGAAGGCTGGATTCTGAACGGACAGAAAAAATGGATAGGGAATGCAACGTTTGCCGATGTTATCATCATTTGGGCCAGAGATCTTGATGATGGCGAAGTGAAAGGATTTATAGTTGAAAAAGATAATCCCGGATATTCCGTAGAGAAAATAAAAGGAAAAATGGCCTTAAGAATCGTTCAGAACGGATTGATTACTCTGAAAGATTGTCTCATCACCGAAGAAAACAGATTGCAGAATGCCAATTCTTTTAAAGATACCGCTAAAGTGTTGCAGATGACAAGAGCAGGGGTTGCCTGGATGGCGACTGGCTGCGCCAGAGGAGCTTATGAAAGTGCTTTGGATTATACCCGGAAAAGAGAACAGTTCGGGAAACCGATTGCTTCGTTTCAGATGATCCAGGGACATTTGGTAGAAATGCTATCTAACCTTACGGCAATGCAGACAATGGTTTTCAGGCTTTCCGAAATGCAGGATGAAGGAATTTTAAAAGATGAGCATGCATCTCTCGCAAAAGTTTTCTGTACCATGCGAACAAGAGATATCGTATCAAGAGCAAGAGAAGTTATGGGCGGAAACGGTATTTTGCTGGAATACGATGTCGCCAGATTTGTCGCAGATGCAGAGGCTATTTATTCTTACGAAGGAACTAAAGAAATCAATTCATTAATCGTAGGAAGATCAATTACCGGTTTCAGCGCATTTGTTTAAAGTCAATGGTCAATTGTGAATTTTGCTTCGCAAGTGAATTTTTTAAATTGACAAGCACCGCGAATTGACAATTGGCCATTCACTATTTAATTAGCATTTACTATTTTTAGCTCACCAGGTGCTTATATTTTTCCTTATTGTCGATAATCATCCAGATATTGATAAGGAACATCACTCCGGCAATTGCCATTCCTATTGGTGACTTGTCTAAAGTGAAAACATGGGCTACAATTCCCACCATAACCGGCAAAATGACAATAGCTCCTAAAGCTCTCGTTTTGGAAAAGATAAACAGCAGCCCGCCGATAACTTCAACGGCTCCCACAAGAGGCATCAGCCATGCAATTTCTCCGAAAGCACTGAATACTTTCATCTGCTCCGGTGTGGGTTTTTCCATAGGCATGTAATTGAAGAATTTGTTTAATCCGGCATTAATAAACATTAATCCGAAAAGAAGGGACAGGATAAATTTTACGGCTTTCATAATTATTAATTTTTTATTAAAGTTAAATAAAATTATAATTCCTTGATTAAAAAGCTGTTAATTTTAAAACTCTCTTTATTGGGAAATATTTTGGTTCCGTATTGTCTGGTTTTATATATTTGTATGACAAACAAACTAAAATATTATTATGAAAAATCTTAAGAAATTAAACCGAAACACATTGAAAACCATTAAAGGTGGAAATAGTACGGATATCGGATACTGTCCGGACAATCAGACGTACATTCCTTGCGATGAGCTTTGCCCTAACGGAAGAAATCCTCTTTGTGCAATTCAAGCTTAATAAAAAAGCCTTCAAAAATGCACTGCCCCCAAAAAGTTAGACACTTTTTAGGGGCTTTTTTATATTTATAATAAAAATTGTTGATTAATCGTGAGCTTAATCCATCTCTTCTAGCGTTATTTTTTTAGTAATTTTATATTTCTTCTTTTTCTTGTCCGGTTTTTCTTCTTCACCGAGTAGTTTTCCCCAAGGCTGAAGCCCCTCAACCCTTTCGAAAATAATTTTGATAATGGCAATGGCCGGAATACATAGAAACATCCCTGCAATTCCCCAAAGATGTTCCCCCACCAGAATTCCGATAAAAGAAAACAGGGCATTAATTTTTACTTTTGATCCCACCACAAAAGGGAGAATAATATTTCCGTCTATGGCATGAACAATAACATACCCTATAGCAACATAGATACATGTGGACGGAGTATTGGTTGCAAAAGCAATGAAACAGGAAATTAAGAGTGAAATGAAAATACCTATATACGGAATTACATTAAGCAATCCGGTAAGAACTCCAAGCAGAATAGCATATTTAACTCCCAGTATGGTAAGGACAGTTGTTGTAAGAATGGAAACAATAATAACCTGAAGGCAAAGTCCGATAATATATCTTTTTGTCATTATTCTAACCTCCGAAACCACTTCCTGAACGCTACTTTTATGCTTTTCAGTGAAAACATTAACAATGAAATTATTTAAAATTCTTCTGTAATTTAAAATAAATATAAAAAATAGAATAAAGAATGCTAAAAAGCCTAACCCGGTAGAAAAAATCCCCAAGGTAAAACCTAGGATAATACCTGTAGAAGATAATAGTTTTTTTAAGCCTTCATCCAAATAGGCAAACTGCTCATCAATGTTCACATTAAATGTCCTGGAAACCCATCTTTGCAGGTCATTAAAAACATGTGTCGCCTGCTCGGTAAGCTGGGGAATGTCTTTACTGAAACTGGAAATTTGGGAACCGAAGAAAAAGATAAGACCTGTAATGACAATCAGTAAAATCATTACGGAAAAGATAGTAGAAAATGATCTTGGGAATTTTAATTTCTGTTCCAGAAAATTAGCAAATGGCAAAAATATCATGGCCATAAGAAATGCTAAAAAAAAAGGAGCAAGGATACTTTCGCCTAAAGCCAAAAGGTATCCGAAACCTAATATGGAAGCAATAACCAGTGTAAGCTTTACGAGAAAAGGAAGCCGAAGTACATTCATAATTTTTTCTGTTGCATAAAAATAATAAAACGCTCCGAATTGAAGAGTCTTAAAAAGTAATTTATTTGATTAAAGGATAAGAAAACTCCATGCCTGTTTTGGTTCAATAAAAAACACATCCCGTTTGAGATGTGTTGATATATTAAAAAAATGTGAAATTTATTTTTCAATGGCGAGTTCCAACACTTCATTCATCCAGCTTACATAATGAACTTTCAGATTTTTCAGATAATCTTTTTTGATTTCTTCCACGTCTTTTCTATTGGCCTCGCAAAGAATAACTTCTTTAATCCCTGCTCTTGTTGCGGCAAGCAGCTTTTCTTTAATTCCGCCTACAGGAAGTACTTTTCCTCTCAGCGTAATCTCACCAGTCATGGCAAGATGAGGTTTTACTTTTTTATTTTTAAATGAAGAAACCATAGAAGTCAGCATGGCAATACCGGCAGATGGTCCGTCCTTAGGAGTTGCGCCTTCAGGAACGTGAACGTGAATGTTTTTCTTTTCAATATCTTCCTGAGAAATTCCCAGGTCATCGTGTTTAGCTTTAATATATTCCAGGGCAATCGTCGCAGACTCTTTCATTACCGTTCCCAGGTTTCCGGTCATAGTAAGAGAGCCTTTACCGTTGCTGATGATGCTTTCGATAAAAAGAATATCGCCGCCTACGCTTGTCCACGCAAGACCGGTAACAACTCCGGGTACATCTGTAAGTTCAGAAAGGCTTTTCGGTCTCGGAACCCCTAAAATTTCATCAATTTTTTCGATAGAGATCTTTGGGTCATACTCTTTTACCAAAGCTGTTTGCAGCGCTGCCCATCTTGCAATCGCAGCAAGTCTTTTTTCAAGGCTTCTTACCCCGCTTTCTGAAGTATGTGCTTCAATAATATGTTTCAGTTCATTGTTTCCAAGCTTGAATGATTTGGAATCCAGCCCGTTTTCTTCCTGCTGTTTCTTGATTAAATGCCTTTTTGCGATCTCAATTTTTTCTTCCAGCGTATATCCGGCAATCTGAATAATCTCCATCCTGTCCAATAAAGGCGTCTGAATGGTGGAAAGAGAATTTGCTGTGGCAATAAACATTACTTTAGACAAATCATACCCCATTTCCAAGAAATTGTCATAGAATGACTTATTTTGTTCAGGATCAAGAACTTCCAGAAGTGCGGAGCTCGGATCGCCATGCATTCCTTTTCCTACTTTATCAATCTCATCCAGAACAATTACCGGATTGGATGTCCCTGATTTTTTAATGGATTGAAGAATTCTCCCAGCCATCGCTCCGATATAGGTTTTTCTGTGTCCGCGGATTTCGCTTTCATCATGCAGCCCTCCCAGAGAAACACGTACATACTTTCTTCCCAATGCATCGGCAACGGATTTTCCAAGAGATGTTTTTCCCACACCCGGAGGTCCTACTAAAAGAAGAATAGGGGATTTCATGTTGTTTTTAAGTTTTAAAACAGCCATGTGTTCCAGAATTCTTTTTTTAATATCTTCCAGCCCGAAATGTGCTTTATCTAAAATTTTCTGGGCTTTTTCAATGTCAAAAGTATCTTTGGTGTAGGTATCCCAGGGAAGATCGGTAAAGAAATCGAGGTAATTTCTCTGAACGTTATAATCCGGAGAATTAGGATTCTGACGCTGCAGGCGGTTAATCTCTTTTTGAAAATGTTCTTCAACTTCCGGGCTCCATGTTTTCTTTTTTGCTTTAACAATAAGTTCTTCAACATCACTTTCCGGTCCGCCTCCAAGTTCCTCCTGGATGGTCCTGATCTGTTGATTCAGGAAATATTCCCGCTGCTGCTTATCGAGATCTTTGGACGTTTTCTGATGAATCTGATTTCTCAGTTCCAGTTTCCTGAAATCTTCATGCATCATTTCATAGCATTTATTAGCCCTTTCCATAAGATTTTTCTCCTCAAGAAGTTTTTGCTTTTCGGTAGAAGGGAAGTTGGCGTTGGTGCAGATGAAATTCAGCAGATCATCATTATTGTTGATGTTTTTAATAGCAAAATTGGCCGCGTTGGGAATGTTCGGATCAAGTTCGATAATCTTTAACGCAAGATCTTTCACATTTTCAAGCAATGCCTCATATTCTTCTTTGTTTTTCGGTTTTCCGTCTTTCAGCTTTGAGATTTCCGCTTTAAAATAAGGCTGTTTTTCAACGATTTTTTTAATCTTAAAACGATAAAATCCTTTAGTGATAGCGGTGATATTACCTTCAGGAAGTTTTATAATCTTAATGATTTTGGCGAGTGTACCTACCTGGAAAATATCTTTTTCCGATGGTTGTTCTAGGTCAGAATTTTTCTGGCTTACAATTCCTATAAAATCGCCGTTTTTTTGTGCTTCCTCAAGAAGCTGTATGGATGTTTTTCTTCCTGCTGTTATAGGAATAACCACGTTCGGAAACATTACCATATTTCTTACGGGAAGAATAGGAAATATTTTTTGTTCGGAATTTTTCTCTGATTCTGAAAGATCGGAAAGGTTGATCTCTTCAGCAACAATATCAAATCCGTCGCTTATCATTTCTTCTAAACTTATATCTTCAAACTCTGTCATAGTAAATCGAATGACAAATTGTCATTGCCGTTTTAATTTATTAAAGTAAAACTTTACAATATGTGCTAAACATCATATTGTATATAATATGTCGTTTTATGACACAAGACCTGTGCCATTTGTTTTTTGCTAAAAAATACGGCCAAAATTTCCTTTTTTAGAAAAATTAAATTTTAAAAATTAAAATAAAGAACTTGGATTTCCGTAATTTCTTAAAAATGTGTATTTTCGCAACCTGATAAAAAACTATAATATATATAATGGCAATTTTAGGACAAATTAGGAGTAGACCTTGGCTTTTGATGGGAGTAATTGCACTGGCGCTTTTGGCGTTCCTTGTAAACCCGGACAGTATCGAAAAGGTTTTCGGTAAAAATCCTGATGTTTTAGGAAAAGTAAATGGTGAGAAGATTACCCGTGAAGAGTTTAACGACCAGCTTTTCGTACTGCAGCAGCAGGCAGATCAGCAGGGACAGCCGAAGGCTGGTCTTGAAGAGCAGGCTTGGCAGTTGCTGGTACAGTCTAAACTCATCAAACAACAATTCGAGAAAATGGGCTTTGAAATGACGGAAGATTATTTCTGGAATCAGCTTCAGTATGATCAGATGTTTGCTCAGCAGAAGCAGTTTTTCGACGAAAAAGGAAACTTCAAAACCCAGGAGCTTAAAAAACAGATTGAAGATATGAAAGCGGGTTCGCCGGAAGGATACAACCAGTGGATGAAAAGCAGAAAATCTATTGAATACAGATTGATGGCGAGACAGGTTTTTGCTAATATTTCCCAGGGAATCACTACGGGTAAAAAAGAGGCTGAAGCTTTAATGAAGCAGAGAGATCAACTTGCTGACATTGATTTTGTAAAGATTGATTATGCAACTTACCTTCAGAAAAACAATATTAAAGTTACTACTGAAGATCTTGCCAATTATATCAAACAGCATCCTGTAATGTTTAAAGCTGAAGAGAGCAGAAACATTGGAGTAGTTTATTTTCCTTCCCAGCCAAGTGCGGCGGATGATGCTGCAACGCAGAAAGAAATTAACAAATTATTCTCTGCAGGAACTGACGCAAGCGGCGGTACTGAAAATTTCCAGAATACAAAGAACGACTCAATGTTCATAATGGCGAATTCTGATATGCCTTTCAATGCTCAGTACCTGAAACCCAATCAGTTGCCACAGACTATTCAGGCGCAGATTCCATCTGCTGCTATCGGGCAGACTTTCGGGCCTTATAAAGAGCAAAACTTTTATGTAGTGTCTAAACTTTTAGATAAAAAGACCTCTGATTCTACTTTATCAAGACATATTCTTATTGCTTTCAAGGGGAGCCCGGCTGGAGAGGGGGTTACAAGATCCAAAGAGCAGGCTAAAAAACTAGCAGATTCTATTGGCGCAATTGTAAAAGCTAATCCAGGGAAATTTACGGAATTCCTGAAATTATCAAATGACCCGAATTCAGCAGCACAGGGAGGAAGCCTGGGATGGACAACTCCGGAAACACCTTTCGTGCCGGAATTCCTTACCTACCTTGCTAATAATCCTAAAGGAGCAACAGGAGTGGTAGAAACTCAGTTCGGATATCATATCATCAATATTGAAGATAAAAAACCGGGAGCAATGAGCTACAAGGTTGCCAATCTTGTAAAAGCAGTGAAACCTTCAGATGCTACCGAAGCAGAGGTTAACAAAAAAGCCAGCAGATTCGTTCAGCAGGTTCAGGGAAAATCATTCAACGATTTTGTAAATATTGCTAAGAAAGCAAAATATCAGTTCTCCAATCCTAAGCAGGCAAAAAGGTTTGATGGTCAGCTTCAGGGCCTAGGAACGGAAAAAGATCCTGAGATCCTTGCATGGGCATTTGATAAAAAAAGAGAAAAAGGAGATACTGAATTATTTACAGTAGACGGAACAGGAGATAAAATTGTAGTATACCTGAACGGTAAGCAGGAAAAAGGTACTGCAGATCCGGAATCTGTAAGAGATCAGATTGAAGTAGTGGTTAAAAACAAACTTGCAGCAAAACAGATTGCTGAGAAAATCGGAAAAGCAGGAAGCCTTGATCAGATTGCTAAGCAATTCGGGACGACAAAACATTCTGCACAGGTTAATCTTTTAAATCCTTCGGTTGCCGGTTCTATGGAGCCTAAGGTTGCAGGAGCAGCGTTCGGAGTGGCAAAAGGAAAAATTTCTAATCCGGTTGAAGGCGGAACAGGCGTTTACGTTTTAGTGAAAAAGAACGAAACGGTAAACAAACAACCTGGAGATCTTAAGCAATTCACAGAATCTGTTACCCAGAGAAATTCAGGAATGTTCGGGCAGGCTTGGTTAAAAAGCTTACAGGACAATGCTGATATCAAAGACTACAGAATTGAAATCTGGAATAAACTAGGTACTCAACAGCAATAAAATTATTTTCATAAAGATAAAAAGCGGCAAAGTTTTTGCCGCTTCTTTTGTGTTTAACGCGGAGCAATAAGGAAAAACATTCATTTAAATGTATTATATTTGCTCATAGAAAAATTTAGCAAGTGAAGTTCAGTAAAGAATTAAAAGCTGGGATAATCGCATTAATAGCCATTGTGGGTTTTGTGATACTTTTCCAATTTATGAAAGGCAGGAGCCTTTTTACTACCGATAATATATTTTACGCAAAATATGACAACGTGGAAGGGCTCGCCCAGTCTGCACCGGTTTCTATTAACGGATTAAAAGTAGGGCAGGTGGACAAAATCATTCCCAACACTTCCAAAGACGGAAAAATTGATTTCCTGGTAAAAATTACGGTTGATAATAATTTTGAATTTTCAAAAAATTCAACACTTGAGATTTTCGAACCCGGATTAATGTCCGGCAAAGAGATGAGAATCAATCTTATGTACGGAGGTCCTACCGCTAAAGACGGGGATACTTTAAAAGGAGCCTTTAAATTGGGAACTTTAGGAAGTCTTTCTTCTCAGGTGGGTCCGGTAAAAGATCAGCTACAGACAGTTTTATACAGAGTAGATTCTTTAATGGCAAATGCAAACCAGGTGGTTAATGCACAAAACAGAGAAGAAATCAGAGCGTTGCTTTCTAACCTTAACAAAACAGTTGCTGCGTTACAAACTACCGCAGGAAGTGTGAACAGCCTGGTTGGTCATAATGATCCTAAGCTTCAGAAAGTTTTGGATGACGCAAGCCTTACGATGCAAAGCGGTAAAGTTACTTTAGATAAATATGGAAATCTTGCAGAAAGCATTGATACTCAAAAGCTGAATGCAACAATTGCCAATCTTGATGCTACTGTAGGAAAGCTTAACGAAGTAGTAGCCGGAATAAATAACGGACAGGGAAGCTTAGGAAAACTGATGAAAGATGAGGAGTTGTATAACAATCTGAATTCTGCATCTACCAACCTGAATTCATTAATTGAAGATGTAAAAGCAAATCCTAAGAGGTACGTTAATTTCTCGGTATTCGGAAAAAATAGTAAAGACTAATAAATAAATCCATGCAATATATCGATAATATTATTTTTCTGATTTTATTAGTTGCGGGTTTTGGACTATTTGCAAAAAGCCTTCAAAAGATATATAGAAATATCAGACTAGGACGTGAGATAAAACGTAATGACAGAAAAGGAGAACGCTGGGAAACCATGGCGAGAGTAGCGATGGGGCAAAGCAAAATGGTAAAACGGCCGGTTGCCGGAATTTTACACCTTTTTGTATATGTAGGTTTTATTATCATCAATATAGAACTTTTAGAAATTGTTGTAGACGGAATTTTCGGAACGCACAGATTTCTGGCAACGATATTAGGAAACACGGTGTATAGCTATTTTACGGCTACTTTAGAAGTATTAGCATTACTTGTAATAATAGGGGTGGTAATATTCTTTATCAGAAGAAATTTTTACGGAGTAAAAAGGCTTACCATGAAAGAGCTTTTCGGATGGCCGAAAGAAGATGCCAACTGGATTCTTATCATTGAGTTTGCCCTTATGGTTGCTTTCTTTACGATGAATGCTTCAGACGCTATTCTTCAGGCAAGAGGATATGATCATTTTGCTCGTCTTGGATCATTCCCGATCAGTCAGCTTACCTTTGTGCCTTTTTTAGAAGTTTTCAGTTTTGAAGACGGATTCTTATTCGGAATTGAAAGAGCAGCATGGTGGTTTCACTTTGCAGGCATCCTGTTCTTCATGAATTATCTTTATTATTCAAAACATTTACACATTATTTTAGCTTTTCCAAGCACTTGGTACGCCAACCTGGAAAAGAAAGGAAAATTCAACAATCTGGATTCCGTTACTCAGGAAATCAAATTGATGATGGATCCAAATGCAGACCCATATGCTGCTCCGGCCGGAGGTGATGCGGAAGCGCCTTCAAAATTCGGAGCTGAGGATATTTTTGATCTGAATCAGGTACAGCTGTTAAATGCGTATTCCTGTACAGAATGTGGCCGTTGTACTGCTGTTTGCCCTGCAAATATTACAGGTAAAAAACTTTCACCACGGTTGATTTTAATGAAAACCCGGGACCGTCTTGAAGAGGTAGGGAGAAATATAGACAAAAACGGAAAGTTTGAAGATGACGGAAAAAAATTGCTGAACGATTACATTACCAAAGAAGAACTCTGGGCATGCACTACTTGTAATGCATGTACAGAAGCTTGCCCGGTGTTGCTTGACCCGCTTTCCATTATTTTTGATATGAGAAGATTTTTGGTTATGGAACAATCTGCTGCACCTCAGGAACTGAACCTCATGATGGCCAACGTAGAAAACAATGCTGCTCCTTGGCAATACAACCAGGCGGACCGTCTGAATTGGGCTAATGACTGATGATGTTAAACATGGCTGAAATAATTGAATACCGAAAAGATTTAGCTCTGTATTTTAAGCAAATCAATATGGACTGGCTCGAAAAATATTTCGTGGCAGAACCGTATGATGTAGAAGTGCTTTCCAATCCCGAAAAATATATCCTGGAGAAAGGCGGAAATATTTATTTTGTTGCAGAAGAGGGTATTCCCAAAGGAACAGTAGCATTGATGAATAATGAATACGGAGAGCTTGAACTTACCAAAATGGGAGTCGATGAATCTGCACAAGGAAAAGGATACGGCAACCTGCTGATTCAGCATTGTATAAACAAAGCAAAAGAAATGGGAGTGAAAGACCTTATTTTGTACTCCAACACCAAATTATCTCCCGCCATTCATCTCTATAAAAAATTCGGTTTTGTGGAGATTCCCGTTGGAAAATCGGAATATGCCCGATGTGATATTAAAATGATAAAGTCTCTTTTATAATCCAAATAACGTAATAGAATGGATTTCAATATAAAAACAATGGCAGAATATGCTGCCGAAGGAAAATCACCGGAAGTTCTGTTCTGGGTAGGCTGTGCCGGAAGTTTTGACGACCGTGCCAAGAAAATCACGAAAGCATTTTGTAAAATTTTAAATAAAATCGGTGTTGAATTCGCTGTTTTAGGACAGGAGGAAAGCTGTACCGGAGATCCTGCAAAACGTGCCGGAAATGAATTCGTTTTCCAGATGATGGCCTTAACGAATATTGAAGTTCTCAATGCTTATGAAGTTAAGAAAATTGTAACGGCTTGTCCGCACTGCTTCAATACCCTTAAAAACGAATATCCTGGATTAGGAGGTAAGTATGAAGTTATTCATCATACACAGTTCCTCAGAAATCTGATGGAAGAAGGGAGATTAAAAATTGAAGGCGGCGCTTTCAGAGGCAAGAAAATTACTTTCCATGATCCGTGCTATTTGGGAAGAGCAAATAACGAATATGAAGCGCCAAGAGCTTTATTGGAAAAGCTGGATGCCGAACTTGTAGAAATGAAACGCTGCAAAACAAATGGGCTATGCTGCGGAGCAGGTGGTGCCCAAATGTTCAAAGAGCCGGAAAAAGGAAATAAGGATATTAATATTGAACGTACGGAAGAGGCTTTGTCTTTCGAGCCTAAAGTTATTGCAACCGGATGTCCTTTCTGCAATACCATGATGACGGATGGTGTGAAACATTTCAATAAAAATCACGAAGTTGCTGTAAAAGATATCGTAGAACTGTTGGCGGAAGCGGAAGATTTATAAAACATTACTCCAAATTAAGGTATTCCATGAAATCAAGGTGGAGATTTTCCTTTTTTTTTATAGTCATTACTATTACTGCACTGAGCTTCTGGAATTATAAAAACAGGGTTTACGATTGGGATATGCCGGGCTATATAGGAAGCCTCTATACTTTGAAATTTCCGGATGCACCAGATACTATTCGTAAACTTACCTATAGCGAAATACAGAAAAAAGCTCCTGAAGACCAGTTCAGGGATATTATAGGAATAAAAAAGCCTGCCGATAATGCCCGACAGGCTTTTGCTAATAATACGCGCGCCTTTATGGAACAGCTGCCATATTATCAGGTTAAAGCAGGTTATAATCTGGGAATCCTTATTCTCTACCAATTAGGTCTTTCTTCGCCGGATGCGGTGACTTTTTTAAGTATCATTTCCTATTTTATTTCCGGATTAATTTTATTTTATATTATCAAAATTATTTTTCCTGAAAACTACATTCTTACTACGGCCTTAACGATAGTAATAATGCTATTGTCTCCAATGACTTCTATGTCCAGAATGACAACACCGGATATGTTCATTCTGCAGTTTTTGCTGATCTTTATGATTGGACTGCTTAAAAAATGGAACAAGTGGGCTATGTTTTCAATTCTTTTGGCCATTACTTTTACCAGGCCGGATTATATACCTTTTACATTGAGTTATCTCGCAGCAGCAGGTATTTATGAATATGTGAATAATAAAAAAACAGAAATGGCTTTTGTATTACAGGGCGTTATTCTTTTTATTTTATATATAGCGATCACAAAATTTTATGGTTATCCGGGCTGGAAGCATCTTTTTTATGATACTTTCATCTACAGACGTGAATTTATTTCCGGATCTCCGCCGGACTTCAGCCTTAAAGACTATTTTAATGTAATTTTTGTTAAAATTATTAACTTTAAGAAAGTTACTCTAATCTCAGTAGTGCTTCTTATATCAACTTTTTTTCTTTCCAAAGATTCATGGATCAGAACGCTTGTTGTTTTTATTTTAATTAACATTTATATTAAATTTCTGTTTTTTCCGCATTCAGCCGGATTAAGGTTTTTCTTCGGATATATTGTTTTGCTAGTCATCCTTTTTCTATATGCACTGAGCAAAAAGTATAATGGTTTCAAACTCAGGAAAATTGCGTAATTTTGAACTTTAAAATGTATCAGAAATGAAGATTGAAGAATCAAATATAGTAGAGACCAACGATTACAGAGTTATTATATACCCCGCGTCAAGACCTTTTGAAACTAAAGAGGCAAAAGTAATCACAGAAAAGCTTTTTGACTTTCTGGCAACCTGGGCTGCCCACGGCAAACCGCTTTCATCATCTTTTAAGATTGAAAAGAATCAGTTTATCATTATCTGCGTAGACGAAGAGAAAGAAATGGCTTCAGGATGCAGTATTGACGCACTGGGCAAAATAATGAGAGAAATTGACCAGGAATACCAACTGGGTCTTTTCGACAGAATGAAAGCAAGCTTCATCGAAAATGGTGAAGTAAAAACGCTGAAACTTATTGATTTTAAAACGAAAATAAGAAACGGAGAGATTTCTAAAGACATACAGGTTTTTGACTTTTCAAAAAATACCTATCTAGAATTTTTAGGAAATTTTCTTCTGCCCTTTGAAAGAAGCTGGGCCGCATCTATAAAATAATATCCCAATCAATGAATAATAAAAAGTGGAAGTCTTCCACTTTTTTTGCTTTAATTTATATTTGTAAAAAAAATCTATAACCGATTTCAGATTAATAAACTCAGGATGAAAGTACCTAAAATCCTTTTTTTAACAACCGCACACCGTCATGATGATGACAGGATATTTTTTCATCAGGCGAAAGCTTTGAAAGAACAAGGATATGAGGTCAAAATCTGTAGTCTTTCATCTGAATTCCAGGGAACGATTGACGGAATTGAAATAGAATCCTATGCCGTTCTTGAAAGAAGTATTCCTGAAAAAAAGGCGATTCTGGAAAAAATCTGTAATGATTATCACCCTGATGCTGTTCTCTGTTCGGAACCTTTGGCAGTAATAGCAGCAAAAAGCATCAGAAAGAAAAAAAAAGCAAGCATCATTTATGATATCACGGAATGGTATCCTTCTATGAGAATGGTAGAAAAATTTTCTTTTCCGCTTAACATCATTCATGCCGTAAAGTTTTTTCTCATTCAATTGTATGCAGGGCTCATCAGCACCCACTATATTTTCGGGGAAGATACCAAGAAGTTTCCGCTGGCGTATTTTTTTCCGTTTAAAAAGTCAATCGTATTACCCTATTATCCGGATGATATTTACATTAGGAAACATATCAAAAGCCTGCAATCTGACAAAATAACACTTTGCTACACCGGACAGTTTTCTGAAGAAAAAGGAATCGGTCATTTTTTTGCGGCGGCAGATAGCCTGAGAAAAAAAGCACCTGAACTTACGATCTCAATTCTTTTGATTGGTGGTTCCAGAAAGGAAAAAGATGAAAAGTATTTTTCCGGATTGGTAAAAAAATACCACTTTGAAAATCTCAGAATAGAAAAACCGGCTTCTTTTGAAACCTTTACTGAAGCTTATGCTGATGCAGATATCTGTTTTGACTTGAGAACCATTAATTATGAAAATCACCACTGTCTGCCGATTAAGATATTCTATTATGCCGCTTCGGGAAAACCTGTCATTTATACGGATTTAAAAGCTACACGGCAGCATGTTGATGTTTCAAAATTCGGGTTTCTTGTTGATCCTGAAAATTCGGACGGAATTTCAAATCTAATTCTGAATTATATCAACAATCCTGATATTTATTCGGAACATGCTCAGAATGCAAGAAGAGCGTATGAAACGAAATATAACTGGAATGGAATTAAATATAATTTCCTCAACTTCATCAAAAAATCATTAGCATAAGATGAAGGAGACCATACTTAAAACTTTTGTTTCCAGGTTTTTAATTCTGATCCTGAATTTCGGGCTGGTAATTTACTCTACCAATATGTGGGGAAGCAGCGGGAAAGGGTTGATATCAATTATCATTGCAGATCTTACCATCATCAGTTTTTTTGCCAATATTTTTGTAGGCAGCAGTATGAGTTATTTTGCAAGAAAATTCAGAACTGAGGAAATTTTGCCATTCGCTTATCTTTGGGCTGTTATTACGGGTATTCTGATTCCTGTTTTGTTCAGTTCCGGCCATGCTGCAGAATATTCCGGATATCTTATCGGACTTTCGGTGATGTCTTCACTACTTACGGCTAATGTAAATTTGTTCGTAGGCCAGCAGAATATAAAAATGTTCAATTTGTATACGGTTTTACAGCAGCTTGTACATATCATATTCATCATCATAATTGTTTATTGTATTAAAATTACCTCTGTTAATGCCTATTTCATTGCCCAGATAAGTTGCTTTACGCTTCTGTTTTTTATTACTGCTTTTCAGCTGATAAAAAAGGCCGATTTTAAAAAAATATTGATCTCAAAGGATATCGGCTTCCAATTGTTTAATTATGGCTGGAAAATACAGTTGAGTACATTTCTGCAGTTTCTCAATAACAGGCTTTCATTTTATTTTCTTGAATATTTCAGGGGAATTATAAGTGTAGGTGTTTTCTCGGTAGGAATTGCCTTCTCGGAAGCTGTATGGACCGTAAGCAGAAGTCTTTCCGTAGTTCTGTATGCAGATGTGGTAAATGATACGGATTTTAATAGCGCAATCGAAAAAACAAAAGTATCCCTGCGCATCAGCTTCCTTATTACCCTTCTGTTTATTTCCATCATGCTGATGATTCCTGCGCACTGGTATGCCATGATTTTCGGTAAAGATTTCGGGGAGACAAAGGAAATTGTTTTGTTGCTTTCGCCCGGGATTTTAGCGATAGCTGTAAGCAATATTATCGGACATTATTTTGCAGGGATCAATAAATTGAGAATTTTAAATGTAAAATCTCTTGCCGGACTGATCTTTACCATCATCTCTTCATTTTTTATCATTCCGAAATGGGGAATCAAAGCAGCTTGTATTATAAACTCTGCTTCCTACTGCCTTTCATCGGGAATTCTTTTTTGGAGGTTTTATCAGATTACGGAATTTCATATTCGTGATTTTATCCTGTCTAAAAAAGAAATTCATCTTCTGATAAAGAAAATTGTGAAAACTCATTGATTAAAATTTGTCAAGATTTAAACATTTTTAAAGTTGAATATAATCTAAATACAGGTTGCTGTTAATTAATGCTGAAAGCCAATAAAATCAGAACAAAAATTGGAAATAAGTTTTTATCTTTGCTGTACATGAAGAATATTTTTTTCGGAGTTCTGGTTGTTTTTTTTGCTTTCCTTAGTTGCAGGACAGATGATGATGATTTGCAGAATATAGACCAGATCCTCAATATTTATATGAAAAATACATCAGGAAGAGATCTTTTTAAAAATAAAAAAGATTCTGCCTATTTCACGTATTCAATGAATGATGACAATGGTGCTGCAGATCTTGCCCCCGTAAGCAGCAGCCTTCGGGCAAATGCAGATTCCACTCTTTTTATTGAATATATTGCAGGGGCAAGAAGAATAGGGATTGATACCCTGGATCCGGATAATAAAATCTATCAATCTGATATAACGGTTTCTTTAATCAGGAGGCTTAACAATACTGCTCTAGATACTATTGAGGATAAACTAACGATTGAATACAGAATGACACCTTCCGTGTTCGAAGTCTCGAAAGTATATTATAATGATACCTTAAGATTTACAAAACAGCAGGGTTCCCCGAATGTGGTTACAATCGTAAAATAATTTTATACATTTGCAAAACTGTTGACATTCTGATGCTCAACATTCTAATAACTAACATCTAAATAAAATGTTACAAGTCAATTTTTTGCGCGACAATAAAGAGCGCGTTTTAGAGGGTCTTAAGAAAAGACAATTCAGGAATCTTGAGTTGGTGGATCAGGCTATTGCTACCGACGACGAAAGAAGAAAAATTCAGTTTGAACTGGATTCCCAGCTTTCCGAGAGCAACAAAATTTCCAAAGAAATAGGGCTTTTGATGAAAGAGGGAAAAAGAGAAGAAGCCGAATCTGCAAAATCTAAAACTGCACAGCTTAAAGAGTCGACGTCCGAATTGAAAAACCAATTAGATGTCAGAGAAAAAGAACTCATCAATATTTTATACCAACTTCCGAATATTCCTCATGAGTTGGTAAAAAGCGGTGCTTCTGCGGATGATAACGAGATTGTTTACCAGTCTCACGATGTAGAAGGTCTTGGAGAAGGAGCGATCCCTCACTGGGAACTGGCCAAAAAATACAACCTTATCGATTTTGAGCTTGGGGTGAAAATTGCCGGTGCAGGATTCCCGGTTTATTTAGGAAAAGGTGCACGTTTACAGAGGGCATTGGTGCAATATTTTCTTGATAAAAACGTAGAAAAAGGATATATGGAGGTCAATCCTCCTCACGTGATAAATGAAGCTTCCGGATACGGAACTGGGCAATTGCCGGACAAAGAAGGGCAGATGTATGAGATTGCGAATAATACAACTTCAGAAACATTATTTTTAATTCCTACAGCAGAAGTACCGGTTACCAATCTGTACAGGGATGTATTATTTGAGGAAAAGGATTTACCTGTAAAGAATACGGCTTTTTCTCAATGCTACAGAAGAGAAGCAGGAAGTTACGGAGCTCATGTAAGAGGACTGAACCGTCTTCATCAGTTTGAAAAAGTAGAAATTGTAAGAATTGAAAAGCCTGAAAATTCTTATGCGGTTTTGGAAGAAATGGTAGAACATATTAAAGAAATTCTGAGTGATCTTGAACTGCCTTACCGTGTATTGAGACTCTGCGGTGGAGATACTGGTTTTGCTTCTGCAATGACTTATGATTTCGAAGTCTGGAGTGCTGCCCAGGAAAAATGGCTCGAGGTAAGTTCTGTATCCAATTTTGAGACATTCCAGGCGAATAGATTGAAGTGCCGTTACAAAACAGACGGGAAATCCCAGCTTGTACATACCTTAAACGGATCTGCGATGGCGTTGCCAAGAATTATGGCAGCTTTACTGGAAAACAATCAGACAGAGGAAGGAATTAAGCTTCCGAAGAAAATTGCAGAATATGCGCGATTTGATGTAATTAATTAAGATAATTACTTCCTTATAAAATAAAAACCACTGAATAACAGTGGTTTTTTTAATTAGATAGCTATTCAGCTAATTCATTTTATTCTTTGATGAACCGCGTCGAAGTAGAATTTCCGGATTTATCAATTGTTTGAAGGATATAATTTCCTCTGGTTAAAGCTGATATATTTAGCTGCGGATTTTTAACTGAATTTTTTTGAGATAATACTTTCTGGCCTGCCATGTTGAAAATGTTCAGTTCGGCAATGTCATTAGAAGATTTTACATTCAATTGATCTTTTGCTGGATTAGGATAAACAGATGCTCCGCCATTTATTTCCACCGATTTTACTCCAAGAGAATTCGCAGAACTGATTTTCACATAAGAAAAGTTACCCTGCGATACGGATGTTGAGCTTGACCAGCAAGCGGTAAAAAGAGTGCCATA
The DNA here is from genome assembly GCF_900129385.1 of Chryseobacterium takakiae. Classification (GTDB taxonomy): domain Bacteria; phylum Bacteroidota; class Bacteroidia; order Flavobacteriales; family Weeksellaceae; genus Chryseobacterium; species Chryseobacterium takakiae. The sequence goes on along the minus strand of NZ_FQVO01000005.1, from coordinate 114,564 downwards.
TCCCGAACTACTTGTTCCTACTGCATCAACAGAAGTTGTTGTTCCGTTGCTTCCGGTATGACGTATTTCTATTACAAGGTTTGTACCTGTATATAAATAAGGAGTATTGAAAGCTATATCAAAACTGAAGCTTCCATTGTTTGTAACGGCACCTGACGGTATCAGAAGACTTCCCGAACGGACCTGTGTCTGGGTTCCTACTACGTTGGCCGCAAAATTAAGCTGCCTGTTGGCAGGTTCTACCCCGTCACTAAGATAAATCTGATAATCAGAATATGTAGTATTTGCGGCAGGCCATGCAGCGGCAGCAGTTGTAGGAATTCTAAGTGATATCGAAGTAAGATACTTTCCGGATAAAGCGGTAAGCTGCGAATCATCAATAATCATTTGATAAGTTCTGGTAGAGTTGGCAAACGGTCCTGTAAAGGCTCCTGCTACAGTCAAATTAGGAACAGTTAACGAAGTTTGAGCTTTCGTTGCTGAGAAAAGCAAAATCACACTAACTGTAAATGCATGACATGCCGTTTTACGAAGGTAGTTTAGTGTTTGATACTTTTTGGTTTTCTGAAATGGGGGAAAATGTAGTTTTATAAGCATATATTAAGTTTTTAGTTACAATAAAGATACAAAATTGATTTTTATAATAATAATGCACTTAATAAATAATGTTAGCATTTTTTTTAAATATTTAATATAATTTTTATAAATAAATTGTTATGTGTATGATATGTATAATTAAGGATAAATTTTGTCCTTTCAGAGTTATAATTAAAAGCCCTCTGGATAGACTTCAGAGGGCTTAATCTTTTAAATTTTGCTGTTATTTGCTACTAGTGACAATTCGTATTATAGTGATTGTGTGTATTATGATCTCCCGGCAAATGACAATCTCCCTGGTTCTCTTTTGAGATCGTCATTGCTTCAGCTCCTGGAGATAGATAAGGAATGCCCAATTCAAGGCCTCTTACAATAAATAATCCTCCCAGAATGATCATTACTACCGGAATTACCTTTAATACTTTGATCCTGAACGCCTGGCTCATTAGAGTTCCGGCCAAAACTGCCGCAAACATAAACGGAAGTGTTCCTAAGCCGAAAAGAGCCATATATAAAGCGCCCTGCCATATTCCGCCGCTTGCAAGACTTGCCGTTAAAGCCATATAAACCATTCCGCAAGGTAAGAAGCCATTGAGAATACCTGTTGTAAATCTTGAACGGTAATCTGCCTTTTGCAATAATCTTCCCAGATTGGATTTTACTTTAAATAAAAATTTAGAAAAAAAAGGAATTTTTGAAGCAAAATCCTTCCCTCCGAATGAGAATACCGCCATGATAATCAACAGTATTCCTACAGCAATGGTAAGGTATTTCTGGATTCCTGCCATTTCAAAACCTTCGCCTACAATGCCGAGAACGGCTCCTAAAAATGAATAGGTAAAAATTCTTCCGAACTGATAAGTAAGATTTTGAAGATAATAGTTGGTAGCCTGTTTTTTTGTTAATCCCATTGACAGGGCAATAGGTCCGCACATTCCGATGCAGTGAAAGCCGGACGCAAATCCCAATCCTATAGCCGATACAATAAGTGCTATTTCCATATCACGTCATAATCCATTCTGTAGTCTATTTTGTCTTTGGTCCAGTTCAATCGTAAAGTGTAATTTCCCATTTTCAGTACCTGAGCAGGAATTAAGAATGATTTGTTGGCATCTAGCTGTACAGATTTTTTTATATCTAAATTCTGATCGTCGGTCCTGTTTAACACAAATTTTACTGTTGTGTTGGAATTGTCGTAATCGTTAGGGAAAGTAATTTTGATGCCGCTTTTATCCTGGCTGTAGACTGGCTTTTCTTCCAGATCATCAGCTCTCTTTTTAGCATCAATAACATCCTGGTATTTCAGTTCTTCCTCATAGTAATTATCAGTTACCATTTCAGAATTTTTCTGGCCGTTCGTAAAAAGAAATAACATCGATAATATGAATGCCATGAATGCCAGTAATGCAATGACAACACCGTGCCCCCAAGTGAATTTTTTCATTTTGAAATTGAATATTTTTTAAAAACCTCAATATTCCCATCAGATGATCATATTGAGGTTTCTGATATTAGAATTGTAGTTTAAAAGGCCCCTCAAAGTACGTCTCATAAGAATCTACCAGCTTTCCGCTCATATCATAAACGCCGATGGTAATATTTTGCTTGGAAAGATTCATCTCACTTTCCGGGAAACTGATATTAACGGTTCCTTTGGTAATCTTATCCCGTTCAACGGTAATCTTGCTTGAGCCACTGTAAATAACTTCCCCGTGTTTTGGCTCAATTACTTTAATGGTTACAATCTTCTTGTCATTGGTCTTATTAAGGAACGTATAATTATAAGTGTTGGTAATGTGTCCATCTCTTACGAAAAACGTGCTTCCGGCAGGCTTAATGAATTTCGCTTCCATTTCGCCACGATTATAAAGAAGGTATCCCAGAAAACCGGTGAGCAATACTAGAATTAAGGCAAAGCCTTTCATTCTTCCTGTAAATTTGAATTTGGTTTCTTTTTCGATCTCATTCTCCGTAGCATATCGGATTAATCCCTTAGGAAGTCCTACTTTTTCCATGACTTCGTCACAGGCATCAATACATGCCGTGCAGTTTACACATTCCAGCTGTTGTCCGTCCCTGATGTCAATTCCGGTAGGACAAACTACCACGCACTGATGACAATCGATACAATCTCCTTTTCCGGCCGCCTTCCGGTCTTCTCCTTTTCTCCATTTTGCCCTGTTTTCTCCTCTTTTAAAATCGTAGAAAACATTTACTGTATCTTTGTCAATCAGTACACCCTGTAATCTTCCGTAAGGACAAACCAGTGTACAAACCTGTTCTCTGAACCATGCAAATACAAAGTAAAATGCTGCAGTAAGCAAAATCATGACTATGAAATTGGTCGGGTGGGCAAACGGCCCTTCCGAAACAATCCTCAACACCTCTTCATATCCAACGATATACATAAACATGAAGTGAGTAATAATTAATGAGATGATAAGGTAGATGGTCCATTTCAATCCTCTTTTCCATATTTTCTCGCTGTTCCACTCCTGCCTGTCAAGTTTCATCTGCTTATTCCTATCCCCCTCAATAGCATACTCTATTTTACGGAAAATCATTTCAAGGAAAATTGTCTGAGGACATATCCATCCGCAGAAAATTCTACCGAAAGCAATCGTAAATACAATAATGAAAATAAGAGATGCAATAGCCCCCAATGTTAGGATGAAAAAATCCTGAGGATAGAAAGGTTGCCCGAAAATGAAAAACTCCCTATCAATTACATTAAATAAAAGCATCGGATTTCCATTAATTTTGATAAATGGTACCGAAAAATAAATCAATAATAAAATACAGCTCACAAGATACCTGTAATTGGTATACTTTCCTTTAGGCTTTCTGGGATAGACCCATTTCCTTTTTCCGGACTGGTCCATGGTGCCTATAGAATCTCTGTAAGTTTCAGGGTCCAGAACCTGTCCCTGTCCGCCGCGCACTTCTATTTCTTCTATGTCTGACATATGTACTGGTATTTAAAAAAGAAAAAACATAATTCGTTACTATTTTTAAGGTAATAACAAATTATGTTTTTCATATGTTTCTAATTTTTTTGTTAAAATTATTCTTTCTCCCAATGTGCTTCAGTTCCCTGAGGAGCTGCGCCACCCTGAGCCGGTGTCACCGGAGGCAATTCCTGGTTGATATGGTATACATACGCTGCAATCTTCTCAATTTCAGCACCGGAAACTTCTCCGTTCTTACCGAACGCTCTCATGGAAGGATTGGTAGGAGATCCGTTCCAGTCCATGTGGAATACGTTTTTAAATAATGTCTTCTCAGGCTGGTTAATCCAATATTTATCTGTAAGGTTCGGACCAATACCGCCACTACCGTCTTCCTTGTGACAAGATGCACAGTTTGTTTTAAAAAGCTCTTTACCTTCTGCAATATTATCCGCTGAATATTTAGCTGTTTCAATCGTTACAGGCGGCTGGGATTTCTGATATTCTTCAATACTTGCAAGCTGCTCTTTATATTCTTTTTCGTATTCCGTTAACGGATGTGCGAAATCTGTGAAAGAGTAAGCTGCAACATAAACAATACAAAAAGCGGTCCCAAAGTAGAATAAACCTACCCACCATTTCGGTAATTGGTTATCCAGCTCCATAATCCCGTCGAAACCGTGGTCGATAAGAATATCTTTCTCTTCAGCAGCAGATTGTTTTTTAAATGCTGCGTTATATAACCTTGTGAAATAAGGCACTTTCTTTTCTGCAAGATAAGCAGCCTTTTCTTCAGGAGATAGTTTTTTGAATTTGTTGTTCTCAATAAGATCTCCGATTGCACTGTGGATATATGCCAGAATACCGGCAATCACTACAGTTCCCCAGAAATAAGGAGAGCCCAGAAATTCATAACTCTGTACAAACAGATAATAAAAAACTATTAAAAGTCCGATTATTATTAAGATGTTTACAAAAACCGGTGTTCTTTGTTTCATAATAAGTTGTTAATTTTTTAAATTAAAATCATCATCATCCTGATCGTCACCCAGAGGAGCCTCTTCTTCTTCTTTGTAATATTTTTTAGGTCTGCTGAAAACATATATTACCAGTGCTACGAAGAACAGCATAAAGAAAATCAGAGCCAAAGTCTGGTAAAAGCCAGCATTGTCGGTATTGGATAATATGTCTTTAAAGTTCTGAGGTATCATGATGGAACTTTTTAATGTTAGTTATTACTTGCTGTTTTAATTTCCGTTGTTTTGATATCGGTACCTAATCTCTGAAGGTAAGAAATAAGAGCTACAATCTCTTTCTTCTCCAACTCACCTTTAGGTCTCTTCGCATACGCATCTTTAAGGTCGGACGCTTCAGAGAAGATATCTCTTACAATTTTAGTAGCTTGGTTGTCTGCCCAAGAGTTTGCAGAATCAATTTCGGCTTTTGTGTAAGGCACCTCAAATGCACTCTTCATCAACTTCATTTTATCTACCATTTTAGATCTGTCAAGATCGGTAGCAATTAACCAAGGGTAACGTGGCATAATAGAACCTGCTGAAGTAGATCTTGGGTTATACATGTGTTTGTAGTGCCAAGAACTTGGGTTTTTACCACCCTCTCTGTGCAAATCCGGTCCGGTTCTCTTAGATCCCCAAAGGAACGGTCTGTCATATACGAATTCTCCGGCTTTTGAATATTGTCCGTTTTTACCGTTGAACCTTACAATCTCGTCTCTGAATGGTCTTACCATCTGCGAGTGACATGCATTACATCCTTCTCTGATATAAATATCTCTACCTTCAAGTTCGAGTGGAGAATATGGCTTCACTGCTGAAATGGTAGGTACACTTTTCTTAAGAGATAGTGTAGGGATGATTTCCACCATACTACCGATTGATATCGTAAGCAAAGATAAAATTCCTAATAACATTGGAGTTCTTTCCAGCCAAAGGTGGGTTCCTTCTCCTTCTTTACGTTTTCCGCTGATGTTGGCAAGAGCAGGTGCTTCTGCCGGTACATCTTTCTGGAATGATCCTTTTCTAACTGTAGCAATAAGGTTAATTACCATTAATATTGCTCCTGAAAGATATAAGAATCCTCCGAAGAATCTCATTTTAAAGTAAGGAATAATTGCTGTTACCGTATCCAGCCAGTTTTTCCATACCAACGTTCCGTCCGGGTTGAACTGCTTCCACATTAATCCTTGCGTGAAACCTGAAATATACATTGGTACCGCATAGAAGATGATCCCTAAGGTTCCCAGCCAGAAATGCCAGTTGGCAAGTTTGGTTGAATATAATTTCGTTCTCCATAAGATTGGGATCAGATAGTAAATTACCCCGAATGCCATGAAACCATTCCATCCTAAAGCACCTAAGTGTACGTGTCCGATAACCCAGTCTGTAAAGTGACCGATTTTATTTATGTTTTTAGTTGCCAATAATGGCCCTTCAAACGTTGCCATACCGTAACAGGTTACTGCAACAACGAAGAATTTAAGAATAGGATTTTCTCTTACTTTATCCCATGCTCCTCTTAATGTTAAAAGTCCGTTCAGCATTCCTCCCCAAGATGGTGCGATAAGCATGATGGAGAAACCTGTTCCCACCGCCTGAGCCCAAGCTGGTAAAGCTGTATACTGAAGGTGGTGAGGACCAGCCCAGATATAAACGAAGATTAATGACCAGAAGTGAATAATCGATAGTTTATAAGAGAATACCGGTCTGTCTGCCGCTTTAGGTAAGAAATAATACATTAAACCTAAAACCGGAGTTGTCAGTACGAACGCAACTGCATTGTGACCGTACCACCATTGTACGATAGCATCTTTTACCCCAGCATATGCTGAATAAGATTTCCAGCCTGTGAAAGATAAAGGAACCTCAAGGTTATTGAAAATGTGAAGCATTGCTACGGCAATCCAGGTTCCGATGTAGAACCAGATAGCAACATATAAATGCCTTACTCTTCTTTTCGCTATCGTTAAGAACATATTAGCCCCGAAAATCACCCATGAAATGGTAATTAAAATGTCAATCGGCCATTCGTGTTCCGCATATTCTTTAGATGTGTTAATCCCCATGAAGAACGTAACATACGTCACAAGGATCATGATCTGCCAGGTCCAGAAGTGGATCCACGACAGGGTATCACTGTACATTCTTGTTTTTAGTAATCGCTGTAAGGAATAATATACTCCTACATAAACAACATTCATTACGAATGCAAAAATAACAGTAGTCGTGTGCAGCATTCTGATTCTCCCGAATCCGAAAGCACCATGCGTGTTTATCAGCCCATCAATGCCGCCACCTAAACTTTTAATGGTTGTATCGTCTGTTCCAAATAAAAATTCCGGAAGCTCAGGGTAGAAAAGCATTAATGCAGCTGTAAGCCCAAACAAAAATCCTATGATCCCGAAAACGACGGTCGCATAAAGGAATGCCCGGACAATACTGTTGTCATAACTAAACTTTTGTGTTTCCATATCAACTATTCACTTTTTTCTTCAATTTTTTTACTTTCTCCTTTTTCATCATTGTTTTCATTGCTGCCAGGTTCTTCTTTTTCCTTGATTTCATCAGAGTCGAAAAGAATTCTTACAGCCGGGGATTCATCGTCCTCAAACTGTCCTTTTCTGGCGTACACTATAAACACGACCAGGAAAACTGCAGCCAAAGAAACACTGCATAGGATCATTAAATATAGAATATCCATTAGACAACAAAATTAACCTATTTTCGGGGTTCAAATTTAGTGAAAAATAATGATATTCGTCACGAAATACGGCTTTTGCCTAATTTAAAACCAGTCTAAATAAGGGTGTTTAAGCGTGTTTTTTGAAATATTTTCTGCCCAGTATCCAAGTTGAAAGAGTAGTGAAAGAAACAACTGTTATGGAACTTGCCGGCATAATCAAAGCGGCGAAAAGAGGATGCATATGTCCTGTAACTGCGTAACTTAAGCCGACAACATTATAAAGAAAACTAATTATGAATGTCATCTTCACAATCGTCATTGAGCCTTTGCAGACATTTAGGTATTTATCGAGAAGTACCACTTTTTCACCGTCCATAATGACATCAGAAGAAGGAGTGAAACTGTTGGTGTCGTCAGCAATTGCTATTCCTACATTACTTTGCTTCAAAGCTCCTGCATCGTTTAATCCGTCACCCAACATGGCAACTTTAAAGTTTTGATCCTGAAGGTTTTTAATATAGTTCAGCTTGTCTTCAGGGCTTTGATTGAAGACCATTTCCTTATATCCGGGGATCAGTTCTTTAAGTTGACTTTCTTCGGAAGAATTATCTCCGCTTAGGATGAAAACATGGTATCCCGTAAGTTTTTTAAACAGATTTTTCAGATTTTCACGGTACTCATTCCTGAAAATAAACTTGCCGATGAACTCATTGTTTTTACTGATGTAAACAGCCGTTTCAAGATTTTTTGAGTCCTGATTATTGTATTTTGCAGATCCGATCTTGTAAAGATTACCTCGTACCATCGCTTCATAACCTTTCCCTGAAATTTCCCTGAAATGCTCCACCTGATAGTAATCATCATTAACCTCGATAAAATCATACAGCGACTTGGAAAGCGGGTGATTGGAATTCTTTAAAAGGGTTTTGATATTCAGCAGGTCAAATTCTTTAATCTCAGCTCCTTCATAGATGATGCTGGATTTCTTTCTATGTGTGATGGTTCCTGTCTTATCAAAAACAATCGTATCTAATTTGGCAATTTTTTCAATGGTTAAAGTATCTTTTACATAAAACTTATTTCGGCCTAAAATCCTCATAATGTGACCAAAAGTAAAAGGCGCAGACAGAGCAAGCGCACAAGGACATGCAATGATTAGAATAGCGGAGATCACCTGGAACATTTTATCCAGATCAATAAAATACCAGTAAATTCCTGAAACTAAAGCAATGCCTAAAATAATGAAAGTGAAATACTTACTAACCTTGTTTGTTAGAGTGTCAAGCCCTGTTTCATGTTTTTTAAAAGCTTCTTTATTCCAAAGCTGGGTAAGGTAACTCTGGTCTACATTTTTAATCACTTCCAGTTCAAGTGAAGACCCGATCTGTTTTCCGCCTGCGAAAATTTTATCTCCGGGCTGCTTACTGATGGTCGCACTTTCACCTGTAATAAAACTGTTGTCTATATTTCCGTCGCCATTAATGAGGATAGCATCCACCGGAATGATTTCCTGATTTCTTACTAAAATACGGTCTCCAATTTTAATTTCCGAAAGCAGAATATTATCTTGCTTTCCTTCAAAATCCACTTTTGTGACGGCAATGGGGTAAAAAGATTTATAATCCCGGTCGTAAGAAAGTGCGCTATAGGTTCGTTTCTGAAAAATTTTACCGAGAAGCATGAAGAATAAAAGTCCGCATAGAGTATCAAAATATCCGGGTCCGTAATCGGTTGCCACTTCATACAGGCTTCGTCCGAAGAGTACGATAATTCCCAGGACAATAGGAACATCAATGTTAACAATTTTGTTTTTCAGTCCGTACCATGCCGATTTGTAATAATCGGAAGCCGAATACACCACCACCGGAATGGCCAGCAAGCACATGAGTGCTCGGAATAACCCTTTGTAGTGCTCCATCCAGTAATCTTCACCACCAATATATTCCGGAAAAGCAAGGAACATTCCGTTTCCGAAAGCAAAAGCGGCAATCGCAAACTTCACCAGAAGCGATTTGTCAAGATGTTCAATGTTTTTATCTGCTGTTTCAAGACTGATAACAGGCTTATAACCCAGGTTGGTAAGGAAATTGGCTAATTCACTTAATTTTAAATCATGATGGTTGAAAGATACCTGAAGTGTCTTTCTTGTGAAATTAACTTGTGAATATTTAATATTTTTATTTAACGTGTGAAGGCTTTCCAATAGCCAGATGCATGAAGAACAGTGGATTACCGGGATTTTAAAAGTGATGAGACTGGTGTTTCCTTCGGAGAAATCAGTCACCTTTTCGAAGATTTCCGGGGTGTCAAGATAGTCGAACTGCCCGGAATTTTCATCACCGGGACGAATTCCTGCTCTTTTATTAAGCTCGTAAAAATTATTTAAATTATTAGCATTTAGAATTTCATAAACCGATTTACAACCGTTACAGCAGAAAGTCTTCTCATCAAATAAAATTCTTTCTTTTTCGATACCTTGGCCACAATGAAAACAGTTCTCGCTCACCTTCATAAATTATTGAACTACAAAATTATAACAATTTTTTTTGTTTATCGAGTTAAAAAGTTCTATTTTTGTGATAAATGTCATATAAAATGTCGCAGGAACAACAGATTGCCATCGAAGAAAGGTTCGCCAGAGTTTTTAATGATAAATCATTTAAAGAGAGACTTTCCAGTGCTGATTTTGAAAAATATATCAACGCCAAAAAGAAGTTTACTTTCCAGAAGCATGATACGATTTTTGAGGACGGAGAAACTCCCAAGGGAGTGTTTGTTTTAGAAAAAGGAGCCGCGAAATTATCAAAATCGGGAGCGTTCGGAAAAGACCAGATTTTAAGATTTATCAAAGAAGGTGATATCATCGGTTATCGTTCTTTGCTGTGTGGAGAAAACTTCCAGGCAAAAGCGGAAGCCATGACTGATATTGAGGCTACTTTTCTGCCCGCAGATGTTTTTATGTATCTTCTTGAAATAGATTCTCAATTGTCTTTTGTAATGCTTCAGAAAATTTCCTATGAATTGGGTGAGTCTTCCAATACTATTACTTTCCTTGCACAGAAAACGGTTAGGGAGAGACTTGCGGAAATCTTACTTCTTCTGGAACAGAAACTGGGTGTAGATCCGGAAGGTTTTATCAAAATATCTTTAACCAGAGAAGAAATCGCGAACATCATAGGAACGGCTACCGAGAGTGCCATCCGTCTTATTTCCGAGTTCAAGGGTGATAATCTCATTGAAGTGGACGGAAGAAATATCAAAATTCTCAACCACGACAAATTAATGAAACTCGGTCACGTAGTTTTATAAAATCATACAAAATTGAAGTCGGCTCAGGGCCGACTTTTAACTTTTAAAATAGATACAATATGTCTGTTCATTCTGAAATTAAGAAAGTTACCACTGAAACCTTGCGCAAAATGAAATTTGACAAGGAAAAAATAACCATGCTTACTGCATACGATTATACCACAGCAAAAATGGTGGATGCCGGAGGAATTGATGCGGTTCTTATAGGAGACTCTGCTGCCAATGTGATGGCAGGTTTTGAAACCACCCTTCCCATCACGCTGGATCAGATGATCTATCACTCTCAAAGTGTAGTAAGAGGAACAGACAGGGCATTAGTGGTTGCCGATCTGCCTTTCGGAACCTATCAGAGCAACCCGGAAAAAGCGCTGGAATCTGCGGTGAGAATGATGAAAGAAGGCGGAGCGCATGCCGTAAAAATTGAAGGCGGAAAGGAAATCTCAAAATCAATTAAAAAAATTATCAATGCAGGAATTCCGGTGATGGGACATTTAGGATTAACGCCTCAGTCCATCTATAAATTCGGAACGTATAAAGTAAGGGCAAAAGAAGAAGCGGAAGCGGAAAAATTGATTGCCGATGCACAATTGCTTGAGGAATTGGGATGTTTCGCAGTCGTTTTAGAAAAAATTCCTGCTGATTTAGCCAAAAAAGTAACCGAATCGATTTCTATTCCCACCATTGGTATCGGAGCGGGAGCACATTGTGACGGGCAGGTTCTGGTGTATCATGATATGGTTGGAATGAACAAAGGTTTCAGCCCAAAGTTTCTAAGAAGATATCTTGATCTTTATGCAGAAATTACTGGGGCTGTAGAGCAGTATGTAAAAGATGTGAAAAGTCAGAATTTTCCTAACGAAAGTGAAAGCTATTAAATCATGAATAATCAACAGACAACACAGGGCATACTTTCTATTGCAGCGGTAGTATGTCTTATAATAGGCTGGTTCAATCTGTTTTCTCCGGAAATTAATTTATTACTTTCCAGAAAGGTATTTTATGTGCTTATCGGAATAAGCTTTTTTCTTCAGGCCCCGTTCATGACGACTAAAAATTTGATGTACGCCATGTATGCAGCAGCAGCATTATGTGTGGTGGGAGCTCTTTTCCCTTTGGATTGGAAAATATCAGGAATTAAAACATTAGGTCTTCTCGGCGGAATTATCCTTTCATTTTCAAACAGACCTAATTATCGCTAATAAAACATGCAGGATCAGATTGTTTATGAAGACAACCACCTTTTGGTTATTAATAAAAAAGTGGGGCAATTGGTGCAGGGCGATAAAACCGGAGATGATTCTTTATTGGAATTGATCAAAAATTTTATCAAAAAAAGAGACGACAAACCGGGCAATGTATTTCTCGGTCTCGTTCATCGTATCGACAGGCCTACCTCAGGTCTCGTGATTTATGCTAAAACTTCCAAAGCTTTGTCCCGGCTTACCCAAATGGTTAAAAACCGGGAAATAAAAAAAACGTACTGGGCGGTTGTAACTAAAGAAATGATTCCCCAGACGCAACGGCTTGTTCATTTTTTAAAGAAAAACGAAAAAAATAATAAGGCTATTGTTTTTCCAAAAGCAACAGACGGTGCCAAAGAAGCTATTCTTACTTACAATGTAATTAAAGCGTTGGACAATTATCTTCTGCTTGAAATAGATTTAGAAACCGGAAGGCATCATCAAATCAGAGCCCAGCTTTCAAAAATCGGTGCTCCTATTAAAGGGGATCTTAAATATGGTGCAGTCCGTTCTAATCCTGATGGAGGAATAAATCTTCATGCCCGAAAACTGGAATTTATTCATCCCGTCACAAAAGAAAATATTGAAATTACCGCACCCGTTCCGCGCAATGACACAGTATGGAGAGCATGCGAAGAATAGCAATCGATTAAATTCCGTAAAAGTACTTATCAGAAATAGTAGATTCCCTGTAACGGGTTTTGTTTTTTAAAGATAGTTTTACACCATCAATCAAAGAACAATAATCATGCTTACACTTGGACAACTTAAAGAAGCTACCTGTGCGAAATCAACCTATGCTGCAAAATTCTTACCGTATGTAATAGCAACATGCGACAGGTTTTCGATTAATACCCCTTCAAGAATGCTCAACTTTCTTGCACAGGTTGGTCACGAAAGTGGCGGCCTTTTCTATACGGAAGAACTTGCCAGCGGAAGCGCCTACGAAGGAAGGAAAGACCTTGGAAATACCCAGAAAGGAGATGGCGTAAGATTTAAAGGCAGAGGCCTGATACAGATTACCGGAAGAGCCAACTACAAGGCCGTCTCTCTTGCACTGGGAACCGATTTTATTGTAAACCCAACATTTTTAGGAGGAAAAAACGTTACAAAATGTAATGATATCCAGCTAAAAAACGCTGCGGAAAGTGCGGGTTGGTTCTGGAACAGCAGAAACCTTAATGCATTGGCAGATCAGATTGACATTACCAAAAATATTGACACCGGAAATAATCTTGTCGTTTTCAAAAAAATCACGAAAACCATCAATGGCGGCTATAATGGATTGCCGGACAGGCTGAACCGGTATAAATCCGGATTGCAGTATTTTCTTTAAATTTATAAAGGCTATTTTCAGATGAAGATCGTCTTTTGTTTTTGAGGTGTTAATCACATCTAAAGCAATACTTATTTTTATTTGAAGCTTTTTGACTTCGTACAATTGTATCTATTTATGTTTTTTGAAGGAGTCATAGGATTACATCGAAAAGCAGTATTTACTTTTATTTGAAGCTTTCCCGCCTTCGCTACTCGCTTTTTATGTTTCGGCGGCGGCAAAGCCGCCGCCGAAACATAAAAGAACTCAAACATGTCGCTCAATGGGCTAGGATAGCTGTCACTCATTTCAAATATGTATGATCAATAAATGAATTTCAAAATTAAATCTGCATCATCTGAGAATCTGCGGGAGGTAAAAAACATTCATTATGTAACCAAATTTTGTCAAGCTTCGCGAAGCAAATTTATTGCCTTAGCTTACTAAAATTAATAGTCTGAATAAAGAAAACTTTGCGTTAAAAATATGTTGAGTCAGAATTGTTTCAAGTATATTAAAAGTAAAATCAAAAATCTGCGCCATCTGAGAATCTGCGGGAGGTAAAAAATTCAAATCCATCCTTCACCACAAAAAATTTTGCCCGTTCTAAAAAAATGTCTACCTTCGCTTCAACTTTAGGGGTGTCTGTTAATAAAACAGGCTGAGATTTTACCCTTTGAACCTGATTTCTAGATCATACTAGCGTAGGGAAAAGTGAGATGACTTTTGCTGTACATTCTATTGTACAATGATGGACATTCCTAAAGTATATTTAAAAAAATTAGGAATGGAGCTCACAATCAACCACACCGTAAGAACTTTTGAAATACTTCCAAAAACACTGGAAGCATTATTGGCTATAGAGATTCCCCAAAAGCGGAAAGGCATCGCCGTAGCGCTCAACAACCGTATTATTCCGCAGTCATCCTGGCCGGAAACATTCCTTAACAACAAAGATTCAATTCTCATTATCACTGCCACACAGGGCGGTTAACTCCAAATACAATATTTATGGCTCACAACATCACCCGTTCGCCGTTTCCAAACTCAAAAAAAATCTATGTTGAAGGAAAAATACATCCGATCAATGTAGCGATGCGCGAAATAGAACTAAGTCCAACAAAGCTTTCCAACGGAACATTGGAACATAATCCTCCGGTTACGGTTTATGATACTTCCGGACCTTATACTGATGAAAACTCAGAAATCAATATCGAAAAAGGACTCCCAAGAATCCGGGAACAATGGATCTTAGACAGGAATGACGTGGAAATTCTGGACGGAATCACTTCAGAATATGGAAAAGTCCGCCTTGCTGATTCAAAATTAGATGAACTGCGATTTTCGTACAACCATAAACCCAAAGTTGCTAAAGCAGGTAAAGAAGTTACTCAGTTGTATTATGCAAAACAGGGCATCATTACCCCCGAAATGGAATATATTGCAATCAGGGAAAACCAGCGAATAGAGCAGCTCGATGTCGTTTCAAAGGAAATGGCTTTTCAACATCAGGGAAATAGTTTTGGCGCAAAAACTCCGAAAAATAAAATTACTCCCGAATTTGTAAGAGACGAAATTGCGGCCGGAAGAGCGATTATTCCCAACAACATCAATCATCCCGAAAGCGAACCCATGATTATCGGAAGGAATTTCCTGGTTAAAATAAATGCCAACATCGGGAATAGCGCCGTTTCATCAAGCATTGAAGAAGAAGTTGAAAAAGCAGTCTGGGCCTGCCGATGGGGCGCAGATACGATTATGGATTTATCAACAGGGAAAAATATCCACGAAACCAGAGAATGGATCATCAGGAACAGTCCGGTTCCCATTGGTACTGTTCCTATTTATCAGGCATTAGAAAAAGTAAAAGGCGTAGCAGAAGATTTAACATGGGAAATTTTTAAAGATACGCTGATCGAACAGGCGGAGCAGGGGGTTTCCTACTTCACAATTCATGCCGGCGTTTTACTGAGATATATTCATTTAACCGCAAAACGAGTGACGGGAATTGTTTCCAGAGGAGGTTCTATCATGGCAAAGTGGTGCCTGTTCCACCATAAAGAAAACTTTTTATACACGCATTTTGAGGAAATCTGCGAAATCATGAAAAAATATGACGTTGCTTTTTCTTTGGGGGATGGTCTTCGCCCGGGTTCTATTGCCGATGCCAATGACGAAGCACAGTTTGCCGAACTGGAAACTTTAGGTGAATTAACAAAAATCGCATGGAAACACAATGTTCAGGTGATGATCGAAGGTCCTGGTCACGTTCCGATGCACATGATCAAAGAAAATATGGAGAAGCAATTGGAAGTTTGTGATGAAGCACCATTTTATACTTTGGGACCTTTAACAACGGATATTGCACCGGGTTATGATCATATTACTTCAGGAATCGGGGCGGCGATGATCGGCTGGTTCGGCTGCGCCATGTTGTGTTATGTAACACCGAAAGAACATTTAGGTCTTCCTAATAAAGAGGATGTGAAAGTAGGAGTAATCACCTATAAATTGGCAGCGCATGCTGCGGATTTAGCAAAAGGACACCCCGGCGCACAATACCGAGACAATGCGTTGAGCAAAGCCAGATTTGAATTCCGGTGGGAGGATCAGTTCAACCTTTCTCTTGATCCTGAAACCGCAAGATCCTACCATGATGAAACACTTCCGGCGGACGGGGCGAAAGTAGCGCATTTCTGTTCGATGTGCGGACCCAAATTCTGCTCCATGAAAATCACCCAGGAAATCCGTGAGTCGGCAGAAAAAGGAATGCTGGACAAATCGCAGGAATTTATCGAAAAAGGGAAAGAAATTTATATATGATCATCATTATCACTCCTGAAAAAATGGTTCCTAATGAAACTGAAATCATCAATGTATTGTTTCAGGAAGGTTTGGATTTGCTTCACATCAGAAAACCTTTCATCAATTCTGAAGAAATGATGGATTTTTTTCAAAAAATCAATCCTGAATTTCATCACCAATTGGTCTTACATAATCATTGCTATTTGGCAGGCGATCTTAATATGTCAAGACTTCATTTCAGGGAAATTGACAGGCAGAATAATTTGTTTTCATCTTTTACAGATAAAATCATTTCGACCTCTGTTCATGATATTGAAACTTTTAATGAATTAAGTGAAGAATGGAATTATGCTTTTATCAGTCCGGTTTTCCCGAGTATCTCTAAAAAAGGATATGGAAAAGATTCAAATATTTTAAATGAGATTGAAAAGCGGGATAATTCAAATGTAAAACTGATCGCTTTGGGAGGAATTCATGAAAATAATATCAACGAAGTGTTAAACAGTAATGCAGACGGAGTAGCTTTATTAGGAGCAATTTGGGAGAGTGATAACCCTTTACAAATTTTCAGAAAATGCAGGCAGAACGTCCTTTTTTAATGAGTATAGCCGGCTTCGATCCGAGTGGTGGAGCGGGTGTAATGGCGGATATTAAAACATTTGAACAGTTAAAAGTTCAGGGATTGGCTGTTTGTACGGCAATGACGTTACAGACAGAATCTGAATGTCTGAGTTTGAAATGGCAGTCTTTACAAGAAACTGTAAACTCCATTCATGTTTTAATGAAAAAATATGAGGTGAAAGCTGTAAAAATAGGGGTGGTAAAAGACGCCGAATTTTTAAACGAAATTATTAAAACCATTACATTCAATAATCCCGAAGCTAAAATTATCTGGGACCCCGTTTTGAAAAGCACCTCCGAATTTTCTTTTTTTGATATGAATACTATTTCACAATTAAAATATATCATCCGGCAGATTACTTTAATCACTCCAAATTATAATGAATACAATATTTTGAAAACAGAAGGTCTTTTTGAAGAACTGGGAAATTCATGTTCAATATTAATAAAAGGTGGCCACCGGGAAGACAATATCGGAACAGATATTCTGATGGAAAAGGGAAAAGAAATTTCGATTGAAATTAATAATACAACGTCTGTATTTTATCCGAAACACGGTTCGGGTTGCGTGCTTTCTTCCGCCATTGCAAGTCATTTAGCTCTAGGGCAAAATGTTGAACAAGCTTGCCGAAATGCAAAAGAATACATCGAAAAATTTTTAATAAGCAATCCAACTTTATTAGGATTTCATTCTTGAAAATTGTGAATTTAAGCCTTTGCTGTCTTTGTTAAGTTAAACGCCTTTGTAAACCTCAAAAAAGTATAATATTATTAAAGCATTGTGACCTTAGTGTTCAAATTAAAATAGAAAAATGGAAAAATTACAATACATCTCTCAAGGTTTCACAAGAGAAGAGCAGGAAACGAATATCCGAAAAGTACTCGACAATGGCGTACAGTGGATCCAGGTTCGCTGGAAAAATGCCCCCGAAAAAGATTTTATTAGACTTTGCGAAATTTCAAAAAAGTTATGTGCGGATTATCGAACGGTTTGCATCATTAATGATCATGTTTATATTGCTAGGGAAATCGATGCGGATGGTGTTCATTTAGGGCTCAATGATATGTCGGTGGAAACGGCGAGACATCTGCTGGGAGAAGATAAAATCATCGGCGGAACGGCCAATACATTTCAGGACGTACTGCAGCGAATGGTAGAACCCTGCGATTATATTGGTCTAGGTCCGCTCAGATTTACAACAACAAAGGAACAGCTGAGCCCGGTTTTAGGGTTCAGAGGATATCAGAATATTGTACAGGAATTAAAAGAAAAATCAATGAAAATTCCTAAAATCTTCGCCATTGGTGGCGTAGTACTGAATGATATAGAATTATTACAGCAGATCGGAGTCTACGGAGTGGCTGTTTCAGGACAGATTACAGCACAGCCTTCCATTATTACTAAATTTAAAACAACTTTACAATGAATAATCAAAACCTAACCATTGCAGACAGAACCTTCAAATCAAGATTGTTTCTGGGAACGGGAAAATTCGGGAACCTTTCTGAAATGACGAATTCCATCATGGCATCAGAGAGTGAGTTGGTAACGATGGCCTTGAAGAGAATTGATGCCCACTCGCAGGAAGACGATATTTTAAACGCTTTAAAACCGACAAAATCTTACCTTTTACCCAACACTTCAGGAGCGAGAACAGCCAAAGAAGCCGTATTGGCGGCACAATTAGCGAGAGAAGCTTTAGAAACGAACTGGGTGAAGCTCGAAATTCATCCCGATCCGAAATACCTGCTTCCGGATCCCATCGAAACATTATATGCTACGGAAGAGCTTGCGAAATTAGGATTTATCGTGATGCCGTATATTCATGCCGATCCGGTTTTATGTAAGCGCCTGGAAGATGCAGGAACAGCAGTGGTAATGCCTTTGGGAGCACCTATTGGAACGAATAAAGGATTGAAAACACTGGACTTTTTAGAAATTATTATCAGTCAGAGCAATGTCCCTGTTGTGGTAGATGCAGGAATTGGCGCACCTTCCGACGCGGCGAAAGCGATGGAAATGGGAGCGGATGCGGTCCTGGTGAACACAGCTATTGCGGTGGCACAGAATCCTGTTAGCATGGCGTTGGCTTTTAAAGAAGGTGTGATTGCGGGAAGAAGAGCTTTTGAATCCGGCTTGGGAGCGATTTCAAACCATGCGGAAGCCTCAAGTCCCTTAACTTCTTTTTTGTTCGATTAAAGAGTCCCAAAGGGACGGCCTAAAAAAGGATAGGATGTAATCCTATTAAATAAATAATATTCAATCTGTTGATTAATTAAATTATACAAATAGAGATTACCGAAGGGACTGCCTAAAAAAGGATAGGATGTAATCCTATTAAATAAATAATATTCAATCTGTTGATTAAACAAATAGGAGTCCCGAAGGGACGACCTAAAAAAGGATAGGATGTAATCCTATTAAATAAATAATATTCGATCTGTTGATTAAACAAATAGGAGTCCCGAAGGGACGGCCTAAAATAAGGACAGAATGATGTCCTGTCAAGAGAAATAAAAGAGAAAATGTATTCTATCCAACAATAACATTCAGTAAAGATGAGGAGTTTTAAAGATTTTTTTGAAAAATATCAATGGAATGATATAAAAGCAAGGCTTGAAAAAGTAACGGTAAATGATGTTGAAAAAAGCCTTCAGAAAAAGAATAAAACCCTGGAAGATTTTTTAAATTTTCTGTCGCCTTTTGCTTCCCAAAAATTGGAGATAATGGCAAAAATGGCACAAAGCCTTACACAGAAACGGTTTGGGAAAACTATTCAGCTGTATGCACCGCTTTATTTGAGTAATGAATGCCAGAATATCTGTACCTATTGCGGTTTCAGTCTGAATAATTCTATTAAAAGAAAAACGCTTTCCGATACGGAACTGATGGTTGAAGCCTCCGTTTTGAAGTCTATGGGTGTTAATCATGTTTTACTGGTTAGTGGTGAAGCCAATAAAACAGTTGGGATTAATTATTTTCTGAATGCCATACGGCTTTTAAAACCACATTTTGCCAATATTTCGATTGAAGTTCAGCCCTTATCGGAAGAAGAATACCGGCAGCTGCATGAAGCAGGGGTGAATGCAGTTTTAGTTTATCAGGAAACCTACCATCAGGAAGTGTATAAAGAATATCATCCGAAAGGAAAAAAATCAAACTTCGGTTTCCGACTGGAAACGCCCGACAGAATTGGAAATGCCGGGATTCACAAAATCGGACTGGGCGTTTTGCTGGGTCTGGAAGACTGGCGGGTCGACAGTTTTTTTAATGCAATGCACATTGATTATCTTCAAAAAAATTATTGGAAAAGCAAATATTCTGTTTCATTTCCGAGACTGCGGCCTGCTGAGGGTATTATTGAGCCAAATTTCATGATGTCCGACAGAGATTTATTGCAATTAATCTGCGCATACAGAATCTGGAATGAAGATCTTGAAATTTCTATTTCCACGAGAGAAAATGAAAAATTCAGAAATCATATCATTTCTTTGGGCGCAACAGCGATGAGTGCGGCATCTAAAACCAATCCGGGAGGATATGCAGTGGATAAAAAATCGTTGGAACAATTTGAGACCAGCGACGAAAGAAGCGTGGAGGAAATTAAAAATATCATCAAAAAAGCAGGCTATGATCCCATAATGAAAGACTGGGATGCTGTTTACAGCGGAATTTAAAAAATTGAAAACTATTTAAATAACTGCAAAGACTTAAAAATAGTTATCATTTGCTGAATATAAACTGAAAGTTTAAGAACGTAGTTCTGCCTTTGTGAACGAAAAAATATTCAGAATAATTTTAAAATTACCTTGCGTTCTTGGCGTTAAAAACAATAAATTATTAATTAAAAGTGAATACATTCTTGCACGCTACAACCGGCAGATCTTTATCGAAGAAATCGTATTGGAAGGTCAACGAAAAATAATGAATGCCAAAGTGTTGGTGATTGGAGCCGGAGGCTTGGGAAGTCCTATCATCCAATATCTTGCTGCTACAGGAGTTGATACTTTTGGCGTAGCAGATTTTGATGAGGTGGAGCTGTATAATTTAACCGACAGATTATTCACAATGAAAATACGATAGGTATTCCTTAAGTAATAAATGCTGAAAATTTTGTCAGGAACTTAAATCATCATATTACATTCATTCGCATTGAGCAAAAAATTAAAGAATCCAATACAGAAGAAATAATCTCAGGTTTTGATATTATTGTTGACGGTTCCGACAATTTTAAAACGAGATACCTGATTAATGATGTCTGTAAAGCTTGAAAAGCCTTTGGTGTACGGAAGCATCCTAGGTTTTTCCGGGCAGGTTGCTCTGGGAGCTTTGCCCGGAATTGTTGGAAGCATGATGGCAATTTTAACGTTGAAAATTATTGCAGATTTATCTTTGCAGCTGAATCGGTTAAGCCTGATTGATACGTTGAAATTGGCGTTTTCAAACAGTTGATTTTGTATTTTATTATGATTATTAAATAGCGTTTAATTTTTAATTTTTTAATTTTTTTGTTAAATGTTTAATAAAATCATTATATTTAACATTAATTTTAACATAATTGATAATGAAAAAAAATTACAATGCTCTTTTTGATCGGATTAGAGAAAAAAAATCCTTTAAACAAACAATGTTTGTTATTATCTTGGTATTAGGAATTTGGAACACTGCAAATGCTCAGGTAAGCGCCTATAGTTTTGCACAATCTTCAGGAAGTTTCAGTCCTATTGCTGGTACAGTTTTAGAAACCGCGACAGGAAATACTTCTGCAACAAGTCTCAACAGTAACGTTTATAATGTTGTCTTACCATTTAATTTTTTCTTTAATGGTATTTCTTATAGCTCTATAAATGTATCTACCAATGGTTTTATCACTTTTGGCTCTACTGCCCCTACTACGACTAACACCTCACCAATTTCAGGAACGGCAGCTTATGAAGGAGCTATCGCTGCTTTTGGAAGGGATCTGAGCAGTATGTACGACATTAACGGAATTACAGGAAATATCAGTTGGGAAACCATAGGCACGGCTCCAAATCGTGAAGTAGTTGTTCAGTGGAAAAATTTTCGTCCGAACAACAGTACTTCCACAACCACAGCTTATAGTTTTTCATTTCAGATTCGTTTAAGTGAAACATCAAATGTAATTAATACTGTTTATGAATCAGGATCATATGTTGTAGGGAATACTTCTATTTCAGGGACTGTTCAGATTGGTTTACGAGGGACTTCAAATAGTGACTTTAATAATAGGCTTAATGCTACAAGTTTAGAATTCTATAATTCTACAGTAGGTACGGCAAATTCCAGTACGCAGAATTTCAATACAATCAATGCTGTTCCAGGAATGCCTCCTTCAGGATTGACTTATACTTGGACGCCCCCAGCTTGTTCTGCTCCTCAAGGGCTTGCTAGTGGGTCGATAACGACAAATACAGCAAATGTTTCTTGGACAGCCCCTTCAACGGCTCCTTCAGGTTATGATATTTATTATAGCACCTCAAATGTGCCGCCAACATCTACAACACCTCCAATAATTACGAATATTGCAGGAACAACTGCTACTTTAACATCATTAACTCCTTTGACAACCTATTATGTTTGGATAAGATCAAATTGCGGTTCAGGTAGTACAAGTGTTTGGTCATTATCGGCTTTACAGCTTACAACAAACTGTCAGCCGCCTTTAGTTTCTACAACTACTGGTGCAGCATTTTGTCCGGGAAGTTCTGCAACTTTATTAGCCGGAACAACAAGTCCTACAGCTATTCTTACTTGGTATAATGCAAGTACTGGAGGAAATATTGTGGGAACGGGAGGAACTTTCACAACACCGGCACTTACTGCAACAACTGATTATTGGGTTTCCGCAGCAAACGTAAGTGCCGATATGTATGTAGGAAAAGATATTCCTGTTTCAACTACGGGCAATTCAACCTTTACAAATTATGGATTAGTTTTTGATGCCTATTCTCCCATGGTAATAAAAGAAGTTGATGTTTATCCAATGTCACCTACAAATACAACAGGTACAATTACAATTAATTTAAAAAATGCCAGCGGAACTATTTTAGAAACCAAAACTGTTAACGTAAATGTTAGTGTTGCAGGTGTTTTAAATACTGTTGCCCTTAATTTTACTGTTCCTGCTGCAGGTAACAATTACAGATTGGTGGTAGATGGTGCAACGGATATAAGTAATCTGCGTAGAGAAATTAGTTCAGGATTTTCATATCCTTATACTTTGACAGGAATTTGCAGCATTACGGCAGCCAGTTTTGGAGCTAATCCAAGTTCAAGTTATTATTATTATCTTTATAATTGGAAAGTATCGAGTATTTGTGAATCTCCGAGAAGCATGGTGACTGCAACTCTAAATGGAAACTGTTTGTCAACCGCTGAAGTAGAAAGGGATGTGATGAAAGTTTATCCAAATCCTTTCACAGATATTATAAATATTGATAGACCCGAACTAGTAAGAGCAATACATGTTACAGATGCGTCCGGGAAATTAATTAAAAATAATCTCCGTCCGGAGTCTGTCTTAGTATTAGACGACCTTTTACAAGGATTATACATTTTAATTCTTGATATGAAAGACGGGACAAAACAATCTGTCAAAGTGATTAAGAAATAATGTAAAAAGGCGGCTCTGATTAGGAGCCGCCTTTTTTGCATAATTATTGTCCCTGTTGCATCACGCTGCTATTTTCTTCTTTTTTAGTCTGGTTCAGGATATTGGCATCTTCTTTAGCCAGCTTGTTTTTCGTCGGAATCTTATAATTAACTGAAAGTCCGAAATTACGGGTATCATATTTACTTTTGATATAAACCGATTGTCCTGAAGGAGGATTTGAACGAACCTGCATTACCTGCCCATTGAAAATATCATTCGCGAATACTGAAACAGTAAGACGGTTGTCCATAAACTTCTTCGTTAAAGTCAGGTCAAAAGAATTGTTGAATGGCTTTTCCGCCGTAAAGTAGAAATATCCTGCTTTAGGCGTTAGATAACTGTAGTTTGCCGTGAGTTTAATTTCTTTCGGTAAAATAATCTGCGTCATGAGATTGAAAATCCAAAAGCCTTTATTATTCAGATTATCAATGTCATGCTTCTGATACCCTGCATAAATATACATGAAATTGATTTTATCAGGGTTAAAATTAAACTTCATAATTTCGCTTAAAGGTTTACTGAAGATCATAAACGGAACCGGCAGCCCAACATTGAAATTGTGAATTCTCATGTCTGAAATATTGATCTGCTCGTTAAACAGGTTTTTACCGTCTTTCCTGATAATCTGCGCCACCTGGTTTTTTGCTGAACTCACGCTGTAGCCGATAAATGCATAGTCGAAAGCCGAAATCTTCAGTTCATAGTTATCAAAAATAGTAGGCTGAAGGTTCGGGTTTCCGGTTACTTGTGTATTCGGGCCCTGAAATGTTACGTTATTCGGATTCAGTGCGGAAATACTTGGCAGATTTATTTTTTTATTATAATTCGCCGCTACATAGACCTGATTCATCAGATTATACTGAACACTGGCATTCGGGAATAATTTAAACTTGTTAAAAGGGATAAGATCTGCTTCAATAAGTGTATTGGTTTGATCGTAATATCTTGTAATACCGGAAATATCATAATTTTCCGCACGGGTTCCCAAGATAAAATCAAATTTTTTAAGTTTCGCCTGGAATTCCAGATAGGTTGCCGTTGTTTGTCTTGTATAATCCAGGTTGGTGATTCCTTTGCTTTCTGTGTCGAATCCCTGATGTTCATACAGACCTCCCAAGCTTACTTTTCCGCCATCCAGCAGATTCAACGGCTGAGAATAATCTACTTTAAAATTGGCAACTCTCATATCAGAAGTATTATCCAGAACATTTCCTAAAGAGATTCTTGGTTCAGGCGAATTGGAATCTGCATATTTTGCATCCCTGAAAATATTATCCTGTTCAAATTTGCTGTCAGATTTTGTAAATCCGAATTGGAAATCCAGTTTTTGGGCCTTATCAGTAAAACGTTTTTGATAAGTAACTACTGCTTCCTGTCTGGTGGTAAGTGTATGAGCAGCATCGGAAGCATCAAAACTAAAATCTCTGTAGGTATATTGTTGTGGAGTAGTGTTGGGAATCGGAATTTTTTCCTGTCCGTCACCGTTGCTTAACGTGTAATTGTCGTTATTGTTATGGTAAATATCATAATTTACAAGCAATCTGTCTTGTCCCAGATCAAAAGTAAGGCCTGATTTTGCAAAATACCCTCTTCCAAACCGATCGGTATTACTTGACAAAAGTTCATCCTGATTTCCGCTCAGCATACTTTCACGGTAGTTTTGTCCAACATTCAGCTGCCATCCGAAGATTTTATTTCTTGCATTCAGGTTTATCGAGTTGCTGGTTCTGCTTCGGAATTTATCATAATTTGTAAAAGAATAATTTCCGGAATAGGTGGCCGTTAAATATTTATTTGCATTTTTATTGGTAATGATATTCATGATAGCTCCTCCGGAGGTCGCCGGAAATTCTGCACCCGGCTGGGTAATGACTTCAATCCGGTCTACCGAATTGGCAGGCATGCCTTCCAGAAAAGAGTTTAGTTCATTAGAAGTAATATTTAAAGGTCTTCCGTTAAGGTACACATCCAACACCTTTCCCTGATACATCATTCCTGCAATATCGGTAGAAACCAGCCCGGGAAGCTTTTTAATTCCTTCCAGGACATTTCCGTTATTCAGCTGGGGCTGTTCGGAGAAATCAAAAATTGTACGGTCGGCTTTCTGCTCAACGGCTTTTTTAGTTTTAGTGATTGTGATTCCTTCTATTTGTTTTTCTTTAACCTGGGTATTCGTCTTTTCCTGTGCGAAAATTAATACCGTACTCAGAAATGATAAAGCAGTAATTGTTTTTTTCATGATGTTTTCTACTATCAGGTTAGACGGAGTAAATTCATTTTTGTTACATAATTCTTATTGAATTTTTTGAGATATATTTAATAAGTCTGTTCAAAATTATTCTTAAAGAGTACTTTTTGAAAGCTGTTTTAGGCAAACGCTTCATATTGCACGGTTATATTTATTTCGTCGGAAGAAAATTAATGTTTATCGATAATGAAAGCAAATTTTTATCTTTAGCTGTACATTTGTATATGAAACTGAAGCAGCTTACCTATTTGCATCTTTTTTTCTGGATTGTTTACATTCTGGCTTCCATTCTTTTTCCTGGGATAGCCAACGGTTTCAGCAACCTGGTCTTTGATCTTACTTTCTTTGCCATTAGCTTCACTTGCTTTTATATCAATTATTTTTTTATTGTTCCCCGCTTCTTTCACAGTGATAAAATGTACCAGTCCGTTTTTGCATTTGTTATCAGCATCAGTTTGTTTGTGGTTATGCGCTATTTTATAGAAGAGTGGTTTTTACCTGCTTTTTTCGGGGTCAGAAATTATCCTGAGGGAACGTCTTTCAGTTATTATTTCTTTGACAATATATTTTACAGCAGTACCACGATCTTTATCAGTACCGCATTTTGGTTTTTCAGATATTTTATCATCGCTGAAATGGAAAGAGCTGAGATGGAAAAAGCTAAGAAAAATGCCGAATTACAGGCTTTAAAAACGCAGATTAATCCTCATTTTATCTTTAATTCTTTAAATAATATCTATTCTCTTGTCTATCAGAAATCGGAAAATGCATTGCCCGCGATTGAAGAGCTCAGCCGCCTGCTGCGGTACAGTACAAAAGATCTTGGCGAAGACCGGATTGCTTTGGAAAAAGAAATCGGCTATATCGAAAGCCTGATGGCTTTGGAAAAACTCAGGTTTAAAAATCCGCAACTTTTAGTCATTGAAAAGAAAATCCTTCATCCGGATCTTCGTATTTCACCGATGATCTTAGTTCCGTTTGTTGAAAATGCTTTCAAGCACGGCGATTTTAGAAATAAAGGTTTCAATATGAGAATTTCTGATGAAAATGAGATATTACACTTCTATCTTTTAAATTATAAAAAACAAAAGATGAAAGATCAGGGATCAGGAATTGGTATTGAAAATGTGAGAAAAAGACTGGAAATTTTATATCCTCAACAATATACGCTTATTATTAAAGACTCGGAACAGGAATTTGTGGTAGATTTAAAAATTAATTTAAGAGATGAAAACCATTAAATGTATTATTGTCGATGATGAGCCACTTGCCATCTCTTTGCTGGAAAATTATATTCGGGAAATTCCTTTTCTTGAGCTGGTCTTTTCATTTGAAAACCCCATTGAAGCGTTGGAATATATTCAGAAGAATGAGGCTGATCTTGTGTTTCTGGATATTCAGATGCCCGAACTGTCCGGTATTAATTTCATGAAAATTCTTAGTGATAAAATAAAATATATTTTAACAACAGCTTATGCAGAATATGCTCTGGAAGGTTATGAACATCATATCGTAGACTATCTCTTAAAACCTGTTTCATTTGAACGCTTTTGCAAAAGTGTTGTAAAGGCGCAGGAACGTTTTTCACTGGGAAAGGAACAAGATTATTTCTTTGTAAAATCGTCGGGGCGTCAGCACAGGATTTGTTTTGAAGATATATTATATGTTGAAAGTATTCGGGATTATGTTAATATAAAAACTTCAGAAGAAGAGTTTATTGTTCTGGACACTTTAAAATCAATGGAACAGCAGCTTCCTGAAAGCTTTTTTATGCGGATTCACAAATCGTTTATTGTCAATTTAAATCATATTAAAAATACCACAACCAAAAAGATTATCATCAATCCGGAGTATGAAATTCCGATAGGGGAGCGTTATAAAACGGATTTTTTTAACCGTATCAAGTAAAAAAGCAACTTCAATTGAAGCTGCTTTTTCTATTATTAATTAAATCTAACAATTAATTTTCTTGTTGCTTAATCAGGTTAAGTGCAGAACCTGCCTTAAACCAGTCGATCTGCTGATCGTTGTATGTATGGTTTGCCATAATGATATCTTTGGTTCCGTCTGCATGAACGAATTCCAAAGTAAGTTGTTTTCCAGGAGCGAATTGCTCAAGATCAAGGAAATTAACCGTATCATCTTCCTGTACTTTATCGTAGTCGGCTTCATCAGCAAAAGTTAATCCAAGCATTCCTTGTTTCTTAAGGTTTGTTTCGTGGATTCTTGCGAATGATTTTACCAATACCGCTTTTACGCCAAGGTGTCTTGGCTCCATCGCAGCATGCTCTCTGGAAGAACCTTCCCCATAATTCTGGTCTCCTACAACGATTGATGGAACTCCTGCAGCTTTATAAGCTCTTTGTACAGCTGGAACTTCACCGTATTCACCGGTAAGCTGGTTTTTTACCTTGTTGGTCTCCATGTTGTAAGCGTTTACCGCTCCGATCAGCATGTTGTTGGAAATATTGTCTAAGTGGCCTCTGTATTTCAAC
The DNA here is from genome assembly GCF_900129385.1 of Chryseobacterium takakiae. GTDB lineage: Bacteria > Bacteroidota > Bacteroidia > Flavobacteriales > Weeksellaceae > Chryseobacterium > Chryseobacterium takakiae. Next base: position 86,612 of record NZ_FQVO01000005.1, on the reverse strand, counting down.
CACGGTCCGGCCATAGAAATGTGGTCGGTAGTACATTTTCCAAATGCTTTGATCAAAACTTTAGCACCTTCAATGTTTTTACCGTCCCAAGCCGGGAATTCTTCTAATAACTGAAGTCTGTCTGAAGTAGGGCTTACATTTACCACAACGTGAGATCCGTCTTCAGATGGCGCCTGGTAACCGTTGTCTTCTACAGCGAAACCTTTTGATGGCAATTCAGAACCTTTTGGTTCGTCTAATTTAATCTGTTCACCAGCTTCGTTCGTTAAAGTATCCGTAATAGGATTAAAGTCTAATCTTCCGGAAATCGCTACTGCAGCAACCATTTCAGGAGAAGCTACGAAAGCATGCGTATTCGGGTTGCCGTCTGCTCTTTTCGCGAAGTTTCTGTTGAAAGAATGGATGATGGAGTTTTTCTCTCCTTTTTCGGCACCTTCTCTGTCCCATTGTCCGATACAAGGCCCACACGCGTTGGTAAAGATTCTTGCGTTTTCAAATTTTCTGAAAGAATCAAGGAATCCGTCTCTTTCAGCGGTATATTTTACCTGTTCTGAACCTGGGTTGATCCCTAAAATTGCTTTAGGTTTTACCCCTTTGGCAACGGCATCTTCCACGATAGAAGCAGCTCTTGATAAATCTTCATAAGAAGAGTTGGTACAAGACCCGATCAATGCCCATTCTACTTCTAAAGGCCATCCATTCGCTTCCGCTTTTGCTCTGAATTCAGAAACAGGAGTGGCCAAATCCGGAGTAAAAGGTCCGTTTAAGTGAGGAGTCAATTCAGAAAGGTTGATTTCTATTAATTGGTCAAAATATTGTTCAGGATTTGCATATACTTCAGGGTCACCTGTTAAGTGTTCTGCAATTTGATCGGCTGCGTCCACCACATCCTGTCTTCCTGTAGAAGCAAGATATCTTCTCATGGAATCATCATATCCGAAGGTAGAAGTTGTAGCACCGATTTCAGCACCCATATTACAGATTGTTCCTTTTCCGGTTGCGGAAAGAGATTCTGCTCCTTCTCCGAAATATTCTACGATGCATCCGGTACCACCTTTTACGGTAAGGATTCCTGCCACTTTAAGGATAACATCCTTTGCGGAAGTCCATCCGGACATTTTTCCGGTAAGTTTTACCCCAATCAGTTTAGGCATTTTAAGTTCCCATGCCATACCAGCCATTACGTCTACTGCATCAGCACCTCCTACACCAATGGCAACCATCCCTAAACCTCCGGCGTTTACCGTGTGAGAGTCAGTTCCGATCATCATACCGCCAGGGAAAGCATAGTTTTCCAACACTACCTGGTGGATGATTCCTGCTCCCGGTTTCCAGAAACCGATCCCGTATTTATCACAAACAGAACTCAAAAAATTGAAAACTTCCGAGTTTTTATTGATACCTTCCTGTAAATCTTTATCAGCACCTACCTTTGCCTGGATAAGGTGATCTGCGTGTGCCGTTGAAGGAACGGCTACTTTCGCTTTACCTGCCTGCATAAACTGCAATAACGCCATCTGTGCGGTTGCATCCTGCATTGCTACTCTGTCCGGTGCAAAATCTACATAAGAACTTCCTCTCTCATACGCCTGTGTAGCATTTCCTTCCCAAAGGTGAGTGTATAATATTTTTTCTGATAATGTAAGAGGTTTTCCCACAATCTGTCTTGCTGCTGCAATCCTTTCAGGGTAACGCTCGTACACTTTTTTGATCATATCGATATCAAATGTCATATCTCAAAAATGTTTTAAAATTATCAAACAATTATAAATGTTCCCAAAATTACGAAATTTTAATATTTTATGGGAGTTATATTATTTAGATTCTTTATAAATATGAATTTTATAATTTCTATTTTTCATTGTATTTTTGCAGTCAATATGGGTTTAAAAAAAATAATTCAGGTTCTAAGTGTTTTCATTTCGATAGTCGTTTTTTCTCAGAAATCGGTTCCAAAAAAAATACCGGTAAAAAAGAAAACAGTATCTTCTGAAGAGAAAATAAGTTTACCGGTTGTCAATCAGGATATTCCTTTATTAATTCCGAAGAAGAAAAACGGTAACTTCGGTTATGTGGATCAGAAGGGTAAGTTTGTTATCCAACCCGAATATCATATTGCCGTATTTTTTTATGAAGATTGCAGCCTGCTGAATTCCCCGAATGAAAAGCTGCGCAAATTCGGTACGGCAGAATACGCCACGGTAGAAAAAGATGAAATCGCGTACAGGGTAGACAAAAAAGGAAACAGAGTCTATCGTTTTAAAAAAGAAGATCTTGGAAAATGCGTACACAAAGAATATATTCAGCAATTGTATCAGGCTTATATTTTAAACGGATTCTATGGAATTATTGAAAAAGCAACGTTTAAAGACCCTGCAGATTACAGGCAGTTCCAAATTTATCCTCAATATGAATATCTCTTTATTCTGGAAGGAGATGATGTTTCCAATCCTATGATTGTTGCTTCTAAAAATAATATGTTCGGCGTTATTGACGTGCACAACAGGATAATCATTCCATTTGAATACAGCGACATCAAACGTAATTTCAGCTGGAAATTGGGTAAAATGTTTGATGTTTCAAAAGATGGTAAAAATTACTATTACGTCGATTCAAATAATAATATTTATTGACCAACCCCTCTAATAATGGGGTGTGTTTTGAAAAATCTTTCAATATTGTTGATGTCAATTTTTTTAAGGTATATCTGACAATAATTTTGTAATTTTGCGGCAGAAATAAAGGGGTGCTGTCATAAGCTGAGATTATACCCAATGAACCTGGAACGGGTAATGCCGTTTAGGGAAACATGTAAATAATTGATAAATGATAATTGATAAATAAATTGTCAATAAGAACGTAAAATCAATCATCTTTTATCATTAATCATTTATAAGATAATCCGCCCCTTTTATTCATTAAATGTTAAAATTTATAGAATGAAAGGATTATTTTTTTTAGGCCTAACCGTAGGCTCAGTGGCCTTCATCCAGGCACAAAATACCGATTCCTTGAAAGTAAAGGAAATTGAAGCTGTTAACTTCACCAAAAGACTTCCCGTTGCTAAAGAAATTATTAATGTTCAAAAAGATCTGGATAGCAGAAACCTCGGGCAGGATCTTCCGATTCTTTTAAAAAACCAGACTTCCGTTATTTCCACTTCAGATGCCGGAAACGGTGTGGGATATACAGGTTTTAGAATCAGAGGTGTTTCCGGAAGTGCAATCAATGTAATGATGAATGGTGTTCCGTATAATGATTCGGAGAGTCAGGGAACCTTCTTCGTCAATGTACCGGACCTTACAAGCTCTGCTTCGCAGATTCTGATTCAGAGAGGGGTGGGGACATCCAACAACGGAGCGGCTGCTTTCGGAGCAAGCGTCAATATACTTTCAAAAGATCCGGAAGAAAAATTTTATGTAAAAACGGACGACAGCTACGGATCATTTAACACCTATAAATATTCTGCGGAAATCGGATCCGGAAAATTCTGGGGAAACCGACTTTCCGTAATGGGAAGATATACGCATATTAATTCAGATGGATACATCGACAGGGCTTTTTCAAAATTGAATTCCTATAATTTCACGGCTTTATACGAAGAAGGAAATACCAGAATCCGTCTAATGGCTTTCGGAGGTAAGGAAAAAACCTACCAGGCCTGGAATGGAATCGACCGCAAAACCTGGGAAACCGATCCGAAATTCAATTATTCCGGAGCAATTTATGATGCAGATTGGGAAAATATTGTAGGTTTTTACGATAACGAAACCGACAATTATCGTCAGAATCATTACCAGTTGTTGTGGGAGCAGAAGTTTAACGATAGATGGAATCTGGAAACAACCGTACATTACACCAAAGGAAAAGGGTATTATGAAAATTACAAGCAGGATGATCCATTCGCCAGATATAATTTACCCGATGTTGGAGGTGAAGAATATTCGGACTTTATCAGAAAAAAATGGCTGGATAACGACTTTTACGGAGTTGTGTCTACACTTTACGGAAAATTGGGGATCGTTGATTTAAATTTCGGCGCGGTGGCAAATCAATATTACGGAAGACACTTCGGAAATGTAACCGGTGTTTTCATTCCGCAGATTGATGAATACGAATATTACAGAAACCGCTCCGTGAAAAACGAAGTGGCAGGTTTTGCAAAAGCATTGGTGAGAGTAAATAATTTCGAGTTTTATGGAGATCTTCAGTTGAGAAATGTGGACTACAATACGAAAATTATCACTTCCGGAGATGATGAAGGAGCTAATCTCGATAAAAACTGGCTGTTCTTCAATCCAAAAGCGGGAATCAATTACAAGATTAACAATGGTAAAATCTTTATTTCCTATGCACATGCTCACCGCGAACCAAACCGTGACGACCTCTTGGCAAACAATGACGTAAAAGCAGAAAAACTTCACGATTTTGAAGCTGGTCTCGAAAGACAGTTCGGACCTCTATCATTCACTGCCAATTTATATTACATGTATTATGTCAATCAGCTTGTCCTGAATGGTGAGCTGAATAATGTAGGTGCTTTCATCAGAACCAATTCCGGAAAAAGCTTCCGAAGCGGAATTGAGCTCGGAGCTTTGGCTAAAATTTCAAAAAAATGGGAACTTAACGGAAATGTAAGTTTCAGCAACAACAGGAATTTGGATTTCAAAGTGGAAAATGAAAGCGGCGTTCAGGATCTCGGAAATACACAGATTTCTTTTTCTCCGGACGTCATCGCCAATCTTGCCGTGAAATTCAACCCAAATAAAAATTTCCAGTTTGCCTTAATCAACCAATATGTAGGAAAACAGTATCTGGATAATTCCGAAGATCATAATCTGCAGCTGAACGACTATTTTCTGACTGATTTTAATGCTCAATACCAATTCAAAATTCATAATAATGACATCGCTCTCAAGCTTTTAGTAAACAATATTTTCAATAAAAAATATGTGAACAACGGCGCTGTGTACGATGGCTCTCCTTACTATTTTTCTCAGGCAGGAACCAATTTTATGTTCGGGATCAGCTGGAAAATTCAGTAATCAATCAGGCTATATTGAAATAATTATAGTAAAAAGTAAAGTTAGATTTTTAAGGCTGCTCCGGCAGTCTTTTTGTTATTTTAGATTGATATATTTTATTAGGAGCTTTTTCGCGCTTTCCGCAATTGCTATTTTATATTTTTTGGCGGCGCGGCTCCGCCGCGCCGCCAAAAAATATAAAATGAGCTCAGACAATTGCTACAATCGCGGCTAGGGCAGCAGTCATCTGTTCATATTTAGCCTGAACATTCATCATAGGAGGCTTTAGTCTGCTTCAGGAAAAGTAAACCATCCATTGGCTTTAGCCAAAGCCTATTTTATATATGCCTCGCCATCAAGGAAAGATTTCTAAATTAAAAAATGCATATTTTAAACTTAATACTGAACAATTCTTATTATAACAAAAAGTCATGAAAAAGTCATAAATTTGCTGCCAAATGAATATTTCAGCTTACATTTTAGAATATTTGAAACAGTTCGGTTCCGTTACGGTTCCGGATTTTGGGGTGTTTTCGCTCGAAAAATCCAAGGCCATTATCAATTCAGAAAACGGGAGCATCCTTCCTCCTGCAAGTAAAATTGTTTATACCCCGGATTATAAGGTAACATCAGGTGAACTGGCTGCTTTTATTGCGGGTCATAAACAGATGACTGTAGAAGCTTCCAAAACAGATCTGCAGATCCAGACCGATTTCTGGAAAAAGAAACTGCAGGCAGACCAGATGCTGGAGATTCAGGGTCTTGGTACCATTTACATTGAAGAAGGCGAAACCCATTTCAAAGGAAACAGGCTCCAGTCGGATCATCCCGATTTTTATGGCCTTGAAGAAATTAAACTTTCAGATATTCATAATAAAGAATCTCAAAAGCCTGTTGTTGGAAATTCAGGAAAAGATTACCGTTTCAATAAATCAATTCTTTGGATTTTCCTGATTATTATTCCTGTTCTGGGAATTTTGTATGTGGCTTATACCCAGCAGGAACTTCTTTTTGGTGAAAAATCTTTTGGAAACACCACTCCTTCCATACAGACCAGAACCCACCGGATTGAAAAAGACACGGCAAAAGCACGTAAAATTATCCCGCCGGTAACATCAGATTCCCTGAAAAATGATACTGTAGCGCAACAAAATATTCAGCCTGCTACAAAAAAGGCTGTTGCAAGCCCGGCAACTATCAATAACACTAAGAAGAAATGGCAAAAATAAAGAAGGCGTCAGAATCCCTGACGGTAATGACGAATATTGTACTCCCCAACGATACCAACCAGTTGAGGAATCTTTTCGGAGGCGAGCTATTGGCAAGAATGGACCGGTGTGCCTCAATTTCAGCGACAAGACACTGCGAAAGAAGAGTAGTAACGGCTTCCGTGAACCATGTTTCATTTGATCATCCGATTCCGGAAGGAGGAATTGTTGTGATGGAATCTAAAGTTTCCAGAGCATTTTCTACTTCAATGGAAATTTATGTTGATGTGTGGCTGGACGATCCTATCAATCATAAAAAAATACAGACCAACAAAGGAATTTATACCTTCGTTGCAGTTGATGAATTCAACAGGCCCATCCCAATCCCTGAAATGGAACCGGAAACCGATCTGGAAAAAGAGAGATTTGCAGCAGCGCTCAGAAGAAAAGAACTTTCGCTCATCCTTTCCGGGAGAATGAAACCTTCTGAATCAATTGAGCTTAAAAAGCTTTTCGGGGAAGAGACTAAATAATTAAACCGGAAAAAATTGTAACAAATAAACTTAAAAGATGTTTGACCTGCTAAATCAGCATGATCTGCGGGAAATTAAGTATATTGATATTTATCTTATTTCGAACTAAATAATTTCTTTCAGCGAAAGACCACAAAAAATTACTGTAACGAGTACAGATAGAACCGACAAAAATACCTGTCGGTTTTTTATTGCTGTTTCAGCGGAAGATTCTAGATAATCGCCGTTCTTTCCAAACATTTTTTCAGGAAAGAATATGGGTAATGCGAAAAGACATAAAAGCAGAAAATTAAGACCTGCTTCAAACCATAAAAAGTTCTTGCTTCCAAAACCGTCTGCTCCCTCTCCGGAATAGTGAATGGGGATAATTTCCTGTACGGAAGAAAATTGTACTGACAGAACAATAATATAAACAACAAGCAGCAATACGGAAATACCGAAAATAACCTTAGGGGATTTCATAGAAAACTAAAAAATTAGATTTTACAAAAGCTGTTTCTGAATCTTTGTAACTACCTTTGCAGAACAAATATAGAATTATTAACGCAATTTCGTTTGTATTATTTGTGCAAAACCATTAGTATCATTAATGTTTAGATAATATGAAAATTCTCCTTTTAGATAAAAACCACCCCCTGATTACCGAACAGCTTCTGGCAAAAAACTATATTCTGGAGGAAGATTTTACCTCTTCTTATGACGAGGTGTGCCGTAAGATTGAAAACTATGACGGTATCATTATCCGAAGCAGAATTCCTTTAGACAAAAACTTTTTAGAAAAAGCAAAAAACCTGAAATTCATTGCCAGAGTAGGAGCGGGAATGGAAAATATTGATATTCCTGTGGCGCAGAAATTGGGAATTCAGCTCATTAATTCCCCGGAAGGAAACCGTGATTCTGTAGCGGAGCATGTGGTGGGAATGCTTTTGATCCTTATGAACAGGCTTTTTATCGCATCCCAGGAAGTAAAAAAAGGCATCTGGCTCAGGGAAGAAAACAGAGGTGATGAACTGTTGGGAAAAACCGTAGGTCTCATCGGATATGGAAATATGGGTAAAGCGACGGCCAAAAGACTTTCGGGCTTTGGCTGTAACGTAATTTTCCATGATATTTTGCCTGGTCTTTCTGACGAATATGCTACTCAGGTTTCCCTGGATGAACTTAAAAAAAAAGCGGAGGTGCTAAGTCTGCATATTCCTTTAACAGAAGATTCATATTATCTTATAGATGGATCTTTCATATCAGCAATGAAAAATGATTTTTATTTTGTCAATACTGCCCGTGGTAAAAATGTGGAAACCAAAAGTCTGGTAGAAGCTATAAAATCCGGAAAGGTAAAAGGGGCCTGTCTTGACGTTCTGGAATATGAAAAATCTTCTTTTGAAAACCTGGAAACCGAAAACGAAGATCTTCAGTTTCTGCTCGAATCTGATAAAGTAATTGTAACGCCGCATATTGCAGGCTGGACGATCCAAAGCAAGGAAAAGCTTGCACAGGTCATTGTAGATAAAATCCTGTCCCAGTTTTCAGATCATTTTCAGTCAATTCATTAATTGGTAATTGTTTTGAAGCCTATTTTGTGATTTTTTTTATGTTAAATAATTCATAATATATAATCAATATATACTCATTATTTCCAGTTTTATTAAATTGCCGCTCATTTTGAAATTCATGAAGATGCGTAATCTTGTACTTATTATCATTAGCTGTGTAACTCTTTTTTCGTGTAAAAACAAAGCTGAAAATCAGGAAGCTGCCGTTGAAAGCACAACAAATCTCCCGAATTACGGAAACGTAGATCTAAGTAAGGTTTTTACAAAACAAGATAGCCAAATTCCAGATAAAGCATCTCTTTCAAGATATATTGATCAATACTATAAAAGAGTATGGGAAAAAGGTGATCTCAGTGGTGGAATTCTGGTTGCTAAGGGTGACGATATCTTGTATGAGAATTACAGAGGTTTTGCCAGAGAAGGAAATCAAAATCCTATTGACAGACATACTCCGCTTCATGTTGCCTCCGTATCAAAAACACTAACGGCAATGGCAATGCTGAAGCTGGTGGAAGCCGGTAAAATAAATCTCGATGATCATCTTACGAAGTTTTTCCCGGGATTTCCTTATCCGAAGGTTACCGTTAAAACATTACTCGACCAGAGAAGCGGTCTCCCGAAATATGAATATTTTATCACCAAAATACAGCCCGCTCCTGCCGAACTTTCTAAAGCATTCCTTACAAATCAGGATATTTTAAATATGATCATCAAGTACAAGCCGGATCTCGCAAGAGATACAGATACGGGATTCATGTACTGCAATACCAATTTTGCCATGCTTGCGCTCTTGATTGAAAAGATAACCAGCACTCCTTTTCCACAAGCCATGAAAGAAATGGTTTTTGATCCTCTTAAAATGAAAAACACATTTATCTTTCAGGAAAAAGATATTCCCACTGCATCACAGTCATTTTATTACGGCGGAAACAGGCTCTATCCTCTGGACCGCCTGGATCTCATTTACGGGGATAAAAATGTGTATACCACACCGAGGGATCTTTATAATTTCTCCAAAGCCATGTTTTCAAAAGATTTTTTAAAACCAGAACTCATGGAACAGGTTTTTACGCCATACAGCAATGAAAAACTCGGAATGAATAATTACGGCCTGGGTTTCAGAATGAAAATTTTCGACAACGGTGAAAAACTTACTTATCACAATGGATGGTGGCACGGTACCAATTCTGTATTTGCCCATCTTCTGAAATCCAAAGTAACGATTATAGCCATCGGAAACAGATATTCCGGGAAGGTTTATACGGCGCTTGCTTTGTCGGGTCTGTTTGAAGATTTCCCTTCTCAGAAAGATAAACTTCATAGCGTTATGAGTGATGATAAAGATACATTAAAAGGACATGGTGAAGTTTATGGAGAATAATGTTTATTTTTGCGTAAACATCTTCATGAAAAGATTTCTTTTATTATTTGTTATTGGCTTTCTTTTGCAGTCCTGTGCAAGAGTAGGATCACCTGTAGGAGGCCCAAAAGATACATTGGCGCCAAAGTTTTTAGGCTCAAATATCGATACGGCGAGAATTAATGTCCCGCGAGATATAAAGGAGCTTCGTCTTGACTTCAACGAATACGTTACGTTGAAAGACATCAATAAGAATCTTAGCATATCGCCGCCGATTAAGAATATTACCAGAATCATTCCTTCCAGTATTGCCAATAAATTTGTTCTTATCCAATGGAAAGATACTTTGCAGGCCAATACAACGTACAATTTTAATTTTGGAAATGCCATTTCGGATAATAATGAAAATAATATTTTAAGATATTTCAATTTTGCATTCTCTACGGGAGACAAGTTGGATGATCTGTATATCAGTGGAGAGATAAAGGATGCCTTATCACTCAAAAAGGCCGGCGAAAATAAATTTGTTGTGGGTCTTTACCAGGTGAAAGATACCATTGATTATAAACAAAAGCCTTATTATATCACAAAAGTTGATGATGACGGTTATTATGAGCTGAATTATCTTGCTCCGGGAAAATACAGAATGATTGCTTTTGAAGATGAAAACGGAAATTCGATGTATGATCAGGGAAAGGAAAAAGTAGGCTTTCAGAAGGATCCTGTTGTTGTTGAAAAATCAATCTCAGGATTAAATGTGAAGCTGTATCCATCTAAAAAACCGGTGAAATATATTGAAACAAAAGAAGTACCGGGAGGTGTTTTAATGACTTTTGAAGGAAGGCCGGACAGCGTAAAGGTGCAATCTCAAAGTGAAAAACTGACAGATTATAAAGTAACACATGCTCCGAAATCGGATTCCGTAAGGATCTGGTTTGATGCCGTCAAAAGCAATCTCGGACAAACCAACGTTGAAAATCTTAAGTTCGGATACAATGCAGGAACTAAAAAAGATACGCTTTATGCCGCTTCTCTTTTCTATCGTTACAACACGAAAAATACAATGGATGTGAACAGTGACAACGGCGGCGGAATGCTTCCTCCGAAAGAAAGTTTTAAAATTAGCTCAAACTATTATATTACAAATATTAATACGGACAAATGGGTTTTCAGAACAGCAGGAGACAGTCTTAATACACTTCCTTTCACAGCAAGAATCTCGGAAACAAATCCGTATCAGATTATTGTCAATGCAGATTTTGTTTCGGGTAAAAAATATCAGCTTACCGTACCTAAAGAAACGGTTTCTTCTTTTTATGCTAAAAATTATCAGTCGAAACGGTTTGATTTTGAGGCTGATAAAATTGAAAATTACGGAAGCCTTACTTTTAAGCTGGAAAATGTACCAACATCAAGTTATTGGATTCAGCTGGTAGACAGTTCTGAAAAAATCCTTTATCAGAAATATACCAAAGGCAGTGAGGTGAAATTTGATATTCTCAAACCGGCAGAATATATTGTACGTATTCTTGTGGATAACAATGAAAATAAATATTGGGATGAGGCAGATTTCCAGAATGGTATTTTTGCGGAGGATTCCTATATTTATTATAAAACGGTAATTGTAAGGCCTTTATGGGACAGCAACGAAACATGGGATTTGAAAGATACCAGAGTTCTGGATACCTCAAAGTTTGGAACTCAAAAGACAAACGACAGTGCTTCTCCAAAACCTTCTAATTCAGCCACGCCAAAAACAAATGTAAGACCGGAATTAAAAACGGACAGAGGTTCTCTTACGCCTGTGAGATAGTCATGAAAACATTTAAAAAAATACTTTTTTGGTTCCTGATAATTTCCGCCTTGATTCAGTTTATTCCGACGGATAAGGTAAACAAGCCGGTTGATCGTAAGGTAAATTTTGTAGATATAAAGAAAACACCTCCAAAAGTCAGAGAGTTGATTAAAGGTGCCTGTTACGACTGCCATTCCGATGAAACGAAATATCCCGGCTATGCTTATATAGCACCAATTTCCTGGTCTGTTAAAAGCCATATCAACGAAGGCAGGGAGCATTTAAACTTTTCCATTTGGGGAACATACAATAAGGATCTGAAAAAAAGCATGCTTGAGAAGTCTGTTCAGACCATAGAGAACAAAACCATGCCTATGCCTGGCTATATGGTGTATCACAAAAAAGCCAATTTGTCTGAAGCAGAACGGATGTTGCTTGTTCAGTATTTTGAAGGGATGCTGAAAACAAAAACATACTGAAAAAAATCCACGGATTGTAAATGCTTTTGAAAATAAAGTCTAACAATCCGTGGAATATATAATGTTATGCTAAGCTTTTCGCGTGTAATCTTCAAAAAACTTTTTTTGAGAATCAAATGCAATGTCTTCAGGATTTAATGTATCCAATGGAATCCACAATGCATCTGAAATTTCAGAAATATCAAGTTTCACCTGAAATTTTTCCGAAACATAGTATTCATAAAAAAGATCGATTGTATGATAATCTATTTCTTTGTACTGATATACATTCGGAAGGCTCGTAAGGTATTTTAAATTTGAAATATCAACCTCAAGCTGCAGTTCTTCAAAAAGCTCTCTTTTGCAGGTTTCTTCTGCACTTTCCCGTGGATCTACGAATCCTCCCGGAAGATCAAGCTTTCCTTTTTTCGGATCTCTGTTTCTTTGAGTAAGGTAAATTTCATTTTCAAATCGTATAACCACAGCCACCGCTCCGGCTACATTATTATATAGCGTGAAATTACATTCAGGACAGCTCCATTTTTTCTCGCCGTCCCAGTTCAGAGATTCCTTACCGCAGCTAGGGCAATATTTCAATATTTTCATTGGACAACATTAATATTTCTCGGGTGGTAATTTAAAATAACATCCCGGAGTTCTTCTGTTTTAAGATGGGTATAAATTTCCGTTGTAGTGATGCTTGAATGTCCCAGCATTTCCTGGATATAACGGAGATCTGCGCCGTTCTGAAGCAAATGCGTCGCAAATGAATGCCTGAAAGTATGCGGTGAAATTTTCTTGCTCACCCCAGCTTTGTCTGTAAGTTCTTTTATGATTAAAAAAACGATTACTCTCGACATGGAAGTGCCTCTGCTATTCAGAAACAGAGTGTCTTCATATCTTTTGCTTACTTTAATTTTAGAGCGTATTTCAGAGATATAATTTAAAAGCAAGCTGGCGGTATAATCCGCGAGCGGGACAAAACGTGTTTTATTGCCTTTTCCCAGTACTTTAATGTAGTGTTCCCTAAAATTGATATTTGATATTTTAAGCTCAATAAGCTCCGATACACGCAATCCGCATCCATAGAGTACCTCGATGATGCATTGATTTCTTTTTCCCAGATCAGAATCCAGTTCAATAGCGTCAATAATTTTGTTGATATCCGGCAGCGTCAAAGTGTCCGGCAGATAAAGCCCCAGTTTTGGACCCTCTAATAATGTGGCCGGATTGTCCTTGCGAAATTCGTCCTCAACAAGGTATTTGAAAAACGCCTTTATAGACGAAATCCATCTTGCCTGTGAACGTTCGCTGAATTTCTTTTTGGAAAGGTTGAAAATGTATTCCTGCAGGTTTTCGTACTGAATCGTATCTGGCCCCACATTTTCTAAATCTTCTTCTGCGTATTCTTTTAGTTTTTTAATATCTCTGATATACGCATCGAGAGTGTTCTCTGAAAAATTTCTTTCAAAACGAAGAAAAATTTCAAAATCCTTAATTTTTTCATCCCAAATCATGTTGTGTTATTTTTTTAATTCATATTCCGAAATCTGTATTATTTCAATACCATGGTTTTTTAAAAATGATATTCCATCATCGTCCGAATACTCGTTTATATATACAAGCCTGTTGATTCCGGCCTGTAGAATAAGTTTACTGCATTCTTTACATGGAGACAGCGTTAAATACAACGTCGCTCCTTCTGCAGACTGTGTGGAAGCGGCCAGCTTTAAAATGGCATTGGCTTCTGCATGCAGCACATACCAATGCGTTTTGCCTTCTTCGTCCTCACAGCAGTTTTCAAAACCTGATGGGGTACCATTGTAACCATCTGAAATAATCATCCTATCTTTTACGATAAGAGCTCCTACCTGCTTTCGTTTACAGTAGGATAGTTTTGCCCATTCCTGAGCCATCTTTAGATAAGCTTTATCAAACTTATTCATATAGCAGCATCGTTTTTTTCGAAATAATTTTAATCAAGGATAATTTAGAAGCTGGGTTTTCTTTTTTCAAGAAACGCAGAGACTCCTTCTTTTTTATCATCTAAGTCAAAAAGCTCTCCGAAATATTGAATCTCGGTTTCAAAACCTTTATCCGTATCTGATAAGTTTACAGCACGAATAGCTTTTGATATTGCCATTGGGGAATTGTGAGCAATAACGTTGGCTAATTCCTGTGTTTTGGTTAATAATTCTTCAACAGGATATACTTCATTTACCAGTCCGATTTCCTTTGCTCTCTGAGCGGGAACCATTTTGGCTGAGAAGATCATTTCGTTGGCAATACCTTTTCCTACAAGCTTCGGAAGTCTTTGAGTTCCTCCGTAGCCGGGAATCAGTCCCAGTGTTACTTCAGGTAATCCCAGTTTGGCATTTTCCGATGCATATCTGATGTGGCATGCCATGGCAAGCTCCAGACCGCCGCCCAAAGCAAATCCGTTTACGGCTGCAATAACAGGCTTGGTCATATTTTCTATTTTATTGAATAATGAGTTTTGTCCGTTTCTGGCAAGCTCTTCTGCTTTCTCCTGTCCAAAATCACTGAATTCTTTAATATCAGCTCCTGCTACAAAAGATTTTTCGCCGCTTCCTGTAAGAATGATCACCCTACAGTTGGTATCAGTATCTAATTCTTCCAAAGCTGAACTCAGTTCACTGATTGTTTTGGCATTTAATGCATTTAAACTTTCAGGACGGTTTATGGTAATTATAGATATTTTATTTTGTTTATCTAATAATATGTTTTCGTAACCCATTTTTCAACTGATAAAATATTATTCTGTGCAAATTATAAATTTTTTATAAAAAAAAGGAAAAAAGATTGACTTTTTTTCCTTTATTGCAATTTTTTCTTGTTTTAAATTATTATTTGGAATGATTCATCATATTGGCATCAATCACGACATTAAGCTGTGTTGCGACTTTCATGCCCAGCTCAATATTCGCTCTGAAAAAATGGCAAAGCTGGCGGTTGATGATTTCATCTCTTTTGGGTCCTGTGATGCCTTTCATGCTTCCCACAATGTTGTTCACAAGATTATGCCGGTCTTCAGGACTCATCGCTTTTGAGTATAGCAATCCCGGCTGAGTGTAATGGTCGTCATCATTTTCATTTCTACTGTAATTGGCTACATGAGCGCTGTCCAGTTCGTATTCGTAATTTTTGTAAGATGAATCCGGCTTTATGTCATCAAAGCTGTTCGGATGGTAATTCGGCTTGTCTTGATAATAACTGGAGTCTGCCATAAAACCGTCGCGCTGATAGTTGTTTACAGCAAACGGACATCTGTTTACTTCAAGATGATGCGCGTTAACACCCACTCTGTACCGATGAGCATCAGGATAGGAGAACAGTCTTCCCTGAAGCATCTTATCCGGAGAAAAACTTATTCCGTTAATTAAATTACTTGGTGAAAAGGTTGATTGCTCAACGTGGGCAAAATAATTTACCGGAATTTCATTCAATTCCATTTCACCCACTTCAATTAATGGGAAATCTCCCTGGAACCATACTTTTGTAATATCGAAAGGATTCCATCTGAAATCTCTGGCCTGTTCTTCCGTCATCACCTGAATATACATGGTCCATTTTGGGAAATTGCCTTCTTCAATGGCATTGCACATATCCTCTTGGGCGAAATCCGGATTTTCGCCTGCCATTTTTACCGCTTCTGCATCCGTGAAATTCTTGATTCCCTGTTTTGTTTTCATGTGGAATTTTACCCATACCCTCTCATTTTTATCATTGATCATTGAAAAAGTATGAGATCCGAAACCGTGCATATGCCGGTATCCGTATGGCGTTCCTCTGTCTGACATCAAGATTAAAACCTGATGCAGCGATTCGGGATTAAGGCTCCAGAAATCCCACATCATCGTGGCACTTTTCAGATTGGTTTTCGGAACTCTTTTCTGGGTGTGGATAAAGTCAGGGAATTTTTTAGCATCTTTAATAAAGAAAACCGGTGTATTATTTCCTACGAGATCCCAGTTTCCGTCTTCTGTATAAAATTTCAGAGCAAAACCTCTCGGGTCCCTAGCCGTGTCTGCACTTCCTTTTTCTCCTCCCACTGTAGAGAAACGGGCAAACATCCTGCATGAATTTCCTACTTTTGAAAATAATTTTGCTTTTGTATAGTGGCTGATATCGTGTGTTACAGTGAAAGTTCCGTAGGCGCCGGTACCTTTGGCGTGAACAATTCTTTCCGGGATTCTCTCTCTCACAAAATGGGCAAGATTTTCCTGTAAAACGAAATCCTGCAATAAAACAGGGCCTCTTGGTCCCACTGTCTGTGAATCCTGATGCTCATAATAAGGAGCGCCATTGCTTAACGTTAATTTTTTAGAATCCATATACTTATGATTTGTTTCGCGGTTTTTATTGTTGGCTGTCTATATAGACGTATTAAAATATCAAATTTACTTTAATTTTTAATTACAAATGGCAAAAACATTTTATCTTTGTCATAGATAATATTAATCAAATGAACATTCAGCAATTGGAGTATCTTATCGCTGTAGATAAGTATAAACATTTTGGTAAAGCAGCTCAAGCATGCTTCATTACGCAGCCTACGTTAAGTGCAATGATACAGAAATTTGAGGACGAACTGGATGTAAAGGTTTTTGACAGGACTACCCACCCGATCCGTACCACAGATGTTGGGCTTCAGATCATCGATCAGGCAAAAGTGATTATAGAATCTGTCAATGAACTAAAGAACAAAGCCAATCTTTTAAACAATATTTTAGGAGGTACCATTAACATCGGAATCATTCCAACGGTTTCTTCTTTTATCCTTCCAACAGAGATTTTTAAATTTTTGGAGGATAATCCGAAAATTCAGATGAATGTAAAGGAAATGACGACGGATAATATCATCAAGGCTCTGAAAGCGGGTGAACTTGATGCCGGAATTATTTCTACACCTTATGATTCTGCGGATGAATTTTATCAGGATTTCCTGTTTAATGAAGAACTGATGATTTACAGTTCCGATACGGAAGCCAACAAGAAAAATTCCTACGTGGTTCCGGAAGAGCTGAACGTGGAAAAAGTATGGCTGCTTGAAGAAGGAAACTGTCTTAGAAACCAGTTTGAAAACATCTGCCATCTGAAAGAAAATACCCTGAAACCCAAGAATCTTGATTTCCTGGCTTCCAATATTCAGACACTGGTGCATATGGTGGATAAAGTAGGAGGGATCAGTATTTTGCCGGAGCTTGCATTAAGTCAGCTCTCTGATCAGCAGAAAGAAAATGTCTTCAGGTTTAAAAAGCCTTTTCCATACAGGGAAATCAGCATTATTTATTATAAGCCTACATTTAAGCAGAAAATTATTGACGAATTGTCACATTCTATAAGAACTTCACTGGAGAAAAAGCTTAATTATCACGAAAACCCGAAAGAATTTGTAAGCATTAAACCTCAATAAATTTTATTGTTAAAGGGGTTGATAAGTTGCTGCTATTCATGAAATTTATAATAAAGGGGCAAAAATTTGAGTATTAAAAAAATAGTACTTAAATTTGCGCACGTTTACAAACGAGGAAAAATTTGTCCTGATTGCAACCTCTATAAAAAAATGCTAAAACAGTATTTCTTTTTAGTCGTACCGATAATTATTCTTATTTTTTCTTCGTTAATTTTAATCTAAAACAAATAGAGTAATATGTCTTATTTATTTACATCTGAATCTGTTTCAGAAGGACATCCGGATAAGATTGCCGATCAGATTTCTGATGCGTTAATCGATCATTTTTTAGCATACGATAAAAATTCCAAAGTAGCTTGTGAAACCCTTGTTACAACAGGACAGGTAGTGCTTGCCGGTGAGGTAAAATCTGATGCTTATCTTGACGTTCAGACGATTGCAAGAGAAGTCATCAACGGAATCGGCTATACAAAGGGGGAGTATATGTTTAATGGTGATTCTTGTGGAGTTATTTCGGCTATTCATGAGCAATCTCCGGATATCAACCAGGGAGTTGACAGAGCCGTGGAAGACGGGTCTTTCGAAGCAAAAGCCAATGCTCAGGGAGCAGGAGACCAGGGAATGATGTTCGGGTATGCTACTAATGAAACGGCGAATTATATGCCATTGGCACTTGATCTTGCCCATACGATTCTTAAAGAGCTTTCGGCGATCAGAAGAGAAGATTCTGAAATTAAATATCTTCGCCCGGATGCAAAAAGCCAGGTAACAATTGAATATTCTGATGACCATAAGCCAATCAGGATTGATTCTATCGTAGTTTCTACCCAGCATGATGATTTCGGAACTGAAGAAGAAATGCTGAACAAAATCAGAGAAGATATTAAAAATATCCTGATTCCGAGAGTAGTGGCTTTGCAGTCGGATGAAATTAAAGCGTTATTTAACGATCAGATCAAATACCATATCAATCCTACGGGAAAATTCGTAATCGGAGGCCCTCACGGAGATACCGGACTTACAGGAAGAAAGATCATTGTTGATACGTATGGTGGAAAAGGAGCACACGGAGGTGGTGCTTTCTCCGGAAAAGATCCTTCAAAAGTGGACAGAAGTGCTGCCTACGCGACAAGACATATCGCTAAAAATCTTGTGGCTGCAGGGATTGCAGATGAAGTTTTGGTGCAGGTGTCTTACGCAATCGGTGTGGCAGAGCCTTGCGGTTTGTACATCAATACTTACGGAACGGCAAAAGTTGATCTTCACGATGGAGATATTGCTAAAAAAGTTTCTGAAATATTCGATCTTAGGCCTTACGCTATCGAGCAAAACCTGAAATTGAGAAACCCTATTTACCAGGAAACTGCTTCTTACGGACACATGGGTAAAGAACATTATGTGGCAGATAAGACCTTTAACAAAGGACAGAAAAATGAGCTTACACTTACTGGTTTAGAGTTCTTTACGTGGGAAAAATTAGACAAAGTAGATGAAATTAAATCCGCTTTCGGAATTTAATTTTCACAATAATAAACAAATGAATGGCTGCTTTATCTTTCAGGTAAAGCAGTTTTTTTTAATTTTACATAAAATAGAACAGAATATGAATAAAGCACGATTCGTCATTACAATCCTTACCGTTTTTTTTCTCGGCACTTTTGCCAAAGCACAGCTTACCGTACACAAAATGGTAAATGTAGGATATACTTATCAGAATCAAAGTTTTGGCGAAGTGGGAGGCAAGCTGCTTTTCCTTAAGAATGATGATGTCATCTACAGGCTCGGAGCCTCTGCCATGATGGGATCTGTAAATTCGCAGTTTGCAATAATGCCTAAAGTTTCGACTGATGTTTTATTGAATTTTCAAAAAAATGTAGATTTTTACCATTCGTATTATTTTTTGATTGGCGCTGAAGGTACCAACAAATATCTGGCTCCGAAAGTTGGCTTTACTCTGTTCGGGATTTTAGATCTTACGGGAGGCTATGCTTTTCCAATAGGAAACAGTGGAATAAACGGGAAAGAGTTAAAAGGCCTGAATATTAATTTTTCACTAAATATCCCTACTGTATTCATTCATGACATGTTTAAATGATTTTTTTTAAATTTTTCTCTTAAAAATTTAATAATAGGTTAACAGTTATTAAAAATTTATTATATTTACATCATTAAAAATTGTATCCGCCTATTGATTATACTTTACTCTGAAGAATTGTTTTGTATTTACAGCTGAAACCAGATGAAAAATCTGGAATATTTTTTCAGCAAAAAAGTATTGAGAAGAAGTTATGAAATCAAAATCGGATAGTTTACTTATTTCCCTTTATCAAAAAGGAGACGAAGAGGCGTTGTCGACCCTTATCCACCGCCATCAGAGAGAACTGTTTACATTCATTTTTTACAAAATTAATGATGAAGATCTGGCAAATGATGTTTTTCAGGATACATTCATGAAAATCATTGTTATGCTTAAGGAAGGACGTTATAACGAAGAAGGAAAATTCATTCTTTGGGCAAAAAGAATTGCTCATAATCTGATTATCGACCATTTCAGAGCAAAGTCCAAGAATATTAAAGTGTCGGAAACAACTTTTGAAACCGAAGAATATTCTATTTTTGACCTGCTGAGAGAACCTTCTGAAAATATTGAAGACCAGCTGGTAACCAACCAGATCCAAGAAGACCTTCTAAAAATGCTGCAATTCCTGCCTGAAAACCAGCAGGAAGTAATCAAATTAAGATTTTTTGACGGGCTTAGCTTTAAAGAAATTGCAGATCATACCGATATGAGTATCAATACCACATTGGGACGCGTAAGGTATGCATTAATCAACCTGAGAAAAATCATGGAAGAAAATAATATTGTCTTGACACGATAGATAATAATTTCGGAAAATTCTCGTTTTAAGGAAAACATTTAACCGCCTATGAGAAAAAATGATTCCTTAAAAGTGAAAACTTTGAAACCAAAAAAGCAAACAGTTGAGTTTTTACTCAATTTTTCGAAGAATCTTGAGGTTGTAAAAACCAAGAGCAAGAATTATCCGATTTCCAAAAATTAAAATTATTTTTGTGCTGTATGAAAATTCAGCACATTTTTTTTGATCTCGACAATACACTCTGGGATCACCGCAGAAATGCCTATCTTACTATAAAAGATCTTTTTGAAAAGGAAGAGATTACATTAAAATATAATATCGGTTTTGAAGAGTTTCATTCCGTCTATCATCGTATTAATGAAAAACTTTGGGAAGATATCCGGGACGGGATAATTGATAAAGAGTATCTTAGAAAACATCGTTTTTACGATACATTCAGGTACTTCAACGTAGATGATCAACAGCTGTCCATGTATTTCGAGGAACATTTCCTGGATAAAATTCTTAATTACAATGAATTGGTAGAAGGCGCAACATCTATTTTAGATTATCTTAAAACTAAAAATTACACTTTACACATTATTTCCAATGGTTTCAAAGAAGTGACGGAAAGAAAATGTATTTTATCCGGAATTGATAAATATTTTCAAACAATCACCAGTGCAGATACGGTGGGCGTAAGAAAACCCAGACCGGAGATTTTTGAATATTCCCTGAAACTGGCTGGAACAATCAAACAAGAAAGTATTCTGATCGGTGACGACTGGATCGCAGATGTTTTGGGAGCACAAAATTTCGGAATGGATGTGATTTTCTTTGATGTGCTGAAGGAAAACAGACAGAAAGAAGGACTGAAAGTTATACAGCATCTGCTGCAGATTAAAGAATATTTATAAAATTCTATAAAAAGTTTCGGCGGCACCAAAGGTGCCGCCGAAACTATATTATCCGTTTAAGAAATTTAAATTCCCAAACTTTTTCTCACTCTGTTAATCGTTTCTGTAGCAATTATTCTTGTTTTGGCCGCTCCTTCCTGAAGTTTTGCTTCCAATTCCTCAAGATTGTTCATGTAATAAGAAAAAAGTTCTCTTTCCTTTTCGAATCTTGTTAAAATTAAATCCACAAGTTCCTTTTTCGCATGGCCATACCCGAAGTTTCCGGCCAGATATTTCGATCTCAGTTCTTCCGTTTGTTCAGGACTTGCAATGAGCTGATAGATAGCAAACACCTTGTCGGTTTCAGGATCTTTAGGCTCTTCCAGCGATTTAGAATCTGTTTCAATGCTCATTACCTGCTTTTTCAGTTCTTTTTCAGGTAAGAATATATTGATGATATTTCCTCTGGATTTAGACATTTTATGGCCGTCTATTCCGGGAACATACTTGGTGTTCTCCTGAAGCTCAGACTGAGGCAGTACAAAAACTTCACCCATCTGATTGTTGAATCTGGAGGCTACATCACGGGCAATCTCCAGATGCTGAAGCTGATCTTTTCCTACAGGAACAATTTCTGCGTCATACAGCAAAATATCGGCAGCCATTAGGATCGGGTAGGTAAACAGACCTGCGTTCACGTCCTGCAAACGGTCTGCTTTATCCTTGAAGGAATGTGCCAACGTTAATCTCTGGTACGGAAAAAAACAGGATAAATGCCAAGAAAGTTCACAGGTTTCAGGGATATCACTCTGCCTGTAAAAATAGGTTTTTTCGGTATCCAGCCCACAAGCAAGCCAAGCCGCAGCAATCTCGTAGGTGTTTTGTTTAAGCACTTCCGCATCCTTAATCTGTGTTAAAGAATGAAGATTGGCGATGAATAAAAAAGATTCGTTTCCTTCCTGCTTGGATAGCTCAATTGCAGGAATAATAGCACCCAAAAGGTTTCCCAGGTGCGGGGTTCCGGTGGCTTGAATGCCGGTAAGAATTCTTGACATTGTTTAAAAATTTATTTAAAAATTAATGAAGTGCAAATTTATGGATTTCTCCCGCAGATTTCACAGATTTACACAGATGTTTACGTCGCGTTTTTTAATGTTGAGAAAAAATTAAATATTGAACATAGTCCGCTTTCAAAATAATATAAAGATTTGGCTTTAGCCCAATTTTAATAATCTTATCAATAAAATTTCATAATCAGAAAGAGTAAGATCTAAGGAATCAAAACTTTATCTCCTCCAAACTTCGGCTCAACACCAAAAATCAAATCCCAATAGGCTTTTGTTTTGGCGAGATATTCTCTCATATTGGTTTTAAAACCAGCATATTTATTTACGTCAGCAGCATTATAGCCATACGCCTCCATTCCGTTCTGCCTTGCCAGAAATACGGCTCTTTCATTGTGGAACTTCTGGGAAACAATAATCAGTTTTGTCTGCCCGAAAATTTCCTTTGCCCTTACCACAGAATCCAGCGTTCTGAAGCCTGCAAAATCAAGAAAAATTTTATTCTGTGGAATTCCATGTTCCATTAACGCGAGCTGCATGTCTTCAGGCTCATTATAATCTTTTCTGCTGTTATCACCGCTCACAATAATATATTGTATTTTTCCGGTTTTATACAATTCTACCGCGGCATAAATCCGGTTATAGAAATAGGCATTGGGAAAGCCGTTGTTTAAGCTTTTGCTTGTGCCCAGCAACAGTGCTGTTTTAGCTTCCGGAAGATCTTCAGTTTTATAAGAAATGTAAGGATTGCTGCTTGTTTTAATGCTGTAATTTGCCCAGATGATAAAAAGAATTCCTGCAACGAGGAGAAGCAGGAAAGCCTTAAATAAGTTCTTGATTATTTTTTTCATTATGTGCTAAATACTTTAAAATTCAAGTCCGTTCGGGAAGGCTTTTTTTCTAAAAATCAATAGCAATGCTGCGCCTACGGTAATTGCAGAATCTGCTACATTAAAGATATATTTAAAAAATTCGATGTGTTTTCCTCCAATCAAGGGCCAGCTTTCAGGAACATTCCAATCTACAAGCGGAAAGTGGAGCATATCCACCACGCAGCCTCTCATAAAAGTGGAGTATCCTTCACCGAAAGTGGTGAATTTTGAAATTCCGCCATAACCGATCCATCGGTCGATACTTTCGTCATATACTGTACCGCTGTCGAAAATCAGTCCGTAAAACATTCCGTCTATCAGGTTACCAATTGCTCCTGCAAAGATCATCGCCATCGGAATCAGAAGGTAATTGGATTCTCCACGTTGCAGCCATTTTTTAAATAAATAAATCATGCCTCCGATCAGAATAATCCTTACTAAAACAAGGAAATATTTCCCAATCACTCCTCCGAAATGAAGACCGTAAGCCATCCCAGGGTTTTCCACAAAGGTGAGTTTGAATCCCGGAAGAACAGGAACGCTGTCATCAAGGTTAAAATGGGTTTTTACATATATTTTTGAGGCCTGATCAATCAATAGGATAAGAAGGGTTACGAATACGATCTTTTTCATTATAATCCTTTGGGTTTTGTAGGTTTTCCTGTTTTTTCGTTCTTCTTATCAACGATTTTTTTAATCGTCTTCTGATTGTGGTGCATGTTCTTGGTATGGAATTTTTCGAACTTAATGTTCATATCTTTTAGAACGCTTTTCAGCGCGCTTAGTTCCATTGCATTTTTCGGATGTACAATTATGGATTCCACTTTTTTAATTTAAATTATTTTTTGGATAGCTCATCAAGCCTTCTTCTTTCTTTGGGCGAAAGATCATTGATGCCGTTTTTGCCCATTTTGCTTAAAAGCCCGTCTATTTCTTTTTCCCTTTCGCGTTTATCAGAATTAAACTTGTCATCAATTGTATAGTTTTCCTGTTTTTCAGGAAAAAACCGATTTTTAATCCGGTCCCTGTAAATAAAGCCCAGAATAAGTACGATGATTAAGATTAAAATGAATAAATCACTCATGGATATATACTAAAAATTAGGTTTATAAAGTATTTGTCAAAAATACAATATAAACCCAAAATTATGATATTAACCTCCCGGTTATTTCTGCATATTTTTCGCTTCTATGCTCAATGTTGCATGAGGAACAGCAAGAAGTCTTTCTTTAGGAATCAGTTTTCCTGTTACCCTGCACACGCCGTACGTTTTATTTTCTATTCTTATCAGAGCGTTTTTAAGATCACGGACAAATTTTTCCTGTCTTCCGGCTAAAATAGAATTCTGTTCTTTACTCAGCGTTTCAGCACCTTCTTCAAAAGCTTTAAAGGTTGGCGAAGTATCATCCGTACCATTGTTCTGGTCGTTAATGAAACTTTCTCTGATAAGTTTCAGATCATTTTCCGCTTTTTCTATTTTTTCCTTAATGATTGCCTTAAACTCTTGTAAATCAGCATCACTGTATCTTACTCTTTCGTCTGACATGGTTCTTTCTCTTTTTTAATAAAATTATGAAATGGAATTTGAAAAACAATAACTATATGTTAAATTTTTTCAACATTTATCTTAAAATTAACTTCATCGATCTCGATTTCGTTAAAATTTGAAAGTGAAGATACAATTTCTATTTTATTTGACAAGACTTCCGAAGAAATATATTCTTCATTTTTCCTGATGTCATCCATGAAAGGCGAGTTGTCTTCCAGAGAGATCACAATCCTGTCCGTCAAATCGAAATCTTTATCTTTCCGCAGGTTCTGAATCCTGTTGATGAATTCCCTTGCAATACCTTCAGATTTTAATTCGTCTGTCAACGTCAAATCTAATGCCACAGTTGTTTTTCCGTCGGAAGTTACCGTCCATCCAGGGATGTCTTTGGTAGAAATTTCAACATCATCCAATGTAATTTCGTAGCCCTGAATGTCTAATTTCCCTTCTTTTTCTAAGGTTGAAATCTGCTCTGCATTAAAATTTGCAATCTCACCTCCTACCACTTTCATGTCTTTGCCTAATTTAGGGCCCAATGCTTTGAAATTCGGTTTGATCTGTTTTACAATAAGATGCGATGCTTCTTCCGCGTTAATTAATTGAATTTCTTTAACATTTACTTCCTGTTTGATCAGTTCCGAAACGGCTGAAATCTGCTCCTCGGTTTTAGAATCTAAAACAGGAATCAACACTTTTTGCAACGGCTGGCGAACTTTTACATTTTCTTTCTTTCTCAAAGAGAAAACCATACTTGTAATACTCTGCGCCAAGTGTGTTTTTTCAACCAGATCCTGGTCGATCAAGCTTTCATCGGCAACCGGGAAATTTGTTAAATGAACAGATTCAAAATTTTCTTTTCCTGTCGCTTTGTTGAGATCCTGGTACAATTGATCCATAAAGAATGGCGCAATCGGCGCAGATAATTTGGCAACCGTTTCAAGACAGGTGTATAAAGTCTGATAAGCCGAGATTTTATCTTCAGAATAATCTCCTTTCCAGAAACGCCTTCTGCATAATCTTACATACCAGTTGGATAAATTGTCATTCACAAAAGTGCTGATCGCTCTCGCTACACGAGTCGGTTCGTAATCTTCGTAGAAAGCTTTAACTTCTTTGATGAGAAGATTTAATTCCGATAAAATCCATCGGTCAATTTCAGGCCTGTGTTCTATTTCTTTTTCAGAATAATTGAATCCGTCTACATTCGCATACAACGCAAAGAACGAATAGGTGTTGTATAATGTTCCGAAGAATTTTCTTCTCACTTCATCAATTCCTTCGATGTCGAATTTCAGGTTTTCCCACGGATTGGCGTTTGAAATCATGTACCAACGTGTTGCATCCGGACCGTAAACTGCAAGAGTTTCAAACGGATCCACTGCATTTCCCAGGCGTTTTGACATTTTCTGGCCGTTTTTATCCAGAACAAGCCCATTACTCATTACATTTTTATAAGCAACGGAATCAAAAACTCCTGTTCCGATCGCATGGAGCGTATAGAACCAGCCTCTTGTCTGATCAACACCTTCTGCAATGAAGTCTGCCGGAAACGCTTTATTGGTATCAATTAATTCTTTATTTTCAAAAGGATAATGCAACTGAGCGTAAGGCATTGCTCCTGAATCAAACCACACGTCAATCAGATCGCTTTCGCGTTTCATAGCTTGTCCTGAATCTGAAACTAAAATTACCTTGTCGACCACATTTTTGTGTAGGTCAACCAGTTCGTAATTAGACTCAGACATATTTCCGATGATAAACCCTTTGAACGGATTTTCTTTCATCAATCCTGCTTCAATCGATTTTTCAATTTCGTTGTATAATTCTTCTACAGAACCGATGATTTTTTCTTCCTTCAGATCAGCTGTTCTCCAGATTGGCAATGGAATTCCCCAGTATCTTGATCGGGAAAGATTCCAGTCGTTTACATTTTCCAGCCAGTTGGCGAAACGTCCTTCTCCGGTTGATTTCGGTTTCCAGTTGATTTCTTTGTTTAAATCTACCAATCTGTCTTTTACGGCCGTCATCTTCACAAACCACGAGTCCAGCGGATAATACAATAAAGGCTCGTCTGTTCTCCAGCTGTGCGGATACGAGTGAACGTATTTTTCTACTTTAAAAGCCTTGTTTTCCTTCCTCAATTTTAAAGCAATCCTTTCATCAACAGAAAGATAGGTCTTAAGATCTGAAATAATAGACTTAAGATTTTCTTTTTGAATTTTAAATTCCGTCTCTTTTTCTGCTTCGCTAAGGTATTCTCCTTTTACATATTCATTGGCAAAACCGTAAACCTCGTCACTTACCTGAGGTAAAAATCTTCCCTGTAAGTTCACAAGCGGAACAGGATTTCCATTTTTGTCCAGAACAAGCATCGGCGGAACTTCAGGAGTTGCTTCTTTCGCCACTTTCGCATCATCGGCACCAAAAGTTGGTGCGGTGTGAACAATACCTGTTCCGTCTTCCGTTGTTACAAAGTTTCCTGAAATTACCCTGAACGCATTTTCCGGATTTTGGTAAGGTTTAGCATAATCTAAAAGTTGCTCATATTTAATTCCAACCAGATCAGCACCTTTGAATTCTGCTAAAATTTGGTAAGGAATAATCTTACTTTCTGAAGTGTAATTTGCGAAATCTTCTTCTGTTCCCTCGATATATTTTTTAGCAAATTGTTTTCCGACCAAAGCTTTAGCCAAAACAACATTTACCGGTTCAAAAGTATATTGATTGAAAGTTTTAACCAAAACATAATCGATTTTCGGGCCTACTGTCAACGCTGTATTGGAGGGTAGTGTCCACGGAGTTGTGGTCCAGGCTAAGAAATGGACATCGCCAAATCCCTGTAAAAATGAAGGCAATGTTTCCGGTAATGTCTTGAATTGTGCCACCACCGTTGTATCCGAAACATCTCGGTAAGCGCCCGGCTGATTTACTTCGTGAGAAGAAAGTCCGGTTCCCGCTTTTGGAGAATACGGCTGAATGGTGTAGCCTTTGTACAATAATCCTTTATCATACAGCTGCTTCAACAGCCACCAAACGGTCTCCATGTATTTTGACTTGTACGTGATATACGGATCATCAAGATCAACCCAGTATCCGATTTTTTCGGTAAGGTTGTTCCAGACGTCGGTGTAACGCATTACGGCTTCACGACAAGCTTTGTTATAATCTTCAATTGAAATCTTAGTGCCAATATCTTCTTTTGTGATTCCTAATTCTTTTTCCACGCCAAGCTCTACCGGAAGTCCGTGTGTATCCCATCCCGCTTTACGGAAAACCTGTTTTCCATTCTGGGTCTGATAACGACAGAAAATATCCTTTAATGCTCTGGCCATTACGTGGTGAATTCCGGGCATACCGTTTGCGGAAGGCGGACCTTCATAAAAAACAAACTCAGGCTGCCCCTCACGAATCTCAACACTTTTATTGAAAGTTTTGTTCTGTTTCCAGAATTCCGCTACATTTTCTGCTACATCAATAAGGTTGAGGTTTTTGTATTCTTTAAATTGGCTCATTGTAATAGATCAATATCGTTGATTAATTAAGTTGGCAAATTTACTAAAATTTACCGGTTTATAATATATCTTTTATTTTCATACTTACAATGAAAAAGTTCTGTTTCAGAAATATAAATGTCAGGATGTTTGAAATGTGAATTGTCAATGTTGAATAAGTGAATTTTTATAGAGAAAAAATTTAATAATCTCACGGATTGAACAGATATTTTAACGCAAAGCTTATTTTAATAATAATTAAGTTAGGTGAACAAACAAATCAACAAGCTTATGGATGAAGCTTTGTTCCAAGCTTCGCGCAGCAAATTTATTTGCCTTTGCCATCTTAAATCAACATTACAATAATTAAATCTTTGCATTTACATTAAAATGCGATCATGTATGAATTTACAACGGAATTTAATTTTTAAATTTTTTAATCATCCAATCTTTTAATTTTAAATAAATTTGTCTTTTAAAATAAAAAACCATTGGAATTCTATCCATCCATCGAACAAGAAGCTATTCAGGAAATAAAAAAGTTTCAGGAGCAAAAACTTCAGGAACTTTTAATATATCTTGAGACGTACTCCCCTTTTTATCAAAGAGTATTCAAAGAAAATAATATCAATATTTCTGATATCCAGACTTTGGAAGATCTGCAGAAAATCCCCACCACCACAAAAAATGATATTCAGCAGCATAACGATGATTTTTTCTGTGTTGCTCCGGAAAAAATTGTGGATTACAGTACTACTTCTGGAACATTAGGCGATCCTGTAACTTTTGGGTTATCAGATAATGACTTGGAGAGATTAGCCTATAATGAAGCTGTTTCTTTTGCCTGTGCCGGAATTCAAAAAGGAGATGTGGTTCAGATGATTACTACGATCGATAAAAGATTCATGGCCGGACTTGCTTATTTTTTAGGCTTAAGAAAAATGGGAGCGAGCGTTGTCAGGATGGGCCCCGGAATTCCGGAACTGCAATGGGACTCAATTTTCAGATACAAACCGAAATATTTAATTACCGTTCCTTCGTTTTTGCTGAAAATGATTGATTATGCAGAAAAGCATCATATTGATTATAAAAATTCCAGCGTTTACGGTGCCGTTTGTATTGGTGAAAGCATCAAAAATCAGGACTTTACGGATAATATCTTATCCCAGAAAATTAAAGAAAAATGGAATATTAAATTATTTTCAACATACGCGTCCACAGAAATGAGCACGGCTTTTACGGAATGCGAACAGCAAATCGGCGGACACCATCATCCGGAATTGATCATCACCGAGATTCTTGACGACGATGGGAATCCGGTAAAAGAAGATGAGAGCGGAGAATTAACGATTACAACACTTGGTGTTGAGGCAATTCCTTTGCTGAGATTCAAAACAGGTGACATTGTGAAAGCGCATTATGAACCTTGCCTTTGCGGACGCAATACCATGAGATTAGGCCCTGTAATCGGGCGAAAGCAGCAAATGATCAAATACAAAGGCACCACATTGTATCCGCCGGCAATGAATGATATTCTGAATGATTTCGAAAATATTTTGTGTTACCAGATTGTGATTCAGGCCAATGAAATCGGGCTGGATGAAATTATCATTAAGGTCAGTACAGACAGCGACTCGGAAAGTTTTGTAAATGATGTAAGAGATCATTTCAGGGCAAAATTAAGGGTAAGTCCGAAAATTGAATTGGTTGATTTTGATGTTTTATCTAAAATGGTTTTCAACCCGAACAGCAGGAAACCTATTACATTCACGGATCTGAGGTAAAAATAAAACGGACTGAAATTCTCAGACCGTTTTTTTTATGCTTGTTGTTTTTCTTTTTTAATAAATTCCGCCAGATTTTTTATCGCAGTATCATGTATTCTTACAAAAGTATTCTTTTTGTTCCAGACATAGCCTGCCAAAACCGCACAGATTTTTCTTTTCACATCAGGATTTTCCGGCTTATGAAAAAATAATTCCTGGAGATTTCCGGTGTACCATTCTTTTACATACGTTGTGAAAACATCAACTCCGTATAAAATATAGTCTGCAAACTCCTTTTGCCAGTCTACTTGTTCTCCGTTCAGCTGTCTTAAGGCTAATTTTGCAGCCGTCATTCCACCTTCAGTGGCAAAAGCCATTCCGGAAGAAAATACCGGATCCAGAAATTCCGAAGCATTTCCCGTCAACGCAAATCCATCTCCGAATAATTTTTTTACCGAACAAGAATAATCCTTCAAATGTTTAGGCTCAAATAAAAATTCTACATCTCCGAAACGTTTTACATAATAATCGGAGAGCGCAATAGCTTTTCTTAAAGCTTCTGCAGGATCTCCGTTTTTGGAAAGCTTGTCAATATATTCAGTCGGACCTACGATTCCTACGCTCGTATTTCCATTGGAAAAAGGAATTACCCAAAGCCAGACTTCTGTTTCGATAATGTCAAAAGAAATTAAAGTGCCTTCTATTCCTGCTTCCCGATTAATGTCTTTTACATGGGAAAAAATAGCGGAGTGAGGAGATAATTTTGAAGGCTTTTCTAAATCCAGAAGCCTTGGAAGAACTCTTCCGTAGCCGCTGGAATCAATCACGAATTTGGCATGGATTTCTTTGGTTTCGCCGTTTTTATTTTTTACCGTGGTCACAGAATCCGTACCGTTGAATTCAATCCCGATTACTTCCGTTTCGAATTCCAGGTCGATTCCTTTATTAATGACTTCCTGGGCTAAAACATTATCAAAATCCGCTCTCGGAACCTGCCAGGTCCAGTCCCAGCCTTCCCCGAACTTATTGCTATAATCAAAAATACAGACTTCTTTTCCTCTCAGAAACCGGGCGCCGAGTTTCTTTTCAAATCCCATTTTATCAAGAGCGGGAAATAATCCGGCCTCTTCAAAATGATCCATTACCCGAGGAATTAGGCTTTCTCCTACTACCAGTCTTGGAAATTTCGTCTTTTCAACAACTTTTACGTTGACGTTGTTCTTCTTTAAATAGGAAGAAGATACGCATCCGGAAGGCCCGGCGCCAATTACAAGAACGTCAACAAATTCTTTGATCATCTTTGATTTTTTATTTTAATAATAACTTCTATCTTTGCCGCAAATTAATGACAATTAATTAATAACTACAAAAATTATCATATTATTACTTTCAAATAAATGAAAATAAATAACTTTTTAAGACTGAGCGATTTTAAAAAAATCATCATTGAAAATAAAGAAATAGAACTGGATGAAGCACTTCTTGCCAGAGTGAATGAAAGTTTTCAGTTTTTGAAAGAGTTTTCAAAAAATAAAGTGATATATGGTGTGAATACGGGTTTCGGACCGATGGCACAATTTAAGATAAGCGATGAAGATACTCATCAGCTTCAGTATAATCTGATCAGAAGCCATTCTTCCGGTATGGGAAATCCGCTTCCTGCCAACGAAGCAAAAGCCTGCATGCTGGCAAGATTAAATACATTGTCCCTCGGAAAATCCGGTGTTCATGAATCTGTAGTTATCTTACTTAAAGAATTAATAAACAGAGATATTATACCGTTGATTTTCGAACATGGAGGAGTTGGTGCAAGTGGAGATTTGGTACAATTGGCACACTTAGCCTTGGTACTGATTGGTGAAGGCGAAGTTTTCTATAAAGGTGAAAGAAAATCGACAAAAGAAGTTTTTGAATCTGAAGGTCTGAAAGCGATTCAGGTAGAAATCCGGGAAGGGTTAGCTTTAATGAACGGGACTTCCGTGATGTCGGGAATTGGTGCTGTTAATGTCCATAAAGCAAATCAGTTAACGGATATTTCTATTAAATTATCTTGTGCCATTAATGAAATTGTTCAGGCGTATGACGATCACTTATCGGAAGTATTAAACGGAACAAAGCTTCATGCCGGTCAGCAGAAAATTGCAGAAAAAATGCGTGCACATCTTTCTGATAGTAAACTGATCAGAAAAAGAGCAGATCATTTATACACTCATTTTGAGGAAAAAGAAAAGGTATTTAAAGAAAAGGTGCAGGAATATTATTCTTTGAGATGCGTTCCGCAGATTTTGGGTCCTGTTTTAGATACATTGGAATATACGGAACAAGTATTGGAAAATGAAATCAATTCCGCAAATGATAATCCGATCATTAATGTTGAAGATCAGCATGTTTACCATGGCGGAAACTTCCACGGAGATTACATTTCCCTTGAAATGGACAAACTTAAAATTGTGGTAACCAAATTGACCATGCTTGCTGAAAGACAATTGAATTATTTGCTGAATTCCAAAATCAACGAAATTTTACCTCCGTTTGTGAATTTGGGGAAATTAGGATTTAATTTCGGGATGCAGGGCGTCCAGTTTACGGCAACTTCCACCACGGCGGAAAGTCAAATGTTATCGAATTCCATGTATGTACACAGCATACCTAATAATAATGACAATCAGGATATTGTAAGCATGGGAACCAACGCTGCGGTGATCTGCAGAAAGGTAATTGAAAATGCTTTCGAAGTATTGACGATTGAAGCAATTACGATCGTTCAGGCGATTGAATATCTTGGCTTTCAGGATAAAATTTCATCGGCAACCAAAGAATTGTATGATGAAATAAGAAAGATCATTCCTGTATTCTCTGATGATATGGTGATGTATCCATACCTGGAAGAAGTGAAGAAATATTTAAAAACAATATAACTTTCATCTGAAATCAATTGTCTTAAAATAAACTTAAAAACTAACATACACAACACATGAAATGTGCAATCATCACAGGAGGCTCCAGGGGAATCGGGAGAGCCATCTGTATAAAACTGGCTGAAGAAAAGAATTATCATATTTTGATTAATTATACTACCAACGAAACAGCAGCAAGAGAAACGCTGGCGAAAGTTGAAGAATTAGGATCAACAGGAGAAATTCTTAAATTCGATGTAGGGAATGCTGAAGAAACCCAGAAGATTTTAACGGAATGGCAGGAAAATAATCCTAAATCAGTTGTTGAAGTGATTGTAAATAATGCGGGGATTACCAGAGACGGATTATTCATGTGGATGCCGAGTGAAGACTGGAACGCAGTAATTAATACGAGTTTAAATGGTTTTTTCAACGTAACCAACTTCTTTATTCAAAAATTGTTGCGTAATAAATACGGAAGAATCATCAATATGGTTTCTGTTTCAGGGGTAAAAGGAACAGCCGGACAGACCAATTATTCTGCTGCGAAAGGAGCTTTGGTGGGAGCTACAAAAGCTCTGGCTCAGGAAGTCGCTAAAAGAAATATTACCGTAAATGCGGTTGCGCCGGGATTCATAAAAACGGATATGACTCAGGAATTCAATGAAGATGAATTAAAAGCCATGATTCCGGCAAACCGATTCGGGGAAGCAGAAGAAGTGGCAGATTTAGTAGCATTTTTAGCTTCGAGAAAAGCATCATATATAACTGGAGAAGTAATTAATATTAACGGAGGAATTTATTCGTAAATAGTATAACAATCTATTAATGTAACAATCTGCCAATAATAATTTAGTTTGAAAAATTGTTACACTGTTAAATTTAAAAACATGGAAAACAGGGTTGTCATTACCGGAATGGGAATATATTCCTGCATCGGAACTTCTTTGGAAGAGGTGAAAGAATCTTTATTTCAGGGAAAATCCGGGATTTTTTTGGTCGATGAAAGAAAAAAATTCGGTTTCAGATCCGGATTAACAGGTGTCGTGCCTAAGCCTGATCTCAAAAACCTTCTCAGCCGCAGGCAACGCGTAAGCATGGGTGAGGAAAGTGAATATGCCTACATTGCAACTTTAGATGCTTTAAAACAGGCCGGAATCGATCAGGACTTTTTAGATCATCATGAAGTCGGGATTTTATATGGAAACGACAGTGTTTCTCAGGCCGTTGTAGAATCTATCGACATTGCAAGAGAGAAAAAAGATACGACTTTAATGGGTTCCGGAGCTATTTTCAAGTCGATGAACTCCACCGTTACCATGAATCTTTCCACCATTTTTAAATTAAGAGGGATTAACCTTACGATCAGTGCTGCCTGTGCAAGCGGTTCCCATTCTCTCGGACTGGCTTATATGATGATTAAAAACGGTTTCCAGGATATGATTGTTTGCGGAGGCGCTCAGGAAACCAACAAATATTCCATGGCGAGCTTTGATGGATTGGGTGTTTTCTCAGTAAGGGAAAATGAGCCCACAAAAGCATCAAGGCCTTTTGATAAAGACAGGGACGGATTAATTCCGAGCGGAGGAGCGGCAACTTTGATTGTTGAAAGCCTGGAATCTGCCCAAAAAAGAGGAGCCAATATCATTGCCGAAATCGTAGGCTATGGATTTTCTTCCAACGGAGGGCATATTTCAACACCGAATGTTGACGGGCCTGCCTTAGCAATGAATAGAGCGTTGCAACAGTCTGGTTTACAGGTGAAAGATATTGATTATATTAATGCGCACGCAACATCCACACCGATTGGGGATGCCAATGAAGCCAAAGCAATTTATGAAATTTTCGGAAGTGAAGTTCCGGTGAGCTCCACAAAATCTATGACCGGACACGAATGCTGGATGGCGGGCGCCAGTGAAATTATTTATTCCATTCTCATGATGCAGAACGATTTTATTGCACCGAATATTAATCTGGAAAATCCTGATGATGAGGCAAAAAGGATAAATTTGATAGCCCGTACAAAAAGTCAAAAAATTGATGTATTTTTGTCGAATTCTTTCGGATTTGGGGGAACCAATTCTGCATTAATTGTTAAAAAATTTAATTAAAAACATGGAAAGGGAAAAAATTGTTGCGACCGCCAACGACTTTTTAGTTAATGAATTTGAAGTAGACGGCGATGAAATCAGCAATGATGCAAACTTTAAAAAAACATTGGGATTAGACAGCCTGGATTATATTGATCTGGTGGTCGTAATAGAATCTAATTTCGGGGTGAAATTGGGCGAAGCAGATTTTAAAAACATCCTGACTTTTAATGATTTCTATTCAACCATAGAAAACAAAATCGCTGAAAAAAATAAATAATATATAATGTAGCAATATACCAATATAACAGTTTATCAGTCTGATTGAATAATTGTTACACTGTTGTATTTTTTATATCGGTACATTCTTCAGTTACGACTATGAACAAGTGGAAAGGTAAATCTAAAGGGACCATTCTGGGTTACAGGATTTTTGTCTGGTGCATTAGAAATATCGGGATCAGAAGTTCATATATTGTGCTTTATTTTGTTGCATTCTATTATTTTTTATTCGAAAAAAACAGCAACAGGTATTACAGATATTATTTCGGGAAAAGACTGAATTACGGATACTGGAAAACTAAAATTTCACTATTTAAAAACTATTTCACTTTCGGGACCGTGCTTATCGATAAAACGGCTATTTCAGCCGGATTACGGGAAAAATATACTTATGAATTCGACGGAATTGAAAATCTCAGGAATCTTTTAGCCGAAAAAAAAGGTGGTGTTCTCATCAGCGCGCATATCGGAAATTTTGAAATTGCCGAACATTTCTTTGCAGATATTGATTTTAATTGCCAGATTAATCTGGTAACTACCGATCAGGAAGTGACGGTTATCAAAGAATATCTCGAAAGTGTATCGGTCAAAAAAAGTACCGTTAAATTCATCTACGTAAAAGAAGATATGTCGCATATTTTCGAAATCAATGAAGCATTGTCCAAAAACGAACTTATCTGCTTTACCGGCGACCGTTACTTTGAAGGCTCGAAATTCATGGAAGGAGAATTGCTTGGGAAAACCGCGAAATTTCCCGCAGGGCCGTTTCTTATTGCTTCCCGGTTGGGCGTTCCTGTGGTGTACGTGTATGTGATGAAAGAGAAAAACCTTCATTATCATTTGTACGCCAGAGTTGCTGAGAATATAAAAAAACGCGATGCACAGGGACTTCTCAATTCCTATACCCAAAACCTGGAATCCATGATCAGAAAATATCCGCTTCAATGGTTCAATTATTTTGATTTTTGGGATGATATTGATTAAATTCCTACTTTTACCTTCAGAAAACTAATATTTAACTCAAACATTAATGGTTGAGAAATTAAAATAAGAGTCCTAAGCTCCCTTTTATCTTTGCTGATTGTTAACGCCTTTGCGAACTTAAAAACAGGAAGTGATTAAGAAATTCTTTGCGGACTTTGCGTTTTAAAATCCCAATCATTAAAAGACAATTTCCTCCTTGAAAAAAGAATTCGACATACTTGTTATCGGCAGCGGATTGGGCGGCCTTATTTCGGCACTTATTCTGGCGAAAGAAGGCCTGAAAGTGTGTGTTCTGGAGAAAAACAACCAGTACGGAGGGAATTTACAGACCTTTTCCCGGGATAAGCTCATCTTCGATACAGGAGTTCACTATTTAGGAGGTCTATCAAAAGGACAGAATCTGCATCAGTTTTTTTCCTATCTGGGCATAATGAATGACCTTCAGCTCAGGAAAATGGATGAAGACGGTTACGATAAAATTACCTTTGGCGACGATGAGATTGAATATCCTCATGCACAGGGTTACGAAAATTTTGTTCAACAGCTGTCAAAATATTTTCCGGATGAAAGAGAAAATTTAGAAGACTATTGTGAAGAAATTCAGAGCGTTTGCAATCAGTTTCCCAGATACAATCTGGTAGGAAAAGACAAGTATAATGAAGAAATCCTACACTTAAATACCAAAAGATTTATTGAATCTTTAACGACAAATAAAAAGCTTCAGGCTGTTTTACTGGGATCCAATTTTCTCTACGCAGGCGATTCCGAAAATATTCCGTTTTACGTTCATGCACTTACGGTAAATTCTTATATTCAAAGTGCTTACAAGTGTGTACATGGCGGAAGTCAGATTTCAAAACTGCTGATTCGTAAACTTCGTGAACACGGAGCGGAAATACACAAGCATTCTGAAGTTTCAGAATTTATTTTTGACGAGAACAATATTTTATCCGGAGTAAAAACTTCAGGCGGAAAAGAATATTTCGCAAAAAAACTGATCTCGAATATAGAAATACGCTCTTTAATTAATCTAATAGGAGAAAAAAGGCTGAAAAAATCTTTTTTAAACAGGATCATGAGCTGGGAACCGGTACCGTCCTGTTTCAGTGTATATTTGGTTTTAAAGCCCCGTACAATTCCTGATTTTAATTATAATGTGTATCATTTTTCCAATGAAGAAATGGTCTGGAATGCCTATCGGTATCAAAAAAAAACCTGGCCGGAAACGTATATGCTTTCTTCTACAGAATCAAAACATGATCCCGGTTTTGCAGAAAGTCTTACGGCAATTTCCTATATGGATTTTGAAGAAGTGGAAGCGTGGAAAAATACATTCAATACCGTTGCGGATGAACATGAAAGAGGAACCAGGTACGAAAAATTCAAGCTTGAAAAGGCTGAGAAAATGATTGATGCTCTGGAAAAGAAATTTCCGGATCTGAGAAATTCCATAAAAACCTTTTACACCTCTTCACCGCTATCTTACCGGGATTATATCGGAAGTTTTAACGGAAACATGTACGGCTATAGCAAAAGCTCGGAAAATCCTTTGAAAACAATGGTTTCACCAAGAACCAAGATTGATAACCTTTTTCTTACAGGCCAATCGGTAAATATGCACGGAATCTTAGGCTGTACGATCGGGGCATTCAATACCTGTGCGGAAATTCTAGGCAAGGAATTAGTCGATGAACGGTTGATGCATATAATTGATAAAACTAAATGAAAAATAAAAAAAATATACGGGTTGTCATTCTGAATGAAGCGAAGAGGAGTGAAGAATCTCAATTGTTTTTGTCTAGATTTTTTCTTTGTCAGAAAGACAAGATTCAATGTTTTCGCAGTAATGGATCTATAATTTTATTTATTTTCAGTCTCAGCCTTATTGTTAGCCTTGCTTCTTGCGGAATAAGAAAGTCTGTCAATCACCTTCCTGATGTAAAAAAATATTCCCTTGAAATTCCCGAAATCAATAGAATCAACGATTCTACTTTCAGCTTTAAACAAAATTATTTAACAAAAAATAAACAGCAGCTCTGGGAACTGTACATTAAAGGAAACCCTTTGCAGTTGGGGTACAATAATGGAGCACTCACACAGAATCTCATGCAGAAGCAGGAAAAGATCTTCTTTTCGAAAGTGGAAAATTTTGTCCCGTCGAAATTCAAACAAAACCTCCTGCGTGGCTTTCTGAAATGGTACAACCGAAAAATGTATCTTAATGTTCGTGAAGACTTTCAGGCGGAATTGTACGGCTTGTCACAATATTCGTCTGATGAATATAATTTTATCGCTCCAAAATATCTGCGGAATCTTTATCTGCACGGGGCTCACGATATTGGTCATGCTATGCAGGATCTGATGATGGTGGGATGTACTTCTCTCGCCGTCTGGAATGAAAATACGGAAGATGGAGATTTGCTGATCGGAAGAAATTTCGATTTTTATGTAGGGGACGATTTTGCGAAAAACAAGGTTGTTGAACTTGTAGAGCCTGAAAACGGGATCCCTTACTTATCGGTAAGCTGGCCGGGAATGATAGGAGTCGTTTCCGGGATGAATAAAGAAGGAATTACCGTAACAATCAATGCCGGGAAGTCTAAAATTCCGTTAACTGCCAAAACGCCAATTTCTCTGGTGACGAGGGAAATTCTTCAATATGCTAAAAATATTGATGAAGCCATTGCAATTGCTAAAAAAAGAAAAGTTTTTGTTTCGGAATCGATTCTGGTAGGAAGTGCAAATGATAAAAATGCTGTAATCATCGAAGTTTCTCCGGATAATTTCGGAGTTTATAAGGTTGAAAACACAAGCCGGGTTTTTTGTACCAATCATTTTCAGTCGGAGGCTTATGAAAATGATAAAAGGAATCTGAAGCATATTGCAGAGAGCCATTCCGAATACCGCTACGAAAAGCTTCAGGAACTTTTAGAAAAAAATAAAAAAATGACTCCTGAAAAAATGGCTGCAATCTTACGTGATAAATCCGGGCTGAAAGGAGTAAAAATAGGATACGGAAACGAAAAGGCGATTAATCAGCTTCTGGCGCATCATGCCGTGATTTTTTCGCCCCAGAAAAAGTTGGTTTGGGTTTCCGCAAATCCGTATCAGCTGGGAGAATTTGTATGTTATGATCTTAATGAAATATTTTCGGATAAAAGAGTAAAAGATGGAAGTTTTGCAAGGTCTGAATTGAATATTCCAAAAGATCCTTTTATAGACTCCCAGGAATTTGAAGCTTATGAACAATACAAAATGATGAACGAAGAAGTTCAAAAAGCAATTGAAGGAGACGTAATGTTAGCAGAAGACTTCCTGGCTTACTACCAATCTTTGAATCCTGATTTCTGGCTGGTTTATTATAAATCCGGAAAGTATTACTACAGGCTAAAAGAATACAGCAAAGCAAAAACAGAATTTGAAAAAGCACTGGCCAAAGAAATCACAACTCTTCAGGACAAAAAGCATATTGAACATGATCTTAGGAAGGCACGAAAAAGATGCAGATAACATTTTTTGTTTTCAAAAATATTGTTTTATAATGAATTTTTTAAAAATTAAAATTAGAACCGTATTTTTAATATGATTTGTTTTTATTAAATTTTAACAGTAAAAATTAAATATAAATAGTATATAGATTGTATTTTTTTAATAAAATTATTTTTTTATTGTTATAATTTTATTTTGTATGATTTAAATTATTAAATTCGTTTTCGTTAAATCGTTAATGAATGAGAAAGATCTACTTACTGTATTTAGGTTGTTTTTTAAGCCTTTTTTCCTGTAAAAACGACGAAAAAATTGAAAGTGTAGAAACGGAAAGTTCTTTTGTTAATTTTAATATTGATGCCGTTCCGTATGCAAAACTCTCAACATACATGTTTTTTACGGGAGAACTGAAAAATCTGCAACCCAACACCAAGGTTATTCCTTACGAGCCGGCCAGCTCACTATTTACAGATTATGCTTTGAAAAAGAGATTCATCTGGATGCCTGGCGGAGTAAAAGCAGGTTATGATGCTGATGATAAAGTGCTGAATTTTCCTGTAGGTACCGTACTGATCAAAAATTTCTACTACAATACCGTCCAGCCCGGAAATACAACAAAAATTCTTGAAACGCGCTTAATGATTAAAAAGTCCACAGGCTGGATTTTTGCAGAATACCTCTGGAATGACGCTCAGACTGAGGCCGAGCTGGTTACCGGCACCAACTTTGCAAGCGGCAGTTCTAAGAACATTACTTTTAAAAAAGATAATGGCGATATGATCACTACAGATTACCGAATTCCTTCGGAAACAGAATGCCTCGCCTGCCATAAGCTAGACAATAAACCGATCCCGATCGGGATGAAACCACAGAATTTAAATGGGACTTACAATTATCCTAACGGTATTAAAAACCAGCTTCAAAAGTTTGTTGATGAGGGTTATCTCCAAAGTTATCCATCCAGTATTGTCTCTACCGTGAATTATAAAGATACAAGCAAGCCTCTGGATATCCGTCTGCGTTCTTATCTTGATATCAACTGTGCCCACTGTCACCAGGAAAATGCAAGATGTGATTACAGGGCAATACGTTTAAGCTTCAGCCAGACAGCCAACTTAACGAAGATGGGGGTTTGTGTAATGGCTGATGAACCTCTCGGCTCATCGCTGGAAAAAATTATTACGCCGGGAAATCCTGCCAAATCGGTCATGCATTTCAGATTAAGTTCTGTCAATGAAAACAACAGAATGCCTCTGCTTGGAAGAACCATCGTTCATGATGAAGGGATAGCGCTTTTGAATCAATGGATCTCTTCTTTAAATCAAACTTGTCCTTAGTAATAAAAACTTTTATCCATGAAAAAAATATTCCCCTTAATTCTTTTATTATTGAACAGCACATGGCTGTCTGCACAGCTCACTTGCGCAACAGCAGTTTCCCTTAATTTAGGAACCGTTACCGTGCCGGATGTCACGGGAGACCCACCTTCAACGGCTTGTACTCTAGGCGCAGCCGGGACAAAAGGTTTGTGGTATAAATATACAGCTACTGCCAACAAAACGATTAAAGTTACCACTTCGTCTGC
The DNA here is from genome assembly GCF_900129385.1 of Chryseobacterium takakiae. Lineage (GTDB taxonomy): Bacteria > Bacteroidota > Bacteroidia > Flavobacteriales > Weeksellaceae > Chryseobacterium > Chryseobacterium takakiae. The sequence continues at coordinate 45,421 of NZ_FQVO01000005.1, read as the reverse complement.
TGGTCAAAATGCTGATACCCGTTTAATAGTATTTTCAGGAAATTGTAACGCACTTAATTGTGTCACTGCCAACGACGATTACATTGGACAATTTTCCCAAGTGACCTTTAATGCTGTTTCCGGAACAACATATTATATCGTATTTGATAATAAATATTCTGCATTAGGCTTCAACGTTACACTTTCCGAGGTAATAGTTCAGCCGGATCGCCTAGTGTTTACTCCTCAGACTGTTTCTGTTGCAGGAGGTTTTAACAACTGTATTGTAGATATGAACGGCGATTATCTCGATGATATCGTTTCTGTAGTAAGCGCTACACAGATCGTCATTTCCTATCAGCAGCCGGGCGGAACATTCAATAATGTAACGTATACCGTTCCCACCACAGTCATAACGCCTTCATGGAGCATAGCCGCCGGAGATTATGATAACAATGGATTTAATGATCTGATTTACGGTTCGGGAAGCGGAGTTGCTTTTTTAAAGGCAAATGCCACGGGAACGGCTTACACGTCAGACAGAAAACAGCAGTCCTTTTTAGTGCAGAGAACAAATTTTATTGATATTAATAATGACGGGAAATTAGACGCTTTCGTATGTGATGATAATGCTCCGAACAGATATTATATTAATGATGGCACGGACATGAATCATAGCCAGGGCGGACTGGGTGATTTCCCTTCCGGAGGAAACTACGGTTCTATCTGGATTGATTATGATAATGACGGAGATATGGATCTTTTTATTGCAAAATGCAGCGGAGGCGGTTCGGGTCCCGGAGGGAACATCGATGAACTTCACCGCAATAACGGCAATGCAACGTTTACCAATGTCGCTGCCGCCGCCAATATGGCCAATCCGGTTCAGACATGGTCTTCCGCTTGGGGAGATTTTAATAATGACGGATGGATGGATGCCGTGGTAGGAATTAATTCCACGGCAAATGGACTGAGTAAAGTGATGAAAAACAACGGAGACGGTACCTTCACCGATAAATCTGCCGGATCCGGATATGATACCAATAGTTCGCTGAGCAGAGAATATGTGGCGCATGATTTTGATAACGACGGCTTTCTGGATGTTTTGGGAGCAGGAAATACCATCATGTTTGGGAACGGAGATTTTACTTTTACGCCCAATCCTAATCCTTATGATCTCAGCTACTACGATCGTCCCATAGGAGATTTAAATAACGACGGATTTCTGGATATTCAGAACGGAAACATGATCATGATGAATGCCGGAAATACCAATAAATGGCTGAAAGTAACCCTGAAAGGAACTCAGAGCAATAGAAACGGAATTGGTGCAAGAGTGGAAATTTACGGAGCTTGGGGGAAACAGATCAGAGATGTACAAAGTGGCACAGGCTTCGGAAACATGAGTACGCTGAATGTTCATTTCGGGATCGGGCAGGCCACTGCCATTACAAAAGTGATTGTGCGCTGGCCTTCCGGATTGGTAGACACAATTAATAATGTAGCCCCAAATACAACATTAAATGTAATTGAAGGTTCATTCTTAGGCACAAAGGAGATTCAGACAGCAGAAGAGATGTTTACGGTATATCCTAATCCGGCACATGATATCATTCAGCTTAAGACCCAATCCGGTTTTGTTCCTGAACAGGCTAAAATGTATGAGATGAGCGGCAGAATGGTTCTTCAGGCTAAAGTAGAAAGGAATCAGATTTCCGTAAGAGACTTAAAGCAGGGAACATACCTGCTCCAGGTAACAGATAAATCGGGTAAGAATTATTCACAAAAAGTAACAATAAAGTAACAATAAAAATAATACTAAATACAACTGCAAGGTCAAAAGGCTTTGCAGTTTTTGTTTCAATAATACTAAGTGTTTTCCGGATCTACTTTATTCAGGAAAAGAAAAACGGCAGTCCCGGAAATGACGGACATGGAGACCGATAATATTGCGCTGCCGACTAAATATTGCAAAAGATTATTTTTCACAAGATCAAAATTCAGCTCCTGGCTGAAAATATTGCTGTTTCCACCCACAAATGGCGCACCCAGAAACAATGAAGCCGCAATAATAAAAGGAATAAAAGGAGGGATGCTTACATTTGAAGCCACGAAAGCCAGGACTTTATTCAGCTTGAAAAGTACCGCTAAAGAAATGGTAAGCAACGTATGAAAGCCCCAAAAAGGAGAAAAACCTATCAATACACCGAGTGCAACGGAAAAAGCTTTGGTTCGGTTGCTTCCGTCGCTTTCCAGCACATCTTCTTTTATAAATCTCTTAAAGCTTTTTTTTTTGAAATTATGGATGAAGTTTCTCGGAATAATGTAAACCAGTGTAATAAATACCAAAATTGTATTAAGGATACTGATTCGGGTGAAATCTTTAAAAGGCCTGAAATGGGACACTCTTTCTGCAGGATCGTACAATACTTTTATAGGAACATTTTTTACAGGAACATGCCTCCATGCGGTCCGTACAATGATTTCGATCTCAAACTCAAATTTAGGAGTAAAATATTTTCTGGGAATTTTATGCAGCGGGTACAGCCGGAATCCCGATTGTGTATCCTCCAGTTTAATCCCTGTTTCAAACCAGAACCAGAAATTAGAAAAACGATTCCCAAAGCTGCTTTTTTTAGGTATTCCATCCTGGGCCATGTTTCTGTTTCCTATCAGAAGTATATCCTGATTTTCCTTTAACAAAGCTTCCACAAAAACCGGAATGTCATCCGGGTAATGCTGTCCGTCAGAATCAATAGTGATCGCATAGCTGTAGCCCATTTTTTCGGCTTCTCTGAAACCTGTTTTCAGAGCGTTTCCTTTTCCTTTATTTTCAGGGAGGTGAATAATCCTGATTTCGGGATAATCCTGTAAAATAAATGGTGTGGAATCTGTAGAGCCGTCATTTACGATAATAATATTACGCGTGTACTCCAAAACACCGCCGATAACTCTCCTCAGCGTTTTTTCATTGTTATAGGTAGGAACTAAAACACAGATATTCTTTTCGGAAATTGCCTTCTGGACTTCAGTGAGGGTCATGGTTTTATTTAAAACTTGCTTTTTCGGCCTCTGTCATTGTTTTGGATTGTACCGCAAATTTTTTAATATAGTTTTTTAAGGCTGAATTTTGTTTGCTGTAATTATTCAGAATGAAAGCTTTATCATCTTTAAGGCTTCCTCTGTATCCCACAATTTTCGGAATATTTTCCTGAACACTCATCCTGATAACACGAAGTTCGATATTATTGGGATTGCTTTTGATAATACTTTCAAGGCTGGTAGCGCCGGATTTTACCAATGCTTTTCTATTCTGCTTTGCGATTTTAGCTTCCATTATTTTGGCTGCTGCCTTATACCCCTGGATGACAGCGTCAGACCCGGAACTTTTTTCAGCGGTATTGATAAACGCTTCGGTATTCGCGTTGGATGCATTGGCTTTAGCATAGCTTTCCCGCAAAGATTCAATTCCGGATTGAAAGAATAGCATAAATGCAGTAATGAACGAAAAAATTAATTTCATTTTGCCAGTTTTTTATAGTTAACTGACATTTTTAATGCAATAGTCTCGCCAAAGGAAGTTGTGTTTTTTACTTTAACTTCTTCTTCAGATTCATTAATATCCAGCTGTAATTTTAGTTCGGGCGTTTCAAAAGGATTAATGATCGCCATAAATTTCACATTGGAAGCAGATTTCAAAAATAGTTTTTGTCCAGTAAATTCTTCAGAAAGTTCTTTCACAATCTGCATCATACAAACTCCCGGCGTTACGGGATTTCCCGGAAAATGACCTTTGAAGATATCATGATCTTTATTAAGCACAATGTGGGCGGTAAAACTTCCGTTTTCTGCCTTTTCGTAGGATTCTAAACTGTAAAAATCGGTAAGAATAGTCTGCATTATTATTCTGTTTCAGTAATTTGAAATAGTTTTATATTGATTTTAAAATCTTTATGTTGAAGATTCAAGCTATCCGCGAAGATATGTTTTTTTGCGTCGAATGTAAAATCTATTTTTTCTTTATTGTTCTTGGTATAAACAATCTGTTTCAGCAAGTGGGTTTCTTTGTTAAAGAATAGATAATACGTTTTCTTACCAGATCGCGAAAGATGAATAGCGTCGGTTTCATTTTCAAAACTTTCAGATACGGGATAATCCTTTTTTAAGAGTTCCTGGAAATCATTCCGTAAAAAATTGATAACGATTTTTTTATCAAGATCCGGAAGAACATAATTCAGCTTAAAATTCTGTTCAGAAAGTTCAAAGTCGATCAATTTATTCCCAAAATCCGATGTTAAAACAACACGCTGCGTCGTTGTATTGATTTTTTTTATGATGAGAATGCCGCTTACATGGTTTTTATAAATATCCATCTGGCATTTATACACATAATCTTCCGGAGATGAAAAATAGAGATTTTCAACTTTCTTTATTGAAGTTGAAATTGATTTTACATTATTAAGTTTGTATGTTTTACATGATACAAACAAAATGAATATCAGGCTATAAGCTAAATTCCGAAGCAGCAACCGGTGCATTGGCTTTAGTATTTTTAAAAACAATATTGGTCGTATCTCCGGAAGCTTCCGTCATATTTACCTGAGAGACCGTTGATTGGTTTTTAGGAAAATACAACTCAATTTGCTTAATGTATTTCATCAGCTGTGCAGATTTCGGGGTGAATTTTGCAATGTTGAAATTACCATTTTTAAGATAACTTACTGAGAATTCAGGATCGTTGAACATCTGTCCGTTTGAACTTCCTACAATTAGTTTATTGATTTTTTCGAAAGTTTTGCTTTTGGCATCCACAGAAGATTTTTTGCCCTGATCATTAATAAAAATTTTATTATCCTTGAAAACAATGCTGTACTGATAAGGTTTTGTGTATTTCCAGCTCAACATATCAGGCGTTTTTAATGACATTCTTCCGTAAGTAATGATACTTTTATCCAGAAAATCCATTTTCTTGGTCTGTGTAAAATCTGCCTGTAATGTTTTTATTGTTTTTGTTTCTGAAGAAACTTTCGCTACGAATGCTTTGGCTTCGGCCCCGGACATTGGTGTGTTTTGAGAAAGTAATACACCTGAAATCAGTAAGAATGCTCCTAAAGCAATATTTTTAATCATTTTTTTGATTTTTAATCATTGAATCAACCGTAAAAGTTGAGTAATTATTCTCTTTCAAAAATACCAATAAATCTGCCAAAACATTAAACGTTTTTTTTGAGGTATCGTGAAGAAGAAGAATGCTTCCTTTTTTTAACCCTTTAGTAATCTTCCGGTAAATTTTCTTTTCGTCCTTCGTAACGGTATCTAAAGACCGTACGTTCCAGCCGATACTTTTTTTGCGTGTTCTTTTGATGGCTCTGGCAATATTCGGATTGGTCACGCCAAAAGGAGGTCGGTATAAATTTGTTTTTAAATTGGCAGTTTTCAGCATCACTTCGTCACATTTTTCGATCTCTTCGATCATTTTTGAAGTTGATAAAAAACCTGTGTTGTCAGCATGAGAAAAAGTATGATTTCCAACAGTATGACCTTCTGCAACAATTCTTTGGAAAATTTCAGGATATTTTTCGATCTGTTTACCGATACAAAAGAAAGTCGCTTTTATCTTGTTTTCCTTAAGCAGATCCAGAAATTGAGGTGTAAATTCTGTGGGCCCATCGTCGAAAGTTAGGGCAACTTCCCTGATTTTCGTTCTTTTATGAAGAATGCTGTTCATAAAATAATTCAGTCCGATATCAAAAGATCCCCAGACAACAACTGCAGAAAACATCAAAAAACAAAAGAGATATACCCAAAATGTTCCCTGAAATGCATAAATAAAAACATTACAGAAAATATAAAACAGGATAAATAGGTAATGTTTCATCTTTATTGTTCATAAATTTAGGGTTAAATATCCATAATCTATATTCGTGCTGTCATTCTGAATGGAGCAAAGCGGAATGAAAAATCTCAAATTAATCATTATGTTTTTAGTTTAGATGTTAAGATCGTTAAGAGATTTATACTTCGTCGAAATGAAAATTGTACCGTTTTTTTCTTTGCTAAATAAAATGCTCTTGCAAACGAAACCTGTTCAAACTTTATATTCTCAAACCTCACAGGTTTCAAAAACCTGTGAGGTTTATCTTAAGCTTTACCTAACAAAACCAAGCTGTGGTCATTTCCACCCAAATGATTATAAAGCAGAATATTCCTAATTTCTCTTTTTTTCAAATCATTAATCATCATCACTTCCGGAATCTCCTGATTTTTAAGAATATGGCAGGCCATAAAGGTAGAAAATCCGCTCGCCGTATTGAATTCTCCGCTTAAATGTTTGTAGTACATTAATGAAGAACCAATAAATAGTTCCGCTGCTTTTTTATAATACAAATCAGACTTTGCATCTCCGCTGAAACCCAAAACTACCGCATCCATATCCTGAGCCAACAGATTATTTTTAGCTAAGAAATCTTCAATAAATCTCCGGGTCTCTTCTAATTCTAACGTATTAATAATATGAATATCATTGAGTTGGGCGTAAGAATTTTCAGATTTCTCTTTTCCCAGAACAAAAAAACTTGCACCTTCTCCCCACACAACACCGTTACTTGTTGAGTTCAGATAATCAATAGGAAGATTTTCTTCTTTTTTAATGGTTTTGTTTAATTGGTACAATTCCATTGTTCTTTCGGTTTGCTCATCTGTTGAACCTACCAAAACATTTTCCGCTTCACCGTCTGTAATCTGTAGTTTTGCATCCAGTAAAGAAAATTCCAGAGACGAAGAGGTATTCACATAAGTGAAATTATATGCATGACATTGAAGACCTAAAGCGATCTGTCCTGCCACCGTATTATGAGTCGACTGGATAAAATAAGTGGGAGTTAAAAATTCTTCGTTATTATCCAGCACATTCTTTAAAAATTTCTCCGAATCCTGAGAACATCCTATTCCGGTTCCCACAATGATCGCATCCGGATTTTCAACATCTGCCTCTTTCAAAGCATGATGTGATGCTACGGAACTCATTTTTACGGTTTTAGACATCCTCCTGATCATAGCGGGAGGAATGAATTCTTTGTAAGCCGGCTCAATAGCTTTTAAAACCAGAGTTGAATATTCCGGCTTTAAATTCTCTAAAAAATTTCTATTTAAAGTATCCTGAACCGAAATGCAGGCTGCACTGTTGATATAAACCGCACTCATGATTTTGAGAAAATTAAGGTTGAACAATTTCCGCCAAAACCAAATGAATTGGAAAGAACATGATTGATATTTTTCTCTCTAAGCTCCGTAACGGGAGTCAGATCAAATTCTGCCATTTTAGTTTTGAAATTCAGATTTGGGAAAATGATATTGTTCTGAAGGGCCAGCAGTGAATAGACTGCTTCAATTCCTGCTGCTGCAGCCAGCGTATGGCCTGTAAAAGCTTTGGTAGAACTGAAATCCGGGACTTTATTTTCTCCGAATATTCTAATCATCGCAATCCCTTCTGATAAATCATTATTTGGGGTTGCCGTTCCGTGAACGTTGATATAATCAATTTGTTCCTTATCTAACCCTGAAACTTTCAGTGCTTTTTCCATCGCTAAATAGGCACCCTGCCCGTTTTCGGAAGAAGCAGTTTGATGGTGCGCATCATTGGCATTTCCATATCCGGAAAGGTAGCCAAGCACTTTTTTATTTGTTTTTTTCACGATTTCATCCGATTCTAAAATGATGAAAGCGGCTGCTTCACCAAGGTTCAGCCCTTTTCTGTTATTATCGAAAGGTGTATTGTAAGAATCCGTTAAAATCATCAGCGTATTGAAGCCATTTAAAGTAAATTTTGAAAGAGCATCTGTCCCGCCAACGATGACACGGTCCAACACGCCGTTCTTAATCAGTTTCGCTCCCATCATAATCGCATTCGCTGCTGAAGAACAAGCCGTGCTGATAGTTGAGACCATCCCTTTCAGACCCAGATAATCGGCGATCAATAAGGATGAATTTCCAGCATCATGAGAGTCAATATATTTTTGCTGTTCAGGAAGATCTTCGTAGGAATAGAAATATTTTTCGGTCATATCCATTCCGCCAACGCTGGTTGAGGAAATGAGACCTGTTTTATATTCGTTGATGTCTGTAATAGCAGCATTCTCTACCGCTTCTTTTGCCGCAATCATGCCTAACAGGGCCGTTCTGGTCGCATTTTTTACATCTTTCAGCTGAAGTTTTTCTATAAGCTCTGTGTTTGAAAGCTTAATCTCACCTGTTTTGATACTTCCGGCATGGCGTGTTTCAAACAGTTCAATGTCTGAAATTCCGTGCTTTCCGGATTGTAAGGATTGGAGATTTTCCTCCACATTGTTCCCTATGGAAGAAATAATGCCCATTCCCGTTATGGCAATTTTTTGACTCATCTTTTAATAATGTACCAATATATCAATTTAACAGTGTAACAATATTGGTACATTGCTAGATCGATACATTGTTAGATTGAATTATTTTGTTCTGTTTTCTTCAATGTATTTTGCCATGGTGTCGATGGAGGTGAAAATTTCCTTTCCTTTTTTAGGATCGGCTAATTTTATTCCGTATTCTTTATCCAAAAGAACGATCAGTTCCAATGCATCAATAGAATCCAGACCCAGTCCGCCACCAAATAACGGATCCGTATCTTTAATTTCTTCTACTGCAACGTCTTCTAAATTAAGAACTTCAATGATTTTGTGTTTTAATTCTTCTCTTAAATTTTCCATAATTTTAAAATTTACCAATGTATCAATGGGGCAGTTTTACCAATTGATTATACTGAATGTCATTGTTACATTGTTATACTGTTATATTGTTACATTAGTTCGTGAGCAAATATACAAAAGCATTATAACTTTCCTGATATAACTCCACCCAGCCGCACAATACTTTTTCGGCTTTTCCTGACTGCAAAATCTGTTCCGAGTAGTTGTTTAATAATTGTTCATCAAGTTCATCCAGCACAAAAAAGGCATTCTCGGTCTGCATCTTGTGTCTGATGCTGATTTCTCCCACGCAAATATTGGGCAGCGTGTACACAAAAACCGCAGGACTTGGAAAATAATTCTCCTGAGAATTGATGCTTTCCTGATATTTAAAATCGGTGTCCAGACTTGATGACCTGTTCGCAAAAACAATGGCTGTTGTGCTGTGATCTTCATTTTTTAAAATCATTTCAGAGGCAAGAAAGGCGAGTTTACTCAAGTTATCCATCTTGTGAAATTTAGGATAATTGATTTCTAAAGTTTTGTAGGCTTCCTTTGCAAAGTCTAAAAAATTTTCAGTCGGAGTTTCAAAAAAAATCTCGTTGTTAAGAATAATTTTTGAATTGTTTATGCTGCAAATGTCTGTTTTCTTCATTGATACGGTTGAAAAATTTAAGGCTTCTTTTTAGGATTTTGGTGGGTGTTGAAAACAGATAGTATAATGATTTTGTTATCAATAATATCAAAAATTATGAGATAAGGAAATTTCTGTACAAATACCTCTCTGTAATTTTTTTAATCTCAAAATGTTTTGGGTGGCTCTGAATTCTAAGAAAGTATTTGTTTAATTGCTTCATGAATTTTTCGACCAAGCCTTTTTGTGCATTTTCGTAATAAATATATGCTTCAAGAATTTCTAAACTTGCTTCTTCCTGTATAATTAATTCATAAATCATTTTAAAGCAGATTTAGCTTTTTCCTGAACCTCCTCCCAAGTGTAAGATTTGCTTTCCCCTTTTATATATTTTTCTCTTCTTTCATTTATTACATCATAGTGTGAGTCTGGAACAGAATAATTATTTTCCTCTTCTTCAGCATCAATAATTCCTTTGAAAATACGCAAAATTCTTTCATCTGCAATATCGATGAACTCGTGAATTCTTTTTCTGATGTCTACTGTAGATTCCATTTCCTAAACTTTAATTTTATAAAATTACAAAATTATTTTTTACATTTTCTCCAAAACAACCGCCGCATTACATCCGCCAAAGCCTGAAGCCGTTTTCAGAATATGCCTGATTTCTGCAGGTTGGGTTTCTTTAATAATATTCAAAGATTGGGAAGTTCCGATGTCTTCAAAATTTTTAGATGGAATCAGTATTGTATGTAAAGCACTTTCCATGGAAATAATGGTTTCCAGTAATCCCGATGCGCCTAAACAATGCCCGTAATATGCTTTTAAACTGTTTAAAGGAATATTCTGTAGTTCTGCACGGTTAAAAGCAATGGCTTCCATTTCGTCGTTATAGATTGTTGCCGTTCCGTGTGCAGAAATAAAATCAATATCCTCCGCAGAAACCCGTGCTTCCGTCATCGCATTTTTGATGCTGGCAAACAATCCGTCACCGGTTCTGGATGGCCCGGAAATATGGTTGGCATCATTAACTGCGGAGTCACCTAAAATTTTAAAACTAATTTTTTCGTTTTGGGTTGGTTCTGAAGTGATATATGCTGCCGCTGCCGCTTCACCAAGATTGATGCCGTCGCGGGTTTTATCATAGGGTTTACATATCCCACTCCCAATAGCCTGAAAGGAATTGAAGCCTGAGATTACAAATTCTGAAATTTCATCTCCTGCAATTACAAAAGCATCTTTATATTTTCCTGCCTGAATCATATTTTTAGCAACAGCAATGGCCATTACTCCGGAAACACATGCGTTGGAAACAACAATTGGTTTTGTTTTAAACCCGAAAAAATCAGCAATTTTTTGCGCTAAAGCGGATAACAAAACACCTTCCGGTAAGATGTCTTTATTTTTTAATAGACTTATATTTCCTTTGGTGGTGGACAGGATAAAAGCTGTTTCTGCTGTAATCTGATGTCTTTCAATCAAAGGTTGTAAGCTCAGCAAAAACATTTTTTCCAGCCTTGTAAAACTGTTGTTCTGAGCGGAGTGGAAAACTCTGTTAAATTCTTCTTCTAATTTTTCAGAATCGATTTTAGAAACATAAAAAGGCTCATGATTTTTAATAATAGTATGTACATTGACACCGGATTTACCTTCCAGAAGAGCATTCCAGTTCGAAGGAACATCGAAACCTAAAGGCGTGATACAGTTGTAATCTGTGATGAAAATATCCTTCATGATAATCCCATTTTATCTTTCCAAGCCTGAAAAAAATCAGGGTTATACAAGCACAAATTATTATCGGAATCCAGAAAGACCTGGATGGTTTCTCCGGAACAAACCAATTGATTATTTTCGTTAAAAAGCTCGTATTGATATATTAATTTCGCTGAAACCGAATTAACGAAAGTGGTTACAATCTTAAACGTTTCGCCGTATTTCAACGGAAGGAAATGTTCACAGGTGCTTTTAACGATGGGTGTTACATAGCCTGCCTTTTGAATATCAAGATAGGTTAGGCCATGCTGTCTCCCGAAAGCTTCTCTTCCGTCCTCGAAATACACGATGTAATGACCGTGCCATACAATTCCCAGCGGATCGGTTTCGTTGAATCGTACACGGACTTCTTCCGTACAGGTTAATATGTTTAGACTTTTAGGCATTTCTGTATTTAAAACATTAAGTTTTTTAAGATATTGAGGAATTTAAGCTTAATTTCTTAATCGTTAAAATTATTTAGAAATAAACAAAGTTTATTTAGTTTAGGAGAATTAAGATTAAAAATATCCTTCATCATTAATTAATTCAGTGTACTTTTACACCGCATTTTGTTTTCTTTCATACAATAATGAAATAGCAACCATGGCGATATAAAATAAAAATAAGAAAATGATTTCTTTTGCAATACCTCCGATTCCGCTGTTTCTTAAAATGATATCATAATATGCATTTAAGCCCCAATTCATTGGTGAAAATTTGGCGATGGCCTGCATAAATTCCGGCATCAGGAAAACCGGAACCCAAATTCCGCCAATGGCTGCTAAAACGACTACTGAAGTCGCCCCAAATGGCGCCGATTGTTCCTGAGTATCTGCAACGGTTCCCAGCAAAACTCCAAATCCTATTGCAGCTAATCCGGCAAAAACAGTAACGATGATCAACGGAAGCATTTTTCCGGTTACATCAAACTGCGGAAGATCCATATAGGGGAAAAGATAAATTCCAACCGCAACCATCAGCAAAAACTGAATGACACAGATGATGAGATACGTAAATGTTTTTCCTAAAATATGGATGAAGTAGGGAGTCGGGCTTATTCTCGCTCTAACACTGGTTCCCTGGCTTTTTTCTTTAACTAAATTGATAGACAGCGGAACAACAATAAAAAAAATGGCAAACAGTGCCCACGCCGGAACATTGTGCTGAACGGAATTCGGCAATACGTCCCTATTTCCTTTTTTCGGAGTAATTTCCTTAAAAGCAATCAGGCTGTTGTTTTTGAGGTCTTCGGTAGTTCCCAGCTGGTCCTGAAATGCTTTATAAATCTTTTTATTTTCGATCTCAAAAACCATTTTATTCACCGCATTCATCACATTGTTTTTGAAGCTGATGTTGGTTGCAGGATCAAAATAAAGCCGGATATCTTTTGCTTTTGAAATATTCTGTTTTATTGCAGAAGAATCCGTTTCCAATCCAAAGGAACTTACAATAGCCTGAACTTTAGATTCAATATTCGTATTAATGTCTTTCGTTAAATTGTTGGGAATAACAATTGCCATCTGATAATCTCCCCCGAAGACAGCTTTCTCGGCAGATTTTTCATTGAAATCAGTTAGCAGTTCAAACGTTTTGCTGTTTTCGAGCTGTTTCTTTATGCTTTCTGAAATTTCAGATTTATCATTATCAATAAAAATAATCGGGATTTTTGAACCTTCCATGTTTTTGAAGGTAGAATCCTGAATTAAAGTAATGGTAACAATTAAAAGCAAAGGCATCACGAAAATGATGACAATTCCTCCGATATCTCTTTTCAGCAGAAGGGTTTCTTTAATAAAGCTTCGCCACAGTTTATACAACAACATCTCGTAATTCTTTTCCGGTTAATGAAATAAAAACATCTTCTAAGTTTTCCGCGTTGCAAACTTTGCTTACCAGTTCTTCCGGAGTTCCAACGGCATGGATTTTTCCGTGATCGATAATGGCAATTTTGGTACAGAATTCTTCTGCTTCCGAAAGGTGATGCGAGGTATAAATAATACAGGTTCCTTTTTTATTGAGTTCCAAAAGATGATCAATAATTGCTTTTTTAGACTGTACATCAACGCCTACGGTCGGTTCATCCAGAAATAAAACTTTCGGATTGTGAAGGGTTCCCGCGATGAGATTACAGCGGCGTTTCATCCCTCCTGAAAACTGTTCTACTTTTTTATCAGCAAATTTTGAAAGCCCCATAATTTCCAGAGACTCATCAATGGCTGTTTTTAGCTTTTTATGGCTTAAACCGTATAAGCTTCCGAAGAACATTAGATTTTCTCTTGCCGTCAGAGTAGGGTACAATGCGTATTCCTGAGGGACAATGCCAATGATCTGCCTTAATTTGAAGCCGTTTTTCTGAGGCGAAAGCCCGTCAATGGTAAATTGTCCCGATGTAGGCTTAATTAATCCGGAAAGTATGGAAATAAGAGTGGTTTTTCCGGCTCCGTTGGGCCCGAGAATTCCGTAGATCTCGTTTTTGGCAATATTCAGCGAAATATCATTTACAGAAAAGTCTTCTGCATTTTTGTATTTTTTGTAGAGGTTTTTTATTTCGATAAAATGTTCCACGTTATATTGCTTTTCTTAATTTTTTATAGAAGGCTTCTTCCAGATCTGCAATGTGAAGCATTGATTTTGAAAGGTTGTTATAAATATCGCTTTTGGAGTTCCTGTTTTTGTAAACCCGGGCAATATCCACTGCAAAATCTCTCCAGAGATCACCAATCATGGTGATCTCTTTAGACAGTTCTTTTAATTCATTATTTTTGAGAATAACAGCCGCTTCCTGTAAGAAAGCACCGTAAATGAACCTGAAGCCTCCTCCTCCGGTTCCGATTTCTTCCTGCATGCGGATCAGCTGTCCCAAATAATGATTGGTTGTTTTTGTTCCTTTTTTTTCAGCCCATTTCGGGATGCTTTTTGCGACCCATCTTATAGCTTTTACCCCCACAATAGGAACCGGAGCAAGCATATTTTTGCAGGTATCTTTGATTCCTTTTTTGATCGCTTCTTCCAGATGAATGTTTTCCGGAATATAAGTAGGAAAGTACATGTGCCCTTTCGGAGGAAGTGCTCCTTTAGCATATCGTACTTTTTCCAGCTCGGCTTCGGTGAGGGTAGTTACATAATCCATCACGGGATCACTGATCAGGAATTTCCCGTCTTCTTTTCCGTAAACTACAAGATTATGCGCATTGAAATGAAATTTATACTCTTCAGGGAAATAAGTAAGGTTGAAAACACCTACCTGAAGGCCTGTCGGAATATTGTTTTCCAGATTTTTCTCAAGCGCTTTCTGGGCATCCTGCGGATTAGAAAATTTAAGCCTTTTAATTTTAATCCCCAGTCTTCTTGCGGCTTTGCTGAAGATAGCTCCCGGCATAGGACGATAGCTGAAACCGGGTGCAAAATTTACTTTTAAAAAAGGGAGGTAAACAAAGAATAATCCGGAACCGATTCCGAAGATCATGGGTTCGCTGAGTTTCAACCCTTTGTTTAATAATAAATTGGAAGCAACACCGTTCTCGCAATGCGCAGTCTGATGGTGTTCAAAATTAATTTTCATTCTTAGCTTGGTTTATTAATCTTCAACTTACCTTATTTTCCGTTGAAGTTTTTCAGTTCGTCTACTGTAATACCGAATGTATCGGCATATTTTTTCAGTACAGAGTCGCTCAGTGTTTTAAATATTTTTGGTTTTCCGTGTCTTTTTACGCGCCACTGCCACATTCCGACGTAAGCTGCCAATACCTGAAGATCCATTTTATTCAGTTCCATGAAATAAACAATCGGACTTACGATATTATTGGCTACGTTTTTTCTGGCCTCTTCAATCCTTTCATGGATAAGTTCCATGGATTCTTCCAGCGCTGCTTTTTTGGCATCCCAGCCAATACTGTTGGCGGTGGTATAATTGTCATTTTCATCCGTAACATAGAGCACTTCGGTCATGTTTGCGGATTTTAGGTTGCTTTCGTCCTGAGGAAGGTCCTGCTTTTTCATCGTCGTCAGTTTTTAACTTCTTGAATAAACAAATTGATTTCAGCTTTTATCAAAAGCTGGTCATTATGAAAAGTTTCGCAAAAGATATTGCATATATTCCCGAATTGTGAAATGAGCGAAGCTTTGGAAATGATTTTATCACCTACTTTTGGAAGCGCATGCACTTCTATTTTTTTGATGGAGGTAATAAAGCCAATCACTTTGGTGTCTGTATTGGGATTCTCAAAAAAACTTTGTCCAAGAATTGAAGAACATGTTTGCGCAAGATTTTCAATAAGGCCGGCTTCAGCAAATTCGTTATTGTGTACAAAAATATTGTTTTGCTGAATTTCAAAGGAAGTTATCACTTTTTCTTTAGTCAGTTCCGTGATATAGTCTGCCATCAGCATCGGGTCGCGATGCGGGAGAAAATTGTGGATGTTGATGATGTTTTCTTCCTTGATTTCCATTAAATGATCTATTTTTTAAGTTCGCGAGCCGTTGACTACGTTGAATCTTCGATTTCACTTAGCCAAGATCACAAATTTTTAATTCAAATATTACATGACAACCGTTTTCATCTGAGATTTCGCAACAACCTCATCATTGACCTTCGTGATGACATCTACCAAAGTTACCCCCATCATTTCATTAATAATGAAAACTTCGGATAATAACTGATCTCCCGTTTCCGGAAGCTTGTTTACTTCAAATGATTTCACGGCACCAATATATCCTGTAGGAGCCTCCTTTCCTAAAAGATAAAATTTGTAACCGGTATGAAGTGCAACGCTTTGCGCCTGATGTTCCAATAATCCTGAAGCCTGAAAAATTCCGTCCTGAATAAAAATGTTTTCTTCAGCCGGAATAAATCCTGAAATCAGATGATTTTCTGAATATTCTGCAATGCTGTTTACCATGACAAAAGGAAATCGCTGGGGAATTAAGCTCTCCACAAAATCCTGATCGGTTGTTGGTAATCTGTTTTCCATTAGCAAACCGTTAACAGGGCACAAGAATAGGCGAATCTTCCGCTTTCCGGTACGCAAAGAAGTACTTTTTCTCCTTTTTTCAGCTTTCCTGAATTCATTAATTCTTCAAGAGCGATGAAAATTGAACCGGCTCCGATGTTTCCTACTTCCGAAAGGTTGTAGAACCATTTTTCCCAAGGGAAATCCAATCCTACATTGGCAAATTCTTCTTTTAATCCTTCTTTAAAATATCCTGACGAAATATGCGCCAGTACGTGGTCTATTGTATTTGGATCAAGGTTGTGTTTATCGAAAGATGATCTTAAACTTTCTGCACCTTTTACCAAAATATACTGATCTAAAATTTTTGTATCCTGTTTCAGAGCAAAAATAGATTGTTTCAGCCATTCATCTGAAGGATAGTCTGCCCATGATTTCAGGCTTCCGTCTTCCTGCTTTTCGCATCCTGCGTACATGCACGCTTCAATTTCGTGGGCGTAAGAATAAAAATCGATGAATTCTACTTTCAGAGAAACGCTGTCGGGTCTTGGTTTGTTTTCAAGAAGCAGCGCACCGGCACCATCGGAAAGCATCCATCTTAGGAACTCTCTTTTAAAGGCAATAATCGGTCTTTCTTCAAGCAGCTTTAAATTTTCTGCTTCATGATTGAATTTATCGGCAGTCATCCATGCTGAAAATCTTTCTGAACCTACACAAACGGCATTTTCTTTAACTCCTGCTTTTACGGAAAGAAATCCGTAATTGAAAGCATTCATCCCGGAATTACAAAGTCCGGTTGAGGTGTTGATCTCGATTGATTTATTCAGATTAAGCTCTCCATGTACCATTGATGCATGAGACGGCTGGATCTGGTCTGCGGAAGTGGTTCCGCAAGAAAGCAGCTCTATATCTTCTTTCCCAAAATTTTCATCGAAAAGGCCTTCTACGGCTTTTGCCGTGATCTGGGCATTGGTATGGGTTGGTTTTCCTTCCTGGTCTAAAGCATAATACCTTGTGGTAATTTTGTTGTTTCTCAGAATTAAAGCCTTTGCTTTTGACGGTTTTTCATTGATATAGCCAAGATACGTTTCCATTTCATCATTAGAAACCGGTTCATTCGGCAGGTATGTTGAAGCCTTTGTGATAAATACGTCGTTCATTCTATTTTATATTAATTCCTTGTAAATATTCTCTTTGTTTTTTTCTTTTAAACCAAAAGATAGGTGTTGTAAGCAAATGTAATACCAGAACTATGGGTGATACAATCCATATTGCGGCCATCAAATATACCTTAAAGAATTTGATCAGCAATGGTCGCTTTTCTTTTTTCCTCATGATGAGACCGGACCATACTTTGAAAATTTTATTTCCTACTTTTTCCACTCTTACCAGAAAGGCACGGATTTCTACGGCTCCGTTTTTCACGAGATCAGGCTGAAGGGCCTCCAGCGTATTTTCGGAAAAATGTTTTTCAATGATTCTGCCGTATTTTCCTGCGCCGTTGATTTCTTCATCTGAAACTCCTGCTGCAGGAAGTATTCCGGATTTTTCCTTTTTCCCGGTGGTCATCCAACGAAGGATGGTCAGTACACTGGTGTAATTATCGTGCCTGTCTACCAAAGCAATATTCCCCACAAGCTTGGCCTGCATTTGTTTTAGATACACTTTAAGTTTTTCCTGAGAAAACATCCACATATTTCTGGTACCTGAAACGGTAACTACAGGAGTGTCTTTAAGAATGTCTTCGGCAAAACCACTCTTCAGAAAAGATATGATAGGAATAGAAGGGGTTAAATACCAAACCTGGTATCCAAAAATAACCAGATCAAATTTTTTATTTAAAACTTCTTCAGTTGGCGGCAGAATTTCGCTGGGAACCTGTAGGTAAGATTCTGGAAACGTGTTGAAAAATACATCTCCTGACCATGGAAAAGGAAAGTCTTTTTTCATCCTTATATTATAATAGGTTACCTCATATTCCTGGCTTTTTTCCTCAAAAGGCTGAGCGATATGTTTTACGATATCTTCCAGCTGGCCGGATTGAGTGTAATATATAACAAGTATATTCTTTTTCATTAATTCTTTTTATCCGTTTACAAAAATATGCTTTTCATATTTATTATTGTGAAGTAAATATTTTTAATGATCCATAACTGAATTTCAATGTATAATCAGCATTATCTAATATGTTATTTTTTACATTACAAAAAATAATGGTTTCAGGAAGCATTTCCAAAGAACCGATGTTGAAGTTTTCATCTGAAATCAGCAGAACATCAATATTTTTGGTGATTTCATCAAAGTTTTTAATATAGTTGATTTTTCTTCTTTTGACCAGGTAATTCTGTTCAGCGATCTGTCTTTTTTCAACATCTTGTATATAGCTGAATATTTTTCTTCCTGCCTGCTGAAGGGTAACTAAAATATCTTTTTGCCCGAAATCATCTGCGAGGTGAAGGATATTCGCATTCTTCGGAATATGTTTGCCGAGTTCAAAATAGACTGATTTATTGTTTTCAAAATCTTTTTTAACGGCGCTCACTACTTCATTATCTTTATATAAAAAGCTTAAAAACAGTTTTTTCTTAAAATAATTCTCATTTTCAAGTTCATTACGAAGAGCTGCAAATTCTTTCCTGAAATAGGCATTGATCTTTTTGGTACGTTCAGAATAATTTTTCCCGAAGCTTTCATCTTCATTTTTTATCCTTTCGCCAATTTTTACGGTAATGGCACCGTCGTAAATGATAAAGTCTCCTTTCGGTAGTACTTCGGAATTTCCGTGAATATAAACCGGTACAATATCCAACCCGAATTGCTCCGTCAGATAAAATGCCCCCTTATGAAATCTTTTAACATCGTTTGTGTAAGAACGTTCTGCTTCCGGAAAAACCGCCAGTGAATATCCCTGGTCTACTTTATGTTTAAGTTGGTCAAGACCATTTTCTATACCCTGCGAAACAGGATAACATCCTAATGCTCTTACCATTTTTCCAAAAACAGGAGACTGATAGACCCAGTCGTTTACCAAAAAGACAAATTTGTGGGTGGTCATTACTAATGCGAGTATATCAAGGAATGAAGTATGATTTGCAATAATAATCGCAGGCTTGCTGAAATTTTCATCCGTAGCTTTAATGATCTTTTTCTTTACCCATGGATTGGTAAATAACACGGAAGTTAAAAATTTCGCAGAAATA
Organism: Chryseobacterium takakiae; assembly: GCF_900129385.1. Classification (GTDB taxonomy): domain Bacteria; phylum Bacteroidota; class Bacteroidia; order Flavobacteriales; family Weeksellaceae; genus Chryseobacterium; species Chryseobacterium takakiae. The sequence continues at coordinate 26,187 of NZ_FQVO01000005.1, read as the reverse complement.
AATTTAAAAAAGTTTAAGGTCCTGCCTTTGGAATTCTTTGTAAACGGACTGATAAACAATGAAAAAAACAATCCACCCAAACCATAATACAAGAAAGACAGCACAGAGTGAATGAAAAGCCTTAGCGTAATTGGAGAAAGTCCTTTTTTTGCCCTGTTGGTAATCAGCAGCCTGAACCAGAAAGGATATAAGGTTGAGGTAATGACAATCACTGAAAACATTCCTATTAAAGCAACCAATGCTAATGAATGAAGTGCAGGATGTTTGGCGAAGATTAGTGAGCCGATAGACAAAATAGTAGTGAAAACCGCAAGAATGATAGACGTTCTGTACGTAGGAAGTTCATTTTTACCGGTTGTATGCTCTTTCTGCATCGCCTGTGTAAGAAAAATACTGAAATCATCTCCAACCCCGAAAACCAACGTACAGACTACTGTACTAAAAATATTAAGCTCCAGCCCGAGAAAATACAACATTCCCGCTGTAACTACTCCGGTGAGGACAATCGGGAACATCGTAAGAAGCGTAAGCTCAAAATTTCTGAAAAATACGATGATCGTTAAAATAATCGCTAAAAGGGAATAATTAATCAGCGTATTGAAATCTCTTTTCAGCAATCCGAGGAAGTTTTCATTCATCTGCTGCCGGTCGATGGCAAGCGCATCATGCTTTTTTTCAACATCTTTAATGAATGCGTCTCTTTTATTTTCGTCAACTTTTACCACATTCGATAGGGTATAAAATCCTTTTTCCTCACTCAGGAATTCTGAGATCTGCAAAGCTTTTATTTTTTCGTATTCTTTAAGGCTTAACGGCGTATAATTTTTATTTAAATTATCATTAAGCTGATTAAACGCCGCTTCATTAAAACCATACTGATTTCCGTTTTGAATAAGTTCGGAAACGGTGCGTGTTTTTTTATCAGAGGTCCAGAATTTTTTCCAGTCTTCAATTTTTTTCTGCTGGTCTTTTTCGGAAAGAATAACTTTTCCCAAAGAATTATAGCTTAATATTTTTCCTTCCTGCTTTTCCTTTTCCAGAAAACGGTTCAGCTCTGAATTTTTGGTAAGTGCTTCTTCCGCAGAATTTCCATATGAAATCGTATAAATGGATTTGGAAGTGATGTCGGAAAGCTTCTGGAGTTTGGCTTCGGTTATTTTTAAGTCTTTAGGAATGTAATTTAAATCTCCAATATCGTCGTTAAATCCTACATGGCGGAATCCGAACAGGCAGGCAATGATGATCAAGGAACAGCCGATAATCAGAGGTTTATTTTTTTCATAAGGATAAGACCCGATTCTATCAATAAAATTGGTATTTGCTTCTTTTTGTTTTTTAGGATGGTAGAGCTGGGGAACAATAATCAGTGCCATCACAGCGGATAGTATAACCGTAATGGCTGCAAAAAGTCCCAGATCTTTCAATGCTTCGGAGCGTACCAAAACAAGGCAGAGAAATGAAACAGCCGTTGTAGCGCTGCTTAAGATGATAGGCTGTGTGATTTCTTTGTAAAGCTCTTCAATATTATTATTGTGCTTATAGTGGGTAAGAATATGGAGGGCATAATCTATCGTAATCCCGATCAGAATAGCACCCACACTTAATGAGATTGCAGAAATTTTGTCTTTTATAAAATAAAGAATCAGTAATGCCAGCAACACCGAAAATACGGTAGGAAGAAACACAATAAACGGGGTAAAAAAGTTCCGGAAATAATAGATCAGCACCACGAATAAAATAGTCAGGGAAATCAAGACGGTGTTCTGGATGTCTTTTTTGATCTGTTGTGCATTGGCAACCGCAATTACCGGAGAGCCGAAATAACTGATCTCCGTTTTCCCTTTGAACTGCTTATTCAGGTTATCTTTTATTTCATTTAAATGATTGATGAATGCTTCATTGTTCTTGGTATCATTGCTTTTATTTTTAGGATCGATAAAAAGCAAAAGATTTTTTCCGTCTTTCGTAACGATATAGCTGTTTTCAAGTTTAAAATCCCTGCTGATATTTAACGCATTGAGTTTTTTTATTCCTAAAAACGTAATACCCAGCGGATCTTTCTTAATAAATTCCTTCGTCACCAGGCTTGTAGGAGAAACCAGGGAGATGTAGTTGCTTTCTACCTGTTTTGCAATGCTGTCCTTATTGAGCTTTCTCTCAATTTCTGTGTAATGGTTTTCATCTAAAAATAATGGAAGGTTTTGGTTAACAAAATCAAAGGTTTCTGAGATTTCATTATCATTTACTTTTCCCTGAACAGAGCTGATGTACTTTTGTAAAGGTTCTGTCTTCTGAAGAAAAGCATCTGCCGTTTCGGAAAGCTGGAAATCATCTTCCCTGGAACGGTTTTCAATAATAACAATGATTTTATCTGAAAAGTTGAGCTGCTTCAGCACTTTTGCAGTAAGGTCTGATTTTTCATTTTTGGGAATAATCTGGTTGATGTCTTCTTCAAAATTGATTTTTGAAGCAAAGAAACCACATACTACAACAATTCCTGCTGCAAATAATACAAACAGAATTTTATTTTTAGAAATCAGATCATATAAAAAGATGAAAAAACGATGCATCAGATGGTAAAATCAAGTTTGCAAATTTAAATTTTTCAGGATTAGTTCAAAGTGTTTTCATAATAAGTTTATCTGAAAATCAATAAAATATTTAATCGTAACGAAAAAAAATATACATTTGCAGAAGTTCCTATTAATAATATAAAAAAAAACTAAGCATTGCTTAGAATTTATTATGTTGACAACAAATGATGAAAAAATAAACGGATTTTTATTCGTAATAGTTCTTCCGTTCCTGCTGTACTTCATGTCCTACTATGGATTTGAATCTTCTTATGCACGGCTTAAAACAATGGAGAAGGCTCCAGCTTTTATGTTCTCTTCTGTGTATGCTTACAGGGTAATTCCTAATTATCTGAGTGTATACGGCACAGAAATTCTTACTTTTATTGTTGATGATTATTTTCCATTTACAAAGAACTTTCTTTTGAAGCAGGGAACCTTATTTTATCACAGTACTTTTCTTATTAACAGTTTCTTTTTTCTGCTGTCTTCTGTCATTTTAAATTCAATTTTTGGAATCAGTTCTTCAGGAATTCCTACGTCCGTTATTGTTAGAAGAATGACTCATTTGCTTGCTGTTTTCTTTATCGTAATTACGCAGTACGTTCCCACAAATTGTGATTCGGTTGCGATTTTCTTTTATCTTTTGGGATGTATTCTCACCTTTAAATATTTACAGAAAAAAAAACTGGCAGATTTTGTTCAGTTAATTATTGTTATAGCAGTTTCAACATTTGTAAGGGAAACAGCGTGTCTTATCATTTCTTTTTTTGCCGCAGTTTTAATTGATTTTGAAAAGCTAAAGGAAAAAGACTTTTCTTTTGTGATAGAAATATTCATATTAGCTGTAGCCTTTGCAATTCCTTACATCGCTCTACGGATGATTATTAATCAGGAAGTGTCTTTGGTGGAGGGAATCTATTTGTTCCAGAACTTTACCAGTCTGTTTAACATGAGCGGTTTGATGTTTGCGGTCATAAGTGTTTATTTCTGCTATCAATTATGCAATGAGGAAGGGAAATCTCTGGTAAAGAAATATATATTCTTTTCTCTTCCGTATCTTCTTATGATTACTGTAGTGGGGCTTTTTTGGGAAGTCAGGCTGTTTGTTCCTATCATTCTTACGGGGCTCATTTTTGTTTCCTATCAATTTAAAATACAAATAATCAAACCATGAGCTTGCTGCATCCATATTTTATCATTGCGATGATTTATATGCTTATTTTCAGTTGTTTGGAAGTATTTAATGGTAAAGTTGAAAAAAAATGGCTGTGGATTTTGGCTATTTATCTGATTATAATAGCAGGTCTCCGAAATAATGTGGGGCCTGACTACGGAAGTTATAAAGGAATTTATATTTATTCTGATGCCAAAGATTATATTTCAATTCTGATGAGTGCTATCGGAAGGGAAGGTCCGCAGCCTGTAGAATTGGAATGGCTGTATGTACTCATCAATAAAATATTACTCAATATATTTGGTGCTCCGTTTTACATGCTTACTCTGGTTATTGCAATTCTGGCCGTTTTTTTTAAGGTAGAATATGTAGATGATAATACTTTCTATCCATTTACTTTTATGCTTTTAATGTTTATTCCCGGCTTTTTTATTGGAGAAAGCGGCCAGATCAGACAAAATTTAGGGTCATTCATTGTTTATTTTGGAATAAGATACATAAAGGAACGGAAATTCTGGGCCTACTTACTTTGTATTTACTTAGCCGGTGGTATTCATAATGTTTGCTATATTTTCCTTCCAATGTACTGGCTGGTAAAAATTCCATTAAATAAGTATGTGATGCTTTTTCTCATTATTGTCTCTGTGTTTTTATCTCCGTTCGAAATTTACAGATCTTTTGGAGGTTTTTTAAATAGTGTTGCGGCAGACAATACGCTTTCCATAGGCTTTAATGGTTATCTGGATGAATCGGTGGAAAGGATTAACGGTGCAGTTGGTATTCCTGAGATCATGATGGCCATTCTTACTTTTTTTCTGTTCGTTTTTGATGATAAGATGAAAGCCAGATTTCCTTACTATGAATATCACAGTATTTATGTGGTTATAGGAATCTGTTTTTATTTTATTTTTAGGAATAATCCTATATTTTCCTCAAGACTTGCAGGTGCGTTTATCGGTTTTGCCTATATTATTATTCCTAATTCAATGTATGTCGTGTCTGCCAGAACGAAAGGCTTGATTTATTCCTTTATAATTGCATTGGTGGTTTTTAATTTTATCGTTTTTTCAGCTTTTAATAATATTAAAGCAGGACGTTTTACCATTGATCTTTATCAGAATTATATTCTTCCGTGATCAAGGAATGATTTCACTCTAACTTTGTTCTTAAAAAAAACACATTATGATACCCAATAAGTTCCTCGCATTCTTCAATATAAAAGTATGCATCTATTTTTTAATCGCAGTTACTGCAATTTATACCCTTGTATTTACCTATTATTATAATTTTAAAGACGATGGGTACATTCTTGCTGACTGGCTCATTAATTATCAGGATGGAGGTTTTAAAAGAAGAGGCTTATCCGGAAGTTTCTTTTTCCTGTTGCAGGATATAACAGGCCTACGGCTTAATTATCTTGTGTATTTTTTTCAGTTTATTATTATTTCTTGCTTTTTTTGGTTTTATACAAAACTTATATGCTATAAAGTTACAGATCTCTTATATTTATCCCTCTTATTATCAGCGGTAGGCTTTGTGGGACTTCTCAACACGGTTACATACGTTGGAAAAAAAGAGTTTATTCTTTTTCTGATATTTACTTGGTTTGTTTATGTATTAGATCGTGATAAACTTTCAAAATATAAGGAATATGCTGTATGTGGTGTACTTGTTATAACCACCCTCTTGCATGAAGCCGTTTTATTTTATATACCTTATTTTGCCATCGCACTGTATTTTAAAACCGGAAAATTTCAGTTTAAAAGGTATCTCAAATATTTTCTTTCTGTTGGAATTCCATGTCTTCTTTTATTCTTTTTCGGGAAAAATATTAATGAAGGAAAATCGCTGGAAATTCTTTCAGCAAGAGGAGTTCATCCCGTTTATGGTATATTTTATTGGAATATTAATGAGAAAGATTATATTAAAGAACATATCAGCGAATACTTTTTATATTTCATCAGCTTGAGTTTTAGTATTTTTCACCTGTATTATTATTTAAAATTTCTAAAAGGCAGAAAGGTTATATCTATCTTGTTAATTGGAGCTTTTTTATTTTCACTCCCGCTTTTTTATCTGGCTATCGACTGGGGAAGATGGATGTATATACATATGATGATGATCATTATAGTTTTTGCTTTGCTACTAAAGACAGAACGTTCCGCATACGTCTTTGAGCCAATTCTTATTAACAGGAAATTCTACATTGTTTTGTGCATTATTATTTCCTCTCTGATCTACAGGGTTGAGATGTCCGGAAAAGGTTTTACTTTTGAAGGAATATTATATAGAGTGTTCATAGCACCGGTGGAATTATTAAATAAAATGTAATTCCAAAAACCTATCTAATAAAAAAACTTTACTTTTGCAAAAATTTTTAGAATGTCGAAAAATTTAGTAATCGTCGAATCACCGGCAAAAGCAAAAACGATTCAGAAGTATTTGGGGAAGGATTTTGAAGTGAAATCCAGCTTTGGGCATATCCGTGATCTTCCTAAAAAAGGAATGGGAATCGATTTGTCAACCTTCAGCCCGGATTACGAAGTTTCTGCAGACAAAAAGAAATTGGTGACCGAACTGAAAGCTGCCGTGAAAAAAGCCGATATGGTTTGGCTCGCATCCGATGAGGACCGCGAAGGAGAAGCCATTGCATGGCATCTGGCAGACGAACTGAAGCTGAAGCCGGAAAACCGAAAAAGAATTGTTTTTCATGAGATTACTAAAAATGCCATTCTAAAAGCAATTGAAAATCCAAGAGATATAGACCAGAACCTCGTTAATGCTCAACAGGCGAGAAGAGTGTTAGACAGAATCGTAGGATTTGAAATGTCTCCCGTACTCTGGAAAAAAGTAAAGCCGGGATTATCTGCAGGAAGGGTGCAATCTGTGGCTGTAAGGCTTGTTGTTGAAAGAGAAAAAGAAATCCGTGAGTTTGTACCGAAAGCGAGTTTTAAGCTGGACGGAGTTTTCCTTAATGCAGCCGATCAGGAGATTGCAGCAAAACTGAAAAAAGATTTCGATAAAGAACAGGACGCTGAAAAATTCATAGAGCTTGCAAGAACTACAGAATTCAAGGTTTTACATGTGGAAACAAAGCCTGGAACAAGATCTGCTTCAGCACCTTTTACCACTTCTACACTGCAGCAGGAAGCATCCTCAAGATTAGGATATAATGTAACCACTACCATGCGTCTTGCACAGAGGTTATACGAGGAAGGTTTTATTACCTACATGAGAACCGACTCCGTAAACCTTTCCCAGGAAGCGATTGAAGGAGCGAAGAAACAGATTACCTCAGAATACGGAGAAGCATACTCTTCACCAAGGAATTATACCACAAAATCATCATCCGCTCAGGAAGCTCACGAGGCGATCCGTCCTACGGATTTCGGGGTGAAAACGGTAAGCGATGTTCAGCTGAACAGATTATACCAGTTGATTTACAGAAGAACGCTGGCTTCGCAGATGGCGAATGCCAAAATTGAGAAAACCGTTATTGAAATCGGGAATGCCAAATTACCACAGAACTTTGAGGCACAGGGTGAAGTAATCATTTTCGATGGTTTCTTAAAAGCATACGGCATTGTAAAAACGGAAGACGATGATGAAGAGAGCAATGAAAAACTGCTTCCGAAAGTAACAGTCGGTGAAGTATTAGCATACAAGAAAATTACCGCTACCGAAAAATTCACCAGACCAAGCGCAAGATATACCGAAGCTGGACTGGTAAGAAAGCTGGAAGAGCTGGGAATCGGGCGTCCTTCTACCTATGCACCAACCATTCAGACCATTCAGAATCGTGAATATGTGGACAAGCGTGAGATTGAACCACAAATTCGTGAAGTGGTAAAAATATCTTTGGCAAAAGATAAAATAAAGAAAGAAGTCCTTGAAGAAAAGTTCGGAGGGGATAAAAATAAATTTGTTCCTACCGATATCGGTGAGGTAGTAAACGACTTCCTGACCGACAATTTTAAAGAAATTCTCGACTACGGTTTCACTGCAAGAGTGGAAGAAAGCTTCGATGAAATTGCCAGCGGCGACCAGAAATGGAAGCAGATGATGACGGATTTCTACTCGAAATTCCATCCAAGAATTGAAGATGTGGAAGAAAATGCAGACCGCGCTACCGGCGACAGGCTTCTGGGCGTTGATCCGAAAACCGGAAAAAATGTTCACGCAAGAATCGGAAGATTCGGGGCGATGATCCAGATCGGGGAAACGGAGGACGAAGAAAAACCAATCTTCGCATCATTAATGGCAGGGCAGAATATCGCCACCATTACCCTTGAAGAAGCGTTGGAATTATTTAAGCTTCCGTTTGATCTCAACGAAGTAGACGGGCAGCCGGTTTCCGTAGGAGTCGGAAGATTCGGGCCTTATGTGAAATGGGGCGAAACCTATATCAGCATTCCTAAAGGGGAAGATCCGCTTTCGGTAGACCAGAAGCGTGCGGAAGAAATTATCAACGAAAAGAAAATTGCAGATGCGCCAATTGCTACTTATAAAGGAGAACCGGTAACCAAAGGTTCCGGAAGATTCGGGCCGTTCATCAAGTATAAAGATATTTTCGTGAACGTTCCGAAGCGGTATGACTTTGAGAATCTTTCCCAAAGTGATATCAACGAATTGATTGATGCGAAACTGGAAAAAGAAGCCAACCGGTACATTCAGCAGTGGGAGAAAGAAAAGATTTCCATCGAAAACGGAAGATGGGGGCCATTCATCAAATTCGGGAAAGGGATGTTCAAGATTCCGAAAAAAGCAGATGATACCAAATATGATGCTGAAGAGCTTAAGGAAGTTTCTTTAGATGAGGTTAAAAAATGGATCACCGATCAGGATCCGAAAGCCTTTGCAGAAAAGAAAAAGCCGGCAGCGAAAAAGACAGCTGCCAAGAAAACCACAACGGCAAAAAAGCCTGCGGCTAAAAAACCGGCAGCAAAGAAGTAAAATAGTTTATACTTAAATATTAATCCCCTCTTAAGTTATTAAAAGGGGATTGTTTTTTAATACAGAATTATTCTAATGTCTTTATTAATTCCTCCAAAGCTCTTTTTACAGTTGGAAAATCTGTTCCTACTCGAGAATCCATAATATTACCACCAAATCCATTGCCTTTAGTTGAAGCTTTTGCAATTAATTTTTGTAAATCTTTTTTAATGTCTTTTGGTTTTAGTTCTTTTAAAGTCCATATACAAATTACTGTTGTAAAATCGTCATCTTTGTTGACAGCAATTTTGTTTACTAAAGTTTTGATAGTTTTTTGGTTATTACTTGCAGCTAGAGCCCTAGATGCAGAAACTCTATGATGAAAATTTGATTTGTCATTAAAAAATGGTAAAAGCAGGTTGTAATATCCATCTATTTTCAGATGAAATATGGTTTCCATTGCGACATGTTGAAGGAAAAATGTTTTAATCTCATTGTCACTAAATCCTGCTGGTTTTTCAGATAAAGTTTGATTAATAAAATTGGTTATTTGTACTCTGTTGTAATTCAGGTGATGATAATGATTAAAAATTGCTGTCATCGTCATTTCATAAATATCAATAGGAATGGATGCTTGATGATACGAATGTCGATAAGTTGCATGAACATTATCATCTACAATATAATCAAAACCAGATGTAGGTGTTGAAATACAAAATTTATCTTGTGAGTTCTTTTTGATAAAGAAATAACTTTGTTTAATACCTTCAAAATCTGGAAACTCTGGTCCATGACCTCCTGAACTACTCGTTATATCTAATAAATAAAAGTTTGTTATCTCAATTTCTAATGGTAATTTTTCTCCTCCAAGCTGTTTTATTATTTTAATCTTTATTCCTTTTTCTTTATCATAAGAAATGATATCAGCGAAAACGAAGTAATCTGATTCTTTAATTACTTTGTCTGTCCACGGTTCATTCCAAGTTGTTGCAAATGTTTTTATTGTTCCTGCTAAAAATATAATTGTAAAAATGAATAGTTTAGTCACCTTGATCATAGAGTTTATTCATGTTATTAATAAATCAAATATAACAATTATGATTTAGAGTTTTATTGATTAAAGGCAATTTACAACCCTAAACAGCAGGACACTACTTAAACCCGTTTCTTATAAATTAGCTTTCAAATAAGTGCAATGGAAAAATCTTTTACCCGCAAAGAATTTCTTCAGACCTCGGCGTTGGGAATGGCTGCCATATTGTTGGGCTCATCTTTTACAGGCTTACCGTCCTCAGACAAAGAGCCTTATTTCAGGCTGAAACCCATCGGAAGATCACTTGCTTTGGAGGGCTACTATATTTGGTGCAGCTCGCCGATCTGGGGGGAGGATGGTAAAGTTCATTTGTTTTATTCCCGGTGGAAAAAGGAAAAGGGAATGGGCGGCTGGCTCAACGGATCGGAGATTTGTCGCGCCGAAGCCAATTCTCCATTTGATACATTCGAACATAAAGAAATTATTCTTGCACCCAGAGGGGAAGGTTTTTGGGATGCAACGACCTGTCATAATCCTTTAATTAAGAAAGTCGGCAATCAATATTTATTATTTTTCATGGGAAATTCCAATGGAAAAACCAATACCAAAAGAATCGGACTTGCTATTTCAGACAGTATTGACGGACCATGGACAAGGCCTGACCAGCCGCTGCTGCTTCCGGGAAAAGAAGGCGCATGGGACGATCACTGTACCACGAATCCCGCTTTCGTAAAAGGAAACGACGGAAAATACTGGCTCTTCTACAAATCCTGGAACACACATGAGTATGAAACCCAGAAAGGCCCGGTCAGGGGAAACAGGAAATACGGTCTGGCAAAGGCCGATTCACCATTGGGGCCCTACTTAAAAGTATCCGAAAATCCTGTGATTGATTTTTCATCATTGCCCAATAATGCTCAGTTGGAAGATGCTTTTGTCTGGAAGCAAAATGGAAAATTTCATATGATTGCCCGCGATATGGGATTTTTTAACCATGAATTTGGGCTGCATCTGACGACAAAAGACGGAGTCAGCTGGACAAATCCGGAAGTGGCTTACCTCAATATGAAAAGATATATTACAGAACCGTCTCCTCCTAAAAATTTAAACAGATTTGGCAGGCTGGAAAGACCGATGCTTTTGCAGGATAAAGACGGAGAAGTACCGCGGTTTTTATTTGGAGCCACACAAGGAGGAGATTTTGAGACTTCTACCACTTTTGTTTTTGAGATCCTGAGTGCCAAAAAATAATGGTCTGCAGAACTTTGTCAAAGTTATAATCTTTGACAAAGTTGAACAACTGCTGTTATTTTTATGCTTGAGGAATAATTTAATTTTAATATTTTTGATCTCAATATATATATTGAAAAGGGATCATGAATTTTGAAGATTTTATTATTTCGCCAAGAAATTTCAAAACAGAAAGCTGGCAGATCGGGCACAGAATAACCAAGGACATTAAAGAAGACAGCATTGTCCTTCTTTTTGTTTCGGATTACAGAGGTGCCAATGGAGATGCGGAAGTGCAGGATTTTACCGGCATCCGAAGAGAGTTTTACAAACTTTCACAGCTTGATTTTGAAATCCCGGTGGTAGATCTCGGTGATCTTGTTTCCGGGAAATCAGTTCAGGATTCTCATTATATCTTACAGGAAGTTCTGTCAGCTTGCCATTATAAAAGGGCTATTCCGATAATCATCGGAGGTTCCAACGATTTTTCGTTTTCCCTTTTTTCAGCGCTTAATTTTCATACAAAAAATATCAATTATACCCAGATCAGCAATATTATTTCCCTTCAGCAGGGAGAACTGATTAACGAATATACTTTCCTCAGCAAGATTTTCGGGGCAAAGAATTTTTCGATTAACAATTACCATCACCTCGGCTATCAGAAACATCTGAACGAAATTGATTCTGTAAGACTCATAAAAGAAGTGGAATTTGACATTATCCGCCTTGCCGAAATGATGAATTCTACAGAGAAAACAGAGCCGTTTTTCAGAAAAGCAGACCTGGTAACCGTAAATTGTGATGCCATTGAAAGCTTCAGTGAGCCTTTTTCCATGAATCCGCAGGTAAACGGACTGAACAGGAGGGAGGTCTGCGCGTATATGAAAGAGATCGGGCTCAGTGAAAATTTGAAATCCGTGGGGATTTTTAATTATAATATTTACTCGGAAAATCAGCTCAACCACCAGCTTCTTGCACAAATGATCTGGTACCTCATCGAAGGAATCAATATTCAGAGATCTCATCCCAAAGAAAGGCATTATGAAATATTTTATGTCCTGATTGATGACCGCCAGTATGCTTTCAAACGGGATACGTTCAGCAATCTCTGGTATTTCGGGGATGATGAAAATATAGAAAACTGCGTGCCCTGCTCCCGTAAGGATTTTGATGAAGCTAAAAAAGGCTGGCTGAACACCCGACTGACGAAAATTTAATATATGAAACATGTTCCCTCAAAAGTTTCTGTAATTGTTCCGGTTTATAATGTTGAAAAATATCTTTCCAAATGTCTCGATTCTTTAATTTCCCAGAGTCATGAGAATCTGGAAATCCTGGTGATAAATGACGGAAGTACAGATCATTCCGAAGAAATTATCCGGGATTACGCGCAAAAATATCCGGACAGAATAAAAGCTTTTCAAAAAGAAAACGGTGGCCTCAGCGATGCCCGGAACTTCGGTGTCGACAGGGCAACGGGAGATTATATCGGCTTTGTAGATAGTGATGATTACGTAAGTCCTGCAATGTTTGAAGAGATGGCAGTGCTTGCCGAAAAGCATGCCGCGGAAATGGTGATCTGTAATGTTTTGAAAGTAGATGAGCGCGGCAACATTCTGCAAAAACTGATTCAGGTTCCTGAGATGCCTGAGAAAATCGATCTTGAAAGTAATTTTTCCGTTTTTTCCGATATCAGCTATTTTGCCTGCAATAAACTGTTTAAGAAAAGTCTTTTTATTGAAAAAAGATTTAAAAAAAATGTTCATTTTGAAGATATTCAGCTTATTCCCCGGCTTTTACTGGATTGTACAACAATTGCCCAGACCCAGAATTTCCATTACCAATATCTTGAAAGAACCGATTCCATCAGTAGAACCCACACCGAAAAGGGGCTTGATATTTTAAAGGCAGTAGAGGAAGTGGAAGAATATTTCAAAACAACAAAATATTCGGATAAAGTAGTAGAGCTTAAGAACTTTCAGATTTTTGAAGGGGTGTATTCCTTTCTAGCATATCTCGCTTTTGTAAAAAATGATGAGATTTTTTATAAAATGTGTGAAAAGCTTGAATTTTTTATGAGCAAAAGGGAAATAAAACTTAAAAATTTATTGCAATTTAATCGTTTTGGTAAGAATTATCTATTATCTTTGTCATTGAAAAAAAGCTTATTTTATCTTTTATTTTTTGCAGGGCAGAAAAAACTGATAAGAAAATTTATATAAAAACACAAATGTAAGTGCTGTTCGGAGAAGCTTACACAACTTTTCCGGATATCCTCACAGAGTAGGACAGTGCTTTTAAATGGAAAAAAATGAAAAATTTTGAATTATTTTTAGCTCAATCGGGTCTTCCCATCTTTTACATTAAAATAGGACTTGGTTTTTTATTTTCTTTTTTAATCACTTTTTTTTCAATTCCAACCATTATCAAGATTTCCAGAAAAAAGAATCTGATGGATGAGCCGGGAATAAGAAGTTCTCATTTACGCAAAATCGCCAACCTGGGAGGGGTCGCCATATTTTATTCCATCGGGATCTGTGCGCCTATTTTTGCCTACGAACTTTTTGATCTTTATAAGTTTCTGTTTGCCTCATTGGTTATCCTGCTTTATGTAGGCGTAATGGATGATATTGTCATTATGAGAGCTTACAAGAAACTTGTTGCACAGATTATTGTTTCATGCCTGGTTGTGATCGGTTCTGATATCAGGATAAGAAATCTCTTCGGAATTTTCGGGATTTATGAAATCAATTATTTTGTAAGTGTGATCTTCAGTATCGTTACCTTTATTATTCTTATCAATGCCTTTAATCTTATTGATGGAATTGACGGCCTTGCAGGAGGGTATTCTGTGGTATGCAGTGCGCTTTTCGGAATAAGTTATTATAGATTAGGTTCATACAACTATCCGCTGGTCGTTTTATCGGTTATCATTATCGGGTCTGTGCTGGCTTTTCTTTATTATAATTTATCCAATTACAGAACCGATAAAATCTTTATGGGTGATACGGGATCAATGCTGTTGGGATTTCTGCTGGCATTTACTTCTATCTCTTTTATTGATATTTTTATTGATAAAAAGCTTCCTGATGTTCCCAGATACCACCTCCAGTCTGCTCCGGTAGTTGCAGTTGCTATTCTGATTCTGCCTATTATCGATACGCTGAATGTAATTATTATCAGGTTGATCAATAAAAAGTCACCTTTTGATGCGGATAAAAATCATATTCATCACAGGCTTTTAAAACTCAATCTTACACACAGAAGATCGTCCGGTTATATCATTTTGTACTATCTTTTTGTGGTGGGTTTGGCGTATTGTCTGAGACACACCAATGTTAATCTTTTACTGTTTATTATAATATTTTTAGGTTTTTTAGGCGCATACATTCCTCACTTTATTTATACCCTGAGGCATATTAAAAACACTAGAAATTAGATCTGTTTCACAATAATTTCAAAAATATGATGAAGAATTATAAGTATTTATTTTTAATAATGCTGCCTTTCCTGATGGTCTCCTGCATTACAACAAAGGATGTCCGGTATATGCAGCCGAACGAAAGCCTGGTGATTAACGAAGAAGGACTTATTCCTTACAATATTCCCATTTACAGGATTACCAGAAACGACATATTAAATCTTAATATTGTTACAACTCCGAAAGGTGATGCCGCACAGTTTTATTCCTCTCTCAATACTTCGGCAAATAATGTAGGCCAGGGTACTCCGATTTCGGGAGGAGCATTTAATCAGGGAGTAAGGGGAGGCGGAGGGAACTCTGTATTTTACTTCAATGGATTAAAAGTAGATTCCAAAGGGGATATCAATGTTTTTGGCATCGGTTATATTAAAGCTGAAGGACGAACAATTGAAGAGGTAGCTCAGGAAATACAGACAAAAGTCAATGAAAATTTTCAGGAAGGAAAATCCGAAGTCAGACTGAATACCGACGGGATTACCTATTATATACTGGGAGATATTGAAACAACGGGACTCACAGGAGAAAAAGTTGCCCATAAAAACACCCTTAATATTACGGAAGCATTGGCCATGAACGGTGGGCTCAACAGAAATGTCGATAAAAAGAATATCGTTATTCACCGAAAACTTCCGGAAGGAATTAAGATTGCAAGAATTGATCTTACCCGGGAAGATATTATGAATTCCCCCTATTATTATGTTCAGAACGGAGACGAAATATACCTTAACACAAGAGCAAAAAGTCTGAATGGTCTGGGAAAAGATCCTATACAGACCTTAACAACAGGAGTTTCAGTTATCACAACGGCACTGTCCATCTATCTTCTTCTTAAAAATCTTTAATATTATGATCCCTGAAAAAGAGACAAAAATTGAGAAAGACGATTCTCAGGAAGGAAAATATGGCTCATTTGCAATGTTTGACCTTACCCATTTTTTTAACAGAATACTGAAAAACTGGTATTGGTTTGTAATTATGTTTGTTATAGGCTATGCCATTTCATGGGTATACAGTAAATATTATGCACAAAATATCTATGCTTCCAATCTATCATTAAGTATTTCAAATAATACATCCAGCTATTTTACTCCCAACCAGTCTATCAATTTTATTTGGGGGCAGGGAGGAAACCAGGACGGTATTTACCTGAAAAAAATGCTGCTGTCGAGAACGCACAATGAATTTCTGGTAAAAGAATTAGAACTGTATGTAAATTATTCTACTAAAGGCGTTATCAAATCAACGTATCTTGACAAAGATGATGTGCCTGTTCTGCTCCAGGTGGATAAAAAACATCTTCAGCAGATAAATTATCCTATAACGCTGATTCCCAAAGGTAATGATAAATTTGAGGTTGTTCTGCCGGAAGACGGGCATTCCCGGAATTTGTACAGTTATGTAACAGAAGGATTTACTACAGTTGATCCCTATGACAGACCTGATAACAGGATCATTGAGATTGGAGAATGGTTCACAACTCCTAATCTAAGATTCAGGCTGGTGAAAAATCCCATTATACGGAAAATTGACCTGCAGAATATCATTGTTAATCTAAGTACGGTAAATAATGCGGTACGGGATATTGTTTCTACTATAGGAGTTGATTTTGACAAAGAAATTAGCAGCATCATGATTATTACCAAAAAAGGATATAATCTCAATGGCACCGTAAATTTTCTTAATAAATCTGTAAGCGAACTGCAGAAAAAAAGGCAGGCTGATAAATTGATTGTTGATAAAAATACCAACGCTTATTTGCAGAAAAATCTTGATAATATAAGAAAAAAGCTGGATTCAAGCGCCTATGTCCTCAATTATATGAAGACCACCGAAAAGCTTTATGATATTAAAGACAGAGATGAAAAGTCTCTTAATAAAATTAAGGAGCTAGAGTCTAAAAAAGCAGATCTTGAAAGTAAAATAAGTTCATTGCGCCATATAAAAAATTCCCTTGCTTCACAGAACTTCGATAAAATGATCAGTACCACTGCAGCAGGATTTCAGGATGGTGCTTTTTCAGCTACGGTTTCTGAGCTTAAAGATTTATACATCAAAAGACGCGAAATGGCGCTTATTTACAAACCGAATTCCGAGCCAATGGTTGAAATCAATAAACTCATAAATGACGCCAGAACTAATTCAAGTGGTGTCTTGGGTAATTATTATTCAGGTTATCTCGAAGAAATAGCTAAAATAAACCGAGAAGTAATGGAAGCCAATTCAGATCTTACTACTTATCCCGAAAAGGAAAGAAAATACCTTGATGCGGAAAGAGGGTACAACATGATTGAGGCAACCTACAACAGTCTCCTGAGCAGACAAAATGAAACACAGTTAAAGATAGCAGGAAACCAGTCCGATATCAATGTGATAGATCCGGCCAAAAATATAGGGCAGGCACCGATAGCACCAAATATAAAAGCAGTTAAAGCAGGAATTATAGGCGGACTTCTGATACTTCCTATACTGTTTATCGTAATAGGAGAATTGCTCGACAATAGAATCAGAAATATTAAAGAATTGCTTAATGCCACAAGAATTCCCCTTCTCGGTGTTATTGGGAACAATACCAATGAAACAATGCTCACCGTGCTGGATCAGCCAAAATCTTCGGTTTCGGAGGCGTTCAGAGGAATCAGGGCCAATATGAGGTTTTTAGCAGGAAGTGACCGGGGAAGTAAAATAATTCTGGTAACATCATCCATCGGCGGTGAAGGGAAAACTTATGTTTCCATCAACCTGGCTTCCGTATTAGGGCTGAGCGATAAAAAAACAATTCTTCTGGGAATGGACCTTAGAAAACCAAAAATTTTCGGGGATTTCAGAATTGATAACAAATATGGAATTTCCAATTATCTTACCGGTGAGGTAGAAATGAGCCAGATTATTAATAAAACGAAAATCCCTAATCTTGATGTGGCTACATCAGGGCCAATCCCTCCAAATCCTTCCGAATTGCTTATGGGTGAAAGCAATATCCGCTTTATTCAGGAACTGAAAAGCCTGTATGACTTTATTATTATTGATTCACCGCCGGTGGGTCTGGTTGCAGATTCTTACGAACTGATGAAATATTCTGATACCAATATCTATGTAGTCCGCCACGAATACACTGAAAAGTATATGCTCAAAATGATTACTGAAAAGTACCACAACGGAGAAACAGGAAATCTCGGGCTCGTTTATAATGACTACAATACGAAGCAGGGATATGGCTATGGCTACGGCTACGGCTATGGTTACGGCTATTTTGATGAAGATAAAAATTACAAAGAACCATTGTTAATAAGAATTAGAAATAAAGTACGGGAAATATTCAATAAAAAATAATACTTTTAAGCCCTCATTAAATGAGGGTTTATTATGATGCGGAAATTAAGTGTCTGATAAAAAAAGAATAATTTGTCGACTTTATCGTTTACTTTATAACAAATTATGTTTTTTTGTTTATTTTTAACTAAACATTAAGATTATCATTAATATAAAAATGTTTTATATTTGCAAAAATTAAATTTTAAAATAACCATAAATCCATATTCTTTTATGAATAGAAAATTATTGTTTAGCTTCCTTGCCGCCCTAGGAACTGTGGTAAGTGTTAAAGCACAAAGAAACGAACTGGGAGTTCGTCTAGGTATGAGTAACCTAGTTGGGGATATAGGGAGAACGAATTATATTTTACAAAAGCCATTGGATTTAAGTAAAGCGTCGGATTGGGGAGTTCCGTTTTACGGGGGGATTTTATATAGATTTAATTTTAATCCTCACCAAACGGTAAGATTAGATCTTGGATACAACCAGATTCAGTTTAATGATAAAGTTGCAAAAGAAGAATACAGACAAAACAGAAATTCTTTCGGGAAAAACAATGTGTATGAAGCAAGTCTTGTTTTTGAATATAATTTCTTCCCGGTAAATAATGAACAGAAAGGTATGGTAAGCCCGTATATTTTCGGTGGGGTAGGAGCTTTAATGTTTGATGCGCCAAAGGCTACGCTCGTTAACGATTTCAGGAGAGATGCTGATGGTGTTGCACAGGCTCCAATTAATGAGCTTGATTTTACCACTACTGCTCAGTACTCTACGGGAACAAAAACTACCATGCATATTCCTTTTGGAGTAGGTTTGAAATATAAATTTAATTATAACTGGGCCATTTTTGCTGAGGCAACATTCAGATATACGCTGACAGATCAGCTTGATTACAGCAAAATCCTCACTAAAGATGTAATCTCTACTTACAACGGAGATATCTTAAGCCCGGTTACAGGAGGTTCTCTTCTTCAGACAGATGCCTATTATGTAGTGTCTAAAGAAAGAGAAGCCGCTTTTATAGGAGGGAGAAATGTTGGAGATACAAAATCTAAAGACTGGATGAATACAGTAAGTTTAGGTTTGACTTATTCGTTCGGAAGACCTCCGTGTTATTGTGATTAATATGTCGTTGATAAAAGATAAAATAGATCCTGATAATTTACCAAAGCATGTTGCGGTTATCATGGATGGTAATGGAAGGTGGGCAAAATCCCGTGGCGAAGAAAGAACATTCGGTCACAGAAATGCCATTAATGCAGTAAGAAATGCCATTAATGCATGTAATGAAATACATATTCCGTACTTAACGCTGTATACCTTTTCTTCGGAAAACTGGAACCGCCCTGCAGAAGAAGTAAATACATTGATGAATTTACTTGTGGAGACTTTATTGCTTGAAGCAGAGGAGATTTTCAGCAAAGGCTTAAGAATGCACGTAATCGGTAATTTAGAAAAGCTTCCCCCACTTGTAAAAGATCAGCTGAATCGTGTGGTGGAACTTACAAAAGAAAACACAAAAGGCAATTTGGTACTCGCCATAAGCTATGGCTCACAAAATGAAATACTGAATGCCGTAAAAAGCATAAGTGAAGACGTAAAAGAAGGAAAGATACATGCAGCAGATATTGATGAAAAATTATTTGAAAGCTATCTCTACACCAAAGATTTTCCACCTGTTGATCTTTTGATAAGGACCAGTGGCGAAATCAGAATCAGTAATTTCCTCCTTTGGCAGATCGCCTATGCAGAACTGCAGTTTTTAGATGTTCTGTGGCCGGACTTTACGAAAGATATTTTCTTTCAGTGTATTGTTGATTATCAAAACAAAGAAAGAAGGTTCGGAAAGACCGGGGAACAAATAAAAATCCAGTAAAATTAAGAAAAGAAAGACTACGATAAAATGAAGTTTAGACTATTACCCATCATTATGTTTGTTGCTTCTGCACATTTCTATGGACAGGTAACGCCACAGGACAGCACACAGGTAAATACTTCTGTACAGGCAGGAAACCAGACAGGAACATACACATTGAAAGACATTGTTGTAGATGGGGTTAAAAAATATACACCGGCTCAGATCCTGAGATTTACAGGATTATCGAAAGGTGAGACGGTAGACATTCCGGGACAGAAAATCAGTAACGCAGTAAAAAAACTTTGGGATACACAATCTTTTTCCGAAGTTGAAGTATACGTTCAGAGCATTGAGGGGGAAACAATCATCCTTAAATTTTATCTCCAGGATCTTAAAGATCTGGGTGAGGTGAA
Organism: Chryseobacterium takakiae; assembly: GCF_900129385.1. Lineage (GTDB taxonomy): Bacteria > Bacteroidota > Bacteroidia > Flavobacteriales > Weeksellaceae > Chryseobacterium > Chryseobacterium takakiae. The sequence goes on along the minus strand of NZ_FQVO01000005.1, from coordinate 6,175 downwards.
GTTTACAGGAAAAGGTATCGGGAAATCCAAAAACGAAAAGTTGGCTAAAGACAACAATCTGAAGCCGGGAACCAAAATTACCCAAAATCTGGTGTCAAGTCTTAAAACCAATATTCCTAAAGATTTTATCAAAAAAGGATACGCCGATGCAAAAATTACCATTCAGGATAAAGTAAATGCAGGAGATCCCAATCTTGTTGACTGGACAATCAATGTAGATAAAGGTAAAAGAATCAAAATCGATCACATCGAGTTTGAGGGAAATACAGCTGTTTCTGACAGAAAACTTAGAAAAAAAGCATTTAAAGAAACCAAACAGAAAAGATTCGGAATCGGAGGTATTTTGAAATCTTCGAAATTTATTGAAGAAAAATATCAGGAAGACAAGCAAAACCTGATCAGTTACTACAACTCATTGGGCTACAGAGATGCAAAAGTTCTTTCAGATTCTGTTTGGAGAAACAAAAGAAATAATTACGAGATCAATGTAAAGCTTAACGAAGGAAAGCAGTATTATATCGGAGATATTACGTTTACCGGAAATACCGTTTACTCTACAGACTACTTACAGAGACTCTTGGGATATAAAAAAGGGGATATTTACGATGCTGTAGGATTCAATAAAAAAGTTGGTGAAGACGGAGGTAAAGAAGATGATTCTGATATTAAGTCGGTTTACATGAACAACGGTTATCTTTTCTCAAATGTAATGCCTGTTGAAAAATCAGTAGATGGAGATAAGATCAACCTTGAAATTCGTATCAACGAAGGGGAAAAAGCAACTTGGAACAGAGTGACTTGGGAAGGAAATACAACGACTCATGATCATGTGATCTTAAGAGCCTTAAGAACCAAGCCGGGAAATCTCTTTGCTAAAAGTGATATTAAAAGAACGTATTTTGATCTCGCCGGTATGCAGTTCTTTGATCCGCAGCAGGTAGGGCAGGATATCCAGCCCAATCAGCAGGATAATACCGTGGATATCAACTGGAAACTTGTTGAAAAAGGTTCTTCTCAGGTACAGCTACAGGCAGGTTACGGTGGTAACAGCTTTATCGGTACTTTAGGATTGACATTCAACAACTTCTCTTTGAGGAATTTCTTGAAATTTAAAGATTTTAAACCGGTACCACAAGGTGACGGACAAACGTTGTCACTTCAGGCACAGGCAGGACAATACTTCCAGAATTACAGTATCGGGTTTACAGAACCCTGGTTATTCGGAACAAGGCCAACCGCATTATCTGTGAGTCTCAATAATTCAAGGGTAAGGTATTCGGATGTTTACGGAAGCTCTCAGAAATTAAATATCTTCTCTGCTTCAGTGGGATTAAACCGATTGCTGAAGTGGCCGGATGATTATTTTTCATTGTACACCGGACTTCAGTTTCAGAAATACGATTTTCAGAACTATCCTTTCGACTTCGGAGGAACTACAGAATATTATGGTACGGCAAATAACTTCAGTATCAATCTTGGACTGAGCAGAAATTCCGCCGGTATTGACCCGATTTTCCCTACGGTAGGATCTAATTTAGACCTTTCGGTGAAATTTACACCGCCGTATTCATTGTTCAGTAACAAAGACTATTCTACACTTAGTCCTACAGAGAAGTATAAATGGATGGAGTTCTATAAAGTGAAGTTTAAAGCCGATGTCTATAACGAAATTGCCGGTAAACTCGTCTTAAGATCTTCTGCTGAAATGGGCTTCATGGATGGCTATAACAAAGAGCTTGGTGCACCGCCGTTTGAAAGATTCTATGTAGGAGGAACAGGACTTTTCGGAGGCCGTTTTGATGGTAGAGAATTAATTCCGTTAAGAGGATATGAAAATGCTTCTACCTACGGAGGAACTTCTGAAGATATTACCCCTACAGGTGGAGGTACTATTTATAACAGATTTACGTTAGAATTAAGATACCCGATTTCATTGAACCAGACTGCAAAAATCTATGCACTTACGTTCGCAGAAGGAGGTAACGTTTGGAATTCATGGGGAAGCTACAATCCGTTCCAGCTGAAAAGATCAGTAGGGGTTGGGGTAAGAGTTTATATGGGAGCATTCGGCTTGATTGGGTTCGACTTCGCTTACGGATTCGATAAAACAGTTTCAGGAACAGATCCTTCCGGATGGAAGACACACTTCCTGATGAACCAATCTTTATAATTCATCTTATGAAAAATTTTAGAATTGTTTTCTCATTCTTCTTATTTTTGCTTTTCAGTTTAAGCAATGCACAGAAAGTGGGTGTTGTTGATACAGAGTATATTCTGAACAAAATGCCTCAGTATAAGGAAGCTGAGGCAAGACTTAACGCTCAGATTGATACGTGGCAATCCGAACTTCAGAACCTGCAATCGGAATATGAACGCAAAAGATCTGCTTTTGAAAGTGAGAAAGTACTTTTAATAGGAGATCAGCTGAAGTTGAGAGAAAAAGAAGTAATGGATTTGGAAAAAAATATCAAAACCACTACAAGCTTACGTTTCGGCGCTACGGGAGAGATTAAAAAGCTAAGAACCAATCTTGTTCAGCCGTTTCAGGATCAGATCTGGGGCGCAATCAAGACAATGGCAGAAAAAAACGGGATAGGTATTGTGATTGATAAAACAAGTAATAATGTACTGTTCCTGCAAAAAAGATTCGATTACTCAGATAAAGTACTTGATATTTTATTAAAAGATACCGATAAAAAAGAAAAAACTAAAACCCGAAAATAAAAGTTTAACTTTTATTAAATTTACAGATCTAAAAACAAATTAAATTATTTATTTACCAATTATGAAAAAATTAAGTGTATTATTTGCAGCGGTAATGATGGTTGTATCGGTAGGTATGGCAAAAGCTCAAAAAATTGCAACTTTAGACGTTATAGGTATTCTTAATGCAATGCCTGAAAAGAAAAAAGCAGATACTGATCTTAAAGCCTTCTTAGATACAAAACAAGCTGAAATTAAGAAAAAGGCAGATGCAGGACAGGCTAAATTAAAGCAATATTCTGAAGAGGCTCCTAAGAAAACAGCTGAAGAAAACAAAGCAAGAGAAGCTGAATTGGCAAAAATGCAACAGGAAATTCAGGATATGAACGATAAGGCTCAGAAAGATTTTGTTGCAAAACAAGATGCTGCATACGAACCAATCGAGAAAAAACTGAATGATGCCGTTTCCAAAGTTGCTAAAGCAAACGGATATGATTATATCATGGACGCAAACTCTTCTGCCTTCGTATTCAAAGGAGGTCCGGACGCTACTGCTGCTGTTAAGAAAGAATTAGGCGTTCAATAATTTATCAGATATTTAAAAACATTTATAAAAAACCATCTCTCATCGGGGTGGTTTTTCTATTTTTGCAGCATGGAAAAAGAAGTATCAACCACGGTAAAGGTGAGGTTTAGTGATTGTGATCCGATTGGTCATTTAAATAACGTAAAATATCTGGACTATATGTTTAATGCCAGGGAAGATCACGTGGAAACCTTCTATGGATTTACCTATGAAGAATATACAAAACTTACAGGCTGTACCTGGATTGCCATTCAGAATGAGATCGCCTATCTGAAAGAAGTGAGATATAATACTTCAGTGGTCATCAGCAGCAAAACCATAGAGGTTCAGGACAGGACGGCAAAAGTTGAGATTCTTATGAAAAGCCTGGATGAGAAGACCATTCATGCAGTGTTATGGGTTACCGTAATTTATTTTAATGTTAAAACAAGAAAGTCTGAAGTACATCCTGAAGACATTAAGGAGACGTTCAATAAATTTTATGTAGATTTAGAGCAGAAAGAGTTTCAGTCAAGAGTTAAATTTTTAAGATCGCAGAACGCAAAAAATTCATAATGAAAAAAATATTGGTAGTAGGAGGAAACGGACAGTTGGGAAATTGTATCAAAAAAATCGCTCCTGATTTTGAACTGGATTATGAGTTCATTTTTACAGATTCTCAGCTATTGGATGTCACAGACGAAGATCAGGTGAATTCATTTTTTTACGATAACAAACCGGATTTCTGTATTAATGCATCAGCTTTTACGGCGGTAGATCTTGCTGAAAAGGAAAAAGAGAAAGCTTTTGCGGTTAACGCAGACGGAGTGGCTTACCTTGCACAGGCCTGTAAAGAATACAATACTGTATTTATTCATGTATCCACAGATTATGTTTTTGATGGAGAAACAAATCTTTGTTATTCCGAAGACGACTTTACCAGTCCGATAGGCGTTTACGGAGAATCAAAATTAAAAGGTGAAGAACTTGCTTTAGATGCAAATTCCAAAACAATTATCCTCAGAACTTCTTGGCTTTATTCAGAATTCAATAAGAATTTCGTAAAAACCATGCTTCATTTGTTTTCGCAAAAAGAAGAATTAGGAATTGTGGCAGATCAGTTCGGGCAGCCCACTAATGCCAATGATCTCGCTGATGCCATCATGAATATTATTGAAACGCCTCAAAAAAGCTACGGAATTTTTCATTTTTCAAACTATCCGGAAACAACCTGGTTTGAATTCGCACAGAAAATAGCTGAACTTTCAAAATCACCAATCAAGCTCAATGCATTAACCACAGAACAATATCCTACTCCGGCTAAAAGACCGAAAAGAAGCACCATGTGTCTTGATAAAATAGAAGAAGTTTATAAAATTGAACCCAAACATTGGGAAAATAGTCTTGAAGAGTGTCTGGATATTCTGCACAATAATCTATAAAGAATGAAAAAAATACTTTTTGCCACATTTGTTTTTGCGGCTCATTTTTTCTTTGCACAAAATGTGTTTCTAACAAAAGTTGAAAAAACGCACGAGAACACAGATAAGTTTTTATATAAAATTGACGAAGAGAAAAAGGACGCAGAATATCTTGGAGAAATCGAAGTTCAGGGCTTCTCAAAAAAGGATGCCGAAATTTTCTCATTAATTTATAAAAAAGCAAAAGAAATAGGAGCCAATACCTTTGCTTTAACACCTTTTGAAAATGTTGACGGCTCATTACAAAATTTCAATCCTGCAAATTACAAATTGGCTTTATATTATCTTCCGAAAGATCAGTTACTGAATCAGACGGGAGTTCTTTATTTATTTGCTTCTTCGGAAAAAGATCAGAAGATTGCCGTAAATCAGGTTGATTATATCATTCAGCCAAGATCATATATGATATTTCAAACTACACCGGGAGAAGTTTATACCATCTCAACAAAAAAACTTCTGGGCTCAGCTATAAAATTTCAACCGAAAGAAAATAGTTCCAATCAGTATTTCCAGATTTCAGCAACAAAAATAAAATCAGATGAAACAGGAATCGGAGGTCTCAATTTAAAAAGTGGTGATATTATAGGACTTGAAAAATCCTATGCCGAATTTCTTAGTATTATTTACAATAAACAAAAAGCAGAGTGAAAACTTTGCTTTTTGTTTTCAATAATTTTCTTAAATTCAACTGTTTCCTAAAGTTCACACTCATCATCTTGCTGAAGCCCATAAACATACTTCATTCACCCTCTCTTAAGACATTATCAGCAATTCAACTCTCACCAAACTCTCTTACCTCCAATCCTCTACATTCAATTTGAATCAGGAGCTTATTCCGGCTTTCCGCACTCGCTATTTTAATGTTTTTAGTCGCGGCGGCGGAGCTACCGCGACTAAAAACATTAAAATGAGCTCAGACAGTTGCTTCAATCCGGGCTAGGGTGGAAGAGAAGTAAGAAGTAAGAAGTGAGCAGTGAGAAGTGAGAGGTGAAGTAAGAAGTAAGACGTGAGAAGTAAGAAGAAAGAGGTGGGACATCTGGAGTTTACATTTCTTTGTTCAGGGTTTAGTATTCAAGATTCAAGATTCAAAATTCAAGATTCAAGATTCAAATTCAAAGTTCAGGATTTAATAACACGCACAAAAAACAATACCTTTGCCTATTGCCTATTGCCTATTGCCTATTGCCTATTGCCTGTTACTTATTACCCATTCCCCATTTTTCACCAACTTCTCCTTCTTACTTCTTACTTCTCACTTCTCACTTTTTACTCCCTTAAAAATTATTTCCCCATGCTACCAGCGAGTTAAGCTCAAATATTACGGAAAAGTAAATTTTATGTTAAATAGATTTGGATTGTAAAGGAAAGACGTGTTATCTTTGCCCCACTGAAAACGGAAGGAAGTAGGTAGCGCAGAAGAGCCTTT
>NZ_FQVO01000013.1 GCF_900129385.1 Chryseobacterium takakiae | reverse complement strand
AACATTTTCTTGAACGCATCGATATCCTGAATAATCCCGAAAACCCTGTTGCAGACTTCACCTTCAAATTCAGGAAGTCCTTTTACCCTTACCCAGATTGTAACACCGTCATTACGGACAAGCTGTAATTCTTCATCAAATGGAACTCCTTCAGTCATGGCTCTTTTAAAGAGGAACTTCATTCTTTCAAGGCTGTCATCTTTGAAGAAACTGACCGCATTTTCAAAATCGGGCTGAAAATCATTTCCGACTTTATGAATTTCTTTTGTACTCTGGGACCAGAAAACATTTCCTGTTTTCATGTTGACTTCCCAGCCTCCTACCTGGGCAACCGAGCTTGTCTGCTCAAGAATTTCTTTCGTATAAGACAGATCATTTTCTAATTTATCCCTTCGGATAAGGTCAGCTTTTAGCTGTATATAAAAGAATATTGTTACCGCAATGGCCGCAATGGCAGAAAAAATAATAAATAAAACAGTGGATTGGGAAGAGCTGTTCAGATCGTTATCCTTTACGGAAAGATGCATTTCCTCATATTTTACAAATTCCCCCACCAGCGTACGGCATTTGTCCATAGCCATCTTATTCTGGACGAGTTCTTTCGGGGTCATGATTATTCCGCTCCTGCGTTTTTCAATGAACGAGGCATTTCCTTTCATCATTATGTCTGAAGTATGCATAAGCTCTTTAAGAAGTCTGAGCTGGTGCTGATCTTTAATATTTAAATTATTTATGGTAGAAATAAGCACTGCATATTCTTTCATGCCTTGATCTACAGGTTCAAGAAAACTTTTCTGCCCTGTAAGCTGATACCCCCGGATACCTGTTTCCGAATCTAAAAGAGAATTTAAAACATCTTTAACTAAACTTATTGACTCTTTACTTTTTAATAGACTTTCTCTGTTTTCCATTTGCTTCTGTATGCTGATAAAAGATGCAACAGAACCTGCAATCAGCAGTAATAAAGAAAGCATTACTCCAATCCGGAGATTTCTTATGATTTTTTTCGGCATTGAAAATTTCTTTACAGTAAAGTAAAAAAAATAAATTCTTATATAACTAATTTAATTTAACAATTTATCATAATATACACTCAAAAAATAAGCATATATTGAAAAATCAGTGAATTACATTTTTGAAAATCAAAATCAATAGTTGTTCATAACAATTATAGAAAAAGCCTATTCTTATTCATAATAACTAATTCACAATTTGATTAACAGATACCTAAAAATCCGGAGAAATTCTCCGGATTTTATAGTTAGGTGATGGAAGATCGATATCTGATTTCCAGACTAATTAAAAATTGCCCTACTCTTCATTATTGACAGCATTTTTTTTAATATAAGCGGTTATATGCTCTATAGGAATCAGCTCAAGGATATCATCAGCATTAATTATTTTGTGTTCATCCAGAATACTTTTTACGGCTTTGGATGCTCCGGGATAAGTGGTAAGCCGTTCCAAAAGTCCGTATACATTAACCATTTTTTTATGGGTGTTTTCTGAATCCCCACCAAACCAGGAACCATTAAAATGATGGCTTACATAATTTTTAGGCAAATCCTGTGAAAAATAAATCGATGGATATAAGGTCACATCATGTTTTAGCTTCTGAATGGTATCACTGTAGCGATCCGCACCATACTTTTTTTCAAGCATTTCCGAGAAAATATCGGTATTGATACGTTCTTCAAAACCTTCCTGATCATTGTAATAGTCTACGAAATCTTTAGATAACTGATGATTTGGTTCTGCCATCCAGAAAGCAGAATACGGCACCCCTTTGACCTCAAACCCACATACTGCTTTTTCATTCAGGAATTCATCCAGAGGCAGCTTCAGTTCCATGTCGGTATCCATATATATCCCACCATGTTCGTACATCACTTTAGATCTTACATAATCAGAAACGAAAGCCCATTTTTGTTGAGCAAACGCTTCCTTTACATAATTATTATCATCCAGAGGTGCATTACTTTCATTCCACTCAATAATTTCATAATCCGGGTGAATTTTTTTCCAGGTAGCGATACAGTGTTCAGCCAGCTCGTCTTTAGGATGTCCTCCAAACCAGCAGTAGTGTATTTTCTGTGGTATCATAACTTAATATTTTGAATTGGTTTGATTTAACCATACAAACATTAAACCTTTATCGAAAGCAAAAGCAATAAAAATATTCATTTACGTGAGTTTTCTGCAGATACCCTATTTATTTTTTTATTAAATCTATTGATTCTATGCCTGATAGGTATGATATTCGATACAGCATTGATTGATTATTAATAATATTCTTATGGTACATATGTCAGATCGCCGCTACCAACCCAGATCCTATGTTGAAATTTCCACGCCGGAATGGGTGAAAAACGCAACACTCTATGAACTCAATATAAGACAGTTTTCTAAAGAAGGTAATTTTAAAGCCATTGAAGAACAACTACCAAGACTCAAAAAAATGGGGATTGATATCATCTGGCTGATGCCGATACATCCCATTGGGGAGCTTCACCGAAAAGGAAGTTTAGGAAGCTACTATTCTGTTAAAAATTATTTTGAGGTTAATCCTGAATTCGGAACGGAAGAAGATTTCAAAAGTCTGGTAAAGGCAATTCATGATGAAGGAATGTTTGTGATTCTGGATTGGGTAGCCAATCATACAAGCTGGGACAATCCCCTGGTTGATGAGCGTCCTGAATGGTACACAAAATCAAGAAAAAATACTTTCCAGTCTACACGGTGGCGTGACTATGATGATATCATTGAATTGGATTACAGTCATCCTGAACTACGCAGGTATATGACTGAGGCTTTGAAATACTGGATTACCGAATTTGATATTGACGGTTACCGTTGTGACATTGCCAGTTTCGTACCTATTGATTTCTGGGAAAATGTAAGATCAGAACTAGACACCTTAAAGCCTGTTTTTATGCTGGCTGAAGGTGAAGACCGGGATTTGCACCGGAAAGCATTTGATGCCACTTATAACTGGACTTTATGGAATATCCTGCATCAGATTGCTGTTAATCATTACAGTGTTAAAACGTTAACTGAAGCCTATCTTGCAGAGCATGTATCCGTATTTCCGAAAGAAGCTTTAAGAATGAACTTTATTGATAATCACGATAAAAATTCCTGGGAAGGAACGCCTTCAGGAAATTTTGGAGATGCTTTACAGGCTGCAACCGTTTTTACTTTCCTTATGGATGGTATTCCTTTGGTTTATAACGGGCAGGAAGCCGGACTCGACCGTTCACTGGAGTTTTTTGAAAAAGATCCCATCAGCTGGCAAACGCATGACAATGCAAAACTTTATGCTACGATTTTTAATCTGAAGCACCGCAATCAGGCATTATGGAATGGCCGTTTTGGAGGGGAAATCGTAAGAATTATGAATGATAAGATGGACCAGATCATTTCGTTTGTCAGAGAAAAAAACGGCCATAAGGTTCTTGCCTTTATTAATCTGAGCAAAGATCATGTACTCGCACAGTTTGATACTTCTTTTGACAGAGGTTCCTATGAAAATCTTTTTTCAGGAAAAGAACAAATTGTGGATGACACGCTGATTATTGATATGGCACCATGGGATTATGTTGTGTTGCACCATACTCCATCAAACTGAAGTAATTTTTAATACAAATTGCATTTGGCATTAATTATGAAGGGTTTATATTATTACACTAACCTTTAAATTATTTGTTATGGGAATTAAACCAGGACCGAAAAAAGTTGCAGAATCAACGGATAAGTTAGATCAGCGCCAGAGAGATAACAAGGAAACTCCCAAGAATAAAAAAGAACTTAAACCTCATCACCACAAAAAAGGTGACTAAAGGTATTCTTTACATGAAATTCTAAAAAAATTATCCCGACTTAAGCCGGGATTTTTTATTGTACTGAAATTTATTTAAAATCTTTATCCACTTACAACAAGTTTTTTACTGTGTAACAGTAAGTTTTGATGTTTCATTACATCAACCTGTCAAAATGAATAGGAAGGTCATATATTCTTTTTCCTGTAGCATGAAAGATGGCATTTGTAATGGCAGGAGGCATTCCTACTCCACCGATTTCCCCAACGCCTTTCACTCCAAGATCATTTAAAAAAGAATCATTTTCTTCTACAAAGATTACTTCCAGGTCGTGAATATCTGCATGCACAGGAATATGATATTCCCCAAGATTGGCATTCATATATCTTCCAAATTGATGATCGAGTATGGTTTCTTCATGGAGCGCCTTGCTGATTCCCCAAATCATTCCTCCTAAAACCTGGCTTTCCGCGGTTTTAGGATTGATAATTTTACCGGCTGCAACCGCTGTAACGGCTCTTTTCACTTCAATAACTCCAAGTTCTTCATCTACTTCTACCTCTACAAAAACTGCACTGTGGACAGCTCTTGCTTTTTTTCCATAAGTTAGTGGATTAGGCATCGCAGCATTGGTTGTCCGGATAGCTTCTCCATTATTTGCTGTGAAAATATCTTTAATGCTCACCTCTAGTTCAGGCTGATTTTTTACCGAGATAATACCGTTTTTGAATGTAACGTCTTTAAAGTTTACATTTTTTAGCCCAGATCCATCCAGATCTTTAGCTTTTTTGAAAAGTTTTTTATTTAAAGCCTGGCAGGCATTCTGTACCGCAGGTCCTACCGTAGCTGTGGTAAAAGACCCGCCTTGGATAGGAGCGAAAGGCATTTTACTATCGGCGTAAGAAAATGTAATATCTTCAATAGGAATTCCCAATTCATCCGCTGCAATCTGGGTCATGATCGTCTTCGTTCCGGTTCCAATGTCGGTCACGGCACTTTTTATTTCAACTTTCCCATCAGAAGTCATAATTGCTTCCGCGCGTCCGAAAATCCGGTTGGCATCCCAAATTCCGGTAGCCATTCCGTAGCCTACAAGCTTATTTCCCCTTTTCATGCTCCTCGGTTCAGGGTTTCTTTCCTTCCATCCGAATTTTTCGGCACCTTCCAGGTAACATTTTCTGAGTTCCTTGCTGGAATATTCCTTATCACTGCTTTTATCGATTTCGGAATAATTGATAAGCCTTAATTCCAGAGGATCTATATTTAATTGATAAGCAATTTCATCCATAGTTACTTCAATAGCATGCATTCCGGTACTGCCGCCGGGCGCTCTCATATCGAGCGGACTGTAGACATCCAATGGAACAATTTCATGTTCCAGCAATGTATTTTCTGCTGGGTAAAGCATATTAGCCCAGTTCACCACAATTTCCACATAATCTTCAAACCGTGATGTTTCGCCGATTGCTTTGTGATAAATGGCGTTTACTTTACCCTTTTTATCAGCACCGAATTTTGTATGCTGCAACGTTGGAGGCCTGTGTCCTATCATATACATCTGTGAACGATCCAAAGTTACACGAACATTCCGTTTTAACGCCAATGATGCCATTACCGCCATAAAAAGCTGCTGCTGCGGACGAAGCCCCGAACCAAAACCACCGCCTACAAATGGTGAAATGACCTGAACATTCTTCATTTTAAGTCCGAAAACATTGGCAACATACATTTGGGAATTGATGGTTCCCTGTGTTTTGTCATAAATGGTAAGTTTATCTTTACCTTCGTAAATAACAGTTGAGGCATACATTTCCATAGGATTGTGATGCTCGGTTCCATGACTGAAATAGCTGTCTGTTTTTACCAATGAATTATCATATTCTTTCTCAAAATCACCGGTAGGTTTCGGCGGAGGCGGTTTTAGCAATGAAGCCAAACCCTTTTTAGGATCCCTGGCCTTATCAACATTTGTTTTCAGATTTGTTTCAAAAGTCTCTTCTTCGTAAACCACTTTTATTTTTGCTGCTGCATAACGAGCCATTTCAAAAGTTTCTGCTATCACCAAAGCGATTGGTTGTCCGTTATACCTGATGATATTATCTTTTAATGGCTTAAAAACAGTTCCCGGAGGTGCATCCATGTCAGCATATTTGAAATCAAACCAGGCAGTTGAAGGTTTATTATTATGGGTAAAAACCTCAACCACACCTTCCATTTTTTTTATTTCTGATGTGTCGATGGTCTTGATTTTACCTTTTGTGATTGTGCTGTTGACGATATAGCCGTATAACAGATCACGAGCATCGTATTCCGCTGCATATTTAGCTTTACCTGTTACCTTCAAATGACCTTCCAGACGATTGATAGGCTGTCCGACAGATGGTGTATTTTTCATAAAATTTTAATTAACATTAATAATACATTATAGTGAAGGTTTGGCACCCGGTCTCTGAGAAGATGGATCCATTGCCATCATACAGTTTCTTATAATAGCTTTTTTAGCCAGATCAATCTTAAAACTGTTATGCTGAAACCCGCTTGCTCCTTTTAAAATAATATCTGCCGCAGCAGCAAAATTTTCTTTATTTGCGTCTTTATCCGTTAAAAAATCCTCGGCCTCTTCTACACGCCACGGTTTATGCGAAACGCCGCCTAAAGCAATCCTTGCTTCTTTAATGATCCCGTTTTCCAGTTCAAGACCAGTAGCGACGGAAACTAATGCAAACGAATAAGAACTTCGGTCTCTTAATTTCAAATAGGAATAATTCTTTGAAAATCCTTTTTCGGGTAGTTCAATTCCTGTGATGACTTCCCCTTTTTTCAGGTTATTATCTATGTTTGGAGTGTCTCCCGGAAGTCTGTGGAAATCTGAAAATTTTATTGTCCGATAACCATCCGCTCCGGATATATGGACAACTGCATCCAAAGCAGCCAATGCAATACACATATCCGATGGAAAAACAGCGATACAGTTTTCACTGTGACCCAAAATAGCATGAATTCGATTATATCCTTCAATTGCAGAACACCCGGATCCCGGAATTCTTTTATTGCAGGGAGTGTGTCTGTCATAAAAATAATAACATCTCGTACGCTGCAATAAATTTCCGCCATTAGTCGCCATATTTCGGATCTGCGCCGAAGCTCCGGCCAGAATTGCTTTTGAGAGCAACGGATATCTTTCTTCAACAATAGGATGATATGCCGTATCTGCGTTGGTCATTAAAGCACCGATCATAATGCTTCCGTTATCAACTTCAGCAAGATCACTTATCCCGTCAATGCTGTTAATATCAACTAAAGTATCCGCTTCAGTAACGAAATATTTCATCAGATCAATAATATTGGTACCACCGGCGATGAGTTTATTATCTTCATTTGCGTGGGTTAATGAAACTGCTTCATCAATACTGTTTGCTTTTGTGTAGGAAAAATTATTCATAAGCACCTTGTTTTACAGCCATTACAGCATTAATAATTCCTCTGTTGGCACCACAACGGCAAAGATTTCCGCTCATCAGCTCCTGGACATCTTCACGGGTATTTCCTTTATTTTCGTTCAATAATCCAATAGCGCTGCAGATTTGCCCCGGAGTGCAGTATCCGCACTGAAAAGCATCATGATCAATAAAAGCCTGCTGAACAGGATGCAGGTTTTCACCGTCTGAAATACCTTCTATCGTTGTAATTTCAGCACCAGCTTTCATTACACAAAGACTGAGGCAGCTCAAAACTCTCTTGCCATCAATTAAAACGGTACATGCTCCACACTGTCCGTGATCGCAGCCTTTTTTCGTTCCGGTAAAATGCAGATTCTCTCTGAGAGCATCAAGAAGTGATACCCAGGGAAGTACATCCAGATGATGTTCCTTTCCATTTACTTTTAGTGTAATAGATTGTTTTCCGGTATTTGCCATAAATAGGTAATTTGGTTATGGGTAGTGATACAAAAAAAGAACCGTTAGATATGCTCAAGCCTGAAATTGATTTAAATATATTCAATCTAAATAAGGAAATAGATCATGAAAGGATAAAAAAATATTCTGTACCGTTCAGATACAGAATATTGATATGATTCTAAAATATAAAACAGCAGTCTATTTTTGTGACAATGCCATTAAAATTTTATCAGGGGTAATGGGCAAATCTCTCATCCGTACACCGATGGCATTATAAATAGCATTGGCTATTGCCGGTGCAGTACCAATAATTCCAACTTCTCCCAGACCCTTGGCTCCTGAAGGATTGATATTTGGATCAGGTTTATTAATAAATTCAACTTCAATAATTGGAACATCAGCATTTACGGCAAAGTGATATCCTGCCAGATCATTACCGATTAGTGTACCTAATTTTGCATCGATCTGATTTTCTTCCATTAAAGCCATACCGATGCCGCCAACCGCAGCTCCGGACATCTGGTTTGCTGCTGCCTGCGTGTTGATGATTTTTCCGCCATCTCCCACTACGGCCAGTTTTTCTATTTTCACTTTTCCGGTTCGCTTATTGACACGCACTTTACAAAAATGTGCCGCAGATGAACAGAACGCAAATTTTTCACGTTCACTTCCCGGCTTTGATGCTACTTCAAGACGTACTTCATTAAGATTATTCTTTTCAAACAGTTCTTCGTAAGAAACAAAGACTTTTGAACTATTTCTTAAACTAATACCTTTATCCGACAGAAGAATATTTTCCAAAACAGCTCCTTTAAAGCCTTGGTTAACAACCGATGCATATTCTGCCAGCTTCTGTTTTAGCTGATTGCTCGCATCATACACGGCTCCACTTACGGAAGACAATCCTGTACTTCCACCCTGACTTGGTGCAGGAGGCAGCGCAGAATTCCCCAGTTCTATACTGATTTTATCTTTTGGAATTCCGGTAATTTCGTGGGCAATATTCTGCATTCCGGTTCCTGTGCCGGTTCCGATATCAGTCATAGCAGTCTGTACAACAATATTGCCGTTTTTATGCATTACAATTGCTGCTTTCGCCTCTCTCCTTCCCGCATTCCACATTCCTACAGCCATTCCGTAGCCGATATACCAATCACCTTCATGAACGGTAGCAGGAGTTGATTTTCTGGCATTCCAGCCAATCATTTCAGCACCTTTTTTCAGGCCTTCGTCAAGAAAATGGGTAGACCACGGCAGATTGGAATCGGGATGTTTTTCCAGTGAAATATTTTTTAACCGCAGTTCTACAGGATCCATTATAAGCTTATAAGATAATTCATCTATTGCGGATTCTAAGGCGAATACTCCGGTACAGTCGCCTGGGCCGCGCATCCACGTTGGTGTGCTTAAATTTAAAGGAACACTTGCTGCTTCTGTTTTTAAATTGGGAAATTTATAGATTAACCTTGTCACGCGGGTGATACCATCGTTGAAGTTTTCATATACTGACGTTTCGTTCTTTGCCTGATGTAAAATTCCTACCAAATTCCCTGATTGATCTGACCCGATTTTCACTCTTTGCCATGATGCCGGTCTGTAGCCTGTAGCAGCAAACATCTGCGGACGGGTAAGCATGAGCTTAACGGGACGCCCAACCTGTTTAGCTCCCATCACTGAAGCTAAAACGTGGGGCCAGACCCTTAATCCTGATCCGAAGCCGCCGCCTACAAATTCACTGAATACTTCTATATTCTTTTCAGGAAGTTCAAATAATTTGGCAAATATTTTCTGAACATTGTTTACGCCTTGGTTTTTATCATAAAGACGTAAGGTATTATTTCCCGTCCAATAAGCAATCGTAGCATGCATTTCCATAGGGTTGTGCACATCTGCCTTAATATTGTATTGCTGATCTACTATGAACGGTACATTTTGCCAGCTGTCAAAGCTTCCTCTTTCTTTTCCTTCTGCTTTTAAAGCAACGGATTCTTTCGCAGAATCAAAATCCACCGCAAAACGATCTTTCTGATATTGAGCTTCCACTAATGAAGCGGCGAAAGTGGCGTCTTCCAGCGTCTCTGCAATCACCATCGCAATAGGCTGACCTTTGAAAAACACTTTATCCGTATGAAAAATCGGTAAGCCGAATTTCGCTTCTTTAATTTTTTCTTCCGTCGCCATACCTGGAACGGAAGGTTTATGCAGATGTG
The DNA here is from genome assembly GCF_900129385.1 of Chryseobacterium takakiae. GTDB lineage: Bacteria > Bacteroidota > Bacteroidia > Flavobacteriales > Weeksellaceae > Chryseobacterium > Chryseobacterium takakiae. The sequence goes on along the minus strand of NZ_FQVO01000013.1, from coordinate 88,484 downwards.
TAATGATGTCAATAACACCTTCTACTGCTTTAGCTTTATCAACCAATATCGATTGTATCTTTCCGGAAGGCACCGTACTGTTTACCAAGACGGCATAACACACGTTTTTTACCTCGTACTCGGCAGCATATTTACCGATCCCTGTAACTTTTTCTATCCCTTCTACACGTCCTTCGGGTCTTTTGGACCTGATTTTCAATAATTCGAGTAATCCCATAATTGTTACTTTTTAATTTTCAATCTTATTGATTGACACAATTTTGTAATGCGGTTACCATCGCTCCCCGAAGCATCGGAATCTTATAGCCGTTTTCGGATAATGGCTTTAAATCTTTAGTTGCCAATCTTGCTGCTTCCTCAAAGACTTCCTTTGTAGCGCGTTTGCCATTCAGAAATTTTTCCGCTTCCAGCCATCTCCAGGGTTTGTGCGCTACCCCTCCTGAAGCTAAGCGGGCATCTTTTATTCTTTTCCCGTCGAGATCCAGTGCTGCAGCAACCGAAACCAATGCAAAAGCATATGAAGTCCTGTCCCTTACTTTTACATAAGCAGAATGCTTCCCGAAAGCATTATCTGGAATTTCTATATTGGTTATTATGGCATCCTGTGGTAAATTATTATCCAGCCAGGGCGTATTTTCCGGCAGTTTATGAAAATCCTTAAATGGTATTTTAATTTCTTTTTGATCCTTTGTTTTTGCCGTTACAGTTGCATCAAGGGCCACCAGTGCAATACAAAAATCTGAAGGATGAACAGCGACACATTGATTATTATATCCTGCGATGGCACTCATTCTGTTGGCACCATCAATGGCACTGCAGCCGCTGTCAGGCTTTCTTTTGTTACAAGGTGTCGTGATGTCATAGAAATAAGGACATCTTGTACGCTGCAGCAAATTTCCTGCTGAGCTTGCCATATTTCTGATCTGTGGTGATGCACCGGCAAGAATAGCTTTTGAAATAAGAGGAAATTTCTCAACTACTTCCCTGTTATTTGCTACTTTACTGTTACTCGCCATTGCACCAATCTGTAATATATTATTCTGATGAATTACTTCCTCTGATAATGCTGTAGAAACATCAATCAGTTTTTCCGGCTGAGCAATATTTTTCTTCATCAGATCTACCAGATTGGTTCCGCCTGCAATATATTGACTGACTGTAGATTTCATTGATGAAGCCTCAGCATCAGATTTTACTTTTTCAAAATTAAACGGTCTCATGGGCTGCAACTTTTTGAATGGATTGAACAATACCATTATACGCTCCGCAACGGCAAAGATTGCCGCTCATATATTCCTTAATCTCTTCTACGGAGCCCGTATGACCTTCCTTGACGCAGGCCACCGCAGACATAATCTGTCCCGGCGTACAATACCCGCACTGGAATCCGTCACATTCTATAAATGCTTTCTGCATCGGATGAAGTTCATCTCCGTTTGCCAAACCTTCAATGGTTGTGATTTCTTTTTCCTGAGCCATTGCTGCCAATGTAAGGCAACTCAGTGCTCTTTCTCCGTCAATGTGTATGGTACAGGCACCGCACTGACCATGGTCACAACCTTTTTTTGATCCTGTGAGATTAAGCTGTTCCCTTAAAAGGTCTAGTAAGGTAGTACGGGTATCAACATAAAGCGTATGACTTTTTTTATTGATGGAAAGCGTAAGCCTGGATACATTTTTCCTGGGAACAAGATACTGTTTCACATCCTGATAAATGGCTTTTACCGAAGACGGAATAGCCATAAAACCAGCCAGTAACCCCGAAACCTTTAGGAAGCTCCTCCTGCTGTATTGTCCTTTTAATTCCATAAAAATATTTTTTTAAATCAATATAATCGTACATGATATAGGTTTAACAAATATCACCAAATAAAATAACAAATTGATGATACGCATTACCGTTTTATATACCAATATTACTGTTTTTAGTTAAGACTATTAAAAAAACATATATTATTTATGTAAATTTGAATATATAATAACTTTTTTAGTGATTTTTACCTCAACAAAAATCATACTCAAGTTTAAAGCAAAGATTAATCCATAAAATGTATTCTGATGAAAGAGATCAATGATATTGTAAAAGCTTATAAAAAAGCACAGATTAATGGGTTAAAATCAGCTCTGGCAACAGTCGTAAAAGTGGAAGGTTCCTCTTACCGGCAAGCTGGAGCAAGAATGTTGGTGACGGAGGACGGCCAGCTTACAGGAGCCATCAGCGGAGGATGCCTGGAGGGTGATGCGTTGAGAAAAGCGCTACTTGCCATTCATCAGAAAAACAACAAACTTATCACTTATGATACCAGTAATCCGGATGATCTGGAATTTGGGGTACAATTGGGGTGTAACGGGATTGTGCATATTCTTTTTGAATATATTGATGAAAATTCTGCTCAAAATCCTATTTCTCTTTTAGAAAAAACGACTGAAAAAAGAAACGAATCTGTAATTTTAACTCTATTTTCACTGGAAAAAAGAAATAAGCAGACCGGAACTATTGGACTTTTGAAAAAGGGAGATTTTATTTTATCAGATTCCGGTTGTATTTCAGAAAGTGAAGTGAACCGTTTTTCTTCAGAAGTTTTAGAAAAAAAACAAAATATATTGGCCAGGCTTTCATCAAATGAAATTTTACTCCAATATCTTCCGCCTCAGACTACGCTTGTTATTACAGGAGCAGGAAATGATGTTAAACCTTTGGTAGAAACCGCTTCCATTTTAGGATGGAAAATAGTAATTGCAGACGGAAGAGCAACACATGCCCTGAAAAAAAGATTTCCTCTTGCAGATGAAGTATTGCTTGCAACGCCCGAAGAAATTATTAAAACCATCGAAATTGATGAAGCTACGGTTTTCGTGATGATGACTCACAATTATAATTATGATCTCGCTTTGCTAAAGCTCATCATCCATCAACCTATACCATACATCGGATTGCTGGGACCGAAAACGAGGTTCAACAGAATGATGGATGATCTTAAAAATTCGGGAATTACGGTCGGTGAAAAAGAATTAAATAAACTTTTTGGCCCTGTTGGAATAGATATTGGTGCTGAAACGTCGGAAGAAATTGCCATTTCCGTAACTGCAGAGATCAAAGCGGTCTTGAGCGGAAAAAAAGGTTCATCGCTACGGGATAAACCAGAAAAAATGCATACTGATATTCTCAGTATATAAGGAATTATGATAACAGATCAATTCGGAAGAAGCCATAATTATCTTCGGATATCTTTAACGGACAATTGCAACCTGCGCTGCTTTTACTGTATGCCGGAAGAAAATTATGATTTTACCCCGCATTCAAAACTCATGCAGACCGATGAAATTGATACCATTGCCAGATTATTTGTAAAAAATGGAGTTAACAAGATCAGGCTTACCGGTGGTGAGCCATTTGTAAGAAAAGATGCTGCAAAAATCATCAGAAATCTGGGTAAACTGCCAGTGCAATTGAATTGTACTACCAACGGCATCCGAATTGATGATATGCTTCCCGAAATTATTCAGTCCAATTTTCAGAGCATCAACATTAGTCTTGATACTTTGCAGAAAGAAAAATTCCTGAAAATTACCCGCCGTGATTATTTTGACCGTGTTCTCCGAAATATTGATCTTTTACTGCAGCATAATATCAAAACCAAGATCAATGTTGTTGCCATGAAAGACATCAATGATGATGAAATTTCAGATTTTATCGCTTTTACAAAAGATCATCCTTTAGAAGTACGGTTTATTGAGTTTATGCCTTTCAGCGGAAACAGATGGACCAGCAATCAGGTCATGACCCAAAAAGACATTCTGAATATCATCAGGGAAAAATATGATTTCAATCCGCTTCCGGTTGGTTTTCATGACACGGCGAAGGCATACAGTATTGATGGGCACAAAGGAAGTTTTTCGATTATAAGCACGATGAGCGAACCGTTTTGCAGCGGCTGCAACAGAATAAGGCTTACCGCAGACGGAAAATTAAAGAACTGCCTGTTTTCAAAAAAGGAAACCGATCTTCTTACGCCTTTACGAAACGGTGAAGATATTTTACCAATTATAGAATCTGCTATTTGGTCTAAAGCAAAAACACAGGGCGGACAACTGAATGAACAATTTGAAAAAATAAACACATCAATCATTCAGAACCGGAGTATGATCAATATTGGCGGATAATGAAAAATACAGGAATTATAGTATTGGCAGCCGGAAATTCTTCCAGAATGGGATCTCCGAAACAGCTTTTGGTGTATCAGGGAAAAACATTATTAGAAAGAATAACTGATACTGCTTTGGAAATATTTGATCCGAATCAAATCGTTTTGGTTCTTGGAGCCCGTCATCATGAAATATCTTCCGTTATTAAAAATAAAAATATACACATCATTATCAATGAAAACTGGGAATCAGGAATGGCTTCATCCATACAATCAGGAATGAAAGTGCTGTTAAATAACTTTCCGGAAATGGAGAAGTGTTTCATTTCGGTATGTGATCAGCCTTATCTTACGCGTGACGTATTTTTAGAGATGATTCAACTACACGAGACTTCATCAAAGGAAATTGTTGTTGCACAATATGCCGATACATTGGGTGTTCCTGCTTTATTTTCTAAAAAATATTTTAACCCATTAATGGAGCTTACCGGTGAACAGGGTGCCAAAAAAATCATTCAGCAGAATATGGACGATGTGGAATCTTTTGAGTTTGAAAAAGGCGCTGTTGACATTGATACTCCGTCAGATTATAATCATTTAAAAAACAAACCATGATAAGCGTAGAGGAAGCAAAAAAAATAATCGAACAAAATATTCCTGAAACGAAAACTCAGATTCTTCCTTTGAAAGAAGCATTCGGACATACAACTGCAGAAGATATTTATTCGAAATATGATATCCCGAATTTTTCACAATCCTCAATGGACGGCTACGCGATCCGTTTTGAAGATAAAAACTTGAAGCTAAAAATTTCAGGCGAAATGCAGGCGGGATCCACAGAACAGTTCCATCTCGAAAAAGGCAATGCCTGTCGTATCTTTACGGGTGCTCCCCTTCCCATCGGCGCAGACACTATCGTCATGCAGGAAAAAGCTGTGATTGAAAACGGATATCTCACGGTTAATGATCACGACCTGGAAAAAGGTTTGCATGTACGGAATGCCGGAAGCGATGCGAAAAAAGACAGTGTGGCAATACGTTCAGGAAGCTATCTTTCTGCTGCTGCCATCGGATATCTAGCAGGAATCGGATGTAAGGAAGTTAAGGTTTTTGTGGCTCCATCGGTTTCGTTAATTCTTACGGGAAACGAACTCGTACAACCGGGAGAAAATTTAAGCTTCGGTCAGGTGTACGAATCCAATTCCTATCAGTTGGAAAGTGTTTTAAAACAGTGTGGAATTATTTCCATTAAAAGTTTTTGGGTAAAAGACGATCCTTCTGAAGTTGAAAAAACGCTGGATCTGGCGATTTCCAAAACAGATATTGTGATTTTGGTGGGCGGGGTAAGTGTGGGCGATTACGATTTTGTAATTGAAGCCACTAAACAATGCGGCGTTGAACAGAAATTTCATAAAATCCGCCAGAAACCCGGAAAACCTTTTTATTTTGGGACGAAGGGAGAAAAACTTGTTTTCGGGTTACCCGGAAATCCGTCATCGGCATTAACGTGTTTTTATTTATATATTGCGCCACTACTTTCAGAAATGATGAAACGTCCGGCAATTACGGAAAAAACGAATGCAGCATCAGCTTCTTCGTATGAAAAGAAAATTGGCCTTACCCATTTCCTGAAAGCAACCTATGACAACGGAAAAGTAACGCCGCTTCATGCGCAGGAATCGTATCGTCTTCAGTCTTTTGCAGAAGCCAATTGTCTGATGGTTTTACCTGAAGATTCCGAGGGCTGTGAAAAAGATGAAGAGGTTGAAATTATACTATTAAAGTAAAGATCAAATAATGAATGTTGAATTTTTTTATCTGATTTTATTTGTCATCGCTGCATTATATTCGGCAGTAGGACACGGCGGCGCAAGCGGTTATCTGGCGTTAATGGCTTTATACGGAATAGCTCCCAAAGAAATGAAACCGACCGCTTTGGTGCTTAATCTGTTCGTTTCGCTTACTTCTTTCATACAATATTATCGGGGAGGACATTTTAAACTCCGGATCATTATTCCGATTGCTTTAGCATCAATTCCGCTGGCTTTTGTGGGTGGGATGATCCATATTGAAGATACGCTGTACAAACGGATTTTGGGAATTTTACTGCTTTTCCCTGTTTTCCGTTTTTTCTTTTTTAAAAGTCCGGATGACAGCGAACTGAAAGATCCCCAAATCTATTTATCTTTACTTTTTGGGGGAGTGATTGGTTTATTGTCCGGAATGATTGGTATTGGCGGAGGAATTTTATTATCTCCGGTACTTATTTTACTGAAATGGACGAATCAGAAACAAACCGCCGCCATCAGTGCAGCCTTTATTTTTGTTAATTCCGTAGCAGGATTGGGAGGAATGTTCACTAAAGAAATATTCTTTACCAGCGATATGTGGATGTACATTATCTGTGCTTTTGCAGGAGGATTGCTTGGTGCCTATTTAGCTTCAAAAAAACTGAACCAGAACGGTCTGAAATATGTACTTGCCATTGTACTTTTAATGGCTTCCTATAAATTAATAGCAAGCACTATTTAAAATATCAAGATAATACAAAATACAGTTAAAAAAAGTAAATGAATGAGTATTGTAAAAATAATAAGCTTTGGCAGACTAAAAGAAATTTTAGGTCCGGATTTTGAAGCGGAAGCTGAAAACACCGGTGAATTTCTCAGTCAGCTAACTGAGAAATTTCCTCAATTGAAAGAATTAAAGCTGAGAATTGCGGTGAACCAAAAAATTATTTCAGAAAACACGGCTTTACGAAACAACGACGTGGTAGCCTTAATGCCACCATATTCAGGAGGATAAATTATGTTAAATTTAGAACGATACAATAGACAAATCAAGCTGCAGGGTTTTGGCATTGAGGCTCAGCGTAAACTTACATCAGCCAAGGTTCTTGTGATCGGAGCCGGTGGTTTGGGTTGTCCGGTGCTCCAATACCTTACAGCAGCCGGAGTGGGAAATATAGGCATTGTGGATGATGACCGGGTTTCGCTAAGCAACTTGCACAGGCAGATCCTTTACAATTCTGATGATGTTGGTAAGCTGAAAACCGAAGTTGCTCTCGAAAGGCTGAAAGCCATGAATCAAGAAGTACAATTCACTATTTTCCCTGAACGGATTACCATAAAAAATGCGGTTAAAATCATCTCTCAATATGATGTAGTGATAGACTGTAGTGATAATTTCCCTACCCGTTATCTTCTTGATGACATTTGCAGAATCTTGGAAAAACCTCTGATTTTCGGAGCCATTTTTCAGTATGAGGGGCAGATTGCCGTTTTTAATGTAAAAAACAAAGATGGTGTTACCCATTACAGAAATCTTTTTCCTGAACCTCCAAATCCGGGAGAAGTTCCTGACTGTAATGATGCGGGAGTTCTGGGCGTTTTACCAGGAGTTATAGGAACTTTACAGGCTACAGAAGCAATTAAATTGATTACAGAAATTGGTGACGGATTAATCAACAAATTAATGACAATCAATATCCTGAATTATCAGACTGCCGTTTTTGAAATTCCTTCTCCGGATTTAACGGATAAAAATATTCCTTATAGTATTGACGAATTTGAGAAGATGAACTATCAGCTTCACTGCGGAATTGAATTGGCCGGAATTAAAAACATTTCTCCTTCAGAATTTAAAGAAGCCACAAAACTTCATGACACCGATGTGATTGATGTTCGGGAACCGGAAGAACAACCAAAATTGGAGCTTCCGTATCTTTCAATACCTTTATCTCAATTGAAGGAAAATTTCAGTCAGATCCAGAATAAAAATATTATCGTTGTTTGTCAATCCGGTAAAAGAAGCCTGTCCGGAGCGAAAATTTTACAGGAAATTTTAGGACCGGAATACAAGATCAGTCATCTGGAAGGCGGCATTAATCATTTAAACAAAGAAACTTATGAGCAACGTTAAAAATATATTTCAGAATAGTCCTATTTCACCTTTATTCATCGCGGAAAGTATTACGAAACATTCCACAAAAACGGAGATCGGAGCCCATCAGATTTTTCTGGGACAGATCCGGGCCGATGAAATTGATGATAAAACGGTAAAGGCGATTGAATATACAGCTTACGAAGATTTAGCCCTTACTCAAATGGCAACGATCCGCGAAGAGATTTTTATAAAATATAATCTCAAATGTATGCATATTCATCACAGTCTCGGTGTGGTAAATACGGGAGAAATCTGTCTTTTTGTATTCACCTCATCAAAACATCGGAAAGACGCAACCTTAGCCTGCAATGAAGTTGTTGAACGTATCAAAAATGAGCTTCCGATCTGGGGCAGAGAAATTTTTGAAGATGAAACGCATCAGTGGAAAATAAACCAATAAACCATGGTAGATATTACTTTTAAAACCTTTACGCTGCGAAAAGCAATTGCAGCGGCAACCATAAAAACGTCAGCAATTTCAACGGTAGAAGCCGTACAAAAGGGAACCGTTCCGAAAGGCAGCGTTCTTGAATTTGCAAGAGCTTCTGCTTTGCTGGCGATAAAAAAGACCAGCGATCTTATTCCCGACTGTCATCCTTTACCTGTGGAATTTGCCGCGATTAATTATGAAATGAATGGTTTGGATATAAACATTACCGTTGAAGTTCATACTATTTATAAGACCGGCGTTGAAGTTGAAGCCATGCATGGAGCTTCTGTAGCGGCTTTGGTCATTTACGATATGCTGAAACCGATTGATAAAAATGTAGAGATTTCCAACATCCGGCTTTTGGAAAAACAGGGCGGAAAGAGCAATCAGAAAAATATTGAAACAGAAAACATTACCGCTGCAGTCGTTGTTTGCAGTGATTCTGTTTCTCAGGGACTTAAAAATGATACTTCAGGAAATTTTTTGGTGGAATCTCTAAAAAATCACGGAATTGTCAATGTTAATTATTCAGTGGTTCCGGATGAGGTTTCTGCTATTCAGCAAAAGATAGAAATCTATAAAAATAAAGGCTGTCACCTTCTTGTTTTCACAGGCGGAACGGGTCTTTCAGATCGTGACGTTACTCCCGAAGCAGTTTTACCATTTATCACCAAAGAAATTCCGGGAATTATGGAGACCGCCAGAAATTACGGACAGGATCGGGTAAAAACTTCTATGCTTTCGCGGGGAATCTCAGGATTTTCTGATGATATGCTGATTTTAACGTTTCCGGGATCTCTCGGTGCGGTAAAAGAATATGTCCAGGCTTTGTTTCCGCAGGTTTTGCATGTATTTTCGGTAAAAAAGGGAGACGGGCATTAATGATGTTGAGTTTCATTTCTATGTAGCTAAAAGTAATAGTTAAAAAACTCCATTGAGTTTTATCTGTGTAGACACCATATTCGGAAGATGTTTGGCGTTCCGTAGGAACGCTATCTTTAGGATATTTATCGTATTATAGATATCAATCCTACGGATTGATTGATCAATGTATTCTTATTTCTACACAGACTCTGCTCCTAAAGGAGCAAAATTCTTTTACTTTAAACAATCTTATGTAATAGTTAAAATGAAATTTAATTCTAACTTAAGTTCAATAAAAAAGATTAAAAATTAATTGATAGTCAAAATGTTGTATTTTATCAATTATATTGGGCTTCAGCTCGATGTAAGATCCAAATTAAAATTAACCATCCGAAATCAAGTATGAGTTTTGGCTAAAGCCAATTTTCCATCTTAATCATTAAAGTGGGCTAAAGCCCATTCCTAGTGATATTTTGTGTTGTTCTTAAGCTTATGCTAATTATCTATTTCTCAGGAGAAGAACTGTTTTCTCTATTTTTTCCACAGCGGTTTCAATCTCCGAAAAGCTTGTATATTTTCCTATGCTGAATCGTATTGAAGACAATGCATCCCGATCACTCATTCCCATTGCTTTAAGGACATGAGAAGGTTTTGTGGTAACAGCATTGCAGGCAGAACCGCTGGAAACACAGATATTTCCCAAGGAAAGAATAAAATCTTCGGAATAAATACCTTCAAAACAGATATTGGTGGTATTGAAAATCCTTGCGGAATGATCTCCGTTGATGCTTGTCTGAGGAATTTTCAGCAGTTCATTTTCAAGATGATCTCTTAGCGCTTTAATTTTTTGCACATCCTGTTCCATTTCCAAAAGTGCGATCTCGGCTGCTTTTCCCAATCCGATAATTCCGGGAATATTTAAAGTACCACTTCTGAGATTATTCTGTTGTCCTCCTCCCTGAATTTGTGACTGCATCTTATTTTTAATCGCAGAAGAAATATAAAGTGCACCTACTCCTTTTGGCCCGCAAAATTTATGGGCGGAGAAAGCCATCAAATCAATATTGAGTTCCTTTACGTCAATTTGTATTTTCCCAATTGCCTGTGTAGCATCACAAAAAAAATAACAATTTTTTCCGTGAACGATTTCACCAATTTCTTGGATAGGATGGATGACTCCTGTCTCGTTATTCACCAACATGATACAGACCATCAACGTTCTTTCAGTAATCAGAGATTCCATTTCAGAAAGATTGATATTTCCCAAATGGTCAACATTGAGATAATCAACCTTAAATCCATCTTTTTCGAGTTGCGCACAGGTATCCAAAACGGCTTTATGCTCTGTGGTCACCGTTATGATATGGTTTTTATCGGTATCTGTTTTAAATCCTTTTAACGCAAGATTTACAGATTCTGTAGCCCCTGATGTAAAAATAATTTCTCGCGGTTCGGCACCAATCAGTTCTGCTACTTCTTCTGTGGCATTTTCAACGGCTTCTCTTACAGTAAGTCCGAAAAGATGAGAGCTTCCCGAATTGGCATAGAACTGATTAAAATAAGGCAGCATCGCTTCTAAAACTCGCTGATCAACCGGAGTTGTAGCGTTATAATCCAGGTAAACAAAATCATTATCCATCATAACATTTTAATTCATTTATAAAAATAGCGAACTTTTTTAGGTTAGTTTTAAATTTAGCCCGGATATTTGTGTACTGCCGAATATTTTCAGGTTTTAAAGTACTCTTTTTGCCGAAAAACATTCAGTATATTTGTAGCAGAATTACAATTATGCTTTCCAGGACTGATTTTCCCAAATTAAACGGACTTATTCTCACAGGAGGAAAAAGCCTGAGAATGGGAAATCCTAAAGACAAAATCAACTGGCATGGCAAAGAACAGCGGTATTATGCAGCTGATCTTTTAGCTTCGTTGTGCGATCAGGTTTTTATTTCATGCCGACAGGATCAGCTTGAAAATTTTAATTCAGATTATCAGGCTCTTCCCGATACTTTTGTAAATATGGGGCCTTTTGGCGGATTGCTTTCTGCGTTGGATTTCCAGAGAGATAAAGCATGGCTGGTCATTGCATGTGATCTTCCTCTTTTAGATAAAAACCATATAAAATTTCTTATCCAATCCAGAGATCCGGAAAAAACAGCAACAGCGTATGAAAATCCTTCTGACGGATTACCGGAACCGCTGATCGCAATATGGGAACCTAAAAGCTATCCTTTGCTTCAGCATTTTCTTGCAAAAGGAAATACCTCGCTCCGAAAAATTTTGATTAACAGTGATGCCACAATACTACAACCAAAAAATCCTGATTTTCTGATGAACGTGAATACTCCCGAAGATCTGGAAAAAGCCCAAAGAATATTAAAAATTTAATTTTTTAACCAAATTATTTTACTCTATAGTTGTTCCTGCTGCTGCGATGATGTGTTCATCGATCTTTTTAAAAATATCGGGATTATGTTTTCTGATTTTAATCCGGACATATTTTGAGGCAGGCATATTGGCACCATTTACTACATTGTTAATAGAAACCAGAACATTGGTTTCCGGGAAATAGGTCATGGTACTTTTCTGCGGAATAGGATATTTTACGACAATGAAAAGCGGTGCAATTCTCTCTTTGCCATCATCATAATTAAAAAGATCTACGTGATCGCCTTCTTTTAATCCAGCCTTTTCAATATCTTTCTCATTCATCATAACGACTCTTCTTTCGTTGAAAATTCCGCGGTAGCGGTCATTTAAACCATATACAACGGTGTTGAACTGGTCGTGTGTTCTGGTTGTTCCCATCAGATATTCATCTTCGGCAAGCAAATTATCCGGTACTGATGTGATGTTGAAGGCTGCTTTTCCAGGATAAAATTCGCTGTTGAAGACACCGTCTCTTGCAGCGTTCGGAAGATAAAAACCACCTTTTTGCACCACTCTTTCATTGTAATTTTCAAATCCCGGGATGCATTGCTCTACATCATAACGGATGGCATCATAACTGTTGATGAATTTATCCCAGTCAATTACAGAACGGTCTCCTAAAACCGCTTTTGCCATTCTGCATGCAACATGGGTTTCATTGATCAAATGTTCTGAAATAGGATCTAAAATTCCTTTTGAAGCCTGGATTACTCCCATTGAATTTTCTGTACTTACATGCTGAATTTCTCCATTAATGATATCTTTTTCACTTCTGGAAATTACCGGCAGGATGAGCGCTTCTTTTCCATGAATGAGATGATTTCTGTTGAGTTTTGTAGAAACCATGACCGACATTTCGAGAGTACGCATGGCTTCTGCCGTGAAGCTGGTATCGGGTGATGCGGAAAGAAAATTTCCACCCATGCAGAACATAAATTTCACTTTTCCTTCGTGCATCGCTTTCAGTGCATTCACCACATCATAGCCTCCTTTTCTGGGAACATTAAAACCATAATATTCCTCCAGCTTGTCTAATTGCTCTTTTGTAGGATGATGATTGATGAGTAAAGTCCTGTTTCCCTGAACATTGCTGTGACCACGGACCGGACAGACTCCTCCCCCGCGAATCCCGATGCTGCCCTTCATTAATAAAAGGTTTACAATATTATAGATCATTTCCACACCATTATGCTGTTGCGTGATTCCCATCCCCCAACAAATAATGATGCGTTTTTTTGAAGCAATCATCTGTGCTGCTTCCTTCAAATTTTCTACCGGAATTCCGCATTGCAGGGATAAAAAATCAAGGTCATACCGTTTTAATTCTTCAGCCAAAGCTTCAAAACATGCTGTTTTATTGGTTATGAAATCATGATCCAGCACTTTCCCCGGATTTTTCGCTTCTTCTTCCAACACAAGGATTTGAAGGGCCTTTAAAAGCGCCATATCTCCGTTGATCTTAACGGGAAGATGTAAATCTGATAATTCGAAAGGCTTGTTCAGTAATGCACGGACATTCTGAGGGTCTTTAAATCCTTTCAGACCGGCTTCCGGCAACGGATTGATTCCTATGATTTTAGCGCCGTTCTTTTTCCCTTTTGTAAGGGCAGAAAGCATTCTCGGCGAATTGGTTCCCGGATTTTGTCCGATAATAATGATTAAATCAGTATCATAAAAATCTTCCAGTTTTACAGTTCCCTTTCCTATTCCGATACTTCTGGAAAGCGCATATCCTGAAGTTTCATGGCACATATTGGAGCAGTCCGGAAAATTATTGGTTCCGAATTCTCTGCCGAATAACTGATACACCCACGTTGCTTCATTGCTTGTTCTTCCTGAGGTGTAAAATATGGCTTCATCCGGTGAATCCAGTGCGTTTAATTTTTCTGCAATTTTTGCAAAGGCATCATCCCAGCTTATCGGCTCATAATGCGTTCCTCCTTTCGGAAGATACATTAGTTCTGCGATCCTTCCCAGCTGGCTGATTTCAAAATCTGTCATTTTTGCTAAGTCATATACAGAATTTTCTTTAAAAAAATCTGCGCCGATCTTTTTTGAAGTAGCTTCTTCCGCCAGAGCTTTTGCGCCGTTTTCGCAATATTCTCCTAATTTAGAACGCTCATCATCCTGATCGGGCCAGGCACAACTGGGACAATCAAATCCATCAAACTGGTTCATGCTGAAAAGTGCTCTTCCGCCGCGAAGAACAGAAGCATTGAGAATAAGCTGATCGATGGAGTGAATAACGGCTGGAACTCCCGCTGCCCAATTTTTCGGAGCTTTTATTTTAAGGTCCGCTAACTGATATGGAGATTCTGCTGAAGGTGTTTTGCTGCTTTCATCTTTTTTACTGAACAGATCTTTGTTTTCCATGATTTTCTACATTTAAAAAATGAAAGACTTAACATTTAATATTCGGATTAGGATAATTGTCACTTTGATCTTCCAGGGTGTTATCAATACACACAAAATCTTTTTCCACCAGAATCTTTACCAAACCGGATTTTCCTTCAAAACCTACTCTATCGGTAGAAATCCATTCATCAATCATGGTTTCCGGCATTTTCAGGATAATTTTATTTTCAATAAAAGCTGCTGATAGTTCCGAATCTTCTGTTTTTTCAATAACATAAACAAAAGAACGGTTAATGAACTCTGTGGTGTTTGAAATCTTTCCGCTTTTTCCTAATTCTGCTACTTCGGACTGGGTCAAACGGTATCTTACTGAATGGTCTTTAATTCTTATTTTCATAATAAATTTTCAATTTTAAAATGGCTTCCGCAATGATACATATTAAATCTGTTGTTGCGCAGGAAGCCTAATAAAGTCATATCAAATTCTTTTGCCAGCTCTATTGCCAGACTTGATGGAGCTCCTATTGCGGCAACAGTTGTAATTCCCGCCATTGCGGCCTTTTGAATCAGCTCAAAGCTTGCTCTTCCGCTGAGAAGCAAAATTGTATTGTCAAGTGGAAGCATATTCGCAGACAGCGCATATCCTATAAGCTTATCCAAAGCATTATGTCTTCCCACATCTTCACGTAAGGCAAGAAGGTTACCTTCCAAATCAAAAAGACCTGAAGCGTGTATACCACCGGTTATACTAAAATTATTCTGAAAAGACTGCAGCTTTTCAGACAGCTGATACAGTACTTCCAGAGAAACTTCCGTATTTTGTTTTTTATGCTCTTTAAAAATGCTTACTGTTTTTATGGATTCTATGGAAGCTTTTCCACAGACACCACAACTGGAAGTGGTATAAAAGTTTCTTTCCACCTTCATAAGTTCAGGAACGAAAGATTCATTAAGTTCGACAATAATGCTATTTTCGCTGTTTCTCGCGCATGCTTTATCCGGGGAATAAATGGCTTTTATCTGTTCATTGCCGGTAATAATTCCTTCTGTAAATAAAAACCCAACCGCCAGTTCGGGATCATTTCCCGGGGTTCTCATGGTGACCGATATATTTTTAGATTCTTTTTTATCAGCCAAGCCGTATATAATCCTTATTTCCAATGGTTCTTCCACAGAGACATCATCTGTATAACAAAAACAGGTGCTATCCTTTACCTTAACGATTTCTATCTGCTTTATTGATGTACCTGATAACAGATGCGCTTTCATAATTAAAAACAATTGTAAATAAAGGTACAAATTTTATCTATCAAATAATAATTACAAAATAAAAAAGGAGACAACCGTTAAAGTTGTCTCCTTAAGTGACCCCGGAGGGATTCGAACCCCCAACCGACGGAGCCGAAATCCGTTATTCTATCCAGTTGAACTACGGAGCCATTTTATAAATGATAACTGATGAATTATAAATGATTAATCATTCATCAATTATCATCTATGAATTCTAATTAGAATGTAATCTTCACGCCTCCCAAAATTTGTGCACCAAGAACTTTATAACCTTTATAAGTTTGGTATTTGGAGTTCAGTAGATTATTTCCGAGTGCGAAAATACTGAAATTTTTGTGAATTTTATACTCTGCTGATAAGTTTAAATCAGCATACCCCCCAACTTTATCATTGGTATCCTCGGTAGAAAGGTAGGTTACCGGATTGCCAACTCCCTCAAGCACAAACGAATTCGTGGTTCTGTCACTGGCAAAAATTCCTTTAAAACCAAGCATTAATTTTTGATCAAGCATGGTATATTTTGCCCCGATGGATGCGGTTACAAGCGGTACATTATAAATATCCGAGTAATTATCAAGGTCGAACTTGGTAAATTTCACTTCCGTATCAAGAATAAGATTTGCCAGCGGGAAATACTGAAGGCTTCCTTTGATATCGCCTACATTTCCGTTGTCATAAACTGCAGAAAAAGTATTGGCATAATTATAGGCAGAACGGTTCACCGAAGTATAATCAAACAGATCATTTGCCCTGAAGAACATGATATCATTCATTTTTCCGTAGCCTGCAGAAACATCATATTTAAACATTTCGTCGATATCTCCTCTCAAACCTACATAAAAATGGTACTTTGTTTCAGTTGGTCTCAGGTACTGATCAGAAACAATGAATGGATTTTGCTGTAAAAGGTCGGCATAGGTATTCAGTTTAAGACCTCCGTCTACCCCACCGTAGAATTTAAACTCATCTGCTGCAGCATACTGGAATTCGGCCTGTGGAAACCAGTAGGTTTTGTTATTTTTCATCTGTTCAGCCATCATCGCATTCTGATTTTTTGAATTCAGAAATGCAAATGAAGAACCCAACATTAAATAGGATTCTCCCTTTCTAAAGGTCACTTTCGGAGCCAGATTCAGGTTAACAAAGTTTGATGAATTCTGATTAAGAATAGCAAATTCGCTTTTCACCGCTTCTACACCTACGCCCAGATCAGCATTCAGATTAACGCCGGATTTACCGATTTCAACTGCATGTTTTGATAAGTTGGCTAAAATGGAAACCTGATTTTCCTGCGCATCAAAATGGTCTTTCAGGAAAGATGATTTTACCCGGACATCATTCAGAATTTCATTGGAATAAAAATCATAATATCCATTTACTTTGAATTGGTTAACCCTTTGGTCCAGATCTACATCTCCCGGTTCAAGCGCATAAATTCCATAGTAATTGTAGCTGTCTAAACCGTATTCGGCATTTAAGTTGAATTTCCCTTTATCTCCGTAAGAATTAAGGAAAGCACCCAGTTTGGTAGAGCTTTGCTTAGAATCCCAGTCGTAAACCTTTTTAAGGCCTTGTGTGGAAAGAAAATGAGCATCAACACCGACTTCAATTTTGTTTTCCAGGGTTTTGGAAATATTGGCATCACCCAGAATTTTCCCATAGTTCCCCATTCCGAACTGGATATAATTATTTTGTGCCGAACCTTCAAATTTCGGGGTCACATCCTGTCCCTGGATGGTAGACGTTTTAAAATCCGAAACCGCAGGAACATCCGTAATTCTGTACTGTACAGGATTCTGGGACTTTTCTTCCGGCGGATAATTTTTAATGGTTTCTACCGAAGTTTTCTTTTTTTCGATCTTCTTTACTTCCGGTTCTCTTTTTTTATTAAGAATCAGTTTTTCCTCTTTGATCTGGGAAAACGCCACCGACGAAACCCCTAAGAATAATATAGATAATATTTGAATTTTCCTGTTCATATTTTCTTTATTTGAAAAAATATAATTAGAGATCATTTACTGGAAGCCATATAACTCCCCAATAATGCTTTCCCTGCTTGTTTATTATAAGTTTTACCCAGTCTGAATATATTAAATAGCCATAAACTCTGATTAACTTCTAATTTAAATTGATAATTTTTAATTGTATCATTATCAGAAACATCATAGCTGAAAGTATCTTTAGTACGATAAACCGAAGGCAACAATCCTAAAGTCAGCATACTTCCTGCCATTAAATTGCCACACTGAAACCTTTCATCCGGAACTAATTCATACAATTTTATTTTTGCGACATCCGTACTATCGTCTACAATCTCATAAATATCAGATTGTTTTAAAATAGTAAATTCACGTTCCAGTTCTTTATTGATGACAAAAGCTTTCTGCTTTTGAAAATCCGGTTTTATCCTTCTGTATTCTTTGTTATTAGCATTGTAAGAAGGAAAACAGCTAGACAATGAAATAGAAAAAAGAAAAAAATATATTATAACCTTAATTGTCATGAAAGCTATTTTTTAATCTGCTTTTTCACTTCTTTTGCTTCCGCTACGATTTCCGGGAAATCTTTATAGTTTTCGATAATCTGATCACAGGTATAACTTGCCTGGTAATTATCTTTTAAGCCTACATAGTTTTTCGCCATCAGCACAAGCGCTTTTGCGCCCCAATATTCTTCGGAAGAATAATTATTAGCCAGCCTGAAAATGGTTTCGTTGGAAGATTTGAAAGCTTTCGCTTTATTTTGATAAAATGCTTTTGCGTAAAGTGATTCTGCTGCAACTTCCGTGTTGGAAGACTTTTCCAGAGAAGCATAAGCTGCCTGCGCATCCTTGTCTTTTCCGGAATTCATGAGGCTTCTTGCTTTGATTACTTTAGCGGTTTCAATAACGGCTGCTGAGTTTTTATTATTGGCAATTACCGCATCCGCCAGTTTTTCGGCTCCAGAAAAATTCTTTTCTTCCGCATACAATTTCATCAGTTCTACATTTGCGTAGTTTTTAACATTCACGTTTGAAGAGTTCCTGATGTTTTCAAGGTATTTTCTGGCTTCTGCCGTATCGCCCTGTGCAATATAAATCTGTGCAAGGCGGGTCTGTGCATCATCCTGGTAATCATTCTGAACATTGGCAATTTCCTGTAAAACCAAGAGTGCTTTTGTTGTATTTTTTGTCTGGTAATAGCTTTCCCCAAGCTCATATTTAGCCTGATAAAGACCTTCTCCCGTAGGGTTCTGGGTCAAATATTTCTCATAATAAGAAATTGCATTCTTGTAGTCTTTTTTAGCAAAGTATTGTTTCGCTGTGGAAAGGTTGATTTCGTCGATTTCAGAGGCATCTACATTGACGCCAATATTTCTTGCAAAGCTTTCATATCCTGCCACATCTCCGTTTTTGGTGAAGATCGGTTTGGCAGCCTGCACAATTTTTTCAGCGTAAGCCGTATTTCTGTACTGCTCGCCGAGAGATCTTAATTCAGCTAAAGCTTTATCACTCTGGTTTAGATCGATATAATTCTGAGCTCTGTAGATTGAAGCATTGGCAACAAGGTCTTTGTCTGATGAATTTCTGATGACTTTAGCAAAGAAATCATTCGAGTTGGCAAAATCATCCTGAGCGGCATAAGCCGTACCGATTTCATATTGGGCATCATCATAATATTCAGAATCCGGATATTTGGATAACAGGTTTTTCAGATTGGAAATCTTTGCCTGCGTATCGCCTTTAAATCCTAATGCCATCGCCTTTTGATACAGCGTATAATCTGTGGCATCTTCATTTTTCTCATAAATGGCAATGGCTTCATTCAGATTATTGTTGGCGTAATTGATGTCTGCTAGACGAAGCTCCGCATCATTTTTGAATTCCGGCTTCGGATTTTTCAAATATTGGGTAAAATACTGTTCTGCCTGATCAAACTTTTTAGATTTAAAATAAGCATATCCCAAATCGTAAGGAAGCTGCTGCTTTTCAGGGAAATTTTCATTTAAGAGCTTTTCATAACGAACAATAGCAGAAGGATAATTTCCTTTCTGGTAATACACCTGTCCGAGCCAGTACAATGCTCTATTATTAAATTCTTTATTGATATTAAATCCTAAACTTCTGAGGAAATACTGTTCCGCTTCGTCATAATTTCCTTTGTTAAACTCTTCCGTTCCCAATAAATAAGAAACTTCCTGGTCGATTTTATCAATTTCAGGGGATGAATTCTGAAGCCTGTCGATAGCGTTAAGCGTTTCTTTGTAGTTTCCGGAATACAGATATGATTTCACCAAAAGCGATCTCATCTCTGAACCGTTGGTATCCGGGTTTTCCGTAATATAATTCTGAATTACCGTGGAAGCGCTTTCAAAAGGATTCCCGATATCATAACTTAATTTCGCATACTGTTCATGAGCCAGCTTTTTCACTTTCGGATCATAGTTCATCTGGTAGGAAGAACGGAAAGCAGAAAGCGCCTCTTGTTTTTTATCTACCGCGAGATACGCATTTCCAAGTTGATAATAAGCATTCTGAGCCAGCGCTGAATTGCTGTTTAACAATTGATTATAATACGAAACCGCTTCATCATATTTTTTAAGCTGTGCCGCCACAAATCCCATTTCGTAAAGGTCGTTTTCCGAAGGGTTCTGCTGAACGCTCAGATAATCCTTAAGGTGAGGATAAGCCGAAGTGTAATCCCCTTGCATGAAATAACTTTCACCGATGATTTTATGCACTTCCGCTTTATAAGATTCTGAAATATCTTCATTCAGCAAAGCGGTTCCTTCTGAAATTGCTTTATTATAATCCTTATCATTATAATACATTTGTACATAATAAGGACGGACAAGCTTAGAATATTTCGGCTGATCTTTTACCGAATCAAAATATTGGAAGGCTTTGTCATTTTGCCTGTCGGAGTAATACAAATGTCCGAGCATGTAAGCAATGTCCCCTTTCTGGGATTCGTCTGCCGTTTTGTAGGCTTCTTCAAGAGCATCGGTTGCTCCTTTGGAATCTCCCATCATGAACTTCGCATATCCTAATTTCAGGACATACTGTGTATTTTCTTCTTTGGAAAGCTGATATTGGTTTACTTTTTTAAGTGTTTCCAAAGCTTTCGGGAAATCTTTTTTAGCAAGGTAATAATCGGCCAGCGGTAAATTAGCCTGTGCAAAATACGCCGAGTTCGGATATTCTTTAATAAATGCCGTTAAACCTTCTTCCGCATGGTTTTTCTGAAGAATGACACCGATTACATTATCAAAAAACTGCGCCGCTTCCTGTCTTGACCTTGACAAATTCTGATTGTAGAAATATTGTCGGGCATATTCGTATTGAGAAGCGTTGTATATTTTGGTCTGATAAAGATTTTCAGCAAGGCCGAACCGGTAGTTTTCTTTTTGGGTAAAGTACTGAGACTGCTGTGCGTCGGAGATCCCGAAATAGAACACCGCAGCCGCTAAGAGTATTTTTTTTGATTTCATTAATTTTAAATTTTAAAATGTTTAAGACTGATAATCAGCTTTACTATATTTAAAATTCTGCGGAAAAATTATCCACAATCCATCAACGAAAATATTGAAAAGATATTGTATATACAAGTGTTTTAACACATTGTTAATAAGTGGATAAATTTTTAAGACTTCTTAACTTTTAGGGAAGAAAGCTTAAGAAAATCCAAATTATTTCAGATAAATAATTACATTTGCTTTTTTCAAATCAAATTTAGAATTGAATGAGTCAGCTTTTTAGAAGGAAAATCTATTCAGAGTCAGATACATCCACAAACCTGCACAGGGTTTTGGGTGTTTGGGATATTGTGTTCTTTGGTATTGCAGCGATTATTGGTGCAGGAAGTTTCAGCAGTTTGGGGGAAGCAGTTTTCAGAGGAGGTCCCGGAGTCATTTTACTGTATTTGATTTGTGGTTTTGCCTGCGGATTTACAGCACTTTGCTATGCTGAATTTGCCAGCAGAATTCCTACGGCAGGATCAGCTTATACTTATGCCTATGCAAGTTTTGGTGAACTTATTGCCTGGGTCATCGGCTGGGCATTGATCATGGAATATTCTTTCGGAAATATCTACGTTGCCTTTTCCTGGTCTGATTATTTCACCAGTTTTTTAGAAAGATTGGGAATGCATATTCCGGATTACCTTACCTGCAGTTATACGGAAGCCAAAAAAGCTTTCATGAACGGCTCAGAAAATAAAGAACTCATCAATGCCTGGAAAAACGCTCCTTTATTGGGAAGTTTAAAATTTATTGTTGACGTTCCCGCATTGGTCATTAACGGACTGATCACGTGGCTGTGTTATGTCGGCGTTAAAGAAAGCAAAAATTTCAACAACATCCTGGTTATCCTTAAACTGGCCGTTATTATTTTAGTGGTTCTGGTAGGTTTTGCCTATATCAATACGGATAACTGGACGCCGGTGAATCCTGAGACTCAGATATCTTCTTTTATGCCGAACGGTTTTGCAGGAGTGATGAGCGCAGTTTCGGGAGTATTCTTTGCCTACATCGGTTTTGATGCCTTGAGCGTGCTTTCCGAGGAAACAAAAGATCCGCAGCGAACATTACCAAAAGGAATGATTATTTCCCTGGTACTCTGTACTTTTATTTATATTGCATTAACCCTGGTTTTAACAGGCATGGTAGATTACCGTAAATTCGACGGTGTGGGAGATCCGCTTTCATTTATTTTTGAGAAATCCAACGCTAATGTCGCCTGGATGGAGCTTGTGGTATCATTCGTTGCTATTGTAGCCATCACAACCGTTCTATTGGTTTTCCAGATGGGACAGCCGAGAATATGGTACGCGATGAGCCGTGACGGATTGATGTCTCCGAAATTCCAGACGGTACATCCTAAATATAAAACCCCTTCTTATGCAACGGTAGTTACCGGAATTGTGGTAGGAATTCCTATTTTATTCACGGATAAAAGTTTCATTCTGGATTTTACGAGTATCGGAACTATTTTCGCATTTGTACTGGTTTGTGCAGGTGTTCTGATGCTTCCTGCAAAAGAGAAATTAAAAGGCAGGTTTCACCTTCCCTATATTAACGGTAAAATCATTTTCCCACTTATTTTTATCGGAAGCCTGCTGGGCTTCTATTTCTGGCAGCCGGAATTTTTCCACACATTGATGGATTGGAACGATCCGAAAGAAGGAGAATTCAGAGCCTCGATCTTTTTCTTTATTCTAATCAATCTGGTGTTGTGCATCTTTACTTTTGTCAAAAACTTCTCGCTGATTCCATTAGTCGGGTTAAGCTCCTGCTTATATCTGTTAACCGGAATGAGCCATGAAAATTGGTTTTGGTTCGGTTTATGGTTTGCAATAGGACTGATTATTTATTTCTGCTACGGATACAGAAACAGCAAACTCAGAAAGCTTGATAGATAACAAAATATGGGAGCCGGATTCTTTACAATCCGGCTCTTATTTTTTTTAATATTCATTGAATTTTGGCGAACTTATTGCTTTAGGCTTTGATAATACAAACTAGAAATACCATGTCTGAAAGAATAAAAACATTTAATGAATTTTACCAGTTTTACCTCACAGAGCACAGTAAAATGGGAACACGGATTTTCCATTTTTTAGGTATATTATTGGTATTTTTTGTAATAGGATACGTCATCAGTTCTGGAAAAGAAAGATTTTTGTGGTACGTTCCGATCTTCGGATACGGCTTTGCATGGTTCAGCCATGCCGTGATTGAAAAGAATAAGCCTGCAACATTCCGCTATCCGCTGTGGTCATTGATTTCAGATTTCAGACTTTTTTTTGAACTCCTGATCGGTAAACAGAAATTTACGGGAATTCCTGCTCCTAAAAAGACAGAAGAAATGTAAACTTTTAATGAATAAAAAATTTCGGGCGGGTTTGCAAAGCAAACCCGCCCGAAATTTTACCTAATCTTATTTGAATTTTTTCTTAAAATTAAATTTCAGCATATTCATCAGACCCGGTTCAATAATATCGATTCCCAACCCGAAATTGCTATCCGCCACCGTATGATGATCGGTTCTGAATTTTTCAAATTCATCTTTCGGAATTTCCAAATTAACAAGAGGACTGTATTCTATATATGCTGTTGCTCCGTGTTTACTCACTTTTTTTCGGCTTTTAAAATCAAAATATGGATTATTGATCATGCTTTCCTGAACCGTATATTTTTCTTCTGTATCGATCTTCTGATCCGTATACAGATTGATTTCATATTTCTCACTATCGAAATTATGCCAGAAAGGAAGATCTTTGTGCATATAATCCCGTGCGCTGGCTTTCACCAGATTTCGGTCGAAATACATCAGGAAACGGTTATTTTTAGGATCTACATAATAAGGATTCTCTATAATGGCCTGGTATTGAATTTTAAATTCGTTCTGTTTTTTATCATCACTTACAATATCAATGGTGGCATCTTTAAAAATGTTTCTGATATCCGTACCGTTCCTGTCACCTGAATAATTCAGGCTGTAAAAAAGGAAATTGTTCCAGCTGTCGATAACTTCTCGTCTGTTGGTATTTTTAAAGTACCTTCTCATTGCATTTGCCCGGTTACCTTTGTAAGTAGTGGTAAGCGTTAATTTTCCTATTGTATCCTGAACCTGGAAATCTATTTTTTCATCCACACAGAAATATGGATATCGGTACGGTTTTCTTTCCTGTAATTCCTGATCAGGTTTTACCTCTAAGTAATGCATGAAATAAATAAATCCACGGTTTTCAAGCGTTCCGAATTCATCCCGTGTCGTGGCATCTACGAAATAGTCTTCTCCTTTATAACTGATTTTCACAATAGCATGATTGAAAGTCAACAGAGAAGGAAGATAATACTTCATGTAAAAATCGGTATGGAAATTCACCAGAACAATAGAGGCTTCCACTCCGATATAATCAAGAATGACTTTTAAAAGTACAGACTTTGCTTTACAGTCGCCCTGTTTGTTTTCATAGGTAACAGCGGGTTCCTGCGGCTTATGGCCGTTCATTTCGTCGGCATTGAAAATATAATAGATATTATTCTGAACGTATTCAATGGCAAACTGGATCTTCTCATCCAGATCCGGTAGACTTTCCAGTTTTTCAATAAGGTTCGGTGCAAAATCCTTTAAAGAAGCCGTATTAAAGATTTCCTGGTAAATTGGAGCAATATAATCGGAAAGCTCTTTCCAGTTTTTATCCGTTGCAAAATCTATAAAAGGAAATATTTCACGGTTGGCGTCTACCGGATTGATATAATTGGTCTCTTCAAAAACAAATTGTTCACCCTTATCAAGATAATGAACTTCCGGTTCCAGCACATTGCCGCTTTCATCCCTGAAAAATGTTTTCTTAAAAGCAATTTTTTCATTGCGTTCATTAATGAATGTAAATTTGTAGCTGCCGTAAGCCCAGTAATTATCCGGACTTACCCATACATATTTTGAAAATTCTTTTCTCAGAAAATCGCGTTCGGTAAAAGGTTTCACTCTTGAATCTTCAAGAATAAGAATATCGTAGAGCCTGAGATCTTTAATGGTAATATTAATTTTCTTGTTGCTGCTCAGAATTCCGCCGCTGCTGTGATTCTCGCTGTCCAATACCTTAATTTTCGTATCCGGGATTTTATCGATTAAAACACCATCTCTTAAAACACTGATGCGATGAATATGGTAGACCTCATTTTCTTCAACAACAATATCTGAAACAGAAGCCCTTTCAAGATTGGCAGGTTCATTTAAAGTATATGCCATGCAAACATATTCGCTGTTTTGTGTGTTGCTGGTGTGGTACTTTTTATCCAAGAAATAACAAAAATCTTTTCCGTCATTGTTTTGCTGTCTGGCAAAATCGGAATCCTGTATTCTGTTTATCAGTTCCTGATCATCAATATTTCCCGCCCATTCTTCTGATTTTTGTATTCTGTAATTTTCAATTTCGATCTGATTATCCATATAATGTTTACTATTGTGTATTGGTGGTATAAAAAATAAAAGGTTAAATTAGCTATTTAAAATCTTAAAAACAATACCGGTAAATGTTAAGATAAATTAAAAATAAAGTATGAAATTGACTTTTCTGCCTTGAAAATTCAGCACAGTCTCATCAGGCAGATTTTAAAAATAAAAAAACCTCAGCAAAACTGAGGTTTATATGTTAGAGATCGGTATTCGTATTGTGGTTATGATCCTTTGGTGGTTTCGGATAATTTCCTTTGGTAACCTCTCCTACCGTATTGGCAGCAGTCATGGCTACGACAAGATCGTTCAGCATGTTGCTGGCTGCGGTTGGCGAATTGGGCAAGAGCACAAGGTTACTTCTGTTACTTGACCCTACCGAATGTAAGGTGTCATAATGCTGAGTAACCACTATTAATGCAGATGCTTCGTGAGAATTGATTTCCACATTATTCAGCATTCGTACCGATTCTTCAAGACCTTTGGCAATTTCCCTTCTCTGGTCTGCAATTCCCTGCCCCTGAAGTTTTTTGGATTCTGCCTCCGCTCTTGCTACGGCAACAATTCTGATTCTCTGGGCTTCAGATTCGTATTCTGCAGCGGTTTTTTCTCTTTCTGCCGCGTTGATCCTGTTCATAGCATGTTTTACCTGCTCATCAGGATCAATATCTGTCACCAACGCTTTAATAATATCGTAACCATAGCTTTGCATGGCTTCCTGCAGTTCTCCTTTCACGGCAATCGCAATATCATCCTTTTTTACAAAAACATCATCCAGCTTCAGCTTGGGAACTTCCGCTCTTACCACATCAAAAACATAAGACGTAATCTGGTTTTCCGGATTCTCAAGACGGTAATACGCATCTCCCACCTGTGTTCTGATCACCTGATACTGAACCGAAATTTTCATTTTAATAAAAACATTATCCAGTGTTTTGGTATCAATCATCACATCCAGCTGCTGGATTCTCAGATTCAGTCTTTTGGCAATCTGATCGATGATCGGTAATTTGAGATGAAGTCCGGAATGTCTTACAGCCTGGAACTTTCCAAACCGTTCGATAATTGCTGCTGTCTCCTGCTTAACCACAAAAAATGAAGCAAATAAAATAATTAACCCGATAAAAATAATAGGTACTAAAAAAAGACTCATAGTTTTAATTTTTTAATTTCAAATTGTATTTCTTATAAAGATAGGGTTTTTGTTTTAAAAAGAAAACCGAATACTTTAGATGCATTCGGTTTAATTTATATACTTGTTTAATTTTAAAAGATAAAATAGCTTTTTAGCAATACTGTTCAATTACATCGTCATTCCAATATCAATTCCTTTTATTTTACGGTAAAGATCCGTGGCAAAATTATCCGTCATTCCGGAGACAAAATCAATTACTCCCAAAACCTTTTGATAATCAGTTCCGTTTTGATAGACAAATTGTTGCGGGAGAAGCTTTAATGCTTTTTTGTCATAAGATTTCCTTTCGTATTCCTGCTTCAAAATCGATGGAATAAAATGGTCCAAAAGTTCATACATTACATTATATCCGGCATTTTCAATTTCTACCACTGCTTTATGATTGTATATTTTTTCTATAGAAAAACTTTCAATATCCTGTAATGTTTTATTTTCGGTTTTATAAAGATCCAGGAGTGCTGTATCTAGATTTCCTTTCAGAATTGTATCAAAGTTTTGTTTATACATTTCGAGCGATTGGTTGATCAGCGCGTTAATAACTTTCGCACGAAGGTATGAAATCTGTTCATTTTCATTAGAAATAGAGTTCAGCTTGCTTTCTATACGCTTTACATCGTCCGTTTCTGATTTTACCAGCTCGAAAAACAGGTTTTTGCAATCGGCAGTGGAAACAATTCCGAGGCGGTGCGCATCTTCCATATCAATAATGTTATAGCAGATATCATCAGCGGCCTCCACCAGCCACACAAATGGGTGTCTTTTGAAAATACAAGGCTCTTCACTTTCTGAGATCAGGTTGGTTTCTTTAGCAATTTCAAGAAAAATATCTTTCTCATTTTGAAAAAAACCAAATTTTTTACGATGAATAAATCCTTTCTTTTTGGCAATAGCTTCACAAGGATACTTAGCGATGCTTGCCAGCGTTGAAAAGGTAAGCTGAATTCCTCCGGCATCTTTTCCCTGCTGCTGCTGTGCCAAAACTCTGATAGCATTCGCATTTCCCTCGAAATTCATCAGATCGGCCCATTCTTTTTCGCTGAATTTTGGCTTAAGATCAGTTTCATTTCTTTCGAAATAGCTTGCAATAGCATCTTCCCCGGAATGTCCAAACGCCGGATTTCCCACATCATGGCAAAGACACGCCGCAGCAATGACATTTCCTAAATTATGGAGATAGAAATTTTTGGCATCTTCCGTAAGATCATTCTTGTACTGATCGTTAATAAACTCCCCCATTACGCTTCCCAGACTTCTTCCCACAGAAGAAACTTCCAGTGAATGAGTAAGACGGTTGTGCACAAAAACACTTCCCGGCAAAGGAAAAACCTGAGTCTTATTCTGAAGCCTTCTGAATGCCGATGAAAATATAATTCGGTCAAAGTCTCTCTGGAAATCCGTTCTTGAAGCTTTTGTGTTCGGATTGTTGCCTGTACGCTGATTCGTGAAAATCTGGTTTAAGTTCATCATGTGCCAAAATTAGTTCAAATTTATTTTTTTTCGATACATCATCATCATTTTTTATCAGCTGCTTATGTACGGTGTTTAATAGAGCCATATTATCGCTCGGTGTAAAAAACGCAGACCCACAACGCACAGACAAAAACATAGATAATTATTCAAACATTTTTTATATTGAAAAACGAGATATTAAAAAATAAAAATTAAATTTGTGACTTGACATCTTTAGACAACAATGAACAGAATTAAAGAAGTACTTGAAGAAAAAGGAATAAAGCAAACTTGGTTAGCCGAACAGCTTGGCAAAAGCTACAATATGGTAAACGGTTATGTGCAAAATCGACAACAACCAAGACTTGAAGTACTTTATGAAATAGCAAACATTCTAAATATTGATGTAAAAGAACTTTTAAAAACTAACGAAGAAGTATACAAGTGCAAGTAGTTATCGACATATTAGAAAATGAGTTAATTGAGAAGTATCCTGACGTTCTTGGCATACTACTGCGAGACCAAACCACTCAAAAAAATATTTTTTGGGCGACAGACAATTACGAACACTTTGGAGATTCATACAGATTCAATTGTGAAATATTTCCAGAATTAATCACAGGAGAAAAAGGCAATGTAATAATGCCAAGAGTTCACAAAGACAAAATTTTGCAATTATCTCGTTCCAAAGAAATGGCAGAAGTTTTTACGCCTTCTTGGATATGTAACGCACAAAATAATTTGGTTGACAATTCTTGGTTTGGCAAAGATGGTGTTTTCAATAAAGAAATCTTATTGAAGAACGGAACTAAATCTTGGAAAACAACTAAAGAAAAAATCGTATTTCCAGTAAGTAAAACTTGGCTTGATTATGTTCGTGATACACGACTAGAAATTTCTTGCGGAGAAGCACCGTATCTTGTTAGCAGATACGACACGACAACAGGAGAGATTATTCAAATTGAAAACAGAATTGGAATTTTAGACAGAAAGTTAAGAGTTGTTAATGAGAATTTGGACTCAATTAATGAATGGTTTGAAGCGGTTGAAACCGCATATAAAAGCACTTACGGCTTTGAATGGCAAGGAGATAGTTTGCTCTTGGCTCGTGAAGCATTGCTGATAACATTCATTGAAAACTTTAATCAAAAATTTGAAACTGAACCACCACTTAATTACATACAAAATATTGCAGAAATTATTTCTTGGAATATTTGGCAAATGGACGGTCTAAAAGGTGTGATTCCGAACAGTTGTAAAGATAAAACAATAGAAATTCCAGATTTTTTTGAAACTAGAACAGAAATAAGGAAATGCAAAGGTTGTGAAACTCAAAATATAAAATCACACAATGGCATTTATTGCAACATTATGGATTGGGATATAGAAAAACCGATAAAATTTATATCCCTTTTAGAAAAGTAAACTATGCCAGATACAAACAATATAAATGTAGATATACTTGATGAACTAATCATTGGAAGAGTAGAACCCCAAATCTATGCTTTTACAACCGAAACAATACCGAATTATCTAAAAGTTGGCGATACCTACCGACCAATCGAAATGCGATTGAATGAATGGCGCAAATACTTCCCTAATCTTGAAAAGAAATTTGGAGATGTTGCAAAAGTTGATGACGAAACTTTTTATAGAGATTATGCAGTTCATTTTTTTCTTGAAAACGAGTTAAAAAGAAGCCGATTAAAGCCCAACGCTTTAAAAGGAATCCCATATTATTCCAATGAGTTTTTTGAAAACGCAACAGAGGAAGACCTGCAAGAAGCCATAAAAGATATAAAAAGTGGACATCAAAACAACGAAACAAAATATCAATATTATCGCTTTGACGAGAGCCATATTCCAATTACACACACTTATATTAGAAGTGAAAATTATCCACTACGACCCAATCAAGAAGAAACAGTAAAACGGTTCAGGGAAGCTATAAATAAAGGCAGAACCAACTTGCTGATGTATGCAGTAATGCGTTTTGGTAAATCATTTACCTCAATGTGTTGTGCAGTTGAAATGGGAGCTAATTTGATTGTTGTGGTTTCGGCCAAGGCTGATGTAAAAGAAGAATGGAAAAGAACTGTTGAAAGTCATATTAAATTTGACGGCTATTGTTTTTTAGATAATAATGCTCTCTTATCAAGTGACACTGTAATTACCGAAAAAAAGAATGCAAATGAAAAAATCGTTTTGTTTCTAACCTTGCAAGACTTACAAGGTGATGAAATCAAAACCAAACACAAAGAAGTATTTAAAAATCAAATTGACTTATTGCTTATTGATGAAACACATTTTGGAGCAAGAGCGGCAGAATATGGGAAGGTTTTAAATGAAACTAGAAATAAAGATGAAAAATTAAGTGCTTCTCAAATCAAGAGTGAAGAAAAACAAAATGATTTTGCACTTGAAGATTTTGGAAAAATTGAAAAAGAATTAAATGCCAAAATTCGTATTCATCTTTCTGGAACTCCTTATCGTATTTTGATGAATAGTGAGTTCACAAGTGATGATATTATTGCGTTCTATCAATTCACAAACATTGCAGAAGATCAAGAACAATGGGATTTAGAAAACTTAAATAAAGATGAAATCAAAGAATGGGATAATCCATATTATGGCTTTCCTCAAATGATTCGTTTTGCATTTAATCCCAATGAATCTTCCCGAAAAAAAATGGAAGAACTGAAAAAGAAAGGTGTAACCTATGCTTTTTCAGAACTTTTCAGACCACAATCCATAACCAAAGACACCAAAACAAATCTTCATCAAAAGTTTATTCACGAAAAGGAAATACTTGACTTGCTAAAAGTCATTGACGGTTCAGAAACAGATGAAAATTTATTGAGTTTCTTAGACTACGACAAACTGAAAGATGGCAAAATGTGCCGTCACCTTGTTTGTGTTTTGCCTTACAGAGCATCTTGTGACGCATTGGAAGAACTAATCAAAAACAACAAGTTTAAACATCTTAGTAATTACGAAATCATAAATATTTCTGGCGTTGAGAATGAAAAAAGCTTCAAAGACACACAATCAGTTCAATCCAAAATTAAAAAATGTGAAAGTGAGAATATAAAAACAATCACTTTGACTGTAAACAGAATGCTTACAGGTAGTACTGTTCCTGAATGGGATACTATGCTTTACCTAAAAGATACTGCTTCACCACAAGAATATGACCAGGCAATTTTTCGTTTACAAAATCAATACATCAAGGATTTCAAAGAGCCTAACGGTGATGTGGTTAAGTTCAATATGAAACCGCAAACTTTATTAGTTGATTTTAACCCAAACAGAATGTTCCAAATGCAGGAACATAAATCACAGATTTACAATGTAAATACGGAATCAAATGGAAATAGCAAACTAGAAGAGCGAATCCGAAAAGAACTTGAAATATCTCCCATTGTAGCTTTAAACAACAATAAAATTGTACAAATACAACCTGCTGATATTTTGGATGCAGTTCGCAAATATTCAAGTATTAGAAGCGTATTTGATGAGGCGACTACTATTTCAATTGATTATTCTTTGTTGGATATTGAAGCAATCAAAGCTGAAATTGAAAGACAAAATAAAATTGGTTCTCGTCAAGGATTAGAAATTCCGCCAGCAAAAGGCGAGGGAGACGAAATTGATATAGATGATACTTCCGATAATGTTGCGGACGAAAATGAAGAAAATGCAAAATCCAAATCAAAAGATGATGAAGTAGTAAATGATTACAAAGGTCAATTTGTTATGTATTATGCAAGGATTTTATTCTTTGTATTTTTGACAGATTCAAGAGTTAAATCTTTACAAGAAACCATTAACCACATCAAAGGGAATGCTGATAATTTGCGTATTGCTTCAAATTTGAGCCTTGAAATCACCATACTTGACTTGTTTCAAAAACACATCAATCCATTTATATTAAGCGAACTAGATTATAAAATTCACAACATTAATTCATTAGCTAACGATAACTCAATTTCTCCCATAGAAAGAGCAAGTAATGCAATGAAAAAATTCGGTCGTCTTTCAGAATGGGAAGTAGTTACTCCTGAAAGCATAACAGAAATAATGATAAATTATTTGCCTGAAAATTCTATCTCTGATTCCACTAAACTATTAGATATTGCTTCTAAACAAGGAGAATTTGTTTATGCTGTTTATAGGAAATTCGGAAAAAATATTGCAAGCAAATTTTATTCAATACCAACTTCTAAACTTACTTATGAATTTACTCGGAAAGTTTACAGCCTATTGGAATTAGATGTTAATCTCATTGAAGAAAATTATACATCCTTAGAACTAATCAAAGAAAATACTTTTGTTCAAGGAGAAAAAATAAAAATAAACAACAAGCTTATGAAGTTCAATGTAATTGTTGGCAATCCACCTTATCAAGATAGAAGAGAAGGAACAAGTGATAATCCTATCTATCATTTATTTATGGATTTGGCTTATCAATTGAGTGAAAAGGTCGTCCTTGTAACCCCTGGTAGATTTCTATTTAATGCTGGAAAAACACCTAATCAGTGGAACAAAAAAATGTTGGATGATCAACATTTAAAAGTCAAGTCATACTTTAATAAAAGTAGTGATGCTTTTCCAGAAGTACAATTACCCGGAGGTATTGCAATAACTTTAAGAGATAAAAAACAAAAGTTTGCCAAAATTGGTGTTTTTTCAAAGTTTGAGGAGCTTAACACACTTTTGCAAAAAGTAACTAATGAGCCTAACTTTAAATCAATCGAAAGTGAAATATATACTCAGAATAAATTTGAGTTAGAAACTCTTTACAAAGATTATCCTAGCTTTAAAAACATAATTGGTAGTAATGGAAGAGAGAAACGATTAACAACTTCAATTTTTGACCAACTATCTATTTTTACTGAAAAACCTACTAATAAGAATGATGTTTGTATTTTTGGTTTAATAAAAAACAACAGGACTTACCGTTTTATTCCTTCAAAATACATTGAAAACCATAAGAATACCAATAAATTCAAAGTTTTACTTCCTAAAAGTAATGGGTCTGGTGCATTAGGTGAAGTTATACCTACTCCTTTAATTGGCGAACCTGTAATTGGTAAAGTTGGTACTGGATATACTCAATCGTTTATAAGTATTGGGGCATTTGACACAATTCAAGAGGCTGAGTCTTGTTTGAAATATATTAAAACAAAATTTGTAAGGTCAATGCTTGGGGTACTAAAAGTAACTCAAGATAATAATAAGGACGTTTGGAAATTTGTTCCTATTCAGGATTTTTCACACAATTCAAAAATAGATTGGTCAAAGTCAATTTCGGAAATTGAACAGCAATTATATGAGATTTATAAATTGACGAATGAAGAAATTGCTTTTATTGAAAAAATGATAAAACCAATGGATTAATGATGAAAGCAATTAAATACGAAAAAGATGCGGTTTTAATTCAAGATGGAAAAATCAATGCTTGGGTTGATATATGGGTTGAAAATGGTGATACTATTTGTGACTGGAATAAAAATGATTTTATTATGACTGATCCAAATGATGTTGCATTGAAAAACTGGCAGGATAATCTTGAACATTTTGAAGATGCAACAACAATTGCAAGAGAAGTTTTAGAAAACGCAGGCATCATCTACCAAGACGAAAACGGCAAATGGCATCAAACAGAAAAGTACCACACAATGAAGGGTTCAATTCCAATAAAATAAAACAAGCCAAGATGCAACTTCAAAAAAATTTCGATTTGTTTCCGTTAAAAACTTTACTTCAGAATCTGACATAGACTGGAATAAATCGACACAAGAAATTGACGAACAATTGTATGCAAAGTATAAATTGAATAATGAGGAAAATGACAATTAATCTGACAAACAAGCCAACACTTCACAGCCACACAACCAAAACAACTGAAAAACGAACGGACGAAAAGAACACCGAAGCGATAAATGCCGTTTTGCAAAGCAGGGGTTTTGTGTTTCTATGACATTGAAGTGCTAAATTCAAGTTTTGGCATCTAATGAGGTTTTGCGCTAAATTCCCGCCTTCGCAAAGCGGCAAACCGTTATGGCAGAATTATTGTTATCTCGAATACAAAATAAGATCATGCCCGAAGGTCCTTCCATACTTTTAATGAAAGAAAGCATTCAGAAATTTGAAGGCAAAAAAGTTCTTGAAGCTTCCGGAAGTGCCAAGATCGATAAAGAAATCCTGGTTGGAAAAACACTAAAGGAAATAAAAACCTTCGGAAAGCAAACGTATCTTGTATTTGATAACGTAGCGGTGAGAATTCACCTGTTGATGTTCGGCTCTCACAGTGTGGATGAACAGACGAAACCTGACCGCCAGCTCAGATTAGCATTACTCTTTTCAGACGGCGGCATGTATTTTTATACCTGTCATGTAAAAATGGTAGATTCTGAATTCTTAGCGGGTATCGACTGGAAAGCTGATGTTATGAGTGATATCTGGAGTCCGAAGAACGCTGAGAAGAAATTAAAATCACATCCTGATATGATGGTTTGCGATGCTCTGATGGATCAGGATATATTTTCGGGAGTCGGAAATATCATTAAAAATGAAGTGCTCTTCAGAATCGGGGTACAGCCGGAAAGCCTGTTAGGAAAAATTCCGCCAAAAAAAATAAAAGAACTGATTAAAGAAGCACGAAATTACAGCTTTGATTTCCTTGAATGGAAAAGAGATTTTACGCTCAAGAAACACTGGCTCGCCCACACCAAAAAGATCTGCCCAAAATGCGGACAAAAGCTGATAAAAAAGCAGACAGGATTAGGGAAAAGAAGAAGTTTTTACTGTGAAACAGACCAGGAATTGTATCAATAATTTAAAACTATTAAATATAAC
The DNA here is from genome assembly GCF_900129385.1 of Chryseobacterium takakiae. Classification (GTDB taxonomy): domain Bacteria; phylum Bacteroidota; class Bacteroidia; order Flavobacteriales; family Weeksellaceae; genus Chryseobacterium; species Chryseobacterium takakiae. The sequence goes on along the minus strand of NZ_FQVO01000013.1, from coordinate 53,577 downwards.
TTCAATCTTTTTTATTTTCATCTTTTTTTCTAAATTCTTTATCTAAATACTTCTGCATTCATTATAACTTACAGACTTTCAAAGTCATTTACATCAAATCATTCGCTTATACAATTCACTTGCGGTAGAATAAATATTAATTTTTATTAATATGTGAAGCAATTTAATCAAATTTAGGTGATATAAGTCAGGTTTTCTTTAATCCTATGCGCAGCATTTTGATTATTAAGTATTGAAGCTAAAATACCATCTATTAAAATATTAATAAAATTTTACATTAAAATTAACAAATTCGCAAATCATTTTTTAGATTTATATTAAATATTTGTAAACATATTTTAGCCCAAAAGTTAATTTAACACACATAAAACCCTGATATACATCATAATTTTTACTTGGAGGGTTCATTTTATTGTCGTAATATTGCAATATCAAATCAGCAATAATTAATCAAATAATTAAAAATACAATAAAATGATCGCTTACATCGGAATCGCAACATGTTTAGTCGTTTTTTCTTCTTATTTCGCAACAGTTAAGAGAGAAGAAAGAAACTAATTTAAATTCTGTGGCCAAGAGCCTAAGAATTCACAAATGAATTATATTGTTTATGTTTTCAATCTGTAAAGGTTGACTGCTCTTTTACTCAGAGGAGTAAAAGGGCAACCAAAACATAAGACAATTTACACTAAGGACAATTTTTAATTTTTATAATAGCCGATAAAGTCGAACATGTATTTGTTCGGCTTTTTTGTTGAATAACATTATCTTTGGCCTTAAATTCCCCCCATGAATCTCTATAATCTTATTATTCAGGATAAAGAAGAAATAGCCCTTAACGATGTTTTCCTTGATGCACATCATAAAGAGCTGATCACACAACTTATTAAAGAGAATGCCTATGCACTGGAACTTCAGGAATACGGATTGCCGGTAAACAATAAAATACTCCTTCAGGGAAGCTCAGGCTGCGGAAAAACCATGACTGCTAAAGCAGTAGCCCATGAATTGGGTAAAAGTATTATCATTCTTAATTTAAGCAATATTGTTTCTTCAAGAATTGGAGAAACTTCACAAAATATTAAAATGATTTTTGACAAGGCAACCCGGGAAAGATCGGTACTTTTTCTTGATGAGCTGGACCAGATCGGAAAAGCAAGAGGCAGTGACGACAAAGACGTGGGCGAAATGAGAAGACTGGTGAACACATTGATCCAACTGATCGACTATTATCCGGAAAACGCATTGCTGATTTGCGCGACAAACCATCCCGAAATTATTGATACGGCTTTACTTCGTCGCTTTCAGCTCAAAATTAATTATCAAATGCCTTCAGAAGAATTCCTTGATTCATTTTATAATCAGCTGTTATCTAAATTTCCGGATGATTTAAAAAATATCGATCGAAAGTACAATATCTCTTTTGCTGAAGCGAAAGATTATGCTTTTACGGTAGTGAAAGGAAACCTTATTAAAAAACTTGAAGCTAAGAATATAAATCAACTTCAATAAATTAACGCCATGTCAGTTCGAGTGTTTTTCGGAGCAAAGCGGAGAAAAATGTATCGAGAACCACCGAATGAAAGGATTTGTGGCAGTAACTTTTCGATATGATTTTTTCAAAATCTACTCAAAGTGACGTCCCGCTTATCATAAAAGTGCTTTAAGTTACGCCACGTCAGTTCGAGTGTTCTTCGGAACAAAGCGGAGAAAAATCTATCGAGAACCACCGAATGAAAAGATTTGTAGCAGTAACTTTTCGATATGATTTTTCAAAATCTACTCAAAGTGACGTCCCGCTTATCATAAAAGAGCTTTAAGTTACGCCACGTCAGTTCGAGTGTTTTTCGGAGCAAAGCGGAGAAAAATGTATCGAGAACTGTTGAATATACAATCCTAAACTATAATTTCTCGATATGCTTTTTTAAAGCTCTGGAAGTGACAAACTACAAATCAATTCACAAAAAAAGCCCTTTCATCACTGAAAGGGACTTCTTCTAATATAATATGAATGAACTAAGTATGATCTTTTTTACTGAACAACAATTTTAAAATTGCTATTTAAGTTCTCGCCGGAAACATTCAGAATATAATTTCCTGCAACCTTTCTGCCTGCCATATTCAAATTAAATACGCCGTTTCCATTGGCATTAATCTTTTCTTTAAAGATGATTTTGCCCGTCGTATCAATAACGGTAGCAGTAAGGCTTGATTTCTTATACTCAGGAAGTTTGATGGACAGTTGGTCTTTCACAGGATTCGGGTATACTGTTCCTACATTCTTACTAATGCTGAATTCATCATTACTCAATACAGCCTGGTTATATAGTGAATACACTTCCGTAGCGGATAATGCATAGTTGTACATTTTAAGCTCATCAAAGGCACCCTTATAAGGAGCAGAAGCATTGGCAGTTGCCTGAAACTCCAGCTCGCCGATATTCCCGATTACAAAATCACTGGATTCACCAATTCCTGTAACAGCCGTCTCATCTCCTTCGGAACTTAAAACGCCGTTGGTGTAAATTCTTATTTTATGAGTGATAATGTCACGCTGGATCACAACATGCACCCAGTTATTGGTAAAATAATTGGCAATAGGTGAAGTAATTTCTTTTTTTGTCACATTATCATCGATCGCAAAACGGAGCTGTCCACCTTTAATTTCCACATTAAAACGCTTACCGGTGGCTCCTGTTGAAGTATTAGCCGTTATTGAGCCTTTACAAAGTACATACAAACTTGTTGAGGAAGATGAAGGTATCATGCTCACGGGTGCTTTCATCCAATAAGAAACGGTAAAAGAATTAGCATTAAATAAAATCTGATCCTGATGAGGAATGCTTGCGATGTAGATATTGTTCGGCGAAGTAGCCAGATCAAGAGCATAATTTTCTTTTCCGGGAACCCTTACAGCAGCATTATCATAAGACGCATTTAAAACTCCATGATTGGCAAAAGAAGTTACATCTGTCATTTGTGAACCTGAAGAAGGAGTCTCCGAAAAAGGCCAGCTTCCAACCAATGTCTGTGCTAATGCACGAAATGACCAAACATCACCTGTCGCAGTACCCAAAGTATTCGTAGCATCTATTCTCCAATAATAATCCGTTGCAGGATTAAGGTTGCTTAACTGATAAGAAGGTGAAGCGCTGTAAGAGACCGTTCCGATATTATTCAGATTTCCCGGATCCGTTCCGAAGTAAACGGAATATGTTGTTGTATTTGCGCTTCCATTCCATTTTAAAAGCAGGTTTCCGCTGGTTAATTCTGCGCTGTTGTTTCCATTTGCAGGAACAGGATTGATTGCTTTTGTGGGCGGTGAAGGAATTGGTGGTGTCGTTACTGAAGCAGTTGAAGCATACACAGAAGACTCTGAAGCATTGATTGCCTTTACCCTGTAATAATACTGAGTATTGGGTGTTAAACCCGCTTCGTTATAGGCTGTTGTATTTGCCCCTAATGTTGCAATAACAGTGAAATTCGTTCCGTTGTCTGAACGTTCCAGAACATAACCTGTTTCGTTCGTGGCATTATCATTCCAGTTAACCGTTAAAGAACTTACAGCAGGATTTCCGGTTGTAACTGAATTGGTGAAATTCAGATGGGTTGGCGGAATAATAAAATCCTGAGCCGGTGTATTGGGTAACCCATTAATATATACTTCAATATTCAAGTATGGAGCATTGGTCGCACTTACCTGTAAGGCATCGAAAACATTTTTATCAGTTCCATGGGCATCTTCCCATGCATCCGGCATACCGTCGTTATCCGTATCCAAAGGAGCCGGCGCACCATACACATGTCCTGCCCCTCCATTGGTAAAGCCGAATTGATTGGCTAAATCTGTTTGTACGTAAACATAGGTTGCAGTTGTTCCTTTCGACTGCAAGTCTGAGATCATTAAATTATCCACCTGGTCACGCCTTGGATATGATGCCCCTACTCTTGAGACAATATTGTCATATGCTTCCTGAGCAGTCAATACCGGGTTTTTCATAGGATAGTCGTAAGGAGCAGTTAATATCGCGTTAGGATCTCCGACCGGATAGCCTGTTAGATCCTGAGGAACCAAAGCACCATCCAGTATTCCGTTCTTATTATTATCGAAAAAATTTCCGGAGCCGTACAGGTTGAAGTTGGCATTTCCTACACTGAATGGCGTAGAAACCGTACTGCTTGTATTAGGCCCTCCAATAAAATAATTGTTGATGATATTCGCAAAAGAGCTTCCCGCAGAATCTCCGCCCATAATGTAAGCTTCTCCAGATTGTGTATGTCCATATATATTTCCATAGTTTCCCCAGTTGTAAACGACATTATTTACAAATTCATTGATGCCTTTTATTTTATTATTTCGTGTTTTGTTGCAGATATATAAATTTCCGATCAGACTTATTTTACCTCCCGGTGGAGGCTGCATGAGTCCGCCCGCAGAGTGATTGTGGCGGTGCATTCCCTGTCCTATAATAGAATTTTGAATCGTTATATTATCAGGTGCTGTACCGTTATTATCCCAGTTCACTGAGAAAACTTCGTCTGTCCCCCAGGTAAACGTCATGTGATCCAGAATGATATTGGCTCCGTTGGCAATTCCTGAAGCATCCTGATTTTGTGAGGTACCTCCGTAACGGATTCTCAAATATCTTGCAATCGTATTATTGGCTCCTGTAAAGGAAACTCTCGGTCCTAAAAAGACAATTCCTTCACCGGGAGCAGTCTGTCCTGCAATCGTTGTATTTGCTGCTACAGCAACCACGGACTGTAAATTCACAATCCCACCCACTTTAAAGATGACAAATCTTCCCGGCTGGCTCACCGCATCACGGAATGAACCCGGACCGCTGTCATTTAAGTTGGTAACCAAATAAATCTGAGGATTGGCAGCACCTCTCGCTCCGGTTGTATATCTTCCAAAACCGGCAGCTTCCGGAAAGGCTAATGTCTGAGCTTTTACATCAAATGTAGAATAACTTAACCCACAAAACAGCAAAGCCGCAACAGTGCGTTTAGATAGTAATGATTTTATCATATTGATTAATTTTATGTTAACTAATCTAAACACAAACGTAAACACGGGCATCCTGTTGCATCCTGCCTACTATCTAAATATCAAATGATTGCGGATTAAATCATTGGTTTTACACTAAGTTAAAATCGGATCAATATCCTGAAAACTATAAAAATAAATTAGTAGAAAAATGATTACTTTAATAAAAATTAAATTTTTACTTTTTATGAACTTTAAATTGAATGTTAAAAATTTAGATATTTTCCTTTTTGATTGAAAAAGATTGCTTCGTTGTTTCACTCCTCGCAATGACACAAAAAAATCCCTCTCATCGCTGAAAGGGATTTTATATTTAAAAAGTATTCATTACATATAAGCTTCAATCGGCTCACATGTACATACTAAATTTCTGTCTCCATATGCTTCGTCTACTCTTGATACGGAAGCGAAGAATTTGTGATCTCTCACCCACTCCAGCGGATACGCTGCTTTTTCTCTGCTGTATGGTTTATCCCAAGAATCAGAGATCACCAGTTGCTCCGTGTGAGGTGCATTTTTCAATACATTGTTTGCCGGATCTGCATCACCGTTTGCAATCTCATCAATTTCATGCTTGATCGCAATCAGAGCTTCAGCAAAACGGTCGATTTCAGCTTTGCTTTCAGATTCCGTAGGTTCAATCATTAATGTTCCTGCCACCGGGAAAGAAACGGTCGGCGCGTGGAACCCATAGTCCATTAATCTTTTCGCAACATCTGCCACTTCAATTCCTAACGATTTAAACTGTCTGAAATCTACGATACATTCGTGGGCTACTCTTCCGTTTTCGTTGGAATATAAGATCGGGAAATGCTCGGCTAAGATTTCTTTTAAATAATTAGCATTTAAAATAGCATGTTCCGTTGCTTTTTTCAATCCTGAAGTTCCTAACATTTTGATGTAAGCGTAAGAAATATTCAGAATCAATCCGGAACCGTAAGGTGCTGCGGAAATACCTTCGATCGATTCTTTAGAACCGATTTTAATGTTTGCATTGGAAGGTAAGAAAGGCACTAAATGTTTAGCCACACAGATCGGACCAACACCAGGACCACCACCACCGTGAGGAATCGCAAAAGTTTTATGTAAATTCAGGTGACAAACGTCTGCCCCGATGTTCCCCGGACTTGTATATCCTACCTGGGCGTTCATATTGGCTCCATCCATATAAACCTGTCCGCCATGCTCATGAATCAAAGAAGTAATTTCTTTAATGTTGGCATCGAAGAATCCATAGGTTGACGGATACGTGATCATCACGCAAGAAAGATTTTCAGAATGCTGTTCTGCTTTAGCTTTAAGATCTTCAAAATCAATTTCCCCGTTTTCAAGGTTTTTTACGACAACAATCTTCATTCCTGCCATTGCTGCAGAAGCCGGGTTTGTACCGTGTGCTGATTGCGGAATCAATACTACATTTCTGTGGCCTTCTCCTCTTGAAATATGATACTCTCTGATTACCATTAATCCTGCATACTCTCCCTGAGCTCCGGAGTTTGGCTGTAAAGAAGTTCCTGCAAACCCTGTGATTTCAGCTAAATCTTTTTCCAGTTCACGGATCATTTCCTGATACCCTGCAGCCTGATTCACCGGTACAAATGGGTGAATAGCCCCCCAGTTTTCCCATGAAAGCGGCAGCATCTGCGTTGCTGCGTTGAGTTTCATCGTACAAGAACCTAAAGAAATCATGGAGTGTGTCAATGATAAATCTTTTCTTTCCAGACGCTTGATATAACGCATCAGTTCTGTTTCCGTATGGTATTTGTTGAATACTTCTTCCGTAAGAATTTCGTCTTTTCTTAAATTCTCTTCCGGAATGCTGTATCCTTCTTTTATTTCTAATTTAAAGCTTTGTTTGTCTTTAAACTGAGCAAAAGAGGCCATCAGATAATTCAGCTTATCCAATGTTGTACTTTCGTTGATGGCAATGCTTACCACCCCTTCCGTAAAATAATTCAGGTTGAGTTTATGATCAAGCATCATTCTCATCAATCTTCCTTTCTCATCTTCATTAAGGTTGATTTTTACCGTATCGAAAATCGGTTCTTCAACGATATCATATCCTAACGCTTTAAGTCCGTTTTTCAGCGCATTTGCTTTAAAATGAATCTGATCAGCGATATAATTTAATCCTTTCGGACCGTGGTAAACAGCGTACATTCCAGCCATTACTGCCAAAAGAACCTGAGCAGTACAGATGTTTGAAGTAGCTCTTTCTCTTTTGATGTGCTGCTCTCTGGTCTGCAGTGCCATTCTTAGGGCACGTTTTCCGTACGCATCCTGAGAAACACCAATGATTCTTCCCGGAATGTCTCTTTTATAATCTTCCTTACAAGAGAAAAATGCTGCGTGAGGTCCTCCGTAACCCAACGGGATACCGAATCTCTGTGTGGTTCCAACAGCGCAGTCAGCTCCCATGGATGCAGGAGATTTTAATTTAACCAAAGCCATCGGATCACAGGCAACGACTACCTGAAGATCAGATTTTTTATATTCAGCGATATTTTGTGTGTAATCTAAAACGATTCCGTTTTTTCCAGGGTATTGCAATAACACCCCGAAATAAGAGCCGTCGAAATCATGAGAAGCATGATCTCCTTCCACGATTTCAATTTCAAGCCCTTCCGCTTTTGTTTTTAAAACGGATACCGTCTGCGGCAATACAAGATCTGAAACGAAGAATTTATTGGCTCCGCTTTTTTTCTGATCTTTTGTTCTGTTGTTGAAGAACATGTGCATAGCTTCCGCTGCTGCGGTAGATTCATCCAATAATGAGGCATTCGCAAGGGCAAATCCTGTAAGATCACATACAACAGTCTGGAAATTAAGAAGAGCCTCCAGCCTTCCCTGTGCTATTTCCGCCTGATAAGGAGTGTACGCTGTATACCAGCTCGGGTTTTCAAAGATATTTCTCTGAATAGCCGAAGGCAGCAGCGTATTATGATATCCAAAACCGATATAGCTGGTGTAATCCGTATTTTTCGATGCCAGCTCTTTGGAATGATTCAGCATTTCATATTCTGAAAGCGGTTCTGAAATGTCAAGATCTTTCTCTAAGCGGATAGAAGAAGGAATGGTTTGAGAGATGAGCTCTTCAACACTTGAAACGCCAATTTTTTCCAGCATTGCCTGTTTATCGGCTTCATTTACGGAAATGTGGCGGCTCACAAACTGTTCTGTATTCATTTTTATTTATTAGATTTTGTTGTAAAAAAGATTCGTAAAATTACGATTTTTTAGAAAATTGCACAAGTAAATTAAGAACGTACGGAAATCAGAAAAAGTATACTATCTTATTCAATATTAATGCATTTTTATTATCATTTTGAAATAAAAATAAAACAAATACTTAATTTTACATAAATTATTTTAAGCTTAATACTTTTATGATCCTGTAAAAATCAACCTAAAAACATGTAATGATGAATAAATTTCCGTGCTTGTTTTTTTTACGGAATGAATCTTTCATTTCTTCATTAACCTTTTATTTTTCAACCTAATAAATTTCATGAAATTATTATCTGTATTTATTCTAAATTAATATATTTGCATCATGAATATGATCGTTCCATTTAAAGTAGCGCCTTTAGCGCCCGTGTATTCTGTGAACCCTGAAGAAATGTATTGTGGTGAGAAGAAATCCTGCTGCAAGAAATTCAAGAAAGGTAAACGATGCAAGAAGTGTCCGGGAAGAAAGAAAATGGCTTAATGCCCGAAGCTCTTTATTAAAAAATACAGAGCCAGGATAAGTAAACCAACAGCCACCATTATTTTCATGATTTTTGGCTGACCGTGAGGGTTTGCAGCTGTTCTCGGCTGTGATCTGAATAACTCTTCTGCTTTTTCTTTGAATTTTTCCGTATCACTTTCAAAAACTTCGGTAATGGTAATCCCCTGAACCGCGGTTTTATGCAGCAATGAATTGGTAGCATGCAGCAAAATCTGAAATTTACCGTCTTTAAATTCGGTTATTTTAAATATTCTTTCTCCATACGCTTTTTCCAGTCCGAAGGGCAAAACTTTCACTACATCCGCATTTTGTGTCTGCCAGGTAACAATGATTTCCTCTCCTTTTTTGGCGTGGATTTTATTGGCTGAAAATGTTTTAATAGAAGGCGGAACCGTATATCGAAAGCTTTTCTGCTGACTTTCTAAATTCTGGTCGTAGGAATACCTTCTTGCTTTATCGCTCAACGTTTCATAGGCTTCCTGTATTTCCCTGAATCGGTCTGCAAAGAAATCATCATTTTCATTTTTGTCGGGATGGTATTTTAAAGACAGTTTCCGATAGGCTTTTTTGATGTCTTCGTCTGAAGCATCGTGCGGAATCCCTAGAAAATAGTAGTAATCTTTCATTGAGCTATACAAAAGTAATGAATTTGGAATTGTAAGCAAAGCAAGATAATTTATTTTAACGCAAAGGACACGAAGTTTTTTTTGATATGTTTGCGATTATTTTTCGCTCGCAAAGGCGTTCTACTCAGCAAAGGCTAAGCGCTTTATTTAAAATATACACAACCAGCCAGCTTAAACAGTTGTCATGCTCGAAGCATCTTGACGATATATTTTAACGCAAAGGCCACAAAGAGTTTTTAAATACTATATGTTTCAAGGCTCACAAAGCCGTTTCACTTAGATAAGAACACCACGGTAATTTTTGAATGCATATAATACTACAGTATTTTAAGTTTAGAAGCATTCTTAACGCAAAATATGCGAATAGACTCACGCCATTGAATGCAGACTTTTATGTATCCTGCGGATCTCACGGATTACGCAGATTTATTTTGTAAACTTTTTAAAGCCGTTAAAGGCTAAGCGCTTTATTTAAAATATACACAACAAGCCAGCTTAAACAGCTGTCATGCTCGAAGCATCTTGACGATATATTTTAACGCAAAGGCCACAAAGAGTTTTTAAATATTATATGTTTCAAGGCTCACAAAGCCGTTTCACTTAGATAAGAACACCACGGTAATTTTTGAATGCATATAATACTACAGTATTATAAGTTTAGAAGCATTCTTAACGCAAAATATGCAAATAGACTCACGCCATTGAATGCAGACTTTTATGTATCCCGCGGATCTCACGGATGGCGCAGATTTTATTTTTAAAATATTTAAGGTGTTTAATGGCTAAGCGCTTTATTTTTTAACGCAATTTGTCATGCTGGAAGTATCCCGACGGAGCTATTTTTAACATTGAGCGAAAAGAGACTTGATTGTATACATTGACATTGTGTCTTTTAACTGAGTATTGTTAAAATTATTGTTAAGATGCTTCCAGCATGACAAAAATCTGTAATACCATACAATGAAGTTATTCCGACTGCTGCCCTAGCCCAGATTGAAGCAATTGTCTGAGCTCATTTTTTAGTTTCCGGCGGCGGCTCCGCCGCCGGAAACTAAAAAATAGCGAGTGCGGAAAGCTGGAAAATGCTCCTTAAAAAAAAAAAATTCATAAATACAATTCGGTTAAGTCAAAAAGCTTCAAATAAAAATAAAATGTGCTTTCGAGATATTCAAATTGTTCTTTAAAAATTACTATAACAAGTTGATGAGTTCAAAAGCTCATTAAAAATTGTCATAAGTGGAGAGCTTGTTATGATTTGATGCTTTTTTGAGATTACTTCTTCGCTTTGCTCATCGCAATGACTGTAAAAAATTCCGGCTCGGGAAGCTTCGCTTCCCGAGCCGGAATAAACAATTTCAATTAGTTACTTGTATTATGCTTCCGCAATATTTTCTTTCTTTTCAAATCGGTGGTGACATCTTGAGGCAAACTCTTTTCTGAATTTTCCTTTCAGCTCCTGATATTGTTCCTCATCCATTTCCCTGATTTTATCGGCCAGTCCGAAAGGTGATTTTTCTTTGATTCCGTACTCCTCAAAAATACCTTTTACAAATCTTTTTCTTTGGGCTGCTTTTTTTACGATCATAGCAACGCCTGCAACAGCTAATGCTCCGAGAGCACCTTTTAATACTGAATTTTTCATTTTTTTTAAATTTTAAATTTTACTACTTCTTTTTTTATAAAGACGAATCGTATTGAACTTTACTTTACTACTTCTTAAATTTCAATTATTCGTTTGTTTTTTTATTTCTTCCGAAAAAGCCGCTTTCACATCTGCTTTTCCAGACTTCCTTGAATTTTTCCCTTTCTTCAGGCGAAAGGTGCATCATTTTCTCTCTCATTTTTCTTTCTTTGAAATCTTTCATTCCTTTGCCGAAATGGAAGCCTCCGAAAAGAATTTTACATAAGATCAGGATTCCCATCGCCTGCCAGTAGGTAATCGATTTCACGCCCAGGATTTCGGGGAGAAGATGGTTCCAAAGCGCCATCACGATCCACGTCACTCCTAAAAAAATCAACGGCGGACACAGTATTAAAAAAATCCAGCCTTTTTTATGTTCATGATTCATATTTTTCTTTTTACTAACTTTTTAAATCTTCGTACAATGTTCTCAGTCTGTTTCGTAAGTGTTTTACCGCATAGTTTTTACGGCTGATGATGGTTTTGATATTTTCACCGTGCTCATCGGCTATCTCCTGAAGGGTCTTATCATTAAGCTCGTTTTCAACATACACCAGTCTTTGCTTTTCCGGCAGTTCTTCCAGTGCTTCAAACAGTTTTTTCCAGATTTCATCCTGAAACATTTTGACTTCCGGACCGGCACTTTCATCCATCAGTAGAATATCTTTAATGGAGAAATCGCCGTCTTCATCTTCATACACGAAATCTTCAAGATTCTCTGTCTTTTTCTTACGGTATTTGTCGGTAATTTTATTGGCCGTAACCCGGTACAGCCAGCCGCCCACGTTTACAATCTCAGAGAGATTCGTAAGACTGCTGAATTGATACCACACCTCCTGCAGAATATCTTCCGCATCTTCCGCATTTTTCACTTTAGGACGGATATAAGACATCAGCTTTCCTCCGTACTTTGAAACGGTTTGAGAGATGATATTTTCCTTCTCCTTCTGTGGCATTGTTATTTTTTCGACAACCTCCATATTGCTATGACGATTGAAATTTTTGTTTTACTTTAATAAATTTAAAATATTTTTCTGGAACTCAGGATTTTCTTTTATTAATCATGTTTTAGATATAGAACTTGTGTATCATTTTTTTGAAGCTATTTCCCGCTATCCACTGTATCTTTTTTGTTTTTCCATACCAAAGCTTCCGCAAACAAAAAAGGATGCCGTTTCTATCGGGGCTAGGATAAAGTCAGATCAAAAAATTTAGACATAAAAAAAATGGAAAGCCACACTGGCCTTCCATTGGATAATTATAAAAATTAGTTGGATTTACTGATTAAAATTTTTGGCAAAGAATCCCATCATCGTTTTGTAAAATTCGATGCGGTTGGGCTCTTTTCCGAATCCGTGGCCTTCATCATACTTTACCATATACGGAACTTCAAAGCCTTTTGCTCTCAGCGCTTTTACGATCTGGTCGGATTCATTGATATTCACTCTTGGGTCATTCGCTCCCTGAACCACGAACAGAGGTTTTTTAATTTTATCAATCTGAAAAACCGGTGAAACTTCTTTGGCAATTTTGGCTTCCTCCGGATTATCAAGATCGTACCAGATCTGCTTTACCATTTCTTTATAAGGCTTCCAGTATTCCGGGAACGAGTCGAAAAAGGTAAAAATATTGGACACACCTACATAATCAACTCCACAGGAGTAGAGATCCGGTGTTTTGATCAGTCCCATTAAGGTTGCGTATCCACCATGACTTCCGCCGTAGATGGCGATTTTATCTTTGTCGATCCAGCCTTGTTCAATGACGTATTTTACACCGTCTTCCACATCATCCATTGCTTTTCTCCCGATCTGTTTGTAGCCGGATTGCTGGAATTCTTTACCGTATCCACCGGAAATCCGGAAGTTCACCTGTAGTGTTGCATATCCTCTGCTGGCAAACAACTGCGATTCCGGGTTGAAGCCCCAATCGTCACGAATTCCCTGCGGACCGCCGTGAGGATTTACAATTAAAGGAACTTTTTTGCCCTGCAACGCTTCTTTAGGCAAGGTGATATAACCGCGGATGGTTAATCCATCCCTGCTTTTGAATTCTATAGGCCGCATTTCCGCCATATCTTCTTCCTTCAGCTGAGGCATGAGATCAAAAAGAAGCTTGATGGTTTTGGATTTGGTATCGTATTCGTAATATTTTCCGTACACCTTATCGCTGTCTGTAATGACAAGCAGTTTATCGTCCTTATCATCGGAAGAAACAATATAAAATTGTTTATCACCGAATTCTGAAGCAAGTTTATCATGAACTTTCTTATAGAATTTGCTTACGGGAATCGTTTCATTTTTAATTCCGTTATAGCTGATGTAATCTAATTCATAATTTCTGTTTTTCCCGGCCAGACTAATGGAGCTTACGTCAAAATCTGGATTGGAATAAACTTCTTTAATAATGGCATCTTTTTTCAAATCATACAGGACAATCCTTGATTTATCACCATCAAGATTGGTTACTACATACGCTTCATTCTTGTTTTTGGAGTTTTCATTAAAACTGGCAATGTAAAATGTGTTTTTCCAGTCTGTAGATTTCAGGAGATTGAATTTTCCGGTCTGCAGGTCTTTGTAATACAGCTTTGAAGTCAGGCCGTTTTCAAGAACAACGTATCCGCGAAGGTTTCCGTCTTTATCGAAAATGTAATCGTCAATCGGGCTTTTAACATCTTTGTTTTCGTACAACTGCGTAATTTCTCCGGTGTTGAAATTGATTTTATACGGTTCAAAAATCTGTTTGTTGTTTTTGTTCATCGTCACCACCACAAACGGCGTGTCTTTAATAAGCCTTACAGTTCCTAAGGTAATTCCTTCAAAAGGAGTAAGATCCTTTAAGTTTTTACCATCGATATCAGCGGCATATAAATGCAGGTTTTCATTTCCTCCACGGTCCTGTGTGTAGAATAATCGTTTTTTATCGAGCCATCCGTAGCTTCTGATCAGATCTTCCTTTTCTTCCAGTGCTTTGGTAATTTTTCCGGTCTTCAGGTCTTTTACATAGACATGATTTTTACTGTCTTTGTCTTTTTCCTTGTAGGAAAGGTACTGTCCGTCCGGTGAAATTTTAAACTGTGAAGCTTTTGGCCTTGCAAAGTAATCCTCCACTTTGTATTTGAAGTTTCCTTTATCATAAGAAATAAGCTGGTCGAATGTTGCTTTTGTAGAAACCAGGGAAGGATCTCCCGGTAATTTTGCGGTATTGGTCTGTGCATTCATCATGAGGGCGGTTATTACCACTTGTGATATCCCGAAAATTTTAGCAGTGATATTCATATTCATGGTTTTTGTGTTAAGATTCTGTAATAATAAGACGACTTAACCCAAAGAATTGTTACATCCAAACGCTAAAATATGTTTAAAGAAGTCTTATATAATTAAATTAGTTTAGATAAATCCCGAAATACCAGGTCCAGACAATCAAAATAATCTGCATGGGAATTCTTTCTTTATAAAGGTAAGCCATTCCCGGACCGGTAAAATCTGCTTTGAAAATATTGATGTTTTTTTTTGAAGAATTAATATTGGCAATAAATACCAGCACATAAAAAACAATAAGCAAAACAGCAGTCAGCTCACGGATGGAGGGTATCATGAGACCAATTCCGGCAGCAATTTCCAGAACTCCGGTAAAATATACCCAGAATAGTTTAGCCGGTATAAATTCCGGGATCATCATCGCCATTCCTTTTTGGAATTTAAAGTGCGACAAACCTGTAAATATGATAAACACCGCCATTCCCAGGTTTCCGGCAAACACAAAGTTCCATTCACCCTGAAAAATTTTCGTTCCTGCTAATGCAAGAACGAATGTTACAAAAAGAATTGTTAATAATTTCATGTTCTATATTTGTTCAGACAGGTAAGGTACTATTTTCGGCAAGATTTTTAACAATTTCAAGTCCTTGTGTAAAACCTTTATTCATGTGATCTTCCCAGTTTTTATCCACCTGAACCTCAGCATGAAGTTTGGTTCTTCCATCAAAATCAATTAAAAAATATTTCTCAAAACATCCGCTCCATTGTTTTACTTCCATGCTTTCGGTATCTTCATTTCCGTCTTTGTCTACCATTCCCAGATGTTTGAAAATAATCTGATCCGGCTCTTCCAGGCTATCAATGGTTGAAACCATTCCCTCACCTTCACTATTGAGGAAATATGTTTTTCCACCTACTTTCCAGTCGGATTTCATTACAGAATCAGAAGCGGGATTGAAAAATTTCGTCCATTCGCTGTATGTATTTTCATTCCAAAGAACATCCCAGACTTTCTGCTTGGGAGCGTTGATGACAATTTCGTAAGATAATGTTTCCATAACTTAAATTTTAGTGAATAATTTTATAGTTTTTTCTTAATTTTCTAAATTAAATAAACGTTGTTTATTCTTAAATTAACATTAAGAATTTTAGTAAGTCAAGCTCATTCTGATTAAGAAATCAATACATTGATTTTATTAAGTGTTTTAAGCTAAAGGAGGTTTAATTCCTTAATATTGAAAATAAATATAAATTAAACAGACTATAAAAAGCTATTATAATCTTTCTTTTTTATAATAAGCACTTAAGTAGTTTAGCTCATCTTTGTGACTTTTGACACCTTCGAACCTTCAGTTTATTTTCGTATAAAATTTAAAACGCGCCTATTATTTAAAGTTGATTTTCAGAAAGATTCTTAACATTCGATAACGCAATCGGAAACTTTTCTTCAAAAAATGATCTGAATTCTTCCGTGGTTGCTACTTCAACGTAAAGATGCGTGGTGTTTTCGTTTTCTTTAAGGATGTACCTCTCCGTTGCTTCTCCCCAGTCGCGGGGTGTTTCTACGCCTTCATAAATTTCTCCAAGATGAAGAAAAGTGATTTCCTCACTGGGAATCAACTGAACAATCTTACTGTACATTCCGTTATTTTTAGGATCCAGGAATTTTATGGTATTTCCTTTTTCCAAATTTCCCTGATAAAAAGAACCTTCTGTAAAAGCCGATGTCCATTGTCTGAACGAGAAATCGTCCCAGAGTACAGTCCAGACTTTTGTTGCTTCCGCATTAATCTGAATATCAAAATGTAATATTTCCATAAATTGTATAAGTAGCTGTTATTATGTTATTTGTGTATTATATTATTTTATCCTCCGACATAATCTCCGCCATTGATATGAATGATTTCACCAGTAATAAAACTGGAATCCTGCGATGCTAAAAATACATAAGCCGGTGCCACTTCGGATGGCTGCCCCGCTCTTTTCATGGGATTATCCTTTCCGAAATCCGAAACGTCATCAAAGGTTTCTTTAACAAGAGGAGTCCAGATGGGACCAGGCGCCACGCCGTTTACCAGAATATTTTTTCCTGCAATATTAGTTGCCAGAGAACGGACAAAGGTTGCTATGGCACCCTTCGTGGATGAATAATCAATAAGATGATCACTTCCCCGATAGGCTGTTACAGACGTTGTGCAGATAATTCTGGAGCCGCTTTTCATCAGCTGAAGGCAGTCTCTGGTGAATGAGATCATGGAAATGATATTGGTATTGAACGTTTGGTAAATTTGTACATCGGTGATGTTTTCAATGTCATCCTTCGGAAACTGTATTCCGGCATTATTGACCAGTATATCTAAAGATCCCCAGTCTTTTTTTACCTTCTGAATGCATTTTTTCTGAAAATCTTTTTTTGAAAGATCACCTTTCAGCAAAATGCATTTCCGGCCTTCTTTTTCTACAAGTTTTTTTGTTTCTTCGGCATCATCATCGCTTTCTTTGTAGATGATAGCCACATCGGCTCCTTCGCGGGCGAAGTGCACGGCAACAGCCTGCCCTATTCCGCTGTCTCCTCCTGAAATAATTGCTTTTTTATCCAACAGTTTCTCGCTTCCTCTGTAGTTCTCCCGGATAATCTCCGGCAGGATGCCTTCTTCCGGTACTTTTGATTTAGATTGTGACTTGTTGTGTGTTTTCATAAAAGATATTTTCCTTTTACAGCATCAAACAGCAAGCCGAAGCTGAAAATGGGGTATCTAATAATATAGATTACATTTCAACTTTTAATTTTTCAGGTTATTTAATTGAATTATCTTTTAAAGTAAGGAGCAGAATCTGTGTAGAAATAAGAATAAATCGTCAATCAATGCATCCATAGGATTGAGATTAATAATGCTATTAATGTTCTAAAGATAGCGTTCCTACGGAACGCCAAGCATCTTGTGATTATAATTTCTACACAGATAAAACTCTATAGAGTTTTAACTTTTTTTACTTTAAAAAGCTCTAAATAAAATTATCTTTAACATGAAGAATTTAAGTTTCTTAAATCTTATTCAATTAAGAATCAATCAGGTCTATTTATTTAAGAACAATAGGCACAGTTTTTAAATCTTAATTTATATTCGTTTTTTTGGACATCTTTTATTAATCATAATACCCTAATTTAAAGCAAAGTTCGCAAAGATTTTCTTTACTACTAACTGCCTTTAAGTTCGCAAAACAAAGTTTCGCCGATCCCAATGAATAAATTATAAATTGAGGCAAAGGCGTCCTACTCAGCAAAGAACTCAAAGCTTTTCAATTATGACAGATTACGTACAATCATAATATTTAAATTAATTCTAAGAATGATAAGCTTTCTCCAGATCTTCAATAATAATTTTCTGCATTCTCATCATCGCCTGCACTACTTTCTGGGCTTTTGCAGGATCCGGATCACCCATGAGTTCTATTAATTTTTTAGGAACTATTTGCCAGCTGAATCCGAACTTATCTTTTAGCCATCCGCACATGCTTTCCTTTCCTCCGTCTGAGGTCAGGCTTTTCCAATAGTGATCGGTCTGCTCCTGATTTTCTGTCATCACAACCATTGAAATGGCTTCGTTAAAATCAAACTGATGATCATAAGAGCTGTCCATACAGAAAAAACTGTAACCATCAATCACAAAATGGGCATGCTGAATATTCTCAGGTGCTTCCGGAGTCGGATGTCCTTCGCTGCCGTCTCCGTATCTCAAAATATTACCTATCTTAGAATTAGGGAACGTTGATGTATACAATTCCATAGCCTGCATTGCTTTGCCATTGTTTTCGTGCATAAACATCAGGGTAGGAATTATTTTCTGTTCTTCCCGTTTTTCTCCCAGGAATATCTGCCAGGTGACGTCATATTTATCTTTCAGCCATCCGTATTTTTTGCTCCAGGAATAGGAATCCAGCGGCATTAAGGCCATTCCGCCTTCCATCAGCTGGTCCCAGTAGCGTTGTACCTCTTCTTCCGTTTCACAAATTACCATAAAGGAAACCGAGGCATTTTTTTTGAATTGCGGTCCTCCGTTCAGCAGCATCATTTTCTGTCCGAAAAGTTCGATATTCATAACAACCGGTGTGTCGGCGGTAATTTTCCCGTCGAATATGTCACAGTAAAATTCGGCGGATTCTTTAGCATTTTCATCGTACCAGAGGCACGGAAAGATATTGTTGTTCATTGTTTTAATTTAATGGAAATTAAGCTTTAAAATGTAAGTTTTAATCCATCATTTATTGCTACGCTTAATTATCGCAAGGTTAGACAAAGTTTTTGCAATACAATAATTTTTAAAGATAAACAAAGGCATTTTATTTAGTAAGTAAAACAAAAAGGCTATTTGATTGATTACTAAATTAATCTTAAACGCAACAATTAGCTTTGATTATTTTTAAAATATATCTCATTTTCCATCATGTGAATTTTCAGTTTTTCCATCGTATTTTTACCGAATCCATGCATCTGCAGAATTTCCTTTTCGGAATATTGCGAAAGTTTTTCGAGGGAATTTATTTTTTCTTTTCCCAACGCTCTTCTGGCCGGCATGGGAATAATTCCCTGCAGGAAATCGCCTGTTACAGTATGGCTCACGGCACAAATCGAATTCAGGCATTTTGCCATTATTACCAAATTGATCATGACCGGAAAGGTTTTATTTAATGATTTTCAACGTATTTGTGGAAGTTATTGAGAATCGCGTACCATCCATCCCGCTGCATTTGAACGGGATTTTGCTTTTCGGGATCGAAAATCTCAGTCACTTTTGTGGTATTTTCATCGATTTTATCGAAAATTACCTGCACTTTTCTCCCGTCTTCCATATGATAACGGATGCTTTTTTCAGAAATTATCTCATCATAAATTCCGACAAGATCAAACCCGAAGCTTCCGTCTTTCGCCTGCATTCTTGTGGTAAATTCCCCACCCTCTTTCAGATCGACTTCAGCAAAAGGGCATTCCCAGGTATCGCTGGCAAAGTTCCATTGCGTGATGTGTTCCGGGCTGTTGAAGTACTCCCATACTTTCCGAACGGGCGCCAGAATTGTAATCTCAATTTTTACTGGTTCCATATTAATATATATTTGGTGTTTTTGAAATAATTGTTCTTCACTTTTTCAATACTAAGGTACATTATTTTATATATTCCTCGTTATAATTGATCATCCAATAAATACCATATTTGTCCTGAAAACTTCCGAAATAATCTCCCCAGAACTGGTCTTCAATAGGCATTTCTATATTACCTCCTTCTGAAAGTCCTTTGAAAAGCCTGTCTGCTTCTTCCCTGGACTCAGGAAATATTGATACATAATTGCTGTTTCCTGCCGTGAGGGTTTGTCCGAAACTTGGAACGATATCGGAAGCCATCAGCAGGTCGTTGCCGATAGGGAGCGCAATATGCATTACCCTGTTTTTTTCTTCTTCGGAAAGGCTTTCGGTTCCGGGAGCATTTCCCATTCTGTAGATTTCTCCGAGGAACTCTCCCCCGAAAACAGATTTGTAAAAGTTGAAAGCTTCTTCGGCTTTACCATCAAAGTTTAGATAAGAATTTAATTTAGCCATGATTGTTTATTTTATTATTTATTTTTAACGCAAGGACCGCAAAGATTTTTTTACTACTATTCTTTTTTTAAGTTCGCAAGGGCGTTTCACTCAGCAAAGGTTTTGCGGAAAATTTTAATTGTTTAAAAACTTTTCTATTTCGTTTAGGGTAAAGTCGATAAGTTTTTCATCGCTATTCCCATTGAAATCAGCCATCATGTAGGAGCCATGGGTTGCGGGAAGAATCATGAGTTGCGAATTTTTCACCAGTCGCCACATTTGCACCGTATGTTCGGGTTTCATGATGTCTTGATCGCCTGAAATAAATAAGGCTGGAGATGATATGTTTTTTAAAATATTTTCGTCCCAATCTTCAAAAGTCTGCATTCTTTTGCTGTCTTTATCAAACATATTTTCAAGGGCTGAAAAGTCAGGATTGAGTTTTAAAAAATTAACTTTCAAAGGTTCGGGCATGGAATCGAGGGTTGCGTTATTCATGCTTTCGAAGAAACCGTCCATCATTCCGCTTCTTTTGTAGAATGCGGAGGCAACGACCAGCTTTTCCACCATTTCAGGATACAGATGAGCAACCTGCATCACCGTGTTTCCTCCGTTGCTGAATCCCCAAAATGAAGCTTTTTCAATACTGATCTTTTTTAAGAGTGTGGTAATGTCATGCGCATCCTGTTCAAAGGTTTCCGGAATATCACGATGACCGGATCTTCCGTGATTTTGGAGATCAATTCCGATAAGCTGAAATTTATTTTCGAGTCTTGTAATCACTTCCTTGTAATCAAACAGAATGGAACTTCCTCCGCCATGAATCAGCACCAAAGGTATTCCGGAACCATAGATCTCATAATACATCTCAATTCCGTTGATTTGCTGATAGCCTTTTTCAACCGGGTTCATTTTAATATTTTAAATCTTTATCGAATTCATATTTTAATCCTTCATAGCCTAGAATTCTCCGCATGAGTCCTATTTGTCCGCACAGATAGTCTTCCCTTCCGATGCACATTCCGATGAAATTCAGAACCGTTTCCGGGAAAAAATCGATGTTCATTCCCATCGGAAAAGCCTTATCCAATTCTTCGTCTGACACTTCCAGCAATTTCTTGTAGACAAGCGGTGAAATTTTATGAAAAGCGTCTTTTAACTGCTGTAAAGAAGGATACTCCAGGCTTTCGTCCAGGCTTTTTCCCTGAAAGAAAAGATCTTTAAATTCAAATTCTTCCTCAATTCCAAGAAGAGCTCCTAAAGCATATCTCATGTCTAAAAAGTTTCCGGCCATCCAGATGATATGGTTGGTTTTCCCTTCTATTCTTTTCAGCGCATCTTCTTCGGAAATTCCGTCCAGTACCATCAGGAAATTCTGACTGTGACCTCGGAATGCCGGAATGATGATGTCTAATTTTTTTGATGTTGGCGTGTCCATATATTTGGTATTTAATATTATGATGGAATCTGTGATGGATCTGCAAAGATGACATTCCAGCCGTGGCCGTTGATGTCCCAGAAAGAATTCTGATACATCCAGCCATGGTCCTGTGCTTCTTCATGCTGTGTTGCTCCGTTTGCGACAGCCGCATTCACAACCTGGTCTACTTCTTCACGGCTTTCTAATCCTATGGCGACCAGTACCTGCGTGGTATCACCTTTCGGAACAGGTCTTTCAGAAAAGGTTTCAAAAAATTCTTCTGTTAAGAACATAATGGAAATTGTATCATTCATGATGATACAAACAGCTCTGTCATCGGAAATCTGTTCGTTGACAGAGAAGCCGAGATTTGTCCAGAATTCTTTTGTTTTCTGAATATTTTTTACGGGAAGATTGACATAGATCTGATTGATTTTCATAATGTGATTTATTTGCTTAACCTGTAACCAAAATTATCAACTTGCCGTGAAAATCAACTTGTCATAAGGCAAGATTTATATTTTCCTTGGATGTGACACCAATTCTTTACGGATTCTGCTTAACGAGGTATCTGTAATGCCAAGATAAGACGCGATCTGCTTCAGTGGCGCAAATTGAATAACATAAGGCTTCTGCTCCAGAAGATTAAGGTAGCGTCTGGTGGCAGACAGGGTAAACATTTCCACGGAACGCTGCTTGCAGATGAAAAGCTGTTGCGACATCCATGCTCTTCCCCATTCCCTGAGATTCGGGATTTTGTGAAAAAGCTCCTGAAAGGTTTCAAAATCAAACTTCCAGCATTCACAGTCCGTGATACAGACGATGTTTTCCTGTGTAGGAATTCTCTGGAAAAGTGATGAAACTTCAATAATGATTTCGTTTTCAACAAAGAAATTGGTGGTAACGTCATTACCGTTGAAATCTGTTACAAATGACCGGGCAAGGCCTTTCTCCAGAATGTAATATTCATTCGCTGTTTTACCTTCTTCCAGAATAAAATCTCCTTTGTGGAAGGTAATTTTCTCATGAGCGTTAAATATTTCCTGAAGCTCTTCCGGTAAGAAAAACGGAAAATCATAGCATATTTCGAGGGCCTTACTGATCATCAGACAATTGTTTTATTGTGGTTTTAAAAATAAAATTTTTACGGAAACTGGTGAAGAGAAAATTTTAGATTTTGAAAGATGAGTATTGAATAAGATTTTTTTACCATTAAGTAGTTAAGTTTTTTAGATCGACACTGTTTTAATTATTTTTTGATGAAGAATAAACAAAGTTTATTTTGTTAAGTAATTGAAGATTCTTCGACAGGCTCAGAATCACAGCGCTAATACTACTTGCTATAGGCTTATATTGTCAGGCTGCTTGCTGAGTTAATAGGACTTCATCCTATCTTAATATAAGTCATCCCTTCGGGACTTTTCCTATATTCAATCTGCTTTGTCAGGCTGAGCTTGTCGAAGCCTATGGGTAAAGATAATGGTTGATGATTGATGATTGATGGTTGATTGTTGATAATTGATGGTTGAAAGATAATCGATCCAATGATTATTGTTAAAGAATTTTCATTAGTTTTTCAAATAAGGTAAATAACTGATGCTCAATGATTCAAAATAATTAATAATTTAGCGGTATGAAACAAACTTTCAGATTTAATTCGATTTCAGATTTTCATACATTTTGTAATCTGCCGAATCCTGAACATCCGCTGATCAGCCTTATTGATTACAGTAAAGTACAGTATCCTGTGAACGATACGGAACTGAAATGGATCCAGAATTTCTATTCGGTAGGACTGAAACGGAATATCAATGCGAAATTCAATTACGGACAGCAGGAATATGATTTTGATTCCGGGGTGTTGTGTTTTGTCTCCCCGCTTCAGTTCCTGAGCCTGGAAATGAAACCTGATGTAGTCGTAGAACCGACGGGCTATTTACTGCTCATACATCCGGACTTTCTTTGGGGAACTTCGCTGATCAAGAAAATCAAGTCGTACGAATTTTTCAGCTACCAAATTAACGAAGCATTGTTTTTGTCGGATAAGGAGGAGAAGATCATTGTTGATCTTTTCAGGAATATTGAAAAGGAATACCAGAATAATACGGACAAATTTACCCAGGAACTGATTGTCGCCCAGCTCGAATTGTTCCTGATCTACGCCGAGCGTTTTTATGAGCGGCAGTTCTTTACGCGAAAAAAATCCAGCCATGAATTGCTGGAGAAGTTTGAAGAAGTTCTTTCGCAGTATTTCCGCAGCGGAAACCTTCTGGAAAAAGGGATTCCATCCGTAAAATCCATCGCCGAGCAATTGAATATTTCCCCGAATTATCTTAGCAGTTTATTGCGGATTCACACGCAGCAAAACACGCAGCAGCACATCCAGAACAAGCTGATCGATCACGCTAAAGAACGGTTAAGTACAACCAATTTGTCCGTGAGTGAAATTGCTTATGAACTGGGATTTGAGCATCCGCAGTCGTTCAGCAAGTTGTTTAAGCAGAAGGTGAAGCAGTCGCCGGGGGAGTTTAGGAGGGCGTTTAATTGAGGGTTTTCTTGATTTAATTAGGCTAAAGCGTCAATTAAACTTTATACTTATTTTCTCTATTTTGTACAAAGTACATGAAAAACAATTATTAATTATAGGGTATAAATCTGAACTAAATATAATTATATCCGTAAAATTTTAACTATAAAACTAATGAAACCGGGACAACGTTTATGGACAAGAGATGAGCTTATTCTAGCAATTAATCTATATTGTAAATTACCATTTGGCCGCTTACACCGCTTAAACCCTAAGATTATAGACCTTTCTATACTTCTAAATAGGACTCCAAACTCAGTTGCATATAAATTAGTTAATTTTGCCAGCCTTGATCCAAGCTTAAAAGAAAGAGGTATAAAAGGAGCCGTTAATACTAGTAAACTTGATAAGGAAATATGGAATGAATTTTATAATCACTGGGATATTCTTCCATATGAAAGTGAAAGATTATTAGCTACTCTTAAACATACAACCGTTGAACGGTTAAATGATATTCCTGAAAATGAATTACCACGAGAGGGAAAAGTGAAAGAACAATTAGTAAAGACTCGAGTTAATCAATCTTTTTTTAGATCTTCAATATTGGCGGCTTATAACAACACATGTTGTATAACAGGAATTAAGTATCCAGAACTTCTAGTTGCTGGTCACATTCGACCTTGGGGAATAGATGAAAGAAACAGGCTAAATCCAAGAAATGGAATTGCAATAAACTCATTACATGATAAAGCTTTTGAAATAGGATATATAACAATTACACCAGATTATCATATAAAAATATCTCCAATACTTCTTAAAGAAACAAATCAGCATTCATTTGATTTTTTTGGTAAATTTGAGAATCAAAAAATTATTCTTCCTTCAAGGTTTTTACCAGATAGGGAATTTTTAAAATATCATAATGAAGAAAGATTCAAATCATAAATATGAACTATAAACTTTTAGAAACAGTCGCAGACATTGCATATTATGCAGGTCAAAAGAGTTACTACTCTGGAAATTCAAGACAAGATATGATGGACTTTATTTGGTGGGCTAAAGAATTTGAAGAATTTCATGAAAATACTGATTGGGACACTATTGATTATATGCTAACTATTGAAGAGTATACAGAAAAAAAACTCTATTTAAAATTATCTGAATTTTAAATAGATAAATTCAAACTATTTTTTTAGATAATTTATCAAACTTTTTTAAAGAAAACTACAAAAAACTCCGACAACCATCACACTATTAAGTATTTACCCCCAATCCAACATTTGATAATTTCTACGCTACCCTTCCTGTTTTTTTCTTCGTTACTTTGGTTAATACTATCATTTTAAATGCGTTTGGTATTAAAATTTAATTTGTAATTTTGATTTAAATAGAACCGTTATGGATATTCAAACCAGAAAATTAAACTTAATTACCTATCTCGCTCAACTTGAGGATGAAAGTTTCTTTGAGAAAATTGAAGAATATATTTTATCTAAAGTGGAGGAAGAAGATCATACAAGACCTTTTTCAATTGAAGAGCTAAATAAACGAATTGATCAATCATTAGAAGATTCTAAGAACGACAGAATTATCGAATCTAATGATTTACTTTCAGAAGTAAAGCAATGGCAGTAAAAATATTCTGGACAAATTTTGCAAAGACACAGTTAAGAAATATTTTTGATTATTATAAATTAAAAGCCAACCTGAAAGTTGCAAACAAGCTTGTTGTTGGAATTGTAAATAAAGCAAATACTCTTGATTTTCAAAAAGAAATAGGACAAAAAGAAGAGTTGCTCTTATCCAGAAAAGAAAACTTCAGATATTTGGTTTATAAAAATTATAAAATCATTTATTGGTTTAATCAAGAAAAAAACCGAATTGAAATTACTGATGTTTTTGATGCAAGACAAAATCCTATTAAGATAGAAGAAAGACAATAGACAAAAAATAAAAAAGAGAAGCCAAAAACTTCTCTTTTTCTATATCCTTTATCCAAACTTCTTTTTCCTTAACCAGAAGAACAATCCTCCTAAAATCCCGATAATGGCTAATGGCAGCAGCAAATTAAACCATTGCCAGTTGTTTTTCTCTTCGGTAATTCTTTGTCGGTCCAGAAGCCTTTCTTCGATATTCCGGTTTCTGAGTTCCATCAGGTTGCTGTCATCCAGAAGATAGTCGAGGGCATTTCTCAGGAACTGTTCGTTTCCAAACTGTTCATTGGTGAGCAGATCTACCCCTAAAGGAAGCGGTTCACCTTTCAAAACCTTATTTCGGCCTACGTCGCCGTCTGCGATGACGATCATTTTATTTTCAGGACTTGAATTCTTGAAATTCGGATACGATTTTCTTTCAATCCTTGAAGCATAGGCGGAATTAAATTTGCCTTCTAAAGCCACGGCATAAATTTTCGGGGTGCTTGGCTTTTCCATTTGTCCGAGACTGTCGACACTTGAAATTTCCTTCAGATCCACATAATTCGGAACCTGTTTCAGCAACGTTCTTTCACTCGATTCAAAAAGAACGTTCGTTTTAATATTTTTTCTTCCGCCCAACGTATCAATGGAAGTCGGAAATTCAAATTTTACCGGATTGATATTTTTGGTAATCGGATTATTGTTTTCTGCGATTCCCAACGGATAATACGGCCACGGAAGACTGGTGTACTGAGGATTTCCGCTCACTTCACCGGTCACTAACCTCAGCAAAGCAAATTTCTTCACATCTTTTACCAAAGCCGGGTTGATCCTGATTCCGTAGTTGAAGAAAAAGTCAGTCATATTAATATCTACCGGGAACGGCATTACTTTTTTAGACCTCATCAACGTATCCATTTCTGCATTCACCGCATCAATCATCCACAACGTTTTACCGCCATTCATGATGTATTGGTCAAGAATTACTTTTTCTCCGTCGGTAAAGGCTTTTCTTGGCTTTGCAATAACAAGGGCACTCATCTGCTTCAGCATTGGAACATCAGCCAGACTAAGCTCAGTCTGATTTTTAGGAATGATAGGTCCTGCATCATAACTTTCGGTAGCCAACTGCATGAATCCCTGGAATTCCGTAGGACTCAGCTCATCCTGGTTAATCAGTACTCCGATTTTCTTTCTTCTATTGGCTGCAATATTTTTGATATTGGAAACCAGATTATATTCTAAATTTTCAATAGACTTTGTTAACTGCTGATCGGCATCAATTCCTGACTGCTGTACCACCAACGGAATGGAAACTCCTTTTTTGTCGTATTTCACCACCGCATACGGAAACAGCATGATCTGCGAAACTTTCCCGTCTTTGATATCCGGAAGCACGGAAGGCTGCATTCCCATCGCCATCAGCGTATCCTGAGACATTTTGGTTTTGATGGGATCAATAAATTTAAAATCGATCTTCGGATTGATCTTCCTGAATTCTTCGAGCATGAATCTCGTTTCGCCCTGAAGCTGCTTAAAGCTGGCCGGGAAATCTCCTTCCAGGTAAACATCCACTACCAACGGCTTATTTACCGATTCCAATACTTTGATGGTATTGTCGGAAAGCGTATATCTTTTTTCTTTGGTTAAATCCAACCTAATCCCTGAAATGGCAAGGATAACGACCAATGGTACAATGACGAAAAGTAAAATTCCCAGCGGAGATTTAAATGATATCTTCTTCATAATTCTACTTTTTTTTATTAATGAAATGATTGGACAACACTAAAGTAATACCGATGATCAGTACAAAATAGGCAACATCCTTAAAATCGATAAGCCCTCTTGTAAAGCCTAGAAAATGCTGATAAAAACCTACGTTCTGCAAAATAAAATCTGCACTGCCAAGCAACTTATAACTTGCCAGCTGCTCGATCCCGAAATACATAATGAAACACATAAAAACGCCTAACAGATAAGCCATGATCTGGTTCTGGGAAAGCGACGAAGCCAATATTCCTACTCCTGAAAATGCTGCAATTAAAATAATTAATCCGATATAACTTCCGAAGGTCATCCCAAGATCAATATTTCCGGCCGGAACGCCCAACACATAAACCGTGTACAAATAAATTAATGAAGGAATAAGGCATAAAATTCCGACAATCCAGACTGAGAGAAATTTCCCGAACACCAAATCTGAAATTTTCAGGGGTTGGGAAAAAAGCCAATTGAGTGTTCCGGTTTGCTGCTCTTCCGCAAAGGTTTTCATAGAAAGCGCCGGAATGATGAACATTAACAGCCAAGGGACCAACACAAAATAGCTTTGTAAAGAAGCCATCCCGATCTCAAAAATATTGGAATCGTTGTCGAAAAAAAACAGAAACAGTGTCGTGATCAGACTGAAAGCGGCAATGATCACCCATGCGCTCCAGTTTCCGAAGTAACTCCAAAGTTCTTTTTTTAAAATTGCAATCATAGTTTTTATTGTAAAATGTTGATTGTTATTAGTTGATTGTTGCTCGTTTACAATGATTATATTTCAATGAAAATTTTTCATATCCATCAACTGGCAACCATCAACCAAATCATTACTTTTTCTTTTTTTTATTAACCAATTTTACCGTCATCATAATTAAAAATACAAGAACGAAAAATCCGGTGATTAATTGCCACCAATACTCAATAACCTGAGATTTTAAGATCACCGTAAATACAACAAGGAACAAAATGAATGTTGCGATTTCGTTGGCCTGTCTTAATTTGATATTGGCTGTTCCCAAGATATTTCCGTTGAGTTCTTTCAGTTGTAACACTTTTTTCCAGCACCAGTAATGGTATATTGCAAGACCAATCAGAAAAGTCAGTTTAAGATGAAACCAGGGTGTTTTCATCAATCCTAAATTCAGAAAAATCATGGTTATTCCGCAGACAGTCATGATCACACCTGCCGGAACCGTAATGATATTCCAGAGCCTGCGTGCCATGAAGGTGTACTGCTCTCTTAAAATTTTCTTTTTATCCTCGGCAAATTCGTCGGTATCTTTATAGTAAACAAAGATTCTTACAAGGTAAAAAATCCCTGCAAAATAGCTTACCATGAAGATAATATGAAGTGCTTTTATTATGGTGTAAAGCATGTATTGATTCTATTTTTTAACAGGAATAATCTTACTAAATGTATCCAGTTTTTTTAAATATTCAAAAAAAATATCTTTTGCATTATTAATCCCTGCCTGGTTTGATAAAACAATTAAAATATAAATGATGACCATAGCGGTAGTCCATAAATAATTTTCTTGCAGAAAAAATGCAATCGCAAATCCCAAGAAAATTATGGTTCCGAGTATGCTTCCTAAAATGGAAAAAGCGCTTGAATATACGATCAATTCGATACTTTCTGGTTTATTTTCTTTTGCAACAAATCTCCCTTTAAAATAAGGAGACATTTTATCATGAAAAAACTTAACATCAAAACTATTGTCAGACACCTCTCCCGCGAAACGCTTGTTCCAATCAAAGAATTTTTTATATAAATTTTTATCTATATCATTTAAAATTTCCTCTTTTGGTTTTGAAAATTCAATTATATACTTGGATTTAAAAAACATTTCATTGAAAATTATGCGCAAAGATAAGTTTTTATATAATTTTTAAAAATAAATTCTTTTGATTTGGAATATAATTTAATGAAAAGATGCTTCGACAGGCTCAGCATGACAATCCTAATACTAACAGCTTTTATTTGCGGTCATTTTGTAGTGGTATCATGCTGAACTTGTGAAGCATTCTGTTTAATATTATTTAATTAAGAAATCACACCCAGTTCTTTTCCAACTTTTTCAAAAGCAGCAATTGCTTTATCGAGATGTTCTCTTGTATGCGCTGCGGAAAGCTGAACTCTGATTCTTGCTTTTCCTTTCGGCACTACCGGATAGAAGAACCCGATTACATAGATTCCTTCATCCATTAATTTTTCTGCCATTTTCTGTGCTAAAGGTGCATCATAAAGCATTACCGGAACAATCGCCGCATCCCCGTCAGGAATGTCAAAACCTTTCGATTTCATTTCTGCTCTGAAGTATTCCGCATTTTCCATTACTTTATCACGCAGAGAAGTGTCTTCGGAGATCATGTCAAGTACTTTCAAGGCTGCACCCACAATTCCCGGAGCCAGTGAGTTCGAGAACAAATACGGTCTGGAACGCTGTCTCAACATATCGATGATCTCTTTTTTACCGGAAGTAAATCCTCCCAACGCTCCTCCCAACGCTTTTCCTAAAGTGGAAGTAATGATGTCTACCCTACCCATTACTTCATTGGCTTCATGCGTTCCACGGCCTGTTTTCCCGATAAAACCCGTTGCGTGGGAATCGTCAACCATCACCAAAGCATCATATTTATCGGCTAAATCACAAACCCCTTTCAAATCGGCAACAATTCCATCCATTGAAAAAACTCCGTCGGTAACGATGATTTTAAAACGGTGATTCTTTTCAGAAGCGGCAATCAGCTGGGCTTCCAGATCTTCCATATTGTTGTTTTTATAACGGTATCTTGCGGCCTTGCAAAGACGTACCCCATCAATAATGGAAGCATGGTTCAGCTCATCGGAAATGATGGCATCTTCTTCGGTAAACAATGGTTCAAAAACCCCTCCGTTGGCATCAAAACACGCTGCATAAAGAATTGTATCTTCAAGACCTAAGAAATCGGCAATCTTCTGCTCCAGCTGCTTATGAATATCCTGAGTTCCACAGATGAAACGAACGGATGACATTCCGTAGCCGTGGGATTCTATCATATCCTGGGAAGCTTTCATCACTTCCGGATGGTTGGATAATCCCAGATAATTGTTGGCACAGAAGTTCAGCAGCTTTTTTCCGTTGGCTTCTATTTCCGCACTCTGCTGAGAAGTAATTATCCTTTCTCTTTTATAAAGTCCGTCGTTTTCAATATTTTGCAGTTCGTTCTGTAGGTTTTCAAGATACTTTTTAGAGATCATTTCTAATATTTTTTAAGATTCGCTAATTTAATAAAAAAAGCCGTTTCATAAGGATGAAACAGCTTTGTTATTTAGATGAGATGCATTTACTTCTTTAAAAACTTCACATTTTTATCATTGATTTTAAAAATATATGTTCCCGGAACAAATTCTGAGATGCTGATTGGTGTTCCGGGCTGGTACACTCCTTTTCTTACCAGTTTTCCGTCTGTAAAATAAATCGTGAATTCCGCAGGCTTATCAATTCCTCTGATATTAATTTCATTTCTGGCAGGATTCGGGTAGAGTGCAAATTCATCTTTAACAGATTCTGCTGTTCCCAGCGTATTATCCTGAGCTACCGTTGAATTTTTTTCTAGAATCTGGTATTCATAATTAAATTCAATACTGGCTACCGGGAAAGTTACAGACTGGGTAAAGTACTGATTGTTTACGGTATTATTCGGTGCTAAATACGCAACCTGGCCACCGGTTCCGTTTACTTTTATCGGAAGAGGCATTTCAAAAAAGCTTACCGTGGGGCTGCTTTGTGTTTGCGAAGCTCTGATCGTTAATGTATTTCCCACCTGTTTCCAGCGGATATCATAAGTTGGATAACCCTGGCCATAAATCCAGTCATTGAAAAACTCTGTAAAATCCTTACCCGTTGAAGTCAATAAAGAAGCGTTAAGGTCTTGTGTTCTTACATAATTGTAGGCAAGTGCAGGTCTGGAATGATACTCTTTGATAGCCTGATAAAAAGCTGCGTCACCTAGAATCCATTTAATCATTCTCACCACATATCCTCCTTTTGCATAGGACAATCTCCCGCTGAAAATAGTTCCGACGTTTGCAAGATTAGAATCTGCTACGTAAACGCTTCCTCCGGTTGCACTGGTGATATAGTTTTTCTGTCCCAAAAGATAATTTAAAAAGCCGGCATTATTCATCAGAAGCTTTTCATTAGCTAAATGTTCACCAAAAGTCGCGAATCCCTCATTCAGCCAGATATCATTCCACGTTCCGCAGGTCACTTTATCTCCAAACCACTGATGGGCGAGTTCATGGGCAATTAATCCTCTGGACCACCCTCCCATGGATGACATGGTCTGATGCTCCATTCCGCCGCCTGCCTGAAATTCCATGTGCCCGTATTTTTCGTTCCGGAAAGGGTAAGGTCCGAAATAGGTTTCAAAAGTATCCATCACCGTTTTTGTCCAGTCAATATTGCTCATACTGGTTGTATTGGTGGAAGTAGACGGAAAAATATAATTTACAAAAGGGAATGGCGGATTTCCTATGGTATCGTTTAATTTAACAAAATTAGTAATTGAAAATGCGATGAGATAAGCTGCAGTTGGATATTGTGTTCTCCAGAAAGTACGTTTTTGTCCGTTTCCAAGAATGGTTTCAGACATAAATTTACCATTTCCAGCCACACTATATTGGGAAGGCGTTGTTACTTTTAGATCAAACTTTTCGATTTTATCATTTAAGCTTTGTTTTGTTGGAAACCAGTCCTGGGCTCCGTAAGGTTCGCTCAGCGTAGACAAAACTGCTGTTCCGCCCTGAGTCCCGTTAAAAAACGCCCCGTTTGCAGTAGGTGGCGCTCCGGAATAGGTTATGGTAAGAGAATCCAATACATTGGCGGCAAGCGGAGAAGCAAAATCAATCTTTACTTCCTTCGTAGAAAGCTGCTGAAAGTTAAGATTAGTGCCATGATAGGCAACCTGTGAGACCGTCATCTGATTATCAAGATCAAAATAGATGCTGCTGATGTTCTGGTTCGGTTTAAAATGAGAGGTTACAGAGCCTGCAATGCTGTATACAGCCGGATTTACCGTAACATCCATTCTCTGGTACTGGAGATCATAATTGAGGGTATTCGGATTTGTATTTCCGGCTGCCATTTTGTTGGCAAAAGACTTCATTTCTTTTGCAATCAGTCCTTTTCTTTCAATATTATTTATGCCTTTCTGGGCGTACAATTGATGGGTTATAAAAATACCCAGTAATAAAAAATAGATTTTTTTCATGCTTCGCAAAAAATTTTATCAAAGATATAAAAAAACCTTTCAATCATTGATCGAAAGGTTATTATCTTAATTAAATTTTAACAATTCTATAAATCTAAAGCCGGTTCAAGAATTTTTTCCATTCTTTTCTTTACCATGTCTACCGATCCTGTATAATTGTTCACCAATAAAGAAAAAACCAAAGTCTTCCCTGTGTTGGTTTTCATATATCCGGCTAATGTTTTTACTCTGTTTAAAGTTCCGGTTTTTGCATAAATTTGCCCGTTCCCGGCTCCGTTGAACATTCTTTTCAATGTCCCGGACTGGCCTCCTACCGGTAATGAATTCAAATACGTTTTATAATATTTTTCATCCATTAAAGAGGTGAGAAACTTTACCTGTGATATCGGCGTAACGTTGTTGCTTCTTGAAAGCCCGCTTCCATCGATATAATTGAGCCCCATCATATCAAAGCCTTCCTTCTTTAGATGCTCGGTTACTACTTTTCTTCCTGATTCCGTAGTCTGATCTCCCAAACTTTGGAAGCCTACCGTTTTAAGCAACGCTTCGGCTAATCCGTTATCACTATGCTGATTAGTATAATAAATAATATCGCTTAATGTAGGAGATTTATAGACCGATATCATCTTTCTGCTTTCGGGATTAGCATCCGTCATTTTCGGAGTCACTTTTCCTGTTACAGGTATCCCGCTTTTTACCAGAGTTGTTCTGAAAGAATTGGCAAGATAGGCAGGTGCATCAGGCAATTTTGTTGTTAAAATACCATCACCTTCATATTTGTCGGCATACACCATCTGGTTGTTGTAAGGAGAAACGTAGAAGAACTTCTTTTCGTTTGAGAAATTGGCTGATTTTTTTACAATCAGTTTTTCGTTCGCAGGATTGATCTCGCGCGTAGTTCCTGCAGGCAGGTAGTAATTATTATTTTCCAGCCAGACAACATTTTCCGGAAGCTTTGAAATATTGCCTTTGAAAAGCGCTGTCTGGATGATAATATCACCATTTACCTTTTTGATTCCCTCACGTGAAAGTCCTTCCTTAAAATCTGAAATAATATCTCTGTACGCCCATGCTCCTGCTTTGTTGGTTCCCAAAGAAGGGTCCCCGCTGCCCACGATGTAAAGATTTCCGTTCAGAACCCCATTCTCATCAACACTTCCCGAATATTCCAGCTGCGTATTCCAACGGTAATTCTCACCCAGCATACTCATTGCCGTTTCGGTGGTCAGTAATTTTGTGGTGGAAGCAGGAACTAAAGGAGTATTTTCATTATACGAAGAGATTATTTTCTTCGTTTTCGGATCGTACACTACGAATCCCCAGGTTGCATTTTTCAGCACCGGATCGGTCATCATTGTGTTTACATTAATGTCTACAAGCTCTTTGGCCGAGAGAACCGTTTTTTCCACCATCGAAGTAATCGGTGAAGGCAGATTCAAACTGTTGTTCTGATTTTCATACCCCGGAGCGTATAGCACTGTAGAAACGGTAGACTGGGCAAGGAAGAATCCTGCGGCCAGCACCGCAACACCTGAAATATACTTTCTGAAATTTACCATCTATTTTTTCATTTTGCTATAGTTTGGATGAATTAAAAATCAATCGGTTAAATCGAAAGTTAAACCCCAAACATATAATCAACGACCAAATGTAGAAAATATTGCTAAAAGTAGGTACGCAGAGGGCTTATAAAACCCCATAAAATTTGTTAAAATTTGTTAAAAGTCTACAAAAACATCTTTTTTAATGCTGTGGTATGCAGTAATTTCATCAAATTCTTCCAAACTTGTTAAAACGAGTTTTTTATATTCCTCATATTTTTTTCCTCTAGGAAGTTTTAGAAGGATCTGAAACTGGTACAGGTTGTTAAGTTTTGCGATCTGTGCTTTTTCCGGTCCCAGCACACAATCTTCAGGAAGATATTTCCTAAGAATAGAACCGAGAAACTGCGAAGCTCTGTTGGCTTTATCTTCTCTTCTGTGCTTCAGCTCAATCATGATGAGTTTCGTAAAAGGAGGATAATGAAATTTTTTGCGTTCCGTTAAAATATATTTATAAACTTTCGCCGGATTATTCATTTTAATCAGCTGAAAAACAGAATGCTCCGGATGATACGTCTGTATGATAATTTTCCCTTTTCCGGATACCCTGCCTGCTCTTCCGGAAACCTGCGTAATCAACTGATACGCACGTTCTTCTGCTCTGAAATCCTGAACATAAAGCATTGAATCAGCCTTTGGAATTGTTACAAGCTCGATATGGTTAAAATCCAGTCCTTTGGAAATCATTTGTGTTCCGACAACAATATCAGTCTCACGGTCCTCGATTTTCTCATACAACCTTTCGTAGGCGAATTTTTTTCTCATGGAATCAATATCCATGCGGTCAACTTCATGATCCGGAAATAATTTTGAAATTTCTTCATGAATCTGCTCGACTCCCACTCCTCTTTCATTCAGGTTTTCGGAATAGCATTTAGGACAGGTTTTCGGTTTGGAAGCCCTCTGGCCGCAGTAATGACATTTCATTTCGTTGGCTGCTTTATGATAGGTCATTACAACATCACAATTGGAGCAATAATTCACATAACCGCAGGTTTCACATTCCACCACGTTGGCGTAACCACGGCGGTTGTGAAGCACAATAACCTGATTCTTTTCTTCCAGCACTTTTTTAATTTCATCAATAATCTGCAAAGAAAAGTTTCCGTGAACTTTTTTGGAATCCTGGGCTTCTTTAAAATTGACGAGCTCATATTCCGGAAGACTTACATTCCCAAAACGTTCTTCAAGAAAAACATACGCCGTTTTATCTTTCCTGGCATTGTAATAGCTTTCCACAGAAGGTGTTGCAGAGCCTAAAATGACACGAGCATTGTAGAAATTCCCCAATACCAACGCTGCATCTTTAGCATTGAAATAAGGGGAGACTTCGCGTGGTCTGTATGCGGAATCGTGTTCTTCATCCACCACAATCAAACCTAAATTCTGAAAAGGCAGGAACAAGGAATTCCGTGTTCCAATCAGGATTTTAATATCATTCTGCCGGATTCTTCTCCAGACTTCGACGCGTTCAAAATCAGTTAGTTTCTGATGGTAAAACCCGAGCTGTCTTCCGTATTTTTTTTCTAACCGTTGTGTGATCTGTTTGGTTAAAGAAATTTCAGGAAGCAGGAACAATACATTTTTGCCTTCATTGATACATTCTTCTATTTTTTCGAGGTAAATATGGGTCTTTCCTGATGATGTTACCCCGTGAAGCAGCACATTTTTTCCTTCCTCAAAAGCTTCATCTATTTCAGTTTTCGCGGTTTTCTGAGGTTCTGAAAGCTCTTCTATTTCTTCTATTTCGCCTTCATAGCTTTCAAGCCGGTCTTTCTGCATGTAATATTCTTCGACAAGATTTTTGTCTGCCAAAGCTTTAAAGTATGAACTTACAAAATAACCGTCTTCAAAAAGCTCTGATTTTTTTATGTGAAGATCAGGATTTTCTGTCTGCTTTTCAAGAATATGAAGGAAAAGATCTTTTTGTTTTTTTGCTTTATTTAATTTTAAAAGAATTTCCGTAAGGTTCTGGTTTTTCAAAACCTCATCTTTCACTTTCACATACGCAATTTCCTTTGCTTTGTACTTTTCTGCAATCTTTTCATCAATTTCGATATACTGCAGATCAATTAAAGAATTGATGGTTCTGATGATATCTTTCTTTGGGATAAATGCTTCAATATCCGTCAAATTAATCAGCTGTCGTACTTCCAGCGCCTGAATAAGGTACATTTCATTGACATCAAGATTTTCGAAGTCAACCGTGATATTCGGCTTTAATTTTAAATACGTTTCGCTTTCCAGCTTTAATGAAGAGGGAAATGCAAAACGGTAAATTTCTCCGAGACCACACAAATAATACTCTGAAAGCCAGTTCCAAAAATTGATCTGTTCTTGCGGAACAATGGGCTGATCATCCAAAAGACTGATGACTTCTTTTGCCACAAATGCTTCCGGCGCTTCATTATGAAGCTCAAATACAATTCCGGTATATATTTTTTTACCACCGAACGGAACCAAAACCCTCATTCCAACCCGGATTTCAGATTGCAGTTCTTCAGGAACTTTGTAAGTGAAAGATCCTTTTAAATTTAATGGTAAAATAATCTGGGCGTATTGCAAAGGAAAATATTTAAAACGTAAAATTAATTGATTCTTTCGGGAACTGCAATTTTTTATATTTTTATCGTTGTTATATCAGATTAATATTTCAATTTAATAAATAATCATGAAAAAATTCTTATCAATTCTAGCTTTATTTCTAATCATTTTAATTTCTGCTCAGGAAAAAATTTCTTTAAATAAAGGAGAAATTACAATTCCCATTGGCAAAAAAATTCTGCTAAAACCCGAAATAAAAAATAACAAGATTACCAGCTTTGAGATTGTAAAAGAAGAAAATGTTAACGAACAAATTGATCTTTTCGATGTATTAGAAAATTTCAAAAAAGATGAAATTAAAGATAACAGTATTGATCTTATTTTTGCAGAGGGCTTCATGATGACCTCAACCACCTATGTTTTAATGGTTGTTCAAAAAACAGGAAAAAAATTACTTTTTAAGGCTAAAATCAGATTAAAAGATAATTCTTCATACCAATCCACTTCTATCATGCCCGCTGTAAGCAACACTGCTCACATAGAACAGTGGAAAGATCATATTGATTCTATTATTTTATATGATTTCGAATTAAATTAAATAATAATATGTCCACTAATTCATGGTATCCCAGAGGCTCATGACCTTAATGTTTTCAATTGGTTTTGAAAGGATAATCCTTTTTGAAGTTTTTGGAAGCAGATCAAAAAAATTGTCGCTGAAATGGGCATCGCCAATTAAATAGACATCTTTCGCCAGAACATCGGTGAAAATTTCAATTTCCGTTGCAGAGATTTTTTTAATCTGAATATTGGGTTTTGGTAGTTTCAAATCTTTTGGTTTTGCAAAGAAATAGTTGGTTTCTGCAATTACTTTCTCATCTTTTTCATCTCTTACTATTACATGCAAAAAAATTTCATTTCTTTCTGCATCTCCTATGATTTCTTCCAGCGAAAAAGAATCAAAATTTAGCACTCCGTTTGATTCTAACGTTCTGACCTCTGCCATTCCTCCTGAACCTTTTTTTTCACCATTGAATTTTAAAATATCAAATTCTAAGGATACATTTTCAAACGTCTTCAATCCGTCATTAATAACGTAAAAGTCTAAAATTTCATCTTTTTCCTGCGGTAAAATCACTTGGTTTTCAAAACTTCTTTTCACTTGGTAATGCAGTGCTTTCCAGTTTCCCAGATAGTCAATTGATGACCAGGAAACCACCGGCCAGCAATCGTTCAGCTGCCAGTACAATGTTCCCATATTGTATGGTTTTGCGCGACGGTGGGCTTCAATGGCAATCTGCATTCCGCGTGCCTGAAGCAGTTGGGAAATGTAATTGTATTTCACAAAATCATTCGGAACGTTATAGTCACGCTTCATATAACTTTCGATAATCTCCCAGCCTCTGGAATGTTTTTCGTGGGCTTTGATAATTCCATTTTGTAAGTCTAACTCCGGTTTTCCTGAGAACATGGATTTTGTGGTTTCCAGGGTCGGCATTCCCTGAAATCCGTATTCCGAAGCAAACCTCGGAACTTTTTCATTGTATATTTCAAACGGCTGTTCGCCCCACCAGACACCCCAGTAATGGGAATCTCCTTCGGTTAAACTTTCTTTATGTCCCCAACCAATTGAAGGTGAGCTTGGCCAATACATCTGCTTATCCCGTGACGCATATTTTTGAATAGCGTTGGGAATTATTTCGTGGAAAATTTTCTTGTAATCTCTCCAAACCTGAAGAGAATCTTCTTTGGAATATTTAAACTGCTTCTGATATCCCCAGTTGACAATTGCTTCATCAATTTCGTTGTTTCCGCACCATAAAGCCAGAGAAGGATGGTTTTGAATCCTTTCTACCTGATCTTTCACTTCCAGTTCCACATTTTTCTGAAATTTTTCATCGGCGGGATAAAAGCTTCCTGCAAACATAAAATCCTGCCAGACCAAAATTCCGTTTTCATCGCAGGCTTTGTAGAATTCATCATTTTCATAAATTCCGCCGCCCCAGACCCGTATCATGTTCATATTAGCATCTTTACAGTCTTTGATAAGTTTCTGATATTTTTCCTTGGTCATTCTTGGTGAAAAGCTGTCGCCGGGAATCCAGTTGGTTCCTTTGGCATATATGGGTTCTCCATTCACTTTGAAATAAAAAGATTTTCCATTTTCATCCTTTTCCTGAACTAATTCTATGGTTCTTAAACCGATACGTTCAGCTTTTTTATCTAAAATATCAATTCCTCTTTTAAGAGAAACTTCAAAATCGTACAATTTCTGCTTTCCCCTTCCGTTTGGCTGCCAAAGTTCCGGATTAAAAATCTTATAGGGAATTTCGATAAAATTTATTCCTTTTTTCAAAAGTACGGCAACTGATTTTTCATTTAAAAAGACAATGGTTTTATTCTGTTCATTATTTTCAGAGAAAATCTCTGCTTTGAATACTAAAACAGCCTGCTTTTCTCCTAAAGAAAGCGTCTCATACTTAATATTGTTAATTTTTGCATGATTCCAGAATTCCAGCTTTACATTTTTCCAGATTCCGGCAGTCACAAGTCTTGGTCCCCAATCCCATCCAAACTGGTATTGCGCTTTTCTCACGAAGCTTCTGGGAGATTCAGGCATAGTAAATGGTACTGTTGCAGCCAGTTCATTTCCTGTTTTCACTGCAGATCTGAATTTAACCTGTAAAATATTTTCTCCTTTTTTTAAATAATTCTTTACAGGAATTGTCCATTTTCTGAACATATTATCTGTCGTCTGAATCAATTTTCCGTTTAAGTAAATATCAGAAAAAGTATCCAGTCCTTCAAAAACCAGATCAATATTCTGATTTTCCAGTTCTTTTGCCGAAACGGTAAATTGGGTCTGATAATCCCAATTTTCATTTTCTATCCACTGCACTTTTTTTTCGTTTTCATCTTTATACGGATCCGGAATGATGTTATTTTTCATCAAATCCAAATGTACCGTTCCCGGCACGGAGGCTGTGAGCCAGTTATTTTCTTTAGCATTTTTAAAGCTCCATTTTTGCGAGGATAAATTGCGCTCTGAAAACTGAGCGTTGATTAAAATTTGTATGAAAAGGAAAGAAAAAAGTATGGATTTTCTCATCAATAAACTTATTTAA
Organism: Chryseobacterium takakiae; assembly: GCF_900129385.1. Classification (GTDB taxonomy): domain Bacteria; phylum Bacteroidota; class Bacteroidia; order Flavobacteriales; family Weeksellaceae; genus Chryseobacterium; species Chryseobacterium takakiae. The sequence continues at coordinate 13,502 of NZ_FQVO01000013.1, read as the reverse complement.
GATGTATCTTTTACGGTTTGTCATTCTGAACGAAATGAAAATGTAGTGAAGAATCTAAATATGTTGTGTTGAGATTCTTCCTTCGTCAGAATGACAAACTTGATGTATATTTTTTAGTTGAAAAACTTATTTATTCTTTAAAGCAACAATCTCTTCAGCATCTGCAAAAGCACCACCATTTGTAATCGCCGAAGAATGAAAATATCCTGCTTTGGTAAAGTCCCGGATTTCTTCGATATTCGTTGAACGCAATCCGCCGCCGACAAGAATTTCGATTCTGCCATTGGATAATTCCACCAGCTTTTTAAGATTTTCTTTACCCTCTGACACATTGGGTCTTTGGCCGGAAGTAAGAATTGTTTTAAAACCACAATCAATTACTTTTTCTAAAGACTTTTCCAAATCTTTTGCACGATCAAAGGCACGATGAAAAGTGCAGGGATAAGGACTTGCAAGTTCAACAAGATTTTTATTCTGTTCAATATTCACCTCATCATTTTTATCTAAAATTCCGAATACGAAACCGTCTACGTTTAAGGATTTTAACTGAATTAAATCTGATTTCATCTGCTCAAATTCTTCATCTGTATAAGTAAAATTCCCGCCGCGAGGACGAATCATCACAAATATCGGAATATCAATTTCTTCACGAAGCTGTTTTGTAGTTTCAAAGTCGGGTGTGGTTCCGCCTTCGCTTAATCCGTCGCACAGTTCTATTCGGTCGGCTCCGTTTTCAAAAGCGATTACTGCTGATTCAGGATTGAAGCACGCTATTTCTATTTTTGACATCGTTGTAATTTAAGGTTGGACTAAAGCCAATGATTTTTATTTCGAAAAAACGGGTTAAATCCCGTTACTATTAATCTTTTCTAATTGTTTGATTACAAAAAATTTATTTTAATGCAAAACCCGGCTTTTCCAGGCGGTTTCCTTTCTGGTCGTAAACAGCAAAATTAAACCCATCCTGAATGCAGTATGAGCCGTATTCTCCTTTTTTATTAATGGCAATAAAACCTACCTGAATATCCTTCAGATTTTTATTTCTTCTTTTGGTAATCTGTACAATTCTTTCCACGGCTTCTTTACAGGCCTGCTGCGGAGTCCTGCCCTGTCTCATCAACTCTACAACCAGATGTGTTCCCACTGTTCGGATTACCTCTTCACCATGACCAGTTGCTGTTGCTGCTCCAACTTCATTATCCACAAATAAACCGGCTCCGATAATCGGAGAATCGCCTACTCTTCCGTGCATTTTAAAAGCCATTCCGCTGGTAGTACAAGCTCCGGAGAGATTTCCGTTAACGTCCATCGCAATCATTCCGATGGTATCGTGATTTTCTATGTTAACAACCGGTTGGTATTTACTGTCCTTCAGCCATTCTTTCCATTCTTTTTCTGATTCGGGGGTAAGAATATTTTCTTTTTTAAACCCTTGTGAAACGGCAAACTGCAATGCTCCGTCTCCTACCAGCATTACATGAGGTGTTTTTTCCATGACTGCTCTTGCGACAGAGATCGGATTTTTAATATTTTCAAGACAAGCCACTGAGCCGATATTATAATTTTCATCCATGATGCAGGCATCCAGAGTTACCCTTCCGTCTCTGTCTGGTCGGCCTCCGTAACCGACACTTCTTTCATTCGGATCATCCTCCACAAGCCGAACTCCTTTTTCTACAGCATCCAGAGCTCTACCGCCATTACCTAAAATTTTCCAGGCTTCTTCATTGGCTTTCAGACCAAAATTCCAGGTGGAAAGAACGATGGGTTTGTTGATGATGGTATTGTTGTTTTCAGGAAGGTCTTTAGCCAGCACATCCAGTGGACTTGCCGCTAAAGCCAGCGAAGCGATTGCCGACTTTTTCAGAAACTTTCTTCTACTTTGCATGCTTAGATTTATTTGGCTCCAAATTAAAGAATTTTTCGTAATTGAATGAATAAAAAACGGTAGATTTCCTACCGTTCGAATGATTTTATGAAAAATTAATGAGGTAACTTTTCCCTGAAATATCCATACACCCAGGTTCCGAAAATGGCACTGATTAAAGTAACAGCAATCGCCAAAGCTCCGGTTCCGATCTGAGCGAAAAGCGGTCCGGGACATGCTCCCGTTATTGCCCATCCAAATCCAAAGATTAATCCGCCATAAATTTGGCCTTTATTGAATTTCTTTGGAGCAATGGAAATTCTTTCGCCATAAATAGTTTTGATATTTAATTTTTTAATAATAAACACTGAAATCATTGCAGTTACAACAGCACTTCCTATAATTCCATACATGTGAAAAGATTGCAAACGAAACATTTCCTGAATCCTGAACCAGCTGATAACTTCCGCCTTCACAAAGACAATACCAAAGAGAATTCCCACTAAGAGATATTTTAAATGGTGATACCACTGGTGTTTAAGGTAACTTTCGTTGGTACAGATACTGTCCTGATGCCGTATATCTTGTTCTTTTTTCATTTTTTATTTAATTAAGTGAAAGGATGACTGGCAGCATTACATTCGCCATTAAAAAACCTCCGGCCATAAAACATATTGTTGCAATAAGGGATGGCCACTGCAAATTAGACAATCCCATAATAGAGTGGCCGCTGGTACATCCGCCCGCATAACGCGTCCCGAAACCGACCAGAAACCCGCCGACAACCATAATAATGAAACCTTTTAAAGTAAAAAGACTGGCAAAATTCATGAACTGTACAGGAACCATATTGCTGTAGTCTGTAATTCCGTAGGTTGCTAATTCGGATTTAAGAGATGGATTAACGGAAATCTCTCCCGGATTTATCAAAAACTGAGAAGCAATGATTCCGCCCAATAGAATTCCGAAAACGAAAAATAAATTCCAAATCTCTTTTTTCCAGTCGTATTTGAAAAACTTGATGTCTGAAGGAATACATGCTGCACAGACATGTCTCAGTGATGAACTGATCCCGAAAGATTTATTTCCTAAAATAAGCAAAGACGGAACGGTAAGTCCTATTAACGGCCCCGCAACATACCATGGCCAGGGTTGTTTGATTATTTCTAACATTGATAATTGTATTAAACTTTTTATATTCGGATTAATTATTAATTTAAACCGCAAAAGAAACAAAATACCGGTATTGATTTTTACATAAACCAAAAACTACCCAAAGCAAATGATTTTTTTTAAGCGTTACCTTGCTACTCTTCGTTTATTAATAAAAGATAAATATTTTGTTTCTTTTGCGGTTCAGATTATTTTAAAACTTTACTCTGACAAACAAAATCACTTTTCGGAACGTCTGTCTTTGCAATCGCATTAAATCCACCTTCGATTTCGGAGAAATTTCTGTAACCTCTCGCCTGAAGAATACTTGCGGCCATCATGCTTCGGTATCCTCCCGCACAATGCAGATAAAAATGTTCCGCAGGATCCACTGAACTGATCCATTCGTTGATGTATGCCAAAGGTTTATTGAATGCCTGATCGATATGTTCTGAATTGTATTCGCTTTCTTTTCTCACATCAATAATTTTTGCTTCTTTTCCTTTGATTTCTTTTTCAAATTGCTGTGCTGAAATCCTGTTAACGGAGTCTGATTCTTTTCCGCTGTTTTTCCAGGCTTCAAAGCCGCCTTTCAGAAATCCGAGAACGTTGTCGAATCCTACCCTGCTCAGTCTGGTAACGGTTTCCTCTTCTTCATTTTGGCCGGCAATAAGAAGGATCGGCTGTTTCACATCTGCTATCAAAGCTCCCACCCAAGGTGCAAAGTCGCCATTCAGACCAATATTGATCGATTGCGGAACAAATCCATTTGCAAAATCTTCATTATTTCTTACATCCAACATTAATGCTCCGGAATGTTCTGCCATTTCTTCAAATTCATCCGGAGAAAGAGCGTGTAAACCTTTTGACAGGACTTCATCAAAACTGCTGTATCCTCCTTTATTCATGGCCACATTCATTCCGAAGTAAGCCGGAGGCGGAAGAAGTCCGTCTGTTACCGCTTTGATAAAGCTTTCCTTATCTTTCTGGTTCAGCGCATAATTGGTTTTCTTTTGATTACCTAATGTATCTACCGTTTCCTTCTGCATATTTTTCCCACATGCTGAACCTGCTCCGTGAGCTGGATAAACAGTAATGTTATCGTCTAAAGGTAAAATTTTGTTGTACAGGCTTTCATATAACAGCCCGGCCAGTTGTTCCTGCGTCATATTTGCCGCCTTTTGAGCTAAATCAGGACGGCCAACGTCGCCTAAAAATAAAGTATCTCCGCTGAACAAAGCTGTTTCTTTTCCATTCTCATCCATCAGAAGAAAAGATGAACTTTCAAGGGTGTGACCAGGAGTATGAAGAACTTTTATGGTAATATTTCCTACTTTAAAAACCTGATTATCTTCTGCAATGATGGCCTCAAATTCCGGTTTTGCAGTAGGTCCGTAAACAATGGGTGCCTTTGTTTTTCTGCTCAAATCCAGATGGCCACTTACAAAATCTGCATGAAAGTGTGTTTCAAAAATATATTTGAGTTTAACCTGGTCTTTTTCCAGCCTGTCGATGTAAGGCTGTGTTTCTCTTAACGGGTCTATCATTGCTGCTTCACCGTTGGAAACAATATAATATGCTCCCTGCGCTAGACATCCTGTATAAATCTGTTCTATTTTCATTTTTTGATGATTTTAAATTTTACTTATTTATTGATACAAATTTCCGGGTTTGGGATTGGGTGTACAGCTACTTTTGTTACAGAAGGGATTTTATTTTTGAACACCAGGACCACTAAGGTTTTTTACTACTATGTTTTTGAGTTTCACAAAGCTGCTAATGCTTATAAAAGATTTTATTTTATGGTATTTTAAAAGCTTTGACATCTTTTTTTCACCACCGAATCTCTCGCAGCCCGACCTGAGTGGAGCTCTTTTGTTTTTTACAAAACAAGATTGGGAAACCTTCGATAAACTCAGGATAAACTACAGACGGATAAAGCTGCTCAGATTAAAAGAAAACTTCTTTCATGATAATGTAAATTCCCATCACGAGAATAAACCATCCGAAAGCTGGTTTAAGCTTTTTTCCGTCAATTTTTTTGGATAATTGTGAGCCTATTATTATTCCTATCACGGCAATGGAAGAGATGCTTGTCAACAATTTCCAGTCGATTACAGCATTGTGCATTGATGAGAAAAATCCGATGAGGGAATTAAGGGAAATGATAACAAGGGAAGTTCCGACAGCAACTTTCATCGGGGTTTTGAGGAGGTTAACAAGTGCGGGAATGATCATAAATCCGCCTCCGGCTCCAACTAAACCTGTCAGTATTCCGACAACTGAGCCTTCTCCGGCTGCCAAAAGAATGCTGTTCTTTTGAAAATCCCGGTTTTCGTTCTGAGATGCTGTACTTTTCCTGATCATTTTGTAGGAAGCGAGAATCATTAATCCTGCAAAAATCAAAAGCAACAGAATATCTTTCGTCATTAAAAAATTTCTGATTATGAATACGTTATCAGGAATTAAAGGTAAAATATAATAACGTGTAAGAAAAATAGAAATAATGGAAGGAATCCCGAAAACAAAAGCTGTCTTAAAATGTACCAATCCTTCTTTGAAGTACGAAACCGAACCGACAACACTGCTGATTCCGACAATAAAAAGGGAATATTCTGTTGCGAGAAAGGCATCTAATCCAAAAAGATAAACCAACACGGGAACGGTAAGAATGCTGCCGCCACCGCCGATTAATCCTAGTGAAATCCCTATTAAAACTGATGCGATATATCCAAAAATTTCCATTTTCTCAACTTTAATTGCAAAATTGAATATATCGGAAAAGATGTACAGTTACTTTTGTTACAGAAGGTTTTTTTTAACGCAAAGTCCGCTAAGATTTTTTTTGACTACTAACTGTTTTTTAAGTTCGCAAAGGCGTTTCACTCAGCAAAGGTTAAAAGCCGTTACTTTATCAGCAGATTGTCATGCTGGAAGCATCTTGATTCCAAAATATTTTTTTAACGCAAAAGCCTCGAGGATTTTTGACTACTAACAGTTTTTTAAGTTCGCAAAGCCGTTTCACTTAGATAAGTACGCAAAGAGATTCATGGAAGTACATTAAATGCTGAACTACGTTTATAAACCTTCATATTACACTCAGCAAAGCCGCTAAAAAAGTTTTAAATATCTTCTAAAATGGTAATTTTATTTCTTCCAAGCTGAAGTTTCCCGGCATCTTCCAGCTGTTTCAGCAATCGGGAGACCACCACTCTTGCCGTTCCCAGCTCATTGGCAAGTTGTTCATGGGTAACAACAATTGTTTTTGAATGAAGAATTTCGGATTTCTTGTGAAGAAGATTCAGCAGCCGTTCATCCACTTTTTTGAAAGCGATGGCGTTGATAATATCCAGAAGTTCTTCAAAGCGTTTATGATACAGTCTGAAAATATAATCCAGCCATTCCGGATATTCTTTGATAAATAAAGAAACTTTGTCTACAGGTAAAAACAGAATTTCTGTATCTTCTTCCACTTCGGCTTTTACGATGCTCTTTTCATTGTGCATTCCGCCCAGAAAAGACATGATACAGCTTTCTCCCGCTTTGATGTAATACAGAAGAATTTCCCGGCCGTCTTCTTCGGTCCGGATGACTTTCAGCATTCCCCTCATCACAATAGGAATTGAGCGGATGGAAGTGTTTTCATCTAAAATAACATCGCCTTCATGATAGTTTTTTGTAACTCCATATTGGTAAAGTTTTTCCACCAGTTCAGGTGAAGACATAAATTCTGAAGAGAGCACCGAATCCTGCATACTTTAAAAATTTCTAGTGCTAATTTACGCCAATTTCATCTACAAAAAGCCATGCTTTTGAATCTGCCCCGGGATTTCCTGCCGGAATAATTCCTGCATTTTCAATTCTGACTTTCAAATATTTGACATTCTGATCTCCTACATTCAGCCTGATTTTACCTTTTGCTGAAAGGATTTCGTCTTTTGCGATTTCTTTGATCAGTTTAAAATCTGTTCCGTTATCAGATATAAAAATCTGAGCCGATTTTGCAAAATGAATCCAGCTTCCTTTATTATCCAGTGTATTGAAATAAATTTCCGAGAACTGAATTTTCTGTCCGAAATCTATGGTTGCCACCACATCTTTTCCCTGAAATCCGAGCCATGTTTTGCCCAGCTGCCTCTGATTTCCTGTAATTCCGTCGACCAATGTAAAAGCACCTCCGAATGAATAATTTTCGCTCGGTTGTTCTTCTAGCATAATTTTCTTTCCTGTTGTCTTCGATATGGTAAAACTTTGTGAGGATATTGCACTTTTTAGTTGTGCGTTTTCAAAATACGCCGATTTAATGGTCATTGATTTTGAAACCGGAACAGGATTTTTGTAAATTGAAGCATTCGCTTCAGGATCTTTGCCATTTAAAGTATAGCGGATTCCGTTTTGATCCTGTGAAGTCGAAAGTTCGTAAGCGACGCCATTTTCAGAAGGAATTACTTTACCTGAAACATTGTAAATGCTTTTTGCATAATTAACACCTAATTTGTCAAGATTTTTAAATTCATGAATTACTCTTCCTTCAAATTCTTTATAATTTTCAGGATCAGCGGTTCCCCAACCAACTTCAGAAAGAGCGAATAATCTAGGGAAAATCATATACTGAACCTGTTTGAAATCCAGAATATATTCTGTCCATAAATTTGCCTGAACGCCTAAAATATACTTTGATTGTTCAGCATTCAGTTCAGCCGGAATTGGATTGTAAGAATAGACTTTATCGAGAGGCGTAAAGCCTCCGAAGGCATTCGGTTCTGTTGCAGGATCCCCCTGATAATGATCGAAATAACAGTAAGACCCTGGCGTCATAACCGCAAAATGTCCTGTTTTGGCAGCTTCCACACCGCCTTTAATTCCGGTCCAGCTCATTACGGCAGCATTTGGTGCCAATCCGCCCTCAAGAATTTCATCCCATCCGATAATTTTGCGGCCTTTAGAATTTACATATTTTTCAATTTTTTTGATAAAATAGCTTTGAAGCCCGTGTTCATCTTTCAGGTTATTTTTTTTGATTAATTCCTGGCAGTGCGCGCATTCTTTCCATCTTGTTTTCGGGCATTCATCTCCACCGATGTGGATATACTGTGAAGGAAAAAGCCGAATTACCTCATCCAGAACGTTTTCCAAAAATGTAAAAGTTTCCTCTTTCGGACAGAAAACATCATCAAAAACGCCCCATTTTGTTGCCGGCTCAAAAGGCCCTTTTGTACAGGCCAATTCCGGATAGGCAGAAAGTGCAGCTAAAGCGTGACCCGGCATTTCAATTTCGGGAACTATGGTAATATGTCTTTCCTGTGCGTATTTTACCACTTCTTTAATCTGATCCTGAGTATAAAAATAAGGTCCGTATGGTTTTCCATCGAAAGTATTGTCCACGTAAGCACCGATCATCGATTCCTTGCGTTTTGAACCGATTTGCGTTAATTTCGGGTATTTTTTAATTTCAATTCTCCAACCCTGATCGTCCGTTAAATGCCAGTGAAACGTATTCAGTTTGTACATGGCCAGATAATCGATGTATTGTTTCACTTCTTTAACAGTAAAAAAATGTCTGGAAACGTCGAGGTGCATTCCGCGCCAGGCGAATTTGGGTTCATCTTCAATTTTCATGGAAGGGATTTTCCCTGAATCTTTGTATTGTTCCAATAGCTGAATAAGAGTCTGAAGGGCGAGAAAATATCCACAATTCGTTACGGATTTAATATGAATATACTTAGGTGAAATTTCTAAAATATATTTATCCCTTTGCTGATCATTCATTAAAGCAGTTGCAGGAATCGAAGAATTCTCAAGCTGAATTCCTCCTCCTTTTACTCTATTTTCAAATTTTAAAACTGAACTCAATCGTTTTTTTAAATAATCCGTTTCTTTTTGAGGAAGATTTCCACTTAATATAAAAGTTTCAGGAATGATAAATTCTCCTTTCTGAAGTTCAATTTTTTGCGGATAAGGAATTAAATTTAATCTAGTTTGAGTGAAAAACAGACTTGAAAATAATACATAAAACACCAGTAAGAAACGCTGCATTTTGTGAGTTTAAGATTTAGGCGAATATACTTATTTTCTGAAATTTAATATGTTATTTAATTTATTAAATCTTAAAATATTTAACTTTTAAAGTGGAAAATGGCAGATAAATTAACTAATTTCTTTTGTCTTGAAATAAAAGAAACAAAAGTTCAAGACTTGGAACTCTTCGCTAAAATTAAAATTAATCCTAAAATTCCCAAAACTTGCATAACTCGAAATTTGTTCTTCGGTTCAATTTTGTATCGCGCTTCGAACAGTGGGAATTTATTGACGGATTAATTTTAATTTTCTTAACGCTGCGATTTCCCATGTCAGTTTTTTATTACGAGATGTTAAATATTTCAATAAAAAAACCTTGTCGGCGGACAAGGTTTGTATTTATTTAAAACTGCATTTCAGGAATTTCTCCTTCTACAATGAGATCGGCTTCTGTAGATTTAATGATATGTTCTACGGAAACTCCGGGAGCTCTTTCGATCAGTTTGAAACCAGCGGGCGTTACATCCAGCACAGCTAATTCGGTTACCACTCTTTTCACACAGTTTACCCCCGTTAAAGGAAGGGTACATTTCTTCAGTATTTTACTTTCTCCGGCTTTGTTAACGTGCATCATGGCAACAATGATGTTTTCCGCAGAAGCTACCAGATCCATTGCACCACCCATTCCTTTCACCATTTTTCCCGGAATTTTCCAGTTGGCGATGTCTCCGTTCTCCGCAACTTCCATCGCACCAAGAATGGTAAGGTCTACTTTTTTGCTTCTGATCATCCCGAAACTGAAAGCAGAATCGAAGAATGATCCTCCTTCCAAAATCGTAATCGTCTGTTTTCCGGCATTAATGATGTCTGCATCTTCCTCTCCTTCATAAGGAAACGGGCCCATTCCCAATACTCCGTTTTCACTCTGAAATTCTACATTAAGATTTTCCGGAACGTAATTGGCAACCAATGTCGGGATCCCAATTCCGAGGTTTACATAATACCCGTCTTTTACTTCTCTGGAAATTCTTTGTGCAATTTGTTCTTTCGTTAGCATAGCTTAATCTTATCCCGCCAAATTAGCCATTTTTATGGAATTACAAAATACCTTTCTTTCTTATCCTATGATATATTTTGAATGTCAATTTGTTGTAAATTTGTAGGCTTTTAATTTTACCGATGAAAATTTTATTACACTACCTTAAACCTTACAAATGGCTGATTATTATTTCACTATTCTTAGCCTCTGTTAATCAGGTTTTTTCACTATTTGCACCCGCTATTACCGGAAATATATTAGATAAGCTCGTCACGCATCCCAATTTTTTCGATAAAGAGAAAACGCTTCCGAGAAATATGAATGAATATCTGTACGGAACTGATATTTATCATGGCGTTTTCTACTTTCTAGGACTGTTAATCGGTACTGCTATGATAAGCCGTATTGCTAAAGCTTTCCAGGATTATGTGGTGAATGTAATTATTCAGAAGTTTGGTGCGAAAATTTTTACCGACGGCTTAAAACATTCGATGCGCCTGCCTTTTCAGGAATTTGAAGATCAGAGAAGTGGTGAAACCCTTTCGATTTTAACGAAAGTGCGTGAAGATACGGTGAAATTTATCAATAATTTCATTAATGTATTCTTTGGAATCCTGGTGAGCATTATCTTCGTTTCGGTGTACGCCATTCGCCTTCACTGGTCGATCATGCCGGTTTACGTGGTGGGGATTATCCTTATTGCAGTAGTGACCAATTTACTGAGCAAAAGAATTAAAACCATCCAAAAAACTATTGTAACAGAAACCACTAATCTTGCCGGAAGTACTACGGAAAGCCTTAGGAATATTGAGATTGTAAAAAGTTTGGGACTTACCAGCCAGGAAGTTGAGCGTCTTAACAACAATACTTATAAAATCCTTAATCTGGAACTGAGAAAAGTAAAAAGTATCCGTTCTCTAAGCTTTGTGCAGGGAACGCTGGTTAATTTTTTACAGCAAACCATTACCTTTACTTTACTGTTATTGATTTTCAAAAATATCGTAACTCCGGGACAATATTTATCATTAATGTTTTATGGATTCTTTATTTTCGGGCCGATGCAGGAAATCGGGAATATCATCATTTCTTACCGTGAAGCACAGGCTTCGCTAAACAACTTTGACCGGGTTATGAAAAAAGAAGTTGAGCCTAAGCCTTTAACGCCGAAGAAAATCGGAGCTATCGAAGAACTTGAATTTCGAAATGTTTCTTTCCAGCATCAGACCGCTCATTATAAAGCATTGAATTCCATTTCGTTCAATGTGAAAAACGGTGAAACAATTGCTTTTGTAGGACCGAGCGGTTCCGGGAAAAGTACATTGGTAAAACTTCTTGTTGGATTGTACAGACCTTTGGAAGGTTCTATTTTGTATAATAAAATTGACGGTAAAGAGTTTGATTTTGATGAACTCAGAAACCAGATCGGTTTTGTGACCCAGGACACCCAGCTTTTTGCGGGAACCATAAAGGAGAATCTCTTGTTTGTGAATCCTTCCGCAACGGAAGAAGATTTGCAGTTGGCTTTAAAAAAATCCAGCTGTACGGCTCTTCTGGAACGTGCCGAAAACGGAATAGAAACGGTTATCGGAGAAGGCGGGCTGAAACTGAGCGGCGGCGAAAAACAGCGAATAGCGATTGCCAGAGCCTTGTTGAGAAAACCTCACTTGCTGATCTTTGATGAAGCCACTTCTGCATTAGACAGCATCACAGAGGAGGAAATCACCACAACCATTAAAGAAATTTCTAAAGAAAAGGAACAAATTACGGTTCTTATTGCACACCGTTTAAGCACGATTATGCACGCCGACCGAATTTTTGTTCTGGAACGCGGACAAATTGTTGAAACAGGTTCTCACCTTAACCTTATTGAAGAAAAAGGCTTGTATTATGCGATGTGGAGGCAGCAGATTGGAGAGAGGAAAACTTTAGTGTAGATAAGATGGAAGCGGGAGGATGGAAGTTTAGAAGATAATTGTGGAGAGATTCTTCACTTTGTTCAGAATGACAATTAGACTCCCTATAAATAAGTTACCCCGAAAGTTGATTTCGGGGTATTATTTTTTAAAGAGCTGATAAAAATTAATCTCTTTTTCTAACCGTTCTCTGCTCAATTCTTTTTTCAAACTTTTCTCCCTGGAAAATTCTCTGGATCATGATTCCCGGAATATGAATCTGGTTGGGATCCAATGCTCCCGGTTCTACCAATTCTTCCACCTCAGCGATGGTAATTTTTCCTGCTCCGGCCATCGGATGGTTAAAATTTCTTGCAGATCCTTTAAAAATAAGGTTTCCCGCATGATCGCCTTTCCAGGCTTTTACAATTGAAAAATCTGCCTCATAAGCATATTCCAGAATGTGAGGTTTTCCTTTGAAATCTTTTACTTCTTTTCCTTCCGCTACTTCAGTTCCAAAACCTGCCGGAGTGTAAAAAGCCGGAATTCCAGCCTGCGCCGCTCTGCATTTTTCCGCCAAAGTTCCCTGGGGAGTCAGTTCCACTTCCAGTTCTCCCGAAAGCATCTGTCTTTCAAACTCTGCATTTTCACCCACATAAGAAGAAATCATTTTTTTAATCTGTCTTTTGTGAAGCAATAATCCCAATCCGAAATCATCAACTCCTGCATTGTTTGAAATACAGGTTAAATCTTTCACATCACTTTCTACCAGCGCATTAATTGAGTTTTCAGGTATTCCGCAAAGTCCGAATCCGCCCAGCATTAATGTCATTCCATCTTTAATTCCCTCGATGGCTTCCTTTGCATTTTTTACTCTTTTATCTATCATGAAATATTAGATTTTCTGTTGGCTTAAATTTAATACTTTTTCTCATATTTCAGAAGAAGGGGTGATTTTTTAAGAAGTATGCTCTAATGCATTATATCGAGACTCCCGATCGTGGTCTGAATTTTGGTTAAGGTATGCTACACCTTTTATCATTTAAATTTATTATTATGGAAACGAAAAACATTTCGAGAGTTGCCCTCGGCGCATTTCTTATTACAGCCGGAATCGGACATCTTACATTCGCAAGAAAAGAATTTCAGGCACAGGTTCCCGAATGGGTTCCTCTTGATAAAGATGATACGGTTGTCTATTCCGGAATTGCGGAAATCGCATTGGGAACAGCCGTCATTGTAACCCCAAAAAAATACCGGAAAACAATGGGAAAAATTGTAGCGGGCTTTTTTGCTGCGGTACTTCCAGGAAATATTGCCCAATATAAAAACAGAAGAGATTCTTTCGGATTAAACACCGATAATCAAAGATTTGCAAGGCTTTTTATGCAGGCTCCTTTGATAGCATGGGCACTGAAATCTACTGATGAATAAATATAAAGAAGCCGTCTCATTTCACGAGTCGGCTTCATTTTTTGATATTATTGTTATTCAAATTATTTTGGAAATTTTCTTTGCGATCATTGAAAATGGC
>NZ_FQVO01000012.1 GCF_900129385.1 Chryseobacterium takakiae | reverse complement strand
AGCCATTTTCAATGATCGCAAAGAAAATTTCCAAAATAATTTGAATAACAATAATATCAAAAAATGAAGCCGACTCGTGAAATGAGACGGCTTCTAATAAATATTTGTATGAAATATCTTTTAAGAGTTTTTCAAAGCTTCTGCTCCGGAAACAATCTCCAGAATTTCGTTTGTAATTGCAGCCTGTCTTGCTTTGTTATAGAAAATTACCAGATCATTTTTCAAAGCCTGTGCATTATCCGTTGCTTTGTGCATCGCCGTCATTCTCGCACCGTGTTCAGAAGCTACGGAATCAAGAATTGCTTTGAAAACCTGAGTCTTGATCGATTTAGGAATCAGATTATCAAGGATCTCCGTTCTGTTAGGCTCGAAAATATAATCTGTTTCTACCTGAGGCTCCGTATTTTCCGGCATTGAGATCGGAAGAAGCTGTTCTGTTGTTACTTCCTGGGTAGCAGCATTGACGAATTTATTATAAATTAAATATACTTCATCAAACTTACCTTCTTTAAAGCTGGTCATTACTGCTTCCGTAACATGAGACACTGTATCGAAATTCAGGTTATCATAAACAGAGCTTGCATTAGAATATATTGTACGGTTTCTTCTTACAGCATCAAAAGCTTTTTTACCTACAGGAAGAACTTCAATTTCATATTGAGAATTATTCTGAAACTGTGCATTAAGCTCTTTAACAATAGATGAGTTAAAAGCTCCGGCAAGACCTCTGTTTGAAGTAACAGCGATGAAAAGTATTTTTTTCACCTCTCTTTTTTGAGCATACACAGAAATCTGATCAGGATCTGAACTGGAATTTACATTCTGGATAAGCTCCTGTAGTTTCTCAGAATACGGTCTCAGCATTACGATAGCGTCCTGTGCTTTTTTTAGTTTCGCAGCGGAAACCATTTTCATAGCACGTGTAATCTGCATCGTAGATGAAATTGACGTAATTCTGCCTCGTATTTCTTTTAAGTTTGCCATTATCTTGGTTCAAGGTTTAAGGTCTAAAGTTTAAGGTTTAAACGTTATTTTTAAACCTTAAACATTGAATTTTTAGTTATATTTAGAAGCTAAATCGTTAGCTGCCTGCTTAAGAACACTCGTGATTGAATCATCGATTTTTCCTGCTTTGATAGCAGCCATTGTATCAGGGTGCTTAGATCTTAGGAAATCGATATATTCGATTTGGAATTCTTTTACTTTTCTGATAGGAACGTTTCTTAATAAATTCTCTGTTCCTGCGTAGATCATTGCAACCTGGCTGTCTACAGGAAGAGGAGAGTTTACCGGCTGCTTAAGGATTTCCACGTTTCTTTCTCCTTTAGAAATAACTGCTAACGTAGCAGCATCAAGGTCAGAACCGAATTTAGCAAACGCCTCTAGTTCTTTATATTGTGCCTGGTCTAATTTTAGAGTACCAGAAACTTTTTTCATTGATTTGATCTGAGCGTTACCCCCTACCCTTGATACAGAAATACCTACGTTGATCGCAGGACGTACCCCTGAGTTGAATAGATCAGACTCCAGGAAGATTTGTCCGTCTGTAATAGAGATTACGTTGGTTGGAATATATGCAGAAACGTCACCCGCCTGAGTTTCGATGATTGGAAGTGCTGTTAATGAACCGCCACCTTTTACGATTGGTCTTAAAGACTCAGGTAAATCGTTCATCTGGCTTGCGATTTGATCATCAGCGATCACTTTTGCAGCTCTTTCCAATAGTCTTGAGTGAAGATAGAAAACGTCTCCAGGGTAAGCTTCACGTCCCGGTGGTCTTCTCAATAGAAGAGAAAGCTCACGATACGCAACCGCTTGTTTGGATAAATCATCATAAACGATCAAAGCCGGTCTACCCGTATCTCTGAAGAACTCACCAATTGCAGCTCCGGCCATTGCAGAATATACCTGCATCGGAACCGGGTCTGATGCGTTAGCTGCAACGATTACCGTATAAGCTAAAGCCCCTTTATCAGAAAGTGTTTTTACGATTTGTGCTACTGTAGACGCTTTTTGTCCGATAGCTACATATATACAATATACAGGCTGTCCTGCATCAAAGAATTCTTTTTGATTGATGATCGTATCGATCGCAACAGTTGTCTTACCTGTCTGTCTGTCGCCAATGATAAGCTCTCTCTGTCCTCTTCCTACAGGGATCATAGAGTCGATCGCCACGATACCTGACTGTAAAGGCTCGGTTACCGGCTGTCTATAGATAACTCCGGGTGCTTTTCTTTCCAATGGCATTTCGTATAAATCCCCAGAAATAGGACCTTTACCATCGATAGGATTACCAAGAGTATCCACTACTCTTCCTAACATTCCTTCTCCTACTTTGATAGAAGAGATTCTGTTTGTTCTTCTTACGGTATCTCCTTCTTTAACTAATTTACTTTCACCAAGTAGCGCAACACCTACGTTGTCTTCTTCAAGGTTAAGTACAATACCTTCTACATCACTAGAAAATTTCACCAACTCTCCGTATTGTACGTTTTCTAACCCGTATACACGAGCAATACCATCACCGATGGTTAAAACTGTACCTACTTCCTCAACGTTGGATTGAGTATCGAAGTTGGCCAATTGCTGTTTTAAGATCGCAGATACTTCTGCCGGATTTATTTCTGCCATTGTATGGTTGTTTTTCTTTAATTTAATTGAAAATCTTTTTTAACTTTATTAAGCTTAGATCTTACTGAAGCATCTACCTGCTGATCTCCCACTCTAAGAATGTACCCTCCTAAAATTTCAGGCTTTACATTGACAATCAGGTCGAAGTTTGAATCAGTACTCACTAAGTTGGTAGATCTCAAAATCTGATCGATATTCTCTTTGGAAAGTGGAGTTGCTGTTGTAAGTATTACTCTTTGCACCCCATTGATGTCTTCAACTTTGTTGATGAACTCCTGAGCGATATTTTTCAGCTGGTTTTCTCTTCCGTGTCTGATTACCAAAGTAATGATGTTTCTGGAAGATGACGATAAGCCTTTAAAAATTTCGTCTGCTACTTCTACTTTCTTTTTAGAATCGATGTATGGGGTAAGGAAGAACTTTCTTAAATCCTGAGATTCAGTCATAATCTTCACTACATCTTTCATTTCAGAAAATACAGTAGCCGTTTGCCCTGATTCATTGGTGAAATCAAGTAAACCTTGTGCGTATCTTTTAGCTACTTTAGATGTAAGCATTCTTAGTTAAGGTTTGATTTGTTTAAATAATTCTGAACTAATTCGTTTTGAGCTTCGCTGTTGTCAAGCTTTTGCTTAAGAATAGATTCTGCGATATTTACGGATAAAGTACCGATCTGAGTTTTGATGTCTGCCATAGCAGCATTTTTCTCAGCATTGATGGTTTGTTTGGCCGCTTCGATCATTTTATCACCTTCAGCTTTAGCAGCATCTTTAGCCTCACCTACGATTCTATCTTTAATTTCTCTTGCTTCTTTAAGGATAGCATCTCTTTCGATTTTCGCCTCACGAATGATTCTTTCGTTATCCTCTTTTAAAGTTTCCATTTCTTTTCTTGCCAATGTAGCCTGATTAAGAGCATCAACAATAGAAGTTTCTCTGTCGTTGATTGCATTAACAATCGGTTTCCAAGCGAATTTTGCAAGAAGAAACAATAGGATAACAAAAGTAAGGGTCATCCAAAACAAAAGTCCAATTCCAGGTTCTATAATTCCCATATCTGTAAATTCTTTTTTTTAATCGTTATTATGGATTTTTTAAAAACTCTTAGCAGCCAGCCAACCGCTCTGCTGCTAAGAAATGTTTTTGAGGATAATTACTTGATGAAAGCACCAAAGATGATCGCGATAAGACCAGCACCCTCGATAAGACCAGCAGCAATAAGCATTGCTCCTTGAATCTTTCCAGCTTGCTCAGGCTGTCTTGCGATAGCATCCATTGCGTGACCACCGATTTTACCGATACCCATACCTACTCCAAGTACAGCTAAACCGATACCTACGTAAATTAATCCTGCTCCAGTTGTAATGTCCATAATAAATAAATTATATTAGTTAAAAATTATTTTAATATTTCTTTTTTAATTAGTGAGCGTGCTCTTCGTGACCGTGATCATGCTCGTGTTCTGCTACTGCGATACCGATAAATAAAGCAGATAATACCGTAAAGATATATGCTTGTAGCGCTGCAACCAATAATTCCAATACAGAAACAAATAATGCTAATGGTACAGATGCAAATCCTAAGAACGGAGATCTGAAAATGAAGATTAATGAAATAATTGCCAGGATCATAATGTGTCCCGCTGTAACGTTAGCAAAAAGTCGCATCATTAAAGCGAAAGGCTTTGTAAAAATCCCGATAATCTCAATTGGAACCATGATTGGGTACAATAAGATTGGAACCGGCGGCATGAAGATATGCTTCCAATAATCTTTATTAGCACTGAATAAAGTAATTAATAAAGTAATGATTGCTAAAACTGCAGTAATTGCGATGTTCCCTGTAAGGTTTGCTCCGAAAGGAAAGAAAGGAATTAATCCAAATAAGTTATTAAACCAGATAAAGAAAAATGCGGTTAATAAATAAGGCATATATCTTTTGTATTTAACAGATCCTATATTTGGTATTGCTACCTCGTCTCTTATGAATACAATAACAGGCTCCATTAATTTTCCTGCACCTTTTGGCAACTGGGATTTTTTATAATTTCTCGCCATCCCTATAAAAATAATGGCCATAAAAATTACCGAAAGAAACATTGACGCCGCATTCTTGGTAATTGAAAGATCAAAGAATACTTCATCTGCTTTTTGCTTTCCGCTGATTATTGAAAACAAAGTTGCTTTCTGAATACCTTTCGTTGAAACAACCTGCCCCTCTTCTAAAGTGTATCCGTCACGTTCATGCCCATGAGCAATACTCTTTGAAAGAAAAGTATGCCACCCTTCATTGTCCTTAATAATCACAGGAAGCGGAACAGAAACATGATGCTCTTCACCGTTATCATCTTTTGTAGTCCATAAATGCCATTCATTTGAATCACCGATGTGCTCCATGATCATTTTGGTAGCATCAAAATCTTCTTTCTGCTCTATTTTTTCCGCCGGCTCTTCGCCTTCAGAAGTATGCTGAGCAATCGCTAAACCGCTCACAAACACAAATAAAAATGCGAAAAACAATGAAGAAATCTTTCTATTCATATCTCTTTTTTAATCGTGTGCAAATATATCGATTTTATTAAACTTTACCAATATTAAAAATTGATTTTTATCATCAAAAAAACTAAGATTTATTAATGAGTTTTATTATTGGTATATATATAAGGAGTGACGCTATTATAAAACATATCACTATAAATAGAAAATTTTCTTTTGTTTTCTCTATAATGATCAAAGAAATAATTAACCAAATGATATCTTTTAATATATTAATTGCTAAAAATTTCATTGCTGCATCTGGTTTTCTATACATATATTTTTTAAAAACCGCAAAAACGCTGACATTTAAGATTGAAATCAGCAAGATAATGATTAAACTATCGATAAAATTCATTCCACAAAAATAGAATTATAATTTTGATACAATACAAATCTCTTTATCTATATATTAATATATACTAAAAATTTCCTTATTTTTGCAAACCTATAATTTACAATACATATGTTTAATAGTTTACAGGATAAATTAGACAAAGCGCTGCATAATATTTCAGGACGTGGAAAAATCACGGAAATCAACGTTGCGGAAACCGTAAAAGAAATTCGTAGAGCATTGGTGGATGCCGATGTTAATTATAAAGTTGCAAAAGATCTTACAAAAAGGGTTCAGGACAAAGCGTTGGGACAGGATGTCCTTACTTCGCTTACTCCGGGACAGCTGATGACGAAAATCGTTCATGATGAGCTTGTAGATCTTATGGGAGGCTCCCAGGAAGGTATCAATCTTTCCGGAAAGCCATCTGTAATTCTTATTGCGGGACTTCAGGGTTCAGGTAAAACTACTTTCTCCGGAAAACTGGCCAATTATTTAAAAACAAAAAGAAATAAAAAACCTCTTTTGGTAGCTTGTGACGTGTACCGTCCGGCTGCTATTGATCAGCTGAAAGTATTGGGAGGCCAGATCGGCGTTCCTGTTTTCACGGAAGAAGGTTCCATGGATCCTTCAAGCATTTCTCAAAACGCCATTAACTTTGCCAAATCCAACGGTCATGATGTCGTGATTGTCGATACTGCAGGTCGTCTGGCGATTGACGAGCAGATGATGAAGGAAATTAAAACCGTCCACTCTGTTATTGCGCCTAACGAAACTTTGTTCGTTGTGGATTCCATGACGGGTCAGGATGCGGTGAATACAGCGAAAGCATTCAACGATACTTTGAACTTTGATGGTGTTGTTTTAACGAAATTAGACGGTGATACGCGTGGTGGAGCTGCGTTGACAATCCGTTCCGTAGTTGAAAAGCCTATTAAATTCATTTCTACCGGTGAAAAAATGGAAGCGCTGGATCTTTTCTATCCGGAAAGGATGGCAGACAGAATTCTGGGAATGGGAGACGTTGTTTCCCTAGTGGAAAGAGCACAGGAGCAGTTTGACGAAGAAGAAGCTAAAAAACTTCATAAAAAAATTGCCAAAAATGAATTTGGTTTCGATGATTTCCTGAAACAGATCAACCAGATCAAAAAAATGGGAAATATGAAGGATTTGATGGGCATGATTCCCGGGGTTGGAAAAGCAATTAAAGATGTGGAAATCAGTGACGATGCATTCAAGCATATCGAAGCGATCATCTACTCCATGACTCCGGAAGAAAGAAGAAAACCTTCGATCATCAATACCCAGAGAAAAAACAGGATTGCCAAAGGTGCCGGAAGAAAAATTGAAGATGTAAACCAGCTGATGAAGCAGTTTGACCAGATGGGTAAAATGATGAAGATGATGCAGGGACCTCAGGGAAAACAGATGATGCAGATGATGAGCAAAATGCCGAATATGCCTGGAATGGGCGGAATGTTCGGTAAATAAACACAAATCAAATCACTTAAAATATTTTTATGGAAGTCTATGAAAAACAAGGCGGTAATTATAACCAGCCTTACAGATCAGAGAAAAAAGTAGCTGCCGGTATTCTTGCTATCCTTTTGGGCGGACTGGCTATTCATAAATTTTACCTCGGGTATACAAAAACAGGAATTATTCAATTAATTTTAAGTGTTATAACATGCGGTACCGTTGGCGGACTTATCGGTTTAATTGAAGGGATAATTTACCTTACGAAATCTGATGAGGAATTTGACAGAACCTATGTTCAGAACCAGAAAGAATGGTTTTAAATTTTAATGATCATATAAAATCCGGCTCAAATAAATTTGAGCCGGATTTTTTTAGCACTTTGCCAAAGTTTTTAATCTTTGGCAAAGTTTTTATTTATCAGATTTCTGAGCTTTAGCTTTAATGAAATAAGAGAAACCAACGTTTACCCCGAAAGTATTACTTGTAGTTTTATAATCAATTCCGGAATAGGTTTCTTTATTATAGAACTGATCAAAACCAAGACCTAAATTAATCCCTAAAGATTGAGTGGCCATATAAGTAACTCCTGCCTTCGCTTTCCAGGCAAGACCATCCGTTGTTGTATCACCTGACCAAAGCAAAGGATCTGCAATAGCGTTGGAAATATTGAATTTTGTTTTAGTAGATGCATATCCGATCCCCGCTCCTACAAAAGGGAAAAACTTGCTGTCTGTATTAAAATAATAAGTGGCAGTCGGCATAACGGAAAATGTGGATAAAGTTACTTTACTTCCATCGCTTTTGGTAGTATTTGTATTAAAACCCAGATCAATTCCTACAGCCAATCCGTCGATAACAAAATATCCAACAGAAGGAGTAACTGAAAATGAGCTGACTTTAGTTTCGTCATATTTCGTTCCGTTAACCTTCGTATTGGTGTTAATATTGTTGAAACCCATGCCTGTGTTTCCGCTGATAACCCAGTCTCCTTTAGTCATTTGAGCATTTGCTAATCCAAAAAGTGCAACAGCACCTGCCAGTAATAGTTTTTTCATGATTTTTAATTTAAAAAGTTTATGTTAATTTATTAATTCTATTTAGCAAAAATATATTTTACCCCGAAGGTAACCGAAGATAAATTCAGCCCGAAATTGAATGTATCCGTTCCATTTTCATGATCTTTAATCTTCATGTTGTTGTAACCAAATTCTCCGATGGTAGCCTCAATTGTCCAGTTTTTACTGATAAAATAATCTACGCCCGGCTTTACATTTACACCGAAAGAAGTATATTTTTGTTCAAGTGATATACTTTCAGAATAGTAATATCCATATGTATAACTCACATATTCTAATTGTGTATCTAATGTGCGTTTTCCAATCTGGATGGGAACTTCCAGATGTCCGAAGAAATAAAGATTATCGGATAGCATCCAGTATTTCCTGATAAATGGAGCAGCCGTAAAAGCATTCATTTTAACAACAGACCGATACCTTGTTGATTCTGATGAGATCGGGCTGACTATAAAATCTACATATTCTCTCCTATTTCCGGAATATCCGATTCCTGCTCCTACTGCAACGTTAGGCGCAATAAAGATTCCCATTGTAGGGGTGACACTAAAATCCTGGTTTTTAATTTCCGTATTGTTATTTTTTTCCTGAGAAAAACCTGCCTGACCAGACAGATAAAGCGTCCCTGTTTTGATTTGAGCGCCAGAAAGCCCGAAAAGCGCAACGGCTCCGGCTAAGAGTAATTTTTTCATGGTTCTTTTTAGTATATCACTAGGAAAAGCCCTAAGCAAAAGCTTAGGACTTTAGAGTATATATGTTTTGTTTATTATTTAGCAAAAACATATTTAACACCGAAAGTAACTGAAGATAAGTTTAATCCGAAGTTAAAGTTATCAGTGCTTTTGTCAAGATCTTTATACTTGAAGTTGTTGTATCCGAATTCTCCGATTGTAGCTTCAATAGACCAGTTTTTGTTCAAGAAATAATCAACACCTGGCTTGATGTTTACTCCGATTGAAGTGAAATCAGATTCAGTATTGAACTGAGATGCTGTACCGCTGTATTCAGCTTTATCTTTACCAAATGCCATTGGAACTTCCAACTGACCGAAGATGTATAATTTTTCACCTACAGTCCAGTATTTTCTTACGAATGGAGCTACTACGAAGGCATCAGTTGAAAGTTTAGTTTCAACACTAGTTAATGCATTTGTAGTAGTTTCAGAACTGTTTGCATAACCTACCCCTAAACCAACAGCTACATTATTTCCTACGAAATAACCAACAGTAGGTACCACTGTGAAATCTTCTATTTTAGCGTCTGTATTGTTGTTCTGAGTTGAAGAATAACCTACCTGTCCTGATAAGTATGTTGTTCCTTTAGCAATTTGAGCATTAGATAAACCGAAAAGTGCAATAGCACCTGCTAATAATACTTTTTTCATTTTTTTAAAAATTTAATACTTTCTGAGGGCAAATTTACAGTGGCACCCGTTAATATTAAAATTTGTTAATGTGATTAATATCATTGCTTATTTTTGGTTTTTTACAGCTATAAATTGTAATAATAGAAGAGGTTTGAAGTTTTCACAATTATATGAATAAAAAAACTCCAATTTTTCAATTGGAGTTAAATATGATTGATTTTAAAAAATTTACTTAAGGAAGAAATTCGCTCCGAAATTAATAGCTCCGAAGTTGAATCTGTCATTCCCTCTCCAGTAAGGATCCTTATATTTACTTCCGATATTCTGGAATCCAAGATACAGTTCTGTATTTTTCATCTGATATCCCACTCTTGGTGCAACATAGAATCCACTGTTGATATAATCTTTTGTAGAGATAGCCGCTCCAAGATCCAACCCTACAAAAAGAGGAACTTTGCTAAAGGTATATTTCCCGGAAGCTGCAATTGGAATAAAACCGAAATCATCCACATTATTTTTCCCGAAAAAATGAGAATATCCTGTAGTAGCCCCAATATCAAGTCCCTTGATAATATTCCACATATACGCTGCGTCAATACCAATTGTTACGCTCGATGCATCTGCAGCATCCCCAAGCGGAGCACCGATATGACCTCCGAGTCTGAAACCTTCCTGCGCCTGCGCAACACCACCTAAAAGTGCAAAAGCACCCAGTAATAATAGTTTTTTCATTTTAATAAGTTTAAATATTTAATATTTGAATGATTATTCACCAAAAATGTGGTATATAAAACCATAAAAAAGCGGAACAAATTTTGTACCGCTTTATGTTTTTAAGTAAATAATCTTTCTTAGTTACCTCCGAATTTAAAACCTACACCAACCTGGAAAAAGCTGTTTGTTAATTTTTCCCCGTCAGAAGTATTTTTAGCAAGATTAGAAACACCCAAATTGTATCTTGCATCAAAGAACAACCCGTTTTCCAACATAAATTCAGCGCCAAGGAAAGGAGCAATATTTAAAGTATTCATTTGATCTTTGATATCAATTTCATCACTGCTGTTGATTTCAAATCCGGGAATAATCCCTCCTAATCCTAAGTCAGCAGAATATTTTTGTTTAGCCGAAAGAATAACTCCGAAACTTGCACCTGCAGAAATAGAAAATCCTTCAGTAATAAAATATTTAGCAGAAACAGGGATCATCAAAGTATGATAAGTCTGTTTTGCTTTTACATTGAAAAAGTTTGTAGGATCATCAGGATCAACTTCAGCAACTTCTAATTTCCCTCCAAGCGGAGAATATAAAACTTCTCCTTGTAAACCAAATTTGTCACTTATTTTATACTCTGCAATTCCTCCAATGTAAAAAGTGTGTACAGGATCTGATGTTTCAGAATCTGAGTTGTCTTTAAGTTTAACTGTTGAGTAAGAGTAACCGGCTTTAGGACCAAACCTGAATTCCTGAGCTTTTGCGCTCATCCCGATAACAGCAACTGCTGTCAGAAGTAAAAATTTCTTCATTTCGTTAATAGTTTTTTAAGTAATTCGGCACAAAAATACTCTTTTTTTTTAAAATTCCAACATTTGTGAATTTTATTTTAAATTAAAAAAAATACAGGAAATATAACTTCCTGTATAATAATATTTTGATCGAAAAATCTCACAAAAGATTAGTCGTTTCTCTGCCTTTTTTCTTCATCATTGTAAGCTAAGATGATCTTTTTAACCACCGGGTGCCTTACCACATCTTCTTCAGTAAGATGCACAAATCCTATTTCTTTCACTCCTTTCAGAATACGCATTGCTTCTTTAAGACCAGACTGTTGCTTTGGCGGAAGGTCAACCTGGCTTGGGTCTCCTGTAATAATGAACTTAGCATTCATTCCCATTCTGGTTAAAAACATTTTCATCTGAGAATGCGTGGTGTTCTGTGCTTCATCCAGGATAACGAAGGCGTCATCAAGCGTTCTCCCTCTCATAAATGCCAAAGGAGCTACTTCAATTACTTTTTTTTCAATAAATCCTTCCAGTTTTTCGTGAGGAATCATGTCCCGGAGTGCATCGTATAAAGGCTGTAAGTACGGATCCAGCTTTTCCTTAAGATCTCCCGGCAGGAAACCCAGGCTTTCCCCCGCTTCCACAGCAGGTCTTGTAAGAACAATTCTTTTAACAGCCTTATCTCTCAATGCTTTTGCAGCCAATGCGACACTGGTATACGTTTTACCCGTTCCTGCCGGCCCGATGGCAAAAACCATATCTTTTTTTTCGGTTTCTTTCACCAGCTTTTTGAGATTGGTGGTTTTCGCCTTAATGATTTTTCCGTTTACGCCTTTTACGATGATATCCTGATCGAAAACAAGCTGCTTTTCGTTTTCGTCTTTTATATTGAGAATATTTTCAACATCTTTCAGGGTTATAGAATTATTTTTTGAAATATAATTTACAATATCATCCAGTTTCTGCTTGAAGATATCTAGCGCTTCCTGGTTTCCCATAGCGAAGATAAAGTGATCCCTTCCGGTGATTTTAAGGGTCGGAAATGTTGATTTTATTAAATTGAAATATTGGTTATTAACTCCATAGAAGATTTTCGCATCGATATCCTCCAAATCATATGTTAACTCAAACATGCAGTATTTTTATTAATTTTAGATTTTAAATGTAAAGCTTTTTTCGGAAATTTATATCAAATTCTTTTCCACAATCATTCGGGCATTCTTTTTATTTTAAATAAATTTGCATTTCTACTATTCTATAAACAATCAATGTCAATTATTACACTTACTTCAGATTTCGGAAATTTGGATTACAGGGTTGCCGCTGTAAAAGGCAGCATTCTTTCTCTGAATCAGAAAGTTAATATTATTGATATTACCCATGACATTCAGGCTTTCAACCTTGTTCAGACTTCGTACATCGTAAGAAATGCTTACAAGCACTTTCCGAACAACACGGTTCATATACTTTCCGTGGACAGTTTTCATAACAAATCAAGAAAAAATATACTTTATAAAGCAGACGGACATTACTTTATTGCTGCCGACAACGGACTTTTAAGCCTTGTCTTTTTTGATATTAAACCCGAAGCTATCTATGAAATCACTTTGAATAACAGGTTTGATGATATTGTGAACTTTACGTCAACAGATGTTTTTGTTCCCGCGGCAGTACATCTTGCCAACGGCGGACTGCCGGAAGTCATCGGGAGAAAGATTGATTCTGCCAAACAGCTTCTTTTTCCGAAACCTGTTTTTAATGAATCTGAAAAAATGATTATCGGCGAAGTTACCTATATTGATAATTTCGGAAATATAATATCAAATATTAGCAAAGATTTCTTTGAAAGTTCAGGCAAAGGATATGAAAATTTCACGATAAAATTCAGAAATTTAAGTCTTTCACGTATATTTTTAAGTCATACCGAGGTAGTTTCAGATTGGGAAAGAGAGACCGAATTTCACGGTCAATCTGCAGCAATTTTCAATGACAGCCAGCTTTTGGAGTTAACCATCTACAAAGGAAGCAAGAAAAACGGCGCCAAGTCTTTGTTCGGACTGAATGTAGGAGAGAATATTTACATCGAATTTTTCTAAAATTTAATATTTCATAAAAAAATCGATTTTTTTTATATATTTGTCAAAATCTAAAAATTAAAAATGGCAGAGTACAAATTATTGCTTCCTTCTATGGGAGAAGGTGTGATGGAAGCCACCATTATTACCTGGTTATTCAGTGAAGGAGATCATGTGAAAGAAGATGATTCCGTAGTGGAGATTGCAACTGACAAAGTAGATTCAGACGTTCCGACACCGGTTTCGGGGAAAATCGTTAAGATTTTAAAACAGAAAGACGAGGTTGCAAAAGTAGGCGAAGCTATTGCTATTTTAGAAATTGAAGGTGAAGGAGGAAACACTGCTGCTGAAGATACAGCTACTGAAACTTCTGCGCCGGCTCCGGATGCGGAAACTTTAAAAACCATTGAAGAACCGCTAAAAACATCTGCTTCTACAGAGTTTTCGGGAGACCTTTATCTTTCCCCGCTTGTAAAATCAATTGCACAACAGGAAAGTATTTCTGAAACCGAGCTGAAATCCATCAAAGGAAGCGGTTTGGAAGGAAGAATTACCAAAGAAGATATTTTAGCATACGTTAAAAACAGAGGAAACCAACCGGCTCAACAAGCTGCTCCGGTACAACAGGCTGCTCCTGCTGCACAACCTGTGGCAACATCAGCCCCGGCTTCTACTATTACTGCTGCGGCAGGTGATGAGATCATTCCGATGGACAGAATGAGAAAAATCATTGCGGAAAACATGGTGAAAGCCAAACAAATTGCTCCGCATGTAACTTCTTTCATCGAAACAGATGTAACCAACGTTGTAAAATGGAGAAATAAAAATAAATCTCTTTTCGAAAAACGTGAAGGCGAAAAGCTTACCTTCATGCCGATTTTCGTAAGAGCAGTCGTAAAAGCGATCCAGGATTTCCCAATGATCAATGTTTCGGTAAATGGTGAAAACATTATCAAAAAGAAAAACATCAACATCGGTATGGCAACTGCATTACCGGACGGAAACCTTATTGTTCCTGTAATCAAAAATGCAGATCAACTGTCTCTTTCCGGATTGGCAAAGGCGATTAACGACTTAGCTTACAGAGCAAGAAATAAAAAATTAAGACCTGAAGATACCCAGGGTGCAACCTATACGATCTCCAACGTAGGAAGTTTCGGTAACCTGATGGGAACACCAATTATTCCTCAGCCGCAGGTAGCTATTTTAGCAATCGGAGCGATTGTTAAAAAGCCAGCTGTTCTTGAAACGCCTGACGGAGATGTAATTGCGATCAGAAATTTAATGTTTATGTCTCACTCTTACGACCACAGAGTGGTAGACGGTTCTCTTGGAGGAATGATGCTGAAGCATGTTCATGATTACCTTGAAAACTGGGACCTGAACACAGAAATCTAATTATAAAGATGATTGATAAGTTATAATTGATGTAAGATTATCAAAATATCTTTTACAAATACAGACCTTCGGAAAAATCCGGAGGTTTTTTGATAATCTTAACTTCGGCTATTTTAAAACAAATGTTATTTTCATCAGTTTTAAAACTGATCATTGAGCATTTTACGGAAATACATTCTATTTCTCACCAATCTCTTGTATATTACAAATAATTTAAATACTTTTGCACCTCGAAATAATTAACAAATTTATTTAACATTATGAACAATTACGAAACTGTTTTCATTTTAACTCCCGTTCTATCTGAAGCTCAGGTGGAGGAAGCAGTGAACAAGTATGTAGATCTTATCAAAGAAAAGAACTGCGAAATCGTTGCTAAAGAAAACTGGGGATTAAAAAAATTAGCTTACCCGATCCAATTGAAAAAGAACGGATTTTACACTTTAATTGAATTTAAAGGTGAAGGTTCTGTAGTAGCTGATCTAGAATTAGCATTCAAGCGTGACGAGAGAGTAATCCGTTACCTTACTACAAAACTAGACAAACACGCTGTTGACTACGCTGTAACTAGAAGAGCAAAAGTAAAAGCAGCTAAAGCTTAATTATTAACCCTATTTTTTAAAAAAGACAAGACATGGCAATAGACGAAATGGCTAAACAAGCCTCAGCTGGAGGAGAATCTGAAGTAAAATTCCTTACTCCGCTTGATATCAATACAAAATCTGAAAAGAAATATTGTAGATTCAAAAAATACGGAATTAAGCACGTTGATTACAAAGATGCTGATTTCTTATTACAGTTTGTAAACGAACAAGGTAAAATCTTACCAAGAAGATACACAGGAACTTCTTTAAAATATCAGAGAAAAGTTTCTGCTGCAATCAAAAGAGCAAGACACCTTGCCTTACTACCATACGTAGCTGACTTATTGAAATAAAAAATTGCAATTAGCCATTAGCTTCAGCTTTTGGCTTTTTGTTGCTGAATACATAATTAATTCTAACTTGATTTTAGATTTCAGATCTCAGACAAAAGACATTAAGTCTAATTTCTAATATCTCACTTCTAACATCTAAAAAAAGGACAACAACAATGGACATTATCCTAAAAAAAGACGTAGAAAATTTAGGTCTTGAATTCGACACCGTAAGCGTAAAGCCAGGTTATGCTAGAAACTTCTTAATTCCTCAGGGATACGCGCTTTTAGCAACGCCTAAAAACAAAGCAGCTCTTGAAGCTACTTTGGAAGCCAGAAAAGAAGAAGAAGCTAAATTAATCGCTGCTGCAAACGCTGTAGTTGAACAATTGAAAAAAACTTCTATTACGATTCCTGCAAAAGTAGGTTCTGGTGATAAATTATTTGGATCTATCAACAATGCAGATCTTTCTGCAGCGCTTGAAAAAGCTGGAGTTTCTGTTGAGAAGAAATACATCAAAATCCCAGGAAACACAATTAAAAGAACTGGTAAAGTAACTGCTAACATCAGACTACACAGAAATGTAGAATACAATTTCGAATTCGATATCGTATCTGATGCACCGGTTGAAGCTGCTCCTAAAAAGGAAGAAACTAAATCTGAAGAAGCTTAATCTACAAGACTTTTTACAATACAAAACCACTTCAAATTGAAGTGGTTTTTTTAATAGATAAATTCGTGAATTAAGTTTACGACTTTGGGGCCCATTGCTTAAAAAACGCTTTTACTTTTTCAAGGCTGTACCCTTTACCTTCTTCAAAAACGTCACTCTGCTGAACATGGATCATTTTGCCGTTTTTATCAAGAATAATAAACACCGGATACCCAAATTTTTCACCGGGATTTCCATAGGCTGCAAAAACTTTTTCATTTTTGTTATCAGGGGAATAATTGAGGTGATAATATTCGTAGTTTTTGTCAACAATTGATTTCAGCTCCGGTGTTGTTTGTACAAACTGATTGAATCTGAGACACCAGATGCACCAGTTACCACCTGCCTGAATCATGATATTCTTTTTCTCCTTTTTGGCTTTGGCAATAAGATTCTGAATATCTTTTTCAGCATCAGCTTTCGGATCATAGGGCTTCGGCAGTTTTGCCTTCTCTTCCGCAGCCTTTTTTTTAGCGTCAAGCTCAGAATGATCTGGTTTCACCAACAGTGCCTTTTCATCATTCTTTCTTTCTTCTGTTGGCTTTACATTTTGGGAAAAAGCAAAAAAACTGATCCCCAAAAATCCTATTAATGATAATTTTTTCATATTGTAAAATTAAAAAAATATGAGTATTTGCAAGCAAAAATACAACCATATTTTTATTATCCGTAAATTTGCATGTTTTATGAATTTTCTGATCAAAATATTAAACTTAATTTCCAAGCTTCCTCTGAAAATATTATATATTTTTTCAGATATTATGTTCTTTCTGAATTATTATTTAGTAGGCTACCGGAAAAATGTTATTACTAAAAATCTTAAAAACTCCTTTCCTGAAAAATCTGAAAAGGAAATAACAGAAATAAGAAAAAAATTCTACCGCAATTTTTCCGATTATTTGGTAGAGACCATTAAATCTTTTGGTATTTCAGAAACGGAATCAAGAGTAAGGATGCAGCATATTAACCAGGAAGTTTTTCATGAAGCAAAACAAGAAGGTAAAAACATCATCTTACTGGCGGGACATGTATTCAACTGGGAATGGATCAATGCTTTGGCGAAAATAATTCCTCAGGATCACTGCCATCCCGTGTATAGAAAAGTAAACAGTGATTTCTGGGAAAACCAGATGAAAAATGTCCGCAACAAATTCGGGAATGAAGCACTTGAAGCAAAAGAAGTAATCCTTAATATTGTACGATCCAAGAACGATGGAAGCTCAGCATATATGTTTGTAGCGGACCAGACTCCGCATTTTGCCCATATCACCTACGGTTTAGAATTCCTTAATCAGAGAACACCTGTCTTTACTGGCTATGACAGACTGGCAACAAAAATGGATCTTGCGTTTATTTATTGCGAGATGAAGAAGGTGAAACGAGGATTCTATCAGGTGAATTACCACAGAATCTATCCGGATGGAGAAAAATTTGTTGAACATGAGGTGGTAAAAAAATTCCATAAGTTGCTGGAAAATACGATTAACAAACGTCCGGACAATTATCTCTGGTCACACAGAAAATGGAAATACCAGGATTCTATCAAAAATTTTGATTCAGATAAAAAACAAGATTGATGCAAAAAAAATTAGCGGTTGTCATATTAAACTGGAACGGAAAATCATGGTTGGAAAAATTTCTTCCAAGCGTAGTGCGTTTCTCTCCTCAATCTGATATTTATGTGATCGACAATCTTTCAACAGATAATTCTATTGATTTTTTACTGAATTATTTTCCAGAAGTAAAGATTATTAGAAACGATAAAAATTACGGTTTTGCGGGCGGATATAACGAAGGTTTAAAGCATATCGACAACGAAATATACTGCCTTCTGAATTCTGATGTGGAAGTGACTGAAAACTGGACAGGGCCTGCAATTGAATTGCTGGAAAAAAATCCCGAAATAGCAGCAGTACAGCCGAAAATTTTATCCTATGACAGAAAAAATTATTTTGAATTTGCAGGTGCTGCGGGTGGACTGATTGATAATTTAGGATATCCTTACTGCAGGGGAAGAGTTTTCGACGATATTGAACAAGATCATGGACAGTATAATGATGAAGCTGAAATTTTCTGGGCTTCGGGATGCTGTTTATTTATCCGTTCTAAAGATTTTTGGCAACAAAATGGTTTTGACGAGCGATTTTTTGCCCATCAGGAAGAAATCGATCTCTGCTGGAGACTGATCAATGCAGGGAAAAAAATTTTTTATACCGGAAAATCTGAAGTTTTTCATGTTGGCGGTGGAACTTTGAATAAGCAAAGTGCAAAAAAAACGTTTCTTAATATGAGGAATAACCTTGTAATGCTGCTTAAAAATTTACCATTACCACAATTAATCGCCGTAATATTTTCAAGGCTTTGTCTTGACGGACTGGCTGCGGTATATTTTGGTTACAAATACGGAATCTCTCATTTTTGGGCAGTAGGAAGAGCGCATTTTGCATTCTACACTTATATTCCCGGAACATGGAAAAGACGGCAGAAGAATCAAAAACATCAATTTTATCAATCTAAATGGTTGATTTTTAAACATTTTTTGAAATGAAAACAACTTCATTATTCTTATTATTTTTACTTTTCTTTCAGCATGCATTTTCGCAGAAAAATGAATGGTCTGCTATTGATAAAAGTTACAGTATCAAAACAATATCAGAAAAAAGTGTAGAATCTTTAAAAGATACGGATCCCGTAAATGTTAAAATATTTTCATTTCGTGACATTGTCGATAATCTCGATCCTGAAAAAGAAAAGCCGGCCTCCGAAAAGAATCTTTCTTTTAAAGATATTCGTGATAAAGTTGATAAAAAAGGCAAAGTTAATTTCAAAAAAGGTTCTGTTTATCTGGTAAGGCTTAAGGAAGGAATTAATGCCGGAAGATTCCGCATTACCATTACTAAAAATGCAGACAAAAAAACAGCAGAGCTTCTAAATAGATACCTCACTGAAAATATTACGCACGGAAGCATTTTAAAAGAGACTATTGATACACCGGAAAGTAAAAATATTACTACAGGATTTATTATTACGCTAAGTGATAACGATGGTGTTGATATCAACAGCTTAAAACAAAAATACAGCCATATTATTAGCGATATCACGAAAGTTGCCACGAACAAAAGCACACTGTTTTTTAAAATAACCACATAATAATTATGGATTTTTGTGCCATAGATTTTGAAACCGCTACGCATGAGAGAAATTCTGCATGTGAGCTTGGTGTTTGTATTGTTCAGGATTCAAAAATTGTGGAAACAAAGACATGGCTCATTAAACCTCCGAGCTTCCCTTATTTTAATCCGTTTAATATAGATGTACACGGAATTGTACCGGACGACGTAAAAGATGCTCCTACTTTTGATGAAATCTGGTATGAAGCGGAGGAAATGATGTATGGAACACTAATGATTGCCCATAATGCAGGATTCGATGCTGGTGTGTTACGTGGATGCCTGAATCATTACGGCATGTTTGCGCCTAAATTAAATTATTTGTGCAGCATACAGCTTGCAAAGAAATCATGGAATTATTTACCTAGATATGGGTTAAAACATTTGGCAGAATATCATCAGCTAAGCTTTAATCATCACAGAGCTGGCGATGATGCAGAAGTATGTGCAAAGATAGCTTTACTGGCTTTCGAAAAGCTGTTTCTAAGCACTAATGAAGAAATTGCAGATTATATGAAATTAAAGATTAAAAAACTTTAATTTTCTTTTCAAGTAAATAGAATCTAATTCCGGAATACAGAACAAATTTCCATATTACGGAATTTTAGTTACTTAAAACTTCCGATAAGAGATTAAATTTCGGAATATCAATTTCAAAATTTTCCTGGGTTTCCATATTTCTTACAAGATATTTTCCACTCATATTTCCTACTCCGGAACGAAGCATTACATTGGAAAAATAGGCGAAATTTTCACTGACAGCAATCTCCGGGGTTAATCCTATAACACCGTCTCCGATGATTTCCGTATAGCCGAATCCCACATCAAAGATCAGCCATTTTCGCTTTAAAATCTTTATCGGGAAGCTTCCGTCATTTTCGATCGTAATGTTATACTTAAAAACATATCTGTTTTCAGATGGATAACTGTTTTTGCTATCATATTCAGGTACTACTGAAACTTTGATATTGGAGGTCATTTTAGAGAACATCATCTTGGTATTTTCTTAAAATATACAAAAATCTCGCCCTTTTTGGGCGAGATTGAAATTTATAATGTATAATTTATTTTATACTTATAAGCCCAGGCCTTTTCTTTCGTCCCCGTTCATTAGAATTCCTACCGGATTGTCGATGGCTTCTTTTACCGCAACAAGGAATCCAACAGACTCTTTTCCATCGATTATTCTGTGGTCATAAGACATTGCTACATACATCATCGGACGGATTACGACCTGCCCATCAACTGCAACCGGTCTTTGAATGATATTGTGCATTCCAAGAATCGCAGATTGCGGCGGGTTGATAATCGGGGTAGACAGCATAGAACCGAATGTACCACCATTGGTAATGGTGAATGTACCCCCCGTCATTTCGTCTACGGTAATCTTTCCGTCTCTTACTTTGGTAGCAAGATCTTTGATGTTGGCTTCAACGCTTGCAAAAGACATATTTTCGGCATTTCTCAATACCGGAACCATTAATCCTTTAGGACCTGAAACGGCAATCGAAATATCGCAGAAATCATAGTTTACTTTGAAATCTCCGTCGATGGATGCATTTACATCCGGATACATCTGCAATGCTCTTGTAACCGCTTTCGTGAAGAAAGACATGAAACCCAATCCTACTCCGTGTCTCTGAGCAAATTCTTCTTTATATAATTTTCTTAATCTAAAGATTTCAGACATGTCAACTTCGTTGAAAGTCGTTAACATTGCTGTTTCATTTTTAACAGAAACTAATCTCTGCGCTATTTTTCTTCTAAGAACTGAAAGTTTAGTTGTTGTTGTAGATCTGGAACCTGTAGCGGTAACCGGATTTCCTCCCAATGCAGGAACTGCAGCCAATTCAGCATCTGATTTTGTAATTCTGCCATCTCTTCCGCTTCCTGAAACCTGTGAAGCGTCCATTCCTTTTTCATCAAGGATTTTTTTAGCGGCAGGAGACGGAGCGCCCGTTGCATAGGTTTGCGTTGCAGCAGCCACCGGTTGAGCAGCAGCTTGTGGAGCCGGAGCTTCCTGTTTCGCTGGTTCAGCAGCTTTCGGAGATTCTTCCTGCTTTGGAGCTTCAGCAGCTGGAGCAGCACTTCCTGAAGGTTTTGCGGCATCCCTATCGATTAAGCAAACCACTTGTCCTACCTGTACCACATCCCCTTCTTCAGCTTTTAAAGTAATTACACCGCTTTCTTCAGCAGGCAATTCCAACGTTGCTTTGTCTGAGTCTACCTCCGCGATGGGTTGATCTTTCTCTACATAATCACCATCTTTTACAAGCCAGGTTGCAATTTCAACTTCTGTAATTGATTCGCCCGGTGAAGGAACTTTCATTTCTAAAACTGACATATCGTATTTTTTATTTTTTTATTTATTATTTTTTAGATTTTAAGAGAACAGACGATAGATCATAAACTTTTTGAATCTCAGCTTTACGCTTGTACATCTTACTTCTAACATCTCACCTCTCACTTTATTAAAATTAAGCGGTTACAGGTCTTTTTACCGGAGCATCATTTCTGTCGAATACCCTGTTGATTACTGCATTCTGGTTTTTCTCAAACATCTTGTGGCTTCCTGGAGCCGGAGCACCGCTTGGAACCGGAGCAACTACCTGGATTCCCGTATCTCTGAAGTTTCTTAAGATATAAGACCATGCTCCCATGTTTTCAGGTTCTTCTTGAGCCCATACGATTTCTTTTCTGTTTGAATATTTTTCGAAGATGGCTTCAATAGCATCATTCTGTAAAGGATAAAGCTGCTCAAATCTTACCAAGGCAATATTTTCAGCATTTAACTCTTCTTTTTTAGCCAATAATTCGAAGTATAATTTTCCTGAACAAAGCACTAATTTTTCAACTTTTTTAGGGTCTGCATTAGGATCGTCTAAAATCGGCTGGAAACTTCCGTTTGCAAAATCTTCAAGCGGAGAAACTACTTTCGGATGTCTTAATAATGATTTCGGACTCATTACGATTAACGGCTTTCTGAATGACCATTTCAACTGTCTTCTTAGCAAGTGGAAATAGTTCGCAGGAGAAGTAATATTGGCTACTACCATATTTTCATTTGCACAAAGCGTAAGGAATCTTTCCAGTCTTGCGGAAGAGTGTTCCGCTCCCTGACCTTCCGAACCGTGCGGCAACAACATTACCAAACCATCCTGAATTTTCCATTTTTCTTCTGCAGCAGCCAGATATTGGTCTACAATAATCTGGGCACCGTTTACGAAATCTCCGAACTGAGCTTCCCAAATGGTTAATGTGTTAGGAGAAGCCATCGCATATCCATAATCAAAACCTAAAACCCCGTATTCTGAAAGGTGAGAATTGTAAACATCAAATCTGCTTTCTGAAACGTGTCTTAACGGAATATATTCTTCTTCTGTATCTTCAGTCTTTACTACGGCATGTCTGTGTGAGAAAGTTCCTCTCTCTACATCTTCCCCGGAAATTCTTACGTTGTGTCCTTCCACCAAAAGTGTTGCATAAGCCAGCCATTCTCCCAACGCCCAGTCTAAAGAATCTGCTTCGATGGCTTTAATCCTGTTTTCAAAAAGCCTAGTGATTTTATTTATAAACTTCTTATCAGCAGGAAGCGTAGACATTTTAACAGCCAGCTCTTTCAGCTTTTCAAGATTGTATTTTGTATCAACAGCCTCCTGTACTGCGCCTCTTTTAGCAATTGGGTAATTCGTCCAGTCGTCTGCCATGAAAACATCCATTACGTTTTTCTCAATTTCTTTGGATGCATCGAAATCTTTGTCTAAAAGTGCTTTGAATTCCGTTTCCATTTTAGCGATAACATCATTTGAAGTCACGCTGTCCTTCAACAATTTATCTTTATAGATTTCTCTTGGATTCGGATGTTTTGAAATAAGTTTATAAAGGTTCGGCTGCGTAAATCTTGGCTCATCTCCTTCGTTGTGACCGTATTTTCTGTATCCTAATAAATCGATGTAAACATCTTTACCGAATTTTGCTCTGAAATCAGCAGCAAAATGGATCGCATGAACCACAGCTTCTGCATCATCCGCATTTACGTGCATTACAGGAGATTCGGTAACTTTTGCGATATCCGTACAATAGGTTGAAGATCTTGCATCCATGTAATTTGTTGTGAAAGAAACCTGATTATTAACAACGATATGAACCGTACCACCCGTTCTGTAACCTTCCAGTGTCATCATCTGGGCAACTTCGTAAGCAATACCCTGTCCGGCAATAGCACCGTCACCGTGGATTACGATCGGTAAAATTTTAGAATAATCTCCTTTGTATTTATCATCTACTTTTGCACGGCAGATCCCTTCTACAAGAGCAGCAACCGTTTCAAGGTGAGACGGGTTCGGGGTAAGGTTGATGGATACTTCCTCTCCTGAAGCTGTTTTGATTTTTTTAGATGAACCTAAATGGTATTTTACATCTCCTGAAAATACGTCTTCTTCAAATTCTTTTCCTTCAAATTCAGAAAAGATCTGTTTGTATGATTTCCCGAAAATGTTGGTAAGGACATTCAGTCTTCCTCTGTGTGCCATTCCTAAAACAACCTCATCAACGCCCAGCTGTGAAGATCTTGAAATCAACTGATCCAATGCAGGAATCAATGTTTCACCGCCTTCAAGAGAAAACCTTTTTTGTCCGACAAATTTTGTGTGAAGATAATTTTCAAATGCTACAGCCTGATTTAATTTCAATAAAATCTCAGTTTTTTCATTTGCTGAAAGGCTTGGATGGTTTTCGTTAACCTGAATCCATTTTTTAATGAAATCTTTTTCCTCAACATTGTTGATGTGCATATACTCTACCCCGATAGAATCACAATAGATATTCTCAAGGTGAGTGATGAGCTCTTGTAACGTTGCAGGACCTTTCATTCCTGTTTCAACGGCACAGTTGAATTTTGTATTAAGATCTGACTTATCGAGACCGAAATTTTCGATATCTAAAGTTGGGGTATAATGTCTTCTTTCTCTAACAGGGTTTGTCTTCGTAAACAGATGTCCTCTCGTTCTGTACGCTTCGATAAGGTTTACCACCTTAAATTCTTTTTTGATGTGCTCAGGAACTTCACCATTTGATGCAGCCTGTGCTGCCTGCTGTACTACCGGAGCAGAAGCAGCCGGAGCCTGTGTGTATTGAATATAATCATCATCTCCGTAATTCTCCAATGCAAAATCGAAGCCCTGAAAAAAGGCCTTCCATGATGGTTCTAAAGAATCGGGAAATTTTAAATACTGTTGGTATAAATCCTCAATTAACTGAGAATGAGCTGCGTTTAGGAATGAAAATCTGTCCATTATTACAGTTTATCTGTTATTAAAATTTGTTTGTAGAATTAAACTCCAAATTTAATAAAAAAAACCGACTTGGAACAGCCTGTAACTATTAAAAAAACTATAAAAGAAATAAATTTAATGAATTTACTTAAATACTGATAATGAGAGTTTCATATTCACATCTCCATCCTCTACCGGGCGCTCCAAAAACGTCTGCCGGATATCACCAAAACGCATCTCCTCTTTTTTGGCTTTCTGAATCAGCTGCTGGATTGCTTTTACTCTCCCCGCATAATTTCCTTTGTAATACATGATGTAGTTTTGGGTAGGACCCTGTGTCCTGAAACTGAAGTTGTTATCCGTAAGCCCAAATTTTTTAGACAAAGGAATTCCAAGAAAATAAGAAACTTCCTTATCTTTATAATTATCAGCATCTGTGATCAGAACAGGAAAACCGAATTCATCCTCTTTTTTGCCCAGATCCATTGTGGTGTAATTATAGATTTTATTATAATTCATCACAATATTTCTGTACAGCGCATCTTTTTTGTTGGAAGTGCTTACGTTGATTCCTAAGAGAAGTTTTTCTTCCTCATTTTCAACCATCAGGCTGTCATATTTTATAGCTGCCATCTGGTTGTCCTTCTCAACCTTATTGCCTAAAACATTGTTGAGCTTCACCATGCTTTTATCAATATTTTCTGCAAAACGGTCTTCTGTCCAGAAGTTTTCAACGCGTCTCAAAACAGACAGTTTAGGAGTATGTACAATCCAGGTGATTTTTGTTTTTTCTGCGGCAATGGCTTTAAATTTTACATCAACCACAGTAGGACTTTCATTGTTGTCTTCAAAAAGCTGATAACGCAGCGTTCTGTTTGGGTTTTCATAACGCAGAAACATTTCTCCGTTTGTATCATTTTTCGGGTCCGTATAACTTATGGAACTTCCCTGCCCTTCATAGGGTGTATAATAATCAATATCGACGGAACTTGAACTTGTAAAAAAATTATTCCAGCGTGTAAAGTTCTGTAGATTATTAAACTGATTAAAAACTTTTTCTACCGGATAATTGATCTCTTTTTCTATTTTAAAATCTTTGCTTTCATCCACAAAATAATACATGGAAGCCGCATAAGCCCCGATCAGTAATAAAACAATAGCTGCTATGATTTTAAAAAAACGCATCGTA
This sequence comes from Chryseobacterium takakiae, assembly GCF_900129385.1. Taxonomy (GTDB): domain Bacteria; phylum Bacteroidota; class Bacteroidia; order Flavobacteriales; family Weeksellaceae; genus Chryseobacterium; species Chryseobacterium takakiae. The sequence continues at coordinate 95,971 of NZ_FQVO01000012.1, read as the reverse complement.
CAAATGTATTGAAAATAACAAAAGTGACCAATATGATGATCACTCTGTTTTTAATTTATTTTTGACAAAGTTCAACTGTATGTTTAACTTTTTCAATCTTTTTACCCAATATGAGTTCCAGGTGTAAGAACCGCACCTTTTTTCACTACAATAATTCCGTCCTGAACGGAATACGTACCGTAATCTCCGTCACTGATATGTTTTCCTCCTATGATCCGCACGTTGTCGCCAATGTGGCAGTTTTTATCTAAAATTGCTTTTTCAATATAGCAGTATTTTCCAATTCCCATATTAGGCTGCCCATTTCTGTCATTGTTGATAATTTCTGTAGGATCCTGATAAAAATCGGCACCCATTACATAAGAATTTACAATGGTACTTCCTTTATCGATTCTAGTTCTGTTTCCGATTACGGAGTTTTCAATTTTATCTGCCATGATAATACATCCGTCTCCGAATACTGCTTTGCTTACATACGAACCGTTGATTTTAGACGGCGGGAGCATTCTCGCTCTTGTATAAATCGGTGATGAAGAGAAAAGATTGAACTGAGGAAAATCCTGACAAAGATCCAGATTTGCTTCGTAGAAAGATTCAATGGTTCCGATATCTGTCCAGTATCCTTCGTACTGATAGCTTAGGGTAGTATATTTCCCGATAGAATTAGGAATAATATCTTTTCCGAAATCATCTCCCGCCCCTTCATCAAACATTTTTTTAAGAATGGATTTGGTAAAAATATAAATTCCCATTGAAGCCAGAAATTCTTTTCCTGCATGTTTATTTTCTTCCGAAACTTCGGATTTTAAACCGTCTAAGATATCATATCCCGGCTTTTCAACGAAAGAGGTGATATTACCCTCGTCATCCGAGCTCAAAATTCCAAAACCTGTAGCATCCTTGGCGTTTACCGGAATGGTTGCAATAGTGACATCGCCACCTTTTTCGATATGGAAATCCAGCATTTCCTTGAAATCCATCTGGTAAAGCTGGTCTCCTGAAAGAATCAAGATATAATCATAATCATATTTTTCCAAATGTTTCATTGACTGGCGTACCGCATCAGCCGTTCCCTGATACCAGTTTTCATTCTCAACATTTTGTTCTGCAGCAAGAATATCTACAAAACCTTTGCTGAAAATATCGAAATGGTAAGAGTTTTTAATGTGTGAATTTAAAGAAGCTGAATTAAATTGCGTTAAAACCAGGATTTTATTCATTCCTGAATTTAAACAGTTTGAAATAGGAATATCTACCAATCTGTATTTTCCGGCGATGGGAACAGCCGGTTTAGATCTTGTGTACGTTAGCGGGAACAGTCTTGTTCCTCTACCTCCTCCTAAAACAATGGAAATTACATTGCGATTCATAGTCTATTTTGCGTTTTATTTTATTAAGTTAACTTTTCTGTTTTTGATGTCTACATTTACCGTAAAGGCAATTGTTGAATGATCTTTGTATATATTTACTTTATAAAAATCCGGTCTGTCAAGTTCCTCTGCATCTTTTTCCACATTATCAATTTCTATCTGATGACTGACGAGTTCTTTTCTGAACATTTGATTGGTGATTAAAACATCCATTATATCAACTTGTTTCATCAAAGCTTTTTGAATATCATTTTCATATTTTTCTTTCCAGTTTTTACCATACTTTTTCTGGAGTGCAAGATCTGTTTTTTCATTTTCGGCTCTTACACTGTCCATCAATTCTTGTGTTACGGTACAACCTGCAACGTTCTCATATTTAATTTTCCATTGAGATGAAATCAAATCTTTCAGCTTATCTCTTTCAACATTTGGAAATCCATAAGTTAAAAATCTATAATATCCGTCTTCATGAACCATGGTACCCTCTTTTTTGGTACAGGATAGAATAATCACGAATACAAATACAGAAAACAGTTTTTTCAAATTTTAGTTTTTATATAAAGCTATATATTTTTCCGCTGATTTTTCCCATGAAAAATCAAAATTCATATTGGCATCAATAAGGTTTTCCATGACATCTTTTTGATTGTAAAGCATTAATGCCCTGTTCATGGCGTGAATAACATCGTCTACTCCGGGATAAGTAAAATTGATCCCTGCTCCGCCGGTGGAAATATCTGTTACCGTGTCTCTCAATCCTCCAGTGTATCGTACAATCGGTACTGTTCCGTATCTCATGGAATACATTTGGTTAAGACCGCATGGTTCTACCCTTGAAGGCATCAGCAAAAAATCCGCCGAAGCATATATTTTATGCGAAAGATGTTCCTTATATCCTAAATCCAAAGCAAAATTGGTGTAGGTATAATCGTATTCTTTAAGCTTATTTTCAATATAACTGTTACCGGATCCTAAAACCATGATATTGAGTGCACCGTAGCTTTGTTTAATGCTTTTCCAGACAATATCCGGAATAAGATCTGCACCTTTTTCTGTGGCAAACCTTCCGATGAAGGCAAATAAAGGAAGTTCCGGCTTCAGCCCGTATTCTCTGCAAAGTTTTTCCTTGCCTTTCTTTTTCTGTTCTACAGCGTTTTTAATGTTAAAGTTAAAATCCAGCATCGGATCAGTTTCCGGGTTCCATACTTCGGTATCAATTCCGTTGATAATTCCGTATGCCTTACCAAATTCATCCCTTATAAGACTTTCAAGTCCGCGGAAGCTTATGTACAGCTCTTCAAGATAACCCTGCGAAACCGTTGTAAAAGCGTTGGCGCATTTAATCATGCTTGCTAAAGGGTTGATCAGCCCGTTCCAGTCCATTAACCCCCATTTATACTGATCAAAAGACGGAAGATACCTCGCCATTTCCCAGCTCATCATTCCCTGATATTCGCCGTTATGAATGGTTGCTATGGTTTTTACGCCTTTCAGAGGCGAAAATTCGGGACAATATTCAATCATAAAAGGAACCAGCCCCGTATGATAATCATGACAATGTAAAACATCCGGACGGATATTCATCGCACTTAACCAATGAAGAACACCATGCTGAAAACCTATAAACTGAAAGTTTTCATCCTGATAGCCGTAAGGATTGTCCCTGTCTAAAAGTCCCGGGATTTTTACCATATAAAGTTCGAAGCCCAAAACATCTGATTTCTCCTTTAAAACCTGAACCTGCAGCATATTTCCTCCCTGGTGAATATAGCCATCAAAAACTATGTCAAACTCATGATCATAGACAAAAGATTTGTTGTACCAGGGCATAACAACCTTCGCATCAATATCTTTAATTTTATTCTGATACTTCGGCAAAGCGCCTACTACATCCGCCAGACCGCCTACTTTGGCTACCGGATAACATTCCGTACTTAGATGGTAAATTATCATTTTTATCTTATCTTTTGTGATGTTTAATTCTATTTTGTTTGAATTTTTTATCTTGCCTTTTTAAAACAATCCCTGCCAGCGGAGGAAGATTAAGGCTTATGGATTTCTGATGTCCCAAATATTCTTCATACTGTTCATTAAAAATATCGGCTTTCACGCCGCTTCCTGCATATTGTTCATCATCGGAATTTAGAATCACTTCCCAATGACTAGCTGCGGTTACACCAATTTTGTAATCAATAACTCTTGGAGTGAGGTTAAGAATTACCATATATGAATCATCTTTCCGCTGACCTTTTCTCAGATAAATATAAACCGAATTATCAACATCATCTGCCTGTATCCATTCAAAGCCTTCCGGCGAAAACTGGTTTTCGTAAAAAGCCGTTTCATTCCTGTATAGATGGTTAAGATCTTTTACCAGTTTCTGCAATCCATTATGAACGGGATATACAAGCAAATGCCAGTCCAGACTTTTTTTGAAATTCCATTCATTGGTCTGCCCGAACTCATCGCCCATAAATAAAAGTTTGGCTCCAGGGTGGGTAAACATATACACATACAGTGCCCGGAGATTGGCAAATTTCTGCCATTCATCACCAAACATCTTGTAAATCAGGCTTGATTTGCCATGTACCACCTCATCGTGAGACAGAGGCATCATATAATTTTCATTATACATGTACATGGAAGCAAAAGTGAGTTTATGATGATAAAATTTTCTGTCAATAGGATCTTTTTTAAAATAATCCAGTGTATCATGCATCCAGCCCATCATCCATTTCATCCCGAAACCTACGCCTCCATTATGCACGGGTTTGGTAAGCATGGGGAAATCCGAACTCTCTTCTGCAATAGTAATGATCGTATCACCAAACTCTTTGTACACTGCCGTATTGAATTCCTGTAAGAAGGTTTTTGCTTCGAGATTTACATTTCCTCCATAGATATTGGGTTCCCATTCGCCTTCATTTCTGGAATAATCAAGATGAAGCATGGAAGTAACCGCATCTACCCGAAGTCCGTCTGCATGATAACGTTCCAGCCAAAACATAGCGTTTGAAATTAAAAAGGATTTTACTTCATTTCTTCCGTAGTTGAAAATGTAGGATTTCCAGTCGGGATGAAACCCTTTTCTCGGGTCTTCATGCTCGTAAAGATAAGAACCGTCAAATCGGTGCAATCCGTTGGCATCCCCCGGAAAATGGGAAGGAACCCAATCCAGAATTACCCCGATATCATTGCGGTGGAGTTCATCAATCAGGAACATCAGATCCTGAGGCGATCCGAAACGTGAAGTGGCTGCAAAAAAACCTGTAATCTGATAGCCCCAGCTCGGGTCATACGGATATTCCATGATAGGCATAAATTCTACATGCGTGAATTCCATTTTTTTGATATAAGGAACAAGCTTTTTTGCTATATCGCGATAATTTAAAAACTTTTCAGGGTCATCTTCATTCCTCATCCAGGAACCAATATGCAGCTCATAAACGGAAAGCGGTGCTTTAAGAGTATTTTTTTTCCAGCGTTTCCCCATCCATTCTTTGTCATCCCATTCATACCATGTGGTTGAAAACAATGATGCAGCCTGAATATTCTGTTCCCAGCTTAATGCATACGGATCACTTTTTTCAAGAATTTCTCCTCCGGCAGTTTCTATGGCATATTTATACAAGGTTCCCCAGGTAAGACCGGCAATAAAACCCTCCCAGATTCCGGAGCCGTCCCATCTGGGAAAAAGAATATGATCTTTGGAATTCCAGTTGTTGAAATTTCCAATCACGGAAACTTTTTTGGCATTAGGAGCCCAGACCGAAAAGTAAACGCCGGGTATTCCGTCTTTTTCAGCAGAATGTGCCCCAAATTTATCATACAGCTTATAATGTTTACCTTCTTTGAAAAGATAAATATCATGATCCGTAAAAAGGGTATATGTCTTAACCGAATTCATCACGGTTTTAGTTTAAATTTTATTATTTTTCTGAAAGTACTAAAAAAATCAGAAAGAAAGGTTAATTATTGTTGAATAAATTATTATGTTTAATTGCCCGTCATTACTAGTTTCTATCAAATATAGAGCTTTTTGGGGAGTATAATATCATTTTAAAAATAATTTGCCATAAAAAGATTTTATTATAAATTTATCTTTGAATTGTTAAACACACCTGGATGAGATTTGAACTCCGTACCGAAGAACATGATGAAAGAAATATTTACATTACCGGAAACTTCAATGGCTGGAATCCGAAAGATGAACAGTATAGACTTGATCAGCTGGATCCCGAAACCTATTCCATTGAAATAAAAGATGAATATCTGCCTGGATTAATTGAATATAAATTCACCAAAGGCGGTTGGGAAAATGTGGAGCTTGATCCATACGGAAATATTACACCCAACAGAAAAATTAAAAAATCCGAGGGTACAGCTTCTGATTTTGTAGAAAAGTGGCGACTCAATTGGGGACCTTTTAAAAAAGAGTTTTTTCCTATTGCAGAAGTTATTTCCGAAGCTTTTTATATCCCGCAGCTGGATCGCCGCCGAAAAATATGGGCACTTCTTCCCTACGATTATTATATTTCAGATAAAAACTATCCGGTTCTTTATCTTCAGGATGCCCAGAATCTTTTTAATGAAGGAAGTGATTACGGAAACTGGGAAATCGATAAAAAACTTTCCCTGCTTACAGAATACGGACGCGGTGACATCATCATTATTGCCATTGAACACGGAAGTGAAGACCGGATAAAGGAATATATTTTTGACAACGATCATGTGGCAAATGGCTCCGAGGGAAAGAAATACATCCGTTTCATTACCGATACGCTTAAACCTTTTGTTGATGGGCATTACCGTACTAAAAAAGACCGGGAAAATACTGGAATCGGCGGAAGTTCTCTTGGTGCTCTGATCAGTATTTACAGCGGCTTTCTTTATCCTGAAGTATATTCCAAACTGCTGATTTTTTCACCCTCACTCTGGGTAGAGCCTAATAATAATTTCCCGATAATGAATTTCAGGACTCCTTTTACAATGAAGATCTATTTATACGGCGGGGGTAAGGAAGGTTCTAAAATGGTGAAAAGAATCCATATTTTCGAGGAGTATCTCAAACAGTGGGAAAAGAAAAATCTTTTTGATTTCGAATTCAGGACAAGCATTAATCCGGAAGGCACCCATAGTGAATTTTACTGGTCTCAGGAATTCCCAAGAGCTATCGAATGGCTCTACTATAATAGCAAAGAAAATCCTGCAGAAGTAAAGTCCCAACAAAAAAGCATTAAAAATTAAATTATGAAGCTAGTCAACAAAAAAATAAAAAATTACACTCAGATATTCCATTTTTTTACAGAAGAAGAATGGGCCAGAACCTCTAAAAATTTCAATAAAAATATTAATGCTTTTTTCACGGGTAAAAAACATGAAGTATTTATTAATGTTCAGGAAGAAGGAGTTGCTTATTTTATCGGTCTAGGGAAATCAGACTCACCGGTTTTTGAAATTCAGCAGGTTGCTGTTAAATTTTCTCAGACCTATAAAGAAAAGCTGATGGCAGTTCCAACGCTTGCTGTGGCAGATTTTATGACAGAAAAACAGTTTGAGGAATTTGTAAAAGGACTTCTTTTGGGTACCTACCGTTATCCTTTTGAGAAAACCCATGTCTTCTGGAATCCGAAATTTGAGCTTCATTTTGAAAATTTAAGCCAGAAAAAACTGGATGGTATCAGCCGGAAATCGGAAGCTTTGAGCAATGGACAAATTGCATGTCAGGAATGGCTCAATAAACCGGCAAACCTTAAAAAACCTGAAATTTTCAGTCTTTATTTAAAAACAATATCTAAAAAATACAATCTTAAATACACTTCATTCAACAGGAAAAAATGTGAAGAGCTGGGACTGGGAGCATATCTTTCGGTGAATCAGGGAAGTGCTTATGACGCCGCTTTTACGATTGTTGAATATAAAACGGAGGTTAAAAATGCTAAAACATTCGGGTTAGTAGGAAAATGTGTGCTTTTCGACACGGGCGGAATTTCCCTAAAAAATCCTGACAATATGCACTATATGAAATCGGACATGGGTGGCGCAACAGCTGTTTTAGGAGCCTTAATATATGCAGCAGAAATGCAGCTTCCCGTGAATATCATTGCTATTCTTCCTATTACTGACAACGCGATTTCAGAGAATGCTTTCTTACCAAGCGATATCATTACAGCCTACAACGGAAAAACCATCGAAGTTCTGAATACCGACGCAGAAGGGAGAATGATTCTTGCAGACGGACTTTCATACTTATCAAGAAACTATAAAACAGATATTCTTATTGATCTTGCGACATTAACGGGAAGTTCGGTACGAATGTTTGGTGATACTTGCGGAGCCTTATTCTCCAACAATGAAGAACTGAAAAACCTCCTGATCAAAACCGGTGACAAAACCAACCAGCGTCTTTGGAACCTTCCGCTTTGGGATATCTGGAAAGATGACATCCGTTCTGATGTGGCTGATCTTAAAAACATATCCATGAAACCTATTGGAGACTGTATTATTGCCGCCAAATTTCTCGAGCAATTCATTGAAAACCACCCTAAATGGGCACATCTTGATATTGCCGGCGTTGCTTTCGGAAATGTAGGATACGCTAAAGAGAAAGCAGCTACCGGCTTTGGAGTACAGTTACTGGCAGATTTAATTGAAAATTATCACTAAAAATTAGTTTATTACAAAAATTCTCTGTATAATTGATACCGTATTTTCAAAAATTCATTTTATTTTAATCTTTAACATAAAATAAACAATTAAATATTATTTTTATTTTTGAAAATTCATCAAAAACTAAAAAACATTGTATGGAGAAGAAAACAATAGTATGTATTTCATGCTATTACAAGGGGTATGACTTCATGGATGAGATGAAAAACCTCGGTAATAAGGTAATTTTGGTGACCTCGGAAAACCTGAAAGAAAAAAACTGGCCATGGCATGCTATCGATGAGGTGTTTTATATGCCTGAAATAAAACCTTCCGTATGGAACCTTGAACATCTTATCCAGGGCTTTTCCTACCTTATGCAGACGAGAAAAGTTGATGCCGTGGTTGCCCTTGATGATTATGATGTAGAAAAAGCAGCCCTGATCCGTGAAACATTCCGTATTCCCGGGATGGGTCAGACTACACACCGATATTTCAGAGACAAATTGGCGATGAGACAGAAAGCAAAAGATTCAGGAATTAATGTTCCCGAATTTACAGCTGTTTTCAATAATGATGAGGTAAACAATTTCGCAGATACAGTTTCTCCTCCATGGGTATTAAAGCCCCGCTCCGAAGCCTCCGCATCCGGCATCAAAAAAATTGCTTCCAAAGAAGAACTGTGGGAAGAACTCAATAACCTTGGCGAAGAAAGGCATTTATTTTTATTGGAAAGTTTTAAGCCAGGAGATGTATATCATGTGGACAGCCTTACTTTTAATAAAGAAACAGTTTTTACTTCCGCTTCCAAATATTTAGCCCCTCCAATGCAGGTTTCTCATGAGGGCGGTGTTTTCAGAACAAAAACCCTGGGAAGATATTCCGATGAATTTAAAGCTCTTGAAGCTGCCAATATAAAAGTTCTCTCAAGCTTTGGACTGATGCACGGTGCAACCCATACAGAATTTATCAAAAGCAATGAAGACGGCAAATATTATTTTCTGGAAACTTCTTCACGTGTGGGAGGCGCTCATATTCCGGATCTGGTGGAAGCTTCAAGTAACATCAACATCTGGAGGGAATGGGCCAGAATTGAAAACGCATTGCTGAAAGGAAATCACTATGAAGTTTCAAAACCGACAGGGCATTATTCAGGATTAATTATCGCTCTAATCAAAGAAAAAGACCCGGATTACCGCCAGTTCGACACTCCGGAAACCGTAAAATTCCTCCCCATTGAACATCACGTAGGAATTGTTTATAAATCAAACGATCCAATCGTTATTCAGGAAAGACTTGATAGTGCTGCAGAGAAAATCCTTGCCGAAATGCTGAATATTCTTCCTCCTAAAAGTAAACCGACAAGCTGATGAATTGGTTAGAGAGGTGAGAAGTTGGAAGTGAGAAGTTAGAAGTTAGAAGTTAGAAGTTAGAAGTTAACAAAATACTGATAATCAGTTATCAATTTTAAATCATCATTCATAATAACATGCCGCAAATAGAACATACAGACTACTATTCACATATATTAGGAACAATCATTAAAGTAGAGGTCACCGGACATTACGGTTACCCAATTATTATGTTTCCTACTTCACAGGGTCTTTATACGCAAAACCACGATTTTCAACTAAACGGAAGCATCAACTGGTTTGTGGAGCAGGGAAAAGTTAAGCTTTATAATCTACAGACCATAGACAGCTGGAGTTTTTATGATGATAGTATTTCGCCTCACCAGAGAATTAAAAATTATGAAAGATACGTCCAGTTCCTGATTCAGGAATTCGTGCCTTATATTCAAAAAATTCATAAAACCCATCGCGTTGCTGTTGCAGGTGCAAGCTTTGGAGGCTATCATGCCGCCAATTTTGCTTTCAGATTTCCGGGTGTTGTTTCGCATTTGTTCTGCCTTTCGGGAGCTTTCAGTATCCGGAATTTTATGGATGGATATTCCGATGATCTGGTATACTTTAATTGTCCGAGAGAATTTGTAAAGAATGATGAAGCCTGGAAATACAAACATATGCACATTGTCCTGAGTACTTCCGACCAGGATATCTGCAGGGATAAAAACATTGAAATGGCAGAAATCCTGCGTTTAAAAGGAATTGATTTCTGGTATGACGAAAGAAAATGGATCAACCACGACTGGCCTCTATGGAGAATGGTTTTCCCAACATTTATCGGAGCATTTTTCTCCTAAAATTTAAAATACAGATTAACAAATATTAAAAAAAATACATTATGGTTAAAAAAGTTGGAATACTATTCGGAATGGAAGATACATTTCCATGGGCGTTTATTGATAAGGTAAATGAACTTGGAAAAGGCGAAATTGTTGCAGAACCGGTAAGTATTGATAAACTTGAACAAGGAACAGATTACGGATATGCCGTAATTATTGACAGAATTTCCCAGGATGTTCCGTTTTACAGAGCTTATCTTAAAAATGCTGCGTTAAATGGTACCTATGTGATCAATAACCCGTTTTGGTGGAGTGCCGATGAAAAGTTTTTCAATAATGCGCTGATGACAAAACTCGGAATTCCTCTTCCCAAGACGGTCCTGCTTCCCTCTTATGAAAGGCCGGAAAACACTTCGGAAACTTCTTTTAGAAATTTAAAATTCCCTCACGACTGGGATTATATTTTTAATTATGTAGGATTCCCTGCTTATATGAAACCTCACGATGGCGGAGGCTGGAGAAATGTGTACCGTGTAGAAAGTCCGGAAGATCTTTGGGCAAAACATTCAGAAACGGAACAGCTGGTAATGATGGTACAGGAAGAAATTATTTTCGATGATTATTACAGAGTATATTGTCTGGGCAAAAAATATGTTCACATTATGCCTTATGAGCCCAGAAACGCCCATCACTTACGATATGCAACAACGCATAAAACCCAAGGTGAAGAGCTGGAAAAGCTATTGAAAACCATTCATGATTATACCATTACCATGAATAAAGCCTTGGGTTACGATTTTAATACCGTTGAATTTGCCGTACGGGATGGAATTCCGTATGCCATCGACTTCTGCAACCCGGCTCCGGATGCAGACAGAAATTCTGTGGGTGAAGAAAACTTTGCATGGATTGTTGAACATGCCGCAAAGCTTGCCGTTGAAAAAGCCAAAGAATATGTTCCGGGTAAACCGAATATTTCCTGGGGAACTTTTGTAAAAAATTCTGTACAATAAAAACATTCAAATAAAACACGAAAAAAAATGCATCAATTTACTATCGGGATAGAAGAAGAATATCAAATCATTGATGTTGAGAGCCGCGATCTGGTTTCTCATGTTTCGAAAATTATCGAAGGCGGAAAAGCGGTTTTAAGTGAAAACTTAAAACACGAAATGCACGAATCCATGATTGAAATGGAAACAGGAATCTGCCAGAATATCCAGGAAGCTAAGGCAGAATTAACCAACCTGAGAAGACATCTTATCAAAACAGCTCACGAACAGGGACTTCGCGTTTCCGGAGGCGGAACACACCCTTTTTCAAACTGGGAACATAATACCATCACGAACGGTGAACGATACATCAAAATCGTTGATGATATGGGCGATGTAGCGCGTGGAAATCTTATTTTCGGGCTGCATGTTCATATCGGAATTCCCAACCGTGAAGAAGGCGTAAGAATCCAGAATGTGATGCGGTATTTTCTTCCGCACGTTTATGCGCTGTCTACCAATTCACCATTCTGGATCGGCAGAAATACCGGTTTCAAATCATACAGACAGGAAATTTTCGTAAAGTTCCCAAGAACCGGGATTCCAAGCTTTTTCAATTCTCTGGCGGAGTTTGACAGCTATGTCGATCTTTTGGTAAAAACAGGAACCATCGACAACGCCAAGAAAATATGGTGGGATCTTCGGGTTCATCCGTTCTATCCTACTATTGAATTCAGGATATGCGATATGCCCTTAAGAATAGACGAAACCGTTTGCTTAGCTGCCATTATGCAGGCTCTGGTAGCAAAAATCTACAAACTTCACCAGCAGAATTTAAGTTTCAGAAGCTACAGAAGATTATTGCTGAATGAAAACAAATGGCGGGCCTCCAAAAGTGGAATTGAAGCGCATCTTATCGATTTCGGGAAAGAAGAATCCGTACCGTATCCGGATCTTCTGAAAGAACTTCTTGAATTTATTGATGATGTAGTAGACGAACTGGGATGCCGAAAAGAAGTGGAATATGCCTGGACGATTCTTGAAAACGGAACCGGCGCAGACCGCCAGTTAAAAATATTCAATGAAACCGGCGATCTTACCAAAGTTGTTGATTATATGATCTCTGAAACCGAATACGGCATCACCCACGGAGAAGTTTTACATTCAAATATTTGATACATTTGTATAAAATTTAAGATAAAAATGGATGATATTCGAATTGCTTTGCTTGATATGAACAACAATCAGGTGAATCAGGGATTTAAAAATATTAAAGAAATTTCTGAATCATTCAGGCAGAGCTGCAAAGGTGAAAACGTAAGCATTACAACATTCGATGTGAGGTTTAAAAATGAAATTCCCGATATTGAAGATTTCGACATATTTATTTCTTCGGGAGGTCCCGGAAACCCACACCGTGAAGGGTTTGAATGGGAAGATCAATTCAGTCATTTTTTAGATTCGATTTTCAGTCACAACCGGATCAGTCAGGATAAGAAATACCTTTTCCTGATCTGCCACTCTTTTCAGCTGGCAAGCATTCACTGGAAGCTGGGCAATATCTGTAAACGAAAGTCATATTCTTTCGGAGTAATGCCCGTTCATAAAACAGAAGAAGGGGAAGAGGAATTTTTATTTAAAAATCTTCCGGATCCTTTCTACGCTGTGGATTCCCGTGCCTATCAGTTTATAGAGCCGGATTATGATCGGTTTGAAGAAATGGGAATGAAAATTACGGCGATCGAAAAATTCCGTCCTCATATTGATCTGGAAAGAGCGGTAATGGCAGTAAGGTTTTCTGAAGAGATCTTTGGGACACAGTTTCACCCTGAAGCCAATCCCGAAGGAATGATTGAAAACCTGAAAGACGAAAAAAACAAACTGGCCATGATTGAGAATTTCGGAATGGAAAAGTATCTGGAAACCATCGACAGGATTGATGACGAAGATAAAATTGTACTCACGCAGTCTCAGATCTTACCGAGATTTTTGGATTTTGCGAAACAAAATATTATCAGCAGAGCAAATGTTCTGATTTAGCAAACCATATTTAAATATAATAACATAATCGGGCGCTAGTGTCCGATTTTTTTAAATCACAACGAAAAAAGATTATGATTTCACAATACAGAAAAAAGTTTAATCAGGAGTTTTCTCAGGAAAAATATAATCAGGTTAAAGAATATTTAAAACAGAAAAGCGGACTAGACCCGGTCTTCAGAATTTCTGAAAGCCCTTTGTTTCTTACCAAAGATTTTGAAGCTAAGCTGATTGATGCAAGCAACAGCATTATTGACCAGATAAAAGCGCTGCCTCCGGATCTATTACAAAAGGCTGTACCTGATAATTGCAGAGTACCCAATGATACGGAAAAACCTCATTTCTTCACCATCGACTTCGGAATTTGTAAAAATGAAAACGGAGAAGCAGAACCGCAATTGATTGAACTTCAAGCCTTCCCCTCTTTATATGCTTTTCAAAGAGTATTTGAAAATGCTTTCTGTGAAATTTATCCATTTCTTTCTGAATTAAGACATACAATCTCTCCTGAAGATTTTAAAAATCATCTCAAAGATCTTATTGTTGGAGACGAAAACCCTCAAAATGTGGTGCTGCTGGAAATTTATCCCGAAAAGCAGAAAACAGCTATTGATTTTGTCCTGACAGAGCAATTACTGGGTATAAAAACGGTCTGCCTCACCAAAGTAAAAAAGAACGGGAGAAAATTATATTATGAGAATAATGGCGGATTAACCGAAATTAAACGGATTTACAACCGTGTTATTTTTGATGAGTTAGACCGGATTCCTGATCTCAAAACGGAATTTGATTTCCGTGAAGACATTGATGTAAAATGGATTACCCACCCCAATTGGTTTTTTAAAATTTCTAAATTTTTACTTCCGCTTTTGCAGCATCAATTTGTTCCGAAAAGCTATTTCCTGCATGAATTTCCGGAGACTGAAGATTTGAAAAATTTTGTTTTAAAACCGCTGTTTTCTTTTGCCGGAAGCGGAGTTAATTTAAATCCTACGAAAGAAATTACGGATACCATTGAAGATAAGCAAAACTACATTCTGCAGAGAAAAGTAGAATATGCCCCTATTTTTGAAGATATCAACGGAGATTTTTCAAAAGCAGAGATCCGTTTGTTGTATATCTGGCACGAAAACAGCGACCGTCCTATTTTAATGGAAAATCTGGCAAGAATGACCAAAGCAGCAATGGTGAATGTCGATTTTAATAAGAAAGATGCCATCTGGATCGGAAGCTCGAATGCCTTTTTTGCGGAGGAATAGTTTTATACAACTTAGAATTTTCAACACTACAGAGCTGTAGAAATATAAATATTCAGAATTTAATGTAAAATTTTCGGCGGCATCGAAGATGCCGCCGAAAATTTTTAAGAAAGCCGAAACTTTAAAATAGCATTATAACATTTTATCGTCTTCCATTAATTCCCTGGTCTGATAATCCTGAACCAGATCAATCGCATTGGAAATTACATCGCTTAAAGCGGTGATAAAAGTACCTTCTTCCGCCATACCCATCGCATGCTTCAGGGCTTCAATTTCTTTAGGAATAATTTCATAGCTTACATCTTTACCCGAAGACTGCATTCCCTCAATGATAAGTCCGTTGATTTCATCCTCCGTACGTCCACGGAGATGCTTCTCATTTCGGATGATGATATGATCGAACATTCTTCCAGCAATCTTTCCGCACTCTTTAATATCACTGTCCCTTCTGTCTCCTACTCCTGAAATAATCCCTATTTTTTTCGTTGCCTCTACATTTTTAAGATAATCTTCAATCGCTTCATAGCCGGATGGATTATGTGCAAAATCAATCAGCACTTTGAAATTTTTAAATTTGAATACATTCAACCGTCCCGGTGTAAGCTGGGCACTTGGAATGAAAGTCCGTAAAGAATTGGAAATATCCTCAATTCCGAATCCGTATAAATAGCAGGCGAGACTCGCCGCCAATACGTTTTCGATCATAAATTTAGCTTTGCCTTCCATGGTAATCGGGAAATCTTTTGCTTTTCCGATTCTTATTTTCCAGTCTCCTTTTTTGATGGTAACAAAACCTTCTTCATAAACGCAGGTGATTTTTCCTTCTTTGGCAAATTTCTGGATATGCGGATTATTTTCATTCATGCTGAAAATGGCAACACGACTGTCCAGATCATTAACAATCTTCATGGAATATTCATTATCTGCATTTAGGATACTCCATCCGTTTTTCTTTACGCTGTCAAGCACTACTCTTTTTACACGGGTAAGATCTTTCAGGTTGTGGATGTCATTCATCCCGAGATGATCTTCTTCAATATTGGTTAAAACTCCGATATCACATTGCGAAAATCCAAGTCCGGAACGTAAAATTCCGCCGCGTGCCGTTTCAAGCACGGCAAACTCTACAGTAGGATCTTTCAAAATAAATTCTGCTGATAACGGGCCTGTAGTATCCCCTTTGGTAAGCATGGTATTTTGGATGTAAATTCCGTCCGAAGTAGTAAATCCTACCCTGTATCCATTACTTTTTACAATATGGGAAATCAGTCTTGTGGTAGTCGTTTTACCATTGGTTCCCGTAACCGCAATAATTGGAATCGTAAACGGTTTCCCCGGAGGATACAGCATATCTACCACGGGAGCGGCAACATTTCTCGGAAGCCCTTCACTTGGTGCAAGATGCATTCTAAACCCCGGTGCGGCGTTCACCTCAATAATTGCACCCCCGCTTTCTTTTAAAGGCTGGGTAAGATTTTCAGCCATGATATCAATTCCACAAACATCAAGACCGATTATTTTCGAGATTCTTTCTGCCATGGTAATGTTTTCAGGATGTATCATATCCGTAACATCAATCGAAGTACCTCCTGTTGAAAGATTTGCTGTAGACTTCAGATAAACAACCTCACCTTTCTGTGGAATTGTTTCCAAAGTATAGTTCATTTTCTCCAAAAGTTCGGTAGTATCTTTATCGACATTAATTTCGGTTAAAACATTTTCGTGCCCATACCCTCTTCTCGGATCTTCGTTTTCTTTATCTATCAGTTGCTGAAGATTCAACTCACCATCCCCGACAACATGGGCGGGAACTCTTCTTGCTGCAGCCACCATTTTATTATTAATGACCAATACTCTGAAATCATAACCGGTAATATATTTTTCTACAATAACTTTTTTAGAATATTTTTGGGCATGTTCCAGTCCGATTTTGGCAGATTCCCAATCATTGACATTTATAGATGATCCCTTACCGTGATTTCCGTCCAATGGTTTAATCACCACCGGATAACCGATTTTCCGTACAACACTGTCAAGTCCTTCTTCATCTGTAACCAGATCTCCCATCGGTACGGGAATCGCAGCATCATGCAGCATTCTTTTGGTAAGCTCTTTATTGCAGGCAATATCTACGGCGATGGAACTTGTTTTTCCGGTGATGGTTGCCTGGAATCTCTGCTGGTTCACCCCATATCCAAGCTGTACCAAAGAGTTTGTCCCTAAACGGATCCACGGGATTTTTCTGGAAACCGCTTCTTCTACAATACTTCCCGTGGAAGGTCCCAGACGAACCCTTTCACGGATTTCTTTAAGTTTCTGGATACAGGCATTAAGATCATATTCTTCCCCATTAATCAAAGCTTCTGCTATTTTTACAGATTCTTCCGCAGCATAAATTCCTGCATTTTCTTCAATATAATTAAAAACGACATTATAAACTCCGGGTGTTTTGGTCTCCCGTGTTCTTCCAAAGCCCACTTCCATTCCGGCCAGCGTCTGAATTTCCAGGGCAATGTGTTCAATAACGTGGCCCATCCATGTTCCCGTTTCAACACGATGAAAAAAACCTCCTTCCACACCTTCGGAACATCTGTGCGAAAATAAAGAAGGCAATAACTTTTCTATTCTTTCTCTAAATCCGTCAATTTTATTCGTAGGAAAATTTTCCATCTCTTCCAGATCCAACCTCATCTGTATCAGCTTCTTTCGTCTGATACTCCAAATATTCGGGCCGCGCAATGCCTGTATTTTTTCAATTTTCATAGTCTATTTGCATTTTTAATAGTTAACAATAACTGCATTTAAAATCAAAGATAATGCAAAACCCTAAACAAAACTATACCACGTTTGAATATTTATTAAAAATAATCATTCTTTGGTATTCATTCTAAAATCCTCAAAATCAATTTTATGTACCCTGAAATTTTTTCAGCTGTTAATATTTTTTTAAATTTGCACCCTATGACGAAACCTGTTGGAAAATTAATTGTAATTGGTGGTGCAGTAAACAAAGGAAGTTTTGCAGAAACCGATTTTGATCAGAATATAGAAAAAAACCTGAATTTTTTTGAGCGAGGAATACTTAGAAAAATCATCAACGAGTCTAAGCATAAGGAAAATTCCGTTATTGAAATTATTACCACAGCCTCGCAGATTCCCCAAATTGTAGGCTCAGAATATAAAAAAGCTTTTGAATTTTTAGGAGCAAAAAATGTAAATATACTGGATATTCACAATCGTGAAGAAGCCAATTCCGATGCCATTGTCGCAAGGGCAAATGCTGCAGATGTGGTGATGTTTACAGGTGGAGATCAGCTTCGTCTGACATCCATTCTGGGCGGAACAAGATTTCACGATACCATTTTACTGAAATACCAGGAACAGGATTTTATTTATTCCGGAACTTCTGCAGGAGCTGCCGCAGCTTCCGAAAATATGATCTACCAGGGAAGCAGTTCTGAAGCCCTTCTAAAAGGCGAAATTAAAACCACACAGGGACTCGGACTGATTGATAATGTCATTATTGATACGCACTTTGTACAGAGAGGAAGAATAGGACGACTGTTCCAGGCGGTGGTCAATAATCCGAGAACATTGGGAATTGGTCTTGGAGAAGATACCGGACTTTTCATTTATAACGACGTCATGACGGCCGTAGGTTCCGGACTGGTAATTCTGGTTGACGGAAGATTCATCAAGGATACCAATCTAACCAACATCAACCTCGGAGAACCGATTTCTATTGATAACCTTACCGTGCATGTAATGTCCATGAATGATCATTATGACCTTACAACAAAGGTACTGACGATAGAAAATTCGCAATTCAATCCTATTCCGCAGGAAAAATAGAAAATCATATTTTTCAACGAATATTAATTATCATTCGCAACATCATAACCGGATTTGAAAAATTTGGTTATCTTGTCTCCACAAAATAATTTATAATGAAAGTAATCATTCACGGTGGATTCTTTTCAGAAAGCGATCAGAGTCATGAAGTAAAAACTGCCAAGCAGGAATCTCTGAAAAACATTGCAAAACGGGCTTTTGAATTTTTACAAAGCAATCCCGCCTTTGATACTGCTGCTTTTGCCGTTTCTTTATTAGAAGATGATGAGCTGTATAATGCCGGTACCGGCTCCCAGATCCAAAGCGACGGAATCATCAGGATGAGTGCTGCGATCATGGATGGTGAGACCCAGAAATTAAGCGGTGTGATCAATATCCAGGATGTAAAAAATCCTGTTTTTGTAGCGAAGGAACTGATGAATGAAGACGACAGGGTTTTAGGTGGAAGCGGTGCTAAAAAATATGCAGCTGCTCATGGTTTTGAAAATTATTCTACCGAAATCCCGAAAAGAAGACAGGAATATGAAGAAAAATTACATAACGGCGGAAAAGGAACGGTCGGTTGCGTAGTGATCGATAAAAACGGAAAATTAGCCGTTGCTACCTCTACCGGAGGAAAAGGATTTGAAATCCCCGGCAGAATTTCGGACTCTGCAACGGTAGCCGGAAATTATGCCAATTCTTTCTGTGCTGTGAGCTGTACAGGTGTGGGTGAAGATATTGTAAGTAATGCTACGGCAGCAAAGATTGTCACAAGAGTAACCGATGGAATGTCTCTTAACGAAGCTTTTGATAAAACTTTCGAGGAACTGAAACTTATTGACGGCTTTGCAGGTGCTATTGCCATTGATAAAGATGGAAATCTTGCCCACAGAGACTCTCACCCTACTATGGTTTTTGCAAGTTTTGACGGTGAAAATTTAGAAACCTTCCATTAATTTTAACATTATTTTATAGCTCTGATATTTCTTTTGGCACGTATTTTACATAGTTATTAATAACAAATTTTAATATTAATACTTAAAAAATAGAAATCATGGGAAATAAAACAAAAGGTTTATTGGCACTGGTTGGACTTGGAGCTCTGGCGTACTGGAAATATAAAAACTCAAGTCCTGAGCAACAACAAATGGTAAAAGATAAATTCAATAATGCAAAGGACAACCTAAACAAATGGGGGAATGATATTAAAGACAGAGCCAACAATGTTGCTTCCCAGGTTCAGGAAAAAGCGGATGAATTTAAAAACAAAGCACAGGATACTGTAAATAATGCGCAGGAAACCGTAAGCTAAAAATAGTTATTTAACATTCATATATTCAGAAAGTCATCGTAGTTTGTATTACGATGACTTTTTTTTGCCTCAACGGCGAAAACCAAAGGCAGTTTATTACCAAATTTCGAAATCCTCCACTTCCCTTTTTCAAATTCTTCAACATGCCTTAAACATGGATACGGAGACCAGTCGAATTCTTTAAATTGATGTATTATCAAATGATTATCAATAAGACTTTGTAATACTTCGGCTAAAGAATGATTCCACATTACATATTCCTGAACAATATTTGCAGAAGGATCTGCGTAAGTTCCTTCATACGTTTCTACAATAGGCTTTTCATTAAAATAATTGTATTTTATCCCTTCAAAATCATCATCAAACATCCAGACAGCAGGATGAAATTCTGCCATGATAAATTTTCCGTCAGGTTTTAGAAAACGAGAAATGACTTTTGCCCAGCGGTCAAGATCAGGAAGCCAGCCTATCGTTCCGTAACTGGTAAAAACGATGTCAAATTTTTCATCAAGGACATTGGGAAGATTGTACAGATCTGTACAGATAAATTTCGTGTCTGCCTCACATTTTTGTGCAAGTAGCTTTGCTTCGGCAATTGCTCTGTCTGATAAATCTATACCTGTTACTTTGGCTCCAAGTCTTGACAAAGAGATGGAATCCTGACCAAAATGGCATTGCAGATGCAGAACAGATTTATCTTTTATATCTCCTAAAAGTTCCAGCTCGATAGAATTCAGCGAAGTTCTGCCTTTTAAAAATTCGTCCACAAAATAAAAATCAGATTTCAAATGGGGCTCTACTTTGGCGTTCCACGAATTTCTGTTGATTTCCAAATAGTTTTCCATTAGGTTAATTTTTCCTCTAAATATAAAAATTTAATTATTCTTTCTCAATAACAATGGAAGTATACACACTGTAAAGCTTCCAGCCTAATGACTCATA
The DNA here is from genome assembly GCF_900129385.1 of Chryseobacterium takakiae. Classification (GTDB taxonomy): domain Bacteria; phylum Bacteroidota; class Bacteroidia; order Flavobacteriales; family Weeksellaceae; genus Chryseobacterium; species Chryseobacterium takakiae. Next base: position 75,389 of record NZ_FQVO01000012.1, on the reverse strand, counting down.
TAGCTTTTTGCCTTCTTCAGTGGCCACTAAAAAGTTCATAGAAAACCCTTCCGAAAGGGCTATTTTTTCAAGCTCTTTCATTAAGAGACTTGCCAGCCCTTTTCTTCGGTGGTCTTTTTCCGTTGAAATCCTGTCGTACACAGCAAGATCATCAACAAAAACAATACGTCCCGATGAAGCCACCTCATTATTTCTCATGATATGTACAACAAAAGTAGAATCATATTGCTGGTATTCAAATCGGTATTCGTAGGGTAAATTTTTATCGGTAAATTTCATTATTGAAGTGCAGTACATCATGTAGCCCTGCGGCTGCACTATCCATCTGTCCGGAATTTTATTTTTAAATTCATCAAAAGAAGCGCACACTTTCAGGAAAATCCAGGGTTCATTAATTGTTTCGGCAAGTTCGATAAAATCACCATTACATTCCGGGAACACATACCGTGTTTTTTGCTTTTCATAGCCTACATTCACCATAAATCCTGACTTATATTGCTCCGGCAAAGGTAATTGCCTGGATAATGACCATGCTGTAAGCCATTTTTTAATGATATCTGGTGAAATTCCTCCGTTCATTACAGTAGAGTTTATAACAAAGTCAGTAAATATCCCATCAGGGAACCTGATACCACAATAAGTGCACTGTTAATTTTTCTGTATCCAAAACTAATAACAAGGCATATCACAGCGATAAGGATCGTGCGCCAGTCGTTAACCGTTTCTATTCCCATGCTGATGCAGACAGAGACAATAATAGCAACAGAAGCTGCATTTACGGCATCCAGGAATACTGAAAAGATTTTCGAGTTTCTCATTTTCTTTACCAACGGATTTAGCAGAGCAACAAACAGGAATGAAGGTAAAAAAATTCCGAGGGTAGAAACAGCAGCTCCGGTCCATCCATTAATCTGATATCCGATAAATGTTACGGATGAAAAAACAGGTCCTGGAGTGAATTGCCCTACTGCAATAGCATCAATCAGCTGTTTCCGGTTCATCATTCCTGTGGTCACAAGTTCGGCATCCAGAAAGGCAAACAGTACATAACCGCTTCCGTAGAGAATTGAACCTACTTTCAGGAAAATCAGAAATAGTTTAAGGTTTAATGCAGATATAACATTATTGTCAGCATTTTGTAAGAAAACAACAGGAATAAGATTTTTCAGATCTCCGGATCGTCCGGAACGGATAAAAAACAGCAATACATAAAGAATTCCAGCACCAAAAAGAAGAAAAATTTCATTGTACCCTAATAAAGATCCCACCAAAACAAGCAATCCTAAAACAATAAGATCTATCGACTTAAAAGATTTTTCCGCTAAGGGAAAGATGGCCGATAAAATCACTGCAATGATCGCCGGCTTGATTCCGTAAACAAATGGCTGAATTTCCGGCAGGGCACCATATTTTTTATAAAGCCAGGCGAATATCCCGGTAATAAAAACTGCAGGAAGTATAAAACATACTCCTGCAGTTAGTAATCCTTTCCAGCCTGCTTTTTCTCTTCCGATGTGGATGGCCATTTCCGTACTGTTGGGTCCGGGAATTAAATTGGTGGCTCCTATCAGATCCAGAAAATGCTGCTGGGACATCCATTTTCTTTTGGTAACCACTTCATTCTGCATCATGGAAATATGAGCAGCGGGTCCTCCGAAACCTATTATTCCCAGCTTGAGAAAAAGTTTTGCTATTTCTTTTAAATCTTCTGTATTTTTCATGGCCTTACAGAATTCTCAGAATATATTAATTGTTTAAAAATTCCTCTAAAGAAACTGTTCTCTGTTCTCCGGCTTCAAGATCTTTATAGGTAACCTTTCCGTTCTTAATTTCTTCTTCTCCAAGGAAAACAAGATTTTTAATTCCTTTCTTTTCGGCGTAAGTAAACTGTTTTCCGATCTTCGCAGATTCAGGATACAGTTCTGCAGAAATTCCCTTTTCTCTGAGCTGTTTGATCAATTTTAAAGCTTCCAGCGTTTCATCACCTCCGAAATTGGCAAACAGATATTCTACTTTTGAAGTAGCTTCTTCAGGGAACAATCCCAATTCTTCCATGACAAGATAAATCCTGTCTAACCCGAAAGAAATCCCTATTCCCGGAATATTTTTAACGCCGAAAACTTCCGTGAGGTTATCATATCTTCCGCCGCCGCCGATAGATCCCATCTGAACTTCATCTGCTTTTACCTCGAAAATCGCTCCGGTGTAATAATCCAATCCTCTGGCAAGCGTAATATCAAATACTAAATTCTGAATATCGACACCTAAATTTAATGATTGAGTAATCACAAATTCCAGTTCTTCAACACCCTTTAAACCGGTTTCGTTTCCGGCAAATTTCTCTTTCAACTGTAAAAGATTTTCCAATGCATCATCCGATTGTGTAAAGAGGAAATCCAGCTTTTCAATGGATTCTTGGGCAATTCCTCTTTCAAGAAGTTCTTTTACGACACCTTCTTTCCCTATTTTGTCTAATTTGTCAAGAGCCACCGTAAAGTCAATTAATTTATCGGTAATTCCTGCAAACTCCGCAAGACCGGAAAGAATCTTCCTGTTATTGATGTGAATGGTTACAGAAACTCCTAATTCTGAAAATGATTTTAAATACAACTGAACCAGATCTACTTCCTGCAAAAGGCTTTCGCTTCCCACCACATCAGCATCACACTGGTAAAACTCCCTGAACCTTCCTTTTTGAGGACGGTCTGCTCGCCAAACCGGCTGAATCTGGTAACGTTTGAATGGAAACGTAAGCTGGTTGTGGTTCATCGCCACAAATCTTGCAAAAGGTACGGTAAGATCATAACGCAGGGCTTTATCTGAAATCTGTGAAGTTAATTTCTGATGGTTTTTATCTTCCCAGTCCTGTTGATTTACTTTTGAAGTATAATCTCCAGAATTTAAAATTTTAAAAATAAGGCGGTCTCCTTCTTCTCCATACTTTCCCGTTAATGTCGAAAGATTTTCAAAGCTTGGGGTTTCCAATGGCTGGAACCCGAATAATTCAAAGTTTTTCTGTAAAATATTGATGATGTATCTTCTTCTTGCCACTTCCGATGCGGTAAAATCTCTCGTCCCTTTTGCTAAACCTGGTTTCATTTTATAATTGATAAATGATGATTAATGTATAAGTGTTGCAAAAATAAGGAATTGAACTGACTTTAAAACTAAAATCCAAAGCTGAAAAAACAATCTTCTTCAGCTTGGGATGCATTCATCATTTGTGTTCTTGTATTCTATCAGATACTATCTAAAATTTCAAGGATCTCTTCACCGTAATTTTCTATCTTATGCTTTCCGAATCCTTTAATATCCAGCAGTTCTTCTTTCCGTGCCGGCTTATATTTAGCAACGGACATAAGCTCTTTATTCGTAGCAATAAAATAACCCGGCAGATTCTGTTCTTTTGCTTTGTCGGATCTCCATTCTTTCAGGGCGGAGAGAATTTTTTCTTCATCGGAGCTCAGCGCTTCATTTTCTGCTGCATATTTGACATTTTTCGATTCTTTCACCTTAGTTACAGTCATATCTAATGCTTCAAAATATAAGAACACCGACCAGTAATTTTCGTCATTTACAAAAGCGGTTTCTGCTTTTACAATCTGATGTTTTCCGAGAAATTCATCCAGCATATGCTGATCATGATGTAAAAACTCCTGATCCAGCCGGACTTTAAAAACTTTTACTTTCATCGCCTGTGTTTTTTTACTGCTATTTCCCTCCCAGAAGCAGAATTTCATCTACCCTAACTTCCGTGATATAGCGTTTAACCCCGTCTTTATCATCATACGATCTATACGTAAGCTTTCCTTCGATGGCAATTTCTTTTCCTTTCGTAACATATTTCTGGAAAATTTCAGCGGTTTTACCAAAAGCAATGAGATTGTGCCATTGTGTTTCTTCCACTTTTTCGCCTTTTGCATTCGTATAGTAATCACTTGTTGCAAGAGATACGACTGCTTTACTGTTTCCGTTTTCGAAGTTTACCATTTCTACTTCCTTTCCTGTGTAACCAATCAATGTTACTTTGTTTCTTAGTGACATAATTTTGTTGTTATTTAGATTAATATTCAGATTCGGGACGTTCACTGTTTTCCCGGATCTCTGTTGCAAAGATTGGGGAAAGCTGAAATCCAAGTCGGTACCAAACTGTTTAAATTCGTTTGTAGTCGTTTGAAAACGAATAATGTAAAATATCATTCTTTTTATCCGTTTGAAAACGGATAATTTCCATACCTTTGAGTGTATATGAAAAAAGCAATTAAAAGGACATTCAGAGTATCAAAATACGTGATTTACCGGGAAACGCTTGTTGATTACAAGGAACATTTCTGGTCTTTCCTGGGTGCCTTTTTTGGAATCGGGATTATTGCTTTTATCCAGTCGCATTCAGTATCCGCTACAGAGAATATTTTTCTGATCGGATCTTTCGGTGCATCGAGTGTTTTGATTTACGGAGCGATTCAGAGTCCGCTGGCGCAGCCGAGAAATCTGGTAGGAGGCCATGTCATTTCAGCTTTGGTTGGCGTTACAGTGTATAAGATTGTTCCTGATATTATCTGGCTTTCGGCTCCTCTTGCCGTTGCTTTCTCGATTGTTCTGATGCAGTATACCAAAACCCTTCATCCGCCCGGCGGCGCTACCGCACTGATTGCAGTGAGTTCTACGGGAAAAATTCCTGAGCTTGGATATTTGTATGTATTGTCTCCGGTACTTTCCGGATGTATCATTTTATTACTTACAGCACTTTTTTTCAATAATATAACATCCAACAGAAGTTATCCTGCACACAGCAGGTTCAAGAAACTATTAAAGAAAAAACATGCTCATCCACACAAATTGAAAAAATAAAAATTATGAATTGTCTTGAATGCGGCGAAAAAATCATCGGGAGATCCGACAAAAAATTTTGTAATGATGCCTGCCGAAACGCGTATAACAACAAACAGAATAAGGATTCTAACAACCTGATGCGTAATGTTAATAACAAACTTCGCAAAAACTACAGAATCCTTTCCGAAGTAAATACGGACGGAAAAGCAAAAGTACCCCGATCGAAACTTGATGGCTTAGGTTTTGATTTTGACTACTTTACCAATCTGAAAATCTATAAAAATGGTTCTGAATATAAATTTATATACGACTATGGCTATAAACTTTTGGATGATGATTTTGTTTTAATCGTTAAAAATCAGTCATAACAGAAACATATTATTCATGAAAAATATTATTCTGATCACCGGAGCCGGCGGACTTATTGCCCGCGAACTTGCCAAAAGGCTTGAAAAAAATTACACGGTTCGTTTCTTAACAAGAAAGAAAAAGCACGATAATGAATTCGAGTGGAATATTAAAAATAAAACGATTGATGATGCGGCATTTGAAGGAGTTTCACACATCATTCACCTTGCGGGAGCCAACATTTCTAAAAAACGTTGGACTGATGAACGAAAGAAAGAGCTGATTTCAAGCAGAATTGATTCTGCCGATTTAATAGCAAAAACACTTCAGGAGAAAAAAATCAAACTGAAATCTTTTATTTCTGCTTCGGGAATCAATTATTACGGAACCAAAACTACTGACACCATTTTTACAGAAAATGACGGACCGGGAAATGACTTTTTAAGTGAAGTAGTGGTATTGTGGGAGCGTGCTGCCGATGAGTTTAAAGAATATAATCTTGCGGAAAGAGTGGTAAAAATCCGTACTGCGGTAGTTCTTTCCGAAAAGGACGGTGCACTTAAAAAAATGCTGCCAACTATTGAGATGGGAATTGGTTCTCCTCTTGGAAGCGGAAAACAATATATGCCGTGGGTTCATATTGATGATATTTGTTCGATTTATGAGTTTGCGTTGAAAAACCCGGATGTGGATGGTGCTTTCAATGCTGTTTCGCCGCAGCACACTACCAACGAGAATTTAACAAAAAAAATTGCTGAGGTTCTGAAGAAACCGCTCTTCATGCCAAATGTTCCTGGATTTATTTTAAAATTGATCTTTGGCGAACTGGCCGATGCATTGCTGGAAGGTTCCAGGGCTTCTGCCGAGAAAATTCAAAAAGCAGGTTTTAAGTTTACGTTCCCCGATCTGAAAAATGCTTTAGAAAATTTATTAAAAAAATAATTACCAAGATTATACAATCTATGCAAGATACAAACGTTCAGATAGAAAAGACCGAAATATTATCAGACAACTGGTATACCTTAAAGAAGGTAACTTTCAGCATTCAGAAAAAAGACGGCAGCTTTCAGCAGCAGAGCCGGGAAGCGTATGACCGGGGAAACGGTGCGGCCATTTTATTGTATGACAAAAGTACGGGAAATGTAATCCTTACCCGACAGTTCAGACTGCCTTCTTATCTCAATGGAAATGAAACGGGAATGATGATTGAAGTGTGCGCCGGACTTCTGGACAATGATAATCCGGAAGACTGTATCAAACGCGAAACCGAAGAAGAAACCGGCTATAAAATTTCTCATGTGGAGAAGATTTTTGAGGCGTATATGTCACCGGGTGCTGTTACGGAAATTCTTCATTTTTTTATTGGTGAATATTCAAAAGAAATGAAAATAAATGACGGCGGCGGACTTGATGATGAAGGCGAAGATATTGAAGTGCTGGAGCTTTCTTTCGAGGAAGCCTTACAAATGATTGAAACCGGAGCGATTAAAGATGCCAAAACCATTATGCTCCTGCAATATCTGCGACTTAAAAACATTCTTTAAATCTTAACTAAAAATTAGTAAACATCATGAAATTATTATACACAGTAAGCCTTACATTACTTTTATCAGCTTCTGTTTTTGCACAGAAAACTGAAAAACCCGGACCTAAAGATAAGGCAGCTATCCAACATTTTAAAAACGACTATAAAAAGAAAAATTATAAAAAGTTTTCGGGAGATGTTGTGGTGAAAGATAACCAGATACTGTTTGATAACAAGGTTATTTTTTACGATAAATCCGACAAAATTACGAAAGCCATTCTTGAGGAAGGACTTATTTATCCGCAGCTTCTAACCGAATTCCAGGTTGATAAGTTTGAAAACGAAGACAGCGACAGAACCCAGAAAAGATTTGCCAAACTGCAAAAAAACTGGAAGATTGCTTTTGATGTAAATAATATAAAGCTTTATAATGCTTCCGAGCTTGTTTTTTTAAGCAATGATGAAAAAGTAAAACGCTTCAAAATATTGTGTAAAGATCCCAAGTTTCCCAATACAATGGTCTATTATGTTGAACTGACGAATAAAAATGCAATGAAAGACACTCCGCTTCAGGATTTTATAAAGAATGCTAAAGTGACGCATATTTTTCAAAAGACGGAGTAATTGATTTAATTTAAATGAACTCTGACAATCTTGTAGATTACTTTAATGCTGTATGTGAATTCAGACAGTTAAACCCTGTAATGAAAAACATGCCTTTAAGAACAAATGATCCTGCAATGATCCCCATCAGAGATGTTATGAATGGCTTTAAAAAACATGTACAGCAGCAATATCAGGAAATCAATAATGTTCCATTTACCGTAGAAGTTTCCCGAGGAATCATGAATCTTCCAAATGTTTTATACGCCTGCATTCTTCCTCCCGGTCAGATGGTTCGCAACGGAATTTATACCGCAATATGCTTTGATATAATGGGGCGAGGTGCATTAGTTGGCTGTGTGGAGTCTAAAGTAACGTCTAAAGGTTTAAAAACGGTACAGCGCAAAACTGGTTCAGCATTATTATTTATTGATGTGGATGGAACCACTAAAAGAACCAAATACAACAATGTTTTCGTTAATCCGGAGGAGTTTTATTATCCTTTGGATGATTCAGAAATATTAAATAAACATATTCATGAATCTATGAAACTATCATTATTATTGTTGGATCTGTAGTTCAACTTATCAGATTATCAGATTGAATTAATAAAAATTAATATTATTCATCAAAACAAATTAATAATGAATAAGTTATATTCCAATTAAATAGCTTAATTTTGCACACCGAAAAAAGGATCCAACCATAATGAAAAAATTAGGCGAATACAGAAAGCTTCTTGAAGTTGATAAAAATGTGACACTGAAGGAACTGAAAACGATTTACAGGAATACGATGAAAGATACGCATCCTGATAAATTCATCAATGATGAAGTCGGAAAACTGGAAGCGGAAGAGAAAAGCAAGTCGGTGATTGAAGCCTATCATTTTCTGGTGAGCATCAATCCGGAAACTCAGGAAAAATATAAGGAAGAATATACAGAAACTACCACTACTTCCAACATCCAGGATTTCTATCTTGAAAAATCCATATTGACCATTCAGCATTTGAACGGTAACATTTATGAATACTTAGGTGTTCCGAGAAATACCTATATCAAAATGGTAAATGCAGATTCGCCAAGCCGTTTTGCAAGAAGACACATTTATGGCAGCTTCGTGTACCGAAAGGCAGGCGAAGTGATGGCAGATTAATTTTAGGATTTAATAATATATAAAGCTTTCGGATTTTCGGAAGCTTTTTTTGGGGATAAATCCTAACCTTAACGCAAAGAATTGCAACGTTTTTTTTAAATTATAGAAAATATTTTTTGTTCGCAAAGACGTATCACTCAGCAATTGAGCATTGATGTTTTATTATTTTTTCACCTTATTACCAACTTCACAGATTGCTTCTTCGCTTCGCTCATCGCAATGACAAAAAAGCGTACCATTTCTGATACGCTTTTTCGGTTAATTAAAGGTTGTTTATATTAGTCTAAATGTTTAGGCGTATAACCGTCTTCACTAAGTTCTCTGTGATCATAATCCGCTTTCATTTCAGCTTCATAATCTACTTTTTCATGTTTGCCCATTCTTCTAAGAATTGAATCAAATAAAGAGTACACCACCGGTACAATGATGAGGGTAAGGAATAGAGAAGATGTTAAACCACCGATAACTACCCATGCCAAACCTTTGTTCATTTCCGCTCCTGCTCCGGTTGCCAATGCGATCGGCAACATCCCGAAGATCATCGCAATCGTTGTCATCAAAATCGGACGGAGACGGGCATGGTTGGCCTGAATCAAAGCATCGTGGGTGTTGGCACCTGCCGCTTTTCTTGCGTTGGTAAAGTCGACGATCAGGATCGCGTTCTTCGCAACGAGACCAATCAACATGATCATCCCCAACATGGTGAAAATGTTCAGTGAATTGGCTGTTAAGGCAAGAATTACCATTACCCCGATCATCGCCAACGGAATAGAGAACAATACCACAAACGGATACACGAAACTGTCATACAAGGAAACCATTACCAGATAAACCAATACGATAGCCGCCAATAAAGCGATTCCTAACGTACCGAAACCTTCCTGCTGGTTTTCCATATCCCCGCTCCAGATGTAATCTACTCCTGCAGGTTTGTTTTTGCCATCCATGAACTGGTTGGCCCATTCGTTGGCAACATCCCCTACCGGTCTACCCACTGCTTTTGCTCTCACTTTTACAGAAGGCGATTTATCTCTACGTTCAAGCAAACTCGGTCCTGAACCCATTTTAACATCGGCAAACTGGCTTAGACGGATCTGCTGTCCCTGCGGGTTGGTAAACATTAAGTTTCTCACATCATCAATAGACTGTCTGTTGGCATCAGCGAAACGGATATTGATATCATATTCGTATTCTCCGGCTCTGAATTTTCCGTCTGTATTCCCGTTGAATGCAGTCTGCATCGTCTGTCCTACGCTGGAAAGATTTAGCCCTAAAGAAGCCATTTTATCTCTATCGATATTCACCTGCACTTCAGGATTTCCGGTGTCGGTAGATAATTCTGCATCCACCGCTCCCGGTACTTTTTTAAGAAGAGCTAAAATTCGGGTTGCTTCTTTTACTGCTGTTTCGTTATCCGGCGCGGTTACCACCATTTCGATCGGTGCATTTTCAGCTCCTAAAATCCCGATTGGCGCGGTTTTAAATTCAACGCCCGTAAATTTCTCTTCTAACGCTCTTTTTATTTTGGCAGCTTTGATGTTGGTACTTTCAGAACGTTCGGACTTATCCGTTAAGTTTACCTGAACCTCCGATTGGTACGTTGTAGCCTGTGCCCCACCAAAACCGGTTGACTGCTGCCCTACTGTCGTAATAAGATCTACAACATCTTTATCATTTCTTAAAAACTTCTCAACATCTAAGGTTAACTGGTTGGTTTTTTCAACCGTAGCATCTTTAGGCAATTCCATCTGAACAAGGAACTGTCCTCTGTCAATCGGCGGGAAGAATTCACCTCCAATAAATCCGAATGCCACCAGCATGAAAGAAGCAATCAAAACAACAAATGTAATCACCACGGTAGAAATTCTTCTTAAGGTTGTTTTCAGACACCATTCCAAAATTCCTGTGATCCAGTGTGTAAATTTATCGATCATTCCTTCAAACCAAAGGATGAACTTTTCGAACCAGTTTTTACCTGTTAAATGTTCCAGCTTACCGAATCTCGAAGATAACCACGGAATAATGGTAAATGAAGCCAGCAATGATAACAATGTAGCAATTACTACCGTGACGCAGAACTGTGCCAAAATATTAGCTACCAACCCAGAACTCATCGCAATCGGGAGGAATACTACGACGATTACCAATGTAATTGCAGCAACCGTAAACCCGATCTCCGAAGCACCATCATACGCTGCACGGATCTTGCTTTTCCCCATCTCCATGTGACGGTAAATATTCTCCAGTACTACGATCGCATCATCCACCAGGATACCTACCACGAGCGAAAGCCCAAGTAAGCTCATCAGGTTCAGCGTGTAACCCATAAAATAAATTCCGATAAAAGTGGCAATCAGAGAAGCCGGGATCGAAACCATTACGATGAATGCATTCCGGATACTGTGAAGGAATAATAACATCACAATCGCCACGAGCACAATTGCCAGGAACAAGTCGAAAATAACGTGGTTGGCAGATTCCAGCGTAAATTCTGTAGTATCATTTACCACTTTTACTTTTACACCTTGCATTTTATAGGTTTCTTCTACCGTTTGAATGGTTTTCTGAACACTTTCGGAAACCGTTACGGCATTCGCATCAGATTGTTTTTTCACCTGCATTAAGATGGTTGGGAACTGATTGAATCTCGCTACTTTTTCAACATCTTTCTGGGAATCAAAAACCGTTGCAATATCTGATAAACGAACCTGTGCCCCGTTTTTATTGGAAACCACGAGGTTGTTCATTTCCTCCACCGATCTGTATTTTCCTGATAATCTGATCGTAGATTTTGTAGCTCTTGTTTTAATACTCCCTGTAGGGAAATCAAGGTTTGAAGAAAGGATTGCCTGCTGTACATCTCCGATTGAAAGTCCGTACCCCTGCAATTTCTTTTCATCAAGATTCACCTGGATCTCTCTTTCCTGTCCGCCCACAAGATCAACCTGTGCCACACCGTTTACCCGGGAGAAAATCGGTTCTATTTTTTTATCTAAAAGATCATAGAGATCTTTATTGTTTAATTTGTCTGATGAAACACTCATCGTGATGATCGGTAAATCATCAAGAGAGAATTTATTCAGGGAAGGCGCATCCACATCATCCGGAAGATCGGCTAAGATCGCATTTACCTTTCTCTGGGCATCATTTAAGGCATAATCTACATCGGCTCCGTTATTCAGCTGTACCATGATCACGGATAAGCTTTCATAGGAAGAAGATTCTACTTTTTTCACGTTCTCCAAAGAACCAACGGCATCCTCTATCTTTCGGGTAACGGAAGTCTCTACCTCTGCAGGCGAAGCTCCGGGATATACCGTAGAAATCGTTACCATATTGGTTTCGAACTTTGGAATCAATTCGTATCCCAGAAGCGTGTAACTGAGGATACCTCCCAACGTAAGGATCGTAAATAATACGATTACCAGCGATGGTCTTTTAATCGATATTTCTGCTAATTTCATAGGTCTTCTACTTTACGATATTTACTTTAGACCCGTTATCTAAATTGATCTGTCCGCTGGTAACCACCTGTTCGCCGCCGTTCAGTCCGCTCAAAACCTGAACTTTATCCCCGAACACTTTACCAACTGTCACTTTGATCAATTTTGCAGTTCCATTCTGAACAATAAATAATTGTCCTGAACTTACTCCGTTTACAAAGGCTTCTGCAGGAACAGTAAGCATGTTTTGGGTTTCTGCGCCATTATTAGTTTTAAATGTTGCTGTTGCATACATCCCTGCTTTCAGGTTTCCTTTGTTCTGAACTTCAATTTCAACAGGGAAATTTAAAGATGCATCACTTTTAGGAGCAATGAAAGTAATTCTGCCTGAAAAAGAATCTTCCGGAAGAACATTTACTTTAATAGGAACTTCCTGCCCGATCTGAATTTTCCCGATCTGGCTTTCATCCACTAAAACGGAAAGTTTTAATGAATTGATGTTTACAATTTCAAATAGTGGTGTACCCGGAGAAACCACCATTCCCGGCTCTACCATCTTTTTGTTGATGGTACCGCTGATTCCTGCGCGTACACTGGTATCGTTTATTTTTACTCCTTGCGCACGAACTGCTGCCTGCGCATTTTTAAGCTGCAATCTTGAGTTATCAAGCTGCTGTTTGGTAACACCTCCGGTTTTAAAGGCATTTTCATAACGCTGATTATCAATAATTGCATTCTGCAAATTGTTTTGTGCCTGGGTAACATCTACTTCGATGGCATCTTTTTTAATGGTTGCCAAGACCTGTCCGGCCCCTACTCTGGCTCCTTCTTTTACCAAAACACTTACAATTCTTCCGGAAATTTCAGAAGACTGGTTGGATTCCTGCTTTGGAATAAACGTTCCGTTGGCAGAATAATCCGTATCTATATTTTCTCTGGAAACGGTAACCACATTCACATTGATTTTGTCTACCTGCTTGGCTACTTCTTTTACTTCCTGAGTCTGCTTTTCTTTATTGCCTGCAATTTTGTACGCCGCTAAACCGACCAGTACAGCTGCCACGATAATATATATTAGAGTTTTTTTCATTGTAGTTTATTATGGGTTTTGTAATGTGTTTAATTGTCCTTTTGCTTTAATTAATTTAATTTCAGCCTGCTTGTAGTCTAATAAAGCGTTTGCATAATTCTGCTTAGCCTGAGTAAGGGCATTTTCAGCATCCAGCACTTCGGTAAGTGTGGCAAGCCCATACTGATAATTGGATTGTGTATTTTTCTGAACTCTTTCTGCAAGGCCTACATTATCCTTCGTACTTTCGATATTGATGATGGCATTTTCCATATTGCTGATGGCATTTTTATAATCAAGATCGAGACTTTCTCTGGTATTGTTAATATCCTGATCAAGATCCTGAATATCGATTTCAGCCTGCTGAATCTGTGCTCTTGTAGATCCTCCTGAGAAAATCGGAATTTTAATCGCCAGACCTATAGATGCATAATCACTCCAGTTGGTTCCCTGTGCACTTCCCGTAAAATACGGAAACTTGTTGCCCAGACCCTGCCATCCGTAATTTGCCTGAAGACCAACCGTAGGATACAGTAAAGCTTCAGTCGCTTTTTTATTGTATTGTAAAAGTTCTTTTTGCTTGTTCAATACTTTAAGTTCTGAACGGGTTTCCAAATTAGCAGCAGTATTTAATAGCGCTGTATTCGGTTCAATGGTTTTTTCTTCCAGTTCAATAGGTGTACTGATTGGGATTCCCATATAAAATTTCAGTGCATTTTTTGAAACCTCCACCGCATTGACAAGCTGTTGTTTATTTGAACCGATATTGGTAAGCTGAACATTGGTACGGTCAAGATCGATAGATTTTGCCAGCCCGTTATCTACAAGACTTTTGATTACATTTCTTACTCTTTCCGTATTGGCATAGCTGGCTTCTACGGTTTTAAGGTTTTCTTCCTGAACAAATACCTGATAATAAGCTGTCGCTACATTTTCAATGATCTGTTCATTGGTCAGTTCAGAATTAAGCAAATAGAATTCTCTTGTAGACTTAGCTGCTTTTAATCCTGTAAAAACCCTTTGATCAAAAATATTCTGATACAATGACACGGAATTGACCGACTGCCATTTTGTACCGAAGGTTACGGGAACCAATTGTCCCGGCATTCCGATAATCTCACCGGGAAGCACAGAGGTCTGAAGAATCGGATTAAAAGTATTGCTGATGTTGGCACTGATCTGCGGAAGGGCTCCGGCTCTGGCCTCATCAATCTTGTATTCAGCTTTTTTCACCTGTAAAGCAGCTTTTTTAGCTTCCGCCTTATTTTGGAGTGCCTGTTTGATGGCCTCCTGGAGGGAAACCTGCTGCTGTGCAGATAGTGATGAAAAGCCGAAAATCATAAATGCAGCGGCTATTCCTATCTTTAGCTTTTGTGCAGTTATTCGTTTTCTTTTCATAATTTTATACTTCGTTTATTTTTTTTAATGTAATTGCTGTTGCTATAGTTTTTATTTCTAAAAGACGATTCATTTCTTAAAATACTTTAACATTTTTAATTTTTAAACAACATATTTAAAATGATATCTTTTCTATCTGAAATAATCTTATCGAATTCTACTTCATCAATCATCAGGTTTTCCATTAGTAAAGGTCTTACAGCACTTGGAAATACCAACAATGAAATCATATTGAGAACAAATTGAATAGGCGCCATTTTTTCAATATTTCCCAGCTCCATTTCTGCTTCTACTTCTTTATAGAGCTTTTTCAGTTCGTCTTCTTCGATGTCTTTTTTGTGGCAGTTTCCCTTATTAATCTGCGAAACGATGTAGGTTTCGAGGTATGGATACTGAAGGCTTGTAGACAGACTTCCTTCGATAAACTGGCCAATCTTTTCCTTGAATGGCAAATCGGAATTCATAATGATTTCAGATTTTTCATGTTCCACTTTCTGCGCTTCATCAAAAATGATCTGGATCAGATTATCTCTTGAACGGAAATAATAGTTGATCAGCGTTCTATTGACACCGGCTTCATCGGCAATCTCTTGTGTGGTGACATCAAACTTCCCTTTCACAAAGAATAAATTCTTTGCGGTTTGCTTAATTAATTCCTGTGTTTGATCTTTTTTTGGTTGATTTGACATTTTTGTTAAACAAATTTGTGCAAATATAAATCAATCAAATGTTTTGACAAAATTGTTAAACAAAATAATTAAGGAAATTAATTATGATATGCATCATGTTTTATGGAAATTCATCAAAATGTATAAATACCGTAAATCAAAAGCATCAAGAATACAAATCTTATTCTCTCCGTAATTACACAAGCTCTTATTGTTGGTGAGAGAAAATCGCTTTTTAAAATGGCTGATAAAACCATTGCAACGGTACAAAAGATAGAAACTTATATTACCACCGACCCAGAATTTACACCATTCTATATGGATAAAACTGACTTTCTGAAGGAGGAAATGGCTTTTAGAGGATTAAAATCTTAGCCAATTTAGCAGAACAGTTAACCTCTGACTTAGATGATACCATAATGCTTGCATGAAGTGAGGCAGTTGTAGCTTCCATGATGTACTATGGAAAAACGAATAGCATCAACAAAAAAACTGACAATTTGACTCTTTTAGCATTTATTTTGATATTAAAAAAATCTTTTTTGTATTTAAAAGATTTTCTTATTGTTGCTTTTTATATCTAGCCAGAAGCTAAAAGAATATAAATAATAATATCAATGTATATACTACATTGATTAAAATAGTTTAAAAGACATTATAAAATAGTAAGTTAGAAATTATATTTCAAGCCGCCTATAATGTAACCATGTAGAGCTGTAGTTGAAGCTTCTTCTATTCCCAACTGGTTCGTATAGCCGTTTATATATTGAAAGGAATTAAGATTTAATATATTATTATAGTGCAAATTGTATTCAAAGTTTGAATTCTCTTTTCTATACGAAACTTGGCCGCCAATTAAAAAATTTCTAATTGTATTTTGTTCAGTTTTCTGAATAAAATATTCTCCTAATACATTTCCGATCCATTGTTTTTTTATAATCATTCTGATGCCCAAAGACAATTTTACATTATCTTGTTTAGCACTCGTACTGTAAAAACTTTGATCAAACAGTCCTTTTGTATAGGTATATCCTAAATCAAACTGTACAGGTTTATTTTTAAAGTTGGTTGAAATCTTTTGAGAAATTTCGAAGTTTTTAATGGTTGAAGTATTTTCATTCCCATTTATAAAATTGAAATTTTTAACTATAGCACTTGTTAATTTTGTTTTAAATATAAAGTTTTTACTAAATCGCCTGTTACCTGTCAATAAAAATAACAAACGATCATTATACGTTGCTGTCGTATTTTCTATTCCTGTAAATGTACCATAATTGATGGTATTTGTGGTGAAATTAGGTTTGGTTTTATCGTACATCAGC
Source organism: Chryseobacterium takakiae (assembly GCF_900129385.1). Taxonomy (GTDB): domain Bacteria; phylum Bacteroidota; class Bacteroidia; order Flavobacteriales; family Weeksellaceae; genus Chryseobacterium; species Chryseobacterium takakiae. The sequence continues at coordinate 59,025 of NZ_FQVO01000012.1, read as the reverse complement.
ATAAGAAAAAGACTATTCCCTTTTTCAAAATTGAACCTATGCCAGGTAAATTTATAGGTTTTTATATTGCTTAAAACACTAGGTATTAGACTTGCATTTTGGAAATAAGATAAATCTTTAGTATAAAAAAGATTATTCTGCAACATTTTCAACGTGGGCAATTCATATCTGGAGTTATACTCTAGCTCAAAATCATTACTACTTAGGTTGAATCTTATATTAATTCTTTTTTCAAGGTAATGTTCTGCATAATTATTAACATTGAGAAAATGTGAACTTAAAGCAGCTGATACATCAAATTTTCCTATTTGCTTGTGTAAGTTAAGATCATTAATGTAATGGTAAATTTTTAAGCCTCTTCTTTCAGTGCTTTGTGATATCCATTCTATAAGTTTTGAATCATCACTTTTATAAGAAAAACCAGAACGAAAATTAAAATTAATAAACTTATTTTTATTCTTTACATAAAAATCAAATGTATATCGATTTGACTGAATTGTATAATTTTGAAATAACAAATTGCTATTTGTCTGGAATAGATTCTGATCAGAATATATATTAAGATCGTCTGAATATTTCTGATTTATTTGGCTGAAAGCGAGGACAAGTTTTGAATTATTTGAACCCTTATTCCAAGATAGAAAATTGCTAAATGTAGTGTTTTTTATCAAATCATCAATTTCGTAAAAGTTATTGTTTTCGGAATAGCGATTTGTATTCTGACTAAAATTATCTCTTGTAGGATTGTAACCAAAGTTATAGTATAGGAAACTGTTATCAGAAAAACTACTTTTGATTTTAATTTGGGTTGTTCCTAAAAAACCTTTATTATTTTCTGATTTCTGTTCAAAGAAACTAAAATCCTGAGGTTGTCCTTCAAATGCAGTTCTTTTTGTAGCAGCGAATTTTTCAAGCTGTGCATTATTGAAAATAGAAAAAGCGGTAATAATGAAATTCTTTTTTGATTTGGAATATTGCAATGCGGCAAACTGATTGTTTTTAGATTGCACTCTTCCATCGTTATTAAGAAATGTAGGAATATCTATATTATTGTTATTACCGGTATTATCTATATCTTCCTGCGTATTCATTTCATAAAAATCCGTAAAGCTGATAGGGTCTTTAGCAATATTATTGAAGTCTGTTATAAGGGCTAAATTTCCTAACTTCCCGAATCGGAATAAATTTGCATGATTTAAATATGAGTTTTTAGTACCATAGTTGCCATCTATATTCCCAGTAATTTTTCCTTTATACTCATCTTTCAACTTCAGATTAAGGGCTGTTGAACGGTTTCCGTTAATGGTGGTGTAGTTTTGCCAAAGATCAATCCCTTCAATCATTTCAGCCGAAATGTTCTGGGTTGCTATTTTATGATTCTTACCAAAAAACTCGTTCCCCTCCACTAAAACCTGTCCTACCGCCTTTCCCTTATAAGTTACTTTTCCGTTTTCATTAATGTCTAACCCTGGAAGTTTTTTAATGAGGTCTTCTGTTGTTCTCTCTGTTCCGTCTCTTACTGCTTTTAGGTTAAAAGCAATGGTATCCTCTTTGGCAGTAGCAATTTTAGGACGAGATTTTATTTCTACGGTTTGTATGGTGGTGATCTGTGTTTCTAAGACAATACTGTAATTTGTTTTTTCTGCTGTATTAATTTCGACGATTTTTGTTTTATAGAATAAGGATGTAAATTTTAACGAAAAAATTCCTTTTTCTAAAGCTTTGAAAGTACAGATGCCCTTATCATCTGTTTTTAGGAAGTCTATGGTTTTTCCATCTTTTAAAAGTTGTACATTGACTTCTGAGATAGGGCTTCCGTCTATTTCTTTCACTTCAATATTGATATTTTGTGAAAAAGAATAACTGAAAAAAAACAGGATAATAAGGGTTAAAAATTTAAAATCCATCATAAGTTAATGTCTATGTACATAACCATTTCATAAAATCTTTCACTATAAAACTCACTATTGATGAAATACAATAATTATTGCAATTAGAGATGAATATTGTTTTCGGTCTTTTTTACCTTTTTGCTTTCTTCTATAAACTCACCCATTTTTTTAAAGAACTCTTCCTCATTTAGCACCTTAATTTTAGGATTTAAATTTTCAAAGTCTTCTTTTTTTGCTTCATTACTTACCTTGGTAGCATAAACAATGTATTCGGGAGATTCTATTTTTAGAACTAAACCAGGCAGATTACCATATGCATAAGGACCTGCACTTACAGGAATATCCTCTGTATACCATACTTTTGTGAGAACCCCGCTATCTGATGTAAGTTCTGCTAACTTACATTTATATTTTTCGATATACTCCGTATCATCTTTATACTCTATTTTAGAAAATTTTGGGATATAATTATAATAATATTCATCTCCATGAAAACTAAAATATTGATAAAAACCTTTATCACCTTTTATATGATATATCTTCGTTTGTATATCTTTATATTCAGTTTTTGGTCGTATGGTTGTGTGTTCATCGACTTTTTTACTTTCCTCCTCGTGAGTAATAGATGTCCTGGGAATACTTTTGTAAAAAGTATTTCCATCTAAAACATATAGTATTTCTTTTGTAGGCTTTTTTAATTCTTCTATTACTTTATTTTTAAATACATCAGAGGATTCAGCTGGTAATGAACCATTTAAATCTTCTTTTATGATACGGTCATATTCTACTTTTAAATTTTGAGCCTTAACAAAATTCATAAGCAATAATAAAAATGAAAAAAAAATTATTTGCTTCATATTTTGATTATAAGTTAGTAAAGCGTCTAAAATAAATAGACGCTTTGTTAATGCATTTTAATGAAATATGATATTAACAGCCATACCAATATGTTGTTACATCCCAATAGTGTTCTACAACCATATAGGTTTGCCCCATAATTGACACTGTAGATATTTCTGTTTTCGGAGTTATAACAGTAGTATGACAAATACCTTTGATTTTCTCAGCTTCTTCCAAAGAGTTTACGCGAATGGTTTTAGACTTTACAACTCTTTCTGTGCTTTTAGAAAAGTTTTGAACCGGTGTGCTGCTTTTAGCAAATCCCAAAGTTGTTCCTGCAACTAATACAGCTGCGAGTAAAAATTTTTTCATAAAATGAATTTTTCGTTTAATTAAAAGTTTAATACACTATAAAAAACATTTGTGCACTCGTGTTTTTTCTAGTAGCTAAACTACATAAATCACCCCAAGCTGAAAAATACTTTTGATAAAAATATTTTTACTTTTATTAAAAAAATATATACTTTTGAGGAAATTAAATATAAATGACAGAAATGGAGAAAATTATTGAGAAAATTGCCCAACATAGGAGTAAAAAAGGCTATACTTTTGAAAATATGGCTCACGAACTAAACATTACTCCGGCTGCCTATCGTAAAATAGAAACGGGAGAAACCAAATTAAGTGTAGAAAGACTGATGAAAATATCTGAAATTCTCAATGAAGATTTATCTAACTTTTTGGATATTAGTACAAAAAGTACAATTAATACACAAGCTAATCAAGGTGATGGATATGGCTATGTGGAAACCATTAATAATGACTATAAAGATGTTATCAAAGATTTAAAAGAAGCATACGATAAAATTATTAAGTCTAAGGATGAGCAAATTCTTTTACTAAAAGAGCAGATTACTTTTTTAAAGGAGAAATAAACAAAAGAGCAGATAATTCTGCTCTTTTTATTTTATAATAACTTGATTTTATCTTCTAAAATATCAATAATCTTATCCTTATACAGTCCGCCAATGGCTTTTTTGAAATTCTTCTTGCTCATCTGCAGTTCATCTTTGATCTCTTCGGGAGTAGACTGATCTGAAATGTACAGCAAGCCGTAATTTTCTTCCAGCTTATCCAGAATTTTCTTTTTAAATTCATCAATATTCTCAAATCCTTCAGGCTGCAATGATACATCTATTTTTCCGTCTTCACGAATGGCTTTGATATAACCGGTTTCTTCGGATAATGGATATAGCTTTTTGAAAACATCTGAACTGTAAATAAGACCGATGTATTTTTTATTGATGACTACATTCCAGCCCAATTCGCTTTCGTTCATCATGATAAGATCAACTTTATCTCCTTTTTTAAACGGCAGATCCTGGTATTGCGGATTTCTCTTAAATTTTGTGGTTCCTGTGATAAGATCCAGGTCTTCATCAACATAAATATAAACCAGGTACCTTTTGCCTTCTACAATTTTTGTCTTCTGCTGCTTGTACGGAATGAAAAGATCTTTAATAATTCCCCAATCCATAAAAGCCCCGCTAGGAAGACTCTGTACACAGCTCATTACGGCAAACTCTCCTACCTCCGCCAATGGAATTTCTGTAGTAGCTTTCAGTTTGCTGTCATCCTGATATACGAAAACTTCTACTTCATCATCTATTTCTTTATCTTCCTGAATGAAAATTTTCGGTAAAAAAGCTTTTTCGCCCGATTCATCCGTTAAGATCCATCCTGAATTATTTTTATCTGAAATTGTTAAAGTCTGAGTTTTTCCGAGTTGCATTGATGATAAAATTAGTCGGTAAAGGTACGGAAATATAAGCCGAACTTGCAAAAATGAAAAATGAACAAAAAAAGAGGAAAAACTTCCCTCTTTTAATTATTTAAATCAAATGTTTTATAATTTCGAAATATAATCCATCAGTTCCTTTCTGCTACTTTCAAAATCCAATGCTTCTCCAACAATAAAATACTTTTGCTTGTCTACGCATTTCGGAAATAAAGATTTGGCTAAAGCCAGTTTATTTTTATCAAAACTAAGGTCTTTCACCAGAATACTGATCTGTTCGGAGGTAAACATTGCATGACGGCCCTGCTGATTGATAAATACCAGTTTTTTGTCATCAAACCACGCCCTGTTCTTCATTGTATCCATAAACTCCTGGAATGTCTGGTTGTCCATTACATTAGGATAATTTATATTTCCGCTGTTTCCGTAAGGATTGTTCCAGAGGTCATTCCAGCTGTTGAAGCCGTAAGACTGCACGGGATAAGAATCCAGCAAAAATAACCCTTCATTGGTGAAAAAGTCAAGCACAAGCCTGCTGTTGTTTCTTACATTCAGCGTAGTTCTGTACAATAAATAGCCGCTTTCATAGATGGAGATAGGCATTCGTCCTGCCGGCAGATCAAAAAACCTGAATTTCCCTGAGTTGTTGGAGATAAACTGATCGCCGATTTCCACGCTGAAAAATCCCTGCTCGGGAATCCTGAGAAAAACTTCGGAGTACCCGTATTCCTGATTCCATCGGTATTGTGGATTCTTTGTCCTGAAACCATTATTTGCCGGGTTCCCCTGATTTCTGAAACCTGAATTATTTTTATTCTTTACATCCGATTTTTTATTATTCACAGATCCGATTTCGGTTTTGGAAGCTTCATTTTTAAGGAGTTCTCCTGCTTTCCCTGCTTCCTGCGCAAATAAACTGGTTGTAAAGAGAAGCAAAACACTTATACATATACTTTTCATAACACTTGTATTAATAAAAAAGAGAGACTAATGTCTCTCCTAATTTACAAATATTTTTAAATGATTGAATTTTTTAATTCAATATTACATGTGAATCGGTCTTTTTGCCGTAGCATCCAAAGCCGCTTCTTTGATTGCTTCTGCATACGTAGGGTGTGCGTGGGAACTTCTTGCAATATCTTCTGCACTTGCACGGAATTCCATGGCGATAACTCCTTCAGCAATTAAATCTGCAGCTCTTGCACCTACAATGTGCATTCCTAACACCTCATCCGTTTTTTCGTCGGCGATGATTTTAACCAAACCATCTACATCACCGCTTGCGCGGCTTCTTCCTAAAGCTCTCATCGGGAATGATCCTACTTTGTAAGCTACTCCTTCTTCTTTCAGCTGCTCTTCCGTTTTACCGACTCCGGCAACTTCCGGCCATGTATAAACAACTCCCGGAATTAAGTTATAATTGATGTGCGGCTTTTGTCCTGCTAATGTTTCAGCAACAAAAACTCCTTCTTCCTCCGCTTTATGAGCCAGCATTGCGCCTTTGATCACATCTCCGATGGCGTAAATGTTGGCAACATTTGTCTGAAGGTGATCGTTTACTTTCACTCTTCCTCTTTCGTCAAGCTCAACACCTGCTTTTTCTAGTCCAAGTCCGTCTGTGTAAGGTCTTCTTCCTACAGAAACCAGGCAGTAATCTCCTTCAACCGTTACTTCTTCTCCTTTTTTATCTTTGGCTGTGATTTTTACAGTATCTCCATTTCTTTCCACTGCTGAAACTGCTGTAGAAAGCATGAATTTCATGCCCTGCTTTTTAAGAACTTTCGTTAATTCCTTGCTTAAAGCACCATCCATTCCAGGAATGATTTTATCCATAAATTCAACAACGGTAACCTGGGCGCCCAATCTCAAATAAACCGAACCTAATTCAAGACCAATTACTCCACCTCCGATTACCACGAGATGTTTAGGAATTTCTTTAAGGTTTAACGCTTCCGTGGAAGTAATTACTCTTTCTTTATCAATCGTGATGAAAGGTAAAGAAGATGGCTTGGAACCTGTAGCAATAATGGTATATTTAGATTCGATCATTTCTGTAGAACCGTCATTCTTCGTTACTTTGATCTGGGTTGCAGATTCGAAGCTTCCGACTCCTTCAAAAACAGTGATTTTGTTCTTATTCATCAGGTAGCTGATTCCGTCCCTATTTTGCTTGATTACCTCATTTTTACGCTCGATCATTCTTGTGATATCAGCCTGAGGTTCGTTGATTATAATCCCGTGACCTGCAAAATTATGCTTGGCATTCTCGAAATGCTCAGAGCTGTCTAACAATGCTTTTGATGGAATACAACCCACATTAAGACAAGTTCCTCCCAAGGTAGGGTATTTTTCAATAATTGCTGTTGTGAAACCTAATTGTGCAGCACGGATTGCAGCAACATAACCACCAGGACCGGAACCGATTACGGTAACATCGAATTGACTCATGTTATTTTATGAATTTGTTTATTATTAACTTTCTTATGCTTACAAATTTAACGATAAATTACCACGTGAGAAAGTGAGATTGGTCAAATTTTGGGATGGATGTGGGAAGATGGGTGATGGAAGTTTAAAATATTCGCATTTTTTTAAAACTAAACATTCTGCCTGATCTTCCAGCTTCAGGCTTCAGGCTTCCAGCCTATTTAAGAATCCACATTCAACTTTCCTTTCCCGATCATCCCCACAGAATCGAAATAAGAACCTCCGAAAACATACCATTCAAGACTTTCCAGATATTCTACAGCATTTTCGGGGGTAATTTGAGGCCTGTCTTTTTTAGAAACAATTCCTCTGTACCATCTTCCTGATTTGGAGTAATGCTCAAATTCAACCAAGTAATGAATCCATATTCTCTGGCAAAGTTTACACTGCTGAATGCTTACTTCCGCATGTCTTCCGTTGGTGTGATATATACCCAATTCGGAACTTCTGTACTCTGTATAATTTGAGGTAGGTTTTTCGCAGGCACATCCTATTTGCTGGATTTTATTCATGGAATTAAATATAGTTTGGATAAAATTTAAAAGCACCAAAAGTATAAAATAAACTGCATAAGAACAATACAACAGAATCATTTCACCATGCTCAACAGTACCTTTTCATAGGCATCCAGGATAATATTTTTAGAAAACCTGGATTTGATGGAACTTTTAATCAAATCCTCATCATGAGTTTTATGAATAATATTTAAAATCTTCTGCGAAAAATCTTCATAATTTTCGATATCGGAAACTTCACCGTTGATTTCGTTTTGTATGATTTCGTTGATTCCGCCCGGACAATTATTGGCCAGGGAATAGGTTCCGCACGCTCCCGCTTCCAGCAGTACATTGGGAAAACCTTCGTAGCGTGAAGAGAGAATAAAAAGATCGGCATATTTCAGGAATTCATAAGGATTTTCCTGTCTGCCGTGAAAAATAATGTGTTCCAATCCCAGGAAATCCTTCATCTGATGAAGCATTTCACGGTCTTTTCCCTCTCCCAAAATATGCAGGAGAATATTTTCATTTTTCAGTCGTGAAAAAACTTTCAGCAAATTATCAAAACCCTTTCTCGCCGATAAATTTCCGATAGCCACTACATTTTTATAGTTTAATTTAAAGCTTTCAGGTTTTTGTGCGGAAGCAAGCTTTGATTCTATAAAATCAAAATCTACTGGATTATTGATTTTAACAACTTTCTGTGATTTTATGCTGAAATTTTTGAAAAGATCCCGCATCATATCATCACTCTGCGCAATGATCTTATCGTAATTATTGTAGAAATTATAGAAGAATTTTATTTCCTTTCTCGTGACATGTTGGGAGACCACATTGGTTTCTCTGGCGATAAATTTCGTTTTTGGAAAAAGCTTGATAAATAATGATAAATACGCATTTACTTCTCCAAAACCGGAAAAAACGATATCTGGTTTTCTTCGGTAAATCTCTCTGAGAATAGGTTTCAGAGAATGTCTTATTCTTTCGGTATTGATGTCAATGATTTCCACATCTTTATTAAGAAATTTCAGATATCCTCCCTGTTTGCGTAAAAGCAAAATCTTAGGCTCGAAACGATCCCGTGAAAGATGATTCGCAATGGTGGTAACGATCCTTTCTGCACCCCCGGTTTCAAGATCCGGCAGAATAAATATGACAGAAATCTTTTTCATCTATGTAAAATTAGTAAAAAGTTTTCTTAACCTTTGATCTAACTTATAATAAATAATTTAATTTATACAAAGAGCATATCTAAATATTTCTAAATAAAAGTTTACAGCTCTTTCTTCGTTTTCTAAATTAAATAAACTTTGTTTATTCTTAAATTTAACATTAAGAATTTAAGCTAGTTAAATTGTTTCTAATTAAGAGATCAATAAATTGATTTGTATTAAGCTTTTTAAGCTAAAGAGGCTTAATTCCTTAATGGTAAAGATAAATTATAATTTAAACAGGCTATCCATACTTGTTTCTAAAATAAAAAGAAACTCTTCCTGGGAAGAATTTCTTTCATTATAATTTTATTATCGTTTAAAATTAATTTAGTTGGCAACATCGCTGATGAATTTTATTCGCAACATTCTTACCTCTTCATCCGAAAGTTCATCCCCAAATTCGTCCAGCAGCACTTTCATGCTGTCACTTTCAGATTCATTCATGAACTCCATAAAACCATCGACAATATCTTCATCAAAATTATCTTCAATATAATAATCGATATTCAGCTTGGTTCCCTGATAGACAATCCGTTCCATTTCTTTCAATAATTCATCCATCGAAAGATTTTTAGCTCTGGCAATATCTTCAAGATCAATCTTTTTATCCGTACTCTGAATGATGAAAACTTTATGGCTGGATTTATTGGCTACCTGCTTCAGTACCATATCCTGAGTGCGCTCAATGTTATTATCTTCTACATATTTGCTAATAAAATCCGCAAACTCTTTGCCGTATTTTCTTGCCTTGCCTTCACCAACACCATAGATCTTACCAATTTCTTCAACCGTTATAGGATATTGCACGGTCATATCTTCCAGACTCGGATCCATAAAAACCGTGTAAGGCGGAATTCCGTGCTTTTTGGCCACTTTTTTCCTTAGTTCTTTTAACTGATTGAATAAATTCTGGTCCAACCCTCCGGCAGACTGCATCTGAACCTGGTCACTTTCGGCTTTTGTCTGCGTAAGATCAAATTCCCTGTCTTCAGCGATCAGGAAAGAATGCTCCAGCTTTCCGTCCAAAACCAGTTTACCTTTTTCGGCAATCTTTAAAACACCATACGTTTCGATATCTTTCTGTAAAAAGTTCTGAACCGTCGCCTGTCTTAAAATCGTTTTCCAGTGATTATCTTTTTCCTCTTTTCCGAAACCGAAGTAAGAGCTTTGTTCCAGCTTATAGGATTTTGTAACAGCCGTTTCTTTTCCGGCAATTATGGAAATCAAATCTTTTGCTTTGAATTTCTCCCCTGTATCTTTGATCAGCTGCAGGACTTTTTTAAGATCCTCTGTAGCATCCTTTAATTTAGGAGGGTTTGAAGAATTGTCGCACATCTTCGCCCCGTCTCCGTTTACCGGATCAAAATTTTCCCCGAAATAGTATAAAATATATTGTCTCCTGCTCATGGAAGTTTCGGCGTATCCTACCACTTCATTAAGAAGCTGTAACCCGATTTCCCTTTCCGATACCGGCTTCTGAGCCAGGAATTTTTCCAGTTTTTCAATATCTTTGGGATCATAAAATGCCAGACAGTAGCCTTCTCCGCCGTCACGGCCTGCCCTCCCCGTTTCCTGATAATAGCTTTCCAGAGATTTCGGGAAATCATAGTGAATGACAAAACGTACATCCGGCTTATCGATTCCCATCCCGAATGCAATGGTAGCAACAATCACATCAACCTCTTCCATCAGGAACTTATCCTGATTGGCTACCCGCACTTTCTGATCAAGCCCGGCATGATAAGGTAAGGCGTTGATTCCGTTTACCTGAAGAAGCTGTGCAAACTCTTCCACTTTGCGACGGCTAAGGCAATATACAATCCCCGATTTTCCTTTATTCTGATTGATAAATTTTACAATTTCCTTATCTACATTTACTTTCGGGCGTACTTCATAGTAGAGGTTCGGTCTGTTGAAACTTTCTTTAAAGACCAGAGCATTCGTCATGCCCAACGTTTTCTGGATGTCATCCTGAACTTTTGGGGTAGCCGTTGCCGTGAGGGCTATTACCGGAACATCGGCAATTTTATCGATAATAGATTTCAGATTTCTGTATTCAGGTCTGAAATCGTGTCCCCACTCTGAAATACAGTGCGCTTCGTCTATGGCGAAAAATGATATTTTCACCTCTTTCAGAAAATCCAGATAATCTTCTTTGATAAGGGATTCCGGAGCCACATAAAGAAGTTTTGTTTTTCCGCTTTTTATATCGTCAAAAACCTGTTTGGTCTGTGTTTTGTTTAAAGATGAATTCAAAACATGGGCTACTCCGCTATCAGATGAAAGTCCGTTCACTGCATCCACCTGGTTTTTCATTAAAGCTATCAAAGGAGAAACCACGATGGCCGTACCTTCGGAAATAAGTGCCGGAAGCTGATAGCATAAGGATTTACCACCTCCGGTAGGCATTAAAACAAATATATCTTTTCCGTTCAGAAGGTTTTCAATAATTTGTTCCTGCTGGCCTTTAAAAGTAGAAAATCCGAAATATTTTTTCAATTCGCCTGATAAATTGGCTTTTTTTGCGCTCATCTAATTTTATTGCTAAATTTGCATCTAATCCAAAGTTATGAATTTTTCGCTTAAAATAAAAGCGAACGAATTTATAAAAAATTATATTTATAATAAAAATTCTTTTAGAAATAACGGTTTTTTAATTGATTTTTATATGCCTTATATACGTAAAATGGAAAGATCCGACATTATCTCAATAGCGAAGAGCACTTTAGAAATAGAAATTTCAGAACTTGAAAAACTGCGCAACCGGCTAAACGATGATTTTGCAAAAGCCGTGGAAATCATTAATTCGGCAAAAGGGAAACTGATCGTAGTAGGAATCGGGAAATCTGCCCATGTAGGCAACAAAATTGTAGCAACTCTGAATTCCACCGGAACACCTTCCCAGTTTTTGCATGCTTCGGAAGCCATTCACGGAGATCTTGGGGTGATCCAGAAACAAGACGTGGTGTTGTGTATTTCCAACTCCGGAAACTCCCCGGAAATTGTAAATCTTGTGCCTTACCTCAAAGAGTACTCATCAGCGCTGATCGGGATGACTGGTAATAAATCAAGCAGGCTTGCCGAGTTTTCAGAAATTATACTGGATACGCATGTCGATATGGAAGCCTGCCCCAATAAACTGGCGCCCACCAGCTCCACCACTTTACAGATGGCTTTGGGAGATGCGCTTGCCATCGCTTTAATGGAAATGAATAATTTTAAGGCTAATGATTTTGCTAAATTTCACCCGGGCGGAAGTCTTGGAAAAAACCTGATCTCGAAAGTAGACGACTTTTTGTCTTCGCAAAAACCTCAGGTAACGGAACATGATACCGTGAAAGACGTTATTATATCCATCAGCGGGTCACGTCACGGGATTACCGTTGTTACCAATAACGATGAGATTATCGGAGTGATTACGGACGGAGATTTGAGAAGAATGCTTTTGAAAGGCGATGACATCTCCAAAGTACTCGCCAAAGACATCATGTCTGCCAATCCTAAAACCATTGAAAGAACAGCGCTGGCAAAAGAGGCTATGAATATTTTAAAAGAAAATAATATCGGACAGCTTGTGGTGACGGAAAACGGAAAGTATTTCGGGATCATTGATCTTCATAAACTGCTGGACGAAGGGATTAATTAAGTTGGAAGCTGAGCGTCAAAGATTAAAAAGTATGATGAACCAATATTCAGCTCCGTCATCTACCATCCACATACCGAAACTTTTTCATACATTTGAAACCTTAAAAATACTATCCTGTGAGTGATAAAGACATGTCTTTTCTTGGACATATTGGAGAATTAAGAGGTCACCTCATCCGTTCGATTCTTGCCATCATTGTTGCGGCGGTTATTATCGGCTTTAATATCAACTGGATTATGGATCATATTTTTTTCGGTCCTACCAGAAACGATTTTGCCACCTTTGAAATCGTCAATCACTTTTCAAGAATGATTTTGGGTGAAGACAGCATTCACCTTCCTAAGGATTTCCCGGTACGTGCCAGCAAATTGTACCAGCAGTTCAACGTAATGATGGCAGTATCCCTGTTTGGCGGTATTGTTCTGGCTTTTCCTTACATCGTTTGGGAACTGTGGCGATTCATCAGTCCGGCCCTGCATCCCAATGAAAGAAAGAATTCTATTTTCATCATCAATTCCGTATGGATTTTGTTTATGACGGGTGTATTATGCGGCTATTTCCTGATTCTCCCGTTTGCCGTTAATTTCGGAGTGATCTTTAAAATTTCAGACATCATTATTCCGCTCTATGATTTAAGTGATTATACAACATTGTTTTTACAGGTGGTTTTGGGAATGGGAGTCATTTTCCTTTTTCCGGTTCTTATTTATTTCCTTACAAATATTGGGATATTAACCCCTATGTTTATGAAAACCTACCGTCGCCACGCTATTGTTCTTATCATGGTGGTCGCGGCGATCATTACTCCGGCAGACGTTCTGAGCATGCTGATGGCAGCATTTCCTTTGCTGCTGCTGTATGAATTCAGTATTATTATGTGTTCGTACACCTACAAAAAAGTACAGAAAGCGGCCAATAATTTGCCGGCTGTAAAAGATTAAAATTATTAAAACATTTGAAAATAATATCCCGTAGATTTTTTCTGCGGGATTTTTTCAGGAGCTTTTTCGCGCTTTCCGCTGCAATCTTTTTTTCAAAAAGGATTTTCGCTGCAATCACGGCTAGGATCTTTGTCTTACGGTTGTAATAGTTCTGAAATATATGTAAAGAATTGTAGCTGTATTTTAACCGCCCCGTCAGAAAATCTTCGATTTTTGCCACCCGTCCAGAGAGGGAATTCACAGCGGAAATAGCTGATTATTAAATTATAACTGCAAATCATGTAACAAAAATTAATTTTTCACGTCCTATCTATCGGATTTGTCATGGAAACAATGCCAGCATTGATTAATTCTTTATTTTAGTCTAATAATTTTTTGATTCAGATGAAAAAACTTTCATATACGCTTTTATTTGCTTCGGGATTGGTTTTCGGCCAGTTGTTCGAAAAAGGTAAAACTTTCACCAAACAGGACACCTTAAAAGGCTCGGATACAGAATTCAGGAACTTCTGGGATGTAAAGAAGTATGAGCTTTCCGTAGAACCGGATTTTGCTACAAAAAGCATTAAGGGAAATAATACAATCAGCTTTGAAATCACCAAAGATGTTAAAAATCCCATATTTCAGGTAGATCTTCAGCAGCCGATGAAAGCTGATAAAGTGGAAGCAAGCTTTCCCATTGCAGACTATAAGCAGGACGGCGATTTTATCTGGCTCAAAACCAATAAGGCATTCAAAAAAGGAGAAAAATATACGATTGATGTTAGCTATTCCGGAAGCCCGAGAATTGCAAAAAATGCACCCTGGGACGGAGGATGGGTATTTACCAAAGATGAAAATGGAAATCCGTGGATGAGCGTTGCCGATGAAGGCATTGGAGCGTCAATATGGCTTCCTACGAAAGATATCTGGAGTGATGAACCCGAAAACGGGGTCATCATGAAAATCATTACGCCGAAAGATCTGGTTGGTGTAGGAAACGGAAGGCTCATCAGTAAAAAAGCGGAAGGTGATAAAACCGCGTACACCTGGGAAGTGAAAAATCCAATCAATGCGTATTCTATTATTCCCAACATCGGAAAATATGTCAATTTTAAAGATACTTTTAATGGAGAAAAAGGTAAGCTGGATCTTGATTACTGGGTGATGGATTATAATATTGACAAGGCTAAAAAACAGTTTCAGCAGGTAAAACCGATGCTTTCTGCGTTTGAATACTGGTTTGGTCCGTATCCTTTTTATGAGGATTCTTACAAACTTGTAGAATCGCCGTATCTCGGTATGGAGCACCAAAGTAATGTAGCCTACGGAAACGGATATGCCAACGGCTATCTCGGGAATGATCTTTCTGGAACCGGCGTCGGATTAAACTGGGATTATATCATTATCCACGAAAGCGGGCATGAATGGTTTGCCAATAATATCACTGCAAAAGATCAGGCAGATATGTGGATTCATGAAGGATTTACCATGTATTCCGAAGTGCTTTTCACAGAAAAATTCATGAATAAAAAATCCGCGGACCTTTATATGCAGGGAATTCATAAAACGGTGAGCAACGATATTCCGATCATCGGCAAATACGGGGTAAGAAACGAAGGAAGCGGCGATATGTATCCTAAAGGAGCCAGTATGCTGCATACCATCCGACAGATCCTCAACGACGACGATAAATTCAGGCAGATTTTAAGAGGAATCAACAAAGACTTTTACCATCAGACGGTGACTACGCAACAGATTGAAAATTATATCTCCAAAAAATCAGGAATTGATTTTTCAAGTGTATTTAACCAATATCTGAGATCCGTAAAAGTTCCTGTTCTGGAGTACAGTCAAAATGGTGAAGAGCTGAAATTCCGTTATACTAATGCCGTAAAAAACCTGAAACTTCCTGTAAGAATAGACGGTGAACAAACGATAAACCCTACCGAGGAGTGGCAGACGGTGAAATTGAAGAGCGGCAGTCCCGTACAATTCAATAAAAATTATTATATCAGGTATAAAAAAATTCAATAACCATAAAAAGCATAAAGAAGGCAAATCTTCAACAAAGAATCTGCCTTTTTTTTATGAAAAATTTAACAACCCTGGTGTAACAAAATCGGATTTTATGCAACTATTTAACTATAATTTTAAACTCAATGAAAAAAATAGCACTTAGCTTAGGCGTTTTAACTGCGTTTCTGGTGAATGCCCAGTCGATTAAAACTACAATCGATCTTGTGAACGTTAAAGACGATAAAGTAGCCGTAACCATGGAATTTCCGAAAATGAAATCAGGTGATGTGAAGTTTCATTTTCCTAAAACGGTACCCGGGACCTATTCCGTAGACGATTACGGGAGATTTGTGGAAGGCATTAAATTCTTAGACAACAAAGGAAAAGAAATTGCATTTACAAAAGTTAATGACAATACCTATGCTCTAAAAAATGCACAGAATCTATCCAAAGTAACCTATCTGGTAAACGACAGTTTCGATGATGAAATGGATACTTCAAAGCACAAGGCTGTTTTCTCGCCATCCGGAACGGATATTGAAGCAGGCAAAGTTTACCTGATCAACACCCACGGATTTGTAGGATACATCGACAATATGCAGGATGTTCCTTATCAACTGGTCATTCAGAAGCCTGCCGATTTTTATGGGACAACGGCTTTGGTAGATCAGGATAAGTCGGACGCTACGGACACCTTTACGCTGGCCAATTATGCAAAAGTTACCGACTCCCCATTAATGTACACCAAACCGGATTATATCACCTTCAATGCAGGAGGCATGGATCTGGTATTGGGTGTGTACTCTCCTTCCGGAAAATATAAAGCGACAGATTTTAAAGATAATCTTGAAAAAATGGTGGTTGCCCAAAAGAAATTTCTGGGTGATATGAATACCAATAAAAAATACGCCATCATGCTGTATCTTGCCGGTGGAGACGGGCCGCAGATCAAAGGATTCGGAGCGCTGGAACATCATGAATCTACCAGTGTCGTGCTTCCTGAAATGATGCCGAAGGAAGCCATCGACAAAACCATTACCGACGTCGTTTCGCATGAGTTTTTCCATACGGTAAATCCGTTGAAAACGCATTCTGAAGAAATCCATTATTTTGATTATGCAGACCCGAAAATGTCTCAACACCTTTGGATGTATGAAGGCGGAACCGAATACTTCGCCAACCTTTTCCAGATCCAGGAAGGGCTGATTACAAGAGATGAATTCCTTCAGAGAATGAACGAAAAAATTACCAATTCAAAGAACTACAACGACACGATGCCGTTCACGGTGATGAGTAAAAATGTTCTTCTGGACGAATATAAGGACCAGTACAGAAATGTTTATGAAAAAGGAGCATTGTTGGCCATGTGTCTGGATATCGAGCTTAGAAAGCTTTCCAACGGGGAAATGGGATATCGTGATATGATCCGGAAACTGTCTCAGCGATTCGGTGAAAACAAGCCGTTTAAAGATGACAAGCTTATTGATGAACTGGTAGCCGTAACCGGATATCCTCAGGTAAGAGATTTCTATAACAAATATATTGCGGGAAGCCAGCCGACTCCTTATGCACAATACCTGAATATGGTGGGTGTTGAGCTGAAGAAGCAGGAAACGCCGCCGATTTTCTGGTTTATCAAAGATCCGAACCAGACAGGCTACGATGAAAAAACCAATACTTTTGTATTTGATGAGAGCTCTGCACTTTCACCTTTCGCAAAAAGTATCGGATTTAAAATTACTGATAAGATTGTAGCTCTGGACGGAAAAACAATCAATATCCAGAACGTTCAGGATTTTATTAATTATTCCAAAACGATTAAAGAAGGCCAGAATGTAACGGTAACGGTTCTTAGGGACAACGGCGGAAAATCTGAAAAGATTGATCTTAAAGGTAAAGCGGTTCTTGATAAAATGACCATTGAAAATTTACAGTTTAAAGCCAATCCGACACCGGAAGAAAAGAAGCTTCAGGATCAGTGGCTTACGGGAAAGAAATAATATAATGAAATAAGTAATAAATCAAGCGGGGAATTTTCTCCGCTTTTGTTTTTGAAATAAATCAGGTATTTTTTTAAGGAGCTTTTTCCCGCTTTCCGTTACAATCTTTTTGCTGCCACCGCGGTCAGGCTGAGCCTGACGGAGCCTGCAAAAAGGATTTTCTCTGCAATCGGGGCTAGGAGAAGTGAATCGCCAATTTCTGAGAGTTAATTGTGAATTTAACGATCAGAAGATTCACTTGTGAAGCAAAATTTACTATTCTCCATCCACAGGTTATAGTATTGTTTTTAAAACCACCCCGTCAAAAATTTCTAAGAAATTTTTGCCACCCCTCCGGAGGAGGGGAATTATGATGTACAATAGAATAACTGCAGTTTGTCATGCTGAAAGCATCTAAACTTCTATATCTGGATTCTGAAGAAAGGCTATAAAAATATAAATAAAAAGGTTCTCCGTTCACCAAACTTCAAAATTTATTACTTATTGTATAGGGCATTTATTATTGTATAGGTAAGATTTAAATAAATCCGTGTCATAATTACTATTCTTCAGAACATTAAAAACAGTATTAATTAAATGTCCTGATTTTTGATGATGACACAATTTGGCGACAGTAGAAAGATATTCATAATCACTGCTTTCTTTTTCAGCCATTGATTCTAAAAATGGTAGAAATTCTACCGAAGAAAATTTTTGAATAGCAAAATAAGAATCTTTCCCATAACTTTTAATCAACTCTATATCATCTGAATTTCTAAATCCAGCTAAATATTCTAGCAAGTATTTAGATTTGTATTCAAATAATATTTCTTTTACTTTATTATAATACCATTGATTTTTCGGAATTTTATGGGTAATGTTTTCAATTAAAGGAATATTTAATGGTTTTGAATTAAAAATATACGCTGTAAGATCCTTAATAAGGTTAATATTACGTTTATCATCAGTAATTTCATCAAAAAAAATGCTTTGGAGCGGATAAGATTCTAACGATAAACCTTCCAATTGATCCGTCTGATGAACTGTTTCCTTAAAAAGTTTTACTTTATTAATATTTTTTCTCTTATATATTTCCTGTAAAGCCTCATTTTTAATTCTGGGTTTAAATTCACTTTTATATATGTACACCAATTCATCGTCTTCTACTTTTAACTGAAATTGTTGCCTTACTTTTTGGAGCCGCTCAATTGTTTTAATATCTTCATCTGAAAAATGATCGAATGGAAGTTTTTCAAAAATATGATCTATTGTATCTGTAAGAATTAAAATCTCGTTTCTAATTTGTGAATTAACACTGTAAAAAAGTTAAAAACAATAATACCACCAATATTCTTTTTATCATGCTTTCTTAACTGTAATTCTAAAAGTCGTTCCTTTTCCCACTTCAGTCTGGGCAATTTTGATATCGCCTTTATGGTATTCCTGTACTACCCTTCTTGCAAGTGACAAGCCTAACCCCCAACCGCGTTTTTTAGTAGAATATCCGGGTTTGAAAGCATTCAGTGCCTGCTGTTTTGTCATTCCGCTTCCGGTATCCTGAACTTCTACTATAATATTTTTATTTCTCTCGATTACCGAAATGGAAAGCGAACCTTCCCCTTTCATGGCATCAACGGCATTTTTCACCAGGTTTTCAATAACCCAGCTCATTAGGATCTTATTGTGCGGTACGGAAATGGTATAATTCGGAAGATGCAGTCCGAAATTGATTTTCCGGGAAATCCTTGTTTTTAAATAATCATAATTCTCCTGAATGGTTGCGTTAAAATCCGTATCATTCAGCTCGGGAACAGAACCGATCTTGGAAAACCTTTCCGAAATGGTTTTTAATCGTTCAATATCTTTTTCGATTTCATGAATACCTTCCGATTCGGGATCATCCAGCTTCATGATTTCCATCCAGCCGATCATTGATGATAAAGGAGTTCCGATCTGGTGCGCGGTTTCTTTGGCAAGTCCGGCCCAAAGATAGCCCTCATCCGTTTTCTTAATGGTCCTGAAAAACCAGAACGAAAACAGGAAATAACACAAAATAAAAAAGCCAAGAATGTAGGGAGAATACCTGAGATTATTCAGCAATGGAGAATTATCATAAAAAACGATCTGTTTATCTCCTTTTGCAATTTCAATTACAATAGGAGGATAGCTCTTGCCCATTTTCTTTGCTAAAGCAACAATCTGACCGGAATTATTTTCTACGTCTTTAGGCAGATTCTTATGTTCAATCACATTATCATTTTCATCTAAAATGATAACCGGAATGGTTGTATTTGAACTGTAAATCTGTAAAAGCAATGCCTGAACTTCTAAATTAGGATTATCCACTTCCTGCTGAAATTTTAAGGCGCTTACCAAAATATCAACCCTTTTAATCTCTTCCTTACGGAGAAAATTGATAAGAATGGTGGAGGCGATCACAATAGTCAGGACAACAATAGTCATCAGGACAAAAATGATCCAGTTATTAAGTCTGGCAAATATTGATTTTCTCAAAGCAGATTATTTTAAAACATTCAGGATTTTCTGCAGCTCTGCGCTTCCGCTTCCCTGATAATTATTGATGATGATGGAAAATACGTATTTTTTTCCGTCTCTGGAAGTATGAAATCCTGCAAAAGATTTAGTGTCTCTCATGGTTCCGCTTTTCATTTTCATTCCGTTATCCTGAGTTGGAAATCCATCATAATAAGATTCGAACCAGGGTTGTTTTTTAGCATAAATCAATGCCTGTACTTCGGCTCTTGCGGCTACGTAATTTTGTGGGGAAAGTCCGCTTCCGTCGGCAAAATTAATCATGTTGGGATTAATTCCTTTCGACTTCCAGAATTCTTTCAGGAACGCTACACCGCTTTTAAAATTTGGATTTCCTTTTTTCTCTTTGCCTAATGTTTTAATTAATGTTTCCCCGTAAAGATTGATGCTCTTTCTTAAAAACCAATAGATGATCTTATCCATTGTTGGAGATTCGTAGGTGAAAATTGTGTTATTTTTAGAAAAGCTTACTGTTTTTTTACCTTCGATTTCCAATTGGGAATTGGTAACTGTTTTACCGGAAAGTTCGATTCCTTCCTGCTGCAGCCATTGCTTTATCTCTACACCAAGCTGTAACGGAGGATTGGGTGTAGCTCCTGATACCGTTACTGTTTTGGAAGGCAGTGTTCCGTTTATCAAAGCCACATTGGAATGTGGTGCTGTAAAAATCAGGCTTTGGTCTGAGGTTCCGCCCACCTTCACATCATTAAGCCATTGTACACCTTCCAAAGGATAAGAAAAACTTTTGAATTCATTTCCGCTGATATTGATATCAAACTGGTTTTCGCGCCAATTGACGCCCCAGACTCCGGCTCCGTAATAGTTTCCAAGATCATCCCACGGCCAGCCTCCGGGAATTGTCTGGTGGTCAAAATAAGAATCATCAATTACAAGATCCCCTGAAATTTTTGTGATGCCGGCTTTTTTTATGGCTTCAATGAGTTTTTGTTTAAAATTTTCCGGTTTATAAGCATCATAACGCCAACTTCCAAGCGTCGGATCGCCTGTGGAGGTAATAATGAAGTCTCCTTTTAAATTTCCCCCGGAAATACTTCCCGAATAACCAGCTGTTGTTCTATAAGTATAGTTTTTGCCTAATACTTCAAGAGCCGCTGCGGCAGTAAATATTTTCTGAGTAGAAGCTGTAGACAGTCCTTTGTTTCCCTGATAGTCATAAATAAAATTTCCGCTTTCGTCCGCCACGTAAAATGATAAGTTTGACGAAATGGCTGCTGAAGAATTCATCAGATTTTTTGTAGCTTCATCCAGTTTCTGGGATAGGTCCTGGGCGAAAATGAACTGCACGGATAAAGTAAGGACAGCTAATGTTTTTCTCATTGCATTTTTGGTTTCTAAGTTATTGATGCTTCGACAAGCTAAGCATGACATGCTTAATATGATAGATTTATATAAAGTCTATAAAAGCACTTTACTGAATAGGAGTATATCATATTCTCTTCATTCAAATATAATTAAAAATAAAATTACAATTGCGTTCCAGGTTCAATCTCATAAGTTTCTTTTCCTTTTTCAAAAATCCTGGTAAGTTCTGTACCTTCAACGGTAATTCTGTCTCCAATTTTTCTGATCCAGTTTCCTTCACGGAGCCCGATTACTTTTAGGTCGTTTTGGGTAAGAAATTCTTTAATTCTGGTTTCTCTTGTTTCGCCGTTGTGCTTAAGTTCAGGATTCGGATCCAGATAATGCGGATTGATGTTGAACGGTACCAATCCCATACATTCAAAGCTTGATGGATAAACAATCGGCATATCGTTGGTGGTTTTCATGTTCTGTCCGCCGATGTTGCTTCCGGCGCTGCATCCCAAATAAGGTTTTCCGGTTTCTACATTATTTTTCAATACTGACATCAGATTCTCTTCATGTAAGGTTTTCACCAATAGAAAAGTATTTCCGCCTCCGGTAAAGAATCCTTTTGCATTGTTTAACGCTGCTGCTTTATCAGCAAACTCATGAAGTCCTCTTACTTTAATGTTGATTTTTTCAAAGAAAGAGCGTGCTTTTTGTGTATAATCATCGTGTGAAATTCCTCCCGGTCTGGCAAAGGGAATAAAAATAATTTCATCAATTCCTTGAAAAAGGTTAATGATTTCTTCTTTTAAATATCCCAGATATTCTCCGCCAAAAAGTGTAGAAGTTGATGCTAATATGATATTCATCGGTATTAATGTCATTAAAACGGTTAAAGTGACAAAGATAGTTTATATGTCATGAATCTAAAATTAATATAAAACCTCTAATTAACCCGTTAATTTTTTCAAAAAAAGCTTAAAGCTTCTAAAATATTAACTTTTATGGAACCATTATTGAATTTTAATATTTGCAATTGAAAAATATTAGAATTATGAAAATGACTAAAATGAATATCAGAACCCTTCTTTTAGGTGTAATGCTGACAGGAGGTTTAAGTTTTGTGAGCGCACAAACTACTCAAACAGACAGTACATCAGGTACTGCTAATACAACTGCAACCGCAACAGCAAGTACTGCTCAGGCGTCTAATCCAACTATTGAAGCACTTAAAAAACAAATAGAAGCCAACCCAAAAGATGCAGAGGCATTAGCTAAATTAGCGGGAGCATATCAGGAAGCTTCAGATTGGACTAATGCGATAGATACGTGGAAGAAGATATCGGTCCTTTTACCGGACTGGGCTCCATCATATTACAGTCAGGCCTACGCTTATCAAAATGCTAAAGATGATGCGAATGCCAAACTGGCATATGAAAAATATATAGCTGCCGTAAAGCCTGAAGAGGTGGAACAGAATAAAAAGAATCTTGCTTACGCTTATTTTTACGTAGCATTTTCGGAGCAACAATCTGATCCCGCCAAAGCGAAAGAACACATTGCAAAATCATTGCAGTATGACCCAACCAACCAGGATGCAATTAAGCTGAGCCAAGCTTTAAATTCATAGTTATAATGTAAATCCGGAGAATTTAATTTTCTCCGGATTATTTTTTACCGGCCTATTTTCCTTCCGAAAAAATCAGTTTCTCCTTTTAAATAGCTGACGATTTTCTCAATATTCCTTTTAATTGCCACCTCGGTTTTAAGGTTATTGATGTATCGAATTAATTCCAGTTTTGCGGAAGGAATCAGGTTTTCAAAATTCTTTACTGCGACAGGATCTTCCCGGATTGCTTTATCGAGTTGGGGATGGACGGTTATTGTCCGGTCGGAATCGTCAAATTCCACGAAAATTTCGATTATTTCGCCAATTCTCTTCGGTGAATCTTTCAGCATCGCCAGATTAATATACAACCTCCACTCTCCCAGATATTTCATTAAATTTTGCCTGAAAGGGTTCCCATTTACCATTCCTCTTACAGGAATCGGGCTTTTGCATTTTCCTGCAGCCTGAAATATATCTTGAAGGATACTTTCAGGAACAAAAACGAAAGGGTTGATCCCAATAATTTCAAGACTGGCTATAAATGGATTATTTTGCATATTTTAAAGATACATTTTTAATGTTTGTTATTCAAACGATATAGTGAATTGCTATTATGCCTTCAGTCTAGCCTCGATTGTAGCGATTGTTTGAGCTCATTTTAATAAGTTTCGGCGCGGCGGCTCCGCCGCGCCGAAACTTATTAAAATAGCGAGTGCGGAAAGCGAGAAAAAGCTTCCAAAAAAATAAAAGTATAGCTTTTCGATGTAATCAAATTGCTCCTAAAATATAATAAAAATACAATTCGACGGAGTCAAAAAGCTTCCAAAAAAAATAAAAGTATAGCTTTCGATGTAATCAAATTGCTCCTTAAAAAATCATATATACAATTCGACGGAGTCTCAAAAAACCTCAACTAAAATGTGATAATTAAATTTCGATATTAATCTGATTAAAACAATTAAAATTTTCCACTCGGAATGGAATGTTTATCTTTGTAATAAATAAATCTGTAAAGACATGAAATTTTTTATTGACACTGCTAATTTAGAGCAAATTAAAGAAGCTAAAGATTTGGGAATTCTTGACGGCGTTACTACCAATCCTTCATTAATGGCAAAAGAAGGAATTCAGGGTGCTGAAGCGATCAGAAATCATTATAAAGCAATTTGCGAAATTGTTGATGGAGATATTTCTGCGGAAGTGCTTTCTACAACTTATGAGGAAATGATTAAGGAAGGCGATGAATTGGCAGCCATCCATCCGAATATCGTGGTTAAAATCCCGATGATTAAAGACGGAATCAAAGCATTAAAATATTTTTCTGATAAAGGGATCAAAACCAACTGTACGCTGATTTTTTCTCCTGGGCAGGCACTTTTGGCAGCAAAAGCAGGTGCTACCTACGTTTCTCCTTTCCTGGGAAGACTTGATGATATTTCAACAGACGGATTAAATTTAATCCAGGAAATCAGATTGATTTTTGATAATTATATGTATGAAACTGAAATTTTAGCCGCTTCAATCCGTCATTCTATGCATATTGTAGACTGTGCAAAGATTGGTGCTGATGTAATCACTTCGCCGCTTCCTCCGATCTTGAGCCTTCTTAAGCATCCGCTTACGGATAACGGACTGGCTCAGTTTATTGCAGATTCTCAGAAACTGGCTTAAAATATATTATAATAAAATATTTTCGGCGCGGAAACTTTGTTTCCGCGCCGAAAATATTATTGTTCAATATTCTTTACAGGCTTACAGGGATTCCCCACTGCCACAACATTTTCCGGAATATTTTTAGTAACAACACTTCCTGCACCGATTACTGCATTATTTCCGATTGAAACTCCGGGAAGCACAACTACATTTCCGCCGAACCAAACATTATCGCCTACTTGTATCGGATGTGCTGTTTCCAGTCCTTTATTGCGCTGCTCTGCATTGATGGGATGACTGGCGGTGTAAAAGCTGCAATTGGGTCCGATAAATACATTGTCGCCAAAAATCACTTTAGCACAGTCCAGAATGACGAGATTGTGGTTGGCGTAAAAGTTTTCGCCTGCTTCGATATTATAGCCATAGTCGCACCAGAAACTGGGTTCTATACATATGTTTTCTCCTGTTTTCGCCAGTATGTTTTTCAATAGTGACGTTCTGCCTTCCGCGTCGGAATTTTTAAGCTGATTATATTTTCCGCAGAGATCTTTGGCTGCTGTTCTTTCCTGTATCAGTTCCTGGTCATAATTGGCATTGTACAAAAGCCCTGCCGCACATTTTTCTTTTTCTGTCATGATTTTAATGATGATTATTGGTGTAGAAATAAAGATAATAAAAAGAAAGCAGGATGGAAAATAGATTCCAGCCTGCTTTAAAAAAACAATTTGTAATTATAAATTTTAAACTTCTCAACTACAATTAATCGTAATTATTTTAAGATATTTCTATTTTACCAAATCCGGTTCGATAGGATTGTTGTTTTTTGCCAGAGATTCTTTGGTTCTTTTTTCCATTTCCCGGAATACCTGATTCGGGTCTGAAATCTCTTTGCCGTCCTGTGTTCTTACTTTGAAACTTACTCTTGTATTGTCGCCCCCGTTTCTCATCATCATTTCCCTCATATTTTTAGAAGGATCATTTACATAATCTTTCCATAATTTTTTATATTGTGATGTTGAAACTTCAAGTTCTTTTCCTCCAAGTCCCATGATTCTTACATTTCCAGGGACTTCCATATCTTCTGAAGCAATGGGAGCTGCTATTTTTTTATTTCCTATAAGCGTCATAATATGTGAACCTGTGGAATCTTCGAGCTTCACAATAAGACCCGGAAGCCCATAAAATTTGTAAGGTCCGTCCTGAAAGGGAATATCGGTGCTGAACCATGCGATCCATTCTCTTCCACCATAACTTGTGGTTGCCTTTTGAGCGTTATACTCACCTATTTTTTGCTTTTCGGGAAGTATTTTCCATTCCGGTTTCTGGTCTTCTTTTACTTTATACTGATCCATGGAAATCCTTGTAAAAAGGTAGGTCTTAAAATCGGGATAGCTTTTTGTTACTTTATAGCCAACCTGTCCCTGGTTGTCCCTTCTGCTGATGTTGATGTTTCCGCCACCGCTTTTGATCTGCTTCTGCACTTCAGCCATAGATGTGGAATCTGCTACAAACCGGTCTCTGCTATAGTAACTAGAGCCTTTCTGATCAATATCCAGCAGCATCATTTCTTTTTTAACATCTTCTTTATTATTGGAATCGGGAATGAATTTATATTCGTAGAAAAAACGGTTGATCTGCGCACCGGCTGCAAAACTTATGAACAGAAAAAGAAAACTGATGTTTTTCATAGTTTATATGGTTTTAAAAAAAGCTCTGTCAATATTTTGTAGTCATTATTAACAGAGCTGATTGGAACTTTTATTTTTTTGTCTCGATTTTTATCTCTCCGGTTGTTTTTCCGTCCGTATTTTTCTTGTTTATATTCACACTTTTAATAGATTCCGGTTTCAGAGCTTCCATTTGTCCTTTTGTAGATTCTTTACCATCAATATAAATTTTCATATTTTCTATACCTTCTGCATTTTTAAATCCTGAAGCAATAATAGAGGTACCATTGTTGCTGATCTTGATGTTATCTGCATTTAATCTGAACGTATGCTTGTCGGGAACAGATCTGAAAGTATTGCTGTAAATAAAAGGTCTTCTTCCTCCTTCCAGTGCTCTTCTCTCTGCTTCCAGTTTGGCTCTTTCACCTTCCAGTTTTGCTCTTTTCTCTTCCAGTCTTGCACGTTCTTTATCAAGCTTAGCCCTTTTTTTGGCTGTTGCGGCAGATTCTTTAGTTTTTCCCGATGATCTTAAAACCATATCCGCTTCTGGAGACCACTTGATATCACCTGTTCCTTTAAATTTATATACTTTTACCTTCGGAGCGTCCGGCGGTGCGGGAACATCAGGAAATTCAATATTCATTTCCGGAATTTCAGGCATGTCAAATTCAAATTCATATTTTAAATCTTTAACCTCCTTCAATACATCTTTAAATTCTTTGGAGTTAAAATATTCGTCAAACTTCATATCTTTTCCATCGATTTTAATGACCATTGCAGAATTAAGAAAATCTTTAGAACTTGCTATTTTTCCTATTTCACCGGATAGTTTTCCGATCTCTTCAAGATTCTTATTGTATTCTGCCGTTTCAGGCTTAAAATTTTTCAGAGCCTCCGTTCTTTCCTGAATCTTTTTGCTCAGTTCGGCAATTTTTCTGTCATCTTCTGCTTTTCTATAGACTTTCGGAGTAACAATAGCTTTAGTTTCAGATGATTTTGGAGAAATGGTATCTTTAACAATAATTTTATTTTCTTCTTTGATTTGAGAAACCGCTTTCTCAATCTCTATATTCGTTGCTTTAATTTCCTGGTTTTTAGCATTTACCAGATACGTAAAAGCTACTGAAAATACAACCGGCAACGCAAAAATTCTTCGCGCATACCCGAATTTTGTTTTAGGTTTTTGTAACATTTTTAATCGTTTTTTTAAATTGGAACTTAAAAACGGACTGGTGGCAGGCAACTGGTTTCCGGAAAAGTGGCTTGCTAAAAGCATCTGCGCAAATGCTTTGGTGTCCGATTGTTTTACGGCTTTTTTATCAGCCAGGTATTCGTGAATTAAACTAATTTCTTTTTTAATGAGATGAAAAAACGGATTGAACCAGAAAACAGATGTAATAATCTCCATAAAGATTTTATCGAATGAATGTTTCTGCTCGATGTGTACCATTTCGTGCTTTAAAATCTGCTTTCCGACGTCTGAATTCAACATAATTGAATTTTTCCAGAAAAGATTTTTAAAATACGAAAAGGGGGCCTCGCTAAGGTTAGTGTGGTAAAAGTTGATCCCGTCAAAACTTTCCTTATGAAACTGATTTTTTAACCGGTGGATTCTGAAAATCCCGTAGATGAATCTTCCTAAAAAATAGAAAGAAACCAGCCCCAAAGCTGAAAAAATAACTCTAAAATAAGTGTAATCATGGGTTGTATTTTTAGTATTAAAATTCTGTACCGTATCTATTAATTTATAAATATCATTACTCACCTCGATAGTAAAATCTTCTACTTTCACTAGCGGCAGCAGCAGTGATATAAGCATCGCAGACAAAAGATAAAATCTGTTGTAGTGATGAAATGTCTTGTCTTTTAAAGACAATTTATAATATAAAAAGATTACACCGGAACATAAAATAACTTTTCCAAAATATAGAAGTACAGTTTCCATAACCTATCAGTTTTTCTTTTTAAGTTCGTGCAGCAGCATCTCAAGATCTTCCACAGTCATTTCATTCTTTTCTACCAGAAATGAAACGGCACTTTTATAAGAACCTTTGAAATAATTTTTAACCAGACTTTTTATTGTTTTGCCGGAATACTGCTCTTTAGATACCAACGGAAAATACTCATGTTGCCTTCCGTACACATGATAATCAACAAATTCTTTTTCCTTCAACACTTTAAGAATTGTGGAAACAGTATTTGTGTGAGGTTTTGGTTCAGGAAAAAGATCGAGGACATCTTTCAGAAATCCTTTTTCGAGTTTCCATAAGTACTGCATTACCTGCTCTTCTGCTTTAGTTAACGTCTGAATTTTCATACATTTTTCGTTTATCATTGACTACGATACGATTCAATTTCAATATCACTAAGAAATTAGTTATACAAATGTAGAAATATTTTCCTCTCAAACACCTATTTTTTTAGTGATAAGAAATATAAAACCTTAAACAACTGAAAATCAGACATATATTTTTTATTAAAATTTGTTAAATTTTTAACAGCTACAAATTATCACCCGATTAATAATCAGAAAAAATAAAAAAATCCACATAAATTCTTAAAACTTGTTAAATTTTATTAAATAAAATTAAAATGAATTTGTCTTAACTCAGAAAATATATTTATTTTAGTGCTTTAAAAATTTCTCATGAAAAGATATAATTTGTTATTTGTACTATTGCTACTGATTTTTAATGTGACCAATGCCCAGAAAAAGGGTTCTCCTGCAGCAGATTTCAGTGCGATAGGTGAAGCGAAAACCAAGATTGAAAATACAGTTCCTTTAGTCATTAAACATTTAAAAGAAGTTAGCGAAAAAGAAAACGATCCTGCAATTCTTACCAACGGAACCACAGCTTTAGCCAAAGAATATGGAAAGGTAGAGCTGGAGTGGCGTCTTTACAGAGGAAACATGAACAATTGCATCCTCAACAACTCATCCAAAAAAGCTAAAAAATGTATGGAGTATCACAACTCGATGTTCAGAGGTACTCTTATCAACTACAACAACTATATTACCAACCTAACCAGGAAGAATGGTTATCTTGGAGTAGAAGGTGATACAAAATTTGAACTGAATCCTTCTGAAGTAACTACAAAACTTAGTGAATCCTATTTCAATGGAAATGACGCTGCCAACAGAATGAAAGGAACCCAGAAAAAAGAATTTTTAGGCCAGACTACAGCAGATGATAATGCACTTAAGCCTTTTAATCAGCTTATAGTAGAATAATCTACTTTAAACTGAAAATAATATTCCCGCTTTTACAGGCGGGATTTTTTTTGGCTTTGAATAAATTAGTGTATGGCATAATAATTAGTACCATTGTAATAAAATAATACGATAAAGATGAGCACATTAAAAAAAGGAGATATGGTACGATGGAATTCCAGCAATGGAGAAACTCACGGCGCCATCACAAAAGTACACACAAAAGATTTTGTATTTATGGATAAGCAGCGAAGAGCTTCCGAAGACGAACCGCAATATGAAGTAATGAGCGAAAAAACAGGAAAATCCGCTGTACACAAAGCATCAGCGTTAAAGAAAATGTAAGGCCGCAATTTGCGGCCTTTATTATTGTATTATTTTATTTTATCATAAATAAATTTGGTAACGATCGCTCCGAAGAGATAATAAGCAACCGTCATTACTTTTTTCTGATTATTCTCAGCAACCGGCTTATCATCAAGCCCAAGCTTTTCAGGAAGCGCAATTGCGCCAAGTCCCATCAGGACGCCGGAAGCTACATTAAAACCGGTAGTTGCCGTAGCGGCATAATACATTCCGTTTCCAATAACATCTCCTGCCAATGTTGCAGCATACAGCTGGTCATGATTGGTAACTTTCGCATCTACCTTGTCGAGAGCTTTATTTAAAGCTTCCTCTCCCACTTTATTAATCTCGGGAACATTATCGAAATTTTTTCTGATGGCTTCGTGCAGAAGGCTTAGCGCTACGGCACCGCCTAAACCTGCCAGGATTTTTTTATACATACTATTCTTATTTAAATGGTGTAGTAAACTACCTGCATAAATTAAGCCATTAAAAAAACAAAAAGTAACATATAAAATAAAAAAGAGTATCATCCGAAGATAATACTCTCTTTAGTAGCGGGAACCGGACTCGAACCGATGACCTTCGGGTTATGAGCCCGACGAGCTACCTACTGCTCCATCCCGCGGTGTATTTTTAAAACGCCACCACAGCGTTCTTAGTAGCGGGGACACGACTCGAACGTGCGACCTTCGGGTTATGAGCCCGACGAGCTACCTACTGCTCCACCCCGCGGTATATTTTTTGTAACGTTACCGACAACGTTAATCTTAGTAGCGGGAACCGGACTCGAACCGATGACCTTCGGGTTATGAGCCCGACGAGCTACCTACTGCTCCATCCCGCGATATTGGATTGCAAATATACGACAATTTTTTGAAAATCCTAATTTTTCTTTTAAATAAAGGACTTTCACCAAAACTATTTTAATATTTGTATCTTTGGACTATGGCAAAAATATTGAGAATTTATCCCGAAAACCCTCAGGAAAATCTTATGAATGAGGTGATTAAAACTTTAAATAATGGCGGACTGATCATTTATCCGTCAGACACGATCTATGCGCTGGGTTGTAATATTTTTGACATTAAAGCCATGGAAAAGCTCGCGCAGATGAAAAAAATGAAGCTAGAGAAAGCCCAGTTTTCAATAATCTGTAATGATTTGAGCCATCTTTCGGATTTTACGAGACCAATTGACACTTCTGTATTCAGGTTCCTGAAAAGCCATCTTCCTGGACCGTTTACTTTCATTCTGGATGCTAATAAAAGCCTGCCTTTGGCGTATAAGGGACATAAAACCATTGGCATCCGTGTTCCTGATCATCCGATTCCGCAGCTGATTGTTGAAAAATTAGGACATCCCATTGCTTCAACTTCTATTAAAGATGATGATGAAATCATTGAATATTCTACCGACCCGGAACTGATCGCCGAAAAATACGATCATCTGGTAGACATTGTCATTGATTCAGGATACGGAGATAATGTAGCTTCTACGATTGTAGACCTTACCTCCGGAGAACCTGAAGTGATCCGACAGGGTAAAGGAATTATTTAAAAAAACGATTTCAAATTATAAGTTTAAACGATTTATTATTTACTGATATTCATATATCCGTATTTTAACATTATGAAAATACTTACTTCACCTGCCAAATTAATGAATACCGAAAATACTACGGACCTGCTGAAAACAACAGTTCCGAAATTCATTGGTGATGCAGCTTACATACAGTCTTATCTCAAAGAAAAATCTCCGAAGTACCTTTCCGAGCTGATGGAAATTTCAACTAAACTGGCGGATGAAAACTGGGCAAGAAACCAAAATTGGAAGGCCAAACCTTCGGCAAAAGAATCTGCTCCGGCACTCTATGCTTTTACAGGTGAAGTCTACAGAGGTTTGGATGCCAAAACTCTCGATAAAAATGCGGTGGATTATCTGCAGAAAAATTACAGGATTCTTTCGGGATTATACGGACTGCTGAAGCCTTCGGATAAAGTGATGCTTTACCGCCTGGAAATGGGACGCCCATTTGAATTTGAACATTATAAAAATCTTTACGAATTTTGGAAAGAGAAAATTACAGACCAGCTGAATGCTGAAATGAAAAAGAATGAAATTCTTCTTAATCTCGCGAGCAATGAATATTTTAAAGTGGTTGACCGGAAAAAGCTGAATCATACCGTTATTGATTTTGATTTTTACGAATTAAAAGACGGAAAGCCAAAAACTATTGTGGTTTACACGAAGCATGCCAGAGGTCTTGTAGTAAGATTCTGTGCCGAAACCAACGCCAAAACGCTGAATGATGTTAAAGCATTCAATTATGATGGCTACAGAATCGATGAAGACAAATCTACCGACACCAAACTTGTTTTTACGAGATAAATGACGATTTCCGAATATAAAAAGTTTTTTAAATCTGAACTTTCCGAATTGTACAACGATTCCGAAACAGCTTTTTTAAGTTCAGTTTTTATTGAAAAAATTACAGGATTTAATTCTTTTTACCAAAGAAGATTCTCAGATCAGGAATTGTTGATGGATGATGAGCAAAAACTTTCTGATGCGCTTACCGAGTTAAAATCCGGAAAACCTTATCAGCATATTTTGGGTGAAACGGAATTCTACGGAATGACCTTTTTCGTCAATGAATATGTCCTGATTCCCCGCCCGGAAACGGAAGAGCTGTTGGAATTAGCCATCAAAAAAATTCACTATTCAGCATTATCGCTTAACAAGCTTAGAATCCTCGACATCGGAACCGGAAGCGGAATTATTCCTCTGGTGCTGAAGAAACACTTTCCGGATGCGGAAGTTTCATCAGTTGATTATTCCGAAAAAGCACTGGAAGTAGCAAAAAAGAACGCAGATTTTCATCAACTGAACATCAATTTCATTCATACCGATTACCTGAATTTCGATTTGAAAGAGGAATTTGATGTCATCATTTCCAATCCACCCTACATCGGGATTGATGAGCAGGATGAAATTGAAGATTCCGTGAAAGATTTTGAACCAATGATGGCGCTTTTTTCCCCTACTTCAGACGCTCTGATTTTTTACCGGAAAATTGCTGAGGATGCTCAGAAATATTTATCAGACAATGGATTATTGTTTCTGGAAATCAACCAGAAACTGGGACCTGAAACGCTGGAATTGTACAATAATGGTTTTAAAGAAGCAGCACTAATAAAAGATTTATCCGGAAATGACCGGTTTATTTTTGGGGGAAGAAAATAAGTAATACCATGAAACTCAAGATATAAGATACAATAAAGGAAAACAAAGGATTTCTCTATGACGTAGAATTGATTCCAGATAGGCTTTCAGATTAATTTTACAGTAAAATATTTTACAAGACTCTGCGTTATACACAAAACTAAACTGTGTATCTGCATGAGAAAAAGATTTTGCTTTATAGGAATTTTATTTGTTTCATTAACATCAGCCCAGGAATTTACCACTTATAAAAATGGACTTATCTATAATGAAAAAACAATGGATAAGCTTGGGAAAATTGTAGACTCCTTACATCTGAAATACAAGACTTGCGATCTTACAAAAGTTTTTTATTCAAATAAACAGGTAAAAGGTTGCGTTATCAAACTTAATTCGGGAAACATTGGCCAGGCGAAAAAAGATATGGACAGTAATATTTCTTTAGAAAATTTTATCCTGAAATATCCTGATGCCTCAGTAAAAAAAGACGTCCTTATTATCAAAACGAAGGCAAAGGATTATGATAAGAAAGACATCATTGTATATAATGAATTATCACTTAATGATGATTATGGTTTTTATATAGAAAAAGATTATAAAAAGTCCGCAGAATACCCTGAAAAAGGGACTTGGATCTATAACTACGAACCTAAAAGATCATATTCCGAAGAACATATTGAAGCCTTTTATTTTCCTGAAAATTTTAAAAGCATTCCTTTAGATCCGCAATATTCAAGACAAATTATTTACTCCGATTGTCTGATCGATACTTCAATTACGAAATTCAAAGAAAATGCTAAAAGCGAAAGGTTTAATGCATTGGTTTCGCTTCCTGAAAACTGGCAGAGTCTCCCTAAAAATAAAAAAGAAAAGCTTTTGGATGAGATGAGATCATCTGAGGCTGTAGGATCCTGCAGTAATGATTTCAGTCCAAGAGTTCAGGGGGTTAACATGGCGCTTTTATCAGCAGAAACTGCCCATTGGGAAATATTTTTACGCTCTCATCTCGATATTATGAATGATCGTTTTGAAAGAGTATCTGATGCAAGTTACGCATGGAAAGACCGCCAAACCTACATTAAAGAACTGGAAGAGCTGGATATTAATGTTCCTGATCTTTTACTGGGTATTTATTTCAGAATAGATAATGCGGAAAAAAACCATTATTACGGAGATATCGGAAGACTGGGAAGGGCTATTTCAGAATCGAAAGACAGAGTGCTTTTTCTTACCAAGATTCTTTCGATGATCGAGGATGAAAAACTGGATGATTATAATAGAGTTTTAGCCTATTTTCTATATATAAACTGTAATTATTACACCAAAAGCAAAACAGAGAAAAAATTTAATAATGCTAAAGTTACTAATGCAGTAAAAAAGCTTCCAAAATACCTGTCGGACAATATTAAAGTTGAAACAATATAAATAAAAAACCAATGAACAATTTCATTGGTTTTATATATTTAGTGTAATCTATCCTATCCTTTTACGCACAAAAATTTCATACGCAAGATAAATCAGCGGGAGCGACATAATTCCCAAATAAAGAGAGTTGGCGATCGCAGCCTGCGGCTGAACAGTAACAGCATACACCAGCCCAAAAAAGGCACCTCCCAAATGGGCAGCATGGCCAATATTATCATGTTGATTCGGATTCAGCATCATATAAACGGAATAGCTGAAATACACAAGCCCGAATACAAAACCCGGAATACCTATCGGAATAAAAAACATATAAATTTCAAGGTGAGGTATCATGGCGATAGAAGCAAATAAAATCCCTGAAACTCCGCCACTAGCACCGATTGCTGAATACCACGGTTGTCTCTGGTATACAAAAAGTGAAAATATATTTCCCAACAGAATTGATCCTAAATAAATAAGGATAAAGCCAAAATTACCAAATGCCTGCATCACCACCGGTCCGAAAAAGTAAAGCGTCATCATATTAAACAAAAGATGAAAAATATCGGCATGCAGAAATCCTGAAGAAAGCAGACGGATATATTCTTTTCTGTTGAGGATAGCTCCTACATTGAATTTATATTTTTCGAAATTACTGCTGCCGTTGGGTGCGACGAAGCTTATGATCGCAGTAATTGCTATAATGAGTATTAAAATATTCATATTTCTTAAATTTAATTATCGGAATTGTTTTCACTCTGAAAAAGATCACCAATCATGCCATCTTCATCCATTCCGGCTGTTGGCTCCGGGTCTTCGTATACTTCAGGTTCCTCTTCAGGCTCCGGAACAGTTATGTTAATGGTTTTTACCTTAAACTTAGTAAACTGGTTTCCGATCGCTTTAATCCCTTTAACAGCAATAAATTCATCAATATTTACGGTTTCGGGCTCTCTCTCTTTGCCTTTATCTTTTGCGAAAATAATTTCGGCAGTCGCACCATTGGCAACAATTACATTTTCGATAAATGATTTCGGGTGTTCCGAAGGCATAAATGTCTGTACATTCGGTGTATTTTCAAACAAGAACCGTTTAATAAAATAAATATCTTTTTCTCCGTCAAAATATATGCACGTTACCGGTTGATTCGGTCTCCACTTTTCCAGGACAAGATATTCATCGTCAAAACGGTTTCCGAGGTCAAACGAAACAAGCTTTGCTTCGCCATTCGTATTAATAGTCAGTATCTTATTATCTCCTTTAAAACTTCCCAGCAATGTACCGCGTCCGTCAGCATTTAATCTTCGTACCGTATCATCAAACCATATCTTTCTCGGTGCAAGTGTGGAAACACCTTCCTCTTTAAGATCAACCTTTTTCACCGAATACTTCGTTACCAGGTTTCCTTTGGAATCCCGCCCTTTGATGGCCAGCTCGGAAAAATCAACATCCATCTTATTCTTCCTGATTCTTGGATTCGGCTTTAATAGAACGGAAACCGTTTCTGCTTCTCCGTTTGGATTGGCGGAAAAATACAATACTTCCGAACCTTTTTTATCTGAAGCCAGAGGATAATCGGTATTTCTTGTAACCCCGGTTACAGAGAATCTTTTCATGTAATACGGACCTTCCCTGCCTTCGCGGTAGATCATATTATACACCGTTCTTTTATCGTTTTTCTTCCAGACAGCCACATGCAGAATATCTTTCCCGATAAACGTCTTTGCTTCCACTTTTACGACTTTCATGCTTCCGTCTTTTCTGAAAGTAATGATGTCGTCAATATCCGAGCAGTCGAACAGATACTGGTCTTTTTTAAGCGAAGTTCCGATAAAGCCTTCCTCAAAGTTGGCATAGAACTTTTCATTGGCCACCGCCACTTTCGTAGCATCGATGGTATCAAAAATCCTTAGCTCTGTTTTTCTCTGGCGGTCTTTTCCGTATTTTTTCTGAATATTCAGATAATAATCAATCGCATACTGAACAAGGTTATCCAAATGGTGCTTTACCATTTCGATTTTACCTTCAAGTGCCGCAATATTTTCTTTAAATTTATCTAAATCGAATCTTGAGATTCTCTTGATTCTGATTTCCGTTAATCTTAAAATATCTTCTTCAGTAACTGCTCTTAAAAGATGTCCCGTGTGAGGTTTTAATCCTTTGTCGATGGTCTTCAGCACTTCTTCCCATGTTTTCACTTCTTCAATATCATGATAGATCCTGTTTTCAATGAAAATTCTTTCGAGGGAAGAAAAATGCC
Source organism: Chryseobacterium takakiae (assembly GCF_900129385.1). Lineage (GTDB taxonomy): Bacteria > Bacteroidota > Bacteroidia > Flavobacteriales > Weeksellaceae > Chryseobacterium > Chryseobacterium takakiae. The sequence goes on along the minus strand of NZ_FQVO01000012.1, from coordinate 22,498 downwards.
AACTTTCCTGCAACTCATGAAGTTCGATTTCCAGTTCTTTTTTAAGCAATGAAACCGTATGATCGGTATTCATTTTTAAAATATCGGAAACATTCATGAACATTGGTTTATCTCCAACAATCACACAGGCATTCGGTGAAATCGTAACCTGACAATCCGTAAATGCATACAAAGCATCAATGGTTTTATCCGGAGAAACATCATTATGAAGATGAATCAGAATTTCAACTTTATCTGAAGTATTGTCCTCAATTTTTTTGATCTTGATTTTCCCTTTCTCATTGGCTTTAAGAATAGAATCAATGAGATCGCTTGTTGTCTTCGAATATGGAAGTTCCGTGATGATAAGCGTATGTTTGTCAAGCGGTGAAATTTTAGCCCTGGCTCTTACTTTACCGCCTCTCTGCCCGTCATTATATTCAGAAACATCCAGATACCCTGCCGTTAAAAAATCCGGGAACAGTTCGAACTTTTTCCCTTTCAGATAAGCAACGGAAGCGCTGATTAACTCATTAAAATTATGGGGAAGAATTTTAGTGGAAAGTCCGACTCCGATTCCTTCCACACCCTGTGCCAGAAGCAATGGGAATTTTACCGGAAGATCAATCGGTTCATTATTTCTGCCGTCATACGATTTTGCCCATTCGGTAGTTTTCGGATTAAAAACCACTTCCAGCGCAAAAGGCGTAAGGCGTGCCTCGATATATCTTGCCGCAGCTGCAGAGTCTCCGGTATAGATATTTCCCCAGTTTCCCTGGGTATCTATCAGCAGTTCTCTCTGCCCGATTCCCACCATGGCATCCGTAATGGAAGCATCACCGTGGGGATGGTACTTCATGGTATTTCCAACAATATTGGCTACTTTATTGTAACGTCCGTCTTCCAGCTCACGCATCGAATGCATGATTCTTCGCTGAACAGGTTTAAAACCATCATAAACCGACGGAATGGCCCGGTCTAAAATTACATAAGAAGCATAATCCAGAAACCAGTCTTTATAAAGGCCGGAAACTTTCTTCAGGCTTTCACCTTCGTGCGGGTGTTCTTCTGTCATTATTTATATATTAGCTCTGTTCTCTTTATTTGTTTTAGTCACTTTATTTAAGGAGAATCTCAAATCTGCAAGCTCTTTTCTTGTAAGATATGAAATCTCGTATTTTAATAGTGTAGTACCGCTGTTTTTACTTGAGATCGTTATATACAGTCTTTTCATAAAAAACATATTGATGATCTCAAATTTCAGCAGTTTATACTTTGGGAACTCGTCATTCAGAGGTTTTTGCAGAAAAGGAATTACATTTCTGTTTCTGAAATGTAGCGCTTCACCATCGCTGTCATATTCAAAAATCTGCCTTCCGTTGAGATAAAACAATAGTATTAAAAGCAATGGTATAACAATCAGCAGTAAACTTTCTTTCCCCAGGACGTTGAATTTGTTCTCTTCCAGAAAGTAAGCACCCACGCCGGCTGCCAGAAGCATGATAAGCAGTGTGTTGATAAAGCTGTATACCGAAGTTTTGTTACGGTTACTAAGTCTCATATTTTTGTGTTTTTGTGGTTTATCGATTTATTTTTTCATCTTCAATATCAACTTATACTTCTTTTTTATCAATATCAGGATCTTCTACAACGAGATTTTCCAAAATAAAAACCTGTCGGTCCGGTGTATTTTTACCCATATAAAATTCCAGCAGCTGGTCGATGGTCTGATCTTTTCCCACCACTACAGGCTCCAGGCGGATGTCTTTCCCGATAAAATGCTTGAATTCATCCGGGGAAATTTCACCCAGCCCTTTAAATCGTGTTATTTCAGGGTTTTTTCCTAATTCATTCAGCGCTTTAACTCTTTCCGCTTCAGAATAACAATATCTTGTTTCTTTTTTATTTCTTACTCTGAATAACGGGGTCTGAAGAATGTAAAGATGTCCGTTTTTGATAAGATCAGGGAAGAACTGTAAAAAGAACGTGATCATCAGCAAACGGATATGCATCCCGTCTACGTCAGCATCGGTTGCAATAATCACCTGGTTGTATCTTAAGTCTTCCAGACTTTCCTCAATATTCAGAGCAGCCTGAAGCAGATTGAATTCTTCATTTTCGTACACTACTTTTTTGGTCAGTCCGTAACAGTTAAGCGGTTTTCCTTTTAATGAAAATACGGCCTGTGTTTCCACATCCCTGGATTTGGTAATGGATCCGGACGCAGAATCCCCTTCTGTAATGAAGATCTGGGTTTCTCCTTTTCTTTCGTTTTTCTGATCATTGTAATGCTGTCTGCAGTCACGAAGCTTCTTGTTATGCAGAGAAACTTTTTTAGCCCGTTCTCTGGCCAGCTTCTGGATTCCGGAAAGTTCTTTTCTTTCTCTTTCGGAAATTAAAATTTTTCTTTGAATAGCTTCCGCAACTTCAGGATTTTTGTGTAAGAAATTGTCTAATTTGCTTTTCAGGAAATCGATCACGAAAGTTCTTACCGTTGGTCCGTTGGGTCCGATATCATTGGATCCCAGCTTTGTTTTGGTCTGGGATTCAAAAACGGGTTCTTCTACGTTAATGGAAATAGCAGCCACGATGGACTTTCTGACGTCGGAAGCATCGAAATTTTTATTGAAAAACTCACGGATGGTTTTTACATACGCTTCACGGAAGGCATTGAGATGCGTTCCTCCCTGTGTGGTATTCTGACCGTTAACGAAAGAGAAATACGTTTCCGTCTGGGACTTATCGGTGTGTGTTATCGCTACTTCAATATCATTATCCTTCAAGTGAACGATAGGATACAGCGTTTCATTTTCAAGCTCTTCTTCCAGCAAATCTTTCAATCCGTTTTCAGAATAAAAAGTTTCGCCGTTGAAAAATATTTTAAGACCGGGATTAAGGTATGCGTAATTCCGGAGCATTCTTTCGATATACTCTTTTCTGAATTTAAAATTCAGGAAAATATCGCCATCCGGAATGAATGATATTTCGGTTCCGTTCCGGTCTGAGGTATCTTTTTCATCGTAGTTTTCGGTGATCATCCCTTTGGAAAACTCAGCCATTTTCAATCTTCCGTCCCGAAAAGAACGAACACGAAAATATTCTGAAAGGGCATTCACGGCTTTTGTACCGACTCCGTTCAGACCTACGGATTTCTTGAAGGCCTTGCTGTCGTACTTTCCTCCGGTATTCATTTTAGAAACAGCATCCACCACTTTTCCGAGCGGAATACCCCGTCCGAAATCACGGATGGTAACTTTACCATCATCTACTTTTATTTCAATTCTTTTACCGGCTTTCATCCTGAACTCATCAATGGAGTTGTCCAGGATTTCTTTCAGTAAAATGTATATCCCATCATCTGCAGAAGAACCGTCTCCCAGCTTCCCGATATACATTCCGGGCCGCAAACGGATGTGTTCCTGCCAATCGAGGGTTCTGATATTATCTTCGGAATAGATTGGATTTATTTCTTGTGACATATGTTATTTCAGCAAACATACAAAAATACGAAATTGATGAAAAATATCCGAAGGTTTTGGATTATTTTTCACGAATATTTTGCTGAAAATATACGGTTTTCAGAACTAAAGACAAGTAATAATATTATTCCACAGAATCTGAAAGAATAAAGCAGCTTTAGCTAAAATTTCATCTGTAAAACTACGGTGAATTAATAAATTTTAAATAAGGCTAAGGTAAAAAGTAAGAAGTAAGATGTAAGATGTAAGAAGTAAGAAGTAAAAAAGTTATAGCAGACTAAAAAGTTAAATATCTAGCTTCTGTCATTCTGAAAGAACGAAGAATCTACAATCAAACTATTAAGATTTATACATTTCTGAACTTCGTACGCCAACATTCAGCTTACATTAAAAATGAAACTTTTAAGACAATCTCGAGCTACTTAAAGTTAAAAAGAAGTACTGGCAAGCTTTCACATTTAATCCTAAAAAAACAAACATTAATTATATGCCTGAAATTATTTAAATCCAATACAACTGTATTAAAAATTTTGAATTAAATTCGGTATTCTAAAAGACCTTGAATGATACAACTTCCTTTATCTAAACTTTCCAATGTAGGAACAACCATATTCAGCCAGATGACGCAGCTGGCCAATGAAAACGAAGCGATTAATCTGTCACAGGGATTTCCGGATTTTATGCCGGATCCTGAACTGTTAAACTACGTTGATCATTTTATCAAAAAAGGATTTAACCAGTATGCGCCAATGGGCGGAATGATCGGCTTAAAAGAAGAAATTGCCAAAAAAATTGAAAATGCTCATCAGGCGGTCTATCATCCGGATCTGGAAATCACTGTAACGGCAGGCGGAACACAGGCTATTTTTACTGCGATTGCCAGCTTTGTTAAAAAAGATGATGAGGTGATTATTTTTGAACCGGCTTACGATTGTTACGAGCCTACGGTAGAGCTTTTCGGAGGGATTGTAAAGCGCTTTGAAATGAAAGCCCCGGATTATGAAATCAACTGGAACTCCGTAAAGGATCTGGTGACCGATAAAACAAGAATGATTATCCTCAACAATCCGAACAATCCTGCGGGAAAAATTTTAAAAGAAAGAGACATTCAGGAGCTTATTACCATTGTTAAAGACACTTCCATTCTTATATTAAGTGACGAAGTATATGAAAATATTGTTTTTGACGGGAAACCGCATTTGAGCATCTGCCAATATCCCGAGCTGAAAGAAAGAAGCCTGCTGGTGGCTTCCTTCGGGAAATTATTTCACGTGACCGGCTGGAAGGTAGGCTATTGCGCCGCTCCTGAAAACCTGACTGCAGAATTCAGGAAAGTTCACCAGTTCAATGTGTTTTCGGTAAACACACCTGTTCAGCTTGCTTTAGCAGAATATATGAAGAATCCTGATCATTATAACGGTCTGAGTATATTTTTTCAGGAAAAACGCGATTTTCTGAGACTGGGACTTGCCAACACGGGATTTGAACTTCTGGATTGTGAAGGAACCTATTTCCAAGCTTTGAAATATGATAATATATCCGATAAAAGCGATATTGATTTTGCCCGTGAACTGACTATTTCCCACAAAGTAGCCAGTGTTCCTTTTTCCTCTTTTTATAAAAATAAACGAAATGAAAATGTGATCCGATTGTGTTTTGCCAAAAAGCAGGAAACTTTGGAAAAAGCATTGGAAAGTTTGGCTAAAATATAGATAAAAAGGTGGCTGAGGTTCTCGAAGCCACCCTTTTTTGTGATTCCGAGAACCACAACTACCTAATTTTGAGAATAATAGCCAGCGATAAACCTAAGGTTTTTACATTGAATTGTATTTACACATGAGTCACAGATGATTTTTTTGATTTGTTGAAAATATTCCAGAACATATTAGAGAAAAATCAAGATTTTTTAAACTTTTTATATGCTTTTTCAACCTCAAATATTCAGCTTCCTTATATAGGATGGATATCTTTTGTGACTTTTAATCCCGTCAAACCTTCGGTTTATGGTGGAATTATCCCACAGATCACACTGATTTCACAGGTAATGATGCTTCTAGAAACTTAACCACCGGATTTAGTTATAAAAACATTCCGCCGGAAGCTTCAATTCTTTGCCCGTTGATCCAGCCGGCATCTTCGGTACAAAGGAAAGCTACCACTCCGCCTATATCATCCGGCAGTCCTGCTCTTCCTAAAGCTGTATTATTAGCAACCATCGCATTGATATGCTCGTCATCTCTGGTTCTTCCTCCGCCAAAATCCGTTTCTATCGCTCCCGGAGCTACTACATTCACTTTAATTCTTCTTGGTCCCAGCTCTTTCGCCATGTATTTCGTCAGCATTTCAACGCCTGCTTTGATCGAACCGTACACGGAAGATCCCGGTAATGCAAATCTTGCCAATCCTGAAGAAATATTGATGATTCCTCCGTTATCATTCATAAACGGTAAAAATTTCTGTGTCAGGAAAAATACGCCTTTAAAATGAATATCCACCACATCATCCAACTGCTCTTCGGTTACATCGGGAATCGGGGCATACAATGCTGTTCCTGCATTATTGATCAGATAATCAATGTTTCTGCTTCCGGTATTTTCCTCAAGATGATCTCCTACCGTTTTTACAAAAGCATCAAAGCTTCCTGTATCTTTGGTATTGAGCTGATAGGCAATGGCTTTTCTTCCTAATGCCTGGATTTCGCTCACTACTTTGTCTGCTTCATCTTTGTTGCTGTTGTAAGTGATAATGACATCCAGTCCTTCCTGAGCGATTTTAATGGCTGAATTTCTTCCCAACCCACGGCTTCCGCCGGTAATTAATGCAATTTTTGTTCTTGCTTCCATTATGTTTTATTTTTTTGATGAAACAAAGTTCAGCTATTTCGGGGCTCGACTGTTTGCTTTAATCAAACTGAAATTTGCAAAATTCAAATCATGAACGAAATTCCATAGGCGCCAGTGAAGTTTTCTTTTTAAAGAAGTTGGAAAAATGGGCGATCTCTTCAAATCCCAATGCGTAAGAAATTTCTGAAATATTCCACCGGGTTTGTCTGAGCATAATTTTGGCTTCCTGTACAATTCTTTCTGCGATGATTTCCGTTGTGGTTTTTCCTGTGCTTTCTTTTAATTTTTTGTTTAAATAATTTACATGAACAGCCAATCTGTCGGCATAGTCTTTTGCGGTTTTCAGTTGTAGTCTCTGGTCTGAGGATTCAATAGGAAACTGTCTTTCCAGCAATTCGATAAAGAGGGAAACTACCCTTAGAGAAGCATCATTTGAGGTTGATAATTTTGAAGCCGGCTGCAATTTCTGTCCGTAGTGGATGAGCTCCAGCACATAATTCCGGATGAGATCATATTTGAAAATATAATCCGAATCTATTTCCTTTTTGATTTTGCGATAAAGCTGCTCTATTTCGTCCGCAAGATCATCATCAATTTCAAATAAAGGAATATTTCCCGGTTGGAAAATCGGAAGATCTTCGAGGGTATTGTATGATTTATCTTTAATAAAAAAGTCTTCGGTAAATACACAGAAGCTTCCCGACTGGTTGGTATCTTCAGGAACCCAGTGGTAGGGAACTTTCGGAGTAGCAAACAACAAAGCATTGTTTTTTATCTGAATGATCTTGTCTGCGTATTCTGCTCTGTTTCTTCCTCTGATCAGGCTTATCTTATAATATTTTCTTCTGTTATAGGGCATTTCGGAAGTGAGCTTCACCTTTTCTATAGTTTGCGCAATATCAAATACATTGAAATGTCCGATCTCTTTGTGCAGTCCTTTAGGAAAGATGCTTCCGATATCCGTTCCGAGCTTGGAAGTCATTTCCCGGTAAAAATCATCCAGTGAAGCATAGGAAATATGTGCTGTTTTTTCCATACTAAAATTTGTATAATTCAAATGTACGAAATATTAAGCTTGCTTAAACCTTTGTAATTTTAACTGCTAACTATTGAGCATTTTTCGCAAAAATGATTTAACTGCAACAGCAAAAGAAGCAAAAACTATCTTATTAATAAGGGCTTTAAAAGGGTAAAATTAAAGATTTTAATAGTGTCTTAAATATTAATTAACAGCGAAAAAATACAGCGGATAAGTTTCATAGTTAAAAGTTTCGGACATGAATGCAAAAAACGCTCCCAAAATCAATCGGAAGCGTTTTTCTATAATAACTAACTTTAATATTTTCTTATACGTTGAATCTGAAGTGCATGATATCACCATCTTTCACGATATACTCCTTTCCTTCTACGGAAAGTTTTCCGGCTTCCTTTACTTTTGCTTCGGAACCGTACTGCATATAATCGTCGTACTTAATGACTTCCGCACGGATAAAACCTTTTTCAAAATCAGTGTGGATCACTCCGGCAGCCTGAGGCGCTGTCCATCCCTGACCGATCGTCCAGGCTCTTACCTCCTTAACTCCTGCCGTAAAATAGGTCTGAAGCTTCAAAAGATCATATGCTTTTCTGATGAGACGGTTCACACCCGGCTCTGTAAGTTCCAGTTCTTCAAGGAAAATCTCTCTTTCTTCATAGGTTTCCAGTTCGTTGATATCTGCCTCAATCTGAGCAGCCAGCACTACTACTTCCGCTCCTTCATTTTTAGCCATTTCTTCAATCTTACCGATCCACTCGTTTCCGTTTTTAATGGAATTTTCATCCACATTACAAACATAAAGCACCGGTTTATTGGTCAACAGCTGAACTTCTCCGATGATTGTTTTAGTAAAATCATCCGTTGTAAATTCTCTGGCGTTTTTCCCGTCTTCCAAAAATTTCTGAAGGCTTTGCAAAGTTTCATACGTCAGAATATCTTCCTTCTTTCCGGATTTAATGAATTTCTTAGCTTTTTCAACCGCTTTTCCAACGGTTTCAAGGTCTTTCAGCTGAAGCTCGATGTCAATAATTTCTTTATCTCTTAACGGATCTACGGAACCTTCTACGTGTACAATGTTTCCGTTATCAAAACATCTTAATACGTGGATAATGGCTTCACACTCGCGGATATTGGCCAAAAACTGGTTTCCCAGCCCTTCTCCTTTGCTGGCACCTTTCACAAGACCTGCAATATCTACGATCTCTACAACCGCCGGCAAAACTCTTTCCGGTTTTACTATTTTTTCCAGCTCAAACAGTCTCTGGTCCGGTACGGAAACTGTCCCCAGGTTGGGTTCTATGGTACAGAAAGGATAGTTGGCCGATTGTGCTTTTGCGTTGCTCAGGCAGTTAAAAAGAGTTGATTTACCTACATTTGGTAAGCCTACGATTCCACATTTCATAACGTTAGATTCAAATTTAATGTTTAAAATTCAAGGTTTACTGTTTAGAGCTAAGTTTAAAGCTATATAGACAATTAACTTAAACCCGAAACCATCATCTTTGAATTATGAGTGTGCAAAGATAGTGAATTTGGCTCAGAATACTCATTGGTAATCTCTAATATTATTATTTCGCTACATGACAAGAAAAATAAGATGTCAAAATGATTTGTAATTATAACTAAAAAACCCTCTTTTCAGAGGGCTTTGCTTATCTTGGATTGGGTAGTATTATCTCCACAGGATAACATCCGCAAAAACAGTTCCATTCATCAAATGTTTCATCACATACTCCATTAGCTTCACATTTCCAAAAATATCCTACCGGACAAGCCGGAAGATCAGGACCAGCACCTTTTACCTGCTTTAATTGTTCTCTTGAGATTTTCTTAAGATTTTTCATAGTAATTAAATTTATTTTTAATTCGGTACTAAATATAAATAAATTCCCTAAATAATGAATAATTTTATAAACATAATTTTATAGAAATAAAACTATACTGAATAAAAAAATCTGCCGTGTACTGACAGATTTTAGTGTATTTACTTAGAGAAATTATTTAAGGATTGTCACCCGTTGCTTCCTGAGCAAGAGGGACATCGTTCGGTGCTTTCTCCAGAGTTTTATCAAGTGTGAATAATGATTCGTCAGTAGCACGGTCACCACCTGCAATTTTCAGCTTATCCATAAGGTTCATTGCAAGGGTTTCTTCTTCGATCTGTTCCTGAACAAACCACTGCATAAAGTTCCATGTAGCCCAGTCTTTTTCCTGAAGTGCCATATCTACGAGCCTATAGATGGAAGTAGTATTGTCTACTTCATGTTTGAAAACGCCTTCAAAACATGCGGTAAGAGATTCAGGATCGGCTGGTGGAGCAGGTATAGCTTCCACTTTCGGTTTACCTCCCCTGTTCAGGACATATTCCATAAATTTGATAGAATGGTTTCTTTCTTCCTGCGCGTGTCTGTAAAGGAAATTGGCAATTCCCTGGTATCCTTTATCATCCGCCCAGATTCCGTATGATAGAAAAACATGTGCTGCGTGGATTTCTTTATTCATCTGATCACTAAGCGCTTTTTCCATCGCTTCGGAAAGTCTGTTGGTATTCATAATTCATATTTTTTAGTGATTATGAATCAATACGATGCAAAAATGATTCCGAGAAGATTTGATCGGGGGCTATTGTTTTTGTGGTATTTATAACACTCTGAAATACTTTTATTTATGAATATAATTTATAGTTATTCTAAATTTCAGCTTCATTAAACGGTAGTTTTACTTAGAAATGCCTTATGATGTTTTGGAAAGTTTTTGACTCCGTCGAATTGTATTTTTATTATATTTTAGGAGCAATTTGATTACATCGAAAAGCTATACTTTTATTTTTTTTGGAAGCTTTTTCCCGCTTTCCGCACTCGCTATTTTTTAGGTTTCGGCGCGGCGGCTCCGCCGCGCCGAAACCTAAAAAATGAGCTCAAACATATGCTACAATCGAGGCTAGGGTAAAAGTCTTTTCATTCACCACATTAAATAAAATACTCATCTCCAGCTTTTATTGAACATTGATTTGTGCAGAAAAATTCACTTTATAAAACCACCCCGTCTTCTCCCATGGTCGAATCCACCCCTCCGGAGAAGGGGAATTTGTTTCCGTTAAGCAATTGGCAATTATATTTAAATCGTAGGTAAAGCCCCTCCATCCACTGAATAATTAACGCCTGTGATGTATTTTGCTTCCGGAGAGACAAGATAAGCGACAAGACTTGCAACTTCGTCAGATTCGGCCATCCTTCCCATCGGAACATTCAGTTTTTCCATCACTGATTGATAAGCTTCGTCCAGCGTAACGGAAGATGACTGCGCCATATTCTGAATGAATTCCAGCATCAGCGGTGTTTCTACCAGTCCGGGCGATACTACATTCACACGAATTCCGTGTGCGGCAACCTCATTGGCCAATGCTTTGCTGTAGGCATTCAGTGCTGCTTTTGCGGAAGAATATGACATGGTCATTTCCCAGATCGGCAGCTTTGCGGCTCCGGTAGAGATATTTACGATCGCTCCGCTTTTTTGTTCGATCATTACAGGTAACAACGCTTTGTTGATCCGTACAACCGACATAAAATTCGTCTGCCAGTCATTATTCCAATGCTCATCGGAAAGTGTACTGAAACCTCCGCCCGGACTTAAATTGGCTCCAGCATTATTAACGATAATATCTATTCTTCCGTATTTTTCCAGAATCTCCGCAGCAATAATTTTCGCACTTTCAGGCTCAGCAAGATCTGCCTGAATAAAATATTGTCCTTCTTTATTTTCTGCAGGAGCTTTACGGGCTGTTATTACCACCTGAATACCTGAATTGCTTAAACGATCAGCGATAGCTTTGCCAATTCCCTTTGTCCCTCCTGTTACCAGAGCAACCATCTCTTTTGATGAATGATTCATAATTTTTTGTTTAAATGAGTTGCAAAGTAAATCACAATACTTTACTTTTGCAAGTAGTTACACGAGTGTATAGTAATAACAAAAAGTAAAGGATTAAACATAATCAATGCGTTATGATTAAAAAAAATATACATCAGCCTGAAGAAAAATGTGCACTTCAGGAAATCTTAGGGGTAATAGGCGGAAAATGGTCGATGTCCATCATTTATGCATTATTTACAGGAAAAAAACGTTTCAGTGAATTGGAAAGGCTTATTCCCAACATCAGTACCCGGATGCTGGTGAAAGAGCTGAAGAACATGGAAGCCAACGGAATTGTGATAAGAGAAGTATTTGCAACGGTTCCCCCAACTGTTGAGTATACTTTAACAACAAAAGGCGAAAAATTGGAGCCTATTATTAACGAACTGCATAAATGGGGCGTGGAATACGTGATCTGATTCTTAAAAAAGATTTTTTTTTAACCAAAGATTTTTCAGGTGATTGTGTTGTAACCCTGTCATTCTGAATAAGCAAAGCGGAATGAAGAATCTTTTTATCTCCCGCAGATTCTCAGATGCCGCAGATCATTTGTGCTACGGTTTGTCATTCTGAAAGCAGCGAAGAATCTTAAACTTTTAAAGATTCTTCACTGCATTTTAAGACAGCTTTGTATTTATTTAATCTGTTTCGCGGTGTAATCACTTTCGTTTCCTAACCGGTCAATAGCTTTTATAGCTGCTGCATTTAGGGTTTTCCCGTCTTTAGACTTCGGAATTTCTTTTGAAAGCTGATCCAGCGTCAGGATTTCGGTTTCCCAAATACCATTATACTGCGTAAAAAGTACCCATTGGAAAACCTCCTTTATATTTTTCGTACTCCAGCTTATTTGTACAAAACTTCCGTTATCATTAATGAACAGGCTCGGTGTCTGTAAAGGTACCGCTTTCAGCCACGGTGTTTTCGGAACCAGGGCTTTCTCTTTATAAGGTCCGTTTTTCAATGTCGGAAGCATGCCCGGATTTTTGGTGAGCCCGGCAATACTCCAATGGATTTCGCCGGCATTATTTCCCAACACCTGTCTTGAAATATTAATCTGATTTTTAATTTCTGCAGGACGGTCAGAAGATCTTATTTCCACGGTATTCAATCCCGGCCAGAGATGACGGTTTAAGGTATTTTCTGATTTCCACCATTGCAATAAAGGTTCAAAAGGCTGCCCTTTTGATTCTACCGGCCAGTACAGCTGGGGCGAGAAATAATCTACCCAGCCTTTATTCAGCCATAATTTAGCATCCGCGTATAATTCGTCATACTGAGAGGATCCTACAATTCCCTGCGGATACCCCGGCTTCCAGATTCCGAACGGACTGATCCCGAACCGGACATAGCTTTTCTCAGCATGGATTTCCTTATAGATTCTTTCCACAAATTTGTTTACATTATCCCTTCGCCAATCTGCTCTGGATAGCGTCCCTCCGTTTCTTAGATATTCGTTCCAGCTTGCATTATCCGGAAAATCTGCGCCTTTGTTGTAAGTTGCATACGGATAAAAATAATCGTCAAAATGAACGGCATCAATATCATAGCGTTTTACAATATCTTTCACCACATTGGAAACGTGGCCCTGGGTTTTCGGATTGGCGGGATCAAACCAGTACATTCCGTTTTTCAATCTGATTACAATGTCTGAAAGTTTATTCACCATTGACAAACTGTTGGGCGTTCCTCCGTTGGAATGATGGGCACGGTAAGGGTTCAGCCAAACGTGAAGCTCAAGACCTCTTTTATGGGCTTCTTCAATCCAGAACTGCAGCGGATCATAATTAGGATAAGGCGCCATTCCCGTCTGCCCCGTCAGAAAGTAGGACCACGGTTCGATATTACTGGTATACAAAGCATCGCCGGAAGGTCTCACCTGGAAGATCACGGCATTGAAATTATTATCTTTCAGCATATTCAACATGCTGATTGCCTCTGCTTTCTGCTGATCAACGGAAAGGTTATTTCTTGAAGGCCAGTTGATATTGGCCACACTGGCAATCCAGACCCCGCGGAATTCTCTTTTAATCTCAGGGAGCACCGTCCTGAAGCTTTCATCGGGCGGAATTGAAGCTTCGGGTTTTGGGCCGGCTGGCGGTGAAGTTTTATTTTTAGCGGTGCTTTTTGAAGGTGTGGAAGCTTTTACTGCGTTATTCTGTGTGGAACAAGCCATGAATGATGTAAAAACTCCTGATAATATGATCAGTTTTAAGTAATTTATTCTCATATCTGCAAAACTACATTAATTTATTTTGTTGATTTAAGTTACGATAATAAAATTAGTTAAACGCTAAGAACGCAAAGATTTTTGACTACTAAACGTTTTTAAGTTGCAAAAAGAAATTTCGCCGATTCTAATAATAAATCATAAAATTGAGGCAAAGGCGTGTCACTCAACAAAGGTTAAAAGCTTTTGCTTTATCAGGAGATTGTCATGCTGGAAGCATCTTAATCATAATGTATTTTTTAAACGCAAAGCACGCAAAGTTTTTTTGACTACTAAATGTTTTTCAGGGCGCAAAGGCGTTCTACTTAGCTAAGAGCGCGAAGAGATAAAATGCTCCCGCTGATTTCACGGATGGCGCAGATCTTATTCTGTAAACTGTTTAAGCTTGTAAATATGCTGAGAGATTTTGCTTTATCAGGAGATTGTCATGCTGGAAGCATCTTAATCGTAATGTATTTTTTAAACGCAAAGCACGCAAAGTTTTTTTGACTACTAAATGTTTTTCAGGGCGCAAAGGCGTTCTACTTAGCTAAGAGCGCGAAGAGATAAAATGCTACAGAAAGCAAGCTGAGATTTTTATCTCCCGCTGATTTCACGGATGGTGCAGATCTTATTATTCTGTAAACTGATCAAAGCTTAATATTATGCTGAAACTTTTACTTCATCAAGGGATTGTTATGCCAGAGCATCTTGATATCGTAATGTATTTTTAAACGCAAAGCACGCGAAGGTTTTTTGACTACTAAATATTTTCAGGGCGCAAAGGCGTTCTACTTAGCTAAGAGCGCGAAGAGATAAAATGCTCTCGCTGATTTCACGGATGGTGCAGATTTATCATGAGGTATTATATAAACAAAAAAGCTCCGAAAATTCGGAGCTTTGATATTAGTGAAGTGGGATTAGGCTTTTGCTGCTCTTTCCACTTTTTTTCTTTCTTCTTCGGAAAGGAGTTTCTTTCTCATACGGATGAAATTCGGAGTTACCTCGATGGCTTCGTCAGCCTGGATGTATTCCATACATTCTTCCAACGAGAATAAGATTTTCGGAGCAACACCGGTATCTTTATCTTTACCTGCGGCTCTCATGTTGTTCAGCTGTTTTGCTTCAACGATGTTTACCACAAGGTCTCCCGGCTTGTTTTGCTCTCCTACAATCATTCCTGCATAGATTTCCTCTCCCGGATCTACGAAGAACTTACCTCTGTCCTGTAGTTTGTTGATGGAATATTCTGTAGCAGGTCCCTGTGTTTTACTGATCAACACTCCGTTGTTTCTTCCCGGAATGGCTCCTTTGAAAGGCTTATATTCCGTGAAACGGTGTGCCATAATCGCTTCTCCAGCCGTAGCCGTCAACATTTGTGAACGCAATCCGATCAGACCTCTTGAAGGAATTTCAAATTCCATGTGCTGCATCTCTCCTTTGGTTTCCATAATGTGAAGGTCTCCTTTTCTTTGGGTAGCCAAATCGATTACTCTTGAAGCATATTCTTCAGGAACGTCTACTACTAAAGATTCATAAGGCTCACAGCTTACGCCGTCGATTTCTTTAAGGATAACCTGTGGCTGACCGATTGTCATTTCATATCCTTCTCTTCTCATCGTTTCGATCAAAACCGATAAGTGAAGAATCCCTCTACCGAATACAAGGAAGGTGTTGGCATCATCCGTCTGCTGTACTCTTAACGCCAGGTTTTTCTCCAATTCTTTGGTTAATCTTTCTTTCAGGTGGTTAGAGGTTACATATTTACCGTCTTTCCCGAAGAAAGGTGAATTGTTGATGGAGAACGTCATGTTCAGTGTAGGCTCATCGATAGCCGTTCTTTCCAATGGCTCAGGGTTTTCAAGATCTACGAAAGAGTCTCCGATCTGGAAAGCATCGAAACCAACCACAGCACAGATATCACCTGCCTGAACTTCAGTTACTTTTTTCTTTCCTAATCCTTCGAAAACGTATAGTTCTTTAACTTTTCCTTTTGCAATTTTACCTTCTGCCTGAGCAAGACCAATCCATTGGGATTCTTTAAGCTCTCCTCTGGTTACTTTCCCGATAGCGATTCTTCCTAAGAAAGAAGAATAATCAAGAGAAGTGATCTGCATCTGAAGGTTTCCTTCCGTTACTTTCGGAGCCGGAACATATTCCAGAATCCCGTCAAGCAATGGTAAGATATCTTCCGTTTGTTCTAATGAGGTGTTGAACCATCCCTGTTTTGAAGATCCGTAGAATGTTGGGAAATCTAACTGCTCTTCGGTAGCGTCAAGGTTGAAGAACAGATCGAATACCTGATCGTGAACCTCATCCGGACGACAGTTCGGCTTATCCACTTTGTTGATGACAACCAATGGTCTCAATCCTAATTCCAGCGCTTTCTGAAGTACGAATCTGGTCTGTGGCATCGGTCCTTCAAAGGCATCCACCAACAGGATTACCCCGTCTGCCATTTTCAATACTCTTTCTACTTCTCCCCCGAAATCGGCGTGACCCGGTGTATCGATTACGTTAATTTTCGTGTCTTTATAAGTAACAGAAATATTCTTGGATAAGATGGTGATCCCTCTTTCTCTTTCAAGGTCGTTGTTATCCATAATTAACTCCCCACTCTCCTGATTTTCCCTGAAGATATTGGTAGCGTGGATGATCTTGTCAACCAGTGTGGTCTTCCCATGGTCAACGTGTGCGATGATCGCAATATTTCTAATGTTTTGCATAAAAGATTTTTACGGGTGCAAAAGTAGTGATTTTTAATGAAATACTTGCTAAATAGTTATGTTAATTAACAAATTCATAATGAGGATGTTTAATATTGATCGCAGTAATTCATGTCTGGAAATATCCGATTATTTTTTTTAATCCTGATTTTTAACGTTAAATTATCTTTGATTTACTTAAACAATTTTGAAATGCTTTTTAAACATTAAGAGTAGATAAGGGTTTAAGATGAATTAAGAAAATATCTGTGATATTTTGTAAGCCGAGACAGATTTACCCATTAAATTCAAAAAAAATCGCTTAAATAATACATAAAAACAGCCTGCATCAATACGATTAATCCGAACTTCAGTAAAAATGATGTTTTTGAAATTTTATGCCTGAAGAGGAGCATTCCCAGCAAAGCTCCTATGGTTCCGCCTAGGAAAGTCAGGGACAATAAAGCGGACTCCGGAATTCGCCGCTGATGTTGCACCGCTTTTCTTTTATCGATTCCGAAAATGATGAACGTGACGATGCTGATGACTGCTATTGCGTAAAACATTCGGCAAATCTAACACAAAAAAATGATCCGGAATTTTTACCTTTGCGGGAAATACCATCCATGACCGTACAGGATCTCGCAGGAAGTTATGCCATTCAGGGCAGCAATCAGGAGGAAGCAGGCAGCAGTTCCTACCAGGGAATCCTGACCTTATCCCTCGACGAAAACAACCGCATCACCGCCAAATGGCTCATCGGCCACCACGAACAGCACGGCACCGGCTTCTACAAAGACGGCATCTTAGTCATCAACTTCCACTACGAAGGTGACGACCAAAAGATCTACAAAGGCGTTGCCGTGTACCGCCGGATCAACCCGGATGTTCTGGACGGTTTCTGGTCTGAGAAGCACGGAGATCCGAGGTTTCTGGGGACTGAGTATTGTGTGAGGATTTTTGGTGGCGGGATGGTGAATTGATGGGTCATTGCGAGCAAAGCGAAGCAATCTCTGACAGCTATTTTAATTCATTCTGCTCTATCACCGGTAAATTTATCCCTATTTTATAAACTTTGTGATAGGCATTAATTTCATCCCATTGTAATTCACCTAGATTTAAATTATTCTTATGAATACCATTAATTGGTTTTGGATAAATAATTAGACATTCTATTTCTTCATTTAATTGAGGGGATTGATTTTTCACTTTTTTTAATCTCGCATACCCTGCGACCTGTCTTATATCATTATGAACCTGGCTGTAATTATAATGCAGTTTATATTTTGCATCCACTACAATTTTCTTTTTGTCACTGCAAATCAAAAAATCCAAAGCATTGCCATAGGTAGAGAACTGATAATTAAAGTCTTTTGCCTGAAGTTCAGGATTATCTTTTAACAATTGAGCATAGACGTACAGTTCAAACATCTTCGGCATATCAATCCAAAACGGAGGGGTAAAGATTTCTTCTTCAGTCGTCTTGGTAATATTATAAGAGAATCTTTTTAAAATTTGTTGACCAATGTTAATAGCTTCTTTGTATTCTTTGAAAAAAGGGTTATGCTTATAATTTTTGATGTCCTGAATATTGATCTCACTTCCAATATGTTCAAACGACGGCCGAATATAATTGATCAACCAAAAAATTTCATTTTCTTCCTTAAAATAAATCTTATTATTCTCTATGTAGTTGGTACAGAATATAAATACTTTATTCAAAAAACGATTTTCCAGTGAATCTTCTCCGAAAACCTGGTATTCGCAGACAGTGTTTGTCAGTCGGTTTTTAAAAACGTTCTGTCTGATCTGTTGTCCGACTAAAATTTTACCTTTAACCCTATTCCTAAGGTTATCCTGTTTTTTATAATATGATTTTTTTAGACCTTTTCTAACGATGTGTTTTAACAGATTAAGAAATCGAACCACCAAAAAAGGAGCCAGTAAATCCTGCTTTTGATTAATTAAAATCTCCTGATCTTCCCAATCTACAAAGAGTAATTTTCCTGTATGTTTTGATACTTCGGCATGAGACATGATCTGCATGAGCATTCCAATGACATCAACTTCTTTCTTTCCTGAAGAATTTTTAATTTCTTCTTCTACTTTTCCATTAAATTCTTCAATCTCTCTATCAGAAAAAGTGTCACTCTTTTTTGTAGCTTCTTCAAAAGATTCTACAACCTTATCGTTAAGCTTTGGCTCTACCTGAATATACCGGCTTTTATCAGTAGTGAACCAATCAATCCCTACAAAATAATCGGAAATAATCTTAACCTCGTTTTCGGTAACTGTATGTCTGAAACAAGGATAATCTTTTCCTCTTTCTTCTTTAAAAAAACGCGGCTTTATTTGTGATAAAGAAGATTTTTGAAAATAGTTTTTCCTTTCTTCATGTACTACATCATACCAATTTTCTGTAATCAGTAAACTATAATGAATATGTTCTTTCAGAATGATGCCCATTATTACTCAATTTTTAAACTGAATGTAGTTTCCAACTCGTTAATTTTTTTCAAAGCATCCGTTTTTAAAACTCCGTCTCTTACATATTCCAAAAGAATAGGTTTAATTTCGTAATTCCATCGTACTTTCATATCTGCTCCTTCTTCTGATTTATTGATAAAGTAAGAGTGTCCTAAAGCTACATCTTTGGGTTCAAATTCCTGAGAAATAAAATCTGATTTAGTCTTGTACTCATCTTTTGTGAAAAGTGCCTTTACAGCAGAAAACAGATCGGTATAAAATTCTCCGCCTTCCATTTCTGATGTTAAATCTTTCGGCATAACATCTACAAAAGCAAATCTTCTTCTGATGGCGTAATCAATATGCCCTACACTCCGGTCTGCGGTGTTCATGGTTCCGATGATGTAAAGGTTTGGCGGAAGAACAAGATTTTGAGACCCATCGACTTCATACATCGATTCAACTTTTTCTCCACGGTATTCTAATGCGTAAATTAATTCGCCTAAGACTGAAGATAGATTGGCGCGGTTGATTTCGTCTATTACTAAAACGAAATTTTTTAAATCTTCTTTATCAATTTTAGAGGGATTATTTGAAATAAATTTTTTGTATAAGTCTAAAAAATTTTGATAATATGTAGCATGCTGTCTTGTTAATGAGTTTAATAATTCATTTTTAACAATTTCCTGACGTGAATTTAAATTAAGCTCAATAATTTTTTTAAGCTGACTAAAATTCATATTGAGACCGTTTGCGTGTGCACTCCAATTATCTCCTTTGTATTTAAATCGATTATCCTCAACGGAAAATATATACACATTTTCAGATATATTAAATTTGCCGGAGAGATCCAACTGTTCAATAATAAAGTTTATGAATCTATCAAAATCGGTTTCAAGACTATTATTTGAAGTGATGCTTTGTGATTTCTTATAATTTTCTAAAGCATTCTTTGCAAATTTACCCAACGTTTTATTTTCAGCTTCATAGATTATTCCCTCTCCTTCAGGATTTGGTCTTGCCACAATTCCTCGTACAAAATCTTCATAGGTATAACTTGGATGAAACTGTATGATTTTGAACTGTTTGCTTTCTTGAAGTTCTTTTTCATTTAACCCTAAGATATTTTGTGCAATCTGTTTTGCTTCTCTTGTTTTTCCCGTCCCGGGAGGGCCTTGTAAAATGATTTGCTTTTTGTACTGCAGCAGTTCGATGGTCTTTTTCATGTTTTGATTTTTTTTGAATTCAATATTTGATATCATTGAAATTATTGGTGTCTGGCTACCAACGCTTGGGTAACCTGAAGAGAAATAATATTTAAAATGAGAAGATGGGATTGGCTCAATTTTATAAAATTTATTTACTAAATATACCCAGCTTGCTGATTTATCTCCATCCCTATATTCATCAAATGAATTTAGTTTCCATGTAATATTTTCATAATTATTTTCCCAATCTACTTTATTGTATTCCTGCGCTGATGTAGCAAAGTCAATGACTTCTGCTATATAAATTGCATTATTTTTTGAAGTGTAGAAAATTTTAAAAGAGCCGTTTTCATCAATACAATCTTTTAATAATTTAAAAGTTTTGGTTGTACCGTTAGGTTTCCTGTGATTCCATAAAATTATATAATCAGCACCGTTTAGATCATTAATAGCTCCTTCCTGCCATCCGGTTCCGTCTGGAGATATTAACCCAATGATGCTTTCTTTCCATTCAGGACTGATATCATAACTTAAACATGACAGTAAATGCGTATAGTTTACAGGATTTTTAACTTGTATAGATAACCCGGAAAAAAAATCAATAAAGTCCTGCTTAAATGTACTTTTATTATAGCTTTTTTTGAAAAGGTTTTCAGAAATCAGGCTGCGGTGATTTTCACTCAGCATGGTAAAATGATCTTCCGGGTGAAGAAGATATTCGATTGCATTTTTTACCGATCCTTCGGAAAGCTGTCCTTCAAATTTATAGGTAATCAGCTGCTCCAGCCAGTTATTCATTCGTACGAATGCTGAAGCCAGCACTCTTTTATCATCATACTGATTGAGCTCATTTTTTTTGTAAGCTTTTAAATCACAATAAGAAACTAGAGAGAATATTGTTTTCCCAAAGTCAGAAAATTCTTCGGAATCCTGAAATAACTTTTTAAGTTCTTCGTATTTCTTTTTATTAGCGATAAGAATCTGTTTCTCTTCTTCTCTTACTTCTAAGTCTAAAAATTTCTGCAGTTCATCTTTGGCTTTTTGAAAATAAAATTCATCAGAATTAATGATTGCCTGATTTCTTTCAGCTTTCAAATATTCTGAAATTTTGTTTTGTAAGTTTATGTCCATAAAATAAGCTATTAATTATATCATGCTAATCATACCTCATTCGCATTTTAATGAGGTAATAGAATTTTAAAAGCTTGATATATCTCAGATATCGACGATAAAAAATGTGAATTTATATATGGGTATCATACGTGGATGGTATATTAGTTTTGGCGAATATAATAAAATTCCAACTAAATCAGAGTATTTTTTTTACGGAAATAATCTGATTTAGTTGGAATCACTTTACTAAGTTAGTTATTCACCATCTGATTTTGATTTTTCACGAAGCTGCTTACTGTCAAACGATGTACACCCAAAATTCTCCCTATTGCTGAATAAGAAACTTTGCGATCTAACAAATCCTGAATTTTTCTTTCCTGTCCGGTTAGTTTAGTTTTTGCTGAACGACTTCCCTTAGGTCGTCCCAAAATGACACCTTCTGCTTTTTTCCTTGCCAAAGCCTCTTTAGTTCTTTGTGAAATAAGATTTCTTTCAATTTCAGCTGAAAGACCGAATGCAAATGCTAATACTTTAGAGCTGATGTCACTGCCAAGCCTATAATTATCTTTTATTGTCCACACCTGAATATCACGATTCATACATTCATTTAAAATTCCCATAATCATCAATAAATTTCTTCCCAATCTGGAAAGCTCTGAACAAATAAGAATATCTCCTTTCTTCATTTTTTTTAATAGTTTACCCAACTTTCTGTCATCAACGTTTTTTGCTCCGGAAATTGTTTCTTCAATCCATTTGTTGACAACAGTACCCTGTATTTCACAAAAATGATTAATTTCAAATCTTTGGTTTTCTACCGTCTGCTTGTCTGTACTTACTCTTATGTACCCGTAAATCATTATTTTTCTGTTTAAAATTATTAGTCAGTTTTGGTTTATTTTAAACCTATTCTGCATAAAATAAACCTATCCAATAAATATTGCAAGGAAATGAGCGATTATTTTAGACAAAATGCAGTACAAACCACATTTGCAAATTCTGAAAGTTGGGTAATACTTTCTTCTTTAGAACAACAAATCAAAGCGAAAATTGAGAAGATAGGAACTCCTTTAAAAGATTGGGATATCAATATAAGTAGAGGTATTATTACTGGGTTTAATGAAGCTTTTATAATTGATTCTTATACAAGAGAAAAATTAATAAATGAAGATCCAAATTCTGTTGAAATTATTCGACCTATTTTACGTGGCAGAGATATCAAAAAATACGGATATGATTTTGCAGATACGTATGTAATTTTAGCTTATTATGGAAGTTATAAGATTCTTGAGCAAAACTATCCGGCTATTTACAAACACCTTCTGACCTATGAAAAGCAATTAAAAAACCGCGGGCAATGTCGCTACACTTCTTCGGGAAAATTAAACAGCAATGAAGATTTTCCAGGTCAACATCATTGGCTAGAGCTTGATAACAATTTAACCTTGCAAAAATTGGAGGATTTTTATAAACAAAAAATCATGTATCCTAATATGACAAAATTTCTTCCGTTTTATCTAGATGATAAAGGATTTACTCAAAATGATAAAT
>NZ_FQVO01000008.1 GCF_900129385.1 Chryseobacterium takakiae | reverse complement strand
ATATATGACTGATTACCAGATAAATATACAAAATACTCGCTAATATTACAACTTTTTTTAATAAAAAAAACCGCCTCAGTTGTGAGACGGCTTCTGTGTCTCTATTAAAGTGGAATTAATACGTTTCAAATGTGCAAACCGGGAAGGTAATGGCTGTACCGCTTAATGTAACATCTGATGGTAAATCAGTTGTAATAATATTCCCGTTTAATTCTGTAATTCTGAAAAATCTGTTCCCTCCATTTGCTGTTAAATAAAATAGATGTCCTTCCGCTATTTCGTTTATTGCACCGGTATTAATAATAAATTTCCTGGAACCGGCAACTGTATCTACAGTATAGCCCGATACAGCAGCATTAACACCTGATTTTTTTATAACTGACGTCTGAAATGTTGTGTAATCATAAAACTTTTCACCTGTATTAAAACTAAACCTAGCCATATCAGATGGATTATTAATTGTTGGGTAAGTATCGGTAGCTACTCCTAAGAACTTCACCTTTTCTATTTTTCCTTTATCATTCTGATTTAGCATTACTTTAAGCCTTGAATTCGGATATGGCTGCTGAATAATTCCTACATATTTAGCTTCTTCAATAAATGTCATGCTATTAACGAAATCACTGTTTGATTCATTTCCAATAAGTATTGTTTTATTAGTAAGTGCTGGACCATTATCAGGAATATAATAATCTTGCGGCCTGTAATCAAACAAAGAAATTTGTTGAGTAAGTTTGGTAAGATCATTAATTATGTCTTTATTTTCATCAAACAGTACAATTTCTGACTTTCTGTACCATTTTACCCAAAGCCTTGTATTGTGACTATTGATTTTAAAAATCTGACAAAATCTATTAGCATAATAAGCATCTGGAAAAAGGCCCGTTCTGTCATTATACGGTTCCAACTTTTTCACATAAGTATGCCTGTAATTATTAATCATCCTGTTGATCTTGAAATCATCATTTAAATTTTCGTCCAATAGCACAATTGGATTTTCACCAATATACCGTATGTTATTTTGATCAGTAAAATCTGTTACTGAAGTATATTGATTAGATTTGAATTCAAACTGAGATCCTGTATGAAATATGCCGGCTCTGTTATCGTTTACATTTTCAATTCTTGGTTCCACAATAGAAATTCCATAACATGGAGCCGCGGAAAAATCAAAGCAAAGCGTTTCTACAAGTTCATTTTCATTAATCCCCAGAAGTTTCCCTTCAAATGACTGATTTAAAAACAACCAAGAATTACACCCTGAAGAAAGTCCGTCTTTCTCAAACTTAATAAAAGCTCTTTTTCTGTTGATTGGCTGGCTTTCATTAATCTGCCCCCGAAATGAGCCAAACTCTCCTCCTGTTACTCTATTTGCATTTGCCCAGCCATCATTTGTATTTCTGATTACAAAAGATTCCAGATTACTTTGTAATGATTTGAGTTCAATATCATTCCAGGCAAATCCTTCAAATAATCCCGGAACTTTGTTAGCCTCACAAACTATACCTTTTGTGAAGAAAGAAGCGCCTACTTTTATTTTTGAATAAGCAGCTCCTTGAATCCAGACCCCGATATAATCTTCGGAAGTAAACTCTGCACCTGGCTTTGCCGTCACATTAGTATCAATTACGTTCTTATGGCTATTCTGAAAAATTAAGGCAGCCTTATTTTTTTCGCCTCTGTAGAAAATTGTATCGACTAAGAAATTAACAGGTTTTTCAAATTTAATTGTATCTAAGATCTTATATCCGATGGGACTATTTCCAACTATGGTAACCGATTGCTTTTCCAGAGACCAATTTTCATTTGAATCATTTATATCTACAGAAACAAAATCAGGAAGCCCATTAACAAATTTTGCAGCATTGATAAAGGCAAGAGTGTCATCTGTCCTGGAATTGCCCTTTGCTCCAAATAATTCAATATTGATTGGTTTTCCTGATAGAAAGCTTGTTAATGCATAATATTCATAAGTGCCAGTAGGAATATCATATCTTTTTCTTATAATAATTCCGTCTGCAATTACAGGTCCTACGTCATAATACCATGCATTAATTTTTTTATAATTAACATTTTCAGACGTATTACTGTCTACTAACTGAACTAAATCATCATTTGGAAGGGTTGAACCTGTGGCAAAAAAATCATTTGTAAAAATCATTTTAATTATTTTTTGGTTAAAAGTTTAGACAATATTCATATGGCCATATGCTGTCTCTGATTGCAAATATCAATCACAACAACGTCAAAACTTGACGTATTTTAATAATAAATTCCTACCCATTCCAAAACTCCCTATCCAAACTCCTATACTGTATCGCTTCCGAGACATGATATGAAAGAATACTTTCAGATTCTTCCAGATCGGCGATAGTTCGGGCTACTTTGAGGATGCGATCGTAGGCTCTTGCCGAAAGATTCAGCTTTTCCATGGCGGTCTTGATGAGGCTGAAGGAAGTTTCATCCAGATTACAATATTGTTCAATTTCTTTAGGGCCTATTTGTGCGTTATAGCTTATTTTCAAGTCTTTATAGCGCTCTCTTTGAATTTCGCGGGCTACCAAAACACGTTTTCTGATATCTTCACTTTTTTCACCTTTTCTTCGTTCTGCCAGTTGTTCAAACTCCACTTTCTGCACTTCAATATGAATATCAATCCTATCCAGAAGCGGCCCGGAAAGCTTATTCATATACCGCTGCATCTCGTACACCGTGGAAGTATTATTGGGATCATCAGGGAAAAATCCGCTCGGACTTGGATTCATGGAGGCAACCAGCATAAAACTTGCGGGATAGTTTACCGTAAATTTCGCACGGGAAATGGTCACTTCCCGGTCTTCCAGAGGCTGCCGCATCACTTCCAGCACGGTTCTTTTAAATTCAGGCATTTCATCCAGAAACAATACGCCGTTGTGTGCCAGCGAAATTTCACCGGGTTGCGGATAACCACCGCCGCCGACAAGCGCCACATCAGAGATCGTATGATGCGGTGCACGGAATGGACGAACCGTCATCAGCGAAGTTTCCGTACCCATTTTCCCGGCTACGGAATGGATTTTTGTTGTTTCCAGTGCTTCCTTTAAACTGAGCGGAGGCAAAATGCTGGGAACCCTCTTGGCAAGCATTGTTTTTCCGCTTCCCGGAGGCCCGATTAAAATAATATTATGTCCGCCCGCTGCTGCAACTTCCATTGCCCGTTTTGCGGTCTCCTGCCCTTTCACTTCTGAAAAATCAAACGGGAAGTCATTAATTTTTTCCTGGAATTCTTTTCTCGTATCGATTTCAATTTTTTCCAGCGGTTTTCTTTCGTTAAAGAAATCAATGACTTCTTTTATATTTTCGGCAGCAAAAACATTGAGATTGTTTACAATAGCCGCTTCACGCGTATTTTGTTTCGGAAGAATGATTCCTTTAAAACCTTCTTCCCTCGCTTGTATGGCAATCGGTAAAACCCCTTTTACCGGCTGTAAGGTTCCATCGAGAGAAAGTTCTCCCATAATGATATAGTCCTGGATATTTTCGGCAAGAATCTGGTCGGAGGCAGCAAGAATTCCGATGGCAATGCTCAGATCATAGGCAGCTCCTTCTTTACGAAGATCGGCGGGAGCCATATTAATCGTAATTTTCTTTCCGGGAATTTTATAACCGACATTTTTCAGCGCGGCGGAAATTCTGTAACTGCTTTCTTTGATGGCGTTGTCGGGAAGTCCAACGAGGTGATAGCCGACTCCTCCTGTGTCTACATTAACTTCAATCGTAATGGTTTGCGCCGAGACGCCGTGTATTGCACTTCCATAAATTTTAATCAGCATCGTCTGTGTTTTGATGCAAAAATAAAATATTTTTTCTAATCGATGAGCGCAATATTTAAGTATAAAAGAAAAGCCCGGAATCAACTCCGGGCCTTTCAATCAATTCAATCCAAAAGATCTCAAAAAATTTACTTCTTGATAAATTTATTCTTATACACTTTTCCTTTCGCAGATTTAGAAACAATAAAATACGTTCCCGGAACGATGGCACTTACGTCAATAGCCTCAGAGAACTGGTGATCCTTTTTTTGCAGGATCAGCTTCCCTGACATATCAATGATCGAAACTTCAGGATACTTCTTATCAGATTCTTTTCCGATGTAAATAACCTGTGATGCAGGATTCGGATAAACGCTGAGATTATTTTCCTTTGGTTTTGTTTCTCCCGTTCCGAGATTGGAGCAGAAACTAAATGTTCCGAAGTTTAAGGTGATAAATGCAAAATCACTCAGCATCTCGCACTGATCCGGACAATATTCCGTACAGGCATAAAATCCGAAAGTTCCGGAATTGACAGCGGTATATGAGTCTCCGGTCTCCCCTGCAATGATACAAGGGTCAGTTGGTAAAGGAGGATTGCTTCCGGGAAGGCATTTAAACCACGTATGCGTACCGTAAAGCTGTGGGAAACCGTCATTAAGCTGCACTGATGCTCCGTCACAGACGTTATACACTCCGGGTGCGGTTTCCTCAAAAGTTCCCGGCTGGAAGTCTGCCATCATAAATGGAAGTCCGTACGCATAGCCGTCTGCAAGAACCGCAGTGCTTTCAGCAGTACAGTCATTTTGTGTTACTTCAACTTTGAAATAATACAGCATATCATCATTACCGTTGATGGTTAAAGTTTGTGAGGTCGCACCGGGAATTGCTACCCACGGATTGTTATTGGGGGTCTGCCAGTCCCACTGTTGTCTGTACCATTGGTACGTTCCATATGTTTGGGTGGTAGAAAGGGTTTCCGTCTCCGTATTGCAGAAAACGATTTTTTCCGGAAACAGGGTTCCCAGTCTCGGACTGGTAATTTCAGGGGTGCATTGCTGTGCTTTCACCTGTAAAAAACTTAACAATAAAAAGCTTAAAAAAATTAGTTTTGTTTTCATATACAATTATTTTTGTGATTTAAATTATTTTAATCCAATGCTATTCTGACTCCGAACTTTAGATTAAAATTCAAAGGGTTTTCTTTATAAATCGTTTTTAGCGAACTGTTATCTTTAAAATGATAACCAAGTCCGGGCTCGGCATAAATGCCGATGTATTTTACCACCTTAAACTGAACTCCTACAGCCGAATTCACAGAAACCTGAACCGGTTTTTCACGAATATCTTCTTTGAGTTCCTGCTTTACCGAGCCGTCTACAATATATTTCGTCTTGATATTGCCGGAAACTGCTTTTTCAACTGCACCTCCTCCTGTGATATAGCCCGTAAAGGCTCCTTTTTGGACAACATTATAATTTACCTGAACCGGAATTCCTACATAATGAATATTCTGCTCACTGCTAATGAAATCCGACTGGCTTCCGGACGTAAGCTCTGCGGAAAGCTTAGTATAATTGATCCCTGTCCCGATGCTCCATTTTTTGCCTACATTTTTGTAAACAGAAACCCCAAAAGTAACGGGTGTTTTGTGCCTGATGGTGGCATCAACTTTTTTATCCTGATTAGCCAGAAGAATGGACATCAGCGGATCTTCGCCGGATCCCAGACTCCACATTTCAGGAAGAGAGGGTGTAGCTCCGGTGAGTGATGCATAACCCGGGAACTGATCGGTAGAATTTGATGTGGCATTACCGGTTCCCAAGCCCAGTATCCAGTTTCTTTTTGCTTTGTTGAATGCCAGATTTTTCGTTTTTTCAGCTTCTTCCTTCTTTTTTCTTTCTTCTTTTGTCATCAAAGGATAGGTCTCCGCTGTTTCTTCAAAAAGCGGATTTTCCGTAGTAGCTCCCGCGTTTTCTTGCTGAGCTGGTTTATTTTCAGCAAAAGTTTTATTTTGGAGATTAATTTCTGATTTGCTAACCTGATTAATTCCTGATGAAAGTTTGACAGTCGGTAAATAATCTTTAAAATAGTCTTGTATTAAACCCTGATTTTCTTGCCCTTTTTGAATAGAACTAAAATCTTGTATATCAATGTATTTAATTGATTTTTTTTCGATATAATCAGCAATCGGCTCGTTCTGAGCATTTTCCTTTGCCGTATATTCTTCTTTAATTTCAGGTTTATCTTTTTTTCCGGTAAAATCAAATAGCCCGCCCAGAATCATGAATATAATAGCCGTCGCAGCAACACCGACAATACGATACATTAACGGCCGGTTAAATTCAATAACAGCCTTCTGCGCTTTGAGATCGTTCGGAACGGAACCGGGAATGCCGTTGTTCTCGTCTTCCACAAATAGTTCTTCCCTGATATTTTTCCACAATCCATCAGGAACATCTTCTGTGTGATCTTCCATTTTTCTGCGCAGATCATTTAACCATTCATTACTCATATTGCGCTGTTTTAGACATTTTATATTCTTTTATTTTCCGGGCAAGCATTGATTTTGCCCTGTGAAACTGCGATGCTGAAGAATTTTCTGCAATTCCCAGGATCTCTGCAATTTCTTTATGACTTTTTTCCTCAAAAACAAAAAGGTTGAAAACCGTTCTGTACCCATCAGGAAGTGTCTTGATCATTTCCATAATTTCCTGCTGTGAAATTTCGTCCAGATCAGGCTCTTCTTCCATTTCAATATCCGGAATATCGGTTTCATCAGCTATAATTTTGAAACCTGCATTTTGTTTAATATGTTGTAAAGATTCATTGACTGCAATTCTGGTGATCCATGCTTTCAGAGAACCATATCCTCTGTATTCAAAAGCATCAATAGACCGAAACATTTTGATAAAGCTGTTCTGCAAAACGTCATTTACCTGATCCCTGTCAATGATATATCTCGAACATACATAGGCAAGACTACCTGAATAAGCTTCAAAAAGCTCTCTCCAGGCCGCTTCTTCTTTTTGTAAAAGACGGCTTACCAAAACCTGCTCGTTATTTTCTTTCATTGACTATTATGGCATCACACCGACCATCATCCATTTAACATAATACAAAGATAGACAGCCTCAAATTGAGGCCGGCCTATCTGTAAAAAACTACTATTAATTCTTAATACTGATGGGAACTTCATATTTTATAACCTGATAAGGGGCAACATCTGTCCCTCCGACAGTTATTTTTTCCGCTTCCCAGGCAAATCTCAGGGAAGTGTCATATCCTACATAAAAACCTTTCTGCTTTGCTGTCATCTTCACGGAAACATTTTTTATTACCCCTTCAACAGGAATCTGGAAAACCATTACCTGAGGCTCTAAAGCAAGTTCTACCACATTCTGCCCGGTATTCAGCTTGGATTTGAATTTTATTTTATATTCTACTTTACCCAAGTGTGCTAAAACAGTATCGGCTTTCGCCGGATCTGTTATGACCGTCTTTACCACTTCTCTGGCCGGAAAATCTTTGAAAGTGATCAGGCTGTCTTTAGCATTGAAGTCAGTTAGTTTTTCATTTATTTTCCCTCCTTGGAAGGTTGCCAGCCTTGCTTTGTAATTTCCGTCAACGTCACTTAGTTTTACAGGAATTGGTGTATACTGGTCTTCAAGGCACGATATCAATGACATTCCGGATACGGCAAAAACAGCAAGCATCAGGAAATGAAGTACTTTTTTTATCTTCATTATCTTAAATTTTAGCATTAAACATTATCATTGAGTACTCATCTTATAAATTCCGTTTTCGGATAAATCTTGCACGGAAATCTTAATTTTTTTTCAACAAATCCTAACCAACTGATTATTAAGCGTAAAATTTATTAATCAACATTATGTAAGTTTTATTATTTTAATACTTTTGTTAAATCTCCAAAAGAAAAAGAGAAATAGAATAATAAATCACATCATGACAGTAAAACCTGAAATCTCCTGGACAGATTTTGAAAAAATTGATATCAGATGCGGAACCATAGTTTCAGCCAATGACTTTGAGAAAGCCAGAAATCCATCTTATCAGCTGGAAATAGACTTTGGAGATTTGGGAATTAAAAAATCATCTGCACAGATTACGTCATTATACAGTAAAGAAGAATTAATCGGGTTGCAGGTTTTGGCCGTTGTTAATTTTCCTAAAAAACAGATTGCCAATTTCTTCAGTGAATGTCTGGTTTTAGGAGTTTATGGAGAAGATAAAAAGGACGTTACCTTACTAACCCCTTCATCGCCCGTGAAAAACGGGATGCAGGTAGGATAAATAAAAAACAAATGATACAGCACATACCTTTAGAAAGAGTTTTATTTATTGATATTGAAACCGTTCCGGGTTCGGGATCTTGGGAAGAGCTGCCTGAATCTGAACGTATGCTTTGGGATAAAAAAACAAAATTTCAGAGAAAAGATGAAATTTCCGCACAGGATTTTTATTCGGAAAAAGCAGGCATTATGGCAGAATTCGGGAAGATTATCTGTATTACGATCGGGATGCTCGAAAAGAATGATACTTTAAAAATTAAAAGTTTTGCCGGGCATGACGAAAAAAAGATATTACTGGAATTCGGAGAAATTTTTAATAGTCCGCGGCTTCGTGAAGTAATTCTGTGTGCACACAATGGAAAAGAATTTGATTTTCCCTGGATTGCCAGAAGGTTCCTGATTAATGGAATGATGCCTCCGGTACCATTTCAGATGTTTGGAAAAAAACCCTGGGAAATTCCTCACCTTGATACCATGGAACTTTGGAAATTCGGGGACTACAAGAGTTTTGTTTCCCTGGAATTACTGGCTCATATTTTTAAAGTTCCTACTCCGAAAGATGATATCGACGGCTCAATGGTTTCATCAATCTACTACATAGAGAAAGACTTGCAAAGAATAGTAGACTATTGTGAAAAAGATGTCTTAACTTTGGCAAATATTTTCCGGCGCATGCGCCAGGAAGATTTGTTGAAAAGGTACATCAATTTAGATTAAAAAATGAAATTTACAGACGATCAGATTGCTGACATTGGTGAAGAGATCATCAACGTCTTGAAAACCGTATATGACCCTGAAATTCCGGTAGATATCTATGAATTAGGACTGGTTTATGATGTTCAGATTTCCGATGATGCGGATGTTAAGATCATCATGACCCTTACGACTCCCAATTGCCCGGTTGCAGAAACACTTCCTCAGGAAGTAAAAGATAAAGTAGCAGAAGTGGAAAATGTAAAAAGTGTTGACCTGGAGCTTACCTTCGAACCAAGCTGGAATAAGGACATGATGAGCGAAGAGGCCAAATTTGAGCTGGGCATGCTTTAATTGCTTGCTAAAAAATTTTCAATTTAACATTATTAAATAACAGCTGTTTCATTTAGAGACAGCTTTTTTATTTCCGTTTTTTTCCCATACACATTTCGTAAAATTACTAACACACAGAATATCAAACCCGTATAACTTTGGCTTCAGAAATCAACAGTATGAAAGCCAATACAATCATCGTATCATTTAATAACGGAAGTGTTCCTCCGCAGTATGCGTACCGATATCAGATTACGTTTTCCGAAGAGAACGGAATTGCCGAACTGAAAATCTTCAAAGGATATGACACCGATGAAAAAATGATTGTATCTGAACAAAAGAAATTTGATACGGAAATTTTTCTTCAGCTTCTTTCTTTATTCAATAAAAAAGAGAATTCTCAAAATAACCAGGCCTTGGTGGGGGGAAGCCAAAGAATGATCGAAGTTAATTCAAAGAAAATCATAATTGCTCCCGATGATGATTTTGGAATTTCTTTATTCAACCGATTTTTAGAACTGTACCGTACTGATTTTCAAAACTATGTTAATAATAACCTTAACCTTTAAAACCAATTATCATGGACCAAGCACCTAAAGAAATGTTTGTAGGAGTTATCAACCCTTATGCATTAACCGAAGCCATTACAGGAAGAAAATTCGACTGGAAAGATGCAAAATCGTATCAGATCCTGGAAGAAACCCTGGAAACAAACTATTCAGAACTTTTCGATATCAAATTTAATTCACCTTTGTATGCCGGACTGGAACTTACGAAGGATAATGCCGTACGTGCCCTGAAATCTGAAGACATTAAAGTGAGATCAACCGATAAACTGGAATCTGTAAACCTTTCAAACATTAAAACACTGAATGATCTTTCCGCAACAGGTATCAAAAATCTGAATACCATTTCTGTAAAAAATGCGAGACTGGACAAAGGCGATGTGAAAGTGGTACTGAATATCCCGAAATTGAACAATACCATTAACAACAGGCTGATTACTCCTTCCATTAAAAACATCATTTTCGGTCAGGGAAATGCAAACGGATGGACGCCAGCAGGAACATCGTGGAGCGACAGAGGAAATTTTTTCAATGATGTTACCGAATACAATGACCCGGTTCAGGGAGCAGTAGGAAACTGCTATTTCATCGCAGCAATTGCAGCAATTGCATGGGCAACTCCTTATACTATTGAACATAAGGTAAGGGCAACCGGAACAGGAGAAACCGACCGCTCCAATGCCATTCAGTTTTTTACAAAAGGAGGAGGAAAAGATGCGGCAACGAGACTTGTGGAAGTAACTGACAATACGATCATTAACGCTTCCAACAATCCTGTATACTGCAGAAGCAATGATGCTGGGGAAATATGGCCTGCCGTGTATGAAAAAGCATTTGCAAAATGGATTACGAATGTAAATCATGACAAACCGGATATTTCCCAAACCGCTTACGGAGATCCTGCAAAAGCTGTTGCACAGCTCACAAACAAAACGCCGTATTATTACTACACCTCATCAAGAACAGGACTTGATCTTTTCGGGATAGTAAGGGAAAATTCCATGAGCTTTAAAACCTTTAATCCCATGGTTGCATGGACGTATGGGTCAGGAAAAGATTATACAGGGTCAAATATCGTAGGAAACCATGCTTATACCGTTTTAGGGTGGTCTACATTCAACAACAAAAATTATATTATCCTGAGAAATCCATGGGGCGTTACCGAACCGAATGGTTTAAATTCTTATCAGGGGCTAATCAGCTTTTTTGACGGCAGTTTCTGGAGACCCATTAACATGATTGGAAATGACGGGGTTTTCGCATTGGAAATCAACTCTTTTCAATATTATTTTGCCGCGTTGGGTGTCGCAAAGTAAAACGGATAACCTTTAATTAACCAACCTCAAGCTTTCACAGATTGATCTGTGAAAGTTTTTATATTTCTTTTGCAATTTCTTTTCCTTCCCTTCTGCTCCATTCACTCCAGGAACCTACATATAGAGACGGGATTCTAAAACCAGCATGATGCAAAGCTAAAATTGTATGGCAAGCCGTCACCCCGGAACCGCAGTGAATGATTAGATTTTCAGGTTTACCTTCCAATAATTTGACATATTTCTCCCTTAAAATTTCAGGAGCAAGGAAATTCCCGTTTTCATCAAGATTTTCAGAAAAAGGAATATTGATTGCTCCCGGAATATGTCCGGCAACGAGATCTATCGGCTCAGATTCCCCTTTGTAACGATATGCATCACGAACATCAATTACCGTTGAATTGCCATTTATTAATTCATTTTCAACCTCTTCCAGTGTTGAGATTGAAAGAAGCCAGTTTTCATGTTTAATGAGGTCCGATTTTTCAAAAGCTTCTTCACCGGAAGAGAATTCAACATTTTGTTTTTCAGCATTCTGAAAACCGCCATCCAACACCTGCACCTTTTCCAATCCGAAAGCTTTCAGCATCCACCATACTCGTGCCGCAGCATTAGCACCATTTTTATCATCATAAATAACGATATGGGATTTTTCGGAAATTCCAAGTTCTGAAAGTTTCTGCGCAAATTTTTTAATGGCCGGAAGCGGATGCCTCCCTCCGAATGCGGCATTTTCACCAATTTCTGCCAGATCTTTATCCAGATCAATAAACCGTGCTCCTTTGATATGTTTATCAAGATAATTCCGGTACACGTCTTTTCCTACCCGTGCATCAAGAAGGACAAGGTTTTCTGTCGGAAGTCTTTTTAATTCGGATGGGGAGATGATGGGTGACATATTTTATTGATTTGTTTTATGTTTAGGCTAAAGCTAATTGGTTCTGCATAGTAAAGCGGGCTAAAGCCCGCTCCTATTGATTTTAATATAATAAAGTCCTTCGACAAGCTCAGGATGACCTCGCTATACTATCAGGATATCTTTTCTTTAAAAATGGAAAATATCCTTTGCCTTATTGTAAGCGCTTTCAAAGTTCAGCAGATTCAGTTTGTGTTCTGCTTTTTCCACACTCATAAAATTGATTACCTGTTCAGTCGGCATATTTCCTACCAGATCATCTTTTGCCATCGGGCATCCTCCGATTCCTTTGATGGCACTGTCGAACCTTCTGCAGCCCTGATCATACGCTGCTTTTAATTTAGAATAAGAATCTTCGTAGCGGTTATGAAAATGTCCTCCAAAATTGATTTCCGGATATTTTGCAGGGATCTTTTCAAACAAAAGGGTGATGGTTTCAGGCGTTGCAACTCCCGTAGTATCAGAAAGTAAGATATCTTTAATTCCTATTTCCGAAAACCGCTGAGCCCAGAAGCATACATCTTCCCACTTCCACATTTCTCCGTAAGGATTTCCAAAGGCCATTGAAAAATAAATATTCAGCTGTCGGTTTTCACGTTTTACCAGTTCAAGCATTCTGATAATTTCATTAAATGCTTCTTCCTGGCTTTTATTGGTATTCCTGTGCTGAAAAGTCTCCGAGATAGAAAACGGGAATCCTATAATGTCTACGGACTGATGTTTTAATGCTTTCTCAGCTCCTCTGTAATTAGCAACAATCGCAGAAACTTTGGTGTTGGATCTGGATTTATCGATATTTTCGGCCACTTCAGCAGAATCGGCCATTTGCGGAATGGCCTTGGGAGAAACGAAGCTCAGGCAATCCAGCACATCAAAACCAACATCCATCAGGGAGTTGATATAATCTATTTTTTTATCTGTGGGGATGAACTCTCCCCAACCCTGCATTGCGTCACGTGGACATTCAGTAAGGAACATTGTATACTTTTAGATTTTCTCAAATATAATAAAACTAAACTATTTAGTTTCTTGACAAACAAATCTACCATTATTTTGATTCTCAAATATTTATATATCATTTATAAATTCGATTGTTTATATCCGCTTACAATTAAGCCATTCTGAAACTCAAATTCGTTAACTTTGCCCACAAATTTATACTAATAATGAGCGCAATAGAATTCAACCCGTTATGGAAAGAAAAGTTACTGAACCGTTTTCTTACGTATGTAAAAATATATTCAACCAGCGATGCAGAAAGCGAGACCACTCCTTCTACGAAAAGACAGTGGGACATCGCCAATTACATTGCGGAAGAGCTGAAAACAATCGGTCTTGAAGAGGTATCCATTGATGAGAATGGGTATATCATGGGGTATGTTCCTTCAAATCTTGAGAATAATGACCAGCCGACCATCGGTTTTATTTCACATTATGATACTTCACCTGATTTCAGCGGGGAAAATGTGAAGCCTCAGGTTTGGGAAAACTATGACGGAAGTGATCTTGTTTTAAATCAGACAACCGGATTTACCTTATCCTCTTCAAAATTTCAAAGCTTAAAAAAATACGTTGGCCAGACCCTGATTACAACGGACGGAAACACATTATTAGGAGCAGATGATAAAGCCGGCTGCGCGGAAATTGTAACCGCTGCGGAATATTTAATTGCACATCCTGAAATCAAGCATGGAAGAATTGCGGTAGGATTTACGCCGGATGAGGAAATCGGAAGAGGAGCGCATAAATTTGATGTGGCGAAATTCGGGGCACAATTTGCCTACACAATGGATGGCGGTGAAGTTGGCGAACTGGAATATGAAAACTTCAATGCAGCAGGAGCAGTGGTGAAAATCCACGGATTAAGTGTTCACCCCGGATATGCTTATGGTAAAATGATAAATGCCGCTTTACTCGCTTCTGAATTTGCCCAAATGCTTCCTGCCAATGAAACTCCGGCCACGACAAAAGGATTTGACGGGTTCTATCATTTGATGGATTTGAATGCCGATATTTCTGAAGCTAAACTTCAGTATATCATCCGAGATCATGATGCTGATAAATTTGAGGCCAGAAAGAAGTTCATCGAGGAAAAAGTTGCTGAATTTAATCAAAAACATGGGGAAGGCACTGCTGAAATTGAAATTAAAGAGCAATACAGAAACATGAAGCAGCAGTTTGAAGGCAAAATGTACATCATCGAGCGTGCTGCTGCGGCAATGAAAGAAGCCGGAATCGAACCGAAAATCAAAGCCATCCGAGGCGGAACAGACGGAGCACAGCTGTCTTATATGGGATTACCTTGTCCGAATATTTTTGCGGGAGGAATTAATTTTCACGGGCCATATGAATATGTAGCTCTGGAAAGCATGCAAAAGGCAATGGAAGTAATCCTGAATATTGTGAAAGCGTAAAATATCAGAATATTTTAACTGGAATCAACTTTGTCAAAGTTCAGAACTTTGACAAAGTTTTTTATTTACAGGTGCTTAGAACTGAAGTTTTGATATGTTTCAGCTAAAAACCCAATAATAGATTAAGGCCCATACTACAGAAAAAAATAAAATAACCCTGAATGTATCTTTTAAATTCTGAGGCTGTTTTTTAATAAAGTGCTTATAAAGTGTTACTATTAAAAATGTAACAATAATTAAAGTCGGTAGAACCGTAAAAGTCAGCATTCTAATTTGAGTTTAAAAACGCATCCCAGCCCTGCGCCGTCAAGGCAATCAATTGATTTGATCCTCTTGCCACCATAAAATTTCCGTCTTCTTTTTCAATGGCATGTCCGATGATGGTAAAATCCGGATGATTTTTAATTTTATCAAAATCGTTTGGAGAAATGGTGAATAACAATTCATAATCTTCGCCTCCGCTTAAAGCCGTTACCACAGGATTTAGATTGAATTCATCTGCTGTGGAAATCGTAAGGCTGTCCATAGGGATTTTTTCTTCATACAATCTGAATCCTACTCCGGACTGATCTGAAAGATGAAGTATTTCCGAAGCCAGTCCATCCGAAATATCGATCATCGAAGTCGGTTTAATATCCAGCTGCTCCAAAATACCTTTTACATCAGTTCTTGCTTCCGGTTTCAGCTGTCTTTCCAGAATATAATCGTAGCCCTCCATTTCAGGCTGCATATTAGGATTGGCTAGGAAAACCGCATGTTCTCTTTCCAAAATCTGAAGTCCCATATAAGCGCCACCCAAGTCACCGGTTACCACAAGCAGATCATTGGATTTAGCACCGCTGCGTTTTACAATATTTTCTTCGTTCTCTATTCCGATTGCCGTAATACTCATGACAAGACCAGCATTGGAACTCGTTGTATCTCCGCCAATTAAGTCAACTTTATACCTTGAGCAGGCTGCTTGAATTCCGGAATAAATCTCTTCTAATGCTTCCACCGGGAAACGGTTGGAAACAGCCAGCGAAACGAGAATCTGAGTCGGAGTGGCATTCATTGCAGCAATGTCGCTTAGGTTAACTACAACTGCTTTATAGCCCAGGTGTTTCAACGGAACATATCCCAAATTGAAATGGACACCTTCAGCCAGCACATCTGTTGTGAGGACAACTTTTTTATTTTCAGGATTGATGACTGCGGCATCATCCCCTACTCCAAGTTCAGAAGAACTATTAGATAAAGAAAATTGCTCTGTTAAATGCTTTATCAAACCGAATTCTCCTAATTTGGAGATGGGCGTTAATTCCTGTGATTTATCTTCAAACATATCTTTTTTATATAAGTAATGAATAATTAGTAATGAGTAATTTTAAACTTTAAACCCAAAACTTCAAACCGTAAATTCGGCCGGATCAATATTATGCGGATGGAAAGGAAACTTTTTAAAATCTTCTCTAGAAAGCACTTCTGTTTCGGCGGTTTTATATTTGTTCATCGCTTCCACAACATCATCCGGCGGCGTGGTCATTTTTCTGAGCATCATATCGATCCAGACTCCCGTTGCTTCGGAAGTGGCACAATGCACTCCGTCCGGCGTATAAAACTTATGAAGAAATCTGTAGATGGAAGAATCTTCTGAACATCCGTCAATTTCAACACTTACAATTACCGTCTGATCGGCATAAATTTCTTTAAAAAACGAATAGCGCTCATGCAGGATCACTGGCCCGATTCCCCATCTGCTCAATTGGGTTACCCCCATTTTTTCTTTGGTCATGAATGCCATCCTTGCCTGTGCACAATACTGCACATAGGATGAATTGGCCAAATGTTTGTTCGCATCAAGATCACTCCAGCGTACTTCAAATTTATGGTAGAATATCATTTAAACTTTATTTTAAATATCAATTTATTTTTACCACAAAAGTCATAAAGATCTTCAGAACAAATTAATCTAAATATATTATTCAGAAGCTCACAGAAGCTGAAAATCAAAGATTTCATAACTCACATGTTTTCTCTAATGTTAAAAGCTACTTTAATGACTTTTACGGTTGATAATTTTTCGAGGCTATAATTCAAAAAATTACATTCTTCAAAATTACTCAAATAAGATGGTTTATAAAAATTGTAGTTTTGCAAAAATAATCCTGAGCATAGGATTACAAAGAATATGAAAGACATCATCATCATTGGAGGTGGCGCTGCAGGATTTTTCTGTGCCGCCAACCTGGACGCAACGAAGTATAAGATCACTATTCTCGAACAGAATTCGGATGTTCTCCAGAAGGTAAAAATTTCGGGAGGAGGCCGTTGTAATGTTACCCATGCCTGTTTTGACCCGAGAGAGCTGGTGCAGTTTTATCCACGCGGAAATAAGGAATTGCTGAGTGTTTTTACCCGTTTTCAGCCGGGAGATACGATGGAATGGTTTGAAAACCGAAAAGTTTCGTTAAAGATTGAAGGCGACAACCGTGTTTTCCCAGAAAGTAATTCTTCGCAGACGATCATTGATGCAATGCTTGAAGAAATTAAGCAAAAAAATGTAGAAGTAAAGACCAGATGCTCGGTCAAAGAAATTGAAAAACAGGGTGAAAGATATGTGGTAAAAACCAGTCTGGGAGATTTTGAAGGAGACTATATCATCTATACCACCGGGAGTTCTCCAAAATCTTTAAAAATAATTGAAAGTTTAGGACATAACATAATTGATCTGGTTCCTTCTCTTTTTACTTTTAATATTAAAGATAATTTGTTGAAAGACCTCGCGGGAACAAGCTTTGAAATGGCAGAAACCTCCATTCCTAAATTAAAAACGGAAGAAAGCGGGCCATTGCTGATTACGCATTGGGGGCTTTCGGGGCCGGCAATTCTTAAAATTTCTGCATGGGAGGCTGTGAATCTTGCGAAAATGAAATACAATTTTGAAGTAGAGGTTAATTTTATTTCAAAATCTCCGGATGACGCGGAAGAAATATTCCAGCAATTCAAACAATCCAATCCTAAAAAGACAATCGGACAATCGAAAGTTTTTGATATCACGAACCGGTTCTGGCAAAGAATCCTGGAAGTTTCATCTACCGACCTCAATAAACAGGTAGCCAACATTTCAAAAAAAGAAATGGACAGAATTATTGAAAATCTTTGCAAAAAGAAATTTCAGGTTACCGGAAAATCAACGTTTAAAGATGAATTTGTAACGGCCGGCGGTGTTGATTTAAAAGAAATTAACTTTAAAAATATGTCTTCTAAAATTTTACCCAATTTTTATATCGCAGGAGAAGTTCTGAATATTGATGCCGTAACCGGAGGCTTTAATTTCCAGGCATGCTGGAGTGAAGCTTGGCTGATTGCGCAGGATTTGAACAATTTATAATTAATATACTATGAAAAAAATAACTGCGTGCTTTGCCTTTGTAACTTTTTCGACAATATGTGCACAAGAAATCTCTCATCCCAAAGAACCTATCCGAAAAGAAATCGTTATTAATGAATTCAGTAAACCTGCTGAATATCAAGGAAATATTAATGGCTTTCGAAATGAGTTTATGAAATTATTCAGAGGAGAGAAAATACATGCACAAGGAAAAGTACAATCTGAAGCCTTACTTACAATTTCTGAAGAGGGTAATGTTACAGATATTAAAATTGTAGGAGATAATCCTTCCATGAATAAAGAGATGGAACGCGTAATAAAAATTATGTCAAAAAATAAATGGACTCCTGCACTGTTTGACGGAAAACCTATAAAATCTAAGTTTAGATTACCTATAAGTATGATTGTGGAAAATTAAATCTGTAATGCTTTCAGTCAAAAAAAATATTCCCAGATTCCTGAAATTCCTATTGATAATAGGATTCGGATATTTCTTTTGGCTGATGCTGAA
Source organism: Chryseobacterium takakiae (assembly GCF_900129385.1). GTDB lineage: Bacteria > Bacteroidota > Bacteroidia > Flavobacteriales > Weeksellaceae > Chryseobacterium > Chryseobacterium takakiae. The sequence goes on along the minus strand of NZ_FQVO01000008.1, from coordinate 192,224 downwards.
AATCACTATGGAATATATTCCGGTGAAAAGAGAGGTTAGTTTCCTGATGATCAAACAGACAGAAGTTTCTGAACGACCGGAATATCTTTATTTCTTTTACACCCATGTTTACACAAGCATTTTTGTCCTGCTCAGTGGTTTTTTAGCCATTCTGAGGAAAGATTTCGAAATAAAAAATTTTCATAAAAATATCGGAAAATTTTACATTTTTCTAATTCTTATTTTTGCGGCACCATCCGGAATTTATATGGGAATATTTGCGAACGGCGGCATCTATTCTAAGATTTCATTTGTACTGTTAGGCTTTTTATGGTGGTTTTCAACTTTCAAAGCCTATCAATTGGCCCGGCAGAAAAATTTTAAGGAACATCAGCAATGGATGTGGCGGAGTTTTGCGCTTTCCCTTTCTGCAGTTACACTAAGAATGTGGAAAATAATCATCGTATATTTATTTCATCCGAATCCGATGGATGTCTACCAGATCATAGCATGGCTGGGCTGGATTCCAAACCTTATATTCATTGAATATTTGATTAATAAAAAATACCTTTAAATCAATACATCAAATAAACAACAATTGCATATGAAAAATTTAAAATTATTTTTGACTGCTTCCCTGATGATAAGTTTAGCAGGCTGTAAAAAAGAAACCCAAAACCCTAATGAAAAAAAAGACAGTCTGACCGCAAAGCAGGATTCTGTTGCTGTTCCTGAAATTCATAAAGAATACTATGGAATTTACATGGGAGATTTTGCCGGAAAAGAAATGATTACGCCGGAAATCGGTGAAGATTACGAAGGTGAAGTTTTTAAAAGAATAGTCCTGAAAATTAACAGGATCACCAAAGACAGCGTGTACGGACAAAGTATTGTAGACGGAAACCAACGCCCTTTCCGCGGTGTCTTTAATGAAGCAGCAAAATCTTTCATCCTGGATGAACCTGGAAATGATAAAACAGACGGAAGATTTGAAGTGAAACTGAGCAATGACAGCCTTACCGGAACGTGGAATGCATTCAACAAAACTGCCGTAAAAGCGCCGTCGAAAATAGTAAAGCTGGTAAAAAAAGAGTTTGTTTATAACCCGAACTTTATGCTCAGCCCAGATAACGACCTCATCGACTGGGAAAACCCAAAAAGTTTTGTCGAAAAATATACCGATGAGGAAACAGGAAAAACGGAAACCTACACTGCATCGAAAAACAGAATTGCTTCTGATGCCGTTTTCAACATCAACGCATCCAAACAGAAATTAACGGAAAAAGACCTCAAAAATCTCCGCAAGCTGGATATGGAAATCATTAAAAATTCCGTGTTTGCACGTCACGGTTATTCCTTCAAAAAAGCAACATACCGTAATTTTTTTGAGCAGACCGACTGGTACATTCCGGTTTCTGATAATGTAGACAATGACCTTTCACCTCTGGAAAAAGAAAATGTAGCCTTACTCAACCGTTTCATTAAATACGCGGAAGATAAATACGACAGTTTCGGAAGGTAAGCTGTTTATTTTTTGGGAACAAAAAGAAACAGCAGCAGACATCCCGCGGCGTAGCACACAATATCGATCCACGAAAAAGAATTTCCGACGATAATATACATAATGCTTCCCGGCTGTAACCCAAGCTTTTCGGCAATGTGAAAGTATTGCGCCCATTCTACCAGACAGGAAAACAGGAAGATTCCCAGAATAAGGTTCTGATTGTTTTTAATGATTATGAATGATTTTACGAGCGTAAAAAGCAGCATAACAACCAATACATCACCCAGGTAAGCCCTTACGAAAAATATATTGCTGAATACTGTAGCAATCAACACTTCGATGATAAAAACGAATAGGCTGACGAGGAAATAAATTAGGTTAAATTTTAATTTGATCATTCTGATGATTATTTGCTGCAATGATATTGAATTTTTAAAGTATTTATGAGTTTTGATTTTCTTTTTTTTGTTTAAAACCTATGGAAGATATATTTCCGGTGGAAGATATATCTTGGTTTCGGCGCCTGCGGCGCCGAAACTTATAACGAATCAACCAAAATTAACATGTTCTTATTCTGTCAAACAATTTCTCGGTGTTATTTTTGCTGTCCTGAAACCATCAAATATATTGTATAATATGAAGAAGGTCATCTTATTTTCAGCATTGTTTTTCAGCACTTTTCTATTTTCACAATCCGAATACGCCTCTGTTTCGCAACTGCCTGATTATGAAATTTTAAAAAAGAAAATGAAGATTGATGATGTTGTTACCAAAGCAGATACTGCTCCCGAATTCCCTGGCGGAATAGAAAATTTCAAAAGACAGTTTGTGGAAAAAATGGATATTATCAATGTAAAATCCAAAAGTATTGATACAAGGGTATATTTCATTGTTGAAAAAAACGGATATGTACGATTTGTAACAGCAACAGGAAGCGATAAGAAACATTCTGATGCTGCAGAAACAGCGGTGAGAAGATTATTTGTGAAATGGAAACCCGCCACAGTGAATGGCGAACCAGTACGATATCTTTACACTTTTCCATTGACATTGAAGAAATCCTAAAACTCAGTTTAAATATTTATATTTGGCAAAAATTAATCATGAAAAGACTTTTAATTTGTCTGTCTATCCTATTTTACCAGATAAGTATGGTCAGAAGCCTTAAGAAATCCTGGGTTCCCGCGAAAAAGATGACGTTCCCGTGCGGTATATTTTTCAGTTGCCAATAAAAATGCAGTTTGAATAATACGAAGAATTACATTAAATCAATAGTACTAAATCTTTATCAAAACTTTACCCGTGAAAATAATAACAATCTTCTGTATCCTTTTCTGCATTTATATTCCTGCCCAAGAACAATCCGTACCAACTACTGAACTTAATGAACTTTTGATGGTTGAAAAAAATGGCAGAGCAAAAATTGAATCAGAAAAAGTGGCTGTATTCCCATTAGGAATGACAGTGCTGAAAAAAATGATTGTTGAAAATTTCAGAATGCGAAAAATCATCAGTAATGCAGAAACAGAAACATGCCAAATTAATTTTGTTGTTGACAAAGAAGGTTCAATAGTAGATGTAAAAGCTTCCGGATCCAATGAAAGTTTTAACAGAGAAGCAGAAAGAGCTATTTTAAAAATTAAAGACAAATGGATTCCCGGAGAATTAAATGGTGAAAAACTCCGTTGTAGATTTCGAATTCCTTTAACCATCTCTTCGATAAAAAAATAGCTAAATCTTAGCCTCCAATCATTTTTTTGATCGCATTTAATTTCATTAAAGCTTCTATCGGTGTTAAAGTATTGATATCAATCTTTGTAAGTTCCTCCCGGATATTTTCCAGAACGGGATCATCCAATTGAAAAAAAGAAAGCTGCATGTTTTCTTCCGTTACCCTTTTGATGCTTTCTGAAGAGCTGCCCTGGGTACGGCTGGCTTCCAGCGTTTTCAGGATTTCATTGGCTCTGTTCACTACTTTTGCGGGCATTCCCGCCAGTTTGGCGACGTGAATCCCGAAGCTGTGCTCGCTTCCGCCCGGAATCAGTTTTCTTAAAAAGATAATATTGCCTTTATTCTCCTGAATGGAAACATGGAAATTTTTTACACGCTCAAAATTCACCGTCATTTCATTCAGCTCATGGTAATGGGTAGCAAATAAGGTTTTGGCCTGCGTAGGATGCTGATGAAGGTATTCTGCGATGGCCCATGCGATGGAAACCCCATCGTAGGTGGAAGTTCCGCGCCCTATTTCATCCAAAAGGATGAGGCTTCGTTCCGAAATATTATTAAGGATATTGGCAGCCTCGTTCATTTCAACCATGAAAGTCGATTCTCCTGCCGAAATATTATCCGTAGCTCCGACTCTGGTGAAAATTTTATCCAGAATCCCTATTTCAGCATATTTCGCCGGAACAAAACTTCCGATCTGCGCCATCAGGCAGACAATCGCCGTCTGACGGAGAATCGCTGATTTACCCGCCATATTCGGTCCCGTTACCATAATGATCTGTTGAGAATCTTTATCCAGATAAATATCATTCGGAATATATTTTTCTCCTAACGGAAGTGCATTCTCGATAATCGGGTGGCGTGCTTCTTTAAGATCAATCGCAAAACTTTCGTTTAAAACAGGTTTGGTATAGCTTTCAGAAACAGCAAGCTCGGATAACCCAACCGCCACATCCAGCTGCGCAATAATATTTGAATTCTGCTGAATCTGATCCATATAAATGATGGTATCTCCGCAAACTTTCCGGTACAGCTCATTTTCCAAAACCCCGATTTTCTCCTCTGCACCCAGAATCTGGTTTTCGTATTCTTTGAGCTCTTCGGTAATATACCTTTCGGCATTCACCAGCGTCTGCTTTCTGAGCCAGTCTGCCGGAACTTTGTCTTTATGCGTATTTCTTACTTCGATATAATATCCGAAAACATTATTAAAATCAATCTTAAGACTGGAAATTCCGGTTCTTTCAATTTCACGCTGACACATTTCATCAAGGAAGCCGCGGCCTTTCGACTGCAATCCTCTTAACCTGTCCAGCTCTTCGGATATTCCTTCTTTAATCACATTTCCTTTGGCAAGATTCACCGGTAATTCGTCATTCAGGTGATTTTGAAGACATTTGATTAATTCTTCCTGATCATACAACGGATCCAGCCACGCCAACACATCGGCATGAGGATGAAGCAACCCTTTGATTTTATGAATATTAATAAGGCTTTGACGAAGGTACCCCAGTTCTTTCGGAGAAATTTTTTCTGCTGCCAGTTTTCCCATTAACCGGTCCAGATCCGAAATTGATTTCAACAGCTGCGAAATTTCATATTTCAACTGATCATTTTCGTTTAAAAAATCAATTAAAGCAAGTCTTCTGTTGATCTCGTTAACGGATTTTAGTGGTAAAATAATTCTTCTTCTCAACAGTCTTCCTCCCATCGGTGTGGAAGTTCTGTCGATAATATCTAGCAAAGATTTTCCCTGCGAATTGCTTGGGTAGACAATTTCAAGGTTTCTTAGCGTAAAGTTATCCATCATCAGGAAATCTTCCTGCGGAATAATCTGAATTTTCGTGATGTGAGATAACAAATTGTGATGTGTATCTTCAACCAAATAAGCAAAAATCGCTCCTGCTGCGGTAACGGCCAGTTGCTGGTTTTCAATACCGAAACCTTTTAATGAATTGGTTTTAAAATGATTGGTAAGCTTTTCGTAAGCAAAATTATACTGATAGGCCCAGTCTTCAAGCTTGAAAGCACTTCTGTTTTTAATCTGTTCCGGAATCTGAACACTTCTTTGATAAATGATTTCACTTGGATCAAATGTATGAACAATATGTAGCAGCTTTTCCAGATTTCCTTCGCTCACCAGAAATTCTCCTGTGGAAATATCCACCAGTGCAATCCCGAATTTTTCTTTTTCTTTATGCAGGGAAAGCAGAAAGTTATTCTTCTTTGAATTAAGAACCTGATCATTAAAGGTAACCCCCGGCGTAACCAATTCCGTTACTCCTCTTTTTACAATTCCTTTGACCATTTTCGGATCTTCCAGCTGATCGCAGATGGCAACTCTCATCCCGGCTCTCACCAGTTTCGGCAGATAAGAGTCTACGGAATGATGCGGAAATCCCGCCAGTTCGATATGTCCTTCACCGTTGGCTCTTTTGGTGAGCACGATTCCTAAAATTTGAGATGTTCTAATGGCATCCTGGCCAAACGTTTCATAAAAATCTCCCACTCTGAAAAGTAAAAGCGCATCAGGATATTTCGCCTTGATGGTATTGTACTGTGTCATTAGCGGAGTTTCTTTTTTCGTCTTAGCCATTAAAATTCTGTCTTAAAAATTGGTCGGTAAAAATAGGAAATAAAATAGAAGGAGTAAAGAGCTTTGTATTTTTCCCACAAATTTCACAGATTCTCTCGGATGATTGAGCCTATTTACGTTAAATAAATATCGCCTTTATTTGAACCTATTCATTACAATATAAAGTATCAAAATCTACATGTAATTGTGATGAGCCAAAATTATCAATTAATATCCATTTGTAATTTGTAAGTACATATGCATTTCCTTTATCCAATTCTACCCATTCATCAATTCCTTTTGCTGCATTTTTCAAATCCCGCTTTGCAGTTAGACCAACAGGAGCAGCATAATTTCTTTCTTTTATCAAATATTTGCATTTTCCTTCGGAAATCAAAGAATTAATTTCACTTTGCAAAACAAGTTTTGATTTTGTAAGGGTTGTAAGTTCTTTATTCATTTTAATCGGACTATAACGACTTTGACAGTTAAAAAGAGAAATTGAAAATGTAAAAAATAAACTTAAGTAAAGTAATTTCATGATCCTTGTATATTAATTAAATACATTATTGAAATTAAACATAATTATCCGTGAAACGTGAATCCGCGAAAATTATCCTTCATGTTTAGCCAAAGCCTCCGAGCTCTTCTCATACGCCCATTTCTGCTTGTAATTCACCCATTTCGCTTTAAAAAGTTTTCGCATAAACTTATCCGTATACCGCATAACAAATACATGATACAGCATATTGGCAAAAACGGCAGGCTTGTTGGGCAGTGCACGAAGCGACATCGAAAATCCGGGCTCAAGATACCTGTTGAAATGCCAGAAACCTCCCGGAATAAAAAGCGCATCACCATGTTCCATAAAAATTTCGTAGCCTTGCGCATATTTCAACGCCGGAAACTTTTCATAGTCAGGATTTTCGTAATCCACTTCGTAGATCGTATGGACTGACAACGGTACTTTATATAAATAGACAGATTGTTTCTGATCAAACAGCAGAATTCTCTTTTTCCCTTCAAAATGAATATGCAGAAAATCTCCCAAATCCACATCATAATGCATCAGCACATGTGCTTCACCACCTCCGAAAAACAGCGTAGGTAGTCTTTTAAAAAACTTCATGCCCAAATCAGGGTAGGTGAAATTTTTAAGCAGTTCCGGAAGACGGTCGGTAATAATGTAAAAGAAAATACGCAGATCGGAAGGTTTATTTCTGATGGTGTCGATATAATCCTTCATTTTCATGTGGGTGACAGGAGCATCGGAACTCTTGGATGCATCGGCAGGTTTGTTATCATACAGCGGAACATCCTGTTCGCCGGCCTTTTCGCGGATAAAATCAAAGTTCCATTTATCAAAAGCCTCCCATCGGCTTGCAAAATTTCTGATGAGCAGAGGTTTATGCTTTTTAAAATAATTGTTCTGAAAATCTTCTTTGCTGATATCAGTGACAATATCTACGTTTCCAAGAATCATTTGACGTGGTGTTTTTATTTGCGAATAAAAGTAAGGCTTTTTTGAATTTTGATAAAATTTAAAGGTATAATGTAACAGATTTTTATAAAATTGATCCTATGTAAATTTAATATGGCTATAATTTTAAACGCTATGTTCGGTAAGGTTTACCTTGTTTCATGAACATTCTTCCGAGCGCAAGGGTTAAACTTCGTTCGTAAACCTTCAGTTTATGTTCAGCAAATGATAGCGTAAGCCTTAGCTGAGTGAAACGCCCTTGCGCTCGAAAAACATCTTTATACATAAAAATCACTGCGAACATAGCGTTAAATTAATCATCCATTTATTCTGCATCTTCAATATTTAAATAAGGTCAGGATAAAACGAAAATTTTATATTTGTAGCACCAACCGATCGTATGAGAGTTTACAATACCAAACATTTCCTGAAAATCCTTTTCAGCCTTCATAAAAGCGACACCCTGAAAATCCTGTTTCCGACTATGGTTCTGGTAGGATTATATTCCTGGGGAATTGAATATCTTGAGGTAGAATACCTTCATCTTTCTTCCAAATCGCCCATCAGTAATGTAAGCATGATTCATTCTCTTTTGGGTTTTGTGCTTTCGCTGTTGCTGGTTTTCAGAACCAATACAGCTTACGACCGATGGTGGGAAGGCAGAAAGCTCTGGGGAAAACTTGTCAACGATTCAAGGAATTTTGCCATTAAGATCAATACGATTCTTGCCGACGACCGGAAAAATGCCGATCAGATTGCCAGATACCTGAAATTTTTTCCACACTTTCTGGCTAAGCATCTTTCAAAAGAATCTACACGACTTGCTTTGGATGAAGATTATTCTGAAATTGAAGAATACATCAAGCATCACGGTCCCAGTGAAATTGTGATCCTGCTGACGCACAAACTTAATCAGCTTAAAAAAGAAGGTAAAATTTCAGATGTGGAAATGCTTTATCTGGATACGCAGCTTTCGGGCTTCCTGGATGTATGCGGCGGCTGTGAACGTATTAAAAACACCCCTATTCCCTATTCATATTCCTCTTTTGTCAAGAAGTTTATCATTTTATATGTCCTGGCCTTGCCTGTAGCTTATGTGATTTCTATCGGTCTTTTCATGATTCCGCTTACGGTTTTTGTCTATTATGTTTTAATGAGCCTTGAGATGATCGCCGAAGAAATTGAAGATCCGTTCAATAATGATGAAAATGATATTCCGATGGAGACTATTGCGCAGAATATTGAAAGAAGCGTTCATCAGATCATGTGTTCAGAAAAATAACAAATCTGGAAGCATTTAGAAATCGTACATATTTATAAACCATTAATAAAAAATACATTGGTACAGAAATTAAAACTGGAAGAGCTCAACAGAATTGATGTGGAAACCTTTAAGACGGTAGAAAAAATTCCGTTAATTGTTGTTCTGGACAATATCAGAAGCATGCATAATGTAGGGGCAACTTTCAGAACTGCGGATGCTTTCCTTATCCAAAAGATAATCCTCTGCGGAATCACCCCTCAGCCACCGCATCGTGAAATTCACAAAGCAGCACTGGGAGCAACAGAAAGCGTTGACTGGAAATATGAAAATGATATAATCACCGTTATTAATGAGTTAAAATCAGAAGGATTTGAAGTGATCGGGATTGAACAGACAACAGACAGTAAAATGATTACGGATTTTACTATTGATTCTTCTAAAAAATATGCCATGATTTTGGGGAATGAAGTAGAAGGAATCAGCGATGAGGCATTGGCTCATATTGATTCATTTATTGAAATTCCTCAGCTGGGAACCAAGCATTCACTCAACGTGAGTGTTTGTGGCGGAATTGTAATGTGGGAGTTTGTAAAAGCCCTGAAATGAAAAAACTGCATATGCCTAAAAGACAGTGCAGTTTGAAATAAATCTAATAAAAAGTAAAAATGAAAGGCGACAAAGATACCCAATTTTTTGTCACAAACAAATTTTAAAATCATTTTTTTATTTTTTAGAGAAAAAAAGTTTGACATTCGGAAAAAGTTTCGTTTAATTTTTTATAAATTAGCACAATGTTTATCAAGGAATATATCTCAAAAGACTTTCCATGCTTTAGCCTGACTGACTCCATAGAATCAGCAAGAGATACGCTGGAAGCGTTTGGATATTCTCATATTTTCATCAAAAAATCCCACCATTTTTACGGGGCTCTTGCAGAAGATTTTCTTTATGAAGAAGAAGGCACCCTCAAAGACCTTGAGCATCAGATTGAGCGCTTTGCCATTCTTGAAGACAACAATATTATGGACAGCATCAGGTTGTTTTACACCTTCAATGCCAACATTATTCCTGTTATCAACAAAAATGAAAAATACCTCGGCTATATAAGCTGCGAAGACATCTTTCAGGATTTGTCGAAATATCCGCTTTTTTCCGAATCCGGGGCCATTCTCACCATCGAGACCCCTTCCAGAAAATATTCAATGACGGAGATCGCCAATATTGTGGAAAGTAACAATTCCAAATTCTACGGAGCCTTTATCAGCAATATGTCTGATGATGTAATCCAGGTGACCATCAAAATCAGCAATGAAAATCTGAGTTCTATTGATGAAACATTCGACCGGTATGACTATCGGATTGTACAAAAGTATTATTCTGATGAAAAATCAGATCTTCTTCAGGACAGATTCGGGTTTTTCCAAAAATTTATAGAAATATAAAAACCAATGAAGGCAGCCATATATTCCCAGAAAAAAGATTTAGATACCTTTTTATATTTAAGCAAATTCATTTCCGAGCTTGAAAGCAGAGGCGTAAAATCTGTTTTATATGATGAAATGGCTGAAGCACTTCAGTTCTCAAAAATTTTCGAAACCTTTAATTGCAAACAGGATCTTCTGGATAAAGAAGTAGATCTTTTCTTTACTTTTGGTGGGGACGGAACTATTGTTAATTCTTTAACCTTTATTGAAGACCTGGAAATTCCCATTGTAGGAGTAAATACAGGAAGACTTGGATTCCTCGCGAGTTTTACCAAAGAAGAAGCATTTAATGCATTGGATTCCATTTTAAAAGGAGATGTGAAAACCAGCCGTCGCTCCGTTATTGAAGTGACATCTCCGGAAATAGAAGACTTTTTTCCCTATGCGCTGAACGACGTTACCGTTTCCAGAAAAGAAACCACCTCTATGATTACGGTAGATTCTTATATTAACAATGAATTTCTCAACGTGTTTTGGGGTGACGGCGTTATTGTCTCCACTCCTACCGGCTCTACCGCATATTCCTTAAGCAGCGGCGGACCCATCATTTCTCCGAACAACGAAAACTTTGTGATTACACCCATCGCTCCGCATAACCTCAATGTGAGACCATTGGTAGTGAATGATAAGGTAGAAATTAAATTCAAAGTGGAAAGCCGTGTACCACAGTATTCGCTTTCATTAGACTCCCGGCTGATACATATTGAAACAGATAAGGAAATCATCATTAAAAAAGCCGATTTCCAGATTCTTCTCGTACAGCCGAATGATCTCAGCTTTTACGAAACCATTCGTCAGAAGCTGCTTTGGGGTAGAGATAAAAGAAATTAAGAATTAAGCAAAAATGATTACCTTTACAGGAATTTTACAAACCCTAATAATTTATATTAAAAAGTAAAACATGAGCAGAATTTTCCCGGCAGGAGTTGCCACAGGTCAATTAGTTACTGATATTTTTCAGCATGCTAAAGAAAACAAATTTGCATTACCGGCAGTAAACGTAATTGGTTCAAGCAACGTAAATGCGGTTATGGAAACTGCAGCGAAACTAAACTCACCTGTAATTATTCAGTTCTCTAACGGAGGTGCTGCTTACAATGCAGGAAAAGGATTAAGCAATGACGGTCAGAAAGCGGCTATTTTAGGAGCAATCGCCGGAGCAAAACATATTCACACCCTTGCAGAAGCATACGGAGCTACTGTAATTCTTCATACTGACCACTGCGCAAAAAAATTATTGCCTTGGATCGACGGATTGATGGATGCCAACGAAGAATTTTACAAGCAGACAGGAAAATCACTGTATTCTTCTCACATGCTGGATCTTTCTGAAGAATCTTTAGAAGAAAACCTTGAAATTTCCGCAAAATATTTTGAGAGAATGGCAAAATTGCAAATGACTCTTGAAGTGGAAATTGGTGTTACAGGAGGTGAAGAAGATGGTGTTGACAATTCTGACGTTGATAATTCAAAATTATATACCCAGCCTGAAGATGTAGCTTATACCTACGAAAAATTAAAAGCTATTTCAGAAAACTTTACGATTGCGGCTGCTTTCGGAAATGTACACGGGGTTTATAAGCCAGGAAACGTTGTTCTAACGCCGAAAATTCTGGATAATTCCCAGAAATATGTTCAGGAAAAATTCGGAACAGCGGCAAAACCTATCAATTTCGTATTCCACGGCGGTTCCGGATCTACTCTGGAAGAAATCAGAGAAGCTATTGATTATGGTGTCATTAAAATGAATATCGATACGGATCTGCAGTTTGCTTACACAGAAGGCATCAGAGATTACATGGTTAACAATATTGATTACCTGAGAGCTCAGATCGGAAATCCTGAAGGGGAAGAAAAACCGAATAAGAAATTCTACGATCCGAGAGTCTGGGTAAGAAAAGGAGAAGAAACATTCTCGAAGAGACTTGTTCAGGCATTTGAAGATTTAAATAACGTAAATACGCTTAAATAAAATTATTAATGATAAGTGATGTGATAGATAATTAATTCTAATTAACCGTCTTCCATCACTTATCATTTATTTTTCATCAATATATAAACAATATGGCATTCGAGTGGTTTAAGAGAAAAGCACAAAATATTACGACCTCTACTGATCAAAAGAAAGACGTACCAAAAGGTCTTTGGCATCAGACACCGTCAGGAAAAATCGTGGAACATGACGAACTGAGAAGAAACAATTACGTTTCTCCTGAAGACGGATTTCATGTAAGAATAGGAAGTGCGGAATTTTTTGACATTCTTTTTGATGAAGGTAAATTCACAGAACTGGACGCTAATGTTGAAAGCATTGATATTCTGAACTTTAAAGACACAAAACCATACGCAGACCGGCTGAAAGAAGTTAAGGCTAAAACGAAGCTAACCGACTCCATCAGAAATGCTGTCGGAACCGTAAAAGGAACTGAAATGGTGGTTTCCTGTATGGATTTTGCTTTTATTGGAGGTTCTTTAGGTTCCGTAATGGGAGAAAAAATCAGGAGAGCCGTAGATTATTGTATCCAGAAAAAGCTTCCGTATATGATCATCTGCCAATCCGGTGGAGCGAGAATGCAAGAGGCAACATACTCTCTGATGCAGTTGGCAAAAGTTCAGGCAAAGCTGGCTCAGCTTTCGGAAGCTGGGCTTTTATACATTGCTTATCTTTGTGACCCTACTTTTGGAGGAATTACGGCGTCTTTCGCAATGACAGCCGACATCATCATGGCTGAACCGGGCGCACTGATCGGGTTTGCAGGACCAAGAGTTATCCGTGAAACCATCGGAAGAGATTTGCCGGAAGGTTTCCAGACTTCGGAATTTCTTCAGGAAAAAGGATTCGTAGATTTTATTGTGAAAAGAACCGAAATTAAAGATACCGTTTCTAAAACTGTAAATCTGCTTACTGTAAAAGCTTAATTTTTAACGAAATACAACAATCTCTCTCTGATTCGGAGAGAGATTTTTTATTGATGAGAACGTTCAGTATATTTTTCAACACAATCAGGAGCATGAGCCTTAAAAAGATCATGCGTCTTTTGTCGCTTGTTCTTCCTCATCCTCTTTTCTCCTTATTAAGTTTTCATGCGACACTTCAGGCCTATTCCATTGCGCAGAAAAAATTCCCGAAAACAGCTTCTACCAATGGAATTGGAAATGCTTTCAGACATGCTTTATGGTGCTGCTTTATCATGATGTATTGCTGTAAAATTTCCTCACCAGAGAAAGCCCTTTCTTTTTGTAAACGAATGACCGGTCTTCACGAAGAACTGTTTCCCAACAAACCGCTTGAAACCAAAATGGATCTTCACAACAATAAATTCGGGATGGATTATTTCATGGAGCTGCTTCCCGGGATCCATCGCCAGTTTTTCGAAAAAAGCTTTTTTATTGACGGGCTGGAAAAGAAGATGAAAGATGCTAAAGTACTGAAAAATCTGGATGATGATTTTGAGGGATTTCTGGTGTATCTGGATGAAAAATAAATTTAAACCATTAAGGAGAATTAAGGTTTTAAGCTTAATTAAGATAAATCATTCTGATTTTTAGGCTTTCCTTCAATATTCTTAATTTCTTATTGAATCTTAATGGTTCAAAGAAATAAAAGTTTTTTCAAGTTTTACTCATAATTTATTATCTTTTCTAAAATTTTTAATTTAATCAGATGGTTCTAAGCAGAATTTGGTCGGCTTTTATTATTATTGCCATTGCCATTGCCAGTATAAAATACATTTCATCAAGCCATTATAAAACCATATTTAATGATATGGTGGTGGGCAAAGGAGGTGATACGGTGCAGATTGCAACACATAAAATGAACACGCTTTCTCCGTTGGTAAAAGACAGTCTGGCTCAAAAGCCGGATTTTACAGAGAACCGGATTCATTATAAGACCGATTCTTTGCAGCAGGACGTAAAAGTGTACCGCATCCAAGAGGCAGATGGTGTAATCGGAACTTCTGAAACGGCAGTAAAAATTTGCCTTGGATTGATTGGCATCATGACCTTATTCATGGGATTCATGAGTATTGCAGAAAAAGCAGGCGGTATCAATCTATTGAGCCGGTTAATTCAACCTTTTTTCTCAAAACTTTTCCCTGAAATTCCTAAAAACCATCCTGCTTTCGGACATATGCTGATGAATTTCAGCGCAAATCTTCTCGGTCTCGACAATGCAGCAACGCCTTTCGGATTAAAAGCAATGGAAAGTTTACAGACATTAAATCCTCATAAAGATACGGCGAGCAACTCACAAATTATGTTTTTGTGCCTCCACGCAGGTGGGATGACCTTAATTCCGGTGTCAATTATTGCAATCCGCGCTTCAATGGGTTCAAAAACCCCGACGGATATTTTCCTGCCGTGTATGATTGCAACGTTTGCGGCAACACTTGCGGCGATGATCATTGTATCTTTATATCAGAAAATCAATCTTTTACGACCTGTTGTGATCGCTTATGTCGGAGGAATTTCGGCGATTATTGCGTTACTGGTTTTGTATCTTGTACAGTTGAGTAAGGATCAGCTTGATGATTTCAGCAAAGTACTGAGTAATGGTTTGATTCTTTTTATTTTCCTTGCGATTGTTCTTGGTGCAGTCTATAAAAAAATCAATGTTTTTGATGCTTTTATTGAAGGAGCGAAAGAAGGTTTCACCACTTGCGTGAAAATTATTCCCTATTTGGTAGGAATGCTGATCGCGATTTCTTTATTAAGAACTTCCGGAGTTTTTGATGTGATTATTGACGGGATGAAATGGGTAGCCTATAATGCAAATCTTGATGCGAGATTTGTTGACGGACTTCCAACCGCTTTGATCAAGCCGCTTTCAGGATCCGGTGCGAGAGGAATGATGGTCGATACGATGACCACTTTCGGAGCCGACAGCTTCCAGGGTAAACTGGCCGCCGTACTTCAGGGAAGCTCAGATACGACGTTTTATGTAATTGCCGTTTATTTCGGGGCAGTAGCTGTGAAAAACACACGATACACCGTCATTGCCATGCTTCTGGCCGATCTGGTGGGAATTATTACTTCTATTGCATTGGCTTATTTGTTTTTTGCTTAATTATGAAAAATGATAAGCGAAATATTTTTGAAAATTCGGCAGAGTTAATCGGCGGATTACAAATATTTGTTTCTATTTTTTTGATTGGAGCAGCCATTTCGGCAATATATTTTTTGAAGCCCAATAATTTCACCCTTGTTATTGCTATTGTAATTCTTCTTTTAGCAACTGTTATCGGTATAAAATTAGCTTCTAAAATTTATCGAAGCAAAGAAGGAGCTATCCATTTTATATATAAAACAGACTCAAACCCAGAAATTGATAAATTTTTAAATAAAGAAAAAGATGATCACAGATAAAGAATTTACTTTAAGACTTATAAGACAATTAAGCCAGGCACTGGAAAAGCTGATCCTGGATAAGCCTGAAGAAAGTTTAATGCAGAAAGAACTGGATTTCGATTCTTTGATGAGGGATATTTTCAAGGTGAGCTTCACGGAGATTTCTTCCAGAACAAAAGAAGAATTGATTGAAATTGTCAACGAAAGACAGGAAAGAGACCACAAAGATTATTATGAAATGCTGGGCAATCTTTTTTATTTTAAAGGAAAAACAGAAGCGAATAATGACTTTCTTGACAAAGCAAAAACATTTTACGAACTGTATCTTCAGACCAGCGGTATTTTTGCACTTCCGGTAATCAACAGAATTTCAGAAATAAAAAAAGCACTTGAATAAGTGCTTTTGTAAGTTAGAAAGTGATTTTATAAGTTCCGGTAGAAGAAACACTGGCTCTTTCAGCCTTTACATATTTCTTTACCCATGATATGGCATTTGAAGTGATGCACGGATCGGAAGTTCCTCCTGATCTTCTTGCAGACACTACATTTCCGGCTTTATCAACCGTATAAGATATGGTGATTGTCCCACTTGCCGTACAGCTGTTGGCCGGCTGCGCTCCTCCTCTTCCCATAGTTCCCGGTATGAAGCCTACAAGCTTTCTGTCGATCCCGACTTTACTGTCGCCGTTTCCGTCTCCGCCCAAAGGATCTCCTGCATTTCCGATGCCGTCTCCGTCTCCCTGGCTTCCGGCTTTAGTTCCTCGTCCTCTGATGAGATTTCCAATGGCTGCCGTTCCTTTTCCGTCACCATTTCCTGTTTTTGAATTGGAGGTTACCGCTCCGGATTTCTTGGTATTTTTAGCAGCGCTTGTGCTTGCTGCAGATTTTTTAGTTTCCGCTTTGGATTCTTCTTTTTTAGGTACAGTTATTTTCGAATTGTTCCCGGTAATGATTTTTTCTTTTGCTTCAGATTTTTGGGTTTCAGGCTGAGGCTCGGGTTTTAAGACCGTTTTGGTTTCAGGAACTGTGGCTTCTGCAGGATCAGTAACATTTTCCGTTGCTGCTGCAAGGCTTCCCGGCTGGTCGGCAGGCTCTTCTGCTCCGCTCCCATTTCGGTTGTCTCCGAAATTCACTAGCATGGTTGTTATAATTTCAGGCTGCTCATCCAACTCTGGTTTCAACTTATATAAAAAAACAAACAATAAGATGGCAGACCAGATCAGGATAGAAAGCAATGCACTTTTTACCCGGTCTCTATTCTGTTCGTTTTTGTCTATAATATGGCTTCTCATTTTAAAAAGATCATTTCAGAGAGTTTCGGAATTGTTATTTATCTTTAACTGTCGCAATAGCAATATTGAATTTATACTTTTCAGCAATTTCCATGGCAAAAACAACGTCTTTATGCATGGTATTTTCGTCTGCACGGATGGTAAACGATTTATTCGTCTGGCTCGCCAGTTTATTCACGATCGTTTGTTCAAGCTGTGCTTTTTCTACAGGACTGTCGTCTACAAAATAAGATCCGTCCGGTTTGATACTTACCGTTAAAGGATTAGGAATATTATCTTCAACAGCTCCCGTTTTTGGTAATTTCACATCAATGGCACTTTGATTGGCGGCGGATGATGTTACCATAAAGAAGATCAGCATCAACAGGATAACATCGGTCATCGCTGCAAGACTGAACTCGGGATTTGCTTTATTTCTTCTCTGAATTTTCATCTGTTTATTTTTACTAATTTTTAATGATCAGACGGAACCTTGCGGTTTCATATGAAGATTATAAAGGTTTGTTGATAAGATCTAAAAATTCTCCGGACATGTTCTGTGCTTTCAATACAAATTTATCAATTCTTGTTAATAATAAATTGTAGAAAAAGTTAGCCGGAATGGCTACTGCAAGACCTACTGCAGTTTGCCCCAACGCCGTATAAATACCTTCTGATAAAGTTTTGGGCGAAAAAGAGCCGCTTGCATGGGAAAGATTAAAGAAAGCGATGATCATCCCGATTACCGTTCCCAAAAGTCCCAGCATCGGAGCAATACTAGGAACTACCGCCAGAAGATTCAGGTTTTTCTCCATATTAGCGACCTCCACCTGTGCCTGAGATTCCATTGCGCTTACAATATCGGACACCGGCCTTCCCAGCCTTGAAATTCCTTTTTCCAGGATTCTTCCTTCCGGAGAGTTCTGTCTTTTGCAGTAGTCCAATGCAGATTCTATTTTTCCTTCTTTGATAAAGTCTTCAATATTATCCATGAAGTTGGCATCTGTTTTAGAAGTAAGCCTTTTGATAAAGAAAAAACGTTCAAAGAACAGGTAAACGGAAAATACACCCAAAAGGAGCACGGTCACCATGACTATTTTGGCAAAAGCTCCCCCATGAAACATGATTTTCCAAAATGAAAATTCTAAATCTTCCGCCGCCACCGTAGGTGCAGCAACTTGTGCAAACAAAATCTGAGTAAGTTCCGTTATCAGCATTAATCTGTATTTTTATAAGAGTTGTAACGACAAATGTAGTGGAATATTATGAAATGGTATCTTAAAAAAAGCTTAAAACACATTAAAAACTGTTCTTTTCAGCAACAGCAAATTTCTTTCCAAAAAAATCTGAAAAGAAATCTGCTATAAAATTTCGGAGAAGAAGGCGGAGATTACAATTAATCTTCGTCTACTTCTATATCATCCTGACTAAATTCACATTTCAGCCTGAAAGGAATCGGTGTATCGGATCCGGTATAAAAATCATCAATGGTTCCTTTCCAAACTACCTGAAGCTCGCCTTTCTCATTTTTATCAAACAGCAGCTCATTATCGTAGATAAAAGCTTCTTCATCATCAAAAAGATCTACTTCGGTGAAAGTATCTTCATCAGAATCATTAATGGTAATCGTTTTCCCTTCTATTTCCGCAGATTCGATAGGAAAATCAAAAACTTCAAGTGAAAGCTGAGGAAAGTTGTACTGCAGAGAATCATCCTCCACATGATCCAGACCGTCATCCGTGATGATCTCAACCTCTAAAAAATGCTGTTGGTTGCTGTAAACCGCTTTACAATAAGTGTTTCTGATATTGTACTTTAGCGTTTCGTCCGGATGGTAAATTTTTAAAATCCCTTTCATTATTTCTTAAAAAAGAGCTGTAATAATATGATTGTTAAACGTTTTCAACAAAGATAAAAAATAGATTGAACGTGAAAAATTTTTTGAAAATTATTTTTTTAAAATCGTTATTTATGATGATTGTTGAATAATTTTAAGAATACATTATACAAACACCAAACCACAATCATTCCGGATAATTATAGTTTAATCAAATAAAGCCCGGCTTTAAATAAGCACTACCCATGCAGAAATCTTTTACCGCTTTTATACTTTAAATATTTACATTTGTTTTTTATAAAGAATTCCGAAGAATGAAACATATTATATCAAAAAGTATTATAGGTTTTAGCCTGGTGCTGAGTCTTGCTTCCTGCAAAAAATCTGATTCTCCTTTAACCAAGGTTACCCCTTCTAATCTTGATTCTATTGCTTCCAATTATTATGAGCAATACCTGAAACTTTATCCGCTTGATGCCACTGCGCAGGGTGACTTACGATATAATGACCAGCTTCCCATTACCATTGATAAAGATTTTATTTCCGGGGAAGTGGCTTTTTATCGATCTGTAGAAAAGCAGCTTGAAAATGTGGATTATAAAAACCTTTCCGATGAAGATAAAGTAGTGTATGATGTCCTGAATTTTACCCTGAAAGATAAAATCCAGGCGTATGATTATCATCCCGAATATATCCCTTTTACTCAGTTTGGCGGACTGCCGCTGAACTTTCCGCTGTACGGAAGCGGAGAAGGAAGCCAGCCCTTTAAAACCGAAAAAGACTACAGCGACTGGCTTAAAAGAATGGAAAAGTTTCCGGACTGGATGAATGCTGCGACGGATAATTTCCGGGAAGGGATCAGCAATAAAATGGTCTTGCCTAAAAAACTGGTTGCCAAGATGATCCCACAAATGAGAGCTGAAGAAATCATCACGGCAGATCTGGATAAAAATATTTTTTACGGACCGATACGAAATTTTCCGAAAGATTTCAGCAAAGAGCAAAAAGATAGGTTTTCAAAATTGTATAAAGATGCCATTACCCAGAAGATCATTCCGGCTTATACAAAAATGGGAGATTTTTTAGAAAAAGAATACCTGCCAAAAGCAAGAGATACAGATGGCTACAACAGTCTTCCCAATGGAAAAGAAATATATCAGTATTATGCTAAAAGCTGGACCACTACCGATAAAACGCCAGAAGAAATCAATAAAATCGGGCTTCAGCAGGTTGCCATGCTTCGTGCCGAGATGGAAAAAGTAAAACAGCAGGTGGGCTTTAGCGGAACACTTGAAGAATTCATCAGCTATGTAAAAACAGATCCGAAAGCGATGCCTTACAAAACATCAAAAGAAGCACTGGATGCTTTTAATGGAATTTTAACGAAAATTACTCCTAAGCTGAAAACGATGTTTTCTGTAACTCCAAAGACGAAATTTGAGATCAGACAGACCGAAAAATTCAGGGAAGCCAGTGCGAGCGCCGAATATATACAGGGAACACCGGATGGAAAAAGACCGGGAATTTTCTATGTTCCGCTTCCGGATCCTTCAAAATTCAATGTAACTTCCGGAATGGAGTCTTTATTTTTGCATGAGGCAATTCCGGGACATCACTACCAGGTTTCTTTGCAGCAGGAAAACACCAGACTCCCCAAATTCATGAGATTCGGATGGTTTGGTGCGTATGGTGAAGGATGGGCGCATTACTGTGAGACTTTAGGCCCTGAATTCGGGTTGTATACGGACCCTTATCAGAAAATGGGCTATTTAAGTGATCAAATGCTGAGAGCTGTAAGATTGGTGGTTGATACCGGCCTTCATACCGGAAGAATGACAAGAGAAGAGGCAATCAAATACTTTTTAAGTAATATTTCTTATGATGAAGGCGGCGCAACGGCTGAAGTAGAACGCTATATGGCCATGCCGGGACAAGCTTTAGGGTATAAAATAGGATCTTTAAGAATTCGTGAGCTGAGGGAAAAATATCAGAAAGAGCTGGGAAGCGAATTTAGTCTGGCCAAGTTTCATGATGAAATCCTGAATCAGGGCTGTCTTCCTCTGGATGTCCTGAACCGGAAAATGGAATTGTGGGCGCAAAAGCAGAAATAAGTAATTTTTACCGTAAAAGAAACAAAGATTTAGATAAAATTCTTGAGAAAAATCAATAGAATTTAAAAGAAAACATACGCTTTTGAAAACTTTTAATTGACTTTAATTAAATATTTTTAAAATTATTTGCCTCTTTTGCACTAAAATCAAGTTTAAAAAAATACAAATAAAAATGTTTACCGTAGAACAGATTGAAGCGGCACACGCCAAAGTAAAATCGGGAGCAGATTTTCCGGTTTACATTCAAGAGATAAAAGAATTCGGAGTACGGTCTTTCGAAACCTGGGTAAAAGACAGTCATACGGAATATGTCGGAGAGAATGGCTACACCACAAAATCCCAACCTCAGTATGATGAGCTAACCGTTGAAAACACGGTTGATAAAGAATTATTTGTTAACCAACTGAAAAGCCATCAGCGGGGTGAAACGGATTATATGAAATTCTGCGAAGACTGTGCCCGGACAGGAATTGAGAAGTGGATTGTGGATCTTGATCAGTTTACCTGTATTTATTATGATAAATCGGGAAATAAAATTCTTATTGAAGAAATTCCTCATTAAAAATTGAAATCATGAATCTTTTTTGTGCCTTTTTGTTTAGATATTTTAAGTAACCATGATGAGGCCCATTTACTTCATCATAATTTTTGCTTTGGGGATACTCTTTTTAAGCTGTGAATCCGGAAAAAGTAAAATGGAGAAGTTTGAAAAATTTAAGATTGATAAAAAATTGAATAAAAATGATACATTTAAACTCATTTCAAAATATCCTGAGCTAATATTATATAAAAGTGAAAAAATTGAAAGTACATCAAGGACGGCATTTATTGTACAAGAAGATTATTATTATGAGATGTTTTTAGAAAGAAGAAAAAGATTACAATTCTTTACATTTGACGATTATAAATGTTCTGCACAGTACAAAAATGATACTCTTAGCATTTGGCTGAATAATTATAACGGATATTTTGGAAACGGTGTCTTGATAAAGGTTTCTGAGGATCAATTTTTGATCAGAGATATTGATCCCAAAACTCGAAAAGGTGAAGTCAAATTTATAAATTCTTCTCCCGTTTATCAGAATTTGACTCTTGATAAGTCGAAATTTAAAAGAAACGACAGCATTTACGGATTTATAAAGTATAAAACTAAAATTGATTCGTCGGTTACTAAATTTTTTCAAGGATATTTCAGAACAAAAATCAAATAAATGAAACAAAGCTTACTGTCCCTTTTCAAAAGAGATTTAAATAAATTAAGAACAGAAATTGATTCTTATCAAGATGAAGTAAATATCTGGAAAACAGACAAAAATATTTCTAATTCTGCCGGAAACCTTTGTCTTCATTTGATTGGAAACCTCAACCATTATATTGGAATGATGCTTGGAAATTCAGGCTATATACGAAACAGAGAGCTTGAATTTTCTTTAAAAGATATTTTGAGAACCAAACTGATTCAGCAGATCGATAAGACGATTGAAACGGTAGCCCTTACGCTTGAAAAGCTATCTGCAGAGGATCTTCAGAAAGAGTATCCTGAACAGCCTCTGGGTTATTCTATGACCACAGAATATTTCCTGATTCATTTGTTCGGGCATTTAAGCTATCATTTGGGACAGGTTAATTATCATCGCAGGTTGCTTGACGTATAGTTCTCTTTTTAACCACCCCGTCAAAAATTCTCTCGAATTTTCGCCACCCCTCCAAAGGAGGGGAATTTGTATGCTTCATTATTTTTCAAACAGCATTTTCGTAATAAAATCTTTCTCTCCTTTTCCTCTTGCCGGAGAATATTCTCTTCCGTAGAAAATAATCTGAAGATGGAGTTTATTCCAAACACTTTCCGGCCATATTGCTTTTGCATCTTTTTCTGTTTCTACGACGTTTTTTCCGGAAGTCAGTTTCCACTGTGTCATCAAACGATGAATATGGGTGTCCACCGGAAATGCAGGAAATCCGAAACCCTGGCTCATTACTACTGAAGCCGTTTTGTGACCGACGCCAGGCAATGCTTCAAGTTCTTCATACGTTTGCGGCACTACCCCATTATGTCTTTCCAAAAGCAGTTCTGCCATTCTTTTCAGGTTTCTGGCCTTTGTATTGGATAACCCGATTTCTTTGATCAGCTCCCTTATTTCTTCCACTTCCAATTGCGCCATCTTTTCGGGGGTCCCTGCAACCCGGAACAGCTCCGGAGTAACCTGGTTCACTTTTTTATCGGTAGTCTGTGCCGAAAGTGCCACCGCAACCATTAGAGTATACGGATCGGTATGATCCAAAGGAATAGGTACTTGGGGATACAATTTTTCCAATTCTCTCTGAACGAGTTCAGCTCTTTGCTTTTTTGTCATGTAACCATTAAATTTGAACAAAAATAAACATTATGCTTAAAGTTGGCGACAAATTACCTCAATTTGAAGGACTCAATCAGGATGGAGAAACGGTACGTTCTGAACAATTAATCGGAAAAAAACTGGTGATTTTCTTTTATCCGCAGGCGAATACTCCAACCTGCACAGTAGAAGCCTGTAACCTGAGTGATAATTACTCAAAACTGGAAAAGGCCGGTTTTCAACTATTGGGAATCAGTGGCGATTCGGTAAAGAAGCAGAAAAACTTCCACAGCAAGTTTGCTTTCCCATATGATCTCATTGCTGATGAAAGCCATGAAATTCTTGAGAAATTCGGGGTTTGGCAGGAAAAAACGACTTTCGGCAAAACGTATATGGGAATTGTGAGAACGACCTTTATTTTTGATGAAAAAGGAATTTGTGAAAGAGTGATTGAAAAAGTAACCTCGAAGACTGCGGCCGAACAGATTTTGGAAGGATAGTTAATCTAAGTGTATGCTGAAAGCATCTAATCTCAAGCCTTTCAAAATCCATACTATTTTACAATACTATACCTGGATGCTTTCAGCATGACAATCAAGACAAGAACCATAAAATTATTCTGTTTCGTAGTACATCAGTTCTTCGGGATCGTTCGGAATTTTTACAAAACGCTGAAACTTTAAACCTAACTTTTCAATTAATTTTTGGGAAGAAGCATTATCTTTTGTAGTAATTGCTGAAAGCTTTGTTAAGCCAAAATCATTCATCCCAACCGATTTTATTTTTAAAGCTGCTTCGTAAGCATATCCTTTTCCTTCAAATCCTTCCAAGAGAGAAAATCCGATATCAACGACTTCAAGGCCATCTCTTTCAAATATGCCCACACCTCCGATTTTGTGATTTCCTTCTTTGGTTAAAATTAAATAATTCCCGAAACCCAGCTTTTCAAATTGAGGAAGAAATCTTTTTTCAATATAATTTTCCGCATCAGCAACCGTCCTGATATAGCGGTCACCAATATACCTGATAAACTTGGGACTGTTATAAAGCTCCAGGATAAACTCTGCATCTTCTACAGCCATAGGACGCAGAATCAGTCGTTCCGTTTCGTAAAACTTATCTCCGTTTTGTAGATTTGTTTGATTTTTTAGGCTCATCTTTTGGTTCTTCTTTTTTTTCAAGTTTGAGCAGCCTCGGATTGTTGGTGCATTTTTTATTATAGAGCTCTATATAAGATCCGTTTTCTTTTACGTTTAAAATTGTTTGCCCGGATTTCGGAATTGTTAAGGTAAAATGCTTTTTCTGATAGGGACATTCTTTTGATGTGAGTTTTCCTAAATCCAAGTAATAGTTGGCTGAATCCTGGTAATAATTGGCCGCCAGATCTCTGAATTCTTCATCGATAATATACCCTTCCGTTACGGCAAAAACTGCTGCATCCTGAATATTATCCACTTTACCGACAAATTTCTTAAGTGCTGTAAGATCGGTAATATATTCCGGGGTACCCTTTGATACATCCACGATATAGTAGAACGCATCTTCATCAGCGATTCCTATATTGAATCCTGAAGGTTGAGATTCAAAATCTTTTTTTTGTCCTGACTGTTTTATAATGTTATCTTTCCCGTAGCTTTTATGAATCAGCATCCACGAATCATTTTTTGCATCAGGAATTATATTCTGTAAAATTGATGAAACTCCGGGAAACTGTTTTTTTTCCTGAGCAGACAGTGCTATTCCGGATAAAAAGCAAATGAACGCAGCAAGTCTGTATGTAAAATTTATCATAAATAAAGAACGAAGATCAATTCGAATTATTTTACATGAACTTATCTCCTTTTTTAAGGTTTTTCAGATCCAGTACATAATCCTTGATCAGCTGATCATGCTCTTTAGGGCAGATGAGCAGAACCTTTTCTGTATCTACGATAATAAAATCTTTCAGAGAATCTACAATAACCGCTTTGTTACTGTTTTTTATATTGATAATATTCCCCTCCGCATTGTAGGTTAAAATATGCTTTTGCTTTGTGGCATTCTGGTTTTCGTCTTTTTCCGTATTTTCAAACACGGATGTCCATGTTCCCAGGTCACTCCATCCAAGATCCGCAGGAATTACATAAACATTTTTAGCTTTTTCCAAAATCCCGTTATCAATTGAGATTTTCTGTAGTTTAGGATAAATCAGTTCAATACAGCTTTGCTCCCCTTCAGCATTGTATTCGCAAGCCATGAAGTGCTGGGCCATTTCCGGGAGATATTTTTCGAAAGCATGTTGAATACTTTTAACATTCCATATAAATATTCCGGCATTCCAAAGGAAATCTCCGCTTTCAAGAAAACTTTTTGCGATTTCAAGGATTGGTTTTTCCGTAAAAGTTTTTACTTTGTAATAATCAGAATCATGTTTATCCACAAACTGGATGTATCCGTATCCGGTATCCGGTCTCGTAGGCGTAATGCCGAGGGTAACCAGGTAATCATTTTTAGCGGCCAGATCAAAAGCCACTTCCACTTTCTGAAGAAAAGTTTCTTCTTTTAAAATAAGATGGTCAGCCGGCAGAACAATCATGGTGGCATCGGGATCAATTTCAGCAATTTTGTTGGCCATATAAAGATTGCAAGGCGCTGTATTTTTCAACAAAGGCTCTCCAACAATATTTTCCTGGGGAATTTCCGGCAGTTGCTGATGCGAAAGCTCAACATATTCTTTATTGGTAATTACAAAAATATTTGCATCAGGAATGATCTTGCTGATCCTGTCATACGTCTGTTGGATCATGGTGCGTCCCACGCCTAAAATATCCTGAAACTGTTTCGGAAACTTTTGCGTACTTAACGGCCAGAATCTACTGCCGATTCCTCCCGCCATAATCACGCAATATCTATTTGATTTTGACATTATTAAGTATATTTCTCTACCCTTGCCAAAGGCTTGAAAGAATACTTCCTTCCCGTAGCCAGGTTCTTACAAAGATAGTTTTTTTTGATAAGACCTTCCAATAAATACTTCTCATTTCGGTAAATAAAGAAATCGCCTTTTTGGAGATTTTCAATAAATACAAGCGCATCATCCTGTTTTTCAATATGGAAATACTTGACGAGATCCGGGCTTGCCATGAAGTTCGCTTTTGGAGATTGGGAAAATTTTACAATGATGGGTTTCAGATTTTCATCATAAACATCAATACTCTGCAACAGCATCTGTTTGAAGGTTTCTTTCCATTCGTTACCGTGTGGAGATATTCTTCTGCCATATCTTTCGAAAGCGATAAGATGAGCAAGCTCATGAGTAAGCACGAAAAAAAACAGCTCCGGAACCAGTGTGGAATTAATGGTGATTTCATGGGAATTATCCGGAAGTTTACGGTAATCTCCAAGCTTGGAATTCCTGTTTCTTGTAATTTTTATGTGGATGTAATAATCTGCAAACCAGATTTTTAAATATTGTAATGTATTTTGGGGTAAATATTTTTCTAACGATTGTATAGACATTTTACAAACTTAGTGGAATTCCTGCATAGAAATTCAACAATTTAAGACTGAAAAGATAATTATATTTTGCCTGAGCCACAGATCCCTGCGCATTGGCATAGTTGTTTCTTGCAATATTGACATCGTAGATCGTAGATCTTCCTGCCGCATAGCTTTTATCGGCAAAATCAAGAGCCAGTTTTGTACTTTTCTCGGCCTGAACTGCTGATAAATAAATTTCATAATTCGCATCCACGTCAAACTGAGCTTTTTGAACATTTTCGCGCACTATCTGTTTTTGTTGCTGCATGGTTGTTTTTGCAATACTTTCCTGAAGCTTCGACTGCTCTACCTGAAGTTTGGTTATTCCTTTATTAAAAATAGGGATATTCACTGAGACTCCAATATTCTGCCCGAAATTATCTTTATACTGATTGAAGAATGTAGGCTCCGCAATGGGATTTCCGAACTGATCGTACCCTGTTGTTCTTGTATTCAAAAGGTTGTTATAAAAACTTCCGATTCCCGCGCTAGCCGTTACAGTAGGCCAGAAAGCGGTTCTCGTAACTTCAGTTTGTGCTTCTGCCGACCGGATTCTGCTTTCTGCAGCTTTTACCTGCGGCTGGGTTTCATACGCTGTTGCTAAAACTTCATCTACAGCTATTAGTTGCGGCGCCAACTGATCAGGTACATTAACATCTTCAACATCAAAATCCTTATAATCCTGAAGCTGAAGAAGCTGAGCCAATGCAAATAAACTTCTTCCCACATTGATTTCAGCGGTTTTAAGATTTTGCTTCTCTCTTGCAAGACCTGCTTCTGCCTCTGCCAGAACCGTTTGAGCCGTTGTTCCTACTTCGGTGGTAATTTTAGACCGGTCGTACTGCTTTTGGGCATTTTCAACAGCTGCCTGGGAAATTTTAACAATTTCTTTGTTGAGTAAAGTTGTCAGATACTGTTGTGCAATTTGAAGTGAAATATCATTTTTGATCGTCTCTATATCGTATTGACTTGCTTCTACGTCAAATTCGGTCTTTCTGATGGTTTTTTCAAGTCTGCCGTTGTTATAAACCAGGATATCTGCCCCCAAATTGGCATTATTGCTGAACCTGTCATTCCTGATACTTCCTGTTCCCAAAGAAGCCTGCCCGAAACTAACACTGTTTCCTACATTAGCGGATACGGAAGGAAGATAATTTTTTCTGGCAATTTTCAGGTTGAGATCCTGTATTTGTTTCGAATATTCATTTTGGATTACCTGAAGATTGTGTTTGGTTGCATAATCCACACATTCCCGCAAAGACCACTTTTTCTGGGCGCTGACAGCCAGGCAAGATAATCCCAAAATAATAGTCAAAACTTTTTTCATAATTCCGATTTTTCCCTATTAGACGAGACAAAAATAAAAAAGTTACAGTTTCGCAAAATTATTGTTTTATTTTAATCAAACTTTTGAGAATTTTGCACCATGACAACCGCGCAATATCAGGAAGCCGTAGAATGGCTGTTCGTACAGGCTCCAAACTATCAGATTGATGGACAGAAAGCATATAAACCCGGGTTAGACAATATCAGAAAGCTCTGTGATTTCTTCGGAAATCCCCAGGAAAAGATCAGATGCATCCACATCGGAGGAACCAACGGGAAAGGATCCACCAGCAATATGCTGGCTTCTGTTCTACAGGAATCCGGATATAAAACGGGTCTTTATAATTCGCCCCACCTCACTGATTTTACGGAACGTATCAAAATCAATGGTAAAAAATGTGATAAAGAATTTGTGTATCACTTTATCAAAAAACTGAAAAATCTGCCAGAAGATATTCAACCTTCTTTTTTTGAGTTCACCACCATTATGGCTTTTGAATATTTTTATCAGCAACAGGTTGATGTAGCCATTATTGAGGTAGGCTTAGGCGGAAGGCTTGATTCTACCAATATTATCCTGCCGCTGGTTTCGGCCATTACCAATGTTCAGCTGGATCATCAGAATATTTTAGGAGACACAATTGAAGAAATCGCCGTTGAGAAAGCCGGAATTATCAAATCCCATATTCCTATCATCTCAGGAGATGAAAATGAAGTGGTAAAAAACCTCATTAAAGATAAAGCCGACAGGGAAAATGCCCTGTTTATAGATGCTACCCTGCTGGAAACGGATTTATCCTCTGATCTTAAAGGAAATTATCAAAAGAAAAACATCCGTGTTGTTTTAGCATTAATTGAAGAATTACGAAAAACTGATTTCGTTGTTTCTGAAAAAAATATTGAAGAAGGACTTTTAAAGGTTCATCAAAATACAGGCTTCATCGGACGATGGTTTGAGTTCTCACAGAATCCGCTTACCATTTGTGATACGGCACATAATCAGGCCGGACTGGAATATGTTTTTGCCCAGCTCAGTTCTATTAATAAGCATAAGCATATTGTTTTAGGGTTTGTCAATGACAAAAAGATAGATGATGTGATGAAGATTTTGTCTGCAAATGCCATGTTTTATTTTGCAAAACCTTCCATTCAACGGGGCAGACCACCACAGGAATATGAAGATTTGCTGCAGGAAGCAAAAATTTCTTACAAAATTTTCAATTCGGTACAGGAAGCGTATCTCGCTGCAAAAGAGAATTGTAGAAATGATGAAATGATTTTTATCGGCGGAAGTAATTTTGTAGTGGGAGAATTTTTAGAAAAAAATTTGGAGATTTCCGAATAAGTCGTATATTTGCACCACTCTAATCGAGGAAACAACGATAAAGAGGGTTCTTAGCTCAGTTGGTTCAGAGCATCTGGTTTACACCCAGAGGGTCGGGGGTTCGAATCCCTCAGGACCCACAGAAAAGGAAACGAAACCTTTTAAAAAAATTCGGGTTCTTAGCTCAGTTGGTTCAGAGCATCTGGTTTACACCCAGAGGGTCGGGGGTTCGAATCCCTCAGGACCCACAGAAATCTCTCTTTTTTAAGGGAGATTTTTTTGTTTTATACACCTTAAAATTTAACTAAAATAAAACGCTCAGAGATCTGAACGTTTCTTTTTATAGCTTAATTTATTTATTATGTCCCGGAGCATAATTTCTTGCCGATTTAGCTCCTGTTATTTTCTTCACTTGTCCCGGAGGTAATCCGTTGTTCCCATTAGATTTTACCGCAACACAGGACGTTACAAACATTCCAACGATAACAGCTATCCCGATCTTTTTGTATACTTTCATAACTCTTTTTTTAAACAAATATTAAAATACTGTGCCAATGATAGTTATAGAATCATTATTTAAACAGATTATTAAATCTTCTCAACAATCTTCTGTATATTAAGCTCTTCCAGGCAAGCCCAGTCACCGCGGAAGCATTCTTTATCTCCAAAAACAGAACACGGCCTGCATGTAAGATCCTTTACCTGAACCACATCCTCCTCACTTTGTCCGAATCCCAAAAATCCGGCGTAAGGATGAGTCTGCCCCCAAACGGAAACACACCGTGTTCCCACAAGACTGGCAAGATGCATATTTGCGGAATCCATAGAGATCATCAATTCTAACTTTGCAATTGTATCCAGTTCCTCTGTAAGATTCAGTTTACCTGCGAGGTTTCGGGTATTGGGGATTTCTTTTTCCCATTTTTCCAGTATTTCGGCTTCCGCTTTCCCACCACCGAAAAAATAAACGGTATTTTTTAGAGATAATATTTTCGCCAGCTCATAGGACTTTTCCAGAGGAAGCATTTTTCCTTTATGCTGTGCGAAAGGAGCGAAACCAATTCCAGCTTTATTGAATTTTGCAGGTCTTAACTCATGAGAAAGTGTCACCTGAAAACCCATTTCACGAAAAACATCGGCATATCGCTCTACTGTTCTTTTGAGCTGAATTTTATTCAGATTCCAAATATCCGTCAAATGTTCTTTTTCTTCTTTTCCTTTATTGATTTTAAAAACCTTAAATCCTTTCGTACTATAAATTTTATCCAGGATTTTCGTTCTGATCACATCATGAAGGTTGGCGATAAGGTTAGGATGAAACTCTTTGATAAGTTCATTGGCCAGCCTGTTGAGGCCAAAAAAACCTTTGTAGTCATCAAGGTTGACTCCTTTAAATATAACATTCGGGATATCCGCAAATAAGGCTTCAAAATTACTTCTGGAAACCATGATGATTTCTACATCAGGATTTTGTTCCAGAAACTCCCGGAATACCGGAACCGTCATGGCAACATCACCAAAAGCGGAAAAACGATATGCTAAAATCCGTGTCACAATTACGATTTCAATTGGTAGGCAACAGCGTAAAATTTAATCTGTTTGGTCATCGCCATTAATCCGTTGGCTCTTGAAGGAGACAAAAACTCCTGAAGCCCGATCTGTGAAATAAAATCAAAATCGGAGTCCAAAATTTCCTGGGTAGTATGTCCGCTGTATATGCTTACCAAAAGAGAAACAATTCCTTTTGGCAAAATCCCGTCGGAATCTGCATTGAAATACAATCTGTCTTCTCTGAACTCTGCATCGATCCAGACTTTACTCTGGCAGCCTTTAATCAGGTTTTCTTCTGTCTTCTTATCGTCAGGAAGCCCCTTCAGTTCTTTGCCCAGATCTATGATGTATTCATATTTCTGTTCCCAGTCGTCAAGAAAAGCAAATTCATCGATTATTTCCTGCTGTTTTTCCTTAATGGTCATTTTGATTAATTTCTTTCGGCAAAGATAACCAATTTAAAAAGATTATTTTATTATCAATATCATGAGAACTGACTGGAAATTCTGTTTTTAATTCTAAATTTTTAATTTATCTGAAGCTTTTCCCGCTTTCTGCTGTATCTTTTACAGTTCGGGCTCCGCAAAGCGGATCCCGAACTGTAAAAGGATGTCGCGACAATCAGGGCTAGGGTCCGCAGACATTCTTTTAAATATTAAAATAGATTAACTAGAGATGCTTTTTTTACAACCTCCAGCAATTTTACTTCTTCATTTTCCCAGCACAGAACATGAGCCGCTTTTTCCAGTTCAGATAAATAATTTTGTCTTCCTTTATTTAAAACAGTCCGAATCGCATCCGCAATATTTTCCGGCTGATGATCCTTTATAATTTCACCAATATCATATTGATTCCTGATATTCTTCATTTCAGGAAGATCCGACAATATTAAAGGAATCCGTGCCTGAATAGAGTCCAGCACTTTATTGGGAAGTGAGTAATAATAGCTTTGTCCTCCATTTTCTTCAATGCTCATTCCGCAATCTGCCGTAAGTGTGACATTCCTTAAATCTTCCGGTGAGAGTTTACCTAAAAACAAAACCTTGTCCTGAAGATTTTCGTTTATGACCAATTGTTCATACTCCTTCTTTCGGGGCCCGTCGCCTGCAATTTTAAAAATCACATGATCCAGATGATGCATGGCCAGAATGGCTTTATCTATACCGCGGAATGGATTGATCACTCCCTGATATAAAATTATTTTAGGATTGTTTTCAGGAATTTCAAAACTGAAATTAAGTTTCCGGGGTGCATTCTGCACAACAGCCGCCTCAACTCCATATCGTTCTTTAAACCACCTTGCATAGCCCGAACTTGCTGTAATCATAAAACGGAGGTTAGGAAGTATGCTTTTCTCTACATATCGCCACAATTTTTGTGACATTTTGCCCTGAATTGCCGGCATTTCGGAAAAAATTTCATGACTGTCAAAAATCAGCGGAATCTGTTTTTGTTTAGCAATTAAATAATTAGGCAACAGAGCATCCAGATCATTGGCGTAAAGAATTGTTTCCTTATCAGCCTTTTTTTTAAGTTCCCAATACAATTTCCAGTTGAATTCAAAATAAGCGGTTTTTAAGCTGTTCGAAATCAGTTGTATTCTTGAAACCGGATAAGACCGTGATAGTTTTTCACTTCCAGCCCACGTATTTCCAATCAATTCAATGGAATAACCATTATCATGAATGGTTTTACAAACCTTCTCGATACGCTGATCTGTATTAAGATTACTAAAGGCAGAAATAATAATTTTTCTTCTGTTCATCTTTTGATTTTATCGGACAGAAGATAATAAATCTGTATAAAACAAATTAGTCCGTTGGGAATAATGACCGGCCAGAGCATTCCGTTGAAAATACCATAAATGACAAAACAAATACACCCTATCATATTGACAATCCTTATTTTTCTTACATCTTTCAGGATGAAGCTCAATACAATAAACAGGGATGCAGAATAGCCGATATAGGCAGCCGTTTCGGGGTTCATGAGAGAATTTTAGAAGATCACAAACTTAATCATTTTCAGGAAGATAATAAAATTTTTTCTGCCATAAAGTCATTTATTGGTTTTTGGTAAAATATTTGTAATTTAGATAATGAATAAATGGCAATGCTGCTTTTATTCTAATGAGATATATTATGGATTATAAGTTTTCACAAGGTTTGAGCCAGGTGTTCAAACAAAGCAAAAGCGAAGCGAAAAGGCTGAAAAGTGAATTTCTTAATACAGAACATCTACTTTTAGGTATTATAAAAACGGAAAACTCTGCAAAAGAAATCCTTCAAAACCTTAATGCGGATTTAACACAGATCAGAAGAAAAATTGAAACTTTAAATACAGCAAGTCTTAATCCTATATCTGAAGAGGTTACTAATATTTCTTTCACTAAAATGGCAGATCATGCCGTTAAACGTGCAGAACTTGAATGCAGACAATATAAAAGCAATGAGATTAATACCGTTCATTTGCTTTTGGGCATTCTTTACAAATATGAGGATCCTACTTCAAATATTCTAGGAGCTTATGACATTGACTATGAAGGAGTTTCAAAGGAATACCAGACCATGCTGAAAAATTCCGGACAGGCACCGCAAATGAGTGCTTATGATGACGATGATGAAAGAGAGGATTTTGAGCAAATGAGAAAGCCTACAGGAAATTTAGGCTCTGCAAAAAGCAAAACCCCTACTCTGGATAATTTCGGAAGAGACCTCACTTCTCTGGCAAGAGACGGGAAACTGGACCCTGTTATCGGCCGTGAGAAAGAGATTGAAAGGGTTTCCCAGATCTTATCCCGCAGAAAGAAAAATAATCCGCTTCTTATCGGGGAGCCGGGAGTTGGTAAATCTGCAATTGCGGAAGGTTTAGCATTAAGAATTCAACAGAAAAAAGTTTCCAGAGTTCTTTTCAATAAGAGAGTCATCACGCTGGATCTGGCAAGTTTAGTTGCCGGAACAAAATACCGTGGTCAGTTTGAGGAAAGAATGAAAGCAATCATGACTGAGCTGGAAAAGAACAGAGATGTGATCTTATTCATTGATGAGCTTCATACCATCGTTGGTGCGGGAAGTTCAACAGGAAGTTTAGATGCGTCCAATATGTTTAAACCTGCTTTGGCAAGAGGTGAGATTCAATGCATCGGGGCTACAACTCTGGATGAATACCGTCAATACATCGAAAAAGACGGTGCTTTAGAGAGAAGATTCCAGAAAGTAATGGTGGAGCCTACTTCTATTGATGAAACCGTTCAGATCCTGAATCAGATTAAAGATAAGTACGAAGAACATCATAATGTTGTATATACAGAAGAAGCAATTTTAGCCTGTGTAAATCTTACATCAAGATATATTACAGACCGCTTTTTACCGGATAAGGCAATTGACGCAATGGATGAAGCCGGCTCCCGTGTTTATATTAAAAACATGAAAGTTCCTACTGAAATCATTGATTTTGAAAAGAAAATCGAAGATATTAAGGAATTGAAACAGAAGGCAGTAAAAGCACAGGATTATCTTGAAGCAAGAAAGCTGAAAGATGAAGAAGAAAGACTTCAGATGGAGCTTAATTCTGCTCAGGACAAGTGGGATAAAGATGTGAAAGAGAAAAAAGAAACCGTAACGGAGGAGAATGTAGCGGAAGTGGTTTCTATGATGAGCGGAGTTCCTGTAACGAAAGTAGGTAAAAACGAGCTTGATAAGCTTGCCGGAATGGATGGAAACCTCAACGGAAAAGTAATCGGTCAGGAAGATGCTGTGAAAAAGGTTGTTAAAGCAATCCAGAGAAACAGAGCAGGTCTTAAAGATCCGAACCGCCCGATTGGTACCTTTATTTTCTTAGGAACAACCGGAGTTGGTAAAACCGAGCTGGCTAAAGTAATGGCAAGAGAACTCTTCGATTCTGATGAAGCATTAATCAGAATTGACATGAGTGAATACATGGAAAAATTCGCAGTCTCAAGATTAGTGGGTGCGCCTCCGGGATATGTAGGATACGAAGAAGGCGGACAATTAACAGAAGCGGTAAGAAGAAAACCTTATGCTGTGGTGCTTCTTGATGAGATTGAAAAAGCGCATCCTGATGTATTTAATATCTTATTACAGATTTTGGATGAAGGTCACGTTACCGACAGTTTAGGAAGAAAAATTGACTTCAGAAATACAATTATCATCTTAACTTCAAATATTGGTACAAGAGATCTTAAAGATTTCGGAGACGGTGTAGGATTCGGTACTTCTGCTAAAAAATCAAGCTCTGATACAAGAGCCCGAAGCACTATTGAAAATGCTCTTAAAAAAGCGTTTGCTCCTGAATTCCTGAATAGAATTGATGACATTATTATCTTTAATTCTCTTGAGCAGAGCGATATTAAGAAAATCATCGATCTTGAGCTTGGAAAATTATATAACCGCCTTGAGAAATTAGGATATAAAGTAGAATTAACTGAGGAAGCGAAAGATTTTATTTCTGAAAAAGGCTGGGATAAAGACTTCGGCGCAAGACCATTGAAACGTGCCATCCAGAAATATATTGAGGATTTATTAGCTGAAATGTTGGTAAATAAGCAATTGAATGAAGGAGAAACCGTTGTTCTTGATGTCAATGAGGCAAAAGACGGATTAACCGGAAAGACTTCAAAACCAAAAAAATCGGCAGAAAAGTCTTCTCAATCTTAAATAAATAATTTAATTATAATGAAAGCATCGGAATTTTTTCTGATGCTTTTTTTATTTTTAATTAATACTTAAGTCCCACAGATTGCTCGGATTTCACAGCATTTATAAAACCTGAAAATTTAATCATGAATTTAATCTGTGAAATCTGTGAGATCAGCGGGAGAATAAATACTTTCTAACGCTATGAAGAGCAAAGTTTAAATCAAGTTGGTTTGACGAAGCGATATTCAAGCTTCGCGAAGCAAATTTATTTGCCCTTGCTAACTAAAATTAACGCTTGAATAATTACATCTTTGCGTTAATTAAAAATAATTTAATCTACGGAATCTGTGCAATCTATGGGAGATAAATATAATCTCAAGAAGACTTTGCAGATATCGCTGATTTGATAAAATACTTACTTATTTATATCAAAGCCCCACCACAAAACCTATATTCGGAACCAGGCCACTCGAAAAAATACTGGAGTTTTTTTTCCACAGCACATTATACATCAACCCCAACTGTAAGTACGAATTATTCCCGATTCTTTGCATATAACCCCCTCCCAGATACAAAGCCTCTTCATTTTCATTGGTTTTAAAATCATACAACTTATCTTTATAGTTGATAAAATAATGTTGATAAATAGCACTTACAAAAAAAGTTCTTCCGATATAATAATTCAGGAATGGTCCTGCTCCGAACATGGTTGAGCTGTACGCGTTGGATTTTTGCCACGACACACTTCCCAAAACTCCGCCTTCCAAATCATTAGTTAGCCTGTATCCTACTCTCGGAGCAGCTGAAAGGTTAAAGTAATTATTGCTTCCAAAGCCTAAACCGATTCCGCCTCCAAAGGTCCAGCGGTTATTATTTTCCGGCGAGGCTCCAACGGCTACCTGACAGAATACAGATCCGGAAATAAGCAGAAATAAAGGGATTATAAACTTTTTCATGTAAATATTGTTTTTGTCGATGTTTAAAATTATAACTTTTTTGCGAATCTTTTTAATTGTACTTTTGCAGCGTCAAACTAAGAACTCCCGTTAAGAGTTTCGTAAATTGAATAGAATGAAAATAGTAGTAGGCCTCTCAGGAGGCGTAGATTCCAGTGTGGCGGCGTATCTGCTGCAACAGCAAGGGCACGAAGTCGTAGCTCTTTTTATGAGAAACTGGAATGATGCTTCGGTAACACTGGAAGATGAATGTCCGTGGATCGAAGACAGCAATGATGCGCTGATGGTTGCCCAGAAACTGGGAATTCCTTTCCAGGTAATCGATATGAGCGAGCTGTATAAAGAAAGAATCGTGGATTATATGTTCGATGAATATCAAAAAGGAAGAACTCCGAATCCTGATGTGTTATGCAACCGCGAAGTAAAATTCGATGTTTTTCTGAAAACAGCATTATCACTTGGTGCAGATAAGGTAGCAACCGGACATTATGCCAGAGTAGATTCCGCTATCGATGAAAACGGCAATGAAGTTTTTCATTTATTAGCCGGAAAAGACAACAATAAAGACCAGTCTTACTTTTTATGCCAGCTTAATCAGGATCAGCTTTCTAAAGCGTTATTCCCGATCGGGGAACTGACAAAGCCTCAGGTAAGGGAAATTGCCAAGGAAATCGGATTGGTAACGGCTGATAAAAAAGATTCCCAGGGATTATGCTTTATCGGAAAAGTAAGCCTTCCTCAGTTCCTTCAGCAGCAATTGGTTCCGAAAGAAGGAGAAATCGTGGAAATTTTTAAAGAATCCCCGCTTTTTTCCCAGGAAACACCAAAATTTTCATCTAAACAGAAAGAGCTTGAATTTTTAAGCCGAAAAATCAATTATAAAAAAGCTGACGGAAAAGTAATCGGGAAACATCAGGGCGCGCAGTTTTTCACGATCGGGCAAAGTAAAGGCCTTGGAATAGGTGGTCACAAAGAGAGCTGTTTTATCGTCTCCAGGGATATGGAAAACAATATTCTTTTTGTGGGAGAAGGACATCAATTTCCGGGATTGCTGAAAAAAGCGTTGAAAATTGATAATTCCGAATTGCATTGGGTGCGCGAAGATCTGAAGTTAAAAAGCGGAGAATCGATGGAAGTGATGGCAAGATTCCGTTACAGACAGCCTTTGCAGAAAGCAAAACTGTATCAGTTTGACGATGCTTTTTATATTGAATTTGAAGAGCTGCAGTCTGCCATTGCCGAAGGACAGTTTGCAGCGTGGTACGATGGAGAAGAATTGTTGGGAAGCGGTGTAATTTCATAAAGAAATAAATTTTCTGTAACATATTTTGGTTTGTTATACTTACTCTGTAAATAACAATAAAAAATATCATTATGAAAACCATCTTAGAAAACAAGTATTCGTACGCACAACAATTAATCATTGCTTTAGTATCTTCATTTTTCGGATATCATCTTTACCAGGAGATTGTTAATCCCGAAAAATCACAGCTCACATTAGGCATTTTGCTGGTTGCGCTCACCTATTTCCTGATCAACCGATATAGAGCAGAAAAAATGAAATTGTAATTATAATATGATAAAACCCGGAGCATTTGTTTCGGGTTTCTTTTTAGAAAAATTAAGTAGTTTCACTTTGATTGACGCCTGAAATAAGATCGCGTAATAATCACCAATACAATTAATTCAGACAGTAAAATTGCAATTAAAAATCCGAAAGGTTTTCCTAAATAAATTCCAATAAAAAGCTTGATAATTCCTACTAAAATAATTGAGACTAAACCATAAACCTCTGTTTCGGAAATCTTATACTTGAAATATTTTAAAATCAATATCAAACTGTAAAACATAAAGATAAAAATCAGATAAAATCTGAGAAAATAAGGGCCTTTCAAAGAGAATGGATTTAGGGTATTGTTGACGGCAATAAGCCAGATAAAGCTGATGATCACAGGAATGGTATGGATGAGTATTCTTTTCATTGCTTTTGGAATGTAAAAATTAATCTCCGCCGCCACAGCCGCCGCAACCTCCCCCACAGCTGCTTCCGCAGGAACTGCTGCAGCCTGAAGAGCTTCCTCCGTCTCCGTGGGAACTGTCGTTTCCGCAGCTATAAAAGAATGTTCCGTCGCCTCCTGTTTCGGTATTATTTTTATTTGATCCGTTGTTTTTAGTGAATGCTTTTATAATCAGCACAATAACTACGAAGGAAACAATCAGTATAAAAAATATTCCTAATCCGTTGTTGCTATTTTCAGAACAGGAATAAATAACGAAAGCACCAAGAACCAAAAGCACAATTTTACCGAAGTATGATTTATTATTCTTGTTGGAAGGCTTTACATCAGGCTTCCAGATCTCTTCCGGCGGTTCCTGCTGAAAGATTTCACGATAGCTTTCTAAGGTTTCATTAAACCACATTTTATGTTTTTCATTTTCCTTTTGCCCTCCTTGCGACGGATGATGATGCAGTTTCCTTTGCAGAATACCGGGACAGAATTCTTCCCAGTAATTTTGGGTATACACCAAATGCAGATGCCATACTTTATCAACAATTTCACTCGGTGAAGCCCCGTTCGGCAATGAACAGCAGAGATAAACGAACTTTTTGTATTCTTCGATCGCTTTCGCCGTAAAGGAGTTCGTCCAGTTTTCTTCTTTCGCCAGTTTTTTAGAAAAGGGAAAATCAGCATCCGGATGGTCTAATGAAAAATTCTGAAGCCTTTTCCAAAGCGGATCATTCTGTAAGATGAATTTTGTTTCCATTTGTTTAGATTTTGTTTCTATTCAAATATCGCAGGAAACATTCATATAAAAGTCTTGCAATGGTATTATTATGTTTTAAAATAATCTTATATTAGTCTTATAATTTAACTTAATGAAAAAAGAAGATCTGCAGCATTTAGAAAAACTGATGAATTTTCTGGCCATGCACTTCCTGAAAAAAAGCCATTGGGAAGATGTTTCCAAAACTGAATGGTCTTATATTGTTGATGAACTGAATGACCTCATCAGTGCTGAAAATCAGGGAAAAGGGATTAAGAAAGATCCCGATATTTTAGGCTCCAATTATCTGTATGAACATATCATCATTAATAAATTAAAAAAATACAGTCAGGATAAAAATGCGGTTATCAGCAAACCGAATCTTGCCAAATTAAGCCAGATTGTAAGGGTTTTAGGATATTCCAATTATATTGATTTTATTAATTCCAATACGGAATCATTTAATTTTAATGATTTGCGGATTGATATGAATAATGTAAAGCCCAATACGGAACTGCTGGATAAATTGGTCGGCTGCTGGTATTCTTACAACAGAAACCTTCCCGAAAGTCCTCTTCTGGCTAAAGAAGACCGCATCTGGAGATCTGCCACAGAGATTTATAAATCCGAAACTTCGGGAGAATATTTCATTGAAAGAAGCGGTGGCGACCGTCATAAGTATTTTGGCAAAGTGACGGCTTATTCAGATTATGTTTTTATCATCATGAACAGCAATACGTTCATTCGGCAGCGTCATTTTATCTCAAGGATAAAAGATATCAAGGAAAAGCTTAAAAATCCAGAATACAAGCTCCATGAATTGCATTTTATAAGTACGTGTATCAGTTTTAACCAGGAGCCGATTGCTCTTTTCGAAATTTTTCAGAAAGCAGACCGGAAGACATTCATTACCGATTCTATCAGCTTTCCGATTGACAGTGAAGAAATCCCGCCTTCTATTGTAAAACAGCTTGAAGATACGGAAGCTAACCGGATTGATTACAAGTAGTTGGTGGTTTTCAGTTTAAAGTTCAGGGTTTAAAGTTTTTAGGATAAAAGAAAGTCTATTCTCTTTTCTCTATTATCTTCCTATCCTCTTACTAACTCACCAGCCAGTCTTTAAAATCCTTCACACGGTCGCGGCTTACCGTAATTTCTTCTTTAGGCTGAAACTCCAGTTCTACTTTATAGTTGGGCGAGGTGTGGATATTTTTAATATAATCTGAATTGATGATAAACTGCCGGTTCACCCTGAAAAATTTTTTATCATCCAAGATATCTTCCAATTCATCCAATGTAAAATCTGAAGGAAAAGCACGTTCCTGGGTCTGCAGATACACAATTTTATTTTCACTGTAAAAGCAGCTCACTTCATGAGTCTGTACAATTTTAAGATTGTAGCCAATCTTTACCAGAATCCTGGAAAGCGTTGTCTTATCTTTCTTGATTAACTGCTTTATTTCCTGTGAATTAACAGAATTTTCCGAAGGAATGAACGATTTGAATTTTTCAATGGCCACACCGAGATCTTCTTCCAAAATAGGTTTTAAAAGGTAATCGATGCTGTTGAGTTTAAATGCTTTCAGGGTATATTGATCGAATGCCGTTGTATAAATGATAAAAGCTTTGGTAGGGATTTTTTCAAAAATATCGAATGACAAGCCGTCTCCCAGTACAATATCAGAAAAAATAAGCTGCGGATGTTCGTTTTCTGAAAACCAGGCAACACCTTCTTCTACAGATTCTATTTTGGCAACCAATTCAATATCAGGAAATTCACTTAGCATTCTTTCCAATTTCCTTGAAGCCGGTTTTTCGTCTTCGATAATGACTGTTTTTATCATTTTTTGAGTTCCAGATTTAGTTTTAGCATTTAAAAATAATCAAAAGTTATCAGTTTCTAAAACTGAATCGGCTCTTTTGTTCTTTTCATTTCTTTTTCGATGATGCCCTGTTCCCATTCCGAATCGAAAATGAACAGCTTTACGGCTTTAACGGTTAAAATAATTCCCCAGATTGTCAGGATGATTGATCCGTTCCAAAGTGAAAGGTGAAATCCTTTTTTAAAAATATCATCTGCGAAAATGATTGCGGCAACTATTCCGAACCATAAGAGGTTTTTATAGAATTTTTTTAAATCGTGTACTCTCTGTTGTGCCTGATTGTAGTTCATTGTATTAATTTTTAAAGGTTGTTTGAATAAATGTAACATTAAGAAATTCAGTTAATTATTTTTAAGCCAACTGACATAATTTAATTTCAGTGAAAGTTTTAATAATAATAAAATTTAAAGTGTTTTTGTATTTCTTCTTTCTTCTTCCATCAGTTCTCTGATCTTTTTTTCTTCCCAGTCTTTGCTTATCCCGAAGGTATTGGCTGCATGCGCTGCAATTCCGATTCCCCAGCCTAACATTGGCCATAAAAACCATAAGTATTCCGGTGAAGTGATAAGGTTTAACACTGCTAAAAATGAAATAACCAGGCAATAGGAAGTAAGATTTCCATAAAATCCTTTTAATTCTTTTACTCTTCTAGATGCCTTTTGGTACGCCAGTTCTTCTTTGTTGGTGAAAGTTTCCATAATTTTTATTTTTAAGATTAATTGTTTGTTTTTGTTTAGACAAATGTAGGAAGGAAACAAGCCTTCAATCAATTTTATGTGACCGAACCGTAGAATATTTATTCTGAATTGTAAAAATCCCGACTCAATGGAGAATCGGGATTTTGTTTTCTTTGGTCTAAAGCGTTACGATTAAATAAATTTCTCTCGCTGATATTTAATGAGATTAATAAATAAACGGAATTAATTTTCTTGTTTTTCTTCGGTATTCCAGGTATTCTTCCCCGAACTGCTCAATTAATGTTCTTTCTTCAACTGTAATTCTGTAACTGAAAGCAATAAACGGTATGGCAAATGCCAAAATCAGTGAAAACAAGTTGTTTAAATACAATCCGAGACCAACTGACGTCAGCAGCGAAAAAGCGTAAGAAGGATGCCTTACATATTTGTAGAAGCCTTCTTTTTTAATTTTGTGGTCTTCCCGTATCGTTACATCAACGGTAAAATATTTTCCTAATGACCGGATGATGATAAACCTCAAAATAATTCCTGTCCAGACAAGAACGACCCCTGCATAATAGATCCATTTTTCACCGGAAATCGGAAATTTTATGAGGTATGAAATGGTTACAGACGATGCAATGGATAGCGGAATAGCCAGCCACAGAATATTCAGGGTAGACTGGTCTTTTCCTTTTTTGTCATTCTGCCCTGATTTTAAAATATTCTTATAAAGAATTTCACTTAAAAACCAAGCTCCCATAGAAGCGGCAAACAAGATCTGTAGTGTTTCCATCATTTGTTGTATTTATTCTGTGCTGCTTTTTCTTCTTCCATCAGTTTTTTTATTTTCTTTTCTTCCCAGTTTCTTCCTAAAATAGCTCCCGGTACAAAAACATTGATGGCATAACCGATAAGCCCGATTCCCCAGAATAAGGGAAGAGAAAAGTATTTCAGGTGCCAGATGGTCTCTCCCGGCTTTAATTGCCTGTAATTCATGATCAGGATAAAAATATTCACGGCGAAATAAACAAACGCAAAAACATAGAAGTTCTTTATTTTTTTGACGCGTTTTTCCGCTTCTTTGTATCTGATGTCATCTTTGCTGATAGGATTCATGATATTTAATTTTTAAAATGATTCTGTTTTTCTAAAATTTCCCGGATTTTCTTTTCTTCCCAGCTTTTTCCAATGGCAAAGACACTCATTCCGTGAGCAACCAACCCGATTCCCCATCCCAGCATCGGCCAATAGAACCAGATATTGCGAGGTGAAGTAATAAGGTTAAGAATAATTAAAAAAGGAATGATAATGCAGTAAGAGATCAGGTTTCCGTAAAAGCTTTTAAGCTCTTTTACTCTTTTCTGTGCCCTTTCGTAAGCCTGGTCTTCATCATTTGTCTTTTCGGTGACAACATTTGGTTTTGCAGACAGTACCGGAAGCTTTACTTTAAAGTAATCTTCAGATTTTTCAATAAAAACATTTTTCTTTGTAAGAAGAGCATACCGCTGTACAATATTGGCCAGCCCTATTCCGGAACTTTCTTTAATTTGCTCCCGTACCTGAAGGTTATTTTCAATACACAGCGTGTCATTTTCGGAGTAAATTTTAATGATAAGCGGTTTTGATGATGTTGCAAAATTGTGCTTGATACAGTTTTCCAACAGCAGCTGAAGCGATAACGGAACAACAAATCGTCTGTAGTCTTCTTTTTTAACATCGAAAATAAAATCCACACTGTCTTCAAATCTTGTTTTCAAAAGTTCGCAGTAGGTTTTTGCAAATTCCAGTTCATCTTCCACCGTTACCAATTCTTTGTCTTTCTGTTCCAGAACATATCTGTAAATCTTTGACATGGAAGCGGTAAACTTCTGGGCCTGTCTTGGATTTTCATCAATAAGGGAACTTAAAACATTAAGGGAATTAAATAAAAAATGCGGATCAAGCTGGTTTTTAAGACTTTCAAACTGGGCATTGGCAGATTTTGCGATAAGCTTCTGCTCCACCACTTCCTTTTTTGAAGTCTTTTTCAGCTCTTCCATGAAACCTTTTGCGTGGAGGAAAGCTGAAATCAGCAATGCAATATTAATGGTAAACCAGTTGATATAATTGTATTTCCCGGTAAAATATTCTTCTGTAGTGGCTGCTTTCTGGAAAACGACAAAATTCATGTAATTACAGAAATACACCAGAATGATATTAGCCGATAAAATGGAAACAATGCTGATTACAGCCCTTTTCGTAGTTGCTTCCGACCATGGGAATTTCTTGTTGAGAAAGTCATTGATCAGCCCGTTTCCTGCACCTAAAACAAAAGAGTACATGGATGATATGGCAATGGTAAGCATAAAATTCTCCAGGGTTTTCTCATCTGTAAAAACAAAAAAGAAAAACATGGATGTTGCCAGTGATATCCAGCATAAAGTGATAAAGTTCTTTCTTTTCATAATCAGTTTCCCTGCCTCAGTTTGGGACTTCTTAAAAATATTAAAAATTATTTTTCACAGAAATGTTTTCCTGTGTGAAAATCAAAAGCCTCCTCCTGAGAGAAGGCTTATGAATTTATTTTGCGGCTCCGCTTAGAAAATATTCTGCTTCGGCTTTCCCCCAGTTCGGGTCTAAAGCGGTCTTCGGTTTAAATGTTTTGAATTTTTCGAGTGCTTCCTTAAACTGCTGAAGTCCTTTTTCTTTGCTTCCGCCGTATTGTTCAGGAGTAAAATAGGTGTCTTCTGCTTTAATGAGGGCCACTCTCGGATTATTCGGATCGAGAGTTTCCGCTTTCTTCAGCTCTTCCATGGCTTTCATTCCGTCTGTCATGTATCGTTCTGCTGGATTTTCCATCATTCTCAGGGAATAGGCCATTTTTCTCAGAAGATGTATTTCAGAATTGTCTTTCCCGGCAATGGCTTCTGCCTGGTCAAGGTATTTATCGGCAGCATTGGCATTTACTGAAAGCTCAGACATTTTACCGGACTGCATCTGCATTCGCCCTTTCTGAAGGTAAGCCAGTGCGGCATAATAGGAAGGCAGCCATTGCTTTGTTTCTTTTTTCCCGATTCTGTCGAAATCATTAGCCAATGCCTGAAACTGATCGACAGACATGGTCGTTT
Organism: Chryseobacterium takakiae; assembly: GCF_900129385.1. Taxonomy (GTDB): domain Bacteria; phylum Bacteroidota; class Bacteroidia; order Flavobacteriales; family Weeksellaceae; genus Chryseobacterium; species Chryseobacterium takakiae. The sequence continues at coordinate 147,536 of NZ_FQVO01000008.1, read as the reverse complement.
CGAGTTTTGTAATTTTATCAGACATTATTTTTTCATAATCTGCCTGAGCGAAAGCGGTTAAGCTCATCATACTTAAAGCGATGGTAAATAGATATTTTTTCATTTTTCTAATTTTTTTTAAAGTTAATAGTATTGTCTTTAAATATATTTTTTGATTAATTTATAGATTATTATTAATAGCATCCTGTGTTTTATCAACTCCAAAGCTGATGAAAGCTCCTATAAAAACAAAAGTATTTACCGGAGGTACCACTGCGGAGCTTCTGCTTCCATCCATTGAGAAATTATAGCCGTATACATTTTTTGAACCCAATATATTAGAAACACTCAGGACAAGCACCGTAAATGCTTTCGCATCTTTCTTCCCTAAATTCGGCAGATAATTAACACTGAAATTCAAGGCATTGTAATCTTTTAAACGACCTTCGTTTCTTACAAAATATTCCGGTTCGCCATTTACATTCTGTGTTGCAATATCATAATACGGACGACCCTTAGCATAGGTATAAGAAAGGTTAAAGCCTGTCTTCCATTTTGGTACAAATCTTTTGGCTACAGCCGAAAGCGTATGTTCGGAGGCGAAGTTGGGTTTTAAGCTTACCGGATAATTCATAAAATCCCTTTTGGAATCCAGGTAAGAATAACTGATCCAGTAATCGATATTTTCAAATGTTTTTTTGTCTCTCCAGAATAGTTCCAGTCCTTTTGCAAAACCGTAGCCATTATTGTTATCCGCAGTTTGTACATATTGGTTCTGCCCTTCAATATAGCTTAGGTTTTTGACTTTAATCAGGTCATCATATTTTTTATAAAAGGCTTCAAACCTGAGGCTTCTGCCTTCCGATGTTCGCTGCACCTGGAAAATATAATGCTGCGCTTTCTGAAAATCCAGCTGAGCCGGTCCGTTGATGTATCTGCTTTCCGGATTCTGATAAAAAATACCATACGCGAAAGAGGTAGTCCAGTCTTTTGCAAAACGGTAGGCTAAAGCCAGACGCGGAGCAATATTGCTTTTTTCAAGATACGACGAGTATTCTGCTCTTACTCCTATTTTGGCTGACAAATGATTGCTGAATCCTAAGTCTGTTTCTACAAACGCAGAAGAAATCAGGTCTTTGTAATGTTTCTGAACAAATTCATCAAAGCTGAGTTTTTCACTGGTTCCGTTTAATTCAAATCCTCCGCGAAACGCACTGATTTTATTTACTTTCCTTTCTAAAACGGTTTTAAAATTAATATAATTCCCATCCGTTAAAAGTTTTGTTTTGCCATTTTCAACATCATTCTTTTCGGTTGAAAAATCAAGATCCGAACGGTTGAAGGAATAAGAAGTTCCCACATTTAGCAAATATTTCCCGAACTTTTGTTTGAATGACAAATTGTGATACGTGTTTTTTCCTTTTAATTTTACCAGAGACCAATCATACTCTTGCGGCTCCAGGCTTTGGGTCTTTACTCCCATCCTGTTGGAATCGTACATCCCGTAATATTTAAAGAAACCTCCGGATTTTGTTTTGATTCTGAAATTAAAATCACCGTTGAAGCTTTGGGGAGCTTCTAAGAAATTGGTATTGAAGTTAATAGCATCCTGCATCAGCTTTAGATTGGAATATCCTACGCTTGCCCCGAAAGATGAATTTTTACTATCCGTAAGCTTTTGAAATCCTGCATTTAAGAAGATGGGTGAAACGCCGACATCGTAAGAACTCTGATCCGGAAGATCGACACTTTCCAGCATCAGTGCCCCGGAAAGCGCCTGTCCGTACAGTGCAGAATATCCGCCGCTTGAGAACACATTTCCTTTAAAAAGTGAAGTATTGAAACGATCTCTTCCTGCAATTCCCGGAACCGAATTCGAGAAATAATTATTGATAAGGCTTCCATCCATGAAAATCCTGGATTCTGTTCCTGTGCCGCCACGGATAAAAAGACCTTCTGTTTCACCTACTTTCTGAACACCCGGAAGATAAGTTAACGCCGAAGAAATCTGTCCGTCTGCTCCTGCGGTTGTATAAATATCAATCGGGGTGAGAAGTGCCGTCGCTCTTTTTTTATCGCTCGCCTCAATAGAACCTGCCGATACGACAACGGCATCAATTTCATTGATCTGCTCCTTCAGCTCAGCATTCACGGAAACTTCCTGATTTTCAATGAGAATTGATCTTTCTACTTCGATATATTTTGGATGCGTGAATATCAAGCTCTTATTACCTTTTTCAGAAGTTTCAAAAGAAAAGTTTCCGTTGGAGTCTGTTGTTGCTCCGTCGTAGGTGTCTTTTAAGGTTACATTTACCTCAGCAACGCCTTTATTTTTATAGGTTACCCTTCCTGAAATCTTCGTCTGTGCCATACTTAACGCAAAAGATAAAAGAGTAAAGAGCAATAATAGTTTTGTTTTCATAGCTTATATTTTCGGTTCAAAAATAAGATGAAATTTTAGTGAAGATAAATTTTTCTTACCGAACGGTAGAATTTGATTTCTGAATGGTTGGTTTGGTCTGAAGGCAGGGAGCGCTGCTTTTTGTCATGATTAAACCACCCCGTCAAAAATTTTCCTGAATTTTTGCCACCCCTCCAAAGGAGGGGAATCTCCAACTATTGGTTTTTATTTTTTTTGCTTAGTTATTATTTAGAAAAAGAATCTTTTACTATTATTTTCAAAAAGATCCTGAAATCATAAGGCCTATCCGTAAATGTTTTGTTAATTTTAACCTACAATCACTTAAATCATTTAAAAAAATGAAAGCTAAAACATTATCATTACTGGCAGCAGGTGCCCTATTTGTAGTTTCGTGCGGAACGACAAACACTTACCAGGTACTATCTAAAAGTAACACGCAAACCGGCGGAACGGCAAAATTTACGCAAAAGGGAAATGAAGTTGTGATGAAGCTGGATATAACCAATCTTACTCCGGGAATTCATGCGGTACATATTCATGAGAAAGGAGACTGCTCTGCAGCGGACGGAACTTCTACAGGAGGACACTGGAATCCTGCGAAGGACGATCACGGGAAATGGGGAGCCGAACATTTCCACATGGGAGATATCGGAAATCTTACCGCTGACCAGAACGGAAATGCCATGCTGACCTTTAAGACCGACAAATGGTGTCTCGGATGTACAGATGAGTCTAAAAACATTATCGGAAAAGGATTGATTATTCATGCTTCGGCGGACGACTTTCATACGCAGCCTACGGGAAATGCGGGAGGAAGAGTGGGATGTGTGGAGATTAAATAATTACTGCTTATTCAATAAAAAAACCGTTGCCTTCGAGAAGAACCTCAAGCAACGGTTTTTTTGATTTTTGTTATCGGTTGTACCGGTAAATTTATTTAAGATTTTACGTTCATATCGGCAATAATGTTCATGGCTTCCTGAAGGTAAAGGTCTTTTTTCAGATTTTTGATCCAGATTTCAGATTTCTTTTTGAAAGCTTCGTCTTTTTTCTCTCTTTCTATTTCACTAGGATACATCACAAACTGAAGTCCGTTTTCAAATTTAGTTAATGATTTGAATTTTTCAATCTGGGCTTTTCTTTGTTTTGTAACCTCATTGAACTTATCAATATTCAAAGTAATAGATTCTTCTTTATCCAGTTGTTCTCTCCATTGTGCAGATTCCAAAAGAAGCTGGTATTTGGCATTTTTAGCCATCCTGTCGGCACTTGCTTTTTCCAAGGCCTGAATATTGAAATAATTAAGCTTCTGGAAATTGGTGGAAGGAATTTTATCCCAAGCCAAGGCATAATCATCATATCTTTCCCCTATTTCAGCATAGGTAAAGAAATCTTTCATTTGTATATCGGAAACAATACCTTTTCTCTGAGTAGATTCACCGGTAATTCTATAAAACTTTTGGATGGTAAGCTTTAAAGATCCGAAATCATCTTCCGTATTCAAGAATCTGTTAAGATCCACAAAAGTCTGAACCGTCCCTTTTCCGAATGACTGCGGAGAACCTATAATCATTGCTCTTCCGTAATCCTGCATTACCCCTGCAAGAATTTCAGATGCAGAAGCGGAAAGCTCATTTTGCATGATCACCAACGGACCTGTCCAGATCGGTGCTTCCTGTTTATTTTTTAAGGTCTGAATTTTTCCGTTACCATCCTTTACCTGAACATAAGGCCCTGCATCCATGAAAAGCCCCATAATATCTCCTACTTCAGTAAGAGAACCTCCTCCATTATTTCTAAGATCCAGAACAATCCCTTCAATATTCTGCTGTTTCAGCTTAATGATCTCATTTTTAATATCATCAGAAGCATTTCTGCCATTAACATCTTCAAAATTAGCATTGAAACTCGGTAAGTTAATGAATCCGTATTTTTTACCGTTCGGAGAGTTTACCACAATACTTCTCGCAAAAGTATCTTCAATGGCTACTTCTTCCCGGATCATGGTTACGTCTTTTATTGTTCCGTCTTTCTTCTGAACCGTAAGGGTTACCGGTGTACCTTTCTCCCCTCTAATCAAACGTACCGCTTCGTCGGAAAGCATTCCCACGACATTGACAGCGTCTTCCTTCGGCTTGGATTTTACTTTTAAAATTTTATCTCCTTCGGAAAGCTGTTTGGACTTCCAGGCCGGGGCACCAATGGTAAGCGCACCTAGATAAAGATTTCCCTTTTTTTCTTGAATAATAGCTCCAATTCCTATGACTGATCCTTTAAATTGTGTATCAAAATCTTCTTTGTCTTTCGGTGAATAATAATTGGTGTGCGGATCGAAAACTTCGGTATAGGCATTCATATAAACGGTAAACCAATCCATTTTCTTTCTCTTTTTGAACCTTGTAAATGTTTCTTTAACAAGATCTTTTACCTCATCCGTTGCTTTTTTAATTTTCTGATCCTGCGCTATAGGCTCGTACTTGATCGTATCTTTCAGCTTGTATTTCTGAACAGAATCTTTCTTTTCCTTCTGCGCTTCCTCTTTGCTGTTCATGGATTCAATTTCCTGAAGAATATTGTATTTAATGAATTTTTTCCACTCATTATACATTTCCTCTTTGCTTGCAGGTGCTTTTTTAATTTTCGGCTCAAGGATCAGAGATTCGTCTTCATGAAGGTTGATCGGTTTGCTGAAAATATCCTGCGTCATTTTGTCAATTTCATCTGCACGCTGGTATAATCTGTCAACTGTAAGTTTGTAAAAGGTAAGATCTCCCAAGTTAATATAATCATCAAGTTTGGTTTCGTGCTTTGCGAATTCATCCATATCCGATTGCAGGAAGTATCTTTTACCCGGATCTACCAATTCGAAGTAATGCTTATAAACATCTTTTGAATACGCATCGTTAATAGGTTTTGGGCTATAGTGTAAATAAGAAAGTGTGTTTTTTACGCTCACCATTATCGTCTGCATCTTTTCATCATCATTTTTAGGCGAGTTGAAACAAAACATTAGACTTGTTAATGGAATGAGGAGTAAAAATTTATTTAGCTTAAAATTTTTCCACATAAATCTGTAATGTATTTTATTAATTTTTTAAAAAAGTATTTTAATAAGTTGTAATTTTTAATTAACTGTTACAAATTATCAAATTTAATACCTTCTTTATAAATATCAGATAGTTTTAAGTATTTTTGTTAAAATTAAATTTTAATATGGAAAAACCACTTATTCTGGTTACAAATGACGACGGGATTACAGCACCTGGTATCAGAAATCTTGTAAGTTTTATGAACGAAATCGGAGAAGTCGTTGTAGTAGCACCTAACTCTCCACAAAGCGGTAAAGGTCATGCCATTACCATCAATTCTACCCTCAGCTACGAAGAAGTGCATCTGGAGGGCCCGCAAAAAGATTTTTCCTGCAGCGGCACCCCTGTAGATTGTGTAAAGATGGCTCTTGATAAGATTTTGCCGAGAAGGCCGGATATTGTGGTTTCCGGGATCAACCATGGTGCCAATTCTTCAATTAATGTGATCTATTCAGGGACAATGTCTGCAGCGGTAGAAGCAGGTGTAGAGAATCTCCCGGCTATCGGATTCTCATTGCTGGATTTCAGCTGGGAAGCAGATTTTACACAGGCGAAAGAATATATTCAGAATATTGTTAAAAGAACATTGGAAAATCCAATGCCAAAAGGCGTTGTTCTAAATGTAAACATCCCGAAACTTCAGAAGGAAGAAATTAAAGGGGTGAAAGTCTGCAAACAGGCTCATGCCAAATGGGAAGAAAGCTTTGACGAAAGGGTAAATCCTCACGGTAAAAAATATTACTGGCTCACAGGATACTTTAATAATATGGATGAATCTGAAGATGCAGACGAAACAGCTCTGGCGAATGGATACATTTCCATTGTACCTGTAAAATTCGATCTTACGGCGTATGAGTATATGGACACATTAAAAAAATTATTCTAAATATGGTGATTTTTATATAAATTATTAATTTTATTTTTTATTTTTGGTGTATTAAATATTTAATACACCTAATAGGGTATAATGTGTATAAACTTTAACCCATATTAATAATAATTTTTATAACTATCATGAAAAAATTTTTTTTATCAGCATTTTTAGGTATTGCTAGTTTTATGAGTGCGAATACTGGAATTGTAAAAAATACACCTTCAATAATCATTGAAGATAAACCTTCTATAAAAGAAACTACATTTAGAGGAATAGAAAGGCCTTCTCCTGATTATGACTACGAATATGGTATGGGGGCAATTCAAACAGCAAACGGAACTTGTTTCGTATATGGAACATATATATATTTAAAGAGTGATCATAATTATTATACATTTGTTCCAGCCCAACCAGGAACATATGTTGGTATGGAGCCAACGTGTACTGGTTCAGGTACAGGTATGGCTTAATTATTAAAATTGATCACATACATATTATGGGGCCATGTTATTACTTAATGATATGGGCCCTTTTTTATTTCATTCTTAATATATAAATTTTTTACTTATTTATTTTAACAGTATACAATATGTATAAGCATAAAATCACATACTTTCTATTTTTTTTTAGTTTCTCATTATTATCTTCACAAATAATAAATTTTAAATCAAATATTCAAATTATTTATAATCTTAAATACAAGTCGAATTTAAGAGAAAATAAATTTGATAATGATATTGTCTGTTTATATTTGGGAGATAAGCGTTCTATCTTTCAAAATGAAAATAAATTTAAAATCGATTCTATCATAGCAAATCAAAAAATAATTCAACTTCCCGCAGGTCCTATGTTTAAAGTAAACCATGTTATATTTAAAGATTTTGATAAAGGTGAAATGATATTTAGTGAATTAATAGATAAAATAAATATTGGATATATGGAATCTATTCCAATTATGGAATGGAAATTAATTGACGAAAAAAAACAAATATTAGGCTACAACTGTCAAAAGGCAGAAACAACATTTCGCGGAAGAAATTATACTGCTTGGTACACAAATGAAATCGGTATTTCTGATGGTCCATATAAATTTTCTGGTCTACCTGGATTAATTCTTGAAGTTTTTGATAATGATAATAATTTTCATTACAGTTTATTACAAATAATATCAAAAGATAAAAATGTTATATTTAACAAGTCTGTCAAATATATTGATAGAAAAAAAATGCAGCAAATTAAAATTAATAATTTAATCAAAAATTCTAACACTAATTCTACATTGACTATAAATCCTATAGAGAAGAACTAAATTAAAATATATAATAATCGATTAATAAAAATATACAGATTAGAACAAAACTCTATCCTCCTTCCTTAATTCCTCCAAATACTTCCTTTTATCATCCCTGTAAAAAAGATTCATGGTTTCAAAAGGAATCATTTTCAGGTCTTTATTGACGATATGAACGCAGGATTTCTTTACCGCCCGTACATCAAAATCATGGGCATCCATAAAGTTCATGATGATAATTCTGAACAGGTTATCGTAATCCAGATTGGGTGCGGAAACGTCAGGAAGACAGCACAATAACTGGTTCACTTTAGGTTTCACTTTATCTACAGAAATTCCGGTGCTGAAAATATCCAAAAGCTGCATCTGCAATCCGGTATCCTGTTCGTAAACAATGGTATTTCGGGTTTCATTATTCAGGAGATCAGCAGGATTGATGTATCGTGTTAAAGGAATGGTTTCTCCTTCCAGTTTCAGAATATATCCCATGGCCAAAGCATCGGGATTACACGGAACCGGAATAATATCATCCGAATTGAGAAGCGGAAATTGGTTTAATATTTCCTGTCTTACTTCGGTAAGGGTTATTTTTTCGTGAGCAGAATCTTCCCGGTTTCTTCCGGCAATTTCTACAGGCTGAAAGGTAATTCCGCGGACACATTTCTGTTTTAACGCAAATTCAATAATTTTTCCGATTTCGTCAATATTTTTACCTTTCTGAAGAACAATTACGAGTGTTGTTGAAAGATTCAGGGCATTCAATTTTTCCAACGCTTTCAAACGGACATCCGTCAAATCTTTTCCTCTGAAATCTTCAAGCACTTCCGGTTTAAAGGAATCAAACTGAAGATAAATTTCAAATTCCGGAGCATAGGCAGCCAGTTTTTCTGCAAATCCCGGATCATTGGCAATCCGCACCCCGTTGGTATTCAGCATTAGATGTTTAATCGGTTTCGACTTCGCAATATCCATGATTTTAAAAAATTGTGGATGAATGGTCGGTTCTCCTCCGCTGATCTGCACAACATCCGGTTCACCTTCATTTTTAACAATAATATCAAACATGGCTTCAATCTCTTCCAGACTTCTGTGGCTTCCATAATGCGGAGACGACATGGCGTAACAGGTGGGACAGGTAAGATTGCATCGATCCGTTACTTCCACAATGGAAAGGCAGCTATGTTGTTCATGATCAACACATAAACCACAATCGTAAGGACAGCCATATTCTACGTCGGTTCCAAAATGTACAGGAATTTCTGATGCTTTATTGTAATTTCTTATGTTTTTATAATACTGAACATCAGAAGCAATTTTTGTTTTAAAAAATCCGTGATCGGGACATCTTTTCGTCATGAAAACAGCTTCATCTTCTATAATGATCTTTGCGCCTACTCTTTTCAGGCATTCCGGGCAAAGACTGATGGTATAATCGTAATAGGTATAGTTTCTAACGGGCATAATAATTCTTAATTTATAAAATTCCTCCGCAAATCATTCCGCTAATTATCAAACAGATAAGCATGGAAATAGTGACGGTTTGCCAAAATTGCTTCTTTGAAAAATTTTTATTCTTCCAATGAAAAATAGCTTCAGTAATTTTTCCAACTATAAATGAAATTCCAAAAATAGTTCCTCCGAATATAAAAAGTGCTGTTATTATTAAAATCAACAAATCCATTCTTACTGTTTTTACATTCCTCCACAAACAAAACCGCTGATGAGCCCTCCCACAAGCATTGATATCAAAACGGTCTTCCAAAACTGTCCTTTTGAAAACTTTTTTTCATTATTCCATTCGTAAATAATCTGTACAAAAGCTGCTACAAAAACTGATATAACAAAAAGTACAACTAGAACAATAGCAATAACGAATATAACTAATCCGACGAGATCCAGATTCCCAACTTCAAGTAATGTTAGTAGTTTCATGAGTTTTATTTAAAGTGAATTTACAACTTTTGTTGATCTGAGCTTAAAGAAATAGTAAAAAATCACGGCAACACAAACCAACTGTATGGTTCCGACTCCTGCAGTGATTTCTACCTTAGGCTTGATAAAATCCAGCATAAATCTGAAGCTGAAGTAACAGATCATAAATAACTGAAAGATAAATCCTGATGGAAATTTATTTTTATTCTTAATTATTTTTAAAACAATCCACAAAACAATAAGGAAAGCAATTTCATATAAAGCAACAGGATGTCTCAGATACTGATCTCCCAGATGCATTCCAAAAAAAGAATCTGTAGGGATACCGTATGTTTCTTCATGAATTCCTGTGAGGAAGCAGCCTATTCTCCCGATAATCATTGCCAGAATTAATGGAAAAACAATCAGATCTCCTGTGCTTTCTTTATGGCCGACAATTTTTTTTGCCCATTCTACTCCAATTAACCCAAAAGCCAGTCCGCCAACAATCGTATTATTTGTCCAAAATCTTTTGAAGCTAAAATTTTCAAAAAGAGTGTATGGATTTTCCAAATTTCCAATAAGTTTGGAACCTATTAAGGCTCCCGCTGTAGCTCCTATTAAAACAGCTGCAGAAGTATTGAAAGACATCTTTTCAGCGGACTTTCTTTTTAAATAAAAATAATAGCGCATACCGATGAAAATTCCTGCCGCTTCAAAAAGCGGATGGGCGAGGATTGTTTTACCAAAAATGTTAAAGGTTACAGGAAAATCCATGGCTTCAAATGTATTGCTTTTTTAAATATATATACAGGAATTCTTCTTAATTTCATACGAAATTCATTTCCTGATACTGATGATCAAGCCTTTCGGCATGATTAACCAGCTTTTTTGGCTCATTAATGACCCTATTCTCATTGACATCCGACCTTTTTGCTTCGTTCTTGATGCTTTTTAGGTGATTAATCATATTTCTTCTTGTAAATTGGTTGCAGAATATAGATTTATAAGGAATTCCTATTAATCTAAGCGAGTTTTAAGATTTACAATCAATCTTTTTCCTTATTTTTATTTAAATATAATTTCCAAATTATGAGAATAGAATATGATATAAAGCTGGGTTTCAAGGATGTAATGTTCCGTCCGAAACGTTCTACATTAAAATCCCGTTCTGAAGTTGATCTGGAAAGAGAATTTACCTTCAGGCACACCCGAAAAAAATGGAGCGGTGTTCCCGTAATTGCCGCTAATATGGATACGGTAGGAACCTTTGAGATGGCGGTGGAGCTTGCCCGGGATAAAATCATTACCGCAGTTCACAAACACTATACACCTGAAGAATGGACTGCTTTTCTGGATTCGCAGCCGGACAGCATCTATCAGTATATTGCATTGAGCACCGGAACCGGTAAATCTGATGAAGAAAAGATCCGTATCATCCTTGAAAAGCATCCTAAAATCGAATTTCTCTGTATTGATGTAGCCAATGGCTATTCCGAGCATTTCGTTGAATTTGTGAAGAGTGCAAGAGCCAATTTCCCTGATAAAATCATCATTGCCGGCAATGTGGTTACCGGAGAAATGGTGGAAGAACTTCTTCTGGTAGGTGCCGATATTATTAAAGTGGGAATCGGTCCGGGATCTGTATGTACAACCCGCGTAAAGACCGGTGTGGGATATCCGCAGCTTTCGGCAATTATTGAATGTGCCGACGCAGCGCATGGATTGAAGGGGCATATTATCGCAGATGGCGGATGTAAAGTTCCGGGAGATGTGGCTAAAGCTTTTGGCGGTGGAGCAGATTTTGTGATGTTGGGCGGGATGTTTGCAGGACATGATGAAAGCGGCGGTGAAATTGTTGAAGAAAATGGAAAAAAATTCCGTCTCTTTTATGGAATGAGTTCCAAGACGGCGATGGATAAACATTCCGGAGGTGTTGCAGAATACAGGGCATCGGAAGGAAAAACCGTAAAGGTTTCTTATAAAGGTCCGGTTTCGGAAACGGTAAAAGATATTTTGGGAGGGGTACGATCTACCTGTACCTATGTTGGAGCTTCAACGTTGAAAGAATTGTCTAAAAGAACTACTTTTATCAGAGTTCAGGAGCAGGAAAACCAGGTTTTTAAAGATTAGCATTTGAATACTATATTTAATATAACCAACGGAGATTATCTTGCTGGGAAACTGAAGCAAACAGCAATTTCCGGCGAGATAATAATCTGTAGAGAAGCGTTAGTTACAGGACCTCTGCAAGCTGATTATCCTGATGAATTATGGAAAATACGGGCAGCATTTATTTCCGAAAATTATTCTGATGAAAAAGTGAATTACTATCAGAAGGTTGTTTCGGAATTTGAAAAAATGAAAAATATTCCTGCTCATTCTGAAGTAAATCTCTGGTTTGAAGATGATCTTTTTTGCCAGGTAAATATGTGGTTTTGCCTGACCTTACTTCCCAAAGACAGAAACATAAAAATTTACAGAGTTTTTCCAAAAAATTCATCAGGAAATAATTGGGAAGGATTTTCAGATTCAAACGATGTGGATTTACAAGAGGCCTTAGAGTCAAAAATTTTATTTTATCAGAAAGATATTGATCTGGGGTGCGATTTGTGGAAAGCATATCAAAGTAATGACCGCAATACATTAAAACAGCTCTCTCTGCATCCATCAGACTGCTTTCATTTTTTGCAGAAACTAATAGATGCTTATCAGAATATTAATCCGGAAACTTTTGTCAGAAATTTAATGCAAGACGGAACAATGAATTTCATTGCTGTTTTTGAAAAATTTCGAAATGAACTGGGAATTTTCGGATTTGGAGATCTTCAGGTAAAACAGTTTTATGATAAAATTCTCGGAGAAAAATAAATATTATTTCGTCCTGATGTATTTTTTGTTAAAATATTTTTCCAGCTGCATGCTTACATAATCTCTGTTCTCATTTACAGAAGACATTTCATCAAAATATAATACAAGAGGCACTGTTTTTATTTTATCTAAAACAACAGAATCTGACGGTGCTGTTTTTAAAGTATGGATTCTTTTGCTTATTTCTTTGTCATAAGCTCTTAGATCTGTATACAATATCTCTTTAGCAATGGTATTAATATTAAAGCTGAGATTGAAATTTTTGTATTTTTCAGGAAAAAAATTGGTTTGTGGGAGCAAAATAAAGATCAGGCTAAAAATCCAGCATTTTTTGATCCAATTAATTTTTGCATAAATGATTACTGATGAACTTAGGAGCCAGAAAAAGATAATATTTTCGAACTGTCTTCCGATACTGTTCATGATAAATCCTAAGAACAGCAAGGGTAAAAAAGAAATCATCCAGAACATTATACGCTTTTTGAAATCATACCGGACTGCTATTTCGGCCACTTCTTTTTCAAAAATTTTAATAAATAATGGAATTATAATAGCTGTTTTAATAAAAATATAGCTTGTATCTGCGCCGAAATATATGATTCTTTTAAACCATTTCAGGTAAAAAGCATCCTGAGATTCCGTCATTCTCTGAAAATTTCCCGGAGCAAGAAATGAAATTAACAGGCCTGATAATCCAACAATTAACATTGTTCTTGCTCTGGCCGACTTATTTTGAGTATTCCAATATACAATAATCCCAAATACAATCAGTGCAAGAATTTCATTGGAGCCCATTAAGATAAAAATAAACAACAGAGCCATGTAATACCACATACTTTTACTTGTATCGTTATATTTCTTGCAGAAAAACACCAAAAGTCCCGATATAATCACCGGCAAAAAATAGATATTAGATCCGGTAAACCAAAAGAGATGCTCCGAAATATTCGTTAAAATAACAGTATAAAATAAAAATAAGACGAGCCCTCTACCGATAGTGTGAAGCCAGGAATATTTAAAAAACTCTTTGAAATTCAGCGCTGAAACAACTATAAAAGAAAAAATGAGAAAAACAGGATAAATTTTAGGCAAAATATTTTCCGGATCTTGAGAAAGCGGAATCAGCATATTGTAGCCATATCCGAAATAGCGCCCTCCCCAATTCAGGTAGAATTCCTGCATGTTTCCAAGAAATCCTAATTTTTTGGTAGTATACGCATAAATATAATCATCGGTCTGATATACATTAAAATAAGAAATATATACCAGACCGATGATCAATATGATTGATAAAAGTGCAGTAACAGAATATACTGACTTCATTTTTTTATGTTAATAAACCACCGTCTACATTCAAAGTCTGACCTGTGATGTACGATGCCATTTCACTTCCTAAAAATACGCAGGCATTGGCAATATCTTTTGTCTGACCCAGTTTTTTCATAGGAATTGCTTCGTTCCATTTGTCTTTTGCTTTATCATCAAGCGCATCCGTCATTTCAGTCTGGATAAAGCCCGGAGCAATCGCATTGCAGCGGATATTTCTGGAACCCAATTCAAGAGCCACCGATTTTGTAAATCCGATAACACCCGCTTTTGAGGCTGCATAATTCGCCTGCCCCGCGTTTCCGCTGATCCCCACTACGGAAGTCATATTGATAATTGATCCTTCTTTTGCCTTCATCATCGGTTTGATTACCGCTTTTGTAAGATTAAATACAGAATCCAGATTTACTTTGATTACCATATCCCAATCTTCTTTTGACATTCTCAGCAGCAGATTATCTTTTGTGATACCGGCATTGTTGATCAGGATATCAATTTTCCCAAATTCTTTCAGAACTTCTTCTACCAGTGTCTGAGCGGCATCAAAATCTGAAGCATCAGACTGATATCCTTTAATTTGAGTTACAGAACTTAAAGTTTCTTCTAATTCCCTAGCTTTATCAACAGATCCGGCATAAGTGAAAGCGATTTTTGCTCCCTGCTGGGCATACATTTCAGCGATTCCTTTTCCGATTCCTCTTGTAGCTCCCGTTATTAGCGCTACTTTTCCTTCTAATAGTTTCATATATGACAATTATTTTCTTTAACTAATTAGCCTTTTGAAGGTTGGCTAATATATACATTATTTAATTTTATACGAATAAACAGTGCGCAAAGATATTACAAAATGTTATTCATTGCATTTTAAATCCCATTTTTAATAAATTTATTCTCTGTTTTTTATCATAATATGATTATTCAATAAAATTCTTTTCATTCTGTTCTGTAAAATAAATAAACTGAAAATCCTTTCCTTTCATCAATTTTATTCCTTTTTTCTCCTGAATATATTTATCAAAAACTACTTCTGCCAAAGGTTCATTTTTGTGGTTTGAAATTCCGAATTTATTGTCTTTTTTGATCACAAATTCATTGGCTCCCGAAAAGGTAATGATATCATCATAAATAAAAGGAATAACCTCTTTCCCGTTTTCATTAAGAACTCCGTAAAAATTGTCAATATTTTTTCCCACAATCATAGGATACATTTCTTGCTGTTTAATCTCTTTTAAACCTTTCAGTTCTGTATATTGTCCGTCTTTTGGTGAAAATTTGTAGTAGATATTATCTTTATTTAAAATGATGGTATTTGGAAATATCTTTTCAATTTCATATTCTTCTTTCAGTATATTTTTAAAATTTTTGTCTACAATGGTTTCTTCATCATCCTTTCGCAGATAAATATATTTTTCTCCGGCGATGGTAAGTCCTTCCACCCGGTCATATTCTTTAGGAAAAATGACTTCTCCTGACAGGCGTACCACCGCAGCTTTAGGATTGTTCTGATCCTGAGATGTTTTAAACAAACCGTTGAAAAGGGGATTTACATATTGATAATCAAGATCATAAATTTTCCCTTCCTTCTTTGAAAAAATACTTACTCTGTCATCTTTGGTAAGATAGATATATTCTCTTCCCACGAAAGCCTGATCATAGATTTCATCTGTAATAACTTTCTCTTTTTCATCAATAATTCCGTACCGGTTTCTTGTGATATCAAGTGTTACTAAGAAAGGAAACGCATTGATATTGTCAACGTTATGATCAGAAATAGTTGTTACGGTTTTGCCGTTATTATCAATAATTTCACCAGATTTTTCACCCGTAGAAATATAAGTGCGGCCTTTGTAAAACCTAAGATCGGTTGTAAACGCTCTGTCTGAAACCTGTTTGCCATCAAAATCGTAAATAAACCAGCTTCCGTTTATCTTAACAAAAAACCTGTTTTCGCTGCCGAATTCTATTTTTTCGGACAAAGGGATCATCTGTTTTCCGTTGAAGTCATAAACACATTCTTTTCCCTGTTTTGTATAGATCAGGCGGTCTTTATTTTCCCAGGTCCTGAATTTAAAGTTATCCAAAGGAATAAGTTCTTTTCCTTTTTCATCAATAAGAGCTGTCTTTCCTATAGAATTCCCTGATTTAACCTTAAGGATAAACCTGTCTTTCCAAATCCTGGAAACTTCGCTTTTTGAGGGATAATTAAAAGTAATATTTCCTAAAGAATCTACGATTCCGGATGTTCCGGTTTTGGCATCACCGATCATTCCGTAACCTTTCGTGTAGGAACGTACTTCTTTGCCCAGTTTTTTTGTTAAGAGTATCTGTTTATACTGATCCGTCTGTCCGAGGCAAACCGACGAAAACAGCACGAAAATTAGTTTTTTCAATTAAATGGAATTATTTACGATGAGAACGATCTCACCTTTTAGGGTTTTGCTTTTAGAAAATTCAATAAGTTCAATAATTGTTCCGCGTTTGGTTTCTTCAAACTTTTTTGAGATTTCCCTGCTCAGGCTCACTTTCGTGTTTTCCCCGAAAAATTCTTTGATCTGTTCCAGCGTAGTATTGATTTTATGCGGGCTTTCATAAAGAACAATCGTCTTTCTTTCTTCTGCCAGCTGTTTCAGTTTGGTTTGCCTGCCTTTTTTCTGCGGCAGAAATCCTGCGAAAAGAAATTCGTTATTGGGAAGTCCGGAAACTACTAAAGCCGGCACAAAAGCAGTGGCTCCAGGAAGACAGATCATATCGATATGATGATCTGCGCCTGCTTTTGCCAGTAAATAACCGGGATCCGAGATTCCGGGAGTTCCTGCATCGGTGATAATGGCAATATTCTGCCCGCTTTTCAGATCAGTGATCACTTTATCCGTTGCCTGATGCTCGTTATGAAGATGATACGATTTTAAAGGTTTGGAAATCTCGAAATGCTTCAGAAGAATTCCGGAAGTTCTGGTGTCTTCACATAGTATATAATCCACTTCTTTTAAAATACTTACCGCTCTGTAAGTCATATCCTCAAGGTTCCCGATCGGTGTGGGAACAAAATATAGAATTCCGCTCAAAATTTACGTTATAAAAATTTGTTTTCTACCAAGATCCAGAGTCTTTGTGCATACTCATCTACCTTACTCCATTTTTTGGCATAATAAAGATCGCTCAGGTATTCTTTTGCCTCTTCTAATGTTCTGAAACTATTCAGATTATTTACTACTTCATTGAGTTCAGACTGGCTTCCGCCGAAAAGCATTTTCGAGAAGGCAATACGGTCGTTCAAATCCAGTTTGAATTCCGGTTTTTTCTTTTCCGCCTCCATAAAATCTGTCGGAATATTCGTTTTCAAAATACTTCCCGAATCTTCTTTTTTCTCTGCAGGGGGTGTTTTCTCTGATGGCAGTGTTCTTTCCAGATGGTCATCATCAAAAAGGGTCTGAACAGCTTTCAAACCTTTGATATGTGCCAGTTTAATCTTTTTCTCCTGCTGATACGCTTCTAAATTTTCAAAACTTTCATCAGAAGCTGGTTTATCTTTTTCTTTTTCAGGGGCAGGCCTGTCAATCTCAACAATTTTTCGTCGGTCGTTAATCTCTGCCAGAATTGTCTCCTGCTTTTCTTCCACGGCAGCTTCGTGCCTTATTTCCGTTACAATACTTTCCACGTTTGAAGTATCGGCAGCCATTTCTCCGTGTTCGATCATCGCTTCGGAAACCGTAAAATCGGCCTCATTTTCTTCAATCAGCAGGTCTTCATCAATTGGTTCCGTATCAAAAATGCCTGGAATGGTCTCTGTGATTTCAGTTTTTTCTTCATTTTTAATATCGGAATCAAAATTATTCCTGATGTTTTCTTCTTCATCAAAATCATTCAGATCTCCCTGATCATCAGAAACTTCATTTTCAAATTCATCAATTTCATTAAGCTGATTATTAAAAACAGCTTCTTCTTCCGTATGTTCTCTGCTGAACATATTTTCATCAATATCATCGTCATTTTCAGGTTTAGCAAATGCTAAACCTCTTTCTTCATCGATAAAATTCAATGTTTCGTCGGTATTTTCAGGAATGTTGTGTTCATCAATTTCTTCCAGCTGCTCATTAAAAACATCTTTATCTACTTGTGTATCGTTTGATATAATGGTTTCAGAATCTGTATTTTCCTCAACAAAGTTGACCAGCGTCTCATGAAGCTCTTCTTCAACAATTTCATTAAGCTGATTGTTGAAAATAGCTTCTTCTTCTGTAACCCGATATTCTTGATTTTCACCAATTTCATTGAGTTGATTATTAAAAATAGCTTCTTCCTCTTCTACTTCATAATTGCTTTCAATGAAAGGCTGAGATAAAAAGTTTTCACTATTTTTTTCTGTTGAAGAAAAATTTTCATTTTCAAAATACTCCAGGTTTTTTTCAAGCAACTTGAGAAACGAGATCCGGTTTGCAAGTTCATCTACAAGATCCTGCCGGGAAATTAATTCGTCTACATTGCTTATTTTATCCAGAATAGCGATCATATTCTTGGATTCAAAAAAAATCTTTTCCTTTAAATCTTGGATGTTTTGCATATAAGAATCTTGTTAAAAAATTGCTTACTTTTGATGTTAAAAATATACGGCTAATTTAACAAATGTTTTTAGAAAATACAATTAATCATTCCAAACAAAGTGGTTGGATGGAAGTTATTTGTGGCTCTATGTTTTCCGGAAAAACCGAAGAGTTGATCAGGAGGCTGAGAAGAGCAGAAATGGCGGGGCAGAATGTGGAGATTTTTAAACCGAAACTGGATACGAGGTATTCTGAAGAAGAAGTAATTTCTCATAATCAAAACAAAATACGAAGTACACCGGTAGAAAATCCTAATGAAATTATTTTGCTGGCTTCCAATTGTGATGTAGTAGGAATTGATGAAGCACAGTTTTTTGATGAGGGCATTGTAGATGTAGCCAATCAACTGGCAGACAGCGGAATCCGGGTGGTAATTGCAGGCCTGGATATGGACTTTTTAGGAAGACCATTCGGACCTATGCCCAATCTTATGGCTACTGCGGAATATGTCACCAAAGTGCACGCAATCTGTAGAAGGACCGGAAATCTTGCCAATTATTCCATGAGAATATCCAACGGAAATGACCTGGTAGAACTTGGCGAAACGGAAAGCTATGAAGCGGTAAGCCGCCGGGTTTTTATTGATGAAGTACTTTTGAAGAAGAAAAAACAGTAAATTAGGCCAAAAAGAAGCCGGAAATATAAGCAATTATTTGATCAGGCCTTTGCTTATTTGTTTCCTGCTTACAATCAGCAGAACAGGCACCAATGAATTATACAGTACATCAGATTGCAGAAATCGCCAATGCGCACGTTATTGGTGACGGAAAACTTTTGATAAAAAATATAGCTTTCGACAGCAGAATTATTTATTCTACTAAAAATACGGCATTTATTGCCATCAATACGCATAAAAATTCAGGAGAAAAATTTATTGAAGCAGCTATTGACAGGGGAATACAAGTAATTATTTCCGAAAATCATTATCCTAATTATGAAAATATTACCTGGATTATTACCGAAAATGCTGTTGTATTTCTTCAAAAGCTTGCAAAATACCATTTCGAAAATGCTTATATAAAATCTATTGGAATTACCGGAAGCAATGGTAAAACCATTTTAAAAGAATGGCTGTACCAATGTCTGTGGAATGAATTCACGACGGTAAAAAGTCCCAAAAGTTTCAACTCACAAATAGGTCTTCCGTTATCATTACTTCAGATTAATGATTCTCATGAGTTGGGAATTTTTGAAGTAGGGATCTCTAAACCGGATGAAATGGAAAAGCAGGAAAATATCTTTCATCCTCAGATCGGATTGCTCACCCATATTGGAACCGCACACCTCGCCAATTTTACTTTTGAAGAACAATTGGTTGATGAAAAAATAAAGCTGTTCAGAAATTCCAAAGTCATTATTTATAATGGTGATAATATATTGGTTGACAGTAAAATAAAAGAACTTTATTCAACAAAGAGATTAATTACTTACGGTTTTAAGGAGCATAATGATGTACATTTCAAAAATAATCTTTCCAGAGAAGAAGATGTTGTTGTCCAATATTTTAACGAGCAGATAAGTTTTCCCGTTAATCAAAGGGACGAGGCAACATTAATCAATGCTCTTGCACTTTTAACTGTTTTAAAAGAATTAGAGATCAGCAATGATAAGATCATCGAAAAAATCAATGCGCTGAAAGCTGTAGAAATGAGACTCGAAGCCATTGAAGGAATTAAAAATAATATTGTTATTAATGATTCTTTTAATCTGGATCTGGATTCTTTAAAAACAGCATTACAGTTCTTAAATGAATACAATAAACCTAAAAAGTCTCTGGTCTTAACGGATATTGTTGGAGTAAATTCAAATTCGAGAGAATTGTATGAAGAAGTTTCCGAACTGGTAAATGAGCAAAGATTTGATTCTGTTTTCCTGATTGGTAATGAAATTTCCAACTATAGTGAGTTATTTAAATCTAAAACCTCTACTTATATTAACACTAGGGAATTAATTGACAGTAAACATCTTACGGAAATTGAAAACCAGATTATTCTGTTAAAAGGGGCGAGAAAGTTTGAAATAGAGAAGCTTAAAGATATTCTTGAACTCAGGAAACATGATACGGTTCTTGAAATTAATCTCAATGCGATTCTTCATAATATTAATTATCATAAATCCTTACTTAAACCTGCCACTAAAATGATGGCTATGGTAAAGGCCAATGCATACGGTCTCGGAAGCTATGAAATTTCCGAATTCCTGCAACATCATCATATTGATTATTTAGGAGTAGCTTTTGTAGATGAAGGTGTCGAGCTGCGAAAAAAAGGAATTACGGTACCAATTGTTGTTATGAATCCTGAGCAACACAGTTATGATACCGTGATTGCTTATAATCTGGAACCTGAGATCTACAGCCTCAGGGTATTGGAACAGTTTTATGAAGCCGTAAAAAAATCCGGATATGATAAAAAATATCCCATTCATATCAAACTGGAAACGGGAATGCACCGTCTTGGTTTTAAGGATTCTGAGCTGGATGAACTAAGCAGAACTTTAGCTGAAAAGAATTTAAAAGTACAAAGTATATTCAGCCATTTATCATCATCAGATCTTCCTTCTGAAAAAGAATTTACTTTGCATCAGCTGAATACATTTGAGAGAAATTCAAATTATTTAATTGAAAATCTGGGCTACACTCCTATACGCCATATCTTGAACTCTTCAGGAATTACCAACTATACAGATCATCAGTATGATATGGTAAGAATAGGCATCGGAATGCTGGGAGAATCACAAAATAGTGAAATAAATAAACAATTGCGATCCGTCGTAAGTTTTAAAACAGTAATTTCACAAATATCCATTGTGGGAGACGGAGAATCAGTAGGCTACAGCAGAAGATTTAAAACAGATCATCCTACAAAAATAGCGACAATACCTGTTGGTTACGCAGATGGTATTCCACGGCTGATAGGAAACCAAGTGGGAAATGTGGGAATCCATAAAACTTTGGCAC
This sequence comes from Chryseobacterium takakiae, assembly GCF_900129385.1. Classification (GTDB taxonomy): domain Bacteria; phylum Bacteroidota; class Bacteroidia; order Flavobacteriales; family Weeksellaceae; genus Chryseobacterium; species Chryseobacterium takakiae. Next base: position 126,213 of record NZ_FQVO01000008.1, on the reverse strand, counting down.
CTATTGTCGGCAATATCTGCATGGATATGATGATGATCAATGTAGACCATATTTCTAATGTAAAAGAAGGGGATACGGTTACGGTATTCAACGCAAAACCAACCCTTAAAGAATTCGCAGACTACTGCAAAACGATAACCTATGAAGTATTAACCTCCATTTCTCCCCGCGTGAAACGGATTTATGTAAAAGACTAACCTATGAGAAAGCTCCTGATCCTTTTATTGGTATTCCAAATATTTTTCCTCCATTCCCAGGTAAAGAAAGGTCTTGTAATTCCTAAAAATCCAAGAATAGGATTATCGCTTGCAGGAGGAGGTGCTAAAGGATTTTCTCATGTCGGAGTACTTAAAGTGCTGGATTCATTAGGCGTAAAAGTAGATTATATTGCCGGAACCAGTATGGGAGCAATTGTGGGCGGGTTATATGCATCAGGATATTCCGGAAAGGAAATAGAAAAGATTGTCATGGATACGGATTTTTATTCATTAATCACGGATCCTAAAGCCACAAGACAGGAAACCACTTTTTTTAATAAATCAGTTGATAAATACCTCCTTACCATACCATTGAAAAATGGGAAAATATCCCTTCCCTCCTCTATCAGTACCGGACAGAAAAATGTTTATCTTTTAAAAGAGCTCTTTAAAAATGTATCCAATATTGATGATTTTTCAAAACTGCCGATTCCTTTCATGTGTGTTGCTACCAACCTGGAAAGTGGAAATATGCAGATTTTTGAAAAAGGAGATCTGGTACAGTCGATTATGGCCAGCTCGGCATTTCCTTCTTTGATGGATCCCGTAAAAATTGGAGACAGCATTTATATAGACGGAGCGATGACGGTAAACTATCCTTCAAAGCCGTTAAAAGATAAAGGAATCGATATTGTAATCGGGGTAGATCTCAACCAGGATTTATCCAAAAGGGAAGACCTAGGGAATATCATTTCCATACTGAATCAGGTTATTGATTTCGGAATTAAAAAAGATACCAGAAGACAATATAAATTCACAGACATCAATATCAAACCCAACCTTACGGGCATGACTGCTACAAGTTATGATGAAAAGAAAAAAATTCTCGACAGCGGTTATGCGGAAGGAATAAAATATTCGAAAATTCTGGATGAATTGCCAAAACGTCCGTTTGACCGCCTCAGACAGCACATAAATCCAATATATTCCAACGTTTATAAGATAGATAGCGTTGCCATAGAAGGAGGCCGAATTTACGGTAAAAACTATGTTCTCGGGAAAATGGGACTTCGCCTTCCCTCTCTACAAACTTACGGAAGCATTAATAAAAAAATAGATAAGCTGGTTGCTACGAATAACTATAAATTTATTAATTATGATATTATCTCTGAAAATGATGTCAATTATCTGAAATTATATGTCACTGAAGATAACTCACGCCACTTTCTCAAATTTGGGCTGCATTACGATGAAATTTTCAAAACCGGGCTTCTTGTCAACTATTCTGCTAAACGTCTCCTGTTCAGAAATTCAAACCTCTCGCTGGATGTTGTTGTGGGTGACAAGCCAAGATATTATCTTAACTACTTTATCGACAACGGTTACATTCCGGGATTTGGGATTTACTCATCAGGAATGAGTTTTGATCTGAAGGATATCAATAATTATGAAGTAGATCAATGGATGTGGCTTCGCAATGAGGCGTATATTCAGTCGATCTGGAGGGATAAATTTGCAGTGGGAACAGGAATCAGCCATGATTATTTTGAAGCAGAAGCCAATGGAACCAATAAACGCTATAATCGTTTTCTGAATCCGTATGTATTTTTAAAAAGTGATACCCAAAATGATAAGGACTTCCCTACCCGTGGTATTTATATTAATGCAGAAGGTAAGGTAATCGATCTGATGAAATCCGAAGTAGAGAAAAGACTCGTCCAGGTAAAAGCAGACATCAGAATCAATATCCCGCTTTCCAAGCAATTTGCTTACCGTCTAAATCTTTATGGAGGAATTACCATAGGAGAAAACCTTCCTAACTTTTATCAATACCGGCTCGGTGGAATATTCGAACAAAATATCGTTAATTTCAGAAGCTTTCCGGGATTCTACTTCGGGCAGCTGAATAGTAACAATGTGGTCTTGATCTGCAATGATCTTCAGTTTAAGTTCAATAAAAACTATTTCATCAGCGGGAACTTTTCTTTTGCCAATCTCTCGGACGATATCAGCTTTGAAGATGCGGTAAAATTAAATTATAGCTCTATTGGACTTACCGCGGGATACAAATCTCCGTTCGGACAAATTAAAATAAACTTCAGTCACTCACTCAAAAACAACCAAAAAGGCATATTCAGTGTAATTTTAGGACACTGGTTTTAATACAATGATACAATTCTTTTACGAAAATTTACACGAAACGGTTAATACCGACTACAAAACATGGCTGGAAGACATCATTCTTTCAGAAGGTAAAAAGCTTGGAGAAATCAATTATATCTTCTGTGACGATGAATATCTGCTGAAAGTAAATCAGGATTATCTGCAGCATGATTACTATACCGACATCATTACTTTCGACTATGTGAAAGGAAGAACGATAAGCGGGGAGATTTTCGTATCTTTGCAGCGCATTTCAGATAACGCTTCTACCCTTTCAAAAGATTATGAAGAAGAACTGAGAAGAGTTTTGGCACATGGTGTCCTTCACCTTTCAGGATATAAAGACAAATCCGAAGAAGAAGAACAGCTGATGCGAAGCAAAGAAGATTATTATTTAGCAAAATACGGCAATTGAAACAGAGCAGCACTTATGAAACAATATGTTTTAGATTCTCTATTTTTTCAGGAGCTTGATCCCGCTCTCCGCACTCGCCATTTTCTTTTTTTTCAAAAAGAAAATGAGCTCAGACAAATGCTGCGATCGGGGCTAAAAAAAGCGTATTACAGGCGATTTCAGGCCGTAATTCAATCCAATGTTTCACGTGAAACATTTTATAAAAAGATTAAAATTTGAGGCTTAAAACAAGCGAAAAAGATGATTTCAGAAATATATGATGTAATTGTAGTCGGTGCAGGTCATGCAGGATGTGAGGCAGCCGCTGCTGCAGCCAACCTCGGATCAAAAACACTGCTTATTACAATGAATATGCAGACCATCGGGCAAATGAGCTGCAACCCCGCAATGGGAGGTATTGCCAAAGGACAGATCGTCCGTGAGATTGATGCAATGGGAGGATATTCCGGAATTGTAGCGGATAAATCTGCCATCCAATTTAAAATGCTTAACCTCTCTAAAGGTCCTGCCATGTGGTCACCCAGGACTCAAAACGACAGAATGTTGTTTGCAGAAGAATGGCGTTTAGCATTAGAAAATACTCCGAATCTGGATTTTTTCCAGGATATGGTGAAGCAGCTTATTGTAGAAAATAATAAAGTAACAGGCGTTGTTACTTCATTAGGAATCGAAATCAAAGCACACTCCGTAGTTCTTACGAATGGTACTTTTCTTAACGGGTTAATCCATGTTGGAGACAAGCAGCTAGGAGGCGGAAGAATGGGCGAACCAAGAGCTTTCGGAATTACAGAGCAGCTCGTTTCTTTAGGTTTTGAAGCCGGAAGAATGAAAACCGGTACACCACCGCGTGTAGACGGAAGAAGCCTGGATTATTCTAAAATGGAAGAGCAGAAAGGAGATGAAAACCCTCAAAAATTCAGCTACTTAGATACTCCTAAATTAACCAGACAATTAAGCTGTCATATTGTTTACACCAACGAAACTGTACATGATATTTTACGTGAAGGATTTGACAGAAGCCCGATGTTTAATGGTACGATCCAAAGTTTAGGTCCAAGATACTGCCCTAGTATTGAAGATAAAATCAACCGCTTTGCAGAAAGAAACAGGCACCAGCTATTCGTAGAACCGGAAGGGTGGAAAACAGTGGAAATCTATGTTAATGGTTTCAGCTCTTCTCTTCCCGAAGATGTACAAATTAAAGCGATGAAACATATTCCAGGATTTGAAAATGTAAAAGTATTCCGCCCGGGTTATGCTATTGAATATGACTACTTCCCTCCTACCCAGTTGAAGCATACGTTAGAGACAAAACTCATTGATAATTTATATTTTGCCGGCCAGATCAACGGAACAACGGGATATGAAGAAGCAGCTGGACAAGGTCTTATTGCAGGGATCAATGCCCACAATAAAGTACACGAAAAAGATGAATTCATCCTTAACAGAGATGAAGCATATATCGGTGTTCTAATTGATGATTTGATTACAAAAGGAACAGAAGAGCCTTATAGGATGTTTACTTCCAGAGCTGAATACAGGCTATTGCTGAGACAGGATAACGCAGATATCAGATTAACCCAAAAGGCATTTGAGTTAGGACTTGCAAAAGAAGATCGTTTAAAAAGAGTTGAAGAAAAAGTGGCTCAAAGTGAAGAACTTGAGAATTTCCTTCGCGAAACTTCTTTAAAGCCCGGAATGATTAACCCTATTCTGGAAACTATTGAAAGCAGTCCTGTAGATCAGGCATACAGAGCGGCACAAATTCTTACAAGACCGAATATGACGCTGGAAAAACTTGAACATATAGATGCCATCAGAGAAAATGCATCGAAATATGATGATGAAGTAAGAGAGCAGGCTGAAATCAATATCAAGTATAAAGGCTATATCGAAAAGGAAAAAGAAAATGTAGCTAAACTGAACAGGCTGGAAAATATCAAAATTCCTGAAGATTTTGATTATACCAAAATATCCAGTCTTTCTGCAGAGGCCAAGCAAAAAATGTCAAATGTAAGACCAAAAACTATTGCTCAGGCAGGAAGAATCAGCGGGGTTTCACCTGCTGATATCAACGTTTTACTGGTCTATTTAGGACGTTAATTAATAAATGTTTCACGTGAAACATAAATGAAATTTGAATAGAAATTAAGGTATTTTTAAGCCTTTTAAAGTTTAGAATACCTTAACTTTTTTTATAAAGAATCACATAACAATGAAAATTAAAGATCATTTTCTTTCCCAGGAAATATTTGAAATTAAAGAAACGGAAACCAAAGGAGTGTATAAAACATCTCCTATTCCATCCAATATTTCAAAATATTATGAAAGCGAAGATTATATTTCCCATCACCAGGATTCCGGAAGTCTGAAAGAAAAATTATACAAATTTTTACAATCCTTCAATTTACAGTACAAGAAAACAATTCTGTTGGACAGAATCCCTAAAAATTCAAAAGTGCTGGATTATGGATGCGGTGCCGGAGAATTTGTTAAATACATAGAAAATGATTTTGAAGTTTTCGGATATGAACCGGATGCAGATGCCAGAAATGCTGCAGCAAGAAAATTATCGAAAGCTGTCATTCTGGATGATATCAATACCATTGAAGATCACAGCCTGGATGCCATTACGCTTTGGCACGTATTCGAACACATCGAAAATCAGGATGAAATGCTGGAAATCTTTAACAGGAAATTAAAAGAAAAGGGACTGTTGATTATTGCGGTTCCCAACCCTACTTCTTACGATGGAAAACACTATAAAGAATTCTGGGCAGCTTATGATGTGCCAAGACACATTTACCATTTTACAAAAAAAGGAATGGAAAATCTCATTGCAAAAAAGCCGAACTGGAAATTGAGAAAAATAAAACCATTGGTTCTTGATTCATACTACATCTCCATGTTAAGCGAAAAATATCAAAAATCTTCCCTTTTTTGGCTTAAAGCAATGATCTTCGGAACGATTTCTAACGTAAAAGCCCTTTTTTCGAACGAATTTTCAAGTTTGATATACATTATCGAAAAAAAATAGAAAATGGAAATTTGACCTATTTCTGAAGGTCATTTTTTATGCATTTTCTTGAAAAATTGTTAGTAAGTAAGAAAATCTGAATAATATTTGATTTTACATTTTCCATTTAAAGCCGCTGAGAATCGCTTAGAAAATTTTTTCATAACCTTGATTAAGAATATCCAAAATAAAACCCGGCAGATTTTTGCCGGGTTTTAAATTTATTTAATAAATTTCTATTTATTGATCGCAGCAACACCGGGAAGCTCCAATCCTTCCAGACTTTCAAGCATTGCTCCGCCACCGGTAGATACATAGCTAACTTTCTCACCATAACCGAACTGCTTCACAAAAGCAACGCTGTCTCCTCCCCCAACTAAAGAGAAAGCTCCAAGTTTTGTTGCTTCAGCAATACTGTCTCCTAAAGCTACTGTTCCTGCTGCAAAGTTTGACATTTCGAAAACTCCGATCGGTCCATTCCATAAAATTGTTCTGGAATCCAGTAATACATCATTAAACTGATCTCTGGACTTCGGCCCCGCGTCAAGACCCATCCAGCCTTCCGGAATAGCATAAATGTCAGATTCCTTTCTATCGGCATCATTGCTGAAACTTTCTGCAATAATCGTATCAGATGGAAGATACACTTTTACATTGTGTTCTTTAGCCTTTCCTAAAATTTCAAGCGCTAAAGGCAATTTATCTTCTTCTACAAGAGAGGTTCCGATCTTTCCGCCCAATGCCTTAATAAAAGTGAAAGCCATCCCACCACCGATAATCAGATTATCTACAGCCGGCAGTATATTTTCGATAATTGTAATTTTAGTAGAAACTTTAGATCCTCCAAGTATCGCAGTAACAGGACGTTCCCCAGATTTTAGAACTTTATCGATCGCCTGAAGTTCTTTAGCCATCAATAAACCGAAAAATTTAGTTGAAGGAAAAAACTGGGCTATTACAGCAGTAGAAGCATGTGCCCTGTGCGCTGTTCCGAAGGCATCATTTACGTAGGCATCTCCTAATTTTGAAAGGTTCTCTGCGAACGCCTCATCACCTTTTTCCTCTTCTTTATGAAAACGCAGATTCTCGAGTAAAAGAATCTCACCGGCATTAAGATCTTTTGCAGCCTGCTCAGCCTTCTCTCCTATGCATTCGTCAACGAACTTTACCTGATGACCCAATACATTGGATACTTCTTCCACAATATGCTTCAGTGAAAATTCATCCTTCACCTCTCCTTTTGGTCTTCCCAAGTGCGCCATAAGAATCACCGCTCCTCCATCCTCCAGGATTTTGTCCACCGTTGGCTTTACGGCTGCAATACGGGTATTGTCGGTTACTTTCAGCTGGTCGTCCTGCGGAACATTGAAATCTACCCTTACCAGTGCTTTCTTACCGTTAAAATTGAAATCATTGATTGTTTTCATATGTACTTGTATATTATTTCTCGGTCTTAGGCAACCGACTGTTACTGCAGCATTATACAAACCTGCGGCCAGACGGCTCCATCCATATCGTTGAATTTTCTTTTCACAAATGTAAGATTTTAAAATTTTTGAATCGCGGCAACTTTTGAAAAGTTTTCAGAAAAGTTTTTCGCAGACCCAACATTCAGCTATCAACAATTTTTTTCTCTTTAAAAAAAAGAATACGCTATTGTTGTTGAGTGTTGTGAATTTAGGGGATAAGTTTTTTGAATAAATTTCATCACACGTAATTTTATATTCAATTCACATTTTATTTACATTATAAAAGATTGTAAATCTGATTTTTCACTCTGTTACTAACAATTATTGATAACTTTTCCCCAATTTACTTTATGGATAACCGATTTATGGAAAAACTTAAGAATTCCTGCACAAAAATTTTTTGAAAATTTTAACATTTTTTTTGGTTATAGTTTTCATTACAAATTTTTCTAATGTTACGAAACATTTATTTTACCGGAGTTATCCACAGTTATTCACAATGCTTTTCACAATTTACTCCCGAAAGACTAACAAGAATGTTATTATTCTTACCTTTGCTGTGAAATAAAATCTAAAAAAAGACTAAATAAACGGTTATGAAAAGAAAAATTGCCATTGCCGCAGACCACGCAGGCTTCGAATATAAAGAGATTGTGAAAAACTATTTATCAGAAAAGTTTGAGGTTCAGGATTTTGGAACGTTCTCCACAGACAGTGTGGATTATCCGGACTTTGTTCATCCCGCGGCGACATCCGTAGAAAACGGGGAAAATGAGTTGGGAATCTTATTTTGCGGAAGCGGAAACGGAGTTCAGATCACGGCCAATAAGCATCAGAAGATTCGTTGTGCCCTTTGCTGGATGCCGGAGATCGCTTCACTGGCAAGACAGCATAATGATGCCAATATGATTTCAATTCCTGCTAGATTCATTTCAAAAGAGCTGACCATAGAAATCGTTGATAAATTTCTCTCCACAGATTTCGAAGGCGGAAGACACCAGAACAGAGTTGATAAAATCGCATACTGCTAAATATAAGGGCTTGTAAATCAAATTGCAAGCCTTATTTATTTTTTATTTTGTATATTTGCAATGTCCGGAAGGATTTACCATCCTTTCATTTCCATTGAACCTTTATTATATTTATGTTATATTTAAAAAGATTTAATAAAAGGTTTTTCCATACTCTTCTCCATTTTTTGTATTAAATTTATGCAAAACTAAAAGTTCCGTCACTGATAAATTTGGAAAGAAAATTGATGTTGCTGTAAATGAGTTCAGACATATCTCATTTCATACAGTCTATTGTTTAATGAATATTTCATAACGATTCCGGCTATTCATATAAGTGAATGCTCACAGAATGAATAATGATATTCATTAAACCTGTTAAAATAAAATTATAAAAAATGCCAAAAAAAAGAAAATATATAAGTCAGAAAAATGATCATAAACTGCAGGAAATCGGAAGACTGATTCTGCGTTTTATGAATGAAAATTCAACAAAAGTCTATAATTATAAGCAGATTGCTGAAGGAATAGACTATAAAAATCCAAGACAACGCGAGCTTGTTATCCAGGCGCTGCATAAGCTGCAGGCTGCCGAACGAATTAAAGAAGCCGAAAAAGGAAAATATATCGTCAACCTTAATATCAAAGGAACATTGACGGGAATTATCGATTTCAACCAGTCAGGAAATGCCTATGTTAATGTTGAAGGTTTGGAAGATGATATCTTCATCCACTCCAAAAACGTAAAGGATGCTTTACAGGGTGACAAAGTTTTAATTGTAACCTACACTTATAAAGGAAAAAAACTGGAAGGTTCCGTTCTGGAAGTGCTAGAAAGAGGAAGAACAGAATTTGTGGGAACGCTGCAGGTGGTTGCTCATAAAGATTTCGGATTTGTGGTTTGCGATAAAAAGACCATCAATACTGATATTTTTATCCCGAAAGGAAACTTTGGCGGTGCTAATGACGGTGATAAAGTGGTTGTAAAAATGACCGAATGGAAACCAGGCGATAAAAATCCGGAAGGAGAAATTATCCAGGTATTGGGAGCTCCGGGAGAACACGAGACAGAGATCCACTCTATTCTTGCCGAATACGGGCTGCCGTACCAATTCCCGGAAGAAGTAGAACGCGATGCCGATAAGATAGACAGAAGCATTAACGAAGAAGAAGTGGCAAAACGCTGGGATATGAGAGGGATCACCACTTTTACCATCGACCCTAAAGATGCTAAAGATTTTGATGATGCTTTATCCATCAGAAAGCTGGAAAACGGAAACTGGGAAATCGGGGTTCATATTGCCGATGTATCGCATTACGTAGTTCCCGGAACTATTCTTGATGATGAAGCGTATCAGAGAGCAACCTCCGTTTATCTGGTAGATCGTGTTGTACCGATGCTTCCCGAAGTGTTGAGTAATGATGTGTGTTCACTTCGTCCGAATGAAGATAAATTCACATTTTCAGCGGTTTTTGAATTGGATGATGATGCCAAAATTAAAAAACAATGGTTTGGCAGAACGGTGATTCATTCAGACAGAAGATTCACCTATGAGGAAGCTCAGGAGAGAATTGAAACAAAAGAAGGTGATCTTCAGGAAGAAATCAATGTGCTGGACAGGTTGGCAAAAATCATGCGTGCAGAAAGAATAAGTAAAGGTGCGATTACCTTTGACAGAAGTGAAGTACGGTTCAATCTTGATGAAAACAACGAACCGGTTGGCGTGTATTTTAAAATCAGTAAAGACTCCAACCACCTGATTGAGGAATTCATGCTGCTTGCCAATAAAAAAGTTTCGGAATTTATTTCCCTGAACAAAAAAGGAGATATTACCCAAAATACCTTTATTTACAGGGTTCACGATGATCCGGATCCTGCAAAACTGGAATCGTTGAGAGATTTTGTTTCAACGTTCGGATATAAAATGGATCTGGCCAACAGTAAAAAAGTTGCCGAATCGTTGAATAGATTATTGCATGATGTAAAAGGCAAAGGCGAAGAAAATATGATTGAAACGCTTGCCATGAGAAGCATGAGCAAAGCGGTGTATTCTACAGAACCAATCGGACACTACGGACTTGGTTTCGATTTTTATACGCACTTCACCTCGCCTATCCGTCGTTATCCGGATCTTATTGCACACCGTTTGCTGCAGCATTATCTGGACGGAGGAAAATCCCCGAATAAAGCCGAGCTCGAAGAGAAAGCGAAACACTGCAGTTCGATGGAGCGTCTGGCTGCTGATGCGGAAAGGGATTCCATCAAATTCATGCAGGTGAAATTTATGGAAAAACATCTGGGAGAGACTTTTACAGGCGTTATTTCCGGCGTTGCGGAATTTGGTTTCTGGGTGGAAATTCCTGAAAATGGTGCAGAAGGTCTGATTAAATTAAGAGATCTTGTGGACGATTCGTATTCATATGATGCCAAAACCCACGCCGTATACGGAATGAGACACGGGAAACGCTATCAGCTGGGGGATCAGGTGCAGATTAAAGTCGTAAAAGCAAATCTCATTCAGAAGCAGCTTGATTTTAAAATTGTTGAGTAATGATTAAAAATTTTAATAATAAGTTCCGTTTTGCTTTATAGTGAAACGGATTTTATTTTTATAGTTAAAAACAATAATTATTTAAATGAAATTATTTTAAATATTACCTTTCTTAAATCCATAGTTATTGAATAATTAAATCATAAAGTTTACATTTGTACAAATGGAATGAAAATTCAGGTTTTCATTTAAAATATTACTTGATGTTTGAACTTATATTATCTGCCATCGTATTAGGATTCATGCTGAGTCTGGTTTTCATAGGACCTATTTTTTTCCTTTTAATAGAAACCAGCTTTTCCAGAGGACCAAAACACGCATTAGCTTTGGATATCGGGGTAATATCTGCAGATCTGCTCTGTATTCTCGCAGCCTACTATGCAAGTGCCGATATTGTAACTTTAATTGACAAACATCCGGGTTTTTACAGAATAACAGCCATTCTCATCTTTGTCTATGGAGTCGTAATGATGGTGACGAGGACGAAAATGCATATTCCGGGAGAAGAGAAATTTATCAGTCAGAATTATTTTAAAACATTCATGAATGGCTTTTTCTTTAATCTTCTGAATGTGGGAGTCATCCTCTTTTGGCTGGTAACGGTAATCTCAGTAAGAAATCAGTATCCGGATACCGGCAATTTTGTTTTATACATTGGTATTGTTATTGCCACTTACCTCTGCATCGACCTGGCAAAAATATTTCTTGCCAAGCAGTTTCACGATAAATTGACACAGAAATTAGCCAACAGAATCAGAAGAATTGTAGGCGGAATACTCATTATCTTCAGTTTCTTTATTTTTCTGCAAAGCTTTAAAAAATTCAATCAGTTTGACAAAAGACTGGAAGAAGCCGAAAAAACCGAAGTAAAATACCACAGAGAACGATGAAAAAAATAATTTACCCTAAATCCTTAAAAAAAGGTGACAAAATAGCGATCATATCTCCAGCAGGCGCGGTAGAAGCTTTACAGCTGGAAAAAGGAATTGAAATGATCCGGAACAAGGGGTATGAACCTGTTTTAGGAGAACATCTTTACAGCAGCTTTTCAAAAGGCTATAATTACGCAGGAACCGAAGAACAAAGAATTCAGGATATCAACTGGGCATTAAATGACAATGAGATTGCTGCTGTTTGGGCGTCCAGAGGCGGTTACGGCTGTCAGCACCTGTTGGAAAGTATTGATCTTAAAAATTTTTCCGAAAACCCGAAATGGTATATCGGATATTCCGATAATACTGTTATTCAAAGTTATTTATTGAAAAAAAGATATTCATCTATTCATGGACAAACGGTAAAAACATCAGGTTTCGGGGTTACGGAAGAAAGCTACGAATTGATTTTTGATATTTTGGAAGGAAAAATACCGGATTATAGCTTAGAATCGCATCGTTTTAATAAAACAGGCTCATGTCAAGGTCAATTGGTCGGAGGAAATTTAGCACTGATTTATGCGCTTCTGGGGACTGATTATTCATTTAAATTTAAAGACAGAATCCTTTTTATTGAGGATATTGGTGAAAACTTTTATGGGTTAGACCGAATGATGATGAGTCTGGAACTCGCTGGTATATTCAAAAAAATTAAAGGATTAATCATTGGCGGGATGACCAATATGGGAAATGAGAAAGAAAATACAGCGTACAATGAAAGTTTTGATGACTTTGCCTATCAGCTTATTTCAGATAGAATTTCAAAGTACGATTTCCCGACAGTTTTCGGATTTCCAAACGGTCATATTAAAGATAACAGACCTTTGATTATTGGGGGAAATATAATAATGGAGGTTAAGGATAAGATTAAGATTAAATTTGAAAATTAAGATTTAATGTTTTTAATATAGCCCTAAAACTCTCACACTCTCATACTCTCAAACCCTCATACTCTCCTACCCAACAATGGCACAACACAATGATTTTGGAAAAAAAGCAGAAGACCTCGCTGCTGACTTTTTATTAAAAAACGGCTATAAAATCCTTGCGAGAAACTTTCGGTATCAGAAAGCAGAAATCGATATTATTGCAGCAAAAGATAACCTGATTATTATTTGCGAAGTCAAAGCACGGTCTACCGATGTTTTTAATCTCCCTCAGGAATCGGTGAATAAGAAAAAAATTAAGCTGCTGGTTTCTGCTGCGGATTATTATTTACAGGAATTTAATGTGTTGAATGAAGTACGGTTTGACATCATCTCTGTTCTTCCTGATGAAAAACAAAACCTGACCATTGAACATATTCAGGATGCATTTGAAGCATTTGATTCCAACTAAATTAATGTAAGAATGAAATAATGTACCCATGTATCAATGATTATATATTGGTATATTTAAAATTTAAATTTTTATGAAAACAATATTAGTCACCGGAGCAACTTCCGGAATAGGAAAATCTACAGCTGAACTTCTCGCAAAACAAGGTAATAGAATCATCATCTGTGGCAGAAGATCTGAAGTTCTTGAATCATTGAAAACGGAACTTTCTCAATTTACCGAAATTTTTAGTTTAAAGTTTGATGTGCGCAATTTAGAAGAATTAGAAAAAGCGATTAATTCCCTTCCTGCCAAATGGAAAGATATTGATGTCCTGATCAACAATGCCGGAAATGCACATGGTCTCGATCCTCTTTCTGCCGGAAAAACCGATGATTGGGATTCTATGATTGACGGAAATGTAAAAGGACTTTTATATGTTTCAAAAATGATTATTCCGGGAATGAAGGAAAGGAATTCAGGGCATATTGTCAATATCAGCTCAGTTGCGGCGAGACAGACTTATGCCAATGGCGTTGTCTATTGTGCCACCAAAAAAGCGGTGGATGTTATTTCGGAAGGAATGAGAATTGAGCTTACCGAATTCGGAATTAAAGTTACAAACATCCAGCCGGGAGCTGTGGAGACAGACTTTTCAGTAGTACGATTCAAAGGAGACCAGGAAAGAGCAGCAACCGTTTATGCAGGTTATGAGCCTTTAAAAGCGGAAGATATTGCAGATTCTATTGCCTATTGCATCAATGCTCCGAAACATGTCTGTATTTCGGATATGACCATCTACCCTACTGCTCAGGCAGAGCCGAGAACGATTTACCGAAAATAATGAAAATAGCTTTCTCCTTTTTTCTGATTGTTTTTAGCTGTTTGTGGAATGCCCAGACCATAAATATTTCTTCTTCCGAACCAAAACTGGCGGAAAGCATTCATCAGTTGGATCAACTAATGGAAAATAATGACGAAAAAATTTTGAATATTCTCTGTCCGGATGTTTCTTTTGGTCATTCAAATGGCTGGATACAGAATTTTGAGGATTTTAAAAAGGATTTTAATTCAAAGAAAGTAATCTATACAAACATTATTGAGATCGAAATTTCTGAAGTTAAAAAAGACAGGAAGATTTATTCTGTAAGAAGAAAAATAAAAGTTTCCGGTATTTATAAAAATCAAAATTTTGAAATGATCCTAGGTTTACTGGAGATTTGGAAAAAAGAGAAATCCGTGTGGAAGCTTTGGAGCAGACAAAGTGTGGAAATAAAGCCATAAATTTGCACCAGTGTATATAAATAAAAAAATGAAAATCCTATATCTCGAAACTTCCTCAAGAAACTGTTCAGTAGCCATTTCAGATAATGAAAAACTACTTTGCCTTACCGAAGAAGTTTCTGAAAACTATAAACAGTCTGAAAGTCTGCATACCTTCGTAGAATGGGCTCTGGAAGGCGCAGAAATTTCGTTGAAAGATATTGAAGCGGTTTCCCTGGGAAGAGGTCCGGGTTCTTACACAGGATTGAGAATTGGGGCGTCCTCGGCAAAGGGATTCTGTTATGGACTCAAAATTCCTTTAATCGCCGTTAATTCAATGGAGAGTATGATAGAGCCCTTTTTAGACAAAAACTATGACCTTATTATTCCATTAGTCGATGCAAGAAGAATGGAGGTTTATACGGCCGTTTATGACGGTAAAACCGGAAAGGAACTTTCTGAGACCGAAGCTAAAATTCTAGATGAAAACTCTTTTATTGAATTTAAAGATAAAAAAATATTGTTCGCGGGAGACGGAGCAAGAAAAGCAAAAGAAATTTTACAGCTTCCGAATGCTGATTTTAATGAAGACGTCTACCCTTCTGCACAATATCTTATCAGGAAAACCATGGAAAAGCTGGAAAAGAAAGAATTTGAAGATGTAGCCTATTTTGAACCTTTTTATCTGAAAGACTTTCATGGCGTCAAGAAAAAAAATAAAAGCGAAGAATAATCTTCGCTTTATTTTTATTGAGGTCTCGCAGGAACAGTATTGGTAGGCTGCAGCTGCTGATTGTTGTTCTGTCTTTTAGATGATTTATTACTGTTATTATTCATCGGCTGGCTTTGTTGGGGATTGTTCATGAAGTTATTTCCCGGCTGCTGAGGAACCGCTGTTGCATTATTCTGCTGATTGGGTTGCTGCGGAACACCATTTGCCATATTTCCGGAATTCTGAGGGATCATATTTCCCTTGTTATCCGTTGCCTGAAAGCTCAGGTCACTTTTAAGATATGTAAGCATTTCTTTAGCTTTTTCGCCTTCAGGAGTTTTACCATAATTTAAAGCAATCTGCTCCAGTTGAAGAATCATAACTTCTTTCCCACTCGATTTACCGGAATTAAAGGCATTCAGAAGATAAAGTTTCGGGATCAGGGCGTCTTTTGGATATTCCTGGATGGTCTTGTCAATAAGATCTTTACTTTCCGCAAACTTTTCAGATTCATATAATGCGTAAGCCTGTTTGTATTGTCCCTCAACATCTGCTGAAGACTTTACAAAAGTACTGTTCTTCGGATTTCTGGCAAATTCAGCGTATGAAGTATAAGGATAATCTCTTAATAATATTTGTCTTGCTCTTTCGGCAGCCTGCGGATTTTTCTCATAATTCATTGCGAAAATCTCATACAAAGCCTGCAACATGACTTTTTCTTCAGGTTTTACATCAACAAGATCGTAAAGGGTTTTTGTTGCTAAAGGAGTATTGGTGAAGTAATTCTGATACATGACACCCAAACCTAACGAAGCCGTATCCCTGTCCTTCTTCAGCTGGTCCAGCTTGGCCATATCGGTAGGAATCTGCTCGATGTAAAAGGCAGGTTCAAAACGTCTCGGGTTGGGCGCAGCAGTTGTTCCCAATGCATCGTTTTTCATATCCTCAATGGTTGCCATTTTCTTTGAAAAACGCCAGTTGTCTATCAGTGCACGCTCTCCCCATGTTTGTTTAAAGGTCTGCGTTCCCTTGGAAACCGTTCCTGTATTGCCGAAATAAAAGCCTTTTGAAGCGACCCCGAAATCCTCAAAAGTGTTTGAACTATTAGCAAAAATCGACGTTGAATTATAATCTCCCGTATCAAAGCCTTTGCTTCTTTCCGCCCGTCTTTTTTCCAGTTCCTCTTTTTCTTCCTTTGCCTTTATTTTGGCGATGTATTTGGTGAAAAAGTCTGTTTTCTGTTCCGGCGACATTTTAGCAAGATTCAGAATACTGTCGTTTTTCTTGATTAGGTAATAGTTTTTGGAGATCTTTTTAATGTACACCGACTGGTCTGCAAGAAGAATTTTAGAAGGCTCATACGTCATTACCGCTAAAGCTGAATCATAATAGGCTCCTGCACCGATATAATCATTTTTATCGAGGTACCCCTTCCCTATTTCATAGTATGCAAGACCTCGGACCTGTCCGTCGGAAACCTTTTCTCTCAATGATTTTCTGAAATACTCCTGAGCTTCTTCTTTTTTCCCGGCTTTGTTAGCCATCAATCCCAGTGCGTAATAAAATTCATTTTTTCTTGATCCGTAGGTTCCTTTTTTACTGATGTCTTCCAGGTATTTTCTTGCTCCGCTGTAATCTCCGTTTCCATTAAAGGTTTTAGCAATCTCGATCTGTGATTTTACTTCAAATTCAAAATCATTGGCATATTTGTAGGCTGCCATAAAGCTTTCTCTGGCTTTTTCGTTCTGGTTAAGGCTTTCCAACACCTGCCCTCTCAGGTAAGCGATCCTGCTCTTAAGCTTGCGGTTGCTGTTCAGTTCGAAGGCATCATCAAGTTCTTTTACTGCTTCCTGTTTTTTTCCGGCGTCCAATAGTGATTCAGAATAATAGATGCTTAGTAGTTTTTCGTATTCCTTACTGATTTTTTCACTTTTCAGCTTGGCAAAAGTTTCATGGGCCTTATGGTAATTTTTAATCTGGTCGTAAGCGAGACCCTGGTAAATTCTCGCCAGAGGAATTCTCTTATCATCCTTCATATGGGTGAAAACATAATTTAAGGCGTCAAGAGCATCCAGCGATTTTCCCCTGTAAATTCTTGCCTGTGCCAGAATCATGTACGCATCAAAAATCTGTTTATTCTGTTCTTCACCATGTTTGATAACAGAATATTTGTTGATTGCCTTTAAGGCTTTGGCTTCTGCAATTTCGAGTGTGGAGGCACCTTTTTGTTCCGGTTGGTTCATATCTCCGGAAGCTGTTCCCGTTCCGCCGGACATCGAATTTCCCGGCATTCCGGGTGGCATTCCCGGAGGTCCTCCTCTTTTATTAGAGTTATCAGAAGGACGGTTTACTTCAGCCATTTTCATGGAGTTTTCTGCAAATGCAGCAGACTGTCCAAGGTCGCTTCCCAGAGGCTGATCTTCATAGGTGAGAATAGGAATATAAGGCGCATAGAAATTGTCTTTATGGGCTTTATCTCTGGTTTCAAACTCATTATTTAAAGCATCTTTGGCGTTAAATAATGTATTATAGTATGTTGAAAATCCTTTCATAAACTTTGAACGCTGCTCCGGCTTCTTGGTTTTCGTAGCGCAGGAAGCAACAATACAAAGTGTTAAAAGGAATAAAATATTTTTTTTCATTATTTCAATATAACTCACTATTCCGCTTTTTATTATAAAGCGGTTTAATAATTTTGTAAAAATAATAAAATTTTATGTGGGAACTTGCTATATTTCTTTTAAAATTTTGTAAACCAAATGGGTAGGAAGTCCCATAATGGTATAAAAACTACCGTTTAACCTTTTTATTTTTGCCATCCCGAGCCATTCCTGGATTCCATAGCTTCCTGCTTTGTCAAAAGGCTGATACTGGCGGATATAATATTCTATTTCATTGTCCGTAAGATCATCAAACTCTACTTCCGCAACATCAGTTTTTGTAATGGTTTTTTCAGTGGTTTTAATGGTAATTCCGGTATAAACCTGATGGATCTTTCCGGAAAGCAGTCTTAGCATTTTCTTGGCATCTTCCTCATCTTGCGGCTTACCCAGAAACTGATTGTCAATGGCAACTACAGTATCGGCTGTAAGCAATACTTCCCCATCTTCAAGAGAACGGAATGCATTGGCTTTAAGTTCAGAAAGATAAGCTGCGGACTCTCCTACTTGTATATGTTCAGGAACAATTTCTTCACAGTCGATTTTTACCACCTCAAAAGTAAAGCCGAGACTCGACAATAATTCTTTTCTTCTGGGAGATTGTGACGCCAGTAATAGTTTCATTCAAAGTATGTTAGATAGATTGTGTATTATCATCATGCCATTTTCCCTGTACCTTCATTACCTGTTCGATAACGTCGCGTACAGCGCCACTGCCCCCTTTTACCGGTGAAATATAAGCTGCAATTTCTTTAATCTCAGGAACGGCATTTTCCGGGCAGGCTGCAATGGCAGAATTTTTCATGATATGAAGATCAGGAATATCATCTCCCATCGTCAGAATATCTTCATTTTTAAGCCGATGTTTCTTTTTGAAATCTTCAAAATCAGCCATTTTATCATGGGATTTCGCATAATAATCTTCAATGCCAAGATAGTTGATTCTGTGTTTCACCATTTCGTCATTTCCTCCCGTAATAACGCCGATTATGTAATTATTTTTCAGCGCTTTAACAACAGCGTAACCGTCCAGAACATTCATCACCCGGGACATATTCCCTCCGGGCAGCAGATATACGCTTCCGTCTGTAAAGACACCATCTACATCAAACACAAATGCTTTAATATTTTTAAGCTTTTCTTTATAACTCATTTTAATTAAAAGTTTAATCTAATCAAGATTATAGGTAAGTCTTACCGTAATCCTTGCCGACTTTTCTTTACTGGACGTATCAAAATTTCCTCCATAGCTGTCTTCATCAGTAGATCCTTTTGCCGTAATCTGAAACACACCCATTGATGCATCTTTCAGTTTACCTAAATCTCCGTCTGCGCTTTTTACAATTTTTTCAGCCCTTTGTCTGGCATCTTTCGCACCTGCTTCAATTAAATTATGTTTCAATGAAGCAAGGTCGGAATAAGTATATTGTGGAGAAGATGGCGCAAATTGTACTCCATTGTTGATGAGTTCCGCCGTTTTATCAATCACACTTTCAATCTTTTTCATTAACGCAGGATTTTTTTTAGCCCTGAAAAAAACACTTTGGGTAGCTTTATAACCGTCGAAAATATCCTCGGATTTTTCTGTTCCGTCAGACTCTTTGGTTATTACCGTACGGTAAGATCTTGAGAAGTTAACACCACCAAAAGTAAATTCTCCTGCTTTGAAACCTTTGCTGTAGAAAAAAGCTTTTACTTTTTCTTTATCCTGTGAGATGATATTATACGCTTCTTTCGCATCAAAAGCACTGGCATCAAAACTCCCGCTCCAGCTGATCTCATCTGAAATAAAATCTTTGGAGCCAAGGCCGGTGACGGATATCGTATCTTGCTTTAAATTCCTGTTTTTAAAACTCGAGCCTAAAATAAGTGCTGTGGTGACGATTGCAGCTCCGGTAATGAGAGAGCGGATAATGTTGGTATTCATGTTTCGTTTTTCTCAAAGTTAAAACATTATGGCAATTGATACATCTTTTTGATAGAAAGATTCATTGTTTTATAGATCTCAAGACTTTCACCCTGTAAAAGTTGTTCATGCAATTGCAGCACTCTTGTATCGTTTCTTACAGCAGGCCCGGTTTGTGCAGATTTCGGATCTATTTCATGGATTTTCTGAACGGTTTCATCAATTAACGGTAAAAAATAATCGAACGGAATGACCTGCAAATCTGAAATTTCTTTGGCTCTTGCAAAGAGATGATTCACAAAATTACAGGCAAAAACAGCAGTGAGATGAATATATTTCCTTTTTTCATGGGTGCTTTCCATCACATTATCCGAAATTTTTGAGGCGATTTCAAAGAGGATTTTACGGTCTTCTTCATTTTCAGCTTCAATGAAAAAAGGAATTTTGGAATAATCCAAAGCTTTGGATTTTGAAAAAGTCTGCAAAGGGTAAAAGCTGGCTTTTCGGTAGTCTCCTTTCAGAATTTCTTTAGGCAGAGACCCGGAAGTATGGGCGACAAGACAGTCTTTTGTGGTAATCGTGCCGGAAACATCTTCCACCGAATGATCACTTACACAGATTATATATAGATCTGCCTTCTGCAGCGTTTCCGTAGAATACGGAATATTTAATTCACCAGAGATTTTGCTCAGTTCATTTTCATTTCTGCCAAAAATCTGTGCCAGAGGAATTCTATTCAGAACAAAAGCTTTTGCCAGATGATAGGCAACATTTCCGGAACCGATAATTACTGTTTGCATGAAACAAAGATAATATTTTATGGAGGAAGATAGGAGAGGAGAGAGCATTTATAAAGTTGTTTTTTATACTTAATTTTTAACAATCGGTATTATTTTTAGTTTCATTAACATTAATTTATCGCTGAAACTGAACAGGGCTAAATTAAAACGGCCATGATATCGCCGATTACAAGATGAGTAATTGAAAAAAAATTTACATCCTGAGTGTTTCTTGCAGCGGAAAATATTATAAATAATTGTTATATTGGACTAAAAATTGAATATTTAATTTAACTTTCAATTATTTTTGTAATCCAAAACAATGAAAGCATCTTATGAAGATTAAGGACGCGGAAATTATTTCGTTGATGCAACATCCACGAACTCAGGAAAAAGGAGTTCGCGCTTTGATGGATGCTTATCAAAGCAGATTGTATTGGCACATAAGAAGAATTATTGTGGACGGAGATCTTGCTCAGGACACTTTGCAGGAGACTTTTATTAAAGCTTATCAGAATTTTCATCAGTTTAAGAATGACAGCCAATTGTACACATGGCTGTACAGGATTGCAACCAATGAAGCGTTGCAACAGGTAAATAAAATGAAAAAAATGCAGAAAACTGATGAGGATCCGGAATATCACATGCAGAATCTTGTTGCAGATAACACAGGAGAAGATGCCGAAGAAATACAGATTTTGTTACAGAAAGCCATACAAAGCCTGCCTGAAAAGCAGAAACTGGTATTTATGATGCGGTATTATGATGATTTACCTTACGAAGAAATATCTAAAATTGTAGATATGTCGGTGGGAACACTAAAGACCAATTATCATTATGCCAAACAAAAAATTGAAGAATATATTAAAGAAAATTACGAGAGATAATTTTTGAGACAACTGACAATGAAAGAGTTCGACATAGAAAAATTAGAACGTAAAAATATTTACACGGTACCTGAAAATGTATTTGAAAATATTCAGGGGAAAGTATTGAGCGGGCTGAATGAGTTTGATCTGGAAGACCTGGAACGTAAAAATATTTATACAGTTTCTGAAGGTATGTATGATGAGGTTCAGAATCATGTAATAAATAAAGTAATCTCACGTAAACAAGCGCCGGTTTTCAAACTCAACTGGGCATATGCTGTTGCAGCATCTTTAGCATTGATTTTTGGAGCGACTTTTGTTTTCAATTCAGATAATGAATCAATAAAGGAAAACAGAAATGAAAATGCTGCTTATGCTGTAAATAATAGTGAGCTAAAGACGGAAAGCGAAATTGCTTATGAGACCTTACAGTCAGATTTAACTTCTGTGGAAAATAATAATCAGACAGTTGTAACACAGGTTGATAATAAGTTTATTGCACAGAAAGAAACGGTGAAACAACAAAAGACTGCGACACAGCCTGTAAAATCAGCTTCCAAGAAGCAGGAAACTCAGATGAACGAATATCTGGATTCATTCACAAGTTCTGAAATTTCGGAACTGGCAAGCAATTCAACTCAGGACGTTTATTTGGATTTGTATAATTAAAAAGAAAGATGAAAAAGATATTATTTACGCTTTTAATAATCTACGGGTTTGGTCTTAATGCCCAAAGAACAGATTATGACTGGAAGAAAATGGACCCCAAACAAAGAAAAGAGGTCATCAACAGTCTTTCCCCGGAAGAAAGAAAAGCACTTCTGACTAAATTCAGAAATAATATGGTAATGGATAATCTGGATATAGATCCTGGTGATAAAGAAGAATTTACAGATATTTACAACGAATATCTCGAAAGCCAGAAACAGATCAAAAACCAGTTTAATTCTAATTTTAATCCTGATAATTTATCTGATGAAGAAGCAAAAGCTAAGCTTCAGCAAAGCTTTGAAGTTGGCCAGAAGCTATTGGATAACAGAAAAAAATATGCAGATAAAATGCAGCAGGTGATTCCTTGCCAAAAAGTCTTGAAGCTATTCCAAACAGAGGGTATGATGAGGGAAAAGGTAAATGAAAGAAAACCTCGCGGAAATAACGCTACAAGACAAAGATAAAACCATAATAGTTTATTTTTTTAATGTTGGACGACTCTTGCAATTTATTGTGGGAGTCGTTTAATTTAAAGTTATTCGTAGTTTTGTTTGAAAAATTAACCATGAAAAAGAGCATTTTATTAACTTTACTTGTAATTTCAGCTTTATTTAAGGCTCAGAAAAATCAATTTATAGAACTCAAAAGCGGGATAAAAGACAAAAGCCACATTGCTCAATCTCTTACTTTACTTGATAAAAGAGAAGATAAGTTTATAGGAATAGTATCCCATAGAAAAGAACCTTACGAGATAAAATTTGAAAAAGATGATCTTGAAAAATTGTTCTCAGACTGGTTTTCAGAAAATAATAAGGATAAGGGAAATACCCCATATTTCCTTATACTGGAATATCTTAAAGTTAGCGATATACCAACCGAAAGAACCCTTACAGGTCATTTGGAGATGCGAATATCTACATTTTTAAAAAGAAAAGATCACTATTATTTCCTAAAGAAAAGCATGATTTCAAAAGATTATCCTCAGAAAGATCATGCTTATATCACAAGAGTTATAGCCGCCAGGATATCTTCAGAAATTGCAAATATTGTAAAAGATTCATATTCTGAACAAGGCCTTGATATTGCTGTTTCTGAGTCTGATCTTTCTAACTATGAGAAAATAATATCTGAGCAATTACCGGTTTATTCTCAGCCTCTTATTGATGGTGTTTATAAAGATTATAAGTCATTTGCCGAGCAAAAGCCCGATAAAGAACTTACAATACGGAAGAATAAAGACGGGGTGATAAAAGGAGTAAAAAGACTGGATGGTTATGATAATCTCAGTAAAGATGTTTTTGCAATTGTTGATAATGGAATTGCTTATAAAAAAACACCAGTGAATATTATTGAGATGGAGAAGGGGAGCGATGGCTATTTTATCACCGCATCCGAGGAGGAAATTTTTCCGCAGTCCAATACCGCTGTATATGCCGGTGTAGGAGGTGCAATTGGAGGACTCGTTGTTTCTGTAATAGATGTTGCCGCGACAAAAATCCGCAAACAAAATGCGAAATATTACAGAGTAGAAATTGACAGACTTACAGGAGAATATATTTTACCTGAAAATTTTGGTAAATCCAGATAATCAAAGTAATTAGCAGTTTTATCAACTTACAAATAAAAACCGTATTGTAGATTAATTTTTGTCCTCTGAAATTAGAGCAAGGAATTATCCTGCATTTTATTATCTTTGCAAATTACAAGATTCTTAAATGAAAAATATACGAAATTTTTGCATAATCGCTCATATTGATCACGGTAAAAGTACCTTGGCAGATCGTCTTCTGGAGTATACCAATACGGTGACTCAAAGAGAATTGCAGTCTCAGACCCTGGATGATATGGATTTGGAGAAAGAACGTGGGATCACTATCAAATCTCACGCGATCCAGATGGATTATGAATACAAAGGAGAAAAGTATACCTTAAATCTTATTGATACACCGGGACACGTAGATTTCTCTTATGAGGTTTCCCGTTCCATTGCTGCCTGTGAAGGGGCGCTTTTGATTGTAGATGCAGCACAAAGTATTCAGGCGCAAACTATTAGTAACTTATATTTAGCTTTGGAAAATGATCTAACCATCATTCCAATTCTCAATAAAATCGATCTTCCTTCTGCAAATCCTGAAGAAGTAACCGATGAAATCATGAACCTGATCGGCTGCGAATATGAAGATGTTTTAAGAGTTTCAGGTAAAACAGGAGAAGGAGTTCATCATTTGCTTGAGCAAATCGTTGAAAGAATTCCGGCTCCGGTAGGAAATCCCGACGGCCCGCTTCAGGCGCTAATTTTTGATTCGGTTTACAATCCTTTCAGAGGAATTGAAGCCTATTTCAAAGTGGTAAACGGCAGTATTTCCAAAAATGAAAAGGTTAAATTCTTTGCAACAGGAAAAGAATACGGAGCTGATGAAGTGGGGACTCTGAAGCTGAAGCAGGTTCCGAAAAAAACGATCCAGTGTGGAGATGTAGGATATTTGATTTCGGGGATAAAAGATGCCCGAGAAGTAAAAGTAGGAGATACCATCACTTCATTTGAAAATCCTGCAGATGGCCCGATTGAAGGGTTTGAGGAAGTAAAGCCAATGGTTTTCGCCGGTATTTATCCTATTGATTCCGAAGATTTTGAAGAATTAAGATTCTCTCTTGAAAAATTAAGACTGAATGATGCTTCGCTTGTTTTCGAACCGGAAAGTTCAGCAGCATTAGGTTTTGGTTTCCGATGCGGATTTTTGGGAATGCTTCACATGGAAATCGTACAGGAACGTCTTGACCGTGAGTTTAACATGAACGTGATCACAACGGTTCCGAACGTATCTTATTTCGGATATTCCAAAAGAGAGCCGGAAGTTCCTATTTTGATCAACAACCCTTCCGAAATGATGGATCCTACGATTATGGATAGGGTAGAAGAGCCTTTCATTAAAGCTTCCATCATTACGAAATCGGATTTTGTTGGTCCGGTAATGACCTTATGTATTGAAAAAAGAGGAGAAATCGTTAACCAGAGTTACTTGACTTCAGAAAGAGTAGAATTGGTTTTCAATATGCCTTTGGCAGAAGTGGTTTTCGACTTTTATGACCGTTTAAAATCCATTTCAAAAGGGTATGCCTCATTTGATTATCATCCGATCGGATTCAGGGCTTCCAAGCTTGTAAAAATGGATATCCTGATCAACGGGGATATGGTAGACGCTTTATCTTCCCTGATTCATGATTCCAATGCCTATCACATCGGTAAAAAAATGTGTGAAAAACTTCGTGAGCTGATCCCAAGACAGCAGTTCGATATTGCCGTTCAGGCTGCATTGGGGACAAAGGTTATTGCAAGAGAAACGATTAAAGCGTTAAGAAAAGACGTTACCGCAAAATGTTACGGAGGAGATATTTCCAGAAAGAGAAAACTTTTGGAGAAGCAGAAAGAAGGTAAAAAGAAAATGAAGCAGATCGGTAGAGTAGAAGTACCGCAATCAGCATTTATGGCTGTTTTGAAGTTGAATGATTAGTAATAAATGAGCCAAGTAAAGGCAAAAGATAAAAGTAAATCCGCAGATTTTTCTGCGGATTTTTTTATTCAATAAATCCTTCATGAAGCATTTTTCTTATAATATTTTCATCAACAGAAATTTCGAATTCTTTTGATTCGGCAGTTCCAAATTCGATTTTTGCTTTTGTATGCTTTCCTTTTTTAAAGTAAGGACAAGAATAAACTAATATTTCATTAGGCTTTAATTCAAAATATGAAATTTTTTGTAACCCGCTTCCCCGTAATATATAATTACTATTTCTGACATATCGAAATTGAGTATTGTTTAAAATCCAAAGATCAACACTTTTAGCATCAGTAGGAATTTTCAAAATCTTAGTGGAAATATTTTTTATAATTACAGGAAAAGCCTTGTATTTCTTTATTTCGTTGGTTTTGTAATATTGTTTATAAAGAGGAATTGTATCTTTTTCTCTGACAAGAACTGATAAATTCTTACTATTTAATGGGTCTGTGAAAACTTCGTTGGTTTCAAGAATTTTAATCTTTTCTGGTCTGAAGAAAGATTGTTGTACCAATTCAATAGAATCTTCAAACTTTTTTCTTGTTTTTAAATCTTGAACTTCATTTTCATAATATATTTGTAATATTTTATATCAATATGAGGACGAATTTCGCCAATATAGATCAGTGATGTGCCTCGGGTGAGTCAAATCATCATTAAACTCTTGAAAAATCAGCTTCTCATCTTTCGGAAAGTTCAAAGTAATATTATCTGCAAAATTTTTTTCCCCATTGCACCCCGTTAACAATACAATTAACAACAAAAAATATCTCTTCATTTAAATTTTAATGAATTTTTAAATGTATAAAACCACTTCCAACGGAAGCAGTCTTATTTATTTCTTACGGGTATATTTTATTTCCATAGTTTTAAACTCTTTTCCAGTTTTAGGATCAGGACCGTACATTTCCATTTTTTGGGTGTTATCATCTACAAATGTGAAGACTTCCCTTACATTACAATCTTTTCCTGGTCTTGAAGGATCGGTCATTTTTCCTTTAAATTCTATAGATTTTGTAGAAGCATTCCATACACCTTCCATATTCATAATTCCCGTTCCCATGTTATCGATCCATGAGCTTACAAATTTTTTCTTTGAATTGTCATAACCGACAATACTGATTCCCTCAAAAGGCATTCCCATCATATCACCTTTGTGGGTACTCATCTGGTAACGTCCGTCAAAAACCATTTTATTGGCTGCTTCAGATTTGCTCATCATAGGCAGGCTTCCGTTTTCCATCCACATGGTTGTTTCTCCGACCCAGTTTCCGTCTGATTGGGCAAGCATTTGTTGCATTTCGCCCGGAGTTGCATAATCCATCCAGGCCTTTGTAGCGGTTGCGGAATCTACGGGTTTCCATTCTTCATGAGCTGTAGAATCCGTTGTATCGGATGAAGTTTTTACATCCATTTTCACTTTATCGCAGGAGATAATTAACGAAGCTGCAAAAACAGCAAGTAAGAATTTTTTCATAATTAGTTCGTTTTATGTTGTTTATAAATGTAATAAAAAATAAGACTCAAATAAATTTTATTTTGATGTGATACTCTTTTTCTAAATTGTAATTTTGTGTAATCACAACACAAATCAGCATCATGAACACTCCAAAAAAGTTACAGGATATAAAAGTAGCGGTAGACGCTGTTGTCTTCGGGTATTTTGATAAAAAGGATCTTCAGGTTCTTCTCATCAAAAGAAATATTGAACCGTTTAAAGGAGGCTGGGCGCTTCCCGGCGGACTGGTCTTGGATGATGAAAACCTTGATGATGCAGTGAAAAGAGAATTATATGAAGAAGCCGGCATAAGACCGGATTTCCTGGAGCAGCTCTATACTTTCGGAAATGTGGGACGCGACCCTAGAAACAGGGTAGTTTCCGTGACGTATCTGGGACTGGTAAACCCTTCTTATTACAAACTTTCTGCTGATTCCGATGCGGATGATGCCCAGTGGTTCAGTGTGAATGAGCTTCCGGAGCTCGCTTTTGATCACCATACCATCATTGACACGGCATTAAAAAGGCTTCGTACTAAAATTCAGTATCAGCCGATAGGATTTAATTTATTGAATGAAGAATTTCCTTTTTCAGACCTCGAAAATTTATACAAAACCATTGTCGGAAAAGAGATTGACCGTCGAAATTTCCGAAAAAAAATAATGAGCTACGGCCTTTTAAATGAAACCGAAAACGTAAAAAAAGAAGGCAGCGGCAGACCCGGAAAGCTTTTCACTTTCAATCAGGAAAAATATAAAGAGCTGGAAGAACAGGGATTTTATTTTGAGATTAAATAATAATGTCCTTGGCCGTGAAAAATTATTCACCATTTCATTTACCAAAGAGACTAATAGTTTTTATATATTGAACAAAACTAAAGAATTGCTTAAATTTGTACCTGATTTAAAAACAAAAATATGTATCCAACAGATTTAGTAATGCCAATGAAGGCTGAACTTACAGATAAAGGTTTTGAAGACCTGACAACTCCGTCTCAGGTAGAAGAAGCATTAAAACAACCGGGAACGACGCTTTTAGTAATCAACTCCGTTTGCGGATGTGCAGCCGGAGCGGCAAGACCGGGAGTGGTATATTCTTTAACAGGCGATAAAAAGCCGGATCATCTTACTACCGTTTTTGCAGGTTTCGATACCGAAGCAGTGGTGGAAGCAAGAAAACACCTGGCTCCATTCCCGCCAAGCTCACCTTGCGTAGCGCTTTTCAAAGATGGTGAATTAGTACACATGCTGGAAAGACATCATATCGAAGGAAATCCTGCAGGAGCAATTGCTGCAAATCTACAGGCAGCTTACGACGAATACTGCTAAAAAAATTATATATCAACACGAGCCGTTACCCATCAGTAACGGTTTTTTTATTTTAACATAATAAAGTATTCTCTGAAAATGCAAATATTGTTATATTTGTTGGAATGGCAACGAAAGCACTTTTCAATACTGTGGTCAACTGGTTTATTCGTCAGAGAATAGACCAGATTCAGAATTTTATAGATCATCCTATTGAAACACAAAAAGGGGTTTTATTTTCCCAACTGTTTCATGCTGAAGATACGGAGTATGGCAAAAAGTATGGCTTTAATTCTGTTTCCAGCTATCAGGATTTTAAAAACAAAGTCCCGATCGTCACTTATGAGGAGATTGAACCTTATATTGAAAAGGCAAGACAGGGCCAAAAAGATATTACCTGGCCTGGTTATATAAAGCATTTCGCCAAATCTTCAGGGACTACCAATGCCAAGAGCAAATTCATTCCTATTTCCGCAGAAAGCCTGGAGTACTGTCACATGAAGGCAGGAAAAGACATGGTTTCCATCTATGCCAACAACCATCCGGAAAACCAGCTTTTTAATTATAAAAATCTCCGGCTCGGTGGAAGCTCGGAACTGTATGCGGATTTTAATACTAAATTCGGCGATCTTTCCGCGATTCTTATTGATAATCTGCCTTTTTGGGTAGAAATAACAACCACACCCAGCAAAAAGGTTTCGCTGATGGGAGAGTGGGAAAGCAAACTGAAAGCGATAATCTCTGAAGTTAAAAATGAAGATGTAGGCAGTATTCTGGGAGTTCCTAGTTGGATGATGGTGCTTCTTCAACGTGTTATAATTGAAGCTGGAATCAACAATATTTCTGAATTGTGGCCAAATCTGGAAGTTTTCTTTCACGGAGGAATCAGCTTTAAACCGTACCGGGAGCAATACAGACAGATTATCGGGAAAAATATTAATTATTACGAAATTTATAATGCTTCTGAAGGTTTTTTCGGGATTCAGGACCGGTCAAACAGTGATGAAATGCTGCTGATGCTGGATTACGGGATTTTCTATGAGTTTATTCCGATGGATCAGTTTCATCTTTCCAGTCCGAAAGTTGTGAACTTGGAAGACGTTGAAATCGGGAAAAACTATGCCATGGTCATTACCACGAATGGAGGCCTTTGGAGATACCTTATTGGCGATACGGTAGTATTTACTTCAATCAGTCCGTTCAGGATCAAAATTACCGGCAGAACGAAGCATTACATTAATGCTTTTGGAGAGGAATTAATGATTACGAATGTAGAATCTGCCCTTACCAAAGCGTGTGAAGAAACCAATGCTTCCATTTCAGATTTTACGGGAGCTCCTGTTTTTATGAAAGAAAACGAAGGCGGTGCCCACGAATGGATTTTCGAATTTTGTCGGGTACCGGATGATCTGGAAAGGTTTATTGATATCTTCGATAATCATTTAAAAGCCATTAATTCTGATTATGAGGCGAAACGTTATAACAATATGACGCTTAAAAGGCCGATTGTGCACATTGCAAAGCCCAATCTTTTTTATTGCTGGCTGGAGTCGAAGGGTAAACTGGGCGGACAAAATAAAGTGCCGAGATTAAGCAATGACAGAGAATATATTGATCCTTTGCTTGAACTTAATAATAAATAAAATTAAACAAAAACCGCAGCCCTGGACTGCGGTTTTATTTTAATGTCTAACGGGTATTATTTATCTGTTTAAATCTTCCTTAAGTTTTTTTGCGCCATCTTCTACTTTTCCGGCTCCTTTTGCAGCAGCATCTTTTACATCTTTACCTACTTTATCCGCTTCGGTTTTGATATCCTGTCCTGCTTTCTGAAGGTTTGCTTTAGCTTTATCCGCTGTAGCATCAATTTTATTTTTGGCATCTTCTGCGGCATTGTCTATCTTTTCTCCTGCTGCATTGATTCTGGATTCCGTCTTTTCTTTTACGTCATTAATCTTTGCCGTATCAACTCCCAATCCGCTTTCTGAAACGGTGGTGGTGGTTGTAACGCTTCCGTCCGGATTTTCTACCGTTTCGGTTTTTGATGTTGATTTGGTGCATGATATCATCAATGCTGCAATCATTAATCCTGATAAAAAGTTTTTTTTCATACGTATTGATAAAATTTTTAATTGAAATTCAAATATTATTCCTTTTTCACATCGCTGGCAGGTGTTTCGGAGGCCTTCTGTTTTTTCTCTTCTTCTGCTTTTTTCTTGTTTTCCTGCTCTATTTCTTCTTTGATTTTTTTCTCCTGTTCCTGAAGTTTCAGTGCCTCTTTCACAGAGTCCTGGTATTTTTGGGAAGACATCCTGATCTGTTCTGCAACATCAACCGATATGGCTCCGGTTGAAAAAGAATCAATGGCCATTGTATCATAGCTTGCCTTCGGGCTGTCTGCCGGATAAAGATCCTGCGGCTCTTTTTTCGAGCATGAGACGATTGAAAAAATAAAAAGGATAAAAAACACATTTTTCATGAGAACTAATTTAACAGAATTTCTGTAATTAAATGGCAGCCTGTAAAAGTTTTTATCAGAGATATTCTATTCAGACCGAATTATTTAAACAAAAATTAAATATTAATTTATTTTTCGAATTTAAATGTTGCAATAACAGGAAAATGATCGGAGAGTCTTACGGAACGGTCTACTTTATAGCTTAGCGGCTTTATTGAAGGCGAAGAGAAAATATAGTCAATTCTTATTGGGAATTTATAATCATGGAAACTGGTACCGCTTCCTTTTCCGGCTTCCACAAAAGCGTCTTGTAAGCCTTCAGGTAAATGATAATATTCGTAAGAATTAGGAACCGAGTTAAAATCTCCGGCCAGAATAACAGGATATGGAGACTCATCAATGCTTTTTCTTATTGCAATGATCTGTTCCTGGTGCATTTTAAAGGTTGGAATAAGTCTTTTCACTACATCTTTTACTTTCTGCTCATCTTCTTCACTGTTTCCGTTAAGCTTTACCATATTTTTTTGGAACTTAAAAGGCTGTAAATAAACATTGATAAACCGGTATATTTTTCCTTTGATTTCAATGTCGGTTTGTGATGCATACGCATTGTTATACTCATAATCACTTTCAATAAGTTGTTTTTGCTCTACAATCCTGTACTTAGAGAAAATTGTGATTATATGGCTTTCGGGACGATCTTTCAATTTGTTGAAATGATACTTTTTGTTTGCTCCGTATTCCTGTAAAAAAATGACATCAGGATTCTGGGCATTAACGAATGATTCAATATTCTCTTTTCCGTATAAACCGCCTTTAGCATTCAATGAAATAATTTTAAGATCGGGAGTTTCATTTTTCTGTGGTGTATAATTGATCCATCGTATGACCGGCTTGAAAAACAGCAGCCCGAAAAGTAAAAAAACGAATGCTCTTTTTTTCCAGCTGATAATCCAAAAAAGAGTGAGCACAACATATGCGATCATCAGTACGGGAAAACCTAAAGAAAGCAGATTGAGCCACGGAAATGTTTTCGGGGGTATATAGGCATTCAAAATAGTTCCAACCAATAGAAAGGCTATTCCTATGTGTACAATGAAAAATATAAGACGAATGATTTTCACGAATTTTTAATTGAATCGATATAAATGCTTTCTCCAGATTTTTGCAAGAATCCATCCTACTAACGCTCCACCTACGTGAGCCAGATGCGCAATACCTCCTACATTACCGGAAATTCCAAGCCAGACAGAACCTATAACAATAATTGGCAATAAATATTTAACTTTCATAGGAATCGGAATAAACATAATCCCGATTTTTGCATCAGGATAAAGCGTAGCAAAAGCTGCCACAACCCCGAAAATTGCTCCGGAAGCTCCTACCATTGGTGATGTTAATGCCATATAGAGATTATAAGCATCTTCATTATTTGTGTAAGGTGCCGGATTAAAATTAAATTTACTAAGATCTGCTTTTAAAAAAATATCTGCAACATTAACACTGGCATTGGTAAGATCATTAGTAAGTTGCTGGATCTCATAAAAATTCCATAGATTAAATAAGAAAAATGCGCCCAGTCCGCTCAAAAAATATAAAATTAAATATTTTTTCTCTCCTAAAGCCTGTTCAAGAACCGGCCCGAAACTCCATAGTGTAAGCATATTAAAAAGGATATGGGCGAAGCCTCCATGCATAAACATATGTGTAATGATCTGCCAAGACCTGAAATTGGGAGAAAAAGGATAGAATGCAGACAAAGAAGCATAGAATTGAGGAAATATAAAACCAACCGCAATAAATACAATTATATTGATGATGATAATATTTCTTGTTATAGGAGGAATACTATTAAACATACTTTAAAATTTATTTTTAAAATCATTAAACGGAACTTCAAAGAAGCATCTTTTCCCGTTCGGTAAAAATTCCGGGAATCCTAATGCCGTAAAATCTTTTATTAGCTGTTCCGCATCTTTTTTATAGATAAAATCAAATCTTGATTTCGACTGCATTTTGTTCCACTGATTCTGGTAAAACTGCACAAACTCCTCTTCCGTCTTGTATTCCAGAATATCAAAAAGATTTTCCAGGAATTTCATCACCTGGGTTTCTTTTAAACCTTCCGGTACGGCATCAATCCTCAGAACGCTTTCATGGGCGATGCTCATTTCAAATCCTAATTCAGGAAGGAATTTCTTAATGGATTTATATTTGTTTTTCTCAATTTCATTCATGTGGTATTCCAGAGAAAAAAGCAATGAATGGCTGTTCGTTGTTCCTTTTCGTACGGGCTTTGTATTTTCGGAGACCACCAGCCTGTGCATTCTTCCCAGATCCAGCATTAAGGTTTTATCTCCTTTATTAAATAACCAGTAGCCGTTCGGAAGCCTCATAAGATCTTCATCAAAATCTTCATCTTCAAAGAGGTTGATTTTTGAAGGTTCGGCTGAAATGTTCTGATGGTACATCTCGGCGAGATTCTGAATTTCTGCCTGTTTTACGCCTCTTTCTTCCAGAAACGGATTATAATCTTTATCTACAATGATTTCAGGCATTTTGATAAATCCGTTTCCGCCACCGTTGCTTTTGCTTGGAAATGTTTTCTGCATGATTTCATCCAGATGCGGATCTTTTTCAAAATCAAGGCTTGGCGCAACGTTGTAAATTCCGAGTGATCTTTTTATAGTAGAACGCAGCAATGCAAAGATCAGATGCTCATCTTCAAATTTAACCTCTGTTTTCTGCGGATGAATGTTTACATCAATTTTCTCAGGATCTAATTCCAGGAAAAGAAAAAATGTAGGAATATATCCCGGCAACAGCAGTCCTTCAAACGCTTCCTGTACCGCTTTATTGAAATACGGACTTTTAAAATATCTTCCGTTTACAAAAAGAAACTGTTCTCCTCTGGTTTTTTTGGCACCTTCCGGCTTAGCTACAAATCCGTGAAGCTTGCACCAGATAATATCTTCTTTAATAGGAATGAGCTGGGGCTGAAGTTTTCTCCCGAAAATATCCACAATACGTTGCATCTGGCTTCCTTTTCTCAATCTGAAAACCGCTTCATCGTCATGAAAAAGGGAAAACTCAAGATTTTCATGTGCCAGGGCAACCCGTTGAAATTCATCAATAACATGCCTGAATTCGATATTATTATTTTTAAGGAACTTTCTTCTGGCAGGAACATTATAAAAAAGATTTTTCACTAAAAAGTTGGAACCGTCTGCGGTCTGAACAGGATCCTGAAACTGAAATACTCCGCCTTCTATGTAGATATTGGTTCCTATGGTGGCATCTTTCTGCTTTGTTCTCAGTTCTACCTGGGATACCGCTGCAATAGAAGCCAGTGCCTCACCACGGAATCCTTTTGTTGCAATTTTAAAAATATCTTCCGTACCTCTGATTTTAGAGGTTGCATGTCTCTCAAAAGCCATCCTTGCATCCGTTTCAGACATTCCTTTTCCGTCATCCACCACCTGGATCAGGTTTTT
Organism: Chryseobacterium takakiae; assembly: GCF_900129385.1. GTDB lineage: Bacteria > Bacteroidota > Bacteroidia > Flavobacteriales > Weeksellaceae > Chryseobacterium > Chryseobacterium takakiae. Next base: position 91,928 of record NZ_FQVO01000008.1, on the reverse strand, counting down.
TCCGGCATCTCTTACAATCAGTTCAATCTTTGTGGCATCGGCATCAATTGCATTTTCCAAAAGTTCTTTTACAATGGACGCAGGTCTTTGCACCACTTCTCCTGCTGCAATTTGGTTGGCTACATGATCCGGTAAAAGCTGAATAATATCTGACATAAAAAAAGTAAATCAACTTACAAAAATAGGGATTCAGAATAAGAATTAAAACAATAAACCCCTGAATTAAAATTTAATTATCAACATATCAACATTCCTGCAGGGCTTTTATTTTGTTGGAAACAGCTTCCAGTAAAGCATTTTCTTAAAAACACAATCCCCCAATTGCAGTACACAATTAGAGGATTGATTCACAGCTAGTTTACACAAAATTAATACTGATATGTATTGTCTTTAAATAGGAATTCTTTTATAAGAACATTTATTCTTCGAAAATAAGTTTTCTCTTCTTTTCTCCTTTTTGTTTGATTCCGGCACCTCCATGGATTTTATCGTACAGAAAAGCTAAAAAATTGGGTTTTCTGTAGATTTTGCTGTATCTGTATTGAGTATTGTAATGTCTAAGGTGGATTTTATAGGCATCGTATCCGATCACTACCAATAAACACAGACTGATTACATAAAAAACTCTAAACTCCAAATAATAATAGGTAAGACCTGAAAATACTGCTCCCAAAACATAGGCAAGCATAATGCTCATCAGCAATTTCGCCCTTGCTACCAGCTCCCCATTCTTCCTGAACTGTTTCTGGGTAAACATGGAAAACAGGATTCCCAAATCGGTGGTAGTACCGGTAAGGTGGGTCGTTTTCACGGAGAAGTTGGAAATACTTGCCGTTAAACCATTCTGTAACCCGGTTGCAAATAACATTAGAGCTACCAGATATTCTGTTTCCTCCAGCGTTTTACGGTAATAAAACTGTCCGTAGATTCCTACAAAAAGAAGGCAGGCTATTTCAAGCACCAAAGGCATGGCATGGGCGAAATATTTGCTTTTCCTGTTGAAGTTGATGACCATAAAATTGGATACAAAACCTCCGAAGAAGAAAAGAAAAATCCAGCCTCCCACTACGGCAACCTGCGACCAGTTGGCTTTACTGATTTCTGCGGCTAGGATAGCATAATGCCCTGTTACGTTGGACGTAAATGAAAGAAATATCAACAGGGAAGCAATATTTATAGTACCTGCCGTAAAGGCAGTCAGCGTTCCCAGTCTTATGTTGTCTCCCAACGTCCTGCTGTTACTATAATTCCTTAACATTTTTTAAAATTTTATGAGTCTGATTTTAAACTTCCACAAAGATTTCCGCCAGTCTTCCTTTTTCAGGCAGATGTTTTTTAAGTTCTACAGAGATTTCGTAGCTTTTAAGATCTTTGCATTTTCTGATATAAGGAATCAGATCAAACTTTCCGTTTCCTTTACTTTTGATAGACGGAGAATAGTAAGCCTCCTCGATATTTTCAGCTTTTACATAATTGTTAAAAGTTCTCTGGAAGCTTCCCGTGAAAATATCACACACGATTTTATTGATGAGGTGAGGATATTTATTTTTAATAATAGTATATGCTTCACAAAATTCTTGTGGCCTTAATTTATTGAAAATCGTACTTTTTGTATTAAAAAGAAGATCTCTGATAGAATCTCCCGTATCATATCCTGAAACCAAAAGAATATTGTACTGATTTTGGTCTTCCTTAGCATCTTTCTCTTTCATTACCTTCTTAAGAATATTCAAAGATTCAAGAGAATAATCTGTGGCTATTAAAATCGTCTTATTCATATTGTTGAGATTTAGGTTTCGTATTTATCTTTTTCGATGATACAAAACTAGAACGACCAGATTAGAAGTTCTTTGGAATGGAATTAAAATGTCATTAAAGAGATTAAAATCAGATTAGAATATGCATTTTAAAAAAAGAAATACAAAAAACTGTAACAAAAACAGGAGGCTGTCAACTAATACCATATAAAACATCAGAAAAACAATGAAAAAGCTATTTTCAATATTTTTTATCGCTCTTTTTGCTTTCTTAAGTGCTCAGGACCAAGATTCTAAAGAAACGGCCAACCGCTTTTTTTATGAACTGACCTTTAAGCCAAAGAAAGATTCTGCAAAACTTGAAAAAGTTCTTACAGTTCTGGATATCGCAAAAGATCGGTCTGTTTACAGAGATTATACCGTAATAGGACAGGATTCTATTATAAAAGTACAGGTTGAAGCCATGCAGAAGTCGGGCGTTTTCAAGGATCTGTCAAAAACGATCAGGATGCCAAAATTTTCAGAAAAGATCGTAAAGCATTATCCTGATATGAAAGTGCAGTATGTCGAAAGAATAGCAAGCGGATTTACACCAATGGGGATTGCTTATAATGAAACCATTAAATTCGACTGGAAAATTTCCAATGAAAAAGAAAAAATAGGTCCTTATAATGCTCAGAAGGCAACTGCAGATTTCGGAGGAAGAAAATGGACGGCATGGTTCAGTACGGATCTTCCGTTTCAGGATGGACCGTATAAATTTTCAGGTCTTCCGGGACTTATTGTAAAAATTGAAGATGAAGGCAAAAATTATTCTTGGACATTGCAGGGAAATAAAAAAGTCCAGAACTGGGAAGAACTTTCTTATTCTGAAAAAATTTCCAACATGTCTTTGAAGGTGACAGATATGCCGAGAGAGAAATTCGAGAAAACATTCAGTGATTTCAAAAAAGATCCGTTTGCTACCGCAAGACCCATGATGACTCAGGAAATCATGTCTAAAACAATACCGGGAATGGACGGTACCATTGGAGATATGATGAAAAAACAGGAAAAAATGTACAAAGACTTTTTTAATGCCAACGATAATCCAATAGAACTTACTTATTCCTCAACAGATAAAAAGAAAAAATAGACATTCATATTTAACTAATTATATTGAATCAACCCAAATGCAATTCTGTATTTGGGTTGATTTCTTTCATATCAACATGCTATTTAGATTAAATTTAAATAACGTATATTTGCATACAAAATTTTGGCTTTGAAAGAGATGGGTTTACATAAATTAAGTGGATTTCCCAAAAACAGGATGGGAAAGATTTTAGGGTATGATAACGACAGCCTTAAAATGCCTAACAAAATTATTGAAATGGGGCTTCTTCCGGAAACCTCGTTCAGGATTCTGTATCAGGCCCCTTTCAAAGGCCCGATGTATGTTGAGTTTGGAGAGGAGAAAAGCAGGATTGCACTCCGTGAAGAAGAGGGCAGGTATATTATTGTTGAAGAATTGAATTGATGCAGGGAAATAAAAAACAAATACTGTTAGTAGGGAATCCGAATGTAGGAAAATCCACGGTTTTCAATGCGCTTTGCAACAAAAAGCAGAAAACAGGCAACTATGCAGGGGTTACTGTAGCCAGCCATTCCGGATTTTATACTTATAAAAATGAAGAGGTGGAAGTTGTAGACCTTCCGGGATCTTACAGTATTTATCCAAGCTCGGAAGATGAAGCTATTTTTTCCAAGTTTGTGATGGAAAACCAAAATGATTACGCAGGAGTAATCTACATTCTTGAAGCATTAAGCCTAAAAAGAGGACTGCTTCTGTTCCAGCAGATCCAGGATCTGGGAATCCCGATGATTCTGGTGGTAAACCAGATTGATCAGGCCGAAAGAAGAGGAATTTCAATTGACCTTGATACATTTTCAAAATCCTTAGGGATTACAATCATCCGTACGAATGCAAAAGAACAGATTGGTATTGAAGAGCTGAAAGAAGCTGTTTTCCAGAATAATTTCCTGAAAACTTCTGCTCAATCTTTTGAAATACCCTCCGAACATAAAGATTTTATCCATAAAGTTGCTACACACAAAGGGATCGACAACGAATATAAAACATGGCTTACCTTGTCCCTCGGAACAGATTTAGGAAAAATCAACTCCGTGGTTGAGCAAATCAACGAACCGGATTCTAAAAGCCTTGTTCCTAAAAGATTACAGGTTCAGGAAACTGTAAGGCGGTATCAGAATATTGATGGGATTTTAGCAAATGTTATTTCGAAAAAACCTCAGTTTAAAGAATTATTAACCGAGAAACTGGATAAGGTACTGGTTCATAAATTCTGGGGATACGTTGTTTTTATGATGATTTTATTAATCATTTTCCAAAGCGTATTCTTCCTTGCGGAATATCCGATGAACTGGATCGATGAACTTTTCGCCTGGCTTTCTGCCTTTACAGGAGAACACCTGCCGGAAGGGCCTTTGAACTCGCTCATCTCTAACGGAATTGTTCCGGGAATCGGTGGGATTGTCATCTTCGCACCGCAAATTGGAATATTGCTATATTTTCTTTATCTGTTGGAAGATTCGGGATACATGGCAAGAGTGGTCTTTCTGATGGACAGGCTTCTTCGTCCTTTCGGACTGAACGGGAAAAGTATCGTTCCTCTGGTTTCCGGGACAGCCTGTGCAATTCCTGCGGTAATTTCAACAAGGAATATTGAAAACCTGAAAGAAAGATTGTTGACGATTCTGGTAACACCTTTCATGACGTGTTCTGCAAGGCTCCCTGTTTACAGCATCATTATCGGACTGATCATCTCAGACAAAACGTTTTTAGGAATAAAATATAAGGCATTGGTATTAATGGCCATGTATCTTTTGGGTTTTGTGGTGGCTTTATTATCTGCCGCAGTTCTTAACAGGTTCATTAAAAATAAAGGAAAAACGTATCTGGTAATGGATTTGCCCACGTACAAAAAACCTCTTTTCGGATATGATTTTAAAATGGTTCTGGGAAAAGTGTGGGACTTTATTACAGGAGCAGGAAAAATTATTTTCATTGTAAGCATTATTATTTGGTTTTTAAGCTATTTCGGACCGAAACAAAAGCCGGATCAGTTGGTAGCAACTAATGTTGAACTGGATCATTCCTATTTAGCAAAAATGGGGAAAGGCATAGAGCCGGTAATTGCACCGCTGGGTTACGACTGGAAGATGGGTGTTGGAATCCTGACAAGTTTTGTCGCAAGGGAAGTTTTTGTAGGAACAATGTCTACGCTGTACAGCCTTGAAGATGATGCACCGGAGGTGAAAGTTATTGATAAAATGAGAAGAGATGTAAAACCGAACGGCGAAAAGGTGTTTAGTTTTGCAACAGGGGTTTCAGTTCTTCTTTTTTACGCATTTGCAATGCAGTGTGTTTCTACACTTGCAGTAGTCTACAGAGAAACCAAAAGCTGGAAATGGACAGCTTTACAGGTGGTTATGATGACAGGTTTGGCCTATTTTGTGTCCATGTTTGCATATCAAATCTTAAAATAATGGATTCTTCCCTACTTTTACAATATATTATCGTTCTTCTTGTGGTAGCATTTGCCTGTTACTCATTGTTCAGAATACTTAGAAAGAATTTTGCACCGAAAAAGTTCAGCTCCAAGAGAACAAACTGTGACAAGGACTGCGGTTGTTCATAACATATTGAAATATTTATTATTTTTGTGTAAAACAAATGATGATTAAATATTTTGTGTTTTCTGCAATAATTTCTTATATCGGTAGCAGTGCTCAAAGCAGATCAGATTCTGCAAAATTACTTTCATATGAAGATAAGGTAGCAGTAAAAATAAGTTTTAATACAAATACAGAAAATTTTGTTGCCTTTTACAAGGATTCCCCAAAAGATGTTCAAACCATATTTTCAATTAACGAAAGTTTGCGTACGTCATTTTCAATTGATTATAAGTTGATCAGTGCTACAATGTCTTTTACTCCGAGCTTTCTTCCTGGCAATAGTGATAATGATCTAAAAGGGAAAAGTAAATATACAGACTTTAAATTTAGACTTTTTCCGGGTAGGTTTATTCAGACAATTGAATACAAAAATGCAAAAGGCTTTTATATTAAAAATATGCAAGACTTTTTTCCTGACTGGGAAAAAGGAAAAGAACCATATTTTCAATTACCAGATTTAAAGTATCAAACTTTTGGAGCAAGAACTTCGTATGTTTTTAATAAAGACTTTTCATTGAAAAGTATTCTTTACCAACGAGAATGGCAAAATAACAGCTCTGGAAGTTTTATTCCTGAGTTACAATATAATATTTCTTTATTCAAAAATAAAAATGGGGAAGTTAAGAGTAGGGAAACACAATTTAATTTAGGCATTGATCTAGGTTATCATTACAATTGGGTAATCAAAACAAGAATGAATATTGGACTATATATCTTTACTGGGATGGGCATAAGATGGACTACTTATAGATATGATCTTCAAAACTCAGATACCCAAAATAATAGATACTTAATAGCCAGGGCAGGAACAGGATTGTACTTTGGCTATAATTCAGAAACATCTTTTTTCGGGATAAAATTTAATTTGAGTTCAAATTACTACAGAGAAGATTCTAGCTCAGAAATTACCAACAACAATACTTTTAGTGTACTATATTTTGGATATCGCTTTCCTCCTCCTAGATTTTTAAAAAAATATTATAATAATGTAAAGAAAAGGGTTCCTTTTCTATAGAGAGTTATATTTGAGTATCTTTGCAAAAATTAATAGAATAATCAGATCAACCAATATGTCACTAATAAAAAGTATTTCAGGAATCCGTGGAACCATCGGAGGAAAAGTAAACGATAATCTTACGCCGCTTGATGTGGTAAAATTTGCTTCCGCATTCGGAACATGGCTTCAGAATAATAACAATAAAAAGGACCTTACCCTCGTTATTGGTAGAGATGCAAGGATTTCCGGGCAAATGGTTTCCTCTCTGGTAACCGCTACTTTACAGGGATTGGGAATTAATGTTATCGATCTGGGGCTTTCCACAACACCAACGGTGGAAATTATGGTTCCGGAACTGAAAGCCGACGGCGGAATTATCCTTACCGCTTCCCATAACCCGAAACAATGGAACGCCCTGAAATTACTGAATAACAAGGGGGAGTTCATCAGCGGAGAAAATGGAGCTGAAGTTCTGGCCCTTGCTGAAAGCGAAGATTTCAATTATGCAGAAGTAGATGATCTCGGCAAATATGAAACAAGAGACGATGCTTTTGATATTCACATTCAGCAGATTTTGGATTTGCCGATGGTAGATGTGGAAGCTATTAAAGCTAAAAACTTCAAAGTCGTTCTTGATGCGGTAAATTCTACAGGAGGAATCGCCATTCCGATGTTATTGGATAAGCTGGGTTGTGAGACGGTAAAGCTATATTGCGAACCAACCGGCCATTTTCCGCACAATCCTGAACCGTTGAAAGAACATTTGGGAGACATTTGCGGCTTGGTAAAAAAAGAAGGTGCAGATTTCGGAGTTGTTGTGGATCCTGACGTAGACAGATTGGCCCTGATTGATGAGAAAGGAGAAATGTTCGGAGAAGAATATACTTTGGTGGCCGTTGCAGATTATTTATTGAAAAATAAAAACGGAGCAGCTGTTTCCAACCTTTCATCAAGCCGTGCATTAAGAGACGTTGCGCAAAGCCACAACTCAGAATATTTTGCAAGTGCAGTAGGAGAGGTAAATGTGGTGACGTTGATGAAGGAGAAAAACGCCGTGATCGGGGGTGAAGGAAACGGAGGAATTATCTATCCTGATCTTCATTACGGAAGAGATTCTTTAGTAGGAATTGCTTTATTTTTAACGCATCTTGCCAAAGAAAACAAGACGGTTTCTGAGCTTAGAGCCGGCTACCCAAGCTATTTTATGGGTAAAAAGAAAATAGAGCTTACTCCGGAAATAAATGTGGATGATATTTTAACCAAAATGGAAAAAGAATATCAAAATGAAGAGGTCTCAACGGTAGACGGCGTAAAAATAGATTTTGAAAATAACTGGGTCCACTTAAGAAAATCAAATACGGAGCCTATTATCAGAATTTATACAGAGGCTAAATCTCAGGAGGAAGCCGACCGGTTAGGTGATGAAATGATAGCTAAAATCAATAGCTTGATTTAATAAAAGTTAACAACCTTTTCATCATTTTAATCGTATTTATTATTAAATTTAAAACTAAGATTTTCAGAAGCGAGTATTAGTACATCTCATATCTCTGGTCTTAAATCTTAAAACTGTTTTATATTGGAAGAATATTTTGGAAATGAACTTGTAAAAAAGTTCGAGGAAATGATGGAAAATAATGATGAATTCTACTTCGATACAGAAGAGCTTGAAGACATTATTGTTTATTACCTGGAGCTGGGAGACTTTAATTATGCAGATACTGCAGTCAATTACGGGCTCAAGCTTCACCCGAATTCCTTAGACATCAAGATCAAAAAGCTTGAAATTCTTTTGGAATGGGAAGATTATAATACGGCTAAAGAGCTGATCGATGAGCTGAAAGGTTCTTCTATGGAAAACACAGACTTTCTGGTTTGCTATGCAAAGTATTATTCGAATTTAGGAAACCCAAGAAAATCCATTGATATCTGTAAAAAAGCATTAGAGCTGAAAGAAGAAGAGAATTTCCTTCACAACTTTATTGCAGATGAATATGTAAATCTCGGAGATCCTTTTAACGCTCTTAAACATTACAGAAAAGCCCTTAAAGAAGACCCTACTGATGATTATGCATTAGAAAACTGTATGGTCTGCTTTTCAGATTTAAATAAGAGTGATGAGGCAATTGCCTTCCTGAATGAATATCTTGACGAATATGCCTATTCGGAAATTGCCTGGTTTGAATACGGACAATTTTACTTTAACCGGAAAAATTACGACGAAGCCATTAAAGGCTACGATTATTTACTGGCTATCAACTCAAGCTCAGTAGGCGTGTACGCCAATAAAGCGGCTTGCTACGAAGCATTGGGAGATTATAAAAAAGCGATATCCGTTTATGAAGAAATGCTTGAACTGGAATACACCAAAGCATTTACGTTTTATAAAATCGGACTTTGCTATAAAGCCCTAAAACAACCAATTGTTGCTTTAAATGCTTTCCAGAAATCATTACGGGAAGACCCGCAGTTTTATCTCGCAATGATGGAGCAATCCTATATTTATGAGGAAATGGGCGGGATGACCGAAGCTTTACATTTCGCAAGAGAAGCTACTCACCTGAATGAAAATAATCTTGATTATCAAAAAAGACTGGCATTTTTATTTATTGATGCCGGAAAATTTGAAGAAAGTCTTACCTGCTTAAAAAAGCTTGTGGATGCTGAACCGTCAAGATTTTACAATTGGTACGCTTACTCTGAAGTGCTTATGCTGCTGGGCGAATATGAAGAAGCCATTCTGGTTTTAAATAAAGCTGTAAAAACGCATCACAGAGCAGAATTATATTATCAGCTCAGCAATTGCTATTTCAACCTGAAAGACCAGGAAAAAGGCAAAGAAGTACTGCTTCAGGCGTTGGAACTGGATCCTTCTTTGGTTTCGGATATGCAGAAAAAATATCCTTTCATTAAAGATGAGGTGAAAAAAGCAAAAGCCAGAGTGAAAAAGAAAAATTCCGAAGGTTAATATCAACTAATTTATATAAAAATCCCGCATTTTTGCGGGATTTATTTGTTGATAACTTTAGGTTTGCTTCTCAGGAAGATCAGTCCGGCTATGATGACTCCTGCTCCTGCAAACTGGAGCGCGGTAAGCTTTTCTCCATCTATAATTCCCCAGATAATCGCAACAATAGGCATCAGCAGAGTGACCGTAGAAGCAAAAAGAGGAGAGGAAACTTTCAGTAGACGGTAATTCATCATCATTGCCAGTCCGGTTCCGAAAATCGACAGTAAGCTTACAAACATTAGTCCGGTAAGATGATTCTTATCAAGGCTGAAGGTTGAAAAAAATCCGGTAAAAATAAGCGCAATTACAGATGGCAACAAAAGAACAAATGTAAAGACAAATGCAGACAATACCGTAGATGAAATATCCATTAATTTTGATTTTACCGTAGTTGTACTCACCGCATAGCATAAAGTGGCCAGCAACAGCAGTAAAATGGGAACCAGCTTAAATGTTCCGCTTTCCGCATCTCCTCCGAATGCAAGGATACAAACGCCGGTGAAACTTATGAATGTTCCTGTAATCTGCCGCCTTGTTGTACCAAACTTCCATATCAGCGCACCAACGATAATCACAAAAATCGGCATCATGGAATTTACGATTCCGGCAATGCTGCTGCTGACTTCCGTTTCGGCGATAGGAAAAAGGAACATCGGAATGAAATTTCCTGTAAAAGCTGCCAGCAAAAGCCATTTCAGATGTTTTTTAGGAAAAAGCTTGTATTTTGAGATGGCAATCGGCGTCAGGATGATTCCGGCAATCAGTACTCTTAAAGCCCCTACCTGATAGGGATTGAAATGCTCCAGGGATTTTTTAATTAAAATAAAAGACGATCCCCAGATCATACTCAGAAGAATCAGAAGAATCCATTTTTCTCTATCTGTGTTCATTGTTTTTATATAAAATTTTAAGAAATTCACGTTTGGGAACCATTCTCGCACCGAGGCTTTCCAGATGATCGGTATGCGACTGGCAGTCGATAAGCTCCAGCTTGTTTTGATACGTTTGGGCAAAATGAATAAATCCTGCTTTTGAAGCATTGCTTACTTTGGAAAACATACTTTCCCCACAGAACACATTGCCAATCTGAAGGCCATAAAAACCGCCCACCAGCTCTTCGTTTTGCCAAACTTCCAGACTTTTTGCCAATCCATAATCATGAAGCTTGATGAAAGACTCCATCAGTTCATCCGAAAGCCAGGTTCCGGATTGTCCTTTACGGCTGATATCCCGACAATTTTTGATGACTTCTCTGAAGTTTGTATTTTCAGTGAAGGTAAAGACGTTTCGATCCAGTATTTTTTTCATGGATTTTGAAACCTTAATTTCCTCGGGGAAAAGGACAAACCTTGGATCCGGACACCACCAGAGAATTTCTTCCCCCGGATTAAACCAGGGAAATATGCCCAGCTGATAAGCAAACCATATTCTTTCTACCGATAGGTCTCCGCCAAAAGCAATGATCCCTTCGTGGCCATCGTACAGCTCCGGATCGGGAAAAGAAATCTCATTTTCGTCTAGTCGAATCATTTTTAGGAAAAAAAATCCCACTTAAAAAGCAGGATTTGTATTTCAATCGTATTTTTTTAATCATTAGAAAGGCAGATCATCATCATCGTCCCCGGCGAAAGGATTTTCATTGGAAACTGAAGATGCTGATTGTGAAGGCGCAGCCTGTGTAGGTTCTGAAGCGTTATCCGAAACCTTCTCTACTCTCCATCCTGTAATAGAATTAAAGTATTTCGTTTCACCCTGCGGAGAAACCCATTCTCTTCCTCTGATATTGATTCCTACTTTTACATTTTCGCCTTCTTTCAGATTATCCAATAAACTGATCTTATCAGACAAAAATTCTATGTTTATCGGCTGTGGATACTGCTCCTGGGTTAAAATAACCATTTCTCTTTTTTGGAAACCGCTCGCAAATGTCTGAGCATCAAAAAGTTTCTTTACCGTTCCTTGTAATTCCATATCATATTAATTAACGAATGTAAAAGTAATAAAATGAAATGTAATAAAGCGGGTCGGAAATAAAAAATGTAAAAATTTTAATTTTTTCCTATGAAAAGTTTGGAGGTAAAAGAATTTATCCTATCTTTGCACCACTGAAAACGAGAGAAGATCATTAAAAATCAGTAAAACAAAAAACACGCGGATGTGGTGTAATTGGTAGCCACGCCAGACTTAGGATCTGGTGCCGAGAGGCGTGGGGGTTCGAGTCCCTTCATCCGCACAGTTTGCGAAAATAGCTCAGCTGGTAGAGCACAACCTTGCCAAGGTTGGGGTCGCGGGTTCGAATCCCGTTTTTCGCTCCACGCCTGCCCTGGTGGTGGAACTGGTAGACACGCAGGACTTAAAATCCTGTGCCTCTTTTGGCGTGCGGGTTCAAGTCCCGCCTGGGGTACTAGCTGAAACATTCAGCATACAGCTCTCTTTTTTAAGAGGGCTTTTTTTATGTCTTAAAATAAAGAAATAAAACACAATATTCTCATTTTAAATAGTTAGGATTTATAAGTTTTGCTGTTTGGGAATCAAGATTATATAATTATAATCCTGCGGGAGTTTAATATTATAAAACCATTACGGCATAAATCACAGTAATCAAAAAGATTTTGTAACAATTTTATTTCCAAGAATTAATAATTATAAAGTAAGATTTAAAAAAGAACTTGTTGAAGATTCAGATACCATAATTAGAATACATGGAATAAGCAATCCTATAAGCCCAAAATTAGGAGCCCCGGTTGAAGAATATTTTAATATTACAGATTTTAGAATTAAATTATAATAAAATAGAAGCTCGGGTCCATCTCTTAACCCAAAAAATAAAGGTTTTTGAGAAAAAATTAAGTTTTTGAAAAGAAGAAAATTGGAACACGATTATATGAAAGCCACTATGATTGTCACTGGCGGTCTCGGCGTCGGTATTTCTTCTACCATTGCCGGAGGAAATTTCTGGGATGGCTTCAGACAGGGGATAATTACAAGTGGACTTTATCATGTGGCGCATTTAGAAGCCGAGGCGTTACAGAAAGGTTCTTCTGTGAAAGTCTATGATAGTGATTATAAAGATTAAAGTTAAAAATTATAGAGCGTATAGTAATTTATCGCCTGAAGGGAATAAATTAGGGGGGCTTGAAATTGAATTAATTTTTAAAAGTGAATCAAATAAATATACTGATTATAATTGGGTACAGACTATATTTACAAATGATTCTCCTGATGGATGGAACTATGACGTTTACACTGATCGTGATCAGAACGCTGGAACATCACCTTTTATTTGAATAAAGAAGAGTTATCTACCTTTAAAAGAGGTACTGAACTTACTATCTTTGATAAATCTCCAGAATATTAAATGCAGAAAAGAATATTGTTTGGAGAGCAGAACTAATCTCAATCCCACACTTCCCAATCTTTTTTCTATTTTTGTATAATCCTTGTGCTCATGAAAAAGATTATTCTTATTGAAGACGAAACCAGTGTAGTGTCCTTTATTAAAAAAGGGCTTCAGGAAAGCGGGTATGAAGTTTCTGTGGCGTTTGACGGGAAAACAGGCGTTCAGCTTGTTCAGTCCAATGATTTTGATCTCGTTATTCTGGATATCATGCTCCCGGAAATGAATGGACTCGATGTCTGCAAAGAAATCAGGAAAACCAATCAGCATGTTCCCATCTTGTTTCTAACGGCACTTGGAACATCGGAAAATATTGTCCTTGGATTGGAAAGCGGAGGAGATGATTATCTCGTAAAACCATTTAAATTTATTGAATTGGTTGCCCGCGTAAAATCACTTTTAAGGAGAAGTACCCACGGAAATACTGCTGAAATTGAAGAACCCGAAGCAGGTCAGGAACATATTTACCAGTTTTCGGATCTCATTCTTAATGATTATACCAAAAAAGTAACAAGAAACGGAGAGGAAATTTCACTTACCTCAACAGAATATAAACTGCTGCTTTATTTTCTCAATAATCCAGAGAAAGTAATTTCCAGAGCAGAAATTCTGGATGCGGTCTGGGGAGTTAATTACGAACTCGGAACAAATGTTGTTGACGTTTATGTCAATTATCTAAGAAAAAAGCTGGATAACCAGGAAGATAACAAACTCATCCATACCGTTATCGGAATGGGATATGTTTTAAAAAAACCGTAGCAGATGTTCAATAAAGTCGTTACCAATCAGACCAAAACAATGGTGCTCCTTATGTTGGTTTTTACAGCTATTATTTTGCTGTTCAGTGGGTTGGTGTATTTTTCTATTGTTAATTTTTCTCATCAGCGATTTTACGAACTCCTGAAAATCCGTACGACCACCATCATCCAGGTAGAAAAAAGCAAAGACAATCTGGATCTTCCCGAAAACTACATCCTGAACGGTTTGAATGATGAGGAGCTTCCCATGGAAAGAGATTATGTTTTTGCGGTTCCCACAGATTCTAATTTTAATAAAATTTCACAGGAAATTCATATTCCGTCTTCTTTTTTTAAAAATATCGTCAGAAAAGGGGAGGCAAATTACAACGACAAAGAATTTTATTATATCGGACAGACTTTTCGGCATGATGATAAAAGCTATATTGCAATTGCTTCAGCAAAAAATCATTATGTGGTATATTATCTCGGATTTCTGAAGAGAACATTGATCACCTGTATTGTGCTTTCATTGTTTTTCAGCATGATTTTTTCTTTTTATTTGTCTAAAACATTATTTAAACCGATCCTGAAAATTACCGGAAAAGTAAAAGAAATCAGTTCCGAAAACCTTCACCTTCGATTGGAGCCGCAGCCGGATAATAAAGAACTGAACGAACTGGTGGAAACATTCAACGATATGCTGAACCGTATTGAAACATCTTTTGAAACCCAGAACCACCTCATCGGAAATGTTTCACATGAATTAAGAACTCCTTTAACATCGATCATGGGAGAGGCAGATGTGGCACTTTCCATCTCAAGAACCAATTCTGAATATAAAGAAACACTCGGAATTATCCTTGATGAAGCCGAAAAACTTGATAAAAAGATCAATGCGCTTTTAATGATCGCACAAACCGGTTTCGACGGCAAGATCCAGAAAATGGATAAAGTACGGATAGATCAGCTGCTCTGGGATGTTATCGAAACTTTACGAAGAATTGATGTTAGAAACAATATTTTTCTCGATATCAGCATGCTGCCCGATAATCCTAAAAAGTTAAAGGTTCAGGGGAACGAGCAGCTGCTTCATCTTGCCGTTACCAATATTATCCAGAACGGATGTAAATATTCAAATTTTCAGCAGGTAAAAGTATCTCTGGGTGCTACTGATAATGATGTCTATATTATCGTTAAAGATAACGGAATCGGTATCCCGCAGGAAGAGATGAATAAAATCTATGATCCTTTTTTCAGAGCTTCCAATACAAAGAACTATGAAGGGTATGGAATCGGCCTGCCTTTGGCCAGAAATATTATAAGAATGCATCATGGCGAACTTATTGTAAGCTCCTACGAAAATCAGGGAACAACCGTACAGCTCCGTTTCCCGAACTTTTACAGCACTTTGCAGGAAAGCGAAAGCTGACAGGAAATAAATCATAAAAAAACCAACCTCAGTGAGATTGGTTTTTACTGTTATTTAAAGTTGAATTTTACGGTAAACATTACCTGGCTTGGTCTTAAGAGAATTCTGGTGGCGGTTGTTCTGGTAGCATCAATTTCAAAAGTTTCAAATACTTTTTTATTGGCGATGTTCATCCATTTCAATTCAAAATCAATTTTCTTTTTAGCCCATGTAAACTGGTAAGAAACATCGTAGAAACCGTTACGGTACTTTTGATCCGGGGTATCGGTATCGGTCTGATCCCAGTTGAATCCTACAGTATGGTTCTCGATAGGGTAGAAGAATAATGCAAGATTATGGTTGAATCCTGTTGTTGTCGCGTTGGTAACAACATCTCCCTCACTTGTTTGCTTGGTTTTTGTAATACGGGCATTATAATCTATGCTCATCCAGCTGAAATACGTATTATTAAATTTCACTCCATAGGACTGGCCTGTGTTGGTATTGGTGTAAGACCTGCTGTCCAGGATCGCATCGGATTTTGTTGTGTTATTGCTGTAGCTTAACGAAGCATTTGTTTTAAATTTAGGGAAATATTTCCCGATTTCAGCACTGTAGCCATTAGTAAGAACATGATTATCTCTTACAA
The DNA here is from genome assembly GCF_900129385.1 of Chryseobacterium takakiae. Classification (GTDB taxonomy): domain Bacteria; phylum Bacteroidota; class Bacteroidia; order Flavobacteriales; family Weeksellaceae; genus Chryseobacterium; species Chryseobacterium takakiae. The sequence goes on along the minus strand of NZ_FQVO01000008.1, from coordinate 76,232 downwards.
GATAACTCATAACAGTATACCCTGAAATAATAGTCGGATTGGAAATCAGGTTCCTTTTGGCGTCAGAAAATCGGTAATTAACATTAAAGAATATATTATTTAGCGGGTTTCTGTACTCTAATCTTGTTCCTGCAGATTTGTTATTGTTCTGGGGAATAGGGTTCTTAGGATCCATTGCATTAATTCCTACCGGTGAAGTCATAAGAAAACCGGCATATGCTGTATTGATTTCACCAAAATTATTATTGATGTTGGCGTTTACCGATGCTTTCCAGAATGATGCGAAAGTGTATTGTGCAAAAATACTCGGTTCAAAGGTTACTTTATTGAGCTCACGGTATACCGATCTTTGAGGATCCTCAGCTTTTATATTGTTAGAATTCACCGGGAAGTTGGCATACAACATCCAGGCATCATTTTTATAATTTACTCCTATGCTTCCATAAGGCGTTGCAGTGGTGTAGGTAAGATCATTGCCATATTGTGAAAGCGGTGCCGCTGCATCGGAAGTGATATTATACAAATCAGAATCCAAATGCGTTGATTCGAAATTAAATCCAACTTCAGGCGTGAACGTCCAGCCTTTTGTAGAAAATCCAATATTGGCAGAATGGTTTGCCTCAAATGTTTTTAATCTTAAACGCTGATCAACTGAACTGCTTGAAAGATCTGGCGTAAAACCAGGAATATCAAGGTATGATGAAGGAGAAACACGCAGATCCTGTCTGTCTGTCTGATAGCTTATGAAAGACAACACATTCACCATCTTTTCTTTCCACGGAACAATCGTACTTAACGAGTTTTGGAACGAAGTGGTTGGAGCTTCCAAAGCCTCCTCTCCATTTCTTTGAATACTATTGGTGCCGTCTCTTCTGTTTACAATACCTCTGTCTGCATTCCAAAACTGGGAAAAGCTTGTGGTGTTTTTAAAGAATCCCTTTTTTGCATTTTTGGTGAATATTAATTCTCCTTTCGCCTTATCTGTATAAAAATTATTGAAAATATTCAGATTATTGGAAGTTCCGTTGAAGAATGTAGTCTGGGAAGTAGATTCTCTTTCCACTGCATTATTGGTGTAGTTGGCATTGGCTTTCAGCTCCCATTCTTTTTTCTTGTCAATATTGGTGAGATAGTTAGCCGACAGATAATGCACGTTATTCATCAGGTATCTTTTTACCGGAAGATTAGGGATGCTTGCGTTTTCCACATTCAGCCAGTCATTCTGGGAGGCATTAATTCTTCTTCCCTCAAACCTGTTTCCGAAGGCAAGAATATTTCCTTCATTTTCCACCTGCTCTCCCATATTGTTGGTCTTGTAGTTGACTACCCATTGGCTTTTCTGCCCGAAGAACATGGGCGTAAGCTTAACGTTCCAGAGCCAGGGATCTCCAAAGCCGGTTCCTATTTCTCCTCTTCCCGTCATGGTAACGGAATTTTTAAGTTTGATGTTGATCGCTGCCTGGTCAGAAGGCACTTTGTCCTGAAGAATTTTTACCGGCTGGTGATTTTCAAGAACTTCAACTTTTTGTACGGCATCCTTTGGAAGCGAGTTGTTGATGGTGCCGTAGCCGCCTTCCATAAGGTCTTTTCCGTTAACGTAGAATTTGTTGATGGCATTACCCTGATAAAGAATGGTTCCGTCAGTATTCACTTCAATACCCGGAATTTTTTTCATTACATCAGCAAGGGTTCTGTCGCTTTTACTGTCAAAGGCTTTGAGGTCATAAGCGATGGTATCACCTCTTGCCGTAATCATTTTTGTTTTCAGCTGTACTTCCTTGATTTCAGTAGCTTCGCCCTGCAATTTGAAGTTTGCGGTCTGATCGCTGTTGCTGATCTGCTTTGTTATCGGTCTTTGGTTGAATGCCTTTACCTTCAGATCCACGTTAGACTCTGAAGAGGTGAAAGTTACTTTGTACTCTCCCTTGGAATTCGTAATAGCGTAAGCAAGGATGGCATCTTTGCCTGGTTCTTCTATGGTAACGCTGGCGCTGGGAATTGCCTGGCCGTCTTCATCCGTAATTTTTCCCGAAACCGTTTTCTGTGCGAAAGAAAGAACGGAGAAAAAAATCATGACGAATAAAGTAATTTTCAATTTCATAATTTACTATTTATGTTATTAGTTAGTCGTTAAAGCTTTTTGTTACACAATAAAGATTGATATAAATAAGAAAAGTTAAAAATACTTATCACTACAAAAATAGTGATAATTTCCATTGAATAAGAAATAAATTGTGCTTCGGTAAGAATTTTTTGCACAGTACTCATTTGCTGTATCAGATTGGAAATTAAATAGTCTCTTCAAATTTTTTTTAAAAAGAAAAAATTTAAGTCAGAATAACATTCTCGTTTCATGGTTTTATCAGCAATTTGATGTTTTAGGAAATTATTTTTAAAATATATATTTTAATCATATTTTATTAACTTTTTGTGAATTAGCTTTATCGGATACAGTTTTTATATTAGCACTAGATGGATCTTTTTTGTTCATTATTGTGTTTTGATACCCTGTAAACTTTACAGGGTATTTCATTATGTAAAAGATTTTATTTAGAATAAATAGGTAAAAATGATTTGAATCATAGATTAAAAAAAGCTTAAATCTGTTAACATATATTTTTATTTAATAATTTTGTAACATTAAATTTTAAACAAATGGGAATCAATTTAAAGCCTATTGATATTGTAGATGACATTACAAAAGAAGAGTTCATTGAAAAATATCTTAAGCCCAGAAAACCTGTGGTGATTAAGAATATGGCGAGAAAGTGGCCTGCTTATCAAAAATGGACCATGGATTACATGAAGGAAGTAGTAGGAGATGTAGAGGTTCCGTTATATGACAGCAGCAAGGCTGATCCCGCCGCTCCCATTAATGCATCTGCCGCAAAAATGAAGTTTACAGATTATGTGGATCTTATCCAAAGAGAACCTACAGATCTCAGAATTTTCTTTTTTGATCCTATCAAGCACGCTAAAAAATTACTTGCAGATTATATTTCCCCTAAAGATCTTATGGGAGGTTTTCTTGATAAATATCCTTCCATGTTTTTCGGTGGAAAAGGATCTGTGACATTCCTTCATTATGATATTGATATGGCGCATATTTTCCATACCCATTTCAACGGAAGAAAACATATTCTTCTTTTTGATTATAAATGGAAAGAAAGGCTCTATAAAATTCCTTATGCAACGTATGCGCTGGAAGATTATGATATCGAAAATCCTGATTTTACAAAGTTCCCTGCCTTGGATGGTGTAGAAGGCATTGAATGTTTCCTTGAGCATGGCGATACCTTGTTTATGCCAACCGGATGGTGGCACTGGATGAAGTATCTGGACGGAAGCTTCTCTATTTCCCTGAGAGCCTGGGATAAATCCTGGGCCGTGAAAGCTCATTCTTTGTGGAATCTTACCGTACAGAGAAAATTTGATGATGTCATGAAGAAAAATTTCAAAAAGAAATACATGGACTGGAAGGAGAAAAAAGCCGTTAAAAGAGCGGAAATCGCCTGGAAAAGAGGATTACCAAAATAAGAAATATTGAAAAGACTGCCTGAAAAGACAGTCTTTTTTTATTGAATCATGATATATTCAGGATCTATAAAGTCCGTCAGCCAGACCTTATTTTCGGAAAGATAAAATGTAATACCGTTTTCGTACATTTTTCCTGTCATGATCGTGAGAAGAACAGGTTTTCCATGTCGCATTCCGACTTTGGCAGCGGTATCCTTATCACTGCTTAAATGCACGTGCTGACGACTTCTTTTCTCAATCCCTTTTTCTAAAATAGATTTAACATTATTTTCAGCGGTTCCGTGGTACAGAAATTCGGGAGGCTGCTGAGGTTTCAGAGTCAGGTCAATATCAATCGAATGTCCTTGGTTGGCTCTTATTTTTGTTTTGTCTTCATTATAAATAAAGCGTTTCTTGTCGTTGGTTTCAACTATTTCATCCAATTCTTCCAGCGTGAAATCCTGATTCTGTTTTGCGCATTTTTCCTGTAGTTCTTTCACGTCTGCCCAGCCGTTTTCATCTAAATTCAGCCCAATGACTTCGGGTTTATGTCTCAGAACCAGGCTTAGGAATTTGCTTATTTGTTTATATTGATTTTTCATCTTCTATCAGTTTTTTGCGTGCAGAATTGTATTTATAAAATATAAATTCAAAAGGCTCCCAATCTTTAAGAATAGCAAATATATATGTTGAAGCAGACTGTTTTTTATACTTTTGAATAGCTTTTGGAAAATATTCATTAAAATATTCAAGATCACCTTCTCTTTTACAACAGCATACCATCAGTTTTAGTTCCGCGTCAGCTTGCAGTAGCTTTTCAAAATCATATTTAATATGATCATGATTATAACTCCATTCAGATTCCATGATAAAAGGAATCTCAGTTAAAAATCCATCTTCATTCTTATACCAGTTTAAATCATATAACCATCCTGAATTCTGATTATCATCATCAGGACACACTTCAAAACCATATTCATGGCCCAATTTTTTAAGATGCGTTAAAATATAAGCTGTCCATTTTCTATTTCCTATATTATCTATGTAATCAATCGAAGCTAACTGATTAAGACATTTTTTAATATCATTACTAACTTCATTAACATCAAATTTTTTTGTTGTTTCCATTGGTATCGTTTAATATTTGATTTTTCAAAAGACTTTCAATATCTTCATTTTTTAAGTTTCTCTGGTTTTAAATTCTACGGAAACACCTAAAGCATCACCCACACAAACTCCAAAAATTCCTGCTTTTATAAGATTTTCCATCAGGCAAGATTAACCAGTTTATCAAAGAGCAGTTTCATGCCCTGTGTTGCAGTCTCTTTCATTACAACCGCTCTTTGTCCGTACCCGAAACCGGTTTCATTCGGATTAATGACAATTAAAAGGCAGTCGTCTTTAATATCATGAAGCAGCCCAGCCGCCGGATATACCTGTAATGAAGTTCCGATCACCAAGAAAATATCGGCTTCTCTTGCCATTTTTGTGGCTTCCTTCATCAAAGGAACATCTTCCCCGAACCAAACGATGAACGGCCGTAATTGTGCCCCGTCTTCCGCTTTATCACCGATATGGATGTCGCCTTTCTGATCGTATATCAGATTTTTATTGTTGGATGGGCAGGATTTGAATAATTCGCCGTGTAAATGTAAAATATTTGTAGATCCTGCTCTTTCATGAAGATCATCAATATTCTGGGTAATAATCTGAACATCGAAATATTGTTCCAGTTCTGCTAATAACCGGTGTGCTTCATTAGGTTCTACTTCATGAAGCTGTCGGCGTCTCTGGTTGTAAAATTCCAGCACTAAGGCTCTGTCTTTTCTCCATCCTTCCGGGCTGGCCACGTCCGTGATGTTGTGATTTTCCCAAAGACCATCTCCGTCTCTGAAGGTTTTTATTCCGCTTTCGGCACTGATTCCGGCGCCGGTTAATATGGTTAGTTTTTTCATTTGTTCGTTATTTTTTTAACGCAAAGCTCACGAAAATTCTATTTTAAAATTACCTTGCATATTTTCGTTCGCAAAGGCTTATCACTCAGCAAATGAGCATTAATTTATTCATCTAATAATCTTCTATAAATCTCTTCATTTTCTTCATCAAAACAAACGAAAATTACTTTTTCCAGAATTTCTGATTTGAAATTTTTTACCTCTTCAACTGCAATTTTGCCAGCCAGTTCCTTCGGAAATCGGTATACTCCTGTACTGATGTTGGGAAAAGCAATGATTTTAAGGCCAAGATTTTCTGCTAATTTTAGTGAATTCTGATAGCAATTTGCCAGTAATTTTGAGCATTTTTCCTCATCGCCATTCCAAACCGGGCCAACGGTGTGGATCACATATTTTGCAGGAAGATTTCCGGCTGTTGTGACCACGGCTTCTCCTGTTTTGCATTTGCCTTGTCGGTTTCGGATTTCTATACACGCATCAAGAATCTGTTTTCCTCCTGCCCGATGAATGGCTCCGTCTACGCCGCCTCCGCCCAATAAGGAAGAATTGGCAGCATTAACGATGGCATCTGCTTCAATTTTGGTGATGTCGCCTTTTATTATTTCAATGTTCATTATTGTTCTTTTTTATTACTAATTCCTAATTCATCTCTCACTTCCATTAATGCAAATCCCAGCAGATTTTCACCGTTCCATTGTACCGGATTTTTGGTGTTAGGATCTGTTTCCAGCATTCCGATTCCCCAGATGGTATCGTACGGGCTCGCCTCTACTAATATTTTGTTATCTGTTGAAAGCAGGAATTCTTTAAACCCTTCATTCTGTGAAAATTTCAGAAAATTTCCCTTTTTAACGATTTCATATTTATGTTCGTTCCAGATGTCCAGATCAAATTTTTTTACTTTTCTTCCCAAGCTTTTTGCCTGGTTTGGTATTTCTGCTTTTAAAATTTGCTCTAAAATTTCATGGTCATTAAATAATTTTGCCTTCCAGCCATCATATAATGTTGTGTTGTTTTGTAAATGATTGCGTTTTCTTCAAACTCTGCAGGAAACCACTGGCTGAAACAGGCTTTTGTAATTTCATCTTTAACGGTATGTCCCCAGAAAAAAAGAAATTCTAGATCTTCATTTTTCTTACTACGTTCAACAATATTTTCTAATGTATATTTCATTATTGCGTTATTATTACGCAAAATTAATGTATTCTTAGTTAATCATCAAAATTAATTTGTGTTTATTTTACGCTAATTTATTTAATCGATTGATTTTCAATTATATTTATTTTAATTTCAAAGGCTTTATTTGATGATAAATGTTTTGAAAAAGTTTAAACGTGTATTCCCTTGGGAAAAGCAACAATAATATGCACGAAATAAGTTATTTAATTAAAATGTACCATTTATTTACATAATTTATTAAAAAACAATTATCTTTGAAGAGATTCTGAAAACAATACCATGAAAAAAGTATTTAACCAATTCCCTCAGAATTAATTGTTCAATTCTTATGATTTGAGCTTTTCCTAAGGATAAAAAATAAATGAAGCCCGGAACTGGAAAGGTTCCGGGCTTCTTAATCAAATCGATATGCAAAGGTTGAATATCCTTATAAAAATTGCTGATGGTTTTTTGGTTGACAGTTGATGGTTTTAAGGCCTGTCAACAAGCACCCGTCAACCAACAACTAAGAAAGCAGCTTTTTAGCCATCTCGGAGATGCTTTTTCCGTCAGATTTTCCGGTTAAAGATTTTGAAGCGACTCCCATTACTTTTCCCAAATCTTTTATAGATTCGGCGCCCGTTTCGGCAATGATGTTTTTCATTTCTGCTTCCAGTTCTTGGGCAGAAAGCTGTTTTGGAAGAAACTGTTCAATGATTTTCATCTGGGCTTCTTCCACTTCCGCAAGATCATTTCTTCCTTGTGCAGTAAACTGTTCTGAAGAATCCTTACGCTGTTTTACCATTCTTTGAAGAATAGCAATTTCCTGCTCTGCAGAAACTTCTGCACCTCTGGCTTCCGTTTTAAGCAATAATATTTGAGATTTTACGGCACGAAGAGAATCCAGAGCCACTTTGTCTTTTGCTCTCATCGCCGTTTTTATCGCTTCGTTTATGGTATTTTCTAAGCTCATCTTTATTAATTTAACAATGTATCAATGTAACAGTTTACCAATATTATTTTTTTAATTGCAGCATATACAGTAATTGTTACATTGGTACATCTCTACATTGTTATATTTTTAGTCTACGTCTTTATTCAAAAATCTGTTTTCTCTGATCTGCATATTTCCATTGTTTTCAGACAGATAGGTATTGATGTTCTGGTCTGAAGCATTGGTGCCTTCAATAGAGATATTTTTTCTTTTGAAAGCCGGAACCGATTCAAACTCGCTGGAGCTGTCGAAGCTCTGGTAACGTGAATTGAATTCTTTTAGCTTATTTCTGCGTTCCGTTACTCTTTCCTGGTCTACCGTTTTGTTTACAAACGTGAACTCTTCTTCTACGGGTTTCGGAGCCTGTGCTTCAGGTTGAGTTTCAGCAACAGGTTCTTCTTTCAGATGCTGAAAGAAATGCTCTACTTTCTGAAGAGGCTCTTCCGTAAGCTGGTTTACTTCATTGGAAGAAACAAATTCCGCTTTTGGCCCGAAATCCGACTTCGGCTCCGTATTTTTCGACTCATTTACAAAAAAGCTGAATTCAACAGGCTTTTCTTCTGAATAGGATCTATTGGACGAATTTCCGGTTTGTGGTTCCTCTTTTTTCTGATCAAAATCAAATTTGAAGGATTCTATTTCAAGATCATTCGGGTCTTCCGGTTCCTCATCAAGAGAAAACAGGCTGAATGACTCTTCTTCTTCATTTTTCCAGCTTTGTTCCGGTGTATGAATTGTATCTTCCTCTCTGTCAGTGAATTTTATTTCTGCTCTTGGAGGTTCCTCTTCAATAGTCATTTTTTTTTCAGAAGATGAACTGAAGAACGGTGCATCATTGTCTTCGTCATCAAGTCTGAAAAGGCTTTTGCCTCCAAAATCATAAGACTGTTCGGGTGCATCTTCTCTTTCCTGTCTTGTTTTGAAAGGAGATTCTTTTGGAGTATCAAAACTATCGTTAAGGCTGATTTTAATTTTTTCTGTTGGCCCGGAGAATTTTTTATTGTCATTTGAAAAACCTGTAGCAATTACAAGAACGCTTACAGAATCTCCAAGCTCTTCATCAGAACCTACCCCGAAGATAATATCTGCAGTATTTCCTGCTTCTTTCTGGATATGATCCATAATTACCCCGATCTCATCCATCGTTACCTCTTCTACACCGCTTCGGATCAAGAGCAGAACGTTTTTAGCTCCGGTGATTTTATTATCATTCAATAATGGGGAATCCAATGCTTTTTTAACAGCTTCTTCTGCTTTATTTTCGCCTGAGGCCACTCCGGTAGACATCAATGCTGTCCCTGAATTTTGAAGCACGGATTTAGCATCTCTAAAGTCAATGTTTACATCAAAATATCCGGTGATTACCTCTGCCATACCTTTAGCAGCATTGGTCAATACCTCATCGGCCTTTGAGAACCCCTGCTTGAAACCAAGATTTCCGAACTGCTGTCTTAATTTATCATTATTGATAACGATCAGGGAATCTACATTATTTCTTAATTTATCAAGACCATTTTCCGCCTGCTCCAGTCTTCTTTTTCCTTCAAAACTGAAAGGCACGGTAACAATTCCTACTGTAAGGATACCCATATCTTTTGCCACTTTGGCAATAACGGGAGCAGCACCGGTTCCTGTACCACCGCCCATTCCGGCAGTGATGAATACCATTTTCGTATTCTGGCCCATTGCTGCTTTGATATCTTCGATGCTTTCGATAGCCGATTTTTCTCCCACTTCAGGATCAGCACCGGCTCCGAGGCCTTCTGTAATAGTAGTTCCCAGCTGCACCTTATTGGCAACAGGGTTATTATCCAAGGTTTGGGCATCCGTATTGCAGATTACGAAATCTACCCCGTGGATTCCTTTTTCGTACATGTGTTTTAGTGCGTTGTTTCCACCGCCTCCAACACCAATCACTTTTATTATTGATGAGTTTCCTTTTGGCAAATCAAATGAAAACCCCTGTGTCCCTATATTTTCCATAACTATACTTTTATAATTATTATTGATAATTGATTAATGATCACTGATAAGGAAAAAGATCATACATCGCTTATCATTTTATCATTTATATTTTATTCTACTTCCTCAAAGAATTTTTTTACTTTTTCCATGAGCGACTGCCCGAAAGTCAGTTTTGCTGCTTTTTTAGACTGCTGCTCGCTCACGTTATGCTCTGGCTGCACGGCTTCTGCCTGCTGTACATTCTCCTGAATGGTTTCAGCTACAGGTACTGTGGTTTCAGCTTTTGTTTCTACAGGTTCCTGAACGGGCTCCTGAAGTTCAGCATTCTGTTTTTTATCCCTGATTTTTAAACTTTCCATTAATAAACCAATGGAAGTAGCAAATTCAGGTCCTTTAAGATACTGATTTTTATCGTTTGCGATGTATTCATTGGCAAAACCGATTCTGCTGTCGAACCCGGTGGTATAATTGGCCAGCTGACGAAGGTGCTTAAGATTGGATCCGCCTCCTGTAAGTACGATTCCGGCAATAAGCTTTTTCTTTTGTTCGAATGCACCGTACGCTTTTAATTCCGTATTGACCATTTCCAGAATCTCTTCTACTCTTGCATTGATGATCTGGGCTAAAGTTTTAAGCGAAATCTCTTTATCCGGCCTTCCGTGAAGTCCCGGAATGGTTACATACGTGCTGTCTTTTTCGAGTTCCGGAACTGCTGATCCGAATTTTACTTTCAGCTGTTCTGCATGTTTTTCTATGATGGAACAGCCTTCTTTAATATCTTCCGTAATGATACCGCCACCGTAAGGAATTACACAGGTGTGACGAATAATATTATCTTTAAAAATAGCGATATCCGTTGTTCCGCCACCGATATCTACGATAGCGACTCCGGCTTCTTTTTCTTCTTTCGTTAAAACAGCTTCTGAAGATGCTAGAGGTTCGAGGGTAAGCGCTTCCATTTCAAGACCTGCTTCACGTACGCATCTTGCAATGTTTCGGATGCTTCCCATTTGTCCTACCACAACATGGAAATTGGCTTCCAGACGTTTTCCGTGCATCCCGATGGGTTCCTGGATTTCTCCTTCGGAGTCTACTTTATATTCCTGAGGAAGTACATGGATAATTTCTTCACCCGGAAGCATGACCAGCTTCTTGACCTGATCTTTTAATGCTTCAATGTCATCATCTGTGATGAATTTGTCTGGATGTTCACGCATAATATAATCGGAGTGCTGCAGAGAACGGATGTGTTTTCCTGCAATTCCCACCGTAACTTTACGGATAGGAACTCCTGCGCTGGACTGTGCTTCAGACACAGCAGCCTTGATTGAATTAATGGTCTGCGAAATATTATTCACAATACCTTTGTGAACACCAAGACTCTTAGCCTTCCCTACACCGAGAACTTCTATTTTCCCGTGTGCATTCCTCCTTCCGACAATCGCGACAATTTTTGTCGTCCCGATGTCCAGACCTACTGAATACTCTTGATTTTCCATTGTTTATATCGATTTGATTTTTTATTCTATTTTAATTTTCGCCTTTGTTTTCGGCTTTGCTGCCGTAGATTTCTTCTCTGTTTTTTTTATTTCTCTTGGCTTGGTTACTGTTTTTGGTTTTAATGAAGAGGAGGTTGGTTTGTTAGTCTTTTTTATCTCAGTTGGCTTTGGCTTATCATCGGTTTTCTTTACCGGAACTAATGAAGCTTTTGCCAGTTCTTTATTTCTTACATTCAGAATACTGTCATTTTCTTTAAAATTGGGATTTAATGTGGTGACAATCTGATTCTGATATTTCACGGAGACCATTCTGTATTTTTCCGGATCCTGATAGACCAGGAATTTTTCTACAAAGGTTTTAAAGCCTTTCACTTTAAACTCGATATTGTCCAGATCTCCTATTTCCACTTTATAATTTCCTTCGCTGGTGAGCAAATTGTAGTCGCCATTATCTTTTGAAATGCCGATAAAATATTTCTTACTGAAATCATCTTTATCGATCTTTTCCACCAACTCCGCTAATTTTTTATATTCGTCCTTCTGAACATCTCCCGTTACCAGCATGCACGGATGAGAGTATGTTTTAGAGATGGGAAATTCTATTCCTTTTTCGTCAACATAGAAATCACGTCCATTTTTATTAAGCCTGAAAACAGGAACCCTCTGCTTGATGTCCAGATTAAGTTTTCCATTCAGATTAAGGTATACATTGGCACTATCTACTGCAGGAAGCGCATTAATTTTCTTTTCCAGCGCCGGTATATTCAGTTCTCCGACCTTTCCGGATGGGTTTTCTTTTTTTACAATTTCCCGGATATCTTTTTCATCAATAAAATAAACCGGTGTTTTCTCACTCATTTTTACAGAAATTTTATTGTCCGTAATCTTCTGTCCACTGAATTTCTTCAAAGAGAAGCTCAGCAGAAATCCGAGAATGATTACTGTGACGGCAATTTTTAATATTCTGTATTTATTTTTCATACTGGTTAAATTTTTAACGCTATGATCGTAAGGTTTTGTTTTTTAATTATCTGTTATTTTTTCGTTCGCGAGGGCGTTTCACTCAGCAAATGATAACTGAAAAATATTTTACTTCTTTAATTTATACTTTAATAATCTTATTTATAATTTGTTTACTGCTCTTTTTACTCCATCTTTAAATAAAGTAGAATGGAAATTTAAAATCATTCCCAATTTCATTTCTGTAATTCTTAAATAGTTAAGAAGTTGAAAGAAATGATACTTATTAATTTCCGGAACTGCTTTTATTTCTATAATTACTTTATTATTAATCAACAAATCCACTCTGAAAGCTTTCTCAATGATCAAACCTTCATAATTGACACTAATATCTTTTTGACTCTCAATGCTAAGTCCACTATTTTTCAATTCGTGAATTAAGCATTGCTCGTACACATTTTCATAGAGCCCTATTCCAAGTTTTCGATGCACTTTCATGCCTGCATCAAAAACAATATTTGATATTTCATTTTCTGTCATTTGTGTGTTTTTTCTATTCCTAAATGATATTTTCAGCTATCATTTGCTGAGTGAAACGCCTTTGCGAACTAGTTAGAATCTTCTAAAAATTTCTCTTACGTTCTTAGCGTTTTTTAAATTAATTCTCCTCCATCCACTCACAGATAGGATCATACAGCGTATCGATATTCCCTGCGCCTACGGTGAGAAGGATATCAAATTCTTTTTCTTTTATCTTATTGAAAGCATCATGTAGTGTTGAAACTTCCTTTTTATCTAAAGTCACTTTTTCCAGGAGCCAGTCTGAAGTAATACCTTCAAAATTTTCCTGAAGTTCTCTTGCCGGATAAATATCAAGCAGTATCAATTCATCGGCCTTACTAAGACTTTCTGCAAAACCGTCTGCAAAATCTCTTGTTCTGCTGAACAGGTGCGGCTGGAAAACTACCAGCAGTTTTTTTTCGGGGTAAAAAGTTCTGATCGAGCTCATCACTGCATTAATTTCAGTAGGATGGTGAGCATAATCATCAATATAAATTTTACCAGTCTCATATCTGTGCTTGGTATATCTTCTTTTAATCCCTTTAAAATTGGCTATTGCGTTTTTAAGAGTCTCAAAACCAACTCCCAAATTGCGAAGGATTGCCAACGCCACAGTAGCATTTTCTACATTATGAATTCCCGGAATTTCCCATGCAAAATCTCTCACTGTTTCTTCCGGAGTATGGAAATCAAAATAGATCGTATCATTCTCCATACGCAGGTTATCCGAATAATAATCTGCTGTTTCATTTACTGCGTAGGTAACGTGTGGCCTTCTGATATCAATTCCTTTTCTTACGAAAAGCTGTTTGTCATCCTGAACCAATGCCGCAAATTGCCTGAATCCTTCTTCGATGGTATTTTTGTCACCATAAATATCAAGGTGATCTGCATCAGTTGAGGTAATAACCGCCCAATCCGGGGAAAGATTAAGAAAACTTCGGTCATATTCATCCGCTTCCACTACGGAATATTGAGCTCCGTTATAGAGAAAATTGGATCTGAAGTTCTCTGAAATTCCTCCTAAAAAGCAGGAAAACGGTAGATCTGCCTCTTTGCATAAATGCGAAACCAGGGTAGAAGTCGTTGTCTTTCCGTGGGTTCCAGCAACCGCAATACAATCTGTATTCTCAGTAATTAATCCCAGCACTTTTGCACGTTTTAAAACTGTAAAGTGGTGGTTATTAAAATAATCCAGAATTCCTAACGTCTTAATCGCCGGCGTATAAATTACCAACGTATCTTCTTTTTGAAAGGAGGTAATTTTTTCGTCAATATGATCATTAAAAACAATATCAATTCCTTCGTTCATCAGAGCTTGGGTAAGCTTGGTGTTGGTTTTGTCATAACCAGACACTTTTTTGCCCGAAGCATGGAAATACCGTGCCAGAGCGCTCATGCCGATACCTCCGATTCCCACGAAGTAAAAATTCTGATATGTTTGTAAGTTGTTCATTTTATATTTTAATCTTTAAAGACTCCCTAAGTTGCTTAGGGCAACATCACTAATACTATTTTATTTAAAAGCTATAATCTACAAGCTCTAATGAACCACTAATAATCAATTTTAACGGTGTCAGGCTGAGCTTGTCGAAGCCTTTACTTTTTCATTTTATTTTTTGATAATTCAGGTAATAATTCCCAGTTATCATTTATTATAGCCTCTTTCTTTTTTCTGTTCCATCCTTTAATTTGTTTTTCAAACTGTATGGCTTGATTTACATCATTAAATTCATTATAAAAAACCAGTTTTACAGGTCTTCTTGTATGTGTATAACTTGCCGGATTTACTCCTCCATTATGTTCATTAATTCTTCTCTCCAGGTCATTGGTAAAACCTGTATAATAAGAGTTATCAGAACATTTCACAATATATACATAATATATTTTCATTCATTTGTGTTGTTTTATTTGGCCCTTCGACAAGCTCAGGGTGACATCTCTAATACTAACTGCTTTATTTTTCAATCTTAACATTATAAAGCCTTGTTAACTTTAAGTATTATTCTTAATTTCAAATAGCATCTTAAGACAAGCCTTTATTTAATCACTTTTAAAATCTCATCCACAATTCCTTTTGCCGCATTAGGCTTTGCAAAATATTGCAGATTCTGAGACATTTCTTTTCTTATATTTTCATTTTCGCAGATCTCTGAAAGCGTATTCCAGAATTTTTCCTGCATTTCAGAGTCTTTTACCATTCTTGCGGCATTCTTTTCCACCAGATTCATGGCGTTTTTGGTTTGATGATCCTCTGCTGCAAAAGGAAAAGGAACCAGCAAAACAGGCTTCTGCGCCACTGCCAGCTCTGAAATGGCAATGGCACCCGCTCTGGAAACAATAACATCTGCCGCAGAATATGCTGTTTCCATGTCTTTAATAAATTCTTTTAGCTGGATGGAAGTTGGAAGCTGGAGGCTGGAAGATAGTTCGCTATAATCCAGTTTTCCGGTTTGCCAGATCAGTTGATACCCTTTTTGTTTTATGTTTTCAATATTTTCTTTCCATCCGTTATTCAATGTTCTTGATCCTAAAGAACCGCCTACGGATAAAATCGTGAGTTTATCTTTGTCAAGACCCATTTTTTCTTTGGCAAGAGTTGTTTCCTGCATTCCTGAAACTATCGAGGAACGAATAGGATTGCCCAGAAAGTGTATTTTCTCAGCCGGAAAACCATCTACCTTCGGATAGGCCGTAAATACGGCTTTTGCTTTTTTACTTAAAATCTTATTCGTTACCCCTGCGTGTGCATTCTGTTCCTGAATAAAAATCGGGATTCCCAGTTTGCTTGCTTCATACAAAGCCGGTCCACTTGCAAAACCGCCTGTTCCAATCGCGAAATCGGGAGCAAAACTTTTAATGATCTTTTTAGATTTAGATAAACTTTTTAAGATTTTAAAAGGCAATCTTAAATTGGAAAGGATATTTCCACGGTTGATCCCGGCAATATCGATGCCTTCTATTTTGTAGCCGGCCTGAGGAACTTTTTCCATTTCCATTTTGCCGTTGGCTCCAATGAACAAAAATTCTGCATCCGGAAATCTTTTTTTGATTTCGTCTGCAATCGCAATGGCCGGGAAGATGTGACCTCCTGTTCCGCCTCCGGATAATAAAACACGCATAGCTGTTGGCTTCTGGCTGTTGGCTGACTGATTGTTCATTTTTTTTATTTTATTTTGACAGAATTTGCATCCTGTTCTGATTATGTCGTCCCTTCGGGACTCCCATTTTAAGCAATGTCATTTATTTC
This sequence comes from Chryseobacterium takakiae, assembly GCF_900129385.1. Classification (GTDB taxonomy): domain Bacteria; phylum Bacteroidota; class Bacteroidia; order Flavobacteriales; family Weeksellaceae; genus Chryseobacterium; species Chryseobacterium takakiae. Next base: position 60,374 of record NZ_FQVO01000008.1, on the reverse strand, counting down.
GGCAATGCTTTGTTTTTTGCCCAGTCCTTCTTCATCATAAATCTGAATTCTGGAGCTTATATTTAAAATTATTCCCAACTGTAAATAGGTTACCAGCATGGAAGTTCCTCCGTAACTGATCAACGGCAAGGGCTGACCCGTTACCGGAATGAGGTTGACTGCCACCGCAATATTTACCGAGAGCTGTACAAAGATCATCACTCCAAGACTGAGTACGAGCAACGATCCGAAAAAAGCCGGCATCTTGCTGGCAATCATCACAATTCTGATCATCATGATGAGGTACATACTGATGAGAAAAGCGGCCCCTATTAATCCGTATTCCTCAACAATCACTGCGAAGATAAAGTCGGAGGCTGACTGCGGAAGCATTTGCTTCAAAGCGCTTTTTCCGGGTCCCATTCCTGTGATTCCGCCATGAACAATGGCTGCTTTAGCCTGCATGACCTGATAGTTTTTGGCTTTTACACTTTCATCATCTACATCAGCTGATTTGGCTTTGCTTGATGTAAATGTTTCGATACGGCTCATCCAGGTGTGTACCCGGTTTCCACCAATAAGATTTGTATTTAAAGCAATAATTAAAAACAAGACAATGGCAATAAAAGAAGCGGATATAAATCCTGCAATATATTTCCAGTGAAGCTGGCCTATAATCAACACAATAACAGAAACCATTAAAATCATTAGCGCCGTAGATCCGTTATCTTTTGCTACGAGAATAAAAACAAGCAGGATAGGCCCGAAAATATACATGATGTTTTCAATTGGCAATCTTTCTCTTGTAATTTTTTTTGTCAAATACCTGCAGAGATAAATGATCAGCATGAGGAATGCAAAAGAAGAAGGCTGAAATGAAATCGGTGTTCCCGGAATTTTTAACCATCTTGAGGCACTTGCTCCATCGATGGTCTGTCCTGTAAACATTGTGACAATCAAGAGAATAATCATTAAACCAAGCAAGATGCTGCTGAGCTTTCCAATATATTCATATTTTACCATTCCTACTACTCTCATAATCGAAAGGCCTAAGACTACAAAGAACATATGCTTGATGACGTGACCGGTGGTGGTCCCGTTGTTTACGATATATTCCAGATTTGAGCTTGCAGAATATACGGGGAAAATAGAGAAGATGGAGATCACAAGAATGACCATCCAAAGTACTTTATCGCCCTTCAGGAATTCAAATCTGTTTTCTGTATCTTGTTCGTTCATATTTAATGCTGTTAGCTTTTGGCTAATTGCCAGTTGCTTTTAAAACCTGCTGTTTAAATTGTTGTCCCCTGTCTTCATAGCTTTTGAATAAATCAAAACTTGCACAACATGGTGAAAGTAAGACCGTATCTCCTTTTTTGGCCAGAGACTTTGAAATTTTTACCGCTTCTTCCATGCTTGAAGTATCGTAAATAAATTCTTTTTTGTCTCTAAAGAATTTTATAATTTTTTCATTATCAATTCCTAAGCATACAATTGCTTTTACTTTTCTCTTAACTAAATCTTCAATTTCGGTATAGTCGTTTCCTTTATCGATTCCGCCAACAATCCATACGGTCGGATTTTTCATACTTTCTAAAGCGTAATAGGTTGCATTGACATTGGTTGCCTTGCTGTCATTGATGTATTTTACGCCATTAATCTCTGTCAAGAATTCCAACCTGTGTTCAACGGCCTGAAATGTCATTAATGAATTTCTAATGCTTTCGTTGTTGATTTCCAGTATTTTACCCGCAATGGATGCGGCAAGGCTGTTGGCTACATTATGATTCCCTAAAAGAGATAATTCCTCGATTTTCATTGAGAATTCGTCTTTCATTTTAACCACAATATTTTCATCATCAACAAAAGCTCCTTCAGACAGTTTTTCTTTGGTGGAAAAAGGGATCATTTTCGCTTTAACCTCCAGTTTTTCAAGAATATTTTTGCTCATTTCATCATCTTTATTGTAGATAAAGAAATTATCATTTTCCTGATTTTCGGTTATTCTGAATTTGGCTAATGCATATTCTTCATAATTGTAATTGTACTGATCCAGGTGATCCTGTGACAGATTCAGCAATAAAGAAATGTATGGTCTGAAATTCTGAATATCATCCAGCTGAAATGAACTTACTTCCAATACATAATAGTCGTAATTTTCGTCGGCAACCTGCTTGGCAAAGCTGTACCCGATGTTTCCTCCTAGACCTACATTCAATCCGTCGTTTTTAAGGATATAGTAGATTAAGGATGTGGTGGTTGTTTTGCCGTTACTTCCTGTAATTGCTATGATTTTGGCATCGGTAAATTCCGAGGCAAATTCAATTTCCGAAGAAAGTCTTATTCCCTTATCATGGATCTTATGGATGATGTCTGCCTTTTTAGGAATTCCCGGGCTTTTTACAATCCAGTCTGCATTCAGGATTCTTTGTTCATTGTGATTTTCCTCTTCAAATTCAATTTCATTCTCTGTAAGAAACTGCTTATAGTGATCCTTAATAGATCCCTGGTCTGAAAGAAAAACTTCCAGACCTTGTTTTTTAGCCAAATAAGCAGCGCCGCAACCGCTTTCTCCTCCTCCTAAAACAACTATTTTCATACTTTTTTGCTTTATGCTGTAGGCTATAAGCTTTAAGCCTGATGCTTATTGCTTATTGCATACTGCCGATTTATCTCATCTTTAATGTAATGAGACATACAATTGCTAACATTACCCCGATAATTATCATTCTGTTAACGATTTTACTTTCGTGAAAACCGCCTTTCTGATAATGGTGGTGAAGGGGTGACATTCTGAATAATCTATTGTTCTGGGCATATTCCAGCCCGTATTTTCTTTTTCGGTATTTGAAAACAATTACCTGAAGCATGACGGAAATGTTTTCTATTAAAAAGATTCCGCATAGTACAGGAATCATCAATTCTTTTCTTAAAATAATGGCTAAAACCGCAATCACGCCGCCCAGCATGAGACTTCCGGTATCTCCCATAAACACCTGTGCAGGGTACGTATTGTACCAGAAAAAACCAATGACGGCTCCCACCATAGCGACCACAAAAATGGTGGTCTCACCCATATTGGGGAGGAACATAATGTTCAGATAATCAGCAAATATGATGTTTCCGGAAAGATAGGCAAACAGTCCCAGTGTGAGTAAAATAACCGTACTGGTTCCTGCGGCGAGACCATCAATTCCATCGGTAATATTGGCACCATTGGAAACTGCCGTTACGATAAAAATTACAATAGGAATAAAAACAACCCACGCCCATTCATGAGCATCTTTATCATTCATCCAAAACAAAATTCCACTGTAGTCGAATTCATTATTTTTTGCAAAAGGAACGGTGGAAACGGCAATTTTTTCTGTTGGCATGAAGTTTTGCTCTACATTGTTGCGGTTTACCACTTTGGCATCCGCGTACTTTCTCTTAACAGTAATGTCAGGGTGGAAATACATGGTTACTCCGACAATTAAACCTAAACCCACCTGTCCTACGATTTTGAATTTACCACTAAGGCCGTCTTTGTTCTTTTTTATTTTTTTAAGATAATCGTCCAGAAAACCGATCGCACCCATCCAAACTACTGATACGATGAGAAGAACAATATAGATATTGGTGATTTTTGTAAACAGCAATACGGGAATCAAAGTAGCAAGAATAATAATAAGGCCTCCCATTGTTGGTGTACCTTCTTTTTGCTTCTGCCCATCTAAACCGAGATCACGTACCAGCTCACCCATCTGTTTTGCTCTCAGAAAGTTGATGATTCTTTTTCCAAAAATAAGAGCGATGGTCAAAGAAAACAGAACCGCCATCCCCGCCCGGAAAGAGATGTACTTCAGCAATCCTAATCCTGGGATGTGGATTCCGTGGTTGGTTAAATATTCGTATAGATAGTATAGCATTTTTTAATTATTGATGTTTGATAATTGATGATTAATATCTGACGGATATTAAATAATCTTACTCTTTAATTTGTTCTTATAAGTTGATGTCACTTTCAAAATCTCTAAAGACTCATTCATAAGTTCATCTATCATTATTTTTGAAGCTATATTAACTTCCTGAATTACTTCCAACCAAAATACTGTTTCATCTGCTTCCTCTACAACTATGCAGATTTTAGCATATTTTTCTTTGTCTGATCTTGCTCTGCACATTGCTCTATAATTAGCTGCAACAGAACTAGCCGAACGGAATATTTGTTTTCTGATTACTGATACTTTATCAGAATATGTCAAATCCGATAAACTATTAATTATATTTATTGCTAAAGTTTTTGTTCTTTTAGCAAAAATCTGATTGTAGTTATTTTCCATCATTAATCAATTATCAATAATCATTTATATTTACTTGCTCATTAATTTCCAAAGCTCATTAATTGTTTCTTTATCATCAAAGTGATGTTTCACACCGTTGATTTCCTGATACGTCTCGTGACCTTTTCCGGCTACCAGTACAATATCTTTTGGTTCTGCAAATTTTATGGCCATTTTAATGGCTTCTTTTCTATCTGGAATTGAAGTGTACTTGCTGAAGTTCTGAGGTTCAACACCTGCTTCAATTTCTTTTATAATCGCTGCCGGATCTTCCGTTCTCGGGTTGTCTGAAGTGATTATTGCCAACGTTGATTTTTTGGTGGCAATATTTCCCATTTCGGGTCTTTTTGCATGATCCCTGTCTCCTCCGCATCCAAAAACAGTGATCAGTCTTTCATTTTTAGTCCTGATGTCGTTAATACTGTTGAGAATATTTTCTAAAGCATCCGGAGTATGGGCATAATCTACAATGAAAATAATTCCACCGTCTGATTTGAACGTTTCAAACCTTCCGGAAACTCTTTTTAGTTTGCTGATTGCCTGTAAAATTTCATCTGAATCAAAACCCATCTCGGAAGCAATTCCGAAAACCAACAACAAATTGTAAACATTAAACTTTCCTGTTAAGGTCGTCCAAAATTCTTTCCCATTGAAATTCAGCAGCATGCCGTTAAAATCCACTTCCAGTAATCTTCCATGATAATCGGCCATGGTTTTCAGGGCATAAGACTTTTTTGTCGCCCTTGTATTCTGAAGCATCACATTACCATTTTTATCATCAATATTGGTAATGGCAACAGCGTTTGCATCCAGCTCATCAAAAAACCTTTTTTTAGTTTTTAAATATTCATCAAAAGTTTTGTGGTAATCCAGATGATCGTGGGTAAGATTGGTAAATCCTGCGATTTTAAAGTGAAGCCCTTCAATCCTGTTTTGGGCAATTCCGTGGGAGCTTACTTCCATGAAAGCAAATTCGCACCCTTCTTCTACCGCCTGAGCGAGAATCTTATTAATAGTAATAACATCGGGAGTCGTATGTGTTGCCGGAATGATCTGATCTGCAATTCTTATCTCAACTGTAGAAAGCAATGCTGAATCATAGCCTAAGTTTTTAAAAACATCAAAAAGCAGGGTAGAAACAGAGGTTTTCCCGTTGGTGCCTGTAACGCCGATCAATTTTAGTTTTTCAGAAGGGTTTCCATAGAAATTGGAAGCCAGATGTCCTAATGCCTTAGACGAATCTTTTACTTTAACATAGGTAATCCTTTCATCCAGATTTTCAGGGAATTCTTCACAAACAATGGCTTTTGCTCCTTTTTCAACAGAAGATGCAATAAATGAATGTCCATCCGCAACTGTTCCTCTCACTGCAATATACAGGGAGCTTTCCGTAACCTTTCTGCTGTCGAAAACCAATTGTGAAATTTCACGGTTTTCGTTACCCTGAATTTCCAGAACCGGTATTCTCTTTAGTAATTCTATTAATTGCATTTATCTGATGCTTTATATTCCTAATACTTATTTAATAGGATTTTATCCTATTCTGTTTTAAATCGTCCCTTCGGGACTCTTTTCTTTTAATTTTGCAGAGATAAATAAATTCTCTGGTTTTTACTGATGGTTGTCCCTTCCAATGGGAATTGTTCTTTAATTCTTCCTACGCCTTTAAAATCGACACGGTATCCTAAATTTTCCAGCTGCGGAATGACATTTTTCCCAATCAGTCCTACCACATTGGGCATTTGTTTATTGTTGACGGCTACTTTTACATTAGGTTCAACCATTTTATTGAGGTTTACCTTTTTATCAACCAGCATTTCTCGTTCAATGTTTTGTGGCGTTTTCAGGAATGTTTTTCCTGCAATTTCTTTAAACACAGGTGCGGCAACCGTTGCTCCGTAAAATCCTTTGGAGGTATTGGGTTCGCTGATCATCACGTAACAGGTATATTTCGGATTATCAGCAGGATAGAAGCCTGCAAAAGAGGAACGGTATTTCATAGGTCCCGGAAGCCAGTATTCGAATCTTGCGGTTCCGGTTTTTCCTGCCATTTTCAGATTTGGGGTAAAAATACTTTTTGCAGTACCTTTTTCCACAGCCTTGGTTAAAGCGTGGGTCATCATTTTAATGGCTTTGTCGGATGCCATTCTGCTTACCATTACTTCTGGTTTTGCATTATACATAACCTTTCCGTCCTTCATGATTTTATCAATGAATAAAGGCTTCAGCATTTTTCCGTTGTTGGCAACGCCGTTGTAGAACGTTGTAAGCTGTAATAAGTTGATATTGGTAGAATATCCGTAGGCGATGGATGCTAGTGTTGCGGCATTCCATCTTTTGCTTTCCGGGGTTACAATTCTGGGTTTTGTAATACCGGGAAGTTCGATATCCATTTTATCAAAAAGTTTCCAGCGCTTTAAATGATCAAGGAAAATCTGAGGCTTTTCAGCATAATATTTAGTAATAAGCTTGGCAGATCCTACGTTGCTGGACTTTGCCAGAACATCACTGATGTCGTAAGTTCCGCCGCCATGTCCATCTGAAATTCTTTGTTTGGCATATACCCAGATTCCGTTTCCTACATCTACCGTAGTATTTTCATCAATGAATCCGTCGTCCATTGCAGCAAGAAGAGAAATGGTTTTAAAGGTAGATCCCGGTTCGATATTGTCTTTTAAAGCATAATTGTAGGAATCTACATACTCTCCGTCATCGTTTCTTCTTAGGTTCACCATTGCGCGAACCTTTCCTGTTTCCACTTCCATTACAATGACAGTTCCGTGTTTTGCTTCGAAATTAACCAGCTGTTTTTGTAAAGCCGAGTGTGCAATATCTTGAATTCTAAGGTCCAATGTTGTGTACACATCCTCTCCGTCAACTGGTTCCTGAACTTTCCAGAAGTCAATCGGTTTCCACTGGGAGGAGTTGATTCTCTGTTCCAGTCTTTTTCCGTCGGTTCCACTTAAATATTTAGAGAAAGCACCTTCAAGGCCGGAACTGTACTCACCATTATCCATCCCGATTGTTCCTGCTCCGATTTCAGAAGTGGCAAGCTCTCTTTTATAGTTTCTGTCAACAATGAAGCCTCCTTTATTTTTACCTCTTTTAAAAATTGGAAACTTGCGGATTCTGTCGTATTGGTCAAAATCAAGACCTTTTACCAAAGTGTAATATTGGTTTTTCTTTTTTCTCTGCTCATCAAACTTTTTCCTGAATTCGCCTCTTGGTTTTCCGAACATTTTGCTTAATGAATCCGTCAATGCACCAATATTATTTGTGTAAACGGTATCCTTCATTGTTTTAAAATCAAGGTAAATATCATAACGCATGACAGTTGTCGCGAGAATAGAGCCATCTGAAGCGAAAAGATTTCCACGGGCAGCTTTAAGAGTAGCTTCCCTATAATTTTTATTAATGTAATCGTCCTTAATTTCCTGAACATTCGTATTCTGAAGGATTACAATCCTTGCTAAAAACATGACAAACACGCACAAAGCTACCACTGCAAAGAGGTAGCCCCAACGTAACGTTTTTTTACGCTTGTTATCGTATTCATTTTGTTTTTGCATTTGTACTATCCAGTTTTATGAGCAATTTGTGAGGATGGCTTTCCAGGGTCATCAAAGAATCCCGGGCGACTTCTTTCCCCAATTCCGATTCCATTTTTACTTTGATCAGCTTGCTTTGTGCATAAGCGTTTCGTGATTTATATTCTTCTGTTTCTTCCTTTAAGGCATTAACAATTTTGATCTTTTTATTAACCAGATGATTGCTGTAAATCATGGCCATCATCAGAACAAACAACAAAAGAAAATACCGGTAATGGATCTTGATCTCATCCCGGTTCAGGAAATTTCCTTTTATAATGTCTATAAAAGTAAGTTTCTTTTGAGGACGATATGTTGTTCTTTTTGCCAAAGACTTTTTCTAATTTGTTAATTATTTAACTCGTGTTGACCACCCCGTCAAAAATTCTTTTGAATTTTTGCCACCTCTCCAGAGAAGGGGGTTGGGAATTATTTATCTATCTGTCAAGGACGTCAATCTCATTCACTATTGATCATTCACCATTCATTTACACTTTTATTCCTGTTCTCATTTTAGCACTTCTGGCTCTTGAGTTTTCTTCAATTTCCTTATCATCCGGGATAATTGCTTTGCTTTTTACCAGTTCAAATGCTTTTTTATAATTCCCGTAAATATCTCTTTCCGGTTCTCCCTCAAACATTCCGTTTTTTAAGAATCTTTTTACCAGTCTGTCTTCCAGAGAATGGTAAGAAATCACCACCAGCCTGCCTTCGGGTTTTAAAACGTTATAAGCCTGAAGCAGCATTTCTTTCAGGACTTCCAGCTCCTGGTTTACTTCAATCCGGATTGCCTGAAATAACTGGGCATAAAATTTATTTACCTTATGCGGCGGAATATAGCTGAAAAGTTTTTTAAGGTCTTCCGTTGTTTCTATGCTTTTTGTTTTTCTGTGATGCACAATATCTCGTGCCAGCTTTCTTGCTTCTCTCAACTCACCGTAGTGGTAAAATATATCCGCAAGCTCTTCCTCTTCATAATCATTGATAACTCTTTTGGCATCAAGATTCTGCATCACGTTCATTCTCATATCCAATGGAGCATTGCTTCTTGTGGAGAAGCCTCTGTCTGCCTCATCAAATTGATGGGATGAAACGCCAAGGTCAGCCAGAATACCATCTACCTGAGAAACGCCGTGCATCAGCAGAGAGTTTTCAAGAAATCTGAAATTCTGATTGATTAATGTAAATCTTGGGTCATCAATCTTGTTTTTAAGCGCATCGAGATCCTGATCAAAGCTGAAAAGTTTTCCTTTGTCGGAGAGCCGGCTCAGTATTTCTCTTGAATGGCCGCCGCCGCCAAAAGTACAGTCCACGTATGTTCCGTCTGGATTCGTCACCAAATCATCAACACTTTGCTTCAACAAAACGGGGTTATGATACATGTCTAAGTTGTGTTTTTTAGCTTTTTTAATTAATAATCAGCTTCGTTTATTCTTCATCGAAAGCGCCCATCACATCTTCGGCAAGATTTGCAAAGTCTTCTTCGTTGGTGGAAATTACTTTTTCGTAAGCATCTTTGTCCCATATTTCGAAGAGTTCTCCTGCGCTGGTAATTACAATATCTTTCTGAAGATTTGCGAAAGTCACCAAATCTTTTGAAATCTGAAGTCTCCCTGCATTGTCCAGTTCTACTGTTTTTACACCTGCCGTAAACATTCTAATGAAATCAGCATTCTTTTTAATGAATCTGTTTAGTTTATTAATTTTGCCCATCACTTTATCCCACGCATTCATAGGGTAAACTTCCAGGCAGGATTGGAACACGGATCTTTTAACTACAAACGTTTTGTCGTCGAAGTTTTCCATTTGTTTAATCAGAGAAGAAGGTAGCTTTAAACGCCCTTTATCATCGATTTTACACTCATATGTTCCAATGAAATTTTTCATTTGGGACAAATTTATATAATAATTTCCAAAAGTTCCCACTTTTTCCCACTTTTTGCCTTAATGTTGATAAGTTTTATTAGTGATTGAATTTCAGCTATATACTAAACTGGTATGCTGATTCTTGTCAAACTGTTATTTAGGCCATAGCAAAGTGGTTAAGAAAAAATGCTTTAAAAAAGAGTTTGGTATATTATTTTTATTTTAAATTAGGCTTATCAAAATATTTTTGAGGTTTAATTTGTATTTTTGCAAGGCTTTATTAAGGCATTTTATGATATTTAGTACAAAAAAAGAAAAGAAATACACCTTCATTGAGGCGGGAGAAGGACATCCATTGGTGCTGTTGCATGGTTTAATGGGTGGGTTAAGCAATTTCGATAAGATGGTTGATTTTTTTTCAGACAGGGGATTCAAAGTATATGTTCCCCAGTTGCCAATCTACGATTTGCCGGTACTCAATACAAATCTTACAACATTAGCAAAATATATCGCTAAGTTTATTGAAACGCATATAGATGCACCTGTAACCATTGTTGGAAACTCAATGGGAGGGCATGTAGGGCTTATCTTAACATTAGCAAGGCCGGATCTCATTAAAAATCTTGTTCTCACTGGAAGTTCCGGGTTGTATGAAAGAACTTTCGGAGATAGCTTTCCAAGGAAAAATGACCGTTCTTATATCAGGAAAAAAACGGAAGAGGTTTTCTATGACCCTGCAATTGCAACGGAAGACCTGGTTGACGAAGTTTTCTCAGTAGTCAATGACAGGATGAAAGGAATTAAAACCGTTATGCTGGCAAGAAGCGCAATCAAGCACAATATGCTTCACGATCTTCCGAAAATTCTTACACCAACCTGCCTGATCTGGGGAAAACAGGATAATGTAACTCCTCCTGAAGTCGCTGAAGATATGCACAAGTTCATTCCGAATTCAGATTTATTTTGGATTGATCAATGTGGTCATGCAGCAATGATGGAAAAGCCGGATGAATTCAATGAAATTCTCTACAGCTGGTTAAAAGATAAAGTTTAAATTAAATATAAATAAGCCATTAAGAATCTTCTTAATGGCTTGTTTTTCTTAAAAATATTTTCAAAATGGTTATTAAAACAGCAACATTCGTAAAGAGTAGCGGAAAATGGCAGGACTGCCCGGAACCCAATATTCCGGAATATGCTTTTATCGGAAGATCCAATGTTGGAAAATCTTCGCTTATTAATGCGATGATGAATCATAAAGATCTCGCCAAAACTTCCCAGACACCGGGAAAAACACAGCTCATCAACCATTTTTTAGTGAATGAAAGCTGGTATCTTACGGATTTACCGGGATATGGGTACGCTAAAGTTTCCAAGTCAATCAGAAAAGATTTTGAAAAGCTGATTACCAACTATATTCTGAACAGAAAAAATCTGGTTAATCTTTTTGTTCTCGTAGATTCCCGTCACAAGCCTCAGGCCATTGATATGGAGTTCATCCAATGGTGCGGGGAAAGTGGTGTTCCTTTTTCCATTGTTTTCACGAAAGTAGATAAGCTGAAACCCAATGCTGCCATAAAAAATGTTGAAGATTATAAAACTGAGCTGCAAAAAACATGGGAAGATCTTCCGGAAATTTATGTAACCTCAGCAGAGAAAAAAGAAGGCTGTGATGAAATCCTTGATTTCATTCAAAAAACCAATGAATTCTTGGCAAATAATAATGTAAGTTTCGATGAGTAATATTATCTGGAAGATCAAAACTTTTGAAGAATTTACTGTTCCGGAATTGTACAATGTATTAAAAGCAAGAATCAATGTTTTTGTAGTAGAGCAGAACTGTCCGTATCCTGATCTGGATGATTATGACCAGAAGGCAGTTCATATCTGGGCTGAGAAAGACGGCGAAATTCTCGCGAACTGCCGGCTTTTTGATAAAGACATAAAATATCCTGAAGCCTCGATTGGAAGAGTGTTGACTACTGAACAGGGAAGAGGGAAAAATCTGGGGAGACAGCTCATAGCCTATGCACTTGAAGCTATTGAAGCGCGTTTCCATACGGATGAAGTCAGAATTTCTGCACAGGATTATTTATTGAAATTCTATGGTGAATTCGGTTTTGAAGATACCGGGAAGAAATATCTGGAAGATGACATTCCACACACGGAAATGCTTTACCGAAAAAAGCAGAAAAGGCATTCATAGATCTGAAAGCCTTTTCAATATAAATCTAATGGTAAAAATGCTCTATTTTCCGTTCACGGGATTTTTTCTTTCATAAGAATTATTGTCAAAACTGATTTTATAGCTGGATTTAAACAGTTTGCTTGGCTGATAATAATCTGTTGTAATGATCTGTGCGCCGCTTTCTTTAGCCTTTTCAAACCTGGAATAATCTTCTTTCCGTGCTTCCATCGTATCTGCATCTGCCCGGGTTCTGATGATATATCCTTGTTTTACGAGTTCTGCAATTTCGGGATTAGGGTCGTTTCTGAACAATATCGCGGATTCAGCCGTTCCCGGCTCAGAGTTGGTGAAAATCATTCTGCCCTTGAGTGAAGGATGATCTTTCATATAAAGGTCCCTGTTTTCACTGTTGTTGTCGAGAACAAACAGAAACTTGCCTTTCGCATCTTTCACCTTCGGCCAGTTTTTGTTAACAATAGCATCGTTCAACGTTGTATAAGAACCGCGGATGTCATCCGGTGTAATGATTTTATTTTTTCCTAAATATTTTTTAAGCTCGTTGTCAAGATCATCAAAAAGCTTTGACGTATAATGTTCCGGTTCTGTTCCGAACTGATTGGCATTTCCATCCTTTGGTTCCAAGGTAATAAAAACCGGATCATGATCGGGATGCGTGTCGGACCATTTTTTTAAATCTTTCAGGCAGTCTTCCAATGTATAATATTGTGTCTGGTAATCAATGTCTGTAATATGAATCATTTTATAGCCGGGCTTTTTCATTTTACCTTCCGGATCAAAAGGCAGGGAAGTTTTTACCAGATCCAGAATTTTAGGGTGTGCATATTTTCCGCCTTTGCTGTCTGCGTAAACGTCTATTTCGAGGTTTCTTAAACCCAGATCCAGTTGTTGAGGAATAGGAATATGTTCATATTGAATCCTAGGCAGGAAATTCAATGAGTCCTTTTGGGATAGATAATGATATACTTCCGGTAAAATTGCCTTTTTATAAGAGTTGTGTGAACCAATTACCTGTATCTGATTTATTTTTAAATTATTAAGATTCTGAGTCTGTGACTGGAAAACTTGTATAGATATGACATACAATCCTAAGAAAAATACCTTTTTCATTGTTTCAATTTTCTTTGGCGAAATTATGAAGTCTTATGTTAGGCGGCTTATATATTATGTTAAGTGTTCTTTAAAATTATGTAAATGATTATGACATGATGAATTATTAAGTGTCTGAAAATTAAAAATGTCAATTTTAAATAATCAATAAGGAATTGATATTTTATTGATTTTAAGATAATATTATGTTAAAATGATTTCAGGTTAAACGTTTTTACTTTGTATCCCGAAATAAAAAACTAACGACGGGCAGAAATGAAAACCACTGTTGCGGCAACAACAGCGGCTTTTTATCAAGCATGTAACGTCATGTAATTACTTACTTAATGATATGTACCACAAAATTAACTCTTTTAGTTTTAAAAAACTAATTCCGGTTGCGATGATTTTCCTGTTGGCAAATCAGACCTACGCAGAAAATCTTTCGGCAAACCACATTACAGCTTTCCAGGTGAACGAAACCATTACCGGAAATATAACGGATCAGGACGGTGCTGCCATTGCAGGAGCAACAGTTACTGTTGTTGAAACCGGAGCTCAGGCGACTACTGATGATTCCGGGAATTTTACAATTGCTGCGAATATTGGCCAGACCTTATCCATTTCTTATGACGGATATGAAATTCAGACCACGAAAATTTCAGGAACTGCAGTTTCGATTCAGCTGAAATCAAAAAAAGATACAACCGCTATTGAAGAAGTAACGCTGGTAGGATACGGCTCTCAGAAAAAATCTGATTTAACAGGAGCCATCAGCCAACTAAAAGCTGAGAACTTCAAAGAAGGAATGAATATTTCTGTAGATAATCTGATGCAGGGGAAAATCGCAGGGGTACGTATTGTACAGACCAGCGGTGAACCGGGAGCGGGAGTAAATGTTTCCATCAGAGGAATCGGTTCTATCAGAAGCGGAAGTACACCTTTATTCGTTGTAGACGGTGTTCCGTTAAATAACGATCCGGTAAGTGCACAAAGCCCGAATGTGGGTTTAGGAAATGTACAGGCTAAGAATCCGCTGAACTTTTTAAATACTTCTGATATAGAATCCATCACGGTATTAAAAGATGCTTCGGCTGCAGCGATCTATGGAGCAAGAGGATCAAACGGGGTTGTTCTGGTAACGACAAAAAGAGGAAAAAGAGGAGAGCCAATCTTCACCTACGATACTTATTTAGGTTTTTCTTCGGTGATTAAAAAGCTTGACCTTTTAACAGCGGATGAATACAGGGCAGCCGGAATCAACAAATTATATGATCACGGCGGAAATACAGACTGGCAGGATGAAATTTACAGAAATGCCGTTTCATCCAATCACTCGGTTTCCTTCTCGAAAGCGACGGATACAGGAAGCTATTTTGCATCCCTTTCTCATATGGATCAGGATGGTATTGTTTTGAACAGCAGCTTTAAGAGAACAACGGCTCGTCTTAATGCAGAAGAATCTTTCTTCGATAATAAAAGATTAAAGGTAAAACTAAATCTTACGGCGAGTGACATCAAAGAAACAGGAATTCCGAACGGAGGAAATGCCGGTTCAGACGGTCAGCTGATTATCCATGCCCTAATGGCGAATCCTACCCGTTCCGTATACGATGAAAACGGAAACTACACCAATTTCAATATGAACGCTCACTACAATCCTTTGTATTTACTGAGTGTGTATAATGATAAAACCAATACTTTCAGGATATTGGGAAATACGGAAGCAACGTTGAGAATATTACCGGGACTTAATTATAAATTCAATTTAGGAGTTGATAAAACCATGTCGGAAAGAAATACAACCATGTATCCAAATGTTACCGACAGAACGCCTAAAGGAATGTATGTTCAGGCTAATCTGGATTCTTATAATGTGCTTTTGGAACATTATCTGACGTATGATTTTAACCTCAACAGGCATAATTTCAATGTACTTGGAGGATTCTCATATCAGAAATTCAAAAATACGGGAACGTATTTCGGAGTAAGAGATATTGCAGCTCAGGGTACAGGAATTGCTCCGGAAATTAATCCGGGCTATTCAGGAACGGCTTTTGTACCGGGTGCGGGCTATGCTCAGGAAAATGAATTGCAGTCTTATTTTGGAAGGGTTAATTATAATTTTGATAAAAAATATTTATTAACGGCTTCCTTACGAGCAGATGGTTCTACACGTTTTGGGAATAACAACAAATACGGATATTTCCCTTCGGTTGCTGTGGGCTGGACGGTTTCGAACGAGAATTTCCTGAAGGATTCCCAAATCATTAATGAGTTAAAGTTAAGAGGAAGCTGGGGACAAACCGGAAACCAGGAAGTTCCGAACAAAATTACGCAGGCAAGTTCTTCTCTTACACAGAGTTCAGGATATTATTTGTATCCTAATTTAAATTTAATTAACGGAGTTTCTATTAACAGAACAGTAAATCCTGATCTAAAATGGGAAGTGGTAGAGCAGAGCAATATCGGGGCAGATTTCAGTTTATGGAGAAACAAATTGTACGGTTCATTGGAATATTACCATAAAACTACAAAAGATCCTATCCTGAATATTCCTTCAAGCCCGTTAAGTCCAACCAGTACCGTATGGAGAAATGTGGACGCAAAAATCGTTAATAAAGGTTTTGAATTTTCTTTGGGTTCAGAAGTTATCCGAAATGAAAACTTTACATGGAATGTTGATGTAAACGGGGCAACGGTAAATAATGTGGTGAAAGACCTTCCGGTTTCTGCTATTTATTCGGGAGAGGTTTCGGGACCGGGACTTTCCGGGGTTACGGCCAATATTTACAGAAACGGCTATGAAGCGGGAGCTTTTTACATGTATAATTACCTGGGAATTGATGCCAACGGAAAATACATTTACGAAGACCTGAATTCAGACGGAAGAATCGATCAGAATGACAGAAAGATCTTTGAAGGAGCTATTCCAAATTTCACTTTCGGGATCAATTCTTACATGAAATATAAAAAGTTTGATTTCGCCTTTTCATTTATCGGGCAGACCGGAGGTTATCTGGTAAACAACACGGCACTGGATCTTAACATCAATAATTTAGCTTCAGACAGAAACGTATTGAAAAGTTTTTACGAATCCGGAGCAAGCTTCACCAATCAGCCGCAGCTGTCTTCTTTGTATCTTGAAAAATCAGATTTTCTTCGCCTGAATAATGTAAGATTAGGCTATACTTTCGATATGAACCAATTGAAATTCCTGAAAAGTATCAATTTGTATATCAGCGCACAGAATCTATTCACCATTACCAATTATTCCGGATATGATCCGCTTGTTGACACCAATAAGCAGGTGGGAGGAAATCAGTCACTGGGAATTGATTATACCACTTATCCGTCTGCAAAGACATTTATCCTGGGAGCAACTGTTAAATTTTAATTAAGCTAAAAAATTATGAAATCTAAATTTTTAACAATCAATAAAATCATACTCTCCGTTGCGGTATTGGCTTTAACAGGCTGTACCAATCTGGATGAAAAAGTAATCGATGAAGTACTGGGTGCTGAAGTGGCAGATCCTGAAGCGGCCTTGGCTGCGGCTTACAGCCAGCTTGGAGAAGGAACTTTTGTAGACCACGGAAGCGTTTTTGCTTTGCAGGAATATTCTACGGATGAAGCGCTTTTACCAACAAGAGGAAGCGACTGGGGAGACGGTGGAAAATGGAGAGCAATGCATGAGTTTACCTGGGATGCCAACAGCGACGTGGTAAAAAATACCTGGAACCAGCTGAATTTCGGAATTACAAAATCTTTAACGGCCATCTCAAGTGCCAATAAAAGTACGGGGAGCAACAAAGCATTGTTTTTGGCTGAAGCAAAAGGATTATTAGCGTTTTACACGTATACCACGATTGATTTGTTCGGGCAGGCTCCGTACAGAGATCCTGACAATATCAATGCGCCGATCCAGATCAGAAAAGCTGACACGACCATCGATGAGCTGATTAAAGAAGTGGAAAGTCTTATCCCGAATTTAGCAGATATTAAAACGCAGAATACCCATGCAGGAAGATTCACAAAACAGGCGGCTTACGCTTTATTGGCAGATATGTATCTGAACAGGGCTGTTCTTAAAAATAAAACGGCAAGCTCGTTCAACTTTACGGAACAGGCTGTGAATGGGGGAGGAACGGATATGGATAAAGTAATTCAATATTCCAATTTATTGATTAATAATCCGTTGTTTAGTTTAGAATCCAATTATTTCCACAATTTCGATATCAATAATGACAACAGCAAGGAAATGATCTTCTCGGTTGTTCAAAAGAAATTTGCAGGTTCTGATAAAGGATCTGATAATGACCTTGCTTATATGTCCATGGAAAGAATTCAGAAACCTTCTCCGGATAACAGAGGAACGAACGCATCATGTATAACTCCTGAATTTTATTATTCATGGAACGGAAATCATGATGATCCTCGTTTCCAGAGATCTTATCAGTACGAAGACGGAACATGGTTCAGAAATGACGGAACCGATGTAAGCGTGCCGTCTACAAGCAAAGTGGAAGGAACAGGAAAGCCATGGTTCCATTTCAACAGAGGTTTGCAGGTTGGGCAGCAGTATGGGCCTAAAATTCTTTCAAACGGTAATTTTGATATGACCTCAGACGGAAGAATTAAAGTGTATAAATTATTCACCGAGAAAAATACGACGCTCGCAGCCGATTTCACTCCGGAACTGAATTTTGATAATCCTTCTGAAGCCGTATTTACTCAGGCTCAGATCAACAGAGGAGTACGAAATTTCAAATTTGAATTTGATCCGGGATACGGAAACAACGGTACAAGCGGAATGGACGTTCCTTTGTACAGATTGGGAACCATTTATATGATGAGAGCGGAAGCGTATTTCAGAAGCGGAAATATAACGGCAGCGTTGGCAGATGTTAATAAACTAAGAACCAGCAGAACGAATGATGCTTTAAAGAACAATGCTCCGGGTGTTGCCCTTACTTCTCTTGATGCCAATACATTATTCAGAGAATCCGGGTTTGAGCTTTATTGGGAAATGTACCGAAGAAAGGCGATGATCAGATTCGGAAAATTTGATCTTCCAGGAACGGCAAAACCGGCATCCCAGCCTTACAGAAGAATTTTCCCGATTCCTCAGGCAACGATTGATGCTTCAAAAGATTTTACCCAAAATCCGGGATATTAAGATATTGATAGACTTATCATTAATTATTATTAGAAAAGCGAAGAGATCAATTTCTCTTCGCTTTATTTTTATTGTCTAAACCTTTAAGGCTTGAACTTCTTGTTTTATTCTTCGTTCAGCATTCCCAATTCACCGAAATGCTTTTTGAATTTCTGGATCTTAGGGCCAACTACCGCGCTGCAATAAGGCTGTGTAGGATTTTCATTATAGTATCCTTGATGATACTGTTCTGCGGGCCAGAATTTGTCGAATTTCGTTAATTCCGTTACATAAGTTCCCTGCCATCTTCCGGACTGTTTAGAAGTTTCAATGGCTTGTTCGGCTTTTGCTTTTTCAGCATCGTCTTTATAATAAATTACCGAACGGTACTGGGTACCGATGTCATTTCCCTGTCTGTTAAGCTGTGTAGGATCATGAAGGAAAAAGAAAACATTCATCAATTGTTCATAAGAAATGACAGCCGGATCATACGTGATCTGTACTACTTCTGCATGGCCTGTTTCTCCTGTGCATACTTCTTCATACGTGGGATTGTCTTTATGTCCTCCGGAATATCCTGAAATAGCAGACTGTACGCCTTTCAGCATGTTGAAACAGCTTTCCACGCACCAGAAACATCCGCCTCCGAAAGTAATTTGTTCTAAGTTATTGTTATCCATTCTAAGTTGATTATTGTATTTGAATATTTTTTCTTTAAGGAATAATGGAGAAAAAAAACTAATCAAAAATAAGGAAAACTTTTTCAATTTTTGTGTCATCATCCGATTCAAATCTAAATGATGCTGATAGATCAGACAAATTATTTTGGAAGAAGAGATCCTTTAACCTGCGGAAGCTTTTTAAGCGCAAAGATTATTTAAAAGCATGGTATTTTAAGCGAGCCAAAATTAATCAGCAAGCTGATTGATAAAGCTGATGTTTGCTTAACGTTGCAATTTATTGCTTTTGCCTTCTAAAATCAGCGATATGATAATTCCTCTTTGCGCTAAAATATTTATAAAAAAAGCACCCTTAAAAAGGATGCTCGTATCTATTCAAATAACTTTCAATTATTTCTCCCAAACCAGCGCACTTGCTCCTAAAATAGCAGCATCCGCTTCGTCAAGCTCACTGAAAACCAGCTTCACTTTATTTCTGAAAATAGGAAGTAAATTTCTTTCCATATGAAGTTTTGTAGGTTTTAAAATAAAATCTCCGGCTTTGATAACACCTCCGAAAAGAAGAATGGCTTCAGGAGAAGAAAACATCACAAAATTGGCCAATGCTTCGCCCAATTTCTGCCCGGTGTACCGGAAGACCTCAATGGAAATAGGGTCACCTTTCAATGCGCATTCGTGTACGGTTTTAGAATTTATAGATTCTTCAGGATATTGATTGAGCAGAGACTCAGGAAACTCAGCACGCATTTTTTTTGCGGTAATGGCAATTCCTGTAGCAGAGGCATACGCTTCAAGGCTTCCTTCGGAACCTGTACTCCAGTGTTTTCTTCCGCCGGGTTTTACAATGGTGTGCCCCAATTCTCCGGCAAACCCGTCATGTCCGTAGATCAGTTTTCCTCCGGCAACAATACCGCTTCCTACACCTGTTCCCAGAGTAATCATAATGAAGTCCTTCATTCCTCTGGCTGCTCCGAAAAGCATTTCTCCGATGGCTGCAGCATTGGCATCATTGGTTATGGTACAAGGCAGCCCGAATTTGGCTTTTATCAGCTCCGTAAAGGGCACGATTCCTTTCCACGGAAGGTTTGGGGCCTGCTCAATGGTTCCTTTATAGTAGTTGGCATTTGGAGCTCCCACTCCTATCCCATCAAAATTTTTGTTTTTTCCGTGGCTTTCTATCAGAGGATGAACGGCCTCGTATAAAGCATCGATATATTCTTCTACGGTAGGATAGGCATCGGTCCGGATATTTCCTTTTTCCAAAACTTCACCTCTGTGGTTTACCACTCCAAATTTTGTGTTCGTTCCGCCGATATCAATTCCCAGCGCAACCTGTTTTGACAAATCTACTAATGACATTTCTCTCTTAATAATTCTAAAAGGCTAAAATTATAAAAAAGATATTATTATTAGACGATTAAGCAGCATTTATTTTAAAAAAATATTAAGCTGTTTTTATCTTTCTCTTTTTTCTTCTTCCCCACCAGATCATAAAGCCGGTTACTGGTAATGAGGCACATATGAGGCTTACGATGAAAGCGATAATTTTGGTTGGAAGTCCGAGAATAGATCCTACGTGGATATCATAGTTGGCGCCTACTGCTTTTTCACCGAAATTTTTATCTTTCATATCGTGGGTATGAAGCAATTCTCCGGAGTTTTCATCAAAAATGAGGCTGCTGCTTTTATGATAAGAGTAGGATAAATGTTTTACATAAACTTCAAAATTCGGGTGCTCATGATCGTCCATATGCTCGTGGCCAAGATCAATAGAAAAACCATAAGAATCAGGATATTTTGCTTTAACGGTATTGCTGATTTTATCTAAAGTTCCTTCCGTTCTTAATTCAATCGGAGCTTTTGTTTTAATGGATGAGAAGTCGGGATAAGCTGTTTTACCCCCGGAAAAAATAAAATAAATCGCTGCCTGAACGACAAAGAAAGCATAAAATAATCCTGTTATTGAAAAGATCAGCGCAAAAATGGAGGCATAAAAACCCAGCACATTATGAAGATCATAGTTTTTCCTTTTCCAGCCTTTTACATTCTGCCATCTGAAAGAAAAGCGCTGTTTTCTGGCGGCTTTATTTTTGGGCCACCAAAGAATAATTCCGGAAATCAGCATGATGATGAATATAATCACGGGAATTCCTACCAGATAAGTTCCCCACGATTGTTTGAGAAGATAACTCCAGTGGATCATTTTTACGATCTGGAAAAACCCGTTTTTCTCGTCGTAGGTTCTCAGTACCTTTCCATTGTAAGGGTTAACGTATGCTACTTTATAGATGGGAAATTCGTCAAAATAGTTCCAGCCTTTAGGATCATGCTCATACCAGTAAAAAAGATAAGACATCTTTTTATCAATCGGAATATTTACCCAATGAACCGGATATTTTTCTTTTACCTGCTCTACAACGGCTTTTTCCAGTACACGAATTGGAAGAACTTGTTTTTGGTCTATATTCTGTTCGTTATGGTAAATAACATCTTTTCTTGTAAAATTTTCTATTTCATCCTTGAAGACATACAATGCTCCCGTGATTGAGATAACGAAAATCAGAAAACCAATGCCCAGTCCGAACCACAAATGCAGCTTACCGGTCCATTTCTTAAAAGGGCTTGATTTTTTTTTATGGTGATGCTTTTTCCTCATATTCATCCTTAATTGCGGCAAAGATAAGGTTTAATTTTTATTTAGAATATTTACAATTAAGGATTTTCATCAGGTTTTTAACTAAATCTAAATAAAAACGTTTCACTAATATTTAAAAGTGAAACGCTTTGTTTTAATGTAAATCAGAATCAGATTAAAATTTATATTCAATGATGAATGTGCCCCTCATTCCCGGAGCATTGGTAAAATCACTGTCCCTTGCTGCCCACCATGCAATTGCCGGCTGGTACATTTTGTTAAATAGGTTTTCGATTCCTAATGACAGTTTCCAGTTTTTGTTGAGATCATAGCTGGATTTAAAGTTGAAAATAGTATATGCGGGAACTCTTCCTTCGCCGTACACAAACAGTCCGGTTTTAGCATTAGGCTGAAATCTGTCCTGCTCAAAAGCATAAAGCATATCCATTCCTACGGATATTTTTTCAATGGGTCTTGCCTGAATATAAGCCAAAACTTTAGGCGCGGAAATTCTACTGTTATTAATTTTGGTAGAGTAGTCTCCATCATCTTTAGGAGAAGTTATGCCTTCCATCCAGCTATAGCTTCCTCCAAAATTGATCCATCTTGTTGGAGAAAAATGTAGGAATCCTTCCACGCCATATACAACTTCAGGAGCTCTCTGAATGGTCAACGCACGATCCGGACTTTGAATGAAAGTTGCCCCCAGTTTTGAAGTGCTTACATAAGAAGTGAGTTCATAATTGAGCCATTTTGTAATTTGTCCTGTTGCTCCCAATTCATAATTGTTGACGATAATGGGTTTTGTTTCAAGATTATTGATGGTTTCCGAAGTTGAGGTTCTTAAAATTCTTCCTAATTCATTAATGGAATAGGACTGTGAGAAACTCCCGAAAATATTGATTGCCGGGTTGATATTGTAACGAACTCCTACGTTTCCTACCAATGCATTGTATTCAAGATCTCCGCCTTTTACAAAAATACTTTGGGTGAAGGTTCCGTCATTTTTAATGGTTGACAGGGTATTGAAATCGCCGACTTTTACTTGAATGTTTTCATAACGAAGCCCTCCTTTAATGGTTAATTTTTTCATGAGATCAATTTTAATCAACATAAAAGGAGCAATATTCGTCATATTCATATCCGGTGTCCAGTAACGGCCGTCTTCCAGTTTCTGAACCGTCTGGTCATTCAGAACATCAATACCGTAAATCATTTCCGCCTGGGAATGAATTGCGTTCCAGAGTTGGGTGTCAAAATTGGCTCTTGCGCCGTATTTTTTTGAAATGACATTCGATTGTCCGCCATTGAAGAAAGTGTCACTGTATCCGTACACTGTTCTGAAATCCTGAAGATATAGATTTACGTTTAGTGAAGTTCCCTGCCAGATTTTTTTATTGTCATAGCTCAGTTTCACGTTGTGATTTCTGGGTGTTCCCTGCGGTGTGGTTTCCAGTCCTTTTCCCTGGCCTTCTCCAATGGTTGGAATAAATCCGTATTTTCCGGTTTTAAGACCTAAATTAAGATCCGATTTTGAGGCATATCCGATATAAGAGGCTTCAATCCTGTTATTCTCGTTAAAATTGTATCCCAGTTTCAGCATTCCGTTGTAATTATCCATTTTCGCGGTGCTGTAAGTTGGACTAAGGTTTATCCCTTCTGCATCTTTCATGTAGCCGGTTCTTTCATAAGCGAAGGAAGCCACATAATCAAAGTTTTTGGTAATTTTTCCGGATAAAAGCTGGCTTGCCCTGAATCCTAATGTTCCACCATAAGGCTGACCTGTAATACCAGCCTGCGAAATTCCTGAGACTTTCTTATCTCCGTTGTTTTTTCTCGTAATGTAATTGATAATACCGCCGTCTGCACCGTTTCCATAGATGGATGAAGCGCCTTTAATCACTTCGATTCTTTCAATAACGGAAGGGTCAATGACTCTAAGATCTCGTGCGCCGTTACGAAGCGGTGTAGATTGCGGAATACCGTCAATCAGCACCAAAACCTGGCGTCCTCTTAAGGTTTGTCCAGTGTTGGAAGTCTGTCCGGAACTCGTTGCCAAACTCGGAACTGTGTATTGTAGAATGCTTGTAATATCAGAATTTACCGTTAATTGTGACTGGATCTGCTTTTGATTAACAATTGTTACAGACCCCGGAATTTCCTTAATGCTTTCCTTTTTCCTTGAAGCGGTCATGACAACTTCATCTACATCTTTTACCTGTACGGTATCGTTCTGCTGTGCGAAAATCGTTGCAGAGGCTAATGCAGCAACTGCCAGAATGGTCTTTTTCATGATATTTTTCTAATTCCTTTTTTCTTTTTTTTAGCCAGCCATATTAAAAATCCGGTGACGGGAAGCGAAGTGCATATCAAACCGGTGATAAACCAGATAATTTTCCCTAAGATACCGAAGTATGATCCGGTATGGATGTCATAATTGGCATTGGCGTATTTTTCGGCGTTGGTTAATTGCTGATGAGGTTTATTCATCAATAGTTTTCCTGAATATTTGTCAAAAACAACCTGGCTCCGGATGGCAAATCTTCCGTTTTCTCCGTAGACGGTAACCGGAATGTTTTTTAGCGCTTTTCCTTTTTTATTTTTTCCGTTCAGCGGAATTCTGAAGCTTGATGAAGAAGCGTATAACTTTTTCGTCTCTTCTGCAGTAAGATCGTAAACAGATCTGTTGACAGATGATAACGTGCCGTGAGACTTAATTTCTTTTTCTTTGGGAAGTTCTGCTGATCCGGATAATGAAAAGTTGATAGCATTTTTAACCCACGGAAAAGAAAAGTAAATACCGGATAAACTTAATATCAAAGCAACGAATGAAGCATAAAATCCTAAAATATTGTGGAGATCATAGTTCTTTCTTTTCCATGTGGTAATATCTTTCCAGTTGAATCGGAACCGACCTTTTCTTGCTGCTTTATTTTTAGGCCACCAAAGAATGATTCCTGTAATGAGCATGATGATAAAGAGTACAACAGGGATTCCCACAACATATTTGCCCCAGTCTGCTTTTAGTAATAAACTCCAGTGTATGGATTTCAGGATTGGAAATATGTCGTATTTTTCATTGTAAACACCCAGAATCTCACCGTTATATGGATTTACATATACCAGTTTATTGATCTTTACCTCATCAAAATAATTCCATGCATTTTTATATTTTTCGTAGTATAAAAATTCGTAAGATTTGTTTTTATCTAAAGGAATTTCAACAGAACTGACCGGAAACTTTTCATTGAGTTCCAGAGAAACTTTTTCCTTCAGAACTTCAATAGAAAGTGGTTGATGCGTAATTGTTTCAGCTTTTACATAAATAACATCTTTTCTAAGCACATCCTGAATTTCATCCTTAAAAACATACAGGGTTCCCGACAGCGAAACAATGAAAACAATAATCCCAACGGACAAGCCCAACCATAAGTGCAGTTTGTCAGACCATTTTTTTATAAATGAAGGTTTCTTTTTATGATGATGTTTCTTCCTCATAATAAAAGTTAACCCTCGATGGGGTTAACTTTAAATTTTTAGAATCTGTAACTTAAGCTTAATGATACGGTTCTTAATCGTTGTGGTGTTACTGTGGACCAGCCTGAGAAATATTTTTTATTGGCAATATTATCCAGCTTCAGAATTACACTATATTTATCTTCATTATATGAAAGGGCAGCATTGAAAACTGCATAACTCGGGATAGCGAATGTTCCTATTGAAGCCCTGTTTAAAGTATAATGCTCACTGGCAGAATTGGCTCCGAAACCAATTCCTACATTTCTTAGCGCTCCTTCCTGTATTTTATAGTTTGCCCAGAAATTGAAAAGATTTTTAGGGCCTGCTTCTTCCGGACGGTATCCAACATAAGTAGGGTCTCCCACTGTAACTTCACTGTCATTGTGGCTAAATCCGGCAATAATATTCAGGCCATTAACAGGACTTCCAACAGCGCTTACTTCGAAACCTTTACTTTCCACTTCTCCTCCCTGGATACTGTTTTGGGCATTCGCAGGATCCGGCATTACTTTGTCCTTAACTTTAATATTGTAATAACTTGCCGTAATTGATAATTTATCTTTAACCAAGCTTGCTTTTGTCCCAACTTCCCACTGATTGGCATGTTCGGGATCGAAATAAGCAAAATACTTGCTTCCGTCTGAAGCTACATTCTGAACGGGTTCAACATTTTGGAAGCCATTCATGTAATTGGCGAAAATTGATAATTTATCCTGAATAGGCTGGTATACCAATCCTAATTTTGGAGAGAAAGTAGTTGTTGCTTTTGACTCTTCAACGGCATATGCGGTTGGGTTTCCTGTAAAATGGTCAACCCTTGCGCTAAGCATCGCAGATAAGTTAGGAAGAATATATACAACATCTGAAATATAAGCACTGTATATTTTTGTTTCCATGGTACCGATTGCATTTTGGGTGGATGCCAATGCAGTGTTGACCGCAGCCTGGTTTAATTCTCCAGCCTTAGTATCTGTCTGGTTAACTAAAGAAACCGTTCCGAATCCTGCCCATCCTGTACCGCCTAATAAGAATTGTCTTTGGAAATAATCTAAACCAAATAAAAGCTTATTCTTAACTTTTCCGATATTGAAGTTTCCAACGAAATTTTGCTGGATTCCTGTTGTGTTGGTTTCTCCACCTAATTTTGAAATGTATCTTGTGAATTCGTCACCATTTGCAGAATCCCATAAGTATTGGTTGTATCCGTCCGTTTTTGTATTTCCTCTTGAAACAATGGTTTGGGAAGTCCAATTATCTGAAATTTTGTAATTGGCCTGCGCCTGGATGTTAAACGTTGTATTTTTAATACTTAAATCATTGCTTGTATATGACTTTTTATAGTTCTGTTCAAACAAATCAATTGAATTAAATGAAAGTGGGCTGTATCTGCTTAAAAAGATCATTGGAGCATTTACAGCGTCTGATTTCTTTATTTCAGTATTTACTGTAAATGTCAACCGGTCATTGACAATGTATTTTACTGAAGGTGCTACATAAATTGATTCATAGGAACCTGCATCCTGAAAAGAATTCTGTTTTTGATAGGCCGCATTTATCCTTGCATATAAATTTTTTCCAATGGGAGTATTGACATCTGCTGTAACTCTGTTTAAACCATATCCTCCTAATACATATCCAATTTCACCTCCTAAATAATTGTATGGTCTTTTGGTAACAACATTTAATAAACCTCCGTAAGAGATCACGCTTCCTCCGTATAATGTCCCGGAAGGTCCTTTTATGGCTTCTATTGTTTCAATTCCAGCCGGATCAATAGTTCCATTATTAAATGAAGGCATTCCGTTTAGCAATGTTGGCTGTAAAGAAAAACCTCTCATGGTATAATATTCTCCACCATCATTGCCTCTCCCTGTGGATTCCCATAGTCTTGCTATACCTGTTACGTTTTTTAAAGCATCATTAATATTGGTTGCAACCTGTTCCTTAATGACATTTTTATTTACGGTATTGTATACCTGTGGATTTTCAATGTCTTTTAGAGGCATTTTATTAGCCGATTCACTGTTTTTGGTAATATAACCCGTTACAATAACCTCGTCAATATTATTCGACTTAATCGTATCGTTTTCCTGGGCAAAAGTTAGCATAGAACCTAACAGCGAAGCGCAGATCAGTACATTTTTCATGAAACTCAAATTTTTTGCAAATATATTGTTTTTAATTATTCTAAATAAATAATCGAGTTGATATTTATCATAATATTAATATACAGCAAATAATAAAAGCCGCTCCATGCAATTCTGAAGCGGCTTTTGTATATTAAATTATTTTTCTTAAGCTGGAATTTCTCCTTTGTATAAGAATGAAATAATTTCTTTATTTAATTTGTCGATCATTTCACTGAATAAGTGGAAAGATTCTTGCTTGTAGATTACCAGCGGATCTTTCTGCTCATAAACAGCACCCTGGGAAGATCTTCTTAAATCATCCATCTCACGAAGGTGAAGCTTCCAGTTTTCATCAATGATTGATAAAGTAATATTTTTCTCAAAATCGTTGATCAAGCTGTCGCATTGCGTTTCGTAAGCTTCTTTAAGATCGGTAACAATGGTCATTGTTTTGTGGCCATCTGTGAAAGGAACCTGAATCATTTTGAACATTGACCCCTGATTTTGATATACATTTTCAATAATCGGGAAAGATTTTTCTTTCAGTAAATTCAATTTCATCTGATAATCTTCCTGAGCAGCTTTGAAAAGGATATTGGTTAAATCCTGAATGCTTTTGCTCTTGAAATCATTTTCGGAAACAGGAGATTCCATCGTGAATGTTTTGATGATCTCGTATTCGAAATCTTTATAGCTACCTGAAGCTTTACCTTTAGCAACGATGGAGTTGGCAACATCAAAAATCATATTCGTGATATCGTACTTCAGGTGATCTCCGAATAATGCATTCTTTCTTCTCTTGTAGATTACATCACGCTGTTTGTTCATTACGTCATCGTATTCAAGAAGTCTCTTTCTTGTCCCGAAGTTGTTTTCTTCTACTTTTTTCTGCGCTCTTTCGATAGATTTAGAGATCATTGAATGCTGAATCACTTCACCTTCTTTGTGACCCATTCTGTCCATCATTTTAGCAATTCTTTCAGAGCCGAAAAGACGCATTAAGTTATCTTCAAGAGATACATAGAACTGTGAACTTCCCGGGTCTCCCTGACGTCCCGCTCTACCTCTCAGCTGTCTGTCAACACGTCTTGAATCATGTCTTTCCGTACCGATAATCGCCAAACCTCCTGCTTCTTTTACTTCTTTAGTCAGCTTAATATCCGTACCACGTCCGGCCATGTTTGTAGCAATGGTTACCACGCCCGGCTGTCCAGCTCCTGCAACAATCTCTGCCTCCTTTTTGTGAAGTTTCGCATTCAATACCTGATGCGGGATTTTTCTCAATTGGAGTGCTTTTGATAATAACTGAGAAATCTCAACCGAAGTTGTACCAACCAACACTGGTCTTCCGGCAGCAGTAAGTTTTTCAATTTCTTCAATGACGGCATTGTATTTTTCACGGTTGGTTTTGTAAACCAGATCCTGTTTATCATGTCTTAAAATCGGACGGTTGGTAGGAATTACCACAACGTCTAATTTATAAATTTCCCAAAGCTCACCTGCTTCCGTTTCAGCAGTACCCGTCATCCCCGCAAGCTTGTTGTACATACGGAAATAGTTCTGAAGGGTAATGGTGGCAAACGTTTGTGTAGCCGCTTCGATTTTTACGTTTTCTTTTGCTTCGATCGCCTGGTGAAGACCATCTGAATAACGTCTTCCTTCCATGATACGGCCAGTCTGCTCATCAACGATTTTTACCTCACCGTCAATTACCACATATTCATCATCTTTTTCAAATAAGGTATAGGCTTTAAGCAATTGGCTCATTGTGTGAACCCTTTCGGATTTTTCGGCAAATTCGGAGAATAATTTTTCTTTAGCCTCGAACTCTTCTTCTTTTGAAAGATTTTTAGCTTCCAGCTCTGCGATTTCCGTTCCTATATCAGGAAGAACGAAGAAATTAGGATCAGAGTTACCCTGCGACATGTACTCAACACCTTTGTCAGTAAGATCTACCTGATTGTTCTTTTCCTCGATTACGAAATATAAATCTTTATCTACAATCGGCATATCACGGTTGTTGTCCTGCATATATTGTGCTTCCACTTTCTGAAGCAATGCGCGGTTTCCGCTTTCTGATAAAAATTTAATTAATTGTCTGCTTTTAGGAAGTCCTCTGTAAGCCTGAAGCAATTTGAATCCTCCTTCTTTAGTATTTCCTGCAGCTATTAGTTTCTTCGCTTCATTAAAAATGGCAGAAACGGTTTTTTTCTGAACTTCAACAATTCTGTCGATAGACGGTTTCAGCACATCAAATTCCTGTCTGTCTCCCTGAGGAACGGGACCGGAGATAATGAGCGGCGTTCTTGCGTCATCTACCAATACGGAGTCAACCTCATCGACAATGGCAAAGTTCAGTTCTCTTTGTACAAGCTCTGAAGGAGAAGTTACCATGTTATCTCTCAGGTAATCGAATCCGAATTCGTTATTGGTACCGTAAGTAATATCGGAATTGTAGGCTTTTCTTCTTCCGTCTGAATTCGGCTGATGATTGTCGATACAGTCGATTGACATTCCGTGGAATTGGTACAGTGGTCCCATCCAGGCCGAGTCTCTTTTGGCAAGATAATCGTTTACTGTTACCACATGAACTCCTCTTCCCGGAAGTGCGTTTAAGAAAATAGGAAGTGTTCCTACTAAGGTTTTACCTTCCCCGGTTGCCATTTCGGCAATTTTACCGCTGTGAAGAATTACCCCTCCGATAAACTGTACATCATAGTGTACCATATCCCAGTTTACCTGAGTTCCGGCAGCATTCCATGAGTTTTTCCAAACCGCCTGATCTCCCTGGATTTCAAGGAAATCTTTACCTGTTGCAGCCAGTTGTCTGTCCCAGTCGGTTGCAGTTACACGGATTTCTCCGTTTTGTGCCCATCTTCTTGCTGTTTCTTTTACTAAAGCAAAAGCTTCAGGAAGAATCTGGCTGAGGACTTTTTCCTCAATGTCGTATGATTCCTTTTTTAGAGCCTCAATTTTTGAAAAAAGCGCTTCTTTTTCGTCAACGTTTTTCGAATTTTTTATCTGCTCTTGTATCTGTTCTATCTGAGCTGTGATTTTGCCGGTTGCAGATTTAATGCTCTCTTTAAATTCAGCAGTTTTTTCTCTCAGGCCATCGTCAGACAACTGTTGAATAGTAGGCTCAACAGCTTTGATTTTTGTTACAACTTTTTTTACTTCTTTTAGGTCCTGCGCTTTTTTGTCTCCCAAAAACCCTTTAAGAACTTTGTTTAAAAAACTCATAAATTTTTTGCTTTATGCCTAAAGCGTATGCTTTAAGCGTTTTAAATAACACGCTTTTCGTGTAAAATTGATGTATAAAAAAGGGCAAAAAAGCTCTAAGCGATGCCTAAAGCCTGATTGCTTTTAATTAATATTCGTCTTCGTTCCAAAGGAAGTCTTCATCGGTAGGATAATCACTCCAAACTTCTTCAATAGATTCGTAAATCTCTCCTTCATCTTCAATTGCCTGAAGGTTTTCCACTACTTCCATAGGTGCACCAGTTCTGATTGCGTAATCAATAAGCTCTGCTTTTGTCATTGGCCAAGGTGCGTCACTTAAATATGAGGCTAATTCTAATGTCCAGTACATAATTTTCTAATTTTTTTGCAAAAGTATAAAAATAGCTTATATTATATGCTTTTTTACACCTGATTTTCAATTCTTTTTATTAATTTTTGTTCATGGTGAATCACAAACCTTTGTTCTGGTGTGATGTCAGCCTGTTTGCAGTCATTTTCTCAAAAACCATTCCACAAAAATTTTTATGCCATTTTGGAAGTTGGTGTCAGGTTTATAGCCGATTAATGTCATAGCTTTTGTAATATCTGCGTTGGTTTTCAGTACATCTCCGGGCTGCATTGGCAGATTTTTTCGGATGGCAGATTTTCCTAAAGTCTGTTCTATAGCAGACAGCATTTCATTAAGAGTAATCACTTCACTTTCGCCGAGATTAATAATTTCATAGATATCGGAATGGGTTTCTAAATAATGAACTGACTTCAATATTCCGTCAATAATATCATCAATGAAAGTATAATCTCTTGCTGTTGTACCATCACCGTAGAAAGGGACTTCCTGATCTTCTGAGATTAATTTTGTGAATTTATGAATGGCAAGATCCGGTCTTTGTCTGGGGCCATACACCGTGAAAAAACGCAGCTGGATCATGTCGATTTTATATAAATCATGATACACGTGACCTAAGATTTCACCGCATTTTTTAGTTGCTGCATAGGGAGAAATAGGATTGTCTACATTGTCGGTTTCAGCGAAGGGAATTTTTTCATTGTTTCCGTATACGCTTGATGAAGAAGCAGCAACAACTTTTTTAACCTTAAATTCTTTGCAGAGTTCCCAGAGGTTCATGGTTCCGCGGATATTCACTTCTTCGTATTCCAAAGGTCTTTCGAGGGAAGGACGTACCCCGGCAAGAGCTGCAAGATGGATTACCATGTCGATAGAATGCTCCCGGAAGATTTTTTCAAGTCCTTCCTTATCACGGATGTCCTGGTAATATAAGGTGTATCGTTCTGATTTCGTCATGGAAATCAGTCTTGCAATATCCTCCTGCTTTTCCACAAACTCAAAATCCGAAAAATTCTGTATTGAATCTAAAGTATTCTTAATTTTTATCTGATAATTGTAAAAATCATCAAAATTGTCAATGTTTATGACAGAATGTCCCTTTTTTAATAATTGTTCTACCAGATGAGAACCAATGAATCCGCTTCCGCCTGTTACAAGATAGACCATTTGTGACTTTTTATTGGAGCAAAAATATAAATTTATTTTTTGAAAATATAATCATTACTTTTACTTTATAAAGTAATATACACAATATGCAGTTTCAGGGACAAATTTTAAAAATGACGAGCTTCAATGATGAGCCTATTCAGTATTATCTAAATCTTTCCGGTGATCTTATTCATATGAATGAATTATTCGGGAAAGAATTAACGATAAAGCATACGGGTTTTCAATGTGTGAACTGCCAGGAAAATAAACCGATTTACAGAATGGGTTTCTGCAAAAACTGTTTTTTTGAAAGTCCTTATGCAAGCGATACAATCATCCGTCCAGAACTTTCCACAGCACATCTCGGAATTGCGGAACGGGATTTGGAGATAGAAAAGGGAATTCAGCTTCAGCCTCATACGGTGTATCTTGCTTATACGGGAGAAGTAAAGGTGGGCGTGACAAGAAATACGCAGATTCCTACAAGATGGATTGATCAGGGCGCGACTTTTGCTCTGCCTATTGCGAGAACCGAGAATCGGTATGAAGCAGGGATGATTGAAGTTGCTCTCAAACAGCATGTTCCTGATAAAACCAGCTGGAAAAAAATGCTCCAGGATGACCTGGAAGATGATATTGACCTGGCAGATTTCCAGCAGAAAATAAAAGAATATTTTCCTGATGATTTCCAGAAATTTTACAGTGAAGGCGAAACGCTCTGGAGATTTGATTATCCTTTCGAAAAGCCTGAAAAAGTAACATCCTTTACGCTTGATAAAAGACCGGAATTTACCGGAAAGCTTACCGGTATAAAAGGACAGTATCTCGGTTTTGATGGGGGAGAGTTCATGAATGTAAGAGGCCATGAAGGGTATTTTATAGAGCTCAATGTCAGGAGCTGATTTAAATAAGCAAAATATGTAAACATGAAAAAGTGGGTAAAAAAGCTATTGGTTGGTCTGGGAGTTTTGTTGGTGATCATTTTATTGGCGAACTTCGGACTTAACATCTGGCTTAAGACTCAACTTCCCAATTACATTAAAAACAATACCGATTATAAGGTTTCCTATAAAAGTCTTGAAGTAGATTTGCTTTCGGGAAATATTCTTGCGACGGAAATATCTGTCAATAATAAAAATCCCCAAAACAATAACGTAATAGGGCTTCAAGGCACCATTGATACACTTAAAATAAGCCGTTTCGGGATTTATGATGCGGTATTCAATAAGCAGATCAGTTCATCTGATCTTTTACTTTCAAAACCAAATCTCAACGTAATTCTCGCAAAACCGGTTGATGATAAAACCGGGAAAAAGAGAAACCCCGTAAAATTTGAGAATATTAGGATCAATGATGGGAATATCAGTATTTTCAAACATACCAAACAAAAATTTCTTTCAGTTCAGGATCTTGATCTGTATGTGGAAAATCTTCAGCTTACCGAAGAATCTGTGGAAGATAAACTTCCCGTTGTTTTTGATACATATGATATTAAAGGAAAGAATTTCTTCGTTCGTCCCGATGATGTGTATGCACTCAAGATAGACTCTATTAAAACATCAGACGGGCAAATGACGATTAACAATTTTCAGCTCGTTCCCGTACTGGATTTTGAGCAGTTTAAAAAATATTATCCTAAAAAAAATAAGCTTTTCCAGTTTGCCATTAAAAAAATGGAGTTCAAAGATCTTGTTTTGAAAAAGAATAAGCTATCTCTTGCCAATGCAAGTTTTTATGAACCCAATCTCCTGGTTTATACTACTGATGTTATTCCTATTAAGGTAAAGAAGCCTTCCGACTTTGAGATGAACCTGGAAAATATAAAAATGAGCAATGCTACCGTACAGATAATGAAACCTGATGGTAATAAGCTTTTATATGCTAAACATCTTAACGTTGACGTTAATCAGCTTAGATTTGACAAAGAAACAAGAGAAGAGCTCATTCCTGTAGGATATAAAAATTTCCAGGTTTCCGGAAGAGATGTATTGTTTTCCAACCACCAGGATTTTAAATTTGGAAGTATTGTTATAAATCCTAGAAAAGGTGAAATAAAAAATATTTCTGTTATTCCGAATGAGAGTGCTCCTGAGAAGACCTCAATGAATCTTGTAACGGATTATGTCCGTTTTACGATTAATAAATGGGATTTTACGGATAAAAAGATGAATCTTGATATCAATGAAATTCTGATGAGCCGTGTCAAAGGAAAAATCACCGCAGGAACAGGAAAGTCTTTGAATCATAAAAAACCGGATTTCAAAGGAATTCAGTTTCCAATAATCATCAGAAAAGTTGCGTTACAAAATTCAAATATTATTTATTCTAAAAATAATCAGCCGCTTAGTTTTGAGGATCTGAATGCTACGGTTAATGATATTCAATTAATTACCAAAAAAGATAATTCCGGAATTGAAGCAAAAATAAACAAATACAGCATTTCAACTAAAAATTTCGGTTATAGGACCAAGTTCTATAATATGACCGCCGGATCTTTAAAGCTTAATCAAAATACGGTAAATGTAAATTCATTTGTAATGAAGCCTTTGGTATCAAGAGCTCAGTTTATCAGAATGATCCCTGTAGAAAGCGATTTATATGATATTAAAGCGAGTCAGATCACGGCAAACGGGACCTGGGATCTGTTTTCTGATCAGAAGCTCATACGCGCTTCTAATGTTATGATCCATAATGCAGATGCCAATATTTTCAGGAGTAAAA
This sequence comes from Chryseobacterium takakiae, assembly GCF_900129385.1. Lineage (GTDB taxonomy): Bacteria > Bacteroidota > Bacteroidia > Flavobacteriales > Weeksellaceae > Chryseobacterium > Chryseobacterium takakiae. Next base: position 25,745 of record NZ_FQVO01000008.1, on the reverse strand, counting down.
TTCCGGAAGATGATCCGAAGGAAAAGCCATTATATTCAAGAATGCTGAGATCCATAAAAATCCCGATGGTTGTTAATAATCTTAACCTTAAAGATTCTAAATTAGTCTACGAAGAAGATACGCCTGAAAGTGCCGGCCCCGGTAAATTGACCTTCAGTAATTTTAGTATGAATGTTAAAAATTTAAATTCTGCCAAAATCAAAGGAAATCCAACCCGGGTTGATATTAAAATCAACTGTTCTTTTATGAATCTGGCGCCGCTTGCGGTAAACTGGAATTTTGATGTTGCAGACCAGAACGACCGTTTTGCGATTTCGGGGCGAACAACCAATCTTCCGGCTACAGGAATCAACCCGTTTATCAGACCTTACCTTCACGTTACGGCTACCGGAACTATTCAGGAAATGCTTTTTAATTTCAGGGGAAATCCCAAAGGACTGAACGGGAAATTCAATCTTAAACATAAAGATCTTAAAGTAACCATTCTGGATAAAGACAATCGTGAGAAAAAAGGTTTTCTTACAGCGGTTGCCAACCTGTTGGTGAAATCTGATTCCGGAAAGCTTCCGGAAGACGTGGATGTGGAAGATGTGGAAAGAGATCCTACCAAATCATTTTTCAATCTTTTCTGGAAAGGAATTGAGCAGGGACTAAAGAAAACATTAATAGGAATCAATATTGACAAGGCCAAGAAAACGGTTGATAAAACGGCTGCAACTGTAAAAAATGTAAAACAGGATGTGAAAGAGATGAAAGCGTCTGCCAAAGAAGTTGGACAAGCTTTGAAGAAGAATCCCGAAACAGAAAAGGTAAAAGAAAATGATAAACAAAAGAAAGGCTTTCTAAAAGGAGTCTTGCGGAAAAAAGAAAAATCCGAAACTGAATAGTTCCGGACTTTTATATTAATCAAAATCAAATTCGTCGCTTTCCAGTATAGGAACTTCACGAAGGAAATTATCAAATTCTTTTGGATAATTGCTTCCCGCACCATAAGAATCAATCATCATTCCTAAATTTCCATCCAAATCTTTCACAACATATAAAACAGCATTATCATCTGGGTTGCTTGGTCCTTCGAAACGGTACGTTTTTATGATAGTAAGCTCGTTTGGCTGATATACTTTCTCAGAGTTTTCCAGTTTCATTTCACAGTCATCATTCATTCTGAACTCTCTGTGGATACCTCTTTGTGTGAGTCTTGTCATAACCTGACTCAGTGTTGTCATTTTGTCAATATTTCCTGTGCCTTCCATAATAATATTTTTCTTTTAAGATACAATAATTAAACCAATCATCTCAATATGGTATTTTATAAATTGATCAATCGTATTAACAAAAATTTATATTTAACATGTTATATTGGGTATGCTTTTTGCAATAGTCATCATAATAAATCAAGAAATATGAAAAAGGAAGTTGGCGTTTTACTGGCAGGTGGAGTTGGTCTTCTGGCAGTATTAAGTATCATCGGAATTAAAAAAATACTAGACAGAAAAGATAAAAAATACAATGATTCTTATTCTGATTATCACAGGCATTTTGATAATAGAAATGCAGAGGATGATTATCACGGTATTGAATTTTATGCATTAAAATAATAAAACACGATATATCCAATTTTGTGATCCGGCACCATTAGGCAGCCGGATTTTTTTGTGGAAAACTTTATTGTTAAAATTGATTATTTTCCAGAATTTCCAATCTAACTTTACATAATAATGCAGAATGAAAATATCATAAAAGGACAAGGCGCCCAGCGAAATGTGATCAACCGTTTCGACAGGTATACCTATGAGCCGGAAGATGAAGATTATGAAACCGTAAAAACTTCTTTTACGGAAGTGTTTCCGAAAACAATTGTAAATCAGGTAAAAAGCGAAGACCTCCCAATGGAATATTCCATGAATCCGTACCAAGGTTGTGAGCACGGCTGTTCTTACTGTTTTGCAAGACCTACTCATGAATATTGGGGATACAGTGCAGGGATTGATTTTGAGAGAAAAATTATGGTGAAGAAAAATGCTCCTGAACTATTGGAAAAATTCTTTCAGAAAAGAGGCTATCATCCCGAACCGATTCTTCTTTCCGGAAATACCGACTGCTATCAGCCTGCAGAACGGCAGTTCGAAATTACAAGAAAATTGCTGAAGGTGTGCCTTGATTACAGGCATCCTGTCAACATCCTCACGAAGAACGCTTTGGTACTGCGGGATCTTGACATTTTAAGGCCGATGGCTGAACAGAATATTGTGTCGGTTTCCTTAAGTATTCCTACCATCAACGAGGAGCTGCGAAGAAAAATGGAACCGCGGACCAGCTCTGCGAAAAATAAATTAAAAGCTATAGAAATTCTTTCGGAAAATGGTATTCCGGTTAATATAATGGTGGCGCCAATTATCCCTGGACTGAACAGTGATGAGCCTCTTACTATTTTAAAAGCAATTTCAGATGCCGGAGCGCAAAGTTTCGGGTATACGCTTGTACGACTCAACGACACCGTTGAGCCTGTTTTTGTAAACTGGATTGAGAATGCTTTTCCGGATCGTGCGCAGAAGGTTTTAAATTTAATCCGTTCGATGCGTGGTGGGAAGCTTGGCGAGAAAAAGTTTTTTGACCGGCAGAGAGGGGAAGGGAATATTGCAGAAATGATTCACAATACTTTTAAAATCGGAAGAAAGAAATTTTTTGAGGGCAAGGAATTTCCTAAACTTACTACAAAAAATTTTACAGGCTCGAAAGATCAGCAGTTAAGACTGTTTGATTAATAAAAACCGCTCCTAAAAGGAACGGCTTCTTTTATGAAAAAATGTTTCTGAATTCAATTACATCGTATCATCTACCGGGCATTTGAAATCTTTACTGCACGTTGCGCAGATGATGACGTTGCCGCATGCATACATGCAATATTCCGGTTCAGGAAGAGTAATGCCTGCTCCTGTAATACTTTTTAATTGGCCTTTGCTTAGTTTTTTTAAATTTTTCATATTGTTTTAGTTAAAAGTTTGATATTTATGTAAAGATAATTAAAAAATAAATAAGTCAAACATATGTGGTATATTATTTTTATATGAATTTAAATTTATAATATTTTAATTTAGGTTAAAGAAAAACCGGACAAAAGCCCGGTTTATTATTATTTTTTGATGAGTCCTAATTCTATCAATCGCTCGTGAAGAAACTCTCCTGCTGTTGTATCTTCATACAATTTAGGATGATTTTCATCAATACAATTTTCCAATGCATTTAATGACATCGAACTTACAGGATGCATAAAGAATGGGATGGAATATCGTGAAGTTCCCCACAACTCTCTCGGCGGGTTTACTACCCGGTGTATGGTAGATTTCAGCTTATTATTGGTGTGTCTGGACAACATATCGCCTACATTGATCATCAGTTCATCCGGTTCTGCAATCGCATCAATCCATTCGCCTTTATGATTCTGAACCTGAAGCCCTTTTCCCTGAGAACCCATTAGTAATGTAATGAGGTTGATATCTCCGTGCGCAGCAGCTCTCACTGCGTCGTCCGGTTCCTGTGTGATAGGAGGGTAATGAATAGGCCTTAAAATAGAATTTCCTTCTGCAATTTTATCATCAAAATAAAATTCATCAAGACCAAGATACAAAGCCAACGCTCTCAGTACATATTTCCCTGTTTTTTCAAGCATCTGGTAAGCTTCCTTCCCAACTTCATTGAATTTTGGAAGTTCCTCAACAATTACATTATCAGGATACTCGTCTTTGTATTGGGAGTCTTCAGATACATACTGGCCGAAATGCCAGAATTCTTTTAAGTCACCCTTTTTGAAGCCTTTTGCGGTTTCCTTACCGAATCCTACATAGCCTCTCTGTCCGCCAATTCCCGGAATCTCATACTTTTGTTTCGTTTCCGTGGGCAGGTCAAAAAAGTTTTTTACCTCTCCATACAATTCATCTACCAATTTGTCATCAAGAAAATGGCCTTTTAAGGCAACAAAACCAATTTCTTCATAAGCTTTTCCGATTTCATTTACAAATTTCTGTTTGCGTTCCGGGTCACCCGAAAGGAAATCACGCAGGTCTACACTAGGTATTTTATCCATTTTTAGAAATTTAACGAATGGCTAAATTACAGATTTTAAATGAAAATCTTTTTACAGTTAATTATTTATCAATTAAATTTGTGCTATGAAAAAATATTCTTCCAAAAGAAGTATTCAGATATTGGCGCATCTTCTTCAGCAGTACGGAATTTCAGACATCATTATTTCCCCGGGATCCAGAAACGCCCCTTTGGCGATCCATTTTTCCGAAACAGACCGCTTCAACTGTTACAGTATCGTAGATGAAAGAAGTGCTGCTTTTGTAGGACTTGGAATGGCAATGAGTGAAAAAAAACCGGTAGCCGTTACCTGTACCAGCGGTTCTGCAGCGGCCAATTATTACCCTGCTGTTACGGAAGCATTTTATTCCAATATTCCACTTTTGATATTAACTGCTGACAGACCAATGGATTATGTGGATATTTTCGACGGACAGACCATCAGGCAGAATAATCTTTTTCATCAGCATTCTTACGGAGATTTTCAGCTGTTGGAGGATGGTAAAGAAAATGCGGAAGATCTCAATTTTGACACGATAAAAAAAGCCATTGAACTGTGTATTGAAAAACAAGGCCCGGTTCATATCAATATTCCTCTGGAAGAGCCTCTTTATGAGCTGGTTTCAGAGCTGCCGACCTTTCCTACGGTGGAAAAAACAATCAGGCAGAAAGAATATGAAATTCCGTCTACATTAGTGGCAGAATGGAATACTTCCCAGAGAATCATGATTCTGGTAGGAACAAGAGATTACAGCCCGGAGCTTGAGAATCAGCTTACCCAACTCGTTAAAAATCATTCTGTGGTTGTACTAAGTGAAGCCAATTCCAACCTTCATCATGAGAAGTTTTTCAGGCATATTGACCGGTATGTTTTTAATTTTACCGAAGAAGATTTTAAAACCTATGCCCCTGATTTACTGATTACGGTAGGGCAGAATGTAGTTTCTAAAAAAGTAAAGCAGTTTCTGAGGAAAGCACACCCAAAACAGCACTGGCATCTGGATGAAGTATGGCAGCCGGATACCTATTTTGCACTGACAGAAAAATTGGATGTAAAGCCAGAAGTTTTTTTCTCCAAATTGCTGAAATTTATTAATCTTGAACCAAGTCCATATTTTAATCTATGGGATGTGCTGAGGGATAAAAAGGATGCAAAACATGAGAAGTTTCTCAATACGGTAGATTTTTCCGATTTTTATTTTTTCCATAAAACTTCGCAGATGATTCCTGAAAATTATAATGTACACTTCAGCAACAGCTCTGCAATACGCTATGCTCAGCTTTTTGATTACGGGAAAAGAAAAATTTACTGTAACAGAGGAACAAGCGGAATTGACGGTTCAACCTCTACTGCGATGGGATTTGCCATAAAAAATCCAAACCCTACTTTATTGATTACGGGAGATCTCAGTTTCTTTTACGATACCAACGGACTTTGGAACCAATATATTCCGCCGTTTGTAAGGATTATGATTTTTAATAACGGTGAAGGAAATATTTTTAAAATTATTCCGGGGCCGGGAAATGCCAATCAGAATACACTGGATGAGTTTATTGCAACCAAACACCACAAAAATGCGGAATTTTTGGCAAAGCATTTCGGGTTCTCTTATACAAAAGTGGATGATGAAATTACTTTAGACCGAGTTCTTGAAAATTTCTTCAAACCGGATAGTCAGCCTAAAATATTGGAAGTCAATACGCACGGTAAAAACAATGCAGATATACAGAAAGCGTATTTCAATTTTTTAAGAGAAAACTAAATATCTTCATATTCTTCATTTCCGGGTAAATTGATGATTCTGTCGATGGGATAGATAAAATTTTCATCAATATCATTCAGGGCATTAATGATCTGGAAATGGGAGAATTCTTTGATATTCTGAAGTGTAATCTCCGTCTCTTTTATTTGTTTTTTTCTTAAAAGATGCTGCCTTTGTACTCCGTTTAGAAGATAGGAACTGGGTGTAAACCAGTCTTTTCCCCTTAAGAAAAGGATGTTCGAATAAGAGGTGTCGGTAATATGATTGTTTTTAACGATAATGATTTCTTCAGCCTTAGCTTTCATCTTCATTTTTTCAAGTTCCTTTCGGTCTTCAAACTTAAAAGAATAGTCAAAACTGTTGTTTTCCACCAGCTGAAAGCTTTCAATTTCCGGTATGGCGTAAGGAATCATCTGGGTTCGTATCTTTTTGTCGAGGTCGTACACAATTCTAAATTTAAAAAGGCCATCCTCGTCATGTTCCAGGTGCTTATAAATTTTAGCCAGGTCGATTGTTGTTCCTTCTTTCCCAAAATGGGCGAAAGTTGCATCTACACGCTTCTGGTGTAATTCCAATAAGAAGATTTCCTGATCTTCAACTTTTATACTTTCAATGAATTGGTACATAAATTTTATTTTTCATTTCTTCGTACTCGTCTTCGAGCTTACTCATGTGGGTAATTCCGCCGCCACTCTTGAAATACAGCTGATCGTTTTCTCTTTCAATAAAACGGATCATTACGCAGCTATCCAGGTTTTCGCCGTCAAACCAGCCGCATACTCCGGTATAATAACCTCTGTCATATTCTTCTGCATCAAGGATAATTTCCAGGGTTTTCGGTTTAGGAGCGCCTAAAATAGAACCTGCGGGAAGTAGTTTTCTCATGATACTGCCCAATTTTCCTTCAAATTCAGGCTTTAAAGTTCCCGATATTTCAGAACTCATAGCATAAAGATTCTTCTGCTTGGTTTTAATGAAATCAATATACTGGAATTTGTCCACCTTCACATCATCAGCAACCATACTCAGATCATTCCTGAGAAGATCCACAACCGTATAGTGTTCCGCTTTTTCCTTGATGTCATTTCTTAAAACCTCAGCAGCATTTTCCACCGATGCATCAATCGTCCCTTTCATAGGATAAGTGAATATTTTTTGGTCAATTATCTTTATGAAAGTTTCAGGAGAAAAAAATACAAAAAAATCTTTATAAAAAACTTTGTATTTGGCAGAAGAATGATAAAAAATTTCTTCAAGAGTTAAATTTGTCTCAATCTTTGTTTTTCGGGTATAATTTACCAGGTATGAGTTTCCGAAGTGAATATTCTTCTGTACTTTATCAAAACCAACTTTGAAGCTTTCCATCGTCTCTGAGAATGATTTCCATTCAATATTTTTAGATAGTGGCTGTTGTTTTTTTACATTTGAAAAATTTTGAAAATCAATTAATAAACCAGATTTTTCAATTTTATCTTCTTTAAATACTTCAACGTTCTGCGCAAGAAAGTCGATAATGAAAAAATAGGGAACTTTATTAAGTGAAAGTTCATCCATTTCCATAAATTTTTGATGATTCGTTGAAAACATTCCGCAAAAGTAATTATTGATGTTTACTTTTGCACAAAATTTTTAAATGGAAAATAAATATCCACAGAAACCGGGTCTTGATTTTATACTGAAGCAGGCATTTTTCTATTGGAATAAGACACTGATTTTTCAGCTGATGTTTTCAGTACTTTACTTTGCCATATTTTTCACATCGATGTTTTTCTTTGCTGAAAGGTTTGGTGTACTGGAGCAGCAACAACAGCTTATCGAAGCCTATCAGAACGGAATGGATGCATATCTGGCAAAAGCTGCGGAACTTGGACAAACGGATAATTCTAGATATTTTAGCTATGCATTACTGGGAACGCTGGTTTTTCTATATCCTTTAAATCTTGGTCTCTTTCAGATTTTCAGAAAGATTGATCTGAATGAAAAGGTGCAGATCAGCGATTTACTGGCGGGTTATAACGGAACAAATTTCTTCAGATATATTTCATACGGACTTTTTTGGTTTTTGATCTATGCCATGATCTTCAATACTTTAATTTTGCCTGTTGTCTGGGTTTGCATTACAATTTTTGTAGCACCAATGATGTTTTTTATGAACCGAACAATCCTCGAATCAATTTCTTTGAATTTTAAAGCTTTGAAAATGTATTTTCTGGAAATATTTGTTTGTGTCATAGTTGCCGTGATTTTTAAATATATCGGATTTACCTTATTTTTCGTTGGAGGCTTGTTCACATTTCCTTTCTGGAATGCAATGATTTATTCACTTTATAAGGTCATTTTTTCAGAGAAAAATTAATTTCGCATAGTTTTTTAATGAATTTCTGCCAAAAAAAATTAAATTTGGAAGAAACAACATTAAAACATAATACCATGTCAGAATTTAATGAATTTGATCAGCAGGGCTCGGTTCCGGAAAGAAATACAGGCTCTATTATTACTCATGCTTTTGAGATGTACAAAGGAATTTTCCTTTATGCGATTGTAGTGATGATAATTTCCATAATTGCCGATACTATTGTACAATCCGTTACAGGATATAATTCCTGGGGAGGCTTCAGGGATTTCAGAAGTTTTGATGATTTTGATGACAGCAGTTTTTATAAATATGAATACTGGAATGGGCCGGGAGCTCCCTTCTATTATTCATTTTCATTTATTCTGAATGTTTTGTTGTCTCCGCTTTATGTAGGACTTATCTATATTGCTAATAAATACAATAGCAAGATCGGTATTGATTTTTCGGATTTATTTATCGGCTACAGGCAAAATTTTGGTAATATTCTTGTTTACAGTTTGATTACAAATATTATTTTAGGAATTTCCATAGCATTGTGCGGGCTTCCTTTCTTATTTGTTTTTCCTCTTTTCTTATTGGGTTATCCAATCCTCTTGTTTGAAAATGCTACGGCGATGGATGCACTCAGCAAAACATATAATATTGCAAAAGACAATTATGGTACATTTTTAGGTACATCCCTTTTGGGGCTTCTGATCAGTGCTGCGGGATTAATCCTGTGCTGCATCGGAATTATTGTTACGGCTCCGTTTATCCTTGCAGTAATGTATTCAACATACTGTGCTTACCTGGGAAAACCAAGACAAATATTATTAAACAAATAATGAATAAAGAAGAACAAATAAGCAGTATAAAAATAAAGCAGGTTGCGCTGCTTGCCATAATTCTTATTTTGGCAGGCTTGATCTGTTTTAATCTTGCACTTTTTATTCCATCTGTGTTAGGCGCTATCACCATTTATGTGGTTTGCAGAAAGTATAATTTTTACCTTCAGGAAGAAAAAAAGTGGAAGCCCTGGGCTTCTTCCCTGGCTTTAATGTTTGCGAGCCTTATTGTTCTTATTCTTCCTATTTACTTTATCGGGGATCTTTTAATTGAAAAACTTGGAAATGCTCAGGCATATATGGATAAGTTTAATATCTTCCTTGAGAAAATCCACACTTACATTTATTCAAAAATAGGATTTGATATTTTAAGTAAGGAAAATATGGATAAGCTTAAAAACAATGTCGGACAGTTTTCTACAAAAGCACTGAGTGGGACTGTTAATACACTAACTGTGGTAATGTCCATGTATTTTATCCTTTATTTCATGCTCGAAAAACCAAGATTTTTTGAAAGAATACTATCCTCTTCTGCACCGCTGAAAAGATCAAATGTATCGCTGATAGGCGAAAAAATGAGAAAGCTCATCATGGCCAATGCGATTGGAATACCCGTAGTCGCTCTTGGGCAGGGAGTTGTTGCTCTTGTAGGATATTTTATTTTCGGTGCACCAAGTCCTGTACTGCTGTTTGCCTTAACGGCTGCAGCGTCTATGATTCCTGTAGTAGGTGCAGCAATCATTTATGTGCCGATCTGCATTTATATGATCGCAGAAGGCGATACGGGAACCGGATTGGGGCTGGCTGCCTATTGCATGGTAGTGGTAGGATTAACAGATAATGTTTTGCGTTTTACCCTCTTAAAAAAATTAGAGGATATTCATCCATTAAATACGGTATTCGGAATTATTATGGGGATGAATCTTTTCGGCTTCATGGGGCTGGTTTTCGGACCGATTCTAATATCTTTAACATTGCTTCTGATTCAGGTATATAGGAATGAATTTTCAGATGATGATACCCCGGATCTTAAGCTTCCGGATAAAGATGATGAGCTGGAAGAAAAAATAAATTTAATTGTATGATGATGGAGAGCGGAATAAACCCGGAAATATTGAAAGAAATTTGTGAGGTGAAAATGCCTTTTGGGAAGTATCAGGGAACAATACTGGCAGATCTGCCGATAAGCTATCTGGAGTGGTTCCAGAGACAGGGAATGCCGAAAGGAAAACTGGGAATGCAGCTGTCAACTATTTATGAGATAAAACTGAATGGACTGATGGATTTATTAGCTCCAATTCGTTCCGGTCTTACAAGAAGATAAAAAACCAAGCAGAAGAGTACAAATTTTTTATCAAATATAAAATTTTCGGCGGCAGCAAAGCTGCCGCCGAAAATTTATCCTTTCAAAGCGGCAATTTCGTCCCTTAATTTTGCGGCCTTAATGAAATCCAGGTTTTTCGCGGCGGATTCCATTTCTTTCTGCTTTTGGGCAATTGCCTTTTCGATATCTTCGGAAGTGTAGCTTGCTTTGGCTTCGGCAACCTTCTGAAGAATCTCTTTCTGAGTGTATTTTTCGTCCGGGAAATCTTTGGTTCTTCCCACTAAACTTTCAGATATCTTTTTATTTAAAGCAACAGGTACTTTTCCATGCTGCTTATTATATTCCATTTGTTTGGCTCTACGGTATTCAGTTTCATCCAGGGTGGCCTGCATAGATTTGGTTATCTTATCGGCATACATGATGGCTCGGCCATTAAGGTTCCTTGCGGCACGCCCCACTGTCTGAATCATAGATCTTCGGCTTCTCAGCATGCCTTCTTTATCGGCGTCCAGAATGGCAACCAATGAAACTTCCGGCAAATCAAGACCTTCCCTTAATAAATTGACTCCAATCAAAACATCAAAAAGACCTACTCTTAAGTCCTGCATAATCTGAATACGCTCCAGGGTTTCAACATCAGAGTGGATATATCTTGTTCTGATTCCGAATTTTGTAAAATATTTGGTTAATTCTTCCGCCATCTTCTTTGTCAGGGTAGTTACCAAAACTCTTTCGTCCAAGTCTGCCCTTTTTTGAATTTCCTCCATCAAATCATCAATCTGATTAACAGTAGGTCTTATCTCAATAATAGGATCCAGAAGACCGGTCGGACGGATAATCTGCTCAATATAAGCTCCGCCGGTTTTTTCCAGCTCATAATCTGCCGGTGTTGCCGAAACATAAATAACCTGGTTCTGTATTGCCTCAAATTCTTCAAACTTTAAAGGTCGGTTGTCCATCGCGGCAGGAAGCCTGAAACCGTATTCCACCAGAGATTCTTTCCTGCTTCGGTCGCCTCCATACATCGCGTGAACCTGGGGAACCGTAACGTGGCTCTCATCAATTACCATTAAATAATCTTTAGGAAAATAATCAAGAAGGCAGAAAGGTCTTGTGCCGGGCAATCTTCCGTCAAGATACCTGGAATAGTTCTCTATTCCTGAACAATAGCCTAATTCTTTAATCATTTCAAGATCCAGCTCAGTTCTTTCCTGTAATCTTTTAGCCTCTAAAGGTTTTTCTATCGAATTGAAAAAATCAACCTGTTTTACCAAATCGTCCTGAATATTTCGAATGGCACCATTCAGGGTTTCTTTGGAGGTTACAAAAAGATTAGCCGGATAAATCTGAATCTGCTCAAAATTAGAAGTTACATTTCCGGAAACAGGGTCGAAGCTTTGAATTTTTTCGATTTCATCGCCAAAAAACTGAATTCGTACAGCGTTATCCGCGTAAGCCGGAAAAACATCAATAACATCACCTTTTACACGGAAAGTCCCTCTTTGAAACTCGTTTAATGTCCTGGAATATAAAGCATTAACCAAAGAATGAAGCAGTGCTGTGCGTGTTACTTTCTCTCCGATAGCGATAGAAATAAGTGATTTATGAAATTCCGTAGGATTTCCGATACCATAAATACATGAAACCGAAGCTACAATTAAAACATCTCTTCTTCCCGAAAGCAGACTTGCGGTAGCAGAAAGTCTTAATTTTTCGACTTCTTCATTGATGCTGAGGTCCTTTTCGATATAAGTTCCGGTAGTGGCAATGTAGGCTTCCGGCTGGTAATAGTCATAATAACTGACAAAATATTCAACGGCATTCTCAGGAAAAAATTCCTTGAATTCCATGAATAATTGTGCCGCCAGTGTTTTATTGTGAGCCAGAACAAGCGTGGGCTTCTGAACATTCTGAACCACATTCGCTACGGTAAAAGTTTTCCCGGATCCGGTAACTCCGAGAAGGGTCTGGTATTTTTCACCGATTTTAACGCCTTCGGTTAGCTTTTCAATAGCTTGCGGCTGGTCTCCGGTAGGTTTATATTCTGATTGAAGTTTGAATTGCATAGAAAATTGTGATCTTATCTAACAAAAATACGAAAGATATATTTGTCAACGAAAAGTATTCGATACCTCAAAGACGATTTACAACGGTAAAGTTTTCAGCAAATAAATATGCATTATATATTTCTTGCCTTTGTATCCATTGGCATCATTTTTCCATTCTTCAGCACAATCATTTAATCATAAGAATATGAAAATCAATAAACTTTACATTTCAGCAGTTAGTCTTTTTCTCATTCTTGCATCGTGCAAGGAAGGTAAAGTTAATGCGCAGCAGGCAGGAAATGACGGAAGCGTTGAGACAAAAGCGCCAAACTCTCCGGAATATAAGCCTGCCTTTGCCGGCCAGACAAGAATTAAGGCCGTAAAAACCTCAACGCCTTATCAGGTTGAAGTCTTAAGTAAAGATTTAGGGAAGCCTTGGGGAATTATTAATCTACCGGACGGAAGGCTACTAATTACCGATAAAAGAGGATATATGAATATTGTTTCCACTGACGGAAAACAAATATCAAAAATTGAAGGTTTTCCAAAAGCTGATTCCAAAGGTCAGGGAGGAATGCTAGATGTAGCCTTAGATCCGGATTTCGCCACCAACAATATTATTTACTTTAGTTTTTCAGAACCGTATGAAAAAGGAAATCATACCGCAGTAGGAAAAGGAAAATTGTCTCCGGATTTCAAAACAATTTCTGGGGTGAAGGTGATATTCAGGGCAACTCCAACATATGATGGAGATAAGCATTACGGCAGCAGATTGGCTTTCGACAAAGACGGAAATTTATTTGTGAGCACAGGAGAACGGTCCGATAAGCAGACAAGAGTGTATGCCCAGCGCACGGATAATTATTTAGGAAAGATCTTAAAGATTACAAAAGATGGAATGCCGGCTCCGGGAAATCCATTTATCGGCAAAACAGGATTTAAGCCTGAAATCTATGCATATGGAATCCGAAATCCTCAGGGAATGGCGATTGACACCAACGGAAACCTTTGGGATGTTGAGATGGGGCCAAGAGGCGGTGATGAAATTAATCTAATCAAAGCCGGAAAAAATTACGGTTGGGGAGATGTCACTTACGGAATTGAATATTCCGGAGAAAAAATTAATAACGGGACTACTCAAGAAGCAGGAACCGAACAGCCTGTTTATTATTGGGATCCGGTAATCTCTCCAAGCGGCGTAACATTTTATACCGGAAATATTGAGGAATGGAAAGGAAACCTGATGATCGGCTGTCTCAGCGGAGAGCATATCAACAGGATTGTTATGAAAGATAATAAAGTTGTTGGTGAAGAAAGGCTTTTAACAGATGAAAAAGAGCGTTTCAGAGATGTTTTAAATGGCAGCGACGGCAATTTATATGCAGTAACCGATAGCGGAAAACTATACAGAATTTCAAAGAAATAATCTTACGTAGTCTTTTATAAAGGTTCGGGCTCAAAACTTCGTTTTGAGCCCGAACCGCTTTTTTTTAAGCTTCTTCAAGCTGAACCGTGAAATGTCTCAACAGATCCGGTTCCCAGGTTATTTTATAGCCTTTTGCAATTTCATCACGTCTTTCATAAACGTTCCTGATAGCGGCAGCAATATAATCCATATGGTTGTTGGTATATGTTCTTCTTGGGATGGCCAAACGCACCAATTCCAGCTTAGGATAACGGTTTTCTCTTGTTTCAGGATCTCTGTCGGCCAATAATGTCCCGATTTCTACGGTTCTAATTCCCGCTTCTTTATAGATTTCAAGTCCCAACGTTTGCGCAGGATATTCCGAACGGTCAACTTTTGGAAGGAAATTCAAAGAATCAATGAAAACAGCGTGCCCACCAATCGGTTTTTGAACAGGGATTCCGTATTCTATTAATTTATTTCCAAGATATTCTACCTGGGAAATTCGGCTTTCTAAATAAGCAAATTCTGTCGCTTCATCAAGACCAACTGCCAATGCGGCCATATCTCTTCCGGCCATTCCTCCATAGGTAATGAAACCTTCATAAATAATTGTGAAATTAGAAGCCTTTCTGAAAACTTCTTCGTTATTTAAAGCAATAAAGCCTCCGATATTTACCAAGCCGTCCTTTTTAGAACTCATCGTCATCCCGTCACCGTAGGAAAAAATTTCTTTACAGATTTCTTTGATGCTTCTGTTCTCCTGTCCTGCTTCTCTTTTCTTGATGAAATACGCATTTTCTGCAAATCTCGCAGAATCAAAGAAAACAGGTACTCCATATTTATCGGAAAGTTCTTTTACCGCTTTCATATTTTCCAAGGATACAGGCTGTCCACCGGAAGAATTACAGGTGATGGTAATAAGGCAGAAAGGGATATTTTCTTTAGGATACTTTTTATAAACTTCCTCCAGCTTTTCAAGGTTAATATTTCCTTTAAAAGGATGAAGGTCATTAATATCGAACGCTTCGTCTATTGTACAATCGATGGCATGGGCCTTTCTGAATTCGATGTGTCCTTTTGTAGTGTCGAAATGAGAGTTTCCTGGAACTACGTCTCCTTCTTTTACCAGAACGGAAAATAAAACATTTTCTGCAGCTCTTCCCTGATGCGTAGGTAAAAGATATTTAAAGCCTGTGATATTCTGAACGGTCTGGTGAAGCTGCTCAAAAGAACGTGAGCCTGCGTAGCTTTCATCACCCATCATCAAAGCGCCCCATTGTCTGTCGGACATCGCTCCGGTACCGGAGTCGGTAAGAAGGTCGATGAAAACCTGTGAAGATTTTAGATTAAATAAATTATAGTTTGCTTCTTTAAGCCATTGTTCTCTTTCTTCTCTTGTTGATTGGCGGATTTCCTCAATCATTTTAATGCGGAAAGGTTCCGCGTACGGTAAGTTCATGATAGTATTTATTAGATTGTTTTGTAAGAATTTTTTATTTGAAATAATTTCAAATTCATCAAAAGATAATGTGTTTTAAAGCCTTGCTATTCCGGAGCTTTAAAGATATTATCATCCGAGTGGAAACCTGCTACGCCGCCGCTTACCGCAAATTTCATTGCTGAAGCAGCCGTCATGCCCACTACCGGTTTGATGTTTTTTTCTTCCGTAACAATTACCCATCCTGAAATAGCATAGGAATGCGGCAGATACACCGCAACATAATTATGCTTTTCGACATCTGCCATTTCTTTCTGTGTGAGAAAACCGATTCTCCAGATTTCAGGATTTTCATTGGTTTTTACCCATACCGGATCATTAAATTTTTTCTTATCTCCAACAAAGGAAGACATGACGTCTTTTGTGGGAGTATAAATGTGTTTTACGCCCGGAGTTTTTTCAAGAAGACGATCCATCGCGTCAAAAAAGAACCGCCCAACTACAAATTTGTTTCCTAAGTATCCTAAAATTGCTGTGAACACTATGGTTGAAATAAAAACCAGTCCGGGGATTTCTTTGGCAAGTGACGGAATAATATTGTCAATGGATGTGACCACATACCAGATTACAAACATTGTCAATCCGATAGGACCAATAATGACAAGCCCCTGAAAGAAGTTTTTCAGGAAGAAATTGGCAATATTTTCAAACGTCAGCTTTTTCAACTTAAATATAGTTTATCCGTGGATAGTTTCTCCTTTTCCGTAAGACTGTATGATTTTGGCTTCATATTCCAGCCATTCTTCCCATCTTGCATTTACTTTCTGTTCATTACCCAATTGTCTTGCAAACCCAATGAATGTGGTGTAATGATTAGCTTCAGAAATCATTAATTCTCTGTAGAATATTTTAAGCTCTTCATCTTTTATATTCTCTGTAAGCACTTTGAACCGTTCGCAGCTTCTGGCTTCAATCATGGCTGCGAAAAGCATTTTATCAACAATAAGATCATCTCTGTTTCCTCCTTTCTGGATGAAATTTACCAGTTCGTTCACATAATCATCTTTTCGGGTACGGCCAAAGGTGTATCCTCTCTTCTTAATAATCTCATGAACCTGCCTGAAATGTTCCAGCTCTTCCTGCGCAATGGCGAGAAGTTCTGTAACGATTTCCGGATATTCGGGTAGCATTGTGATCAGTCCGATTGCATTGGTAGCCGCTTTCTGCTCACACCATGCATGATCCGTTAAAATTTCTTCAATGTTTCCTTCTGCAATATTTGCCCACCTTGGGTCGGTAGGAAGTTTCAACTTAAACATGCTTTAAATTTTGTGTAAAATTAAAATATTTTGTGATATGACAGAAGTTTATTTTGTTTGAAGATTTTCATTTAAATTCATCTTTTTTATGAATTATGTAAACTTGATGGTACTTTTTTTGTTATTGTTTTAAAACCAATTAAAAATATAAACATTATGGAAACAGTTACAGCTATTAAAAGTAAAATGAGCGCTCTGCTTGCATTTGCATTTTCAGTATTCATGTCTATTTTTTCGTTTGCACAAGATACTGCCGGCGGGGTAGTTACTACGGAAAACAGTACAACCACCACTACGGAATGGTACGCCAACCCGGTGTATATTATTGGTGGCGCTATTGTTCTCATTGTTATTATAGCATTGATAGCGAGGAGTGGAAGAAGAGACTAATAAAATAATAAAACTGCTATTTAATAGCAGTTTTTTTTCTTAGTATTTCCAAAATATTCCATCCAAAGCTGTCTACTTTCTTTAATACAGCTGAAATCCCGAATGCCAGAAAAACATTAATGATATAAATTAGTATCATTAAAACCCACCAAGACATTTTTTCTTTTAAGGGAACTACCAAAAAATAAACGAGCGAGGAACTTATTCCCTGGGCAAAGTAAAAAAAGATGGCGTTTTTACCAATATACGTTACAAAGCTTTCAGCCGAAATTTTTAACCGGTTATAAAATACGAACAACGTTACCAGAGAAAACATCGCCCAGATAATGTACGGAATTTTAGGCGGGAATTTATTTCTGTTGATCTTATAAAAGATCTCATTTCCATAATACCAGAACATCCACATTAACCCTACCGCAACCAAAGCGTATAAAACCGGAATCATTTTACCGGGTACTTTTTTGCCTTTCATTCTATTGCCAATCAGAAAAACGGCCAGATAAAAGGCAACATAACCTACCTGTCCGTTAGGATATATTTCAGGGAAAATATTAAACAGTAGTGTTAAAGCAACACATAAAGCAATAAACCAGTTGATATGTTTAGGGAAAAACCGTAAAATCAATACTCCGAAAACCGTCAGAATAAAATACACTTTCAGATACCAGAAACTTCCCATGACTACGGGAAAAGTATCTGCATTGGTGTATTGATGAAGATACCAGTTGCCGAGATTTTCCCATTGTGGGACGGTAGAGATACTGTTAATTGTATATTTTGATCCAAAGGTGGAATAAAAATGTTTTAACCATTCCAGAGAGAAAAAATTCAGGCCAAAAATTTTAAAGAAATAATCAAGGAAAAACAGAAAAGTAACGAAGATCATGTACGTGATCTGCAGTTTCAGTAATCTGTAAAAAGTCTTTTCAATATTGGAGCCTGAAGTTATACCGCTTAATGCATAAAAAAGTGCCACATCAAAAACCAAAGAAAATACTCTTACTTCTGCCGGAATATAAAATTGTCCGGACCAGAAAGCCGTATGGATAAATATGATAGAGAGTGTTGCCAGCCCTTTTGCAAAATCAATATAGAGATCTCTTTTCATTATATTATAGATAATGCATCAAAAGTAAATAAACTTTATGAAATATTTTAAAAGAAAAGAGGCCGGAATTATCCTGCCTCTAAGAAAGATATATCGAAAATGAATGTTACTTTAAATTTTTGAAATCTTCAGCAGAAATTTCTCCTGTCTGGATTTTTTTCAATTCATCAAGATATTGGCTCATGTATGCATCAAGCTCTGGATATTGAGAATTTTTTGCGGTTTTATAAGTTCCGTTTAAAACGCCTTGATAATAATAGAAAAAATTATAATCAAATGCTGATGCGGTAAGATCATATTGTCCTAAAAGGAAACCCAGACGTACAGCGGATCTTCTTTGTGGCGGTGTTCCGTGGTGTCCCGGACTATTCGTCTGGTAGTCTCCGATGCTTTGAGCAAACTCATAAGCTGCTGCAATTTGGGTAAAGCTTGTCTGGTTGTAGCCGTTCGGTCTTCTCAAATAATATCCGGCAAACCCGTCTGCTTCAAGCTCATTAGGTCTCGCCGTAGATTCATAAACAGAGGGAAGCCCAAAGATATATTGCAGCTGGTGGCCATATTCGTGCGCTAAAATCATAGCGTTAACAATATCCCCGCCTTTAGATTTGGCGTCATAGTAAATCGCATAGCCATAGTAAATTTTCCCCGAAGAGTAGGAGATTGCATTATACGTGGAGTTATAATTGGAAGGATCGTTCACAAAACGGAGTGTGGGATTGCTCCTTCCCCAAAGACTCGCAATTTTTGTCATTTGCGAATTCATAAAATTTGTGTCCGTGGAATTTTGTAAATACGTCAGCAAAACAGCAGAAGAACTCCAGTTTTGATCTACATAATAACACACTTTTTCTAATGCGTTGGGCTGTTCAATTTTCTGGCTTTCGATTTGTTGTTCTGGCTGTACCGGAGTTTCCAGTGTGTCGTTGTTACATGCTGACAACGAAAGTGCAGCAATTGCTCCCGCAAGGATACGGAAATTAAAGTTTCTTTTCATATAAAATATTTTGGTTTAGCGAAGATATATTATTTAACGGAAAATAATATCACTTTATTGTGATAAATTATTCAAAACATAGTTAAAATTTTAATTAAAAAAGATTGGATTGAATTTGAGGAGATTAGAAAATATTTCTTATATTTGCACCTCGAATAACTAAAAATTTTATAAACAATGTTTGCAATTGTAGAAATAGCAGGGCTTCAATACAAAGTTGAGCAAGACCAGAAGTTGTTTGTAAACCGTTTATCAGGAGACAAAGGAGGTAAAGTATCTTTCGATAAAGTACTTCTTACTGTAAACGGAGCAATCACTGTAGGCGCCCCAGCTGTAAGCGGAATCACTGTAGAGGCAGAGATCCTGGACCATGTAAAAGCTGATAAAGTAATCATTTTCAAAAAGAAAAGAAGAAAAGGTTACAAAGTGAAAAACGGTCACAGACAATCATTAACTCAAATTCAGATTACTGGTATTACAGGATTTGAAGGAGCTAAAAAAGCAGAAAAGCCTGCTAAAAAAACAACAAAAAAGGCAGATGCTGAAGCTGCTGAAAGTGCAGAATAATTGTTAAACCAAAAAACCTTAAAATAAAATGGCACATAAGAAAGGAGTTGGTAGTTCCAAAAACGGTAGAGAATCTCACTCTAAAAGATTAGGGGTAAAGATTTTCGGTGGTCAGGAAGCTATTGCCGGTAATATTATTGTTAGACAAAGAGGTACGCAACACCACCCAGGTGCAAACGTGGGAATCGGTAAAGACCACACTTTGTTCGCTTTAGTAGATGGTAAAGTAGTTTTCAGAAAGAAAGCAAATAACAGATCTTACGTATCTGTAGAAACAAACGCATAGTTAATACGCGTTTTCATAAAAACAGCCTCAGCAATAAATTGCTGAGGTTTTTTATTTTTATCAAATCATAATTGGAAACGAATATATTTCTTATATTTAACATCCAATCAAACAAAATTTAACTGATATGAAAAATCTAAAGAAAATCACAAGACAGGATCTTAAAGAAGTTACAGGAGGTATTGCTCCTGTAAAAGAATGTTTGCCATGTAATATTTATTGCAGTATCCCGGAAGGAGAAAGGCCTCCGTGCAATATTGTTTATATTGTAGCACATTGTAACGGATGTAAAGATTATCCTGCAGAATCTTAACAATAAAAAATCTCCTTTACGAAGGAGATTTTATTTTTTTCTAGAAGTTAACCTGGAATCCAGCTTTGATGCCGAAGGTGGAAATGTCAGGACGGTCAAGATAGTTGCCCCGCCAGTTAAAATCTACCCTGAAAATTCTCAGGTTTCCAAAACCGATATTTTCGATTCCGAATCCATATTCATAATAGATATGATCGGTTGGAGCAGAGTATTTAAATCCTTCTACATTAATGGCTTTAGATGCGTCGCTCAGTGTTCCGTAAGCGCCTCTTATAAAAGCAATCTCTCTCAATTTCAGTTTTTTAATTAATGGAATAAAGGAAAGAATCTTGCCATTGAAATGATGTTCCAGGTGAAGTGTAGAGTAAGTATCTGCTACGAATTCATAATAATTCAGCTGGGCAAAAGTATTCTGCGCAAGACTGTACGACTGGTTTCCGGGGATTATATTCTGTAAAGCCAGAGGAACGGTGTCGAAGTTCTTTCCGGCTTCGAAATTAACCTGCAGCTTTCCCCAGCTTCCGACTAAGAACGGCTTGTAAAAGAGGAACTGCAGTTTGTTATAATTAAAGTCTGATCCGAATAATCCTTCAATTCCTCTCGTATATTTTAACACAATGGTCGGAGCCAGAGTTC
Source organism: Chryseobacterium takakiae (assembly GCF_900129385.1). Lineage (GTDB taxonomy): Bacteria > Bacteroidota > Bacteroidia > Flavobacteriales > Weeksellaceae > Chryseobacterium > Chryseobacterium takakiae. Next base: position 4,888 of record NZ_FQVO01000008.1, on the reverse strand, counting down.
CATGCTCATAACGATCGATTCCGGTTTGGGAAAATTTTGCGCCCGGTCTTGCGATCAGACTCAACGTAAAGTGCGAATCGTTTGTTGTTTTCCTTAAAGCACCATCTTTATAGTACATCAGGCTGAAACCGTCCGGATTGGCAGATTTAATGCTCTGCATGGTCCCGTCGAGTCGGATCTGGAAGTTTTTCCACGGCTCAATAGAGGTAAAAACATTTGTCTGATTAAGAGAACTTAAAGAAGCGTTGTCTCCCCTCGCAAAAATGGTTGATGAAGCAAATGTTCTGGCCATAATTCCATCGTCGTTGGTAAGCTGTACTCCGAGCTGAAGAACATCTCTTCGGGTTCCTGCTCCAATTGTAAAACGGTTGACCCTGTTAAACATGAATCTTGCTTCTGCCCCGTATTTTACCTGTTGGTCTTTAAAGCCATAAGCTGTATAAAATTGTACTCTCCATGGGTCATTTCTTGTGAAATAGGTTCTTGCACCCAAACGTATTCTGTCGCCTTCTACCTCATTTTTTCCGTAAACAGAGAATATCGGACCTATATCAATACCTAATTTTTTTACATTATAATATCCTGAACCCAATGTTTCATACAGCTTTACTATTCTGTTGAATTTCGGAGTCTGCTGAAGTTTGTCAAGCATATCATAAATTCCCTGCTCGGATTTGGATAAAGAATCCGGTCTGGCTTTAAGCCAGTAAGCGTCATCCTTGTCTGTAAAACTATCGGAATATTCTTCTTCCGTACGTTTGAAAACTTTGTCTTCAAGAGGTTTATTGAATTCGTATTCAGAATAATCGACTGAACGTTTGGCAACTATACTTTTGGCAGTTTTCTTTTTGGAGAACGGCGTCATTTCAATTTCCGTAACAAATTTTCTTGGCAAGAAGGTGTTTTCATCAGGATTATCGTATTCCAGTTCGGTAGAAATTCCGTTAATAAAATTAACGTTGATTTTCTGGGTAGATTTTAAAGTGGCGCCCAACACGGCATAGCTGTCCGTATCAATATACAAATATCCTTGAAAGGCGAGAACTTCCGTTCTTTTCGGCTGATACCTGATCTTAAAAGCATTTTCTCCGCGAACAGAAACGGTGTCAATTAAATTATAATCATACGTGCTGAAACCCGTTTCTCCCACAGGACTCGGAAACCCGATGTCGAAATAATTTAAAGTATTATCATAGATATTAATATCACGGTACAGGTTTTTAGCAGTAAGCGTTACGATCTGGTTATCCTGAAATCCGGATGTTTTTTGTGCAACCAAAAGTCTTTTTGTTCTTTTGGAGGGCTTGTTTTCGCCGTAGTTCTCATAAACGGCTTCGTTCAGGAATACGGGAAGTCCTATTTTTCCGCTGGCGGTAGAATCTTTATAATCGAAAATAAATTCAAGCTTATTGAAAATTTTCCGTTTCATAAAGGCGCTGTCCAGGTTGTTGGCGTCAAACTGGATTTTTTCATACTCTTTATAAGTATACGTATCGAATTTATCCAATCCGTTATTTCTTTTCCTGGCCCAGACTTTCTGCATGATGGCATAAGCCGGGTTTTCCCTTTTATTTTTGTACTTCGGTTTTTCGTTGTGGATGACAACTTCTTCGATATTGCTAACTTTTTCCTGTGAAAGTTTTACGAAAATATTAGTGGCGTTTTCAGGAGTAACATCTACGGTTTCTAAAGAATAATTTTTTCTTAAAAACTTCAGCTTATAAATAATACTGTCCGACTGAACCATGAAGTTACCGGAAGTTGTTGTAATTGCCGGCTTATTGCTTTCGTTAATGAAAACGTCTACGCCGCTAATTTCTTTATTGGTTTTGGCGTCTATAATTTTTCCGCTGGCTGCATTTTGGGCATGTACAAAATGGGAAAGGAGGATAAAAATTAAAAAGGGATAATATCGCGGTCTGTTAATTAACATTTGTTGTTCTTCAAGCTATTGCATAAACAAAAAGTATGCAGATTTATTGTAATGGTTCAATAATATTTAATTTTTCAAGTAAATAAATACAAAACTGCAAATGTAATGAAATAATGGTGTTGTGGTGTGTTGGAGTTGTTATTATTTTGTTAAAGTAACGGATGTGGAATAAAACAAAAAAGACCTACATTGCTGTAAGTCTTTTTGCTCCTCCTATTAACAGGAACTCGAACCGCTTAGTGATGATATTCAGCAAATTAGCTTGATTTACAATCTTGCAGGGCTCGAAGCCTGTTGGTTTTGGATTCGAATATTTGAAATAATAATTTTGAGAATTATAGATTTTGCCAAACACACGATGAAAAATATAGAAAGTATCATACGGATATCAAAACCTGTTATGCTTTAGGAGTTCAGAATGAAGTTTTGCCACAAAGATTCATCAGAGAAATTCTGGCTTCTACTTCTGATTATTGGAAAAATGAAAATCCGAAAAATATATTGGATCTGAATTTTCCAAAAGCATTCGGAATAATCTGGAAGACACCAAAGTATTTCTTGATTCCCCGATTGTATTTCAGTCGAAAGGCATTCATTCAATTTGCCAGAATATACATTACGTTGATTACTCTTCTTGGAAAGGAAAATATCCGAAGAATCATTAAATCCAATCGAAATTTTTTTGTAACTCTGATCGAAAATCTTTCTGAAGATTTTCCTATTGCTAAAAAAGATATTCTTTGTTTTTTGATGATTTCAAAAAGGCAATATTTGTTTTGGTTAAGCGATAGAAAATTTGCTTGTAGCGCGTCTTTGGTTGGACAATGCTTCAAACGAAGACCCAAGCAGATTTCCAACAGAGAAACTTCCGTCCTCAAAAATATATGAATCTGAGCAAACACAAAACTTAGTGCATCTGTTCCATTTGGGGGAAACGCAATTCGTGATGGAGTAGTATCTATGGAGTAGCCAACTTGGTACAAATACGCTAGAAAACTCGGATATTCAGAAGTCAGAAAGCCTAAGAAGAAACCTAGAAAGAAAGGCTCTTACAAAGCAAAACGATCGAATGAAATGCTTTAGCATTCATAAACACCTTAATGAAACATAAAAAAATAGTGAATAAACTTGGCATATGGATATTTCCCAATATAAAAGTTTGTGTAATATTACCTTCTACATTTACACCGTAGTCGACAACTTTTCTCGAAAGATTCTGTCTTGGGATATTTTCTATCAAGAAATGCTCGAAGATCAGAATGAAAACCGTAAAGCAAGCCATCAAGAATGAATTTGATGTAGATTTGAAAGATCAAAATCTTGAACTTATTGTAGATGGTGGATCTGAAAACAACAACAAAACGATTGCCGAATTTATCAAAAAAATTGCCAGGTCAATATCAACAAGATGATTGCTTTGAAAGATGTTACATTTTCCAATTCCATTGTGGAGGGATCTTACAAGATCATGAAGTCATATTACTTCCGTTCTAAAGAAATTCTTTCAACAACGATTTATCAGGAACTGAAATTCTTTATTGAAGATTATAACAATAATCGTCTTGTTACAAACACAAGATTTATACTCCAAACGAAGTTCACAACAATCCCGAACTTGCAAATTCCAAGCTGGTTTTAGAAAATTCCAACCCACAGAGGCTGGAAGAAAACCGTAATTTCTGCTGTAAGATTTCTGCATAAAAAATAAAGATTCAAGAACTGAGAACCTAGATTCAAGACTTAATTATATCTTTTTCATTTCTATTTTCATCAATATCAAAGACCATTTTCTCTTTTGAAGCATTTTGAAAAAATCAGATGTTTAAATATACTTTTTTCTTGTAAATTCTTTCTAAAAAGGATCATTTGAATTCTGCACCAAATCATTCGAATTTTCGAATGATTTGATATAGAATCTCTTACATTATTTTAACTTTTGTAACTGTCTTCTGTTCAGAAGCTTGGTTGTTTGTGAAAAAACTCTGTTTTGTTACTTGGTTAATAGAGGGAGCCCCAATTATTCGTTTATATTTAACGAAATCTGTTTCAAAAAATGTGGAAATTATAAACCGCTTTCTCATTAGAAAGCGGTTAAGTTTATAGAAGTTATTTATTTCTCGTCTGTAAAGACCAAACCTTTATATTTTTCAAAACTATGACTATTGTCAATATCAACTATCAAAGGGTAAAAATTTTCGATAGGAGGGTTTATATGTCTTACAGATAAAACCTTAAATGATAAATCATTTTTGTTACTAAAACATCTTTTTCACTCTCTAAAATTTTATATCAAAAATAATTTTTTGATTTGATTTTGATTTATTAATAATAGAGCAATCTAAAACTTTAATTTTCATAACCTAATACTTTTAATTCGTTAATAAAATAAAATAATTTAATTGTTCTTTCACTAATCCAATTCCTATAGACTTTCTTTTAATTTTTTTAAACTTTCAACTATTTTCAGTAATCCTACATCATTTTGCAGATTAAATGATATTAATATATCTTTTAGTTTATGCCAATGTTCACCTATTAGATAAATCCTAGGGCGTTCTTTCTTTGACAATTTTCTTATTGAATCTAAAGCTAAGAATAACTCTGACAATGTACCTACTCCTCCTTTTTGGATGATAAAAACATCTGTATTGCTTATAAGTTTTTCAAGTCTTTCAAATAAGTTTTCACATACAATATTTTCTGTTAAATAAGCATTTCCTTCTGTACTACCAAAGCTTTTGCAAGTATAGCCTAATACGATTCCTCCTTTTTGGAACGCTCCTTTTGAAACCGCTTCCATAAGTCCTCTGTATCCTCCATTTTTCACTATAAAACCTTTCTTTGCAAGAAATTCTCCTATAAGAAGAAGCCGTCTCATTTCACGAGTCGGCTTCATTTTTTGATATTATTGTTATTCAAATTATTTTGGAAATTTTCTTTGCGATCATTGAAAAT
>NZ_FQVO01000023.1 GCF_900129385.1 Chryseobacterium takakiae | reverse complement strand
ACCATAGTATTTGCTGACGATACGAAGACACGTAGGTCCGCAGTCTTTGGAATCTGGCTGAAGGTAGAAGGGAAAAGATTTCAAAATGGAGTTTTTTATTTAAGCAAGTTGCCGCCTTATGGCGACAACTGTAATTTTAAAAGGTTTAACTTTTAATAGCAGTATCTGTTGCAATAGTGCATGCAAAATGAAGTTCCGAAAGTAGGCTCATATGAATTCGGATCAGCCTGGCACGCTGCAAGGGTAGAGTAACATGCTACGGCAGCCTGTTGTGCAGCAACACATTCCGGAGTAATTCCTCCTTTTACTGATTTTAAATTTTCTTTTGAAAGTTTTTTTAGATTTTTCATAGTATTATAATATTAACTTGTTGTTTTTATAAGTTTGATATTCTATGTCTAAATAAATTTTTCCTAATTTAGTGAATTTTATAGTTCGAAAACTATTTTTATTAAATATCATCATCTTCCATCAGCTCATCCATAAAATAATATATATCTTCACGGTCATATTTATCAGGAAACTGATATCCATTGATCAGAATAATCGGTGTAAAATTAAGTCCTGCATTCCTGTTTTCAGCTGACATAATAATAAGGGGAGAAAGATCTTCATTGCCTGAGGTAATCCCTGCTTTCTGTCTTGTTTTATTTTCATCTTTTGTTTCAAACCAATATTCAACAAGGTTTAAGAAATCTTCAGAGCCTTTATTTTTATAGGTGTACATTAAATCGGAAATAAGATTTGTCGCCTTTTCATTCTGCTGATCCGGTGAATAATTAAACCTCATCTGAACAGAAATGTCCGGATATTTTTTAAGCAGATCTTCCATAATTTTGTGTGCATCTTTACAAAATCCGCAATAAGGATTTGAAATAACCGACAGATGAATTTTCGCATTTCTGTTTCCCACAAGGAATGTTTCATTGTCTGTAAATATTACTTTTTGATTTTCAAGAAGTTCTCTTTTAAACAAGTCATAATTTCTTTTAAATCTTAAATTTTTTGCATTTGATTTCTGGAGGTTTTCCTTTTCTCCGAGAATTGTATTAAGATATACGACAGAAAAAATAAGAACAGCCCATAAAATGATGCTCAGTATTGCAGTTTTAATATCAAAATAAACATTCTCAAAAAGAAAAATGCTAATAATAAGCTGGGCCACTAAAACAGAAATAATCAAAAGGCAAACCCGGCAGAACGTCTTTTCTACAAATCCCTGGATATATAACGAATAGCCGATAGCAAGCAGTGATACAACAGCAAAACCTTTCAAAACCAAAAAAGTGACAGGTAAAAAAAGTCCTAACACTGCAATGCCTATAAAATAAATCAATGAGAAATCTGAGAATTTTAGTCCCAGGATGCTGGTTTTATCCTGATTAATAATTTTATTACAGGCATTAACGGTTTGGTTTCCTGTTGTATCACCACAGATACTGCCTATCACTGCAGATGTACTCCCGAATTTCTGATTGAAAATTTCAAGAGAAATATAAACTCCGGCCAGTGAAAGAATATTAAATAAAGCTTCGTACCATGTCTGTGTTATGATTGAGTACAGAACTATGATTGTAAAAATGAGATATAGAAAAGGCTTGTAATTGGTAACAGATTTACTTACTGATGGATCTTTTTCAAAGAGCAGCACAAAATCGGTAGATTTCCTGTAAAGTTCATCCTTGCTTAACGTATTCGTTTTATCCGAATAAACCGAATATTGGCTTCCTGATTTTTTAACCATCGAAAAAGTATTGTCTACTATTGCAATAAATTCTTCGGGTAGTTCATCCCAATATTCCTTATCGAGTTCATAAGCATCATTTCTCACCCCCATAAAATTCAGGGTATCGCTGAAGGCTAACGCAGAAGGATAATTGGGGTGGGAATTGAACTGAAACATAAACTCCTGTTTATCAAGTTTAAGGTAATTGATAAGTTTGTCCAATGGCATATTAATATTTTTCACTAAAATAAGCAGATGTTTGTAGAAAACAAATATTTTTTCAATTTTGCGAGAAATAAATTTTTACAATCTACTATTTTGTTGGATATTTTATTGCATCTTCAAGTTCAATTGGGTTGTTGTTTTCTCTTATATACTTTTGTGCATTTTTTGTCATTTTATCAAAATCGGGAGGAGGTTGATGCTCTCCAGTTTTTTCATCAATCATATAAATAATTTTTTTCTCTTTCATTCTCCTGTACGGATCATTATATTCTGTAAGATATAATTTTATTAATTGCTTTTTATTTATAGTAATAGGTTTTTCTTCTATCCAAACTGACTGATTTATAATGCGGTTAATATCGTCATTAGTTTTGGCTATTTTGGTTAATTTGAATAAAAAATTATTTCTTGAATCTTTTAATTCTACTATTAATCCAGGTAAACCGTTAAAAATGTATGGACCTAAAGAAATTGGGCATTCTGTTGTAAACCAAGCTGACCAGTTTCTACCTTTATATGATAAAGTAGCTAGCTGGCAAGTAAAGCCATCAATGATTTTAATCTCTTTTTTTATTTGCCAATTCAAATTTGTTGCATTTTCATTTAGTACATACAACTTTTCATTAATTATATAGAATTTAGTATATATATTATTTTTTCTCTTAACCATAAAATTAATTTCATCATCCATAATGACTGTAGAATACTCTAAATTATTATTTTTAAGAGAATCTTTTTCCAATAAATTTTCAGAACAAAATATGTAACTCTGCGTATCTGCTAATAATGTCATATTTTGTACTTCTTTTTCTTTTCTGATCGTATCTTTTATGAAGTAGACATCATATGATAATTTTAATTGTTGAGCATTAATAAATGCTTTTAATTGTACAATTAATAGAAATAAGATTTGAAATTTAAACTTCATAATATATATATATTTAATAGTTGCCACTAAAAAAGTTTAGTAGCAACTATAGTTATTTTAACAACTTCCCATTGCAGTGTATGTTTTGCAATGATAACCACTTGGTGGATTACTACATTTTCCACTTCCGCCTCCTTTATAATCATCTTTGTTGCCCTGTAACGTATTTCTTTCATATACCCAACAGTTGCCTGCGGCCTCAATAGTATTGGTAAATGATAATACTCCCCCTTTTAGATCTTTCAATTCTTTTCTCGAAAGTTTCTTTAAATTTTTCATTTGTTGATTTTTTAATTAAAAATTACATTGCCGTACAACCCCCGGCATGGGGATTTTCCCGATCTGTTTCAATCTATACCTGCGCAAGTATAAATTGATTTTATTTAGCGCTATCAATATTGAAGAAACAAAACTATAAAAAAATAAATTTCGAAAAGCAGACATATTTTGCAACTTTCTTGCGATTTTCTTGCAAATTTTGCTTTGAGTTTTCATACATTTGCAATAAAGCACGTTAGGATGATTCAGGAAAAATTAAGAAATTTAAGAAAACAGAAAAAAATGTCTCAGGAAACTATGGCTAAAATATTATCCACCGATACTTCCAGTTATTCCCGTAAAGAAAACGGAAAATCAAAAATTCATGATGATGAGTGGGAAAAGCTGGCAAAAGCTTTAGAGGTTTCCGTTGACGACATTAAAGAGTCTGAAATTTCGGGAATTGTGCATAATGATAATTCTACTTTCAATGATCATTCTGGAAATTATTATCATCAGAACTTTAACATACCCCACTCTATAATAGATAATTTGCAGGATTATATAAAACTTTTAAAAGAGCAAATTGAATCTTTAAAACAAGAACTGGAAAATTTAAAAAATAAATAATTGAGCATCCTTCTGGATGCTTTTTTTCTTTCTTTCATTCATACTTTCTTCTGATTGATAAATTATTGTTGGTGCAGATGTGTCAATACAGCAAAATAATTCCAAAAAAAATTGTTTGATATAATCACCTGTTAATGAGTAATAATAGTAAGTTTGAAAGAAAAACTAAGAATATTAGAAATGTTAACAAAAATTATAATTTTTAAAATGTCCTAAATTTGTGAAAAAAAATATCAAAATATTTTTTTTTTTATAAAATAAATTGTACTTTTACAACGCCTTGAATGAGGGAACAAGTCAAGGTAATAAATTTTTTTTCATCATTTGTGTTTTTAGAATCGTATCGCCTGATACGATTCTTTTGTTTTATACCTTTTCGTAGTTAAGAAGGAGATTGATAAAATAAGAATAGGTGATAGATCCTTCCTGCTGATTGGATTTCAGAAACAGATTATTCGTAAACCCGAAAAAATCATCCAATAATCCCTGATGTTTTAAGATAAAAGCTTTTTCATACGCTCGGTCTCTTTTCATTTCCGGAGAGTAATTTTTTAAAATGGCTTTTACAAAAGCAGGATCCTTATCCAAGATATAGTTCAATAAACTTTTTAGTGTAAAATATTCCGTACTGTAGCGGAGTTCTATATTAGTAGAATTAATCCCGATCAGGTATCCTACAAAATTGGCTTCCTGTTCTCGTGCAAAACCAAGCTGGTGAGAACTTTCATGCGCTGATGTAAAGGGTATCAAGGTATTCGGCAGTTGGGAGTTGAATTGAGCTTCAGCAGTAAAAGGATTATAATATCCCAGAATTCCGGTAAAACTCATTCCGCTTTTAAAAATACTAGGCTTAAAAGAATTAATTTCAGGAACTGTTTTCTGTGAAATATTTTCAGGAAGCATCGTCTGGCGCTTAAGAATTTCATTTTGTACCGCATTCAGATCTTTAATGATGAAAATGCCGTTTGCATCTTCGCGTGCCAGCTTTCTCGTTTCTTTACATTTCTGAAGGTATTGTAAGGCTAACATTTTAGCTTTTTCAACCGTTGGCTCTTGTTGTGAAGATAGTTTTTTGATAATCGGAGTCTGGAAATACAACATTCCCCAGAATATCTGATAAAGAAAATAGAAAGTATTGAGGCAAATAAGAATTTGTAGCAAAGCTCTTTTTCTTCTGGCTTTCCTGAAGCATCCGGTAATGTTGTATATGAGAAAGATTCCCATAGAAATGTAAAGAACATCTCCAAACGAAAAAGGAATCAATGAAAAAATAAGCTGATGAAACTTCTTTTGGTTTTCAAAGAAATTTTCAAAAAATCCAACAATTTCAGATGATCTGGAGAATAAAAAGAACAAAACAAATTGGGCAAGTAATAAACCTGCCCAAAATCTTTTCTTATATATTATTTTTGATGTATTAGTGACCACTGCCTTTTGTGATTTTGTCAAGATCAATTCCCTGGGATTTCAAAATTCCGCTTACTCGTATCGCATAGAAAGCAAGATACGCAAAACAGATTACCCCCACAATATAACTGAAATGGATATTGGTAAGATCTGCTACATATCCCTGGATAAGACTTACAATCCCACCTCCCATAATCATCATAATCAAAAGTCCGGAACCTTCATTGGTATGCTTTCCAAGACCGTTGATTGCCAAAGCAAAAATACACGGCCAGAGCGTAGAGCAGAATAAGCCCACGCTTGTGAAAGCATATACGGAAACCATTCCTTTAGTAAACATTCCTATTAATAAAGCTGCAATACCTGCTACAGAGAAAATCAGAAGCATTCTTGCCGGATTACCTTTACTCATAATATCGCAGATAATCATGGCAATAATAATCAATCCGTATACATAGAAATGCGACAGATCGTGTTTCGCGATGGCATTAACAAGTAAGAAAACCCCGAATGCAAGGTAAGGCGCGAGAAACCGCAGGATTTTTTTAGCACCTGCGCTTACGTCAAATGCTTCAACGGCACCGGTCCAACGTCCGATCATCAATGAAGCCCAATATAAGGAAATATAAGGTGCTACATCTTTCGTTTCAAAACCTAAGCTTTTTTCCATATAGGCAGGAAGATTACTTGCCGTAGAAACTTCCACCCCAACATATACAAATATGGCAATCATCCCCATGAAAAGCTGCGGATATTGGAAAGCCGACTTTCTGTGTTCTCCCGGAACAATATCGTCTGTATCTTCTGTAATTGTTGGTGTGATAGCCGGAAGAGATGAAAATTTAAGCATGATAGCTACCAGAACAAAGGCCGCTCCTAAAATAAGATAAGGAACTTTTACACTTTCAACACTCACATCCTGGGTTGCAGCTGCTGCCGAACCAAAAATCGCGAAAGATACAATAAGCGGGCCTATCGTTGTTCCGAGGTTATTGATTCCTCCTGCCATCGTAAGCCTCTGAGAACCGGTTTCTGCAGGACCAACTTCAATGGCTAAAGGGTTTGCCACAATCTGCTGAAGTGAAAATCCTAGTCCTACAATAAAAAGCCCTGAAATCATCAGTGGGAAAGAATGCAGATTGGCTGCAGGATAAAACAAAAGAGTTCCCGCTGCAGAAATAAGTAGACCTACAATAAGACCGTTTTTATACCCGATTTTATTGACCAAATCCTGTTTTATACCTTTGGAAACAGCCATGTAAATCAATGAACCTACAGTATATGCCACATAGAAGCATATTTGCACCAGCATACTTTCGGTTTGTGATAATTTAAAAGCTTTTTGAAAAACCGGGATCAAAATGTCATTACTTGCCGCCACAAATCCCCAGAAGAAAAATACAGTAACCAATGGGATGAATTGTCCCCAATTGGTTTGTTTAGAATAATTTGACATATTTGTTGAAAATTTCTGAAAACAAATATATATTATTTCTTTTAATTATAGTGTTTTAGCAATACTTTTTTTATTGTCTCAAAAGAAGACAATTTAAGCTCTTTAGGAGGTGCGGAAGGGTATAAAATTCCGTTAAAATATACTTTTGCTTTACCCGGATAACCCTTTGAATTGTCAAACGGGAAAATTTCCTTTAATCCTACGAATGTATAGATTACAATTGGCGAATTATGTTTGGAAGAAAGGGTAAAAGCGCCGTCTTTAAATTCATCAAGAATGATGGTAGTGTCATCCGGAACACCGCCTTCGGGGAAGATAACAATGCTGTTTCCCTCCTCCATCTTTTCGGCACATCTTCTGTAAACGTCGGCACGGCTTCTTGCGCTTCCACGGTCTACCATCACGCATATTCTTTTATAGATTGTTCCAAAAATCGGGATTTTTACCAATTCTTTTTTACCTACAAAACAGATGGGATGATCGGCACATAAAATGCACATCAGCATAATATCCATAATGGAAGTATGATTGGAGATAAATACATACTGCTGGTTTTTGTCCAGCGTCTCTCCGGAAAGTTTGGTCAGCTCGTAACGAAGGCCCATTCCATAAAAAATACAATAGCTCCAGTATCTTACAAACCGATATGCATATTTGTAATGTTTTTTGTTGAATGATAACAGATACACCGGAAGCCCAAAAATCAGGGTGAAAATAAAGGCTAATATCAGGAGCCAGGCTCGCCAGAGGTAATTTAAAATTTTTCCAGCCATCTTATCCGTTAAAAATTATTTTTTTCTTGATGGAATAATTAAGAACGGAAACCAGAAGAATTGCAGCAATCTTGCTGATAATCTCAGGACTTAAAGAATAAATAATAAGATCAAATGTATCCTTAAAAATATAGCTGTAAAAAATCTGGAAAAAACCAAGACTCAGAAAAGTCGAGATGAAAGATACTGCCATAAAATAAGCAAACTCTTTTCTCTTGGAATGTTTTCCTCTTTCAAAAACAAACCAGATGCTCAGAAAATAATTGGTAATGATTCCGCAGCTTGTGGAAAAAATATTACTTAAAGGATAATGTATCCCGTGGAAATTGGTTTCGCGGGGAAAGAAATGAGGTATTGCCGTACTGAAAAGTTTAAAACTCCCGATTTCAACAATGGCACTCAGCCCTCCTGCGATTATGAAGAATAAAACCTGTTTCTGCCGTAATAGTAAATCTCTCATCCGATGATATAATGTGCAAATTTATAACTATATGTTAAACACTGAAAAAAGATGTTAAAAATTTTTTTAGATACAAAATAATTTCTAATTTTAGTTTTCCGGAATGATAAAGGCTTCACCTGATAATAAATTCATTTTCAACTATTTGTGTTGATGGTATTTTCTATCTTGTAATATGATTCAATCATACTTTCAAAAATAATTTTTACGATCACTTTTAATAATATTTGTATGAAAAGTCAAAACAAATACAGGAAATTCCAGCTTCAGCAAAAAAATATTGAAGCGCTAGAACGAGAAAACTCACGCTTTAAACGGGTGTATTCCGAGTACGAAAATATGTCCGAAGAACTCTGGAACCTTGAAAATTCCAATGATGAACCGGTTCCCGATGATTTTATCAATGCCATGATCCTCCAGACATCCTACCTTGAAGATGAAATCGAAGACTGGCTGGTTCAGTTTAATGATAAAAAAGCGGAAATAAATTAACAATGATGCAACACAGAAGAACTTGAGGGAGCCGAACAGAACTTGTCCGGCTTTCTTTTTATTTTAGATCAATTGAAACTCCAGTTATTTAAAGTTAAATAAAACCGCAGAGACTTCCTGCGGTTTTTCTATATAAAATCATTACCACGCATCAGCTTTTAAAACATTTGCTGAAAACAAATAACACATATGTCATGTTCATAATCCGCCATCTTACAAGATAAATTCATAATTTAGCATCCTTAAACTAAAATGGAAAAATATGGTTGCTATTGTTGATAGTGGTTCTACAAAATCAGACTGGATCATTCTGGACGAATTTAAAAACGTCTTTCTGAAAGCAGAAACCATTGGCTTCAACCCGAATTTTATCAGCAAAGAACTTATCGTTCCCGAAATTGAAAAAAATATAAGCTTAAATTCCGTTAAAAATTCCATCACCAAAATCTATTTCTATGGCTCAGGATGCGGTGTTCAGCAAAATTGTGATATCATCATAGAAGAAGTGGGAAAGGTCTTTACCAATGCAGAAATCATTGTGAAAGAAGATCTCACGGCAGCAGCCTATGCAGCCTACAGAGGAAAACCTGCCATTGTTTGTATTCTTGGTACAGGATCGAATTCTTGCTATTTTGACGGACAAAATATAAAAATCCAGTTGCCTTCCTTAGGATTTCTGGTTGGCGACGAAGGAAGCGGAAGCGCTATCGGAAAACAGCTTGTCAGAAGATTCTTTATGCAGAAACTTCCCGAAGATCTTTCCTGCGAATTTGAACAAACGTATAAGCTGACGGTGGATGAAGTGCTGAAGAACATGTATCACAGCACACGTCCCAATGCTTTTCTTGCAGATTTCAACAAATTTGTGGTGGAAAGAAAGGGACATCCCTACTTACGGAAAATGGTACACGATGAAATGCTCAATTTCTTCGATTATCAGGTGCTTCCATACAAAGAATCAAAAGATGCCGAAATCAATTTCATCGGTTCAATAGCTTATTACTATGAAGATGTTTTGCGCGCAGCTGCGGCAGAACTTAATTTACATGTGGGACAGATCGTACAGAAACCTATTGAGAGTTTAGTCGATTATCACATTCAATATATATTATAACTAAAAACAAAATTCATTATATGTCAAGTAAAACCCACCGCGACGAAAAGAACTTTAATCAGGCCGCGTTAGATTATCATAAAGCCGAACCTAAAGGAAAAATCGAAGTGATTCCTTCAAAACCGCACTCCTCGCAGAGAGATCTGTCACTGGCCTATTCGCCGGGGGTTGCAGTTCCCTGCATGGAAATCCACGATAAGCCGGAAACCGTTTACGACTATACGGGAAAAGGAAATCTCGTTGCTGTTATCTCCAATGGTACGGCAGTGCTGGGATTGGGAGATATCGGTGCAGAAGCTTCTAAGCCGGTAATGGAAGGAAAAGGTCTTTTGTTCAAAATTTTTGCAGACATCAACGTCTTTGATATAGAGATCAACGAAAAAGATCCCGACAAGTTTATCGAGATCGTAAAGGGTATTGCGCCTACTTTCGGAGGAATTAACCTTGAAGATATTAAAGCTCCGGAAGCATTTTATATCGAACAACGGTTAAAGGAAGACCTGGATATTCCACTAATGCACGATGATCAGCACGGAACTGCCATTATCTCTGCAGCAGCTTTAATAAACTCTTTAAAAATTGCCAATAAAAAAATTGAAGAAGTAAAGATGGTAGTAAATGGAGCCGGAGCGGCTGCTATTGCATGTACCAATCTTTACATTTCTTTAGGGTTAAAGAGAGAAAATGTCCTGATGTGCGACAGTAAAGGCGTGATCAACCATAAGCGGGAAAACCTTACTCCTGAAAAATTGGATTTTGTTGCTCAA
Organism: Chryseobacterium takakiae; assembly: GCF_900129385.1. Lineage (GTDB taxonomy): Bacteria > Bacteroidota > Bacteroidia > Flavobacteriales > Weeksellaceae > Chryseobacterium > Chryseobacterium takakiae. Next base: position 10,724 of record NZ_FQVO01000023.1, on the reverse strand, counting down.
ACGGATATCGATACCCTGGAAGATGCAGTGAAAGGCTCGGATGTTTTCGTAGGATTGTCTAAAGGAAATGTAATGACACCGGAAATGTTATTAAGCATGAATGACAACCCGATCGTTTTTGCGTTGGCCAATCCGGATCCTGAAATTGCCTATGATCTTGCCATTGAAACCCGCAAAGATGTGATTATGGCAACCGGAAGAAGTGATTATCCTAACCAGGTAAACAATGTGCTGGGATTCCCATATATTTTCCGCGGAGCACTGGATGTGCAGGCAAAAACAATTAATGAGGCCATGAAGCTGGCTGCCGTTCATGCCATCGCAGATCTTGCCAAAGAACCTGTTCCTGAAGCGGTAATTCTTGCCTACAACCTTCAGAATCTTCATTTCGGAAGAGAATATTTTATCCCGAAACCATTCGATAACCGTTTGATAACCAAAGTATCAAGCGCAGTAGCAAAAGCTGCTGTGGAAAGTGGGGTAGCCCGAAAAACCATCACGGATTTCGATGAATATGAAAACAGTCTTCTCGACAGAATGGGAAGGGATGAAAAGCTGGTGAGAATGATGCAGAACAGAGCGAAAGCAAATCCTAAGAGAATTACTTTAGGAAATGCCGAAGAGTATAATGTACTGAAAGCTGCGCAGATTCTTTATGAAGAAGGAATTGCTTACCCGATTCTTTTGGGAAGTAAAAAATACATTAAAGAACAGATGGAACGCTTCGGGATTGACCTTGATGTTCCGATTATTGATCCAAGTGACGACGACCAGAAGGAAAACAGAAAAAGATATAGGGAAACGCTGTGGAAACTTCGTCAGAGAAAAGGAATGAATGAGTATAAAGCCAAAAGATTCGTTCGTCAGAGAGATTATTTCGGGCCTTTGATGCTGAAACACGGAGATACGGACGGGCTGATCGTTGGGTTCTCTAAAAACTACGCGTCTACCCTGAGACCGGTTCTGGAAGTTATTGAAAAAGATAAAGGAGTAGATAAAGTAGCGGCCATGATGATGATCCTCTCGGAAAAAAAACCGATTTTCTTTGCAGATACTTCTATCAATCAGAATCCTACCGCTGAAGATCTGGTAAATATTGCCAAAATGGCAGAGTTTACCGTAAAATCTTTCGCGATAGAACCAAGAATTGCCATGCTGGGATTTGAAAACTTCGCCGCGATTTCCGAAACTTCAAAAAAAGTCGCAAAAGCGGTAAGCATTCTTCACGAAAAATATCCTAAAATGGTTGTAGACGGTGAAATTCAGCCGGATTTTGCCATGAATTCGGATCATTTAAGTGATTATCCGTTCTCAAAATTAGGAACAACACCTGCCAATACATTCATTTTCCCAAATCTTGAAAGTGCCAATCTATCCTATAAAATTATCAGGGGTATGAAGGTTGCACAAGTGATAGGACCAATTTTGATGGGGTTAAAACAGCCGGTACACGTGCTTCAGATGCGTTCCAGCGTAGATGAAATCGTGAATCTTGCCACGATTGCTGTTTTGGATGCGCAAAGGAGAGAAAAAAAAGATAAAAAATAATCGGACAAAATACAATTACCGATCTTTAAAATTATGATAAAGACTTCATTTCTGGAGTCTTTATTTTTTTATTTTGAAGGGTAAAAAAATTATCCATATAAATCTCCAGGTTTATCTGCATAAATCTTTCAATTTATCTGTATGATTTTCTGAAGTTAGCAGTAGCAATTTGGAAACTTATCCTTTTAAATAAAGAATACTATCAAAGTTAATTTTCAAGTATTTCATTTTTGGACCTGATCTTTAAAATTCAAATTAAAAATTAAGTTAAAAAGCATTCGTGTCTGAAATGAAAACATTAATTACTTTAATTTGCTATATTTGGGAGTTTTAAAAATTAATAATGATATTTTCACTACAAGGCATGGTTCAGGAACTTACGCCTACCTACGCAGTGATCAATGTCCAGGGCGTTGGTTACTATGTAGGGATAAGTTTAATGACCTCACAAACCCTTACTACAAATAAGGAGACCTTTCTTTATATACAGCAGATTATCAGGGAAGATGCTCATTTGCTGTTCGGTTTCAAAACCAGATCAGAAAAAGAGATGTTTAATCTGTTAATAAGCGTTAACGGAGTGGGCGCTGTATCTGCCCTTATTTTACTGTCTACTTTAAGCCTAGATGAGATTGCTTCAGCTATTCTGTCAAGAAACAGTGCCCTGATCCAGAAAGCGAAGGGGATCGGTGCTAAAACCGCAGAAAGAATTATTGTAGATCTTAAAGATAAAGTCCAGAAATTCAGTGATCCGGAGCAAAATATTTCTACCCTCGCAAATAATAAAGTGAAGGAAGAATCGTTATCTGCATTAGAAGTTTTGGGCATTCCTAAAAGGATGAGCGAAAAACTTGCAGACAAAATTATCAAGCAAAATCCGGAGATTTCAACCGAAGAACTGGTAAAACAAATTTTAAAAAACATTTAACATTTGGTGGCAAATAGTAAGTATCTCAAAATATTCCTTTTCCTGTCGTTCATATGTATGTCAGTAATGACATTTGCACAGCAAAGACCGGCGGTGGGGGATACAGCTATAATAAAAAAAGACTATCAGCTTGCAGATCCTACGCAGTATGAAGCTTATTACGATATAAAAACCGGAATGTATTACGTATATCCGAAAATCGGAAATACCATTACAGGTCCTCCTACGGCAATGTCTCCCGAAGATTATAAAGAATTTATGATGGCGGAGCAGACAAGGGCTTATTATAAGGAAAAATCAGACCGCTACAGCCTGATGTTCCGAAAAGATAAAAGTGATGCTGCCAGAAAAGGATTAATTCCTTCTTTAACGATTAATAACCGTCTTTTTGAAACCCTTTTCGGAAGCAATAAGATAGAGATCATTCCTTCAGGATATGTTTCTTTCGATTTTGCAGGGCTTTATCAGAAGATTGATAATCCTTTGATTTTACCCCAAAACAGAACCAGCTTTACCTTCGATATCGATCAAAGAATTCAGTTGGGTTTATTAGGAAAAGTAGGAGAAAACCTTCAGCTGAAAGCCAATTATGACACCCAAAGCGGCTTCGCATTTGAAAACAGGATGAACCTGGTATGGCAGGCGAAAGGAAGCTGGAAAGATCTTCAGCAGAAAGGACTTCAGGATGTGGATAAACCCAGTTCGGGAGGTGAGGATAAAATCATTAAAAGAGTAGAATTCGGTAACGTAAATATGCCGCTGTCAACCAGCTTGATACGCGGTTCGCAATCATTATTCGGGGTAAAGACAGAGTTTCAGCTGGGAAAAACGTATGGTACGGTAGTGCTTTCCCAACAGCAGGGAGAAGCAAGAAATATTACCGTTCAGGGTGGTGGTGTTATGAACACCTTTAAACTCAACGCTATTGATTATGAGGATAACCAGCACTACTTTATCGGGCATTATTTCCTGGATAATTATGATAATGCTTTATTAAACTATCCACAGATCAACTCTAAGATAAGCATCACCAGAATGGAAGTCTGGGTGCTTGATCAGGGGAACAGCAATCTGCAGTACCAGAAAAGTATTGTGGGAGTCAGGGATCTTGGCGATGCTCCCGGTGTTCTTCCGAATAATGATCAGCCGGGCTTTAATTTGTATTCCACCGTAAATGCTTTGCCGGGACTAAGGGATGCAAGTACCGCTTATAATGCAATAAAAGGAGCCAATCTTCCGGTTGCTACCGGTGGTACGGAACCTTACGTGGACGGAGAACATTTTATATTTAATAAAAAAGCAAGGAGATTAAATACCAATGAATATATACTTCAGCCGCAGTTAGGATACATTTCATTAAATCAAAAGTTAAATGATAACCAGCTTTTGGCGGTATCATTTTCCTATACGGTAAATGGAAGCAACCAGGTGTACAAAGTCGGGGAATTCTCTGAAGAAAGTACAGTGTTGATGGCGAAATTGTTAAAGCCTAATACCACGGTGAAAACTTCTTCGCCTATGTGGGACCTGATGATGAAAAACATTTATTCCCTGGATGCAGGACAGGTAAATCAGGACGGATTTATCCTGAATGTTTTATATAGAGATCCGCAGTCAGGAGGTAAATTAAACTATCTTCCGGTAGCCAATAACCCGCAGGTAAACAATGTTCCTTTAATCAAATTGCTGAACTGGGACCGACTGAATGCCAACGGCGACTTACAGACCAACGGAAATACAACCGGGGACGGTATTTTCGATTTTGTTAACGGAATTACCATCAGACCGGAAACGGGAAGGGTGATCTTTACTAAAGTACAGCCATTCGGGAGTTATATTCAAAATGTAATCGGAAGTAATGATCCTCAATATGTATTTGCAGACCTGTATGATCAGCAGAAACAGGTGGCAACTGCAAGCAACCTCGCATTGAGGTACACTATTGAAGGTCGTTATAAAGGAACACAGGGGCAGGGAATTTCTCTTGGCGCCGTTAATGTTCCGCAGGGTTCTGTAAAAGTTTCCGCAAACGGAGTTCAACTTACTGAAGGTATCGATTATACCGTAGATTACATGCTCGGTACGGTAACGATCATCAACGAACAGGTGAAACAATCCGGACAGGCAATCAATATCTCATTAGAAAATCAGCTTACCTTTAATACTCAGAGAAAACGTTTCTTAGGATTAAATTTAGAAAGAAGATTCAATGAAAACTTTATCTTAGGAGGAACCGTCGTTAATTATTCCGAATCGCCCCTTACCCAAAAAGTAAATTACGGACAGGAAGCGGTAAACAATACAATGGCGGGAATAAACCTGATGTACAACAGCCAGCTTCCATTCCTGACAAGATTAACAGATAAAATTCCGTTTGTAAATACAGAAGCGCCTTCTAATCTGAACTTTAAAATGGAGACTGCATATTTGCTTCCTGGTTTAAATAAAGGAATTAATGACCAGTCTTATATTGATGATTTTGAACAAACGACTTCCAAAATTACCTTAAAGGAACCAACGGCGTGGAGCCTTGCTTCAAAACCGGAAAAGAACCAGTCTGACCCTCTTTTTGCGGGAGCCGGTAAAAATAATGATATTACAGAAGGATACGGAAGAGGTTTGCTGTCCTGGTATAATATTGATCCTCGATTCTGGGGAGTGGGAGGAAGGGCTCCGAATGGTATTACCCCGCAATCGGTTTCCAATCATGCTTCCAGAAGGGTTCAGTTTTCAGAAATTTTTAACAACAGGGATTTTGTTGCCGGCGAGCAAACCTATACCAATACGTTTGATATTTCGTATTATCCTGCTGAAAAAGGACCTTACAATTCCAATCCTGCCACAGAAAATACGGCACAGCGATGGGCAGGTATTATGAGACCAATTTCGGTATCCAACTTTGTAAGCTCAAATATCGAGTATGTGGAATTCTGGATGATGGATCCTTATGCGGACGGAAATACTTTAGGAACAAATCCGAAACTTTTATTACAGTTGGGTAACGTTTCCGAAGATATCCTGAAAGACGGACAAATGCAGTATGAGAATGGATTACCGACTCCTGCCGCGCCATCCACTACTACAAGCTCAAACTGGGGAACCCAGCCTAAACAGCCGCCGATTTTATATGCGTTCTCTAGTGAAGGTGCAGACAGAACGGCTCAGGACTTAGGATATGATGGTTTAAGCTCAGATCAGGAAGCAGCTTTGTTCGGGAATACATTTGTTAACCCGGTTACTAATATTTCAGACCCTGCCGTAGATGATTTCGTATTCTACATGTCAAACAGCTTCACCGGAAATCAGGCCTCATCGCTGGTACAGCGCTACAAATACTTCAGAGGCCCTGAAGGGAATTCCCAGAGCAACTCGCTGGAAGTTGCCACACAGACTCCGGACTCTGAAGATATTAATAAAGATTACAACCTTGATCAGAGTGAAAGCTATAATCAGTATGAAGTAAGACTTGATCAGGGAAGTTTAGCTTTAGGACAAAACAATATTGTTGATGTTAAAACAGTTCAGGCACAGTTCCAAAACGGACAGACTTCTCAGGTAAAGTGGTATTTGTTCAGAATCCCGGTTTCACAATATGTAGCAACTGCCGGAGATGCAGATCCTTCAATCCTGAATAATGTAAGATTTGCGAGGTTATTATTAACCGGCTTTGATCAGACTTCAACCTTAAGATTCGGAACGATGGATCTTGTAAGATCAGACTGGAGAAAATATCCTAAAAATATCGCACAGTATGGTTCTGCAATTCCTGATCCTGCAACCGATGAAGGAAGCCAGATCACAGACACCAGCAATCTTGATGTAGGAAGCGTGAACATTGAGGAAAATGCTTTAAATCAGCCGCCTTACGTACTTCCTCCGGGAATCGACAGACAAATCCTTAGCGGAAATGCCGGAGCACAGAGACAAAACGAAGCTTCATTATACATGAATATTAAAAATCTTCCTAATGCACAGGCGAGAGGAGTATTTAAAAATACCTCGCTGGATATGAGAAGATATAAGAAATTAAAACTTTTTGTTCATACACATGACCCTCTTAACAGAGATGCCAATATCGGGCAGATTGACCCTAAAACCAAATTCTTTATCCGTTTCGGAAGTGATGCCACGGATAATTACTATGAGTATGAAGCATCATTGAAAATAACTTCCAATTCATCTACAACGCCAATGGAAATATGGCCAATGGAAAATGATGTCGATCTGGATATTCAGGATTTTGTGGACGCTAAACTAAGAAGAGATAAAAACAGCCCGAACAATATCTCTGAAAGGATAAAAGATAATGTCTTTGATGAAGGAATTAACAATAAAAGAATTTACATTAAAGGACGTCCGAGCTTAGGAAATATTACCACCATCATGATCGGTGTACGAAACGGTGTGGACAGGGCAGATCCCGGTTTTAACCTTGAAAGAGTTCTTTGGGTTAATGAAATCCGCCTTTCAGAGATCGAAAACGATGGCGGTTATGCTGGAAATGCAAGCCTTAATTTTAATCTTGGTGATTTTGCTACGGTAAACACCAGCGCTTCTTACACCTCGGTAGGATTTGGAAATATAGATTCTAAACCCGCCGAGAGAACACAGTCTACACAATCTGCTTTCAGTATTAATACGGCTGTAAACGTTGATAAATTCCTGCCAGAAAAGACAGGAGTGAAAATCCCTTTAAATTATTCCTATTCTCAGACCATTGAGGATCCTAAATATAATCCTCTGGATACCGATGTAGAATTTAAAAAAGCAGCCAACCGGGAAGAGCTTAAGAAAGTAGCAAGAACATATACCCAGCAAAGAAGCATTGGTGTTGTAAACATGCATAAGGAAAGAATGAATCAGAATAGAAAGCCAAAATTCTATGATGTGGAAAACCTTTCGGTAACTGCCGTTTATAATGATGATTTTTACAGGGATATTTATACCAAGAGAAATTATAGACAATATCTGAGAGGATATATTGATTACAATTATACTTTCAAGCCTTGGGTCATCCGTCCTTTCAATAAAATGATCAGTGATACAGCGAAATCCACAAAATACCTGAGATGGGTTAAAGAATTTAACCTTAACCCGATACCTACGAGATTCTCTTTCAGAACGGAAGTAGACAGAAATTATAACGAATTGGAGTTCCGTAATATTGATGCTATTTTAAGCGGAAATTATGCCGATGATTTCGGAGCTATCAAAAACAGGAATTTCTATTTTGGCTGGCAGTATGGGTTAGGATTTAATTTTACTAAATCTTTAAAACTTGAAATTAATTCTGCTACCAGAACATTAAATGATAATGTGGATGTAAATACTATGGACAACAATTCCATCTTCGGAAATGTATTCAGAGCCGGGAGACCGGTATTATATAACCACAGAGTTCAGCTAACTTACAAGCTTCCGTTTCAGTATCTTCCTTATCTCGACTTTATTGATGCGGAAATGCAATACGGATTCACTTATAACTGGAATGCAAGGTCTACCGTTCTTCTGTCGAGTCCGGATGGAAGTCTTGGGTCAATCGGACAGAATACCAATATTATCCAGGCCACTGCTTCCGCAGACTTTACAAAATTTTTCGGACAGTTTGGCTATTTTAAAAAAATTTCTTCGAAACTTCAGAAACGTAAGCAGGAAATTGATTCCTTAAATAATGCTTACACTCAGGCGTGGGATAAAAACAGGTATGCTTATAAAAAATACAAGTTTAAAAACAGACTGACTCCCCTGCAGAGTATGGCGTATTTATTAACATCAATCAAACAGCTGGATGTTAATTACTCCGAAAATAATGGCACTGTTTTACCGGGATTATTGTCGGCTCCTAACTGGTATGGTTACGGACAAACTTTAGGTGGCCCTACCATCGGATTCCTTTTCGGCTCACAGGCAGATATCCGAAGAACCGTTATGGAAAATGGCTGGGTAAGTGATTCCGAATTCATGACAGATCCTTACGTGCGGATGTCCACAAGAGAACTTCGGGCCAATTTACAGGTAATGCCGATGAACGATCTCAGAATTGATATCAGTGCGTTGCACAATTACAACAGAAACTTTACGCATACCGGATTCAACTATAGAGATCCAAATACAGGAATCGCCAATCCGGATTATACTTTTGCCAACGATATGGTTACGTATTCCAATTCTGTAATTTTATTAAAAACAGCTTTCAAAGATGGTACCGCAATTTATCAGGCGATCAGAGAAAACGCAAGAACATTATCTCAGCAAATGCCGGGAGCACTGGAACCGAACGGATTCAAAGACGGATACGGAATATCAAATGCCTATATTCTTATTCCTGCATTCAGGGCAGCAGTGGAAGGTAAAAGCCCGAAAATGATGACCAACCCCAAAAAAGCAGGGCTTCCAATTCCGAACTGGAAGATTACCTATTCCGGACTCAGAAATATCCCGATTATCAACGGGCAGTTCTCCAAGTTTGATGTTCTGCATGCTTACCAGGCAACGTATACCGCGACGGGAGTACAGTCCAGCATAGATTATTTTAATACGCTCAATAATCTTAATGCAACCCAGAGAGATATCAACGATGATTATATCAATCCGTTCACATTTGCTCAGGTAGGCTACGTAGAAAACTTTTCCCCATTGATCGGGGTTGATATGACGATGAGAAATAATATACAGTTTGGTCTCCAGTACAACCGTTTAAGAACTCTGTTATTAGGATTAGTCAATCATACTTTAACCGAAGATTCAAACAGTGAATATGTAGTGAGAGTTGGATATATTATCAGAAATTTCAGACTGGGAATGGCCAACACGGGAGGAAGAGGAAAAGCAAAAGGAAGCGACCTGAACATCAGAGGAGATTTCTCCCTGAGAGACAGCAGAACCAGCATCACCAATATCCTGTTGGATGACTCCCAGGTTACCGGAGGCCAAAGGTTAATGAATATAAAAGTCTCTGCAGACTACAATGTTTCAGAAAACCTGAATCTGAGAGTATTCTACGAACAGATGACCTCAAAATATAAAATATCAACAGCATTCCCGCTGTCAACCATAAGAGCCGGAATTTCTGCAACATTTACCTTCGGAGATTCAGGAGGTTTCTAATTAGAAAGAAAATAAATTTAAATGTCCTTCAATTTGGAGGACATTTTTTATCTCCAATATTTGAAGCTTCTGGAATTTTGAATACATTTGTACAAAATAAAAAATTAAAAATGAACACACCATCAGAATTAAAGTACACTAAAGATCACGAATGGATTAAGATCGAAGGTAATGTTGCTACAATCGGTATTACAGACTTCGCACAGGGAGAGCTTGGGGATATCGTTTATGTAGATGTATATACGGTAGATGATGATCTTAACGGAGGAGACGTTTTCGGAAGTGTGGAAGCTGTAAAAACAGTTTCAGACTTATTCTTGCCGATTTCAGGAAAAGTGATTGAGTTCAATTCAGAACTTGAAGACCAGCCTGAACTATTGAACTCAGACCCTTACGGAAACGGATGGATCATCAAATTAGAAGTAGCTGAAGGTGCAGATCACTCAGAATTACTTTCCGCTGAAGATTATCAGGCTATCATTGGATAAAATTTCAAAAATATTTAGTAAGATACTGCCCATTTATTGGGCATTTCTTACTTATATGCTCCTGAAACCCGGCGAAGAAAACCACGAATATTGGTTTATGTTTCAAGGCATCGACAAACTTTTGCATCTAAATATTTTTGCTGCACTCGGATTCTGTTTCATCGCTGCATTCCCAAAGATCAGATTTTACTACTTCATCCAGATTATTCTTATTTACGCTTTTCTCACAGAAATTCTCCAGGAAGAAATGGGATTAGGCAGATCTATGGAAACACTGGACATCGTTGCAGATACCATTGGCTGTCTCATCGGCTACTATATATATAAGCTTATTGTCAAAAGATTTTCCTAATCTACTCATCAATCTCACCAATTACCTATATACTTTCACCCTTCACCCTCCAATCCTCTACATTCAATTTGAATCAGGAGCTTATTCCGGCTTTCCGCACTCGCTATTTTAATGTTTTTAGTCGCGGCGGCGGAGCCACCGCGACTAAAAACATTAAAATGAGCTCAGACAGTTGCTTCAATCCGGGCTAGGGTGGAAGAGAAGTAAGAAGTAAGAAGTAAGAAGTGAGCAGTGAGAAGTGAGAGGTGAAGTAAGAAGTAAGACGTGAGAAGTAAGAAGAAAGAGGTGGGACATCTGGAGT